>NZ_VKAB01000027.1 GCF_009769385.1 Saccharothrix deserti
CGTCGTCATCGATCCCACGGACACGTACCCGATCTGCCACTCACCCAGCCTGACGGACACGCACCGCCCGGAACAGGACCCGCGCGGCGTGTCACGTCAGGGCGAACGTTGCCTGATGCGGCACTAGTTCGCTGCGGTCGGCGCGCAGGGTGACGCTCGCCGGTCCTTGGGTGAAGCGGCGCGTCGCGCAGGTGGGCGCGGTGTAGCCGATCAGGGGCTGTAGTGGGCAGAAGACGTTGGTGAGCGCGGGTTGGCCGGGGTATTTGTGTGAGCTCGTCATGACGCCGTGGCGGGGATCGGACGGTTGCCGAAGTGCGCGGCGTGCTGCTGCAACCGGGCCAGTTCGGCGGCCGGGGCGTGACGGTAGAGCGCGGCCAATCCGGAGGGCATCAGCAGGCCCTCGGCCCAGTTCGGGGACTCACCGCGCCGCAAAGGCCGCTCGGTGAGCTCACGTCTGGAGCCGACCACGGCGATCTTCGAGGCCGTGCGCGCGATGGTCAGCTCGGGCGCTGGGGCCGCTCGGTACTTCAGGTCGCTGTCGACTGCCTCCCGGCTGGTGTGTCCGTTCAGCAGGTCGGCGACGTCGGTGTAGATGTTGAACACCGCCGCCGGAGCGTCGAGCACAACGGTCAGGTGCCAGGCACCGAACGGGATGACGACGTGATCACCAGCACGGCACACATGGTAGTCCATTGTGGAGTTTCCGTTGTCGTCGATGTTGGTGTGCAGCATGAGAACCCGTCCGGACAGGCACTGGAAGATTTCGACCTGTGCCGGGGTGTTCCAGTGGCCGAGCGACCGGCCAAGTTCCGGGCTGCCACCGAGGTTCGCGGCGGTGTAGACGACGAGGTCGGCGAACCAGGCGTGCGTGCCTTCCGCGCCGTCGATCGGCTGGCCGGTCTTGGGTCGGGGCGCGGCGATGTCGCGGTAAGCGAGGTAGAGCTGGGGGTCGATGCCACGATTGAGCATCGCGCGCACCTCGTCGGGGTAGACCAGGTAGACCGATCCGTCGGCGTCGGCACCCGTCAGCAGATCGCGGAGGTGGCGGGCCCGGCCTTCGCGGGCTGATGCCGCGACGAGCAGGTCCAGACCGCTCGGCGGCAGCGGGCGAGGAGAGACACGGGCCGTGGGGATGTCCAGCGGCGTGATCATCAAACGGGTTCCTCGGATCGGCGGTGGGTTCAGGAGCAGGTGGCCAGGACGGCGTCAGGCATCTGGTCGAGGCTGGTGATGTCCTGTACGCCGGTGGGGCAGGGTTTGCCACGCGGGTTGAACAGCACCGCGCGGCATCCGGCGTTCAGCGCGCCGTGGATGTCGGTGGTCAGGCTGTTGCCGACGTGCACGACCCGGTCCAGGTCCGCGCCCGCAGCGGCGGCGACCGCGACGAACATCTCCCGGCGGGGCTTGGCCAGCCCGACGTCGGACGAGAAGACGGTTTCGTCGAACACCGTGGCCAGGTCGTGGTCGTCGAGGATGAGCCGGGACACCGACGCCGGGGTGGCGAGTGTGTTGGAGGTCAGCACGAGCCGGGCGCCGGCCTGCCGCAGCGTCCAGAGCGCACTGTGCGCGCCAGGGATGAGGTCGGGGCACGCCCGCAGGACCGCGTGGGTGTGCGGGACGAGCAGGGTGTCGACCAGCCGCGTGTCCGGGGACAGGCCCATGACGGTGAGCATCTGCTCGA
Source organism: Saccharothrix deserti (assembly GCF_009769385.1). Lineage (GTDB taxonomy): Bacteria > Actinomycetota > Actinomycetes > Mycobacteriales > Pseudonocardiaceae > Actinosynnema > Actinosynnema deserti. The sequence goes on from NZ_VKAB01000027.1 coordinate 1,682, forward strand.
CTTGGCCGCGTACCGGAGGTTGTTCGCCGGTTGTGCGTTGACGTTGCTGGGTGTCCGCGCGCACGGCGAGGATCGCCTCACGGACCTGGTCGTCGGGTAGGTCGTGGCCGAACTCGGCGAGCACGATCTCGAACTCGCGGATCCGCCAGGCGGCTTCGGCCTCGCGGTCGCCGTAAGTGATCAGCGTTCCCCACAGGTCGACGCTGACCACCCAGCTCTCCAACGGGCCTGCCGCGGCCGGAGTCACGTTCGCTCCTCGGCGCGCTGTCCGTCGGACGCCGGATCGCGCCGCTGGTTGTGCAGCCAGGTGGTGGTGGCAGCGAGGTCGTCGCTGCCCAGCAGCAGCGATCCGGCGACTACGGCGTCGGCGCCAGCGGCGGCGAGCGCGGGAACGGTGTTCCTGCGGATGCCGCCGTCGGCGATGACGGGAAGCTGGTCTCGGCCGGTGCTTGCGGCCAGTGCCCGCAGATGCCGGACGCGATCCGGCGCGGCCGGGTCCATCGCGGTGCCCTTGGTACCCAGCGGCGTGCCGATGAGGACCACGAAGTCGACGTCGTCGAGGTACGCGGCGACGGTGTCGACGGGTGTGTCCAGGCGCAACGCGAGGCCAGCGGCACCGCCCAGCGCGCGGATCGTCTGCAGGGCCTCGCTGACGTCATTGGCCTCCGCGTGCACGGACAACAGGTCCACTCCGGCACGGGCGAAGTCCTCAACCAGGGGCAGAGCGCGCTCGGCCATGACGTGGACGTGGAACGGCACCTCCGTGTGCTGGCGTAGCGCCGCGACGAGGTCGGGGAAGAACAGCGGGCTGGGCACGAAGCGGGTGTCGGAGGCGTCGATGTGAAAGACGTCGGCGTGCGGGGTCAGCCGGGTGACCTCCGCGCCCAGGTGCGCCAGGTCGGCCGACCACAGCGACACCTCGACCGCGAGCCGGTCGCGCGGGTACAGCTCAGCCAGCCGCAGCATTGCGGACCACCTGGTCGTCTGCGGAGGCGGGGAAGTGGGCGCGGCAGTGTTCGACGGAGCTGGCGATCAGCTTCAGCACCTCGGCGGTGTTGTCCTCGAACCGCGGGTAGACCTCCAGGATCACCGAGATGTCGGCCAGGTCGTTGTCGGTCAGGCAGGCTGCGAGCGCGCCGACGTCGAAGGTGCCCTGCGGGTGCGGCCAGCCCCAATGCGGGTCGCCGTGGCCGTCGGTGTTGTCCAGGTGGATCTGCCGGATGCGCGAGCCGAGATTGTGAATCCAGCTCTCCATCCCGGCGTCGGCGCCGTGCAGCCGTTGGAACAGCGCGTGCCCGGTGTCCAGCGTGAGCCCCACGTTGTCAATCCCGCGCCCGCGAAGGGTGTTCAGCAGGGTCTGGCAGTGGTCGATATAGGCCGGGTACTCCCGCAGGATCGGGGTCGGCTCGACCAGCAGTTCGCGCACTCCGCTGTCGGCGGCGCGACGGGCGAGTCGTTCGAGGTGGTCGACGAGTTCGTTCTGGCGGTCGGCTCGGCGGTCGGGATCGGCGGCGTCAGCCTCACTGATCGTGCCCATCGGGCCGCCGACCGCCGGAGCGCCGAGTTCGGCGGTGAGGTCGATGGCGCGGTGCCACCAGGTCAGGGCGGCGGAGCGGGCGTCGGCGTCCGGGTCGAGCAGGCCGCTGGGCACGTAGTGGGCCAGCCCGACGAAGCACGAGTCGATGATCAGGTCGTGGGCCGCGGCGGCGTCGCGCACCCGGCGGGCCAGCCGGGCGCGTTGGTCGTCGGGCCACCAGGGGTCAAGCAGGTCGAAGGTGAACTGCACCCGATCGAGGCCGAGCTCTTCGCGGACGAACGCGGCCCAGCGTTCCGGTTCCGGCATCCGCTTGACGGCGAAGCAGAGGTTGACGCCCAGGGGCATGGCAAGGCTCCTTGTCGGATCGGTGATGTGTCGAGCGGAAGGGGGTTCGGTCAGCGGGCGGGCGTGAGCGCGTCGAGGTGGGCGCGCAGCAGGGTGCTCAGCTCGTCGATCGAGCGTGCGATGCCGCCGTTGAGGGAGTAGTCGATCATCAGGTTGTTGGAGTCGGTGCCGCCGAAGCGGCGTGAATCGGTCTGCAGGCCGAAGCAGTCCGCGCCGCGGGCGCGGGCCATGCCGAGTTCCACGCAGCCGCCCTCGTCGGGGACGCGGCCGTCCAGGATGAACACGAAGATCGCGCACTCGGTGATCGCGGCGCAGTCCAGCTCGTAGAGCCGGCGCCGGACGGTGTCCTCGTCCAGGCCCTGGCGGACCAAGGGGGCGGCTTCGCCGCCGTCGCGCTGGGGCAGAAAGGTGTCGAGGCCGAGGGCGCGTACCGCGGCGTCAACTTGGAGGTTGAACCCTTTCTCCGCGTCGCAGAACAATGGTGCGGCGATGTATGCCTTCATGGGCATGCTCCTCGAAGGTCGGCAGGGGGTTGGTCAGCTCGCCACGGCCGCGCCGACGGTGGCCAGCGCGGCGAAGAACTCGTGCGCTCGGTGGTCGGGGTAGCGGCCCTCGCGCATGGCCGGGATGTAGAACTCGCGGACCCGATCCCAGGTCCAGGGCTGCTGCTCGAACTCGGCTTCGACGCCGTTGTTGACCAGGGACGTCCAGCGGCGCAGGCAACTGGGGCATCGGCCGCAATGCACGGTGCTGCCGTCGGTGCGGCTGCAGGAGAACGTGAGCAGCAGGTGGTCGACCGGCAGGCCCTGCGCGAGGTACCAGGCGATGATCTCGGTCTTGGTCATGTCCCAGAATGGGCTGTCGACGCGGAGCAATCGCTCCGAGAAACGGGCGATGAACCGGCCCATGTCGGCGAACGCTTCGCGGCTCTTGTCCAGGGTGTGGTCGCCCTTGACGCCGATGCACCACACCGTTTCCGCGCGGTTGGCCGCGAGCATCGCCAGGTGCACGTTGCGCAGCGGGATGATCGCGTCCTCGGCCTCCCACGCCCCGAGCCGGAGTTCGTCGCTGATCTCGACCTCGATCCCGGCGGCGTCGGCGAGCGCGGCGATGGCGGCGCGTTCCTGGCTGGCGTAGCGGTGACCGAGGTCGAAGTAGAGGCTCGGTGGGCGGCCGAGGTAGTGCCAGGCAGGGTAGGAGTCCAACCCGGCGGAGAACAACAGGACCTCTGGGATCCGGTTCTCGGTCATCGCAACGCTCCTGTCTGGGTGTGCAGCACGGGCGAGAGCAGTTCGTCGATCTCGGCCAGCACGCTCGGCGTGGTGCGGGCGCCGACCCGGATCCGCCGGATGCGGTCGGGGAGGGCGTCGGCGAGCAGGCGGTAGGCGTGGCTGTAGCCAGGCAGGAACAACAGCCGCTCCACCGAGCCGGGGTTGCCGCCGCCGCGGCCACGGGCGATGGCACGTTCGCGGGCCAGCGGCCAGGGCATTTCCAGCCACAGCGCGACATCGGGGTGCAGGAACCACGGTGCGGCGACCGCTCGGACCTGCTTCAGCAGCAGCGCCGGATCCACGTCGGGGTGTTGTTCGGTCAGCACCGCCAAGGCGTAGGCGAGCTTGGAGTACACGCCGTGGTCGACGACCACGACGTCGTGCTCCGCCAGCGCCGGCCGGTAGAGGACGCGGTGGTTGTAGGACTCCCGGCACAACCGCAGCAGGACGTCAACCGTGGCGTGGTGCGGCGCGGCGTAGCCGCCGAGGCCGTCGCGGCGGCGCAGCGGCGCGTTGTCGAGCATGTCCGACAGGCGTTCGACGACGCCGTGGCGGGGCCCGTAGTGCAGGACGCATGTCGAGAACCCGGCGGCGGTCAGCCGCTCGCCCAGCGCGGTGGCGGTCGTGGTCTTCCCTGTGCCCCAGATCCCTTCGACGGTGATCAGCACACCGCGGGCGGCCTCATAGGGCTGCGGGTCGGGCCGACCGGCGACAAGGTCAACGGCCACGCTGGTCTCCCCAGACGAGCACGTGCAGCCGCGTGGTGAGGTGGAAGCCCCGCTCAATGGCCGGGTCGGCGATCTCGGCCAGCCGCCTCGTGACCTCCTCGGCGGTCCGGCCTTCGGGCATTACGTACACCGGTGTCAGATCGTGGTTGGCAACGAGTTCGGTGATTTCGTCGAGGTCGGCAATGCTGGAGACGACGAACTTGAACACGGCCCGGCCGCTGGCCGCGAAGTGGCCGAGCACGCGGCCCTTGATCCGCTTCGAGGTCGGCATCCCGACGCCGAAGCTCGACAACTTCGGCGACACGTTGAACCGGGTGACAGATGTGAGCAGGTCCGGTGCGGGCGCGATCGTGCCGTTCGTCTCGATCTCCACCTGCAGCCCGGCGTCCACGAGCCCCTGCACGAGTGCGACGAGGCGGCGCTGCTGGACCAGCGGCTCGCCGCCCGTGATCACCACGAGGTCGACCGGCTGCGCCGTCGCCCAGGCCAGTAGATCGTTGATCGAGTTGACGGTGCCTTCGGCGTCCAAGTCGAACCGGGCACCGTCCCAGGTGTAGGGCGTGTCGCAGTCTTCGCAGGTCAGGTTGCAGTTCATCAGGCGGATGAACACGGCCCGACGCCCGATCGACGGACCTTCGCCTTGCACGGTCGGGCCGAACTTCTCCGCGACGAGCAGCTCGTCGTCGGCCAGTGTGATCGTCACCGGCCGCTCCGCTCGTCCTGGGTGAACTCGGCCCATCGGCGCGGCGACTCCCAGACGCGAACCGCCTGGACCGCAGCGGCCTCTCTCGCGTTGGCCTGGCCGAGGGTCCGGGCATACAGGTGCTCGGCAAGCAGTTCCGACGTCGGCTGGAACTCGAGCACGGCGTTCAGGTCGCGGTGGTCCAGGTGACGGTCGAGATACTCGGCGAGCAGGGCGCGGAGCCTGGCGCGGCGGCGGGGACTCGTCTGTCGGTCCAGCCGGAGGTCCACCCGATAAGAGTGGCCGTGAGGCCGGCCGCACTTGTGTCCGTCAGGCAGGCCCTCCAGGTGGTGGGCAGCCTCAAAGGTGAACGATTCGTCATCGACGCGCTGGTGCGCCCCGGTGGTTGCGCCGAAGTCGACGTGGACGGCGTGGAGCTGCTTCCCGCGCTCGGGTGGCATGTGGGCCAGGAACCACGCGGTGATGTGCTGGGCGAGCGCGTCGGTGGTGGTGTCGAACGTGAACAAGGCGTTGAGGTCGCGATGGTCCAGTTCGCGCTTGAGATACTCACCGACGGGGGCGAGTTCGGCGTAGTCCGCCACGAAACCGGGTGCCCGCAGTTCGGTGTCGGTGAGCTGGACCTCGACGGTGAAGGTGTGACCGTGGGGTCGCGCGGCCTTGTTCTCGGCGTCGGGCAGATTGGTGAGGTGGTGCGCCGCGGCGAACGAGAAGCTGCCGTCGCCGATGCAGTAGCGTCCCCGAGCCACGTCGCTCACCGCGACTCGGGTTGAGCTCGCTGGATGGGCCTCACGGTCCGTCCTTTCATGGTGGCTGCTTGTGATCCAGCTCATGGAATCGTGATGTGGATCGCGGCGGGAGGGCTCACGAGGGGGCTCACGAATCACCTGGCGTCTGGCGGCGTGCGCTCCCAGCCGTCCTGCCGGGCGACAAGGTGGATGGGCAGGCAGTGTGGTAGCTGTACGCGCAACTCTGCGCCGACCTGCGTGCGGACCTGCGTGTTCGCCAACGCAGTCCGCGCGGTGAGTGCCATATCGGCGGCAACGCGAGCGATAAAGTCCCAGGTCGGCCGTGCTTCGGCGAGAACCGCGGGGTGACGTCGAAGTTCGTCGGCAGGGTGCCGAAATACCCATACGCGCGGGCGGAGCTGCTCGACCTCAAACCAGCGATCCGGGTCAGGATCGTCAGGAAAGGCGTGCTCGAACCTAATTGACTCCGCTTGCTCAGTGCTGAGACGAAACACTGCGAAGTAGCCCTCGTCGTCGATGCTGCGCAGCGTCTGCTCCAACAGATCAGAATTCTGAGAGAGGACGTCATCGCGGATGATGCTCGCCCGATTGTCAATGCGCTCTCGACACCACTCCGCGCTGGCGGTGAACACAAGGGCAATCGCAGGTGTCTCAAACTTCGTTGCTATGTCGAGGAGTTCCGCACGCTGATCGCTGCGTAGGTTCGTAGAGTCAACCACGGTGGTGACCCTGTTCCGGAGGCGCTGGCGGAGCATGTCGAGCAGTTGCTTGCGTGCCGCAGAACTGTTCGACTGACTGGCTGGGTCGTTGCACATTCGGGCACGAAACTCATCCATTGAAAGAATCTCAACGGGGGCGAAGTGTCGGTGTGCAAGGGTACTTTTACCGCTTCCCTGCAAGCCTACAAGAATTACCAGGGCAGGGTTCGGAAGGTCGATATGAAGGGCTCCGGAGGTCTTCACGAGCGGGTTCTTTCCGTAGTCAGGTCGCATGGATCGCGCTTTTTACTCGACGTGTCAACTCGACCACGCCAGGTTCGGTGCGCCAGCGTGACATTCGGGAGATCAGGGCATTGAGGTAGTCCACGGCGCGGGCCGAGCTGACGACGGCGAGAGCGGACACGGCGCGGTGACCGTGGTCTAGAGCGTGTTCGAGGTCGGGCCGGTATTCCTGTAAGTAGGTGCTGCCTAGGACGCTTTGGCGGATGGCGTACGCCCTGGCGAAGGTGTCGGTCGGCATCTCGGCGAACGTGTTCCAGCGCAGTGCTGCGCGCGGTCGACCGAGATCACGCTGGATCTCGACCGCATCGGAGGCGAGCCGGCGCTCATCGAAGAAGTCGATCCAGGCCGGATCGTCCCCGGTGCAGGAGTTGGCGGCGTCGAGCAGGCGCTCCGCTGCGGCGAGCGCACCGTCGGCCATGCGTGCGTTTCCGCTGCGTGCCCAGATCCGGGCCTCGATCAGCTTGAAGAAGCCCTTCACCCGCGGTGTGGCGTGCCCGCCGACGCGGTGAAACGCACTGTCGGCCATGTCGATCGCGTCGTCGTGGAATCCGCCGAGGCTGCACTGCAGGGCCATGCAGATCAGCACGTAGCCGCCGAGCGGGACATCACCCGCTGCGCGGGCCTGGCGCAGCGCCTGGATGTAGTGCCGTTGGGCGTTGACGTGGTCACCGTTGTCGAATGCAGTCCATCCGGCGAGCCGAGCGAGCTGCGCCGTGGCCGTGAACAGCTGGCGCCCGACGGAGTCGCTGTAGGAGCCGTGCAGCAGCGGGGCCGCGCGTTCCTTGAGGCAGACGGTGAGCTGAGACGTGCGCCAGTTCCCACCGCCGTAACGGGAATCCCACTGCCGGGCCTGTTCAGCTGTTTCAAGCAGTTCGACGACATCGGCTTTCCCGACGCGCCGGAAGGCTGCGGGTGACCGCGAGGCGGCGGTGTCGTCGACGGGTAGCGTGAGCCAGCGGCGGACCGGGGTGTTGTAGTTGGCGACGGCGACGCCAGGGCTGCGGCGGACGTCGCGCCGGTCCACCTGGCTCCAGAACCTGGTCGCGACTTGCACAGCCGTGCCGAGCTCACGCGGGAACTCCAAGCCGATACTCGAGTCGGCGTCAGAATCATGGTCCAGGTCGATCTCAGCCAGGCCGACCGGGCGCCCGAGGCGTTCTGCAAGGACTTGGGCAATGAGCGGGCGCACCGCCTGGGCTGGCCGCGTTCCCCTCTTCATCCAGTTCGTCCAACTGGTGTGGGTGTAGTGCGTCTCCAGACCGGCGGTCTCCGCGAGCTGGTTGAGCCGGAAAGCCAACGACTTCTTCGCCGCACCGGATGCCTCGACCAGACGGGTCAAGGCGAGGTTGGGCTGAGGTGTGGAGCTCACGGACCACGGTGGGCCGAGCGCTCCCGCCAGCACACCCGCGAGTGGAATCCCGTCGACGTGGAGGGCGGTCTCACCACCACTCACCCCTCAGCGGCACGTCCCGGTGAAAACGGTTCCGGATACCCAGGCTGCGCCGAAGTGGAAGCCCTCCCGGACCGCAGCGAGGCCAGTCAACGCTCGGTGATCAACGACAGCCAGAGCGCCGATGGGGCGGCAACAAGGCGACAATGAGGCGTCACCACTCCTGACCTGCGCAAACGACTTTTTCTGAGGTGGTAGTCCGAACGGGTGCAGCTCGCCGAGCGGGTGATCAGTCTTGACCGGTAGCTGGTTATCGTGGCAGGTGACCAACAGTGCGAGGTGGTGTTCATGGGCAACCGGCGAGATGCCTTCGCCGCGCGGCGTGAGCAGATGGGCTACACCCAGGAGAGCTTTGGGGCGGCAGTGGGGGTGGAGTTCTCCACCGTCGGACGCTGGGAACGGGGCGACCTGACCCCGCAGCCGTATCGCCGCCGACGTATCGCCAAGGCGCTCGGTGTGAACCTCGACGAGTTGGGTGCGTTGCTCACGCCACCCCGGCAGACTTCTACCGTTGCCGTTGTACCACCCGACCCTGCGGAGGCCGACGACATGAACCGTCGAGACCTGCTGCGCTTGTTCAGCATGACGGGCGCGTTGCTCGCCCTGCCTGCTGACGAGACGGCCCTCGGCGACGTCGACCGGCTCGCCGCCGCGGCTCACACCGGCATGGTGGACACGGCCGGGGCGGCAGAGTTCGCCCAACTCAACTCCCACCTCTGGCGCGTGTATGCCCTGTCGCCGACCAAGGCCCAGGTACTGCCGCTGGTGCGGGCCCAACTCGACGTGCTCACCGACTCCCTACGCCGACCGCAGACACCAGCGATTCGGCGGCGGCTGTGCGAGCTGACCGCCGACCTCTTCCAGTTGGCTGGCGAGATCTTCTTTGACGGCGACCGGTACACCGACGCCGCCCACTGCTACGCGCTGGCGGCGACAGCGGGCAAGGAGGCCGCCGCTTCCGACCTGTGGGCCTGCGCGCTGACCAGGCACGCCTTCATCGCCGTGTACGAGCGCCGGTTCTCCGAAGCCGCACCCGTGCTCGACTTGGCCGCCACGCTCGCCCGCCGAGGCGACTCCGGCCTGTCGACCCGCCACTGGGTCGCCGTCGTGCAGGCCGAGACCTTCGCCGGCCTCGGCGACCTCGACTCCTGCCAACGCGCCCTCGACACCGCTGCGGAGGTCCAGCACCTACAGGGCCCGGTACACAACGGCGGCTGGCTCCGGTTTGACGGCTCGCGCTTGGCCGAGGAACGCGGTACCTGTTACGTCACGCTGGGCCGCCACGACCTAGCCGAAGCCGCCCTGGTTGACGCCCTGCAGGGCACATTGACCGCCCGCCGGAAAGCAGGCGTCCTGACCGACCTGGCAATGATCGGGGTGCACCGCCGCGACCCAGACCAGGTCGTCACCTACGCCGACACCGTGCTGGCCGCCGCCCGCCAGACGGGCTCCGGGGTCATCGCACGGAAGCTGCGCGTTCTACAGCCATACCTCGTCCCCTTGCTTAACCACCAACAGATCCAGCGACTCGATGCCGAGATCACCGACCTCGTCGGCAACCGCGCCGCGTGATGGAGGACAACCGAATGCACAACGACCGTGGCCGCGTGTTCCGCGAGGCATGGATCGCCGGAGTCACTAAGCATTACCCCGGAGAGCCGAAGCCCGGCTACATCACGCCGTGGGACCAGACCCCGGACTGGGAACGGGACGCCGCGACTGCCGTGTACGACCAGGTCCTTGCCTTCATCAAGGCCACCGATGGCGCCACCTCCAAGCTCACCCCAGACCAGAAAGGCCGCTTTGTGGCGCTGTGCTGGATCGGTCAGATCTTCAAGCATTTCCCTGAGCCGAAGCCGTCGTACGTCGCGGACTGGGACGACTTGCCGGACTGGCAGAAGGCGACGGACATCGACATCTTCGAGCGCATCGAACAAGACGCCTGACCTTGCGGCGTCATAGGCGGACAGGCCGAGGCTGCTAACCCGACGAGGCCGACGGCTGAACAAGGTGGATGAGCGGCATGGGCAACAAGCGTGAGGCGCTCGCGGCTCGACGCGAGGCGATGGGCTTCACCCAAGAGAAACTGGCCACGGCCGTAGGTGTGGAGTTCTCCACGGTCGGACGGTGGGAACGCGGTACCTTGACGCCTCAGCCGTGGCGGCGCCCTCGAATCGCGAAAGCCCTGGACGTTTCACTCGACGAGTTGGACGTGTTGCTTGGACAACGTCCGGCCCAAGACTGGCAGCCGTTCACCGGGCCCGCGGCCTCGGGGCAAGCCCCGGCGACCTCCCTGGTGTCGAATCCGTCTGCCTCCGCGATCTCGGCGGCGTATGACCCCACCGCACGCGTCGACGTGGGAACGGTGCCGGCCACGTTCCTGGAATCACTCACCTTGACCGTGAAGTCGCCACGTCGGATCGGATGGGCCGAGGTCGAGCAGGTCAAGCTGATGACGGGCACGCTCGCCGCTAGTGAGAACCTCTACGGCGGCGGCATGGCGGGCGAGGCAGGGGCCGCACACCTGCGATGGGCCAGCCGCCTGCTGAGCGCACAGGCCAGCACAGCCGTTGAAGCGGGCATGTTCGAAGCGGTCGGAAATTTGGCGGGAGTTGTCGCGTTCTCAGCCTTCGACGTCGGTAACCATGACGCCGCAGCGCGATGCTTCCGGTTCGGCCTGTGGTGCGCCGAGCAGGGCGGCTCGTGGGAACTGCGTGCAGCGACCCTCGCCGACATGGCCCGCCAAGCCATCTACCTGGGCAACCTGGACGAGGCCCTGTCGTTGATCGAGTTCGCCCAGGTCCGAGCTGACCGGCTCACCGCCACCGCGAGGGCAATGATCGGCGTTGTCCGCGCTCGATTGCTGGCGATGCTGGGCCGCCATGACGAAGCACGAGCCGACGTAGACCGCGCCGACATGCACTTCGCCCACCGGCAAGTGGCCACCAACCCGCCCTGGCTCGTCTATTACGACGAGGCCGAACACGCAGGTAGCAGCGCGCGAGCACTTACTCCGCTCGCGGTGGCGGGCAAGCGGCCGGGCGATGCCGCCGAACGCCTCGAAACCGCGATCCGACTGCACAGCGATGCCTATCCGCGCTCACGAACATTCTCCAGGACCCGCTTGGCTACTTTGCACATGACGATCGGTGACCCACGTGAAGCCGTCGACATCGGACGGCAGGCCATCGCTGACGCCGCGATGTTGAACTCTCGGCGGATGGATGAGGAACTCTCCAAGCTGATGCGGGCGTGCAAACGTCACCGGTCGATCCCGGAAGTGGCCGTACTCTCGGACTTCGTGGCATCGGCTATGAGCGATGTCTGATGTGGACACCGATGCGGTTCTGTCCAGAAATCCACGCGAGGTGCTGGCAGTAGCGGGCAGCAAAGCAGGTGTGCCAACCGCGGAAGCCACACTGATCCGTGACGGCACCAACGTGCTCTACCGGTTGACCGGTGAGGTCGTCGCTCGCGTTGGCCCTCCGGGGTCTCAACGTGTCGCAGCCCGTCAGGTCCGTGCCTCGCACTGGTTGGCCGAGGTTGGGATCCCCGTCGTGCGTGCCCTCGACAACATCGACCAGCCCACGATTGTCGGGGATCGGCCCGTCACATGGTGGGTAGAGCTGCCCGAACATCGCCACGCCACGCCCGCCGAACTAGGCGCAGTACTGGCACGACTTCACGCCCTGGAAATACCAGAAGCGCCCTCCTTCTCCGTTGTCGACCCCTTCGAGGGCCTGCGCGACTCAATCGACGGCGGAAACGCCCTGCCGGAAGCTGACCGGGCCTGGCTTCGAGATCTCACGGAGCGGCTGCACAAAGAGTACTTGGCGCTCGTTCCGGGACTACCTCAGTGCGTCATCCACGGCGATGCATGGCAGGGCAACGTCGTTGTCCCCAGCGCGGGCGGCGCCCCAGTGTTGCTGGATCTCGACCATATCGGGATCGGGCCTCGTGAGTGGGACCTGGTCTCGTTGGCCGTCGATTACACCGACTTCGCCCGGATCGCGGACTTGGATTACCAGGCATTCGTGGACGCTTACGGCGGTTACGACATGACCGCGTTGCCTGGCTATCGCACCCTGGCGACGATCAGAGAACTACGTTGGACAGTCTTCGTCCTCGGCAAAGCCAATGCCAACCCGGAAGCAGCCGAACAGGTACGACACCGGGTGGCCTGTTTGCGGGGCGAAATCAGTCGACCGTGGTCGTGGTCGGCGTTTTGAGTCGGCGACCTCCGACTTACTCGTACATCGAACATCCGAGGTGGTAAACGTTGGACCGACGACAGGAACTCGCGGCTCGACGTGAGGCGATGGGCTTCACACAGGAATCGCTTGCGCAGAAGATCGGTGTCGAAGCCTCAACCGTCGGTCGATGGGAACGTGGCACGCTCACGCCACAACCGTGGCGTCGGCTGAGAATCGCATCGGAACTCAAGCTCTCGCTCGCTGAGCTCGACACACTACTTAACCCCTCGACATCCGGCGCCGCGCCTACCGAGGCCATGATCAGTCGACGTGAAATCATGCGGGATACAGCCCTGCTAACGGGTACGGTGCTTGCACACCGTTGGCTCGCCGCGCCTGACAGCGTCGCCGAAGCCAGCTCCGATGGAGTTGCTGCTCTGCAAGATCTGTCCTCGACAACGGCCGCTGTGACGAGGTTGCACGAGACCTATCAAGCCGCTCGATACGCCGAGGTCGCCAGCGCGCTGTCCACTGTCGCAGACGCCATAACTGCGTTGATGTCCACCAGTCGGGGACAAGAACGACGCCAAGCTCTGATCCTGCGATGCAGTACCGCAGTGGTGGAAGCGAAGCTGGCAACCAAAACAGGTGACGGTGCGGCGGCACGTGTCGCCGCCGAACGTGCGAAAGCGGCTGCCGACGAAGCCGACGATCCGTTCGGACAGGCTAGTGCGGCGTACCAGATGACCTGCGCCTTGCTCAAGCTTGATCAAGCCGCCGTTGCAGAGGAACTCGCGGTCGGTGCTGCTGCAACCGTGACCGGCGATGACCCTCGCCGCATCAGTCGGGCGGGCGCGCTGACGTTGATCGCGGCGATCATCGCAGCCAGGCGAAACGACCTCGCCACTGCCCGTGGCAGGCTGGAGACGGCACAACGGCTGGCAGACCGGCTCGGACGAGACGCCAACGTCGGCTATACCGCGTTTGGCCCCACTAACGTCACCATTCACCGCATGTCGGCGGCCGTGGCCCTGGACGACCCGTACCAACTGCTCGCCATCAGCGAACGACTCGATCCCACTCGTATGCCCACAGGATTGCGCGGCCGGCGAGCCCAGTTCCACCTCGACAGCGCCTGGGCACACACGCAGATCGACGAAGATGCCCTTGCAGTGCTGCACTTGCTGGAAACCGATCGCATCGCGCCCGAGATCGTTTACACCAGTCGTACAGCCCACAACCTCATCCGAGACCTGATGGCACGTGAACGGCGTCGTGAGGTGCCCGGCCTGCGCGAACTGGCAATCCGTACCGGAGTGGCGGCGTGAGCCAGAACCGCGGCTCTGTCTACCTCGTAGTAACGGGCGCGCCGCCGGTGCTACGGATCGACGAGTTCGTCACCCTGCTGTCCAAGCAGGGATGGAGGGTGTCGTTGATCGCTACTCCCACTGCGGCCTCGTGGATCGACCTCGACGCACTCGCTGCCGAAGCTGGCTGCTTGGCGCGGGTGACAGCACGCCCACCAGGCGAACAGGACTCGCTGCCGACAGCAGATCTCGTCATCGCCGCGCCGCTGACGTTCAACTCCCTCAACAAGTGGGCTGCGGGTATCAGCGACTGTGTGGCTCTGGGCGTGTTGAACGAGTTGCTCGGCGCCGAGATACCGATCATCGCTGCACCGTGCGTGAAAGCGTTGCTGCGCAAGCATCCTGCGTACGCTGACAGCGTGGAACGCCTGACACAGTGCGGAGTGGTCATGCTTGACCCCGATGCGGTCACCACCCGCGCCGAGGACGGGCTGGCCACCTTCGACTGGACACAGATCCTGTCAGCCGTGACCGCGAACACCAGCGGCGAATCGTCGACCGGTTCACCGTCCGCCACATGATCGCAGGGCCGGTCGAGGTCACAGGGCTGCAGCGGCGGGCAGGCGGCCGAGGACGGGTAGTGGGACGAAGTTCTCGGCGTGCGTGACGCCGATGCGGATGCCCCACAGGCGGGCGAGGGTCTCGGCCATCGGGCCGAAGTGCTCGTCGATGGGTTGCGAGGCGTGTGCGGCCAGGGCGCGTTGCTTGGTGGTCCAGGTGCTGCTGATGTCGACGATGGTGTGCGCGGGGATGGTGCCGTCGAGGGTGAGGCCGTTGTAGGTGTCGGCGGTGTAGACGCGACGAGGATGCCCGGTGGTGATGACCACCTCGGGCAGTGCGTCGAGCAGGGCTTCGGCGATCCGTCGGTGGTCGGCGTGCACGTCGCGCAGCGGGTGGGTGATGACGACCTCGGGGCGGGACTCGAGCAGCAGCTCGCGCAGGGCCGCCGCAGTGGGCTGCTCGATCTGGTAGAGCCCGGCGCCGAGTACGGCCGCCCCAGCGGCGGCCTCGGCGGCGCGCGGTTCGGGATGGCGCGGGACGGCGATGGTGACGGCGGCCCCGGCGGCGGCGCACAGGGCCAGCGTGCCCCCGGCCCACAGTTCGGCGTCGTCGGGGTGGGCCATCACGGTGAGCACGGAGCCGGGCGCGGCGAAGGCGGGCGTGGTCACGGGGTTCACCAGAGCCCGAGCTTGTCAATGACCTCGGCAGGCTTGGGCAGGGACCGGCTCGGCCGGCCAGTCGGTAGCAGCGGAAGGTCGAGGTCGACACGCATCCTGATGAGGTCCCGCCACGAGAGGATCTGGTCCCAGGCGTTGGTCACGGCCGTGCCTTTCGCACCGGTCAGCCGTCCGGAGTCGGGGAGCTGGTCGAGGGCGAGCCCGCCTTGGAGCAGCTTGGCAGCGGTGCGCGCGCCGATGCCCTTCACACCGGGGATGTTGTCGGAGGCGTCGCCTTTGAGCGCGCAGAAGTCCGGCCATTGCGGCGGGGTGACCTCGTGGCGGGCGAGGACCTCGGCGGGGCCGATGTGGCGGCGGCCTCGGTTCATCCCGGTGTTGAGCACCAGGACGTTGTCGGTGACCAGTTGGTAGAAGTCGCGGTCGCCGGACATGATCCACACCGGCCGCTCGGGTTCGTCCCGGCCTGTGGTGGCGACGAGGGTGGCGATCACGTCGTCGGCTTCGGCGGTGTCGATCTCGATCCAGGCCAGGTCGTAGGCGGTCAGGGCGTCCTGGACGTGCGGAATCGCCCGGATGGGCTTGAGTGCGGCCTCGTCCACGACCCGGTTGGCCTTGTAGTCGCCGTCGGTGGTCTGGCGTTCGGCCGCGCCGTGCTGGCCGTCGAACACCACGAGCACCTCGGGCGGAGCGGAGAACTCCTCGCGGATGGCCACGCGCAGTAGCGCGAAGAAGGCGAACTCGGCCGTGAGCTCGCGGGTCTTGTCACGGGAGTAGATGGCGGCGGGAAATCCGAACGCGCCACGCCAGAGCAGGTTGTGGCCGTCTACCAGCAGGAGAGGGACAGCGGACATCACCGCACCGCCTTCACGAAGTCTTGGGCGACTGTGGTGGGCAGATAGTCCCGCGAGCGGTAGTACGCAGCCCTTGATAGCGCTGCGTAGCGTAGCGGATCGTCGAGCAGGAGTTCGGCAGCACGCCAGAGACCGAATTCGCCGTGCGCGCGGGGCACGATGATCCCGCCCGCGTCGTCGCCGGTACCGACGAGCGTGGGCAGGTTGCCCACGTCGAACGTGACGACCGGGGTGCCCGCGCTCATCGCCTCCAGCGCGACCAGTCCGAAGGTCTCCTTGGTCGAGGGCACGATGACCACAGCGGCCTCGGCCAGCCACGGCTGAACCTGATTCCAGCGCAAGCCGTCGTGGATGCTGCCCATCAGCAGGCGCGCGGCCGAGTGGGCGCAAAGCCGAAACTCGGCGGACTGCGCGCCGGGGGCCTGCTCGAACCCGGCCTCGGCGAGAACGACCTCGATGTGGCGTTCGATGAGGCGGCCGGCGTCGAGCAGGGCATGGACGTTCTTCTCCGGGCCGAGCCTGGCCAGCACCCGTACCGGCCCGTGAATCCGCAGCACCTCCCTGCGCTGATCGGTGGGCGGGGTCTGCTCGCCAAGCAGGGCGTTGGGCACGACCTGCCAGCGGGTGGTGTCATAGCTCCGGCCGTGCGCCTGGTCGAGGACCGTGGTCGACGGAGCGATCACCACGTCGGCGCGCTTCAGCGCGGGTAGCAGGTCCTCGTCGTGACCGACGACGTGCATCGCGAGCACCGACCTCACGCCGCGGCAGAGCGGGGCCAGTCGCCCGAGGCCCCACAGGGCGTCGACGTACACGGCGACGTCGACGCGGTGGCGGCGGTACAGGTGTCGGAGGTCGGCGGCGATGATCTGGTCTTGGCCGTGGGCGCTGATCGCGTCCCGCAGCTCTTCGTCGTCGGCCGGGAAGGTGACCCCGACCGAGCCGAGCACGACGACGTCCTCGTCGATCGCCTCGCCCGTGGCCTGCTCGCGCTCGGTGGCGGTGATGATCAGGGCTCGGTGCCCGAGCTGGCGCAGCCCGTGAGCGAGGGCGGCGGTGGCGCGTTCCATCCCGGCCGGGGCGTCTCGGGTGTAGGAGGCCAGGACGAACGCGACGGTCAACGGTTTGTCGTGGTCAGGCATGGCGGGTCACCTGCTCGGGCATCGGCATGGTGGTGATGGGCTTGTCGGGGCGTTTCTCCCAGGGGAAACTGACCCAGTCCGACACCGTCCAGACCGAGTAGTCAGGTCGGGTCTGCGCGCCGCTGTTGAGACATAGGGTCGCGGTGATCAGGCGGGCGTCCGGAGTGAGCACTGGGGTGAGCACGTTGCGGAGCTTGTGCAGGGTGGCGCCGCTGCCGCAGATGTCGTCGACGACCAGGACCGTGCCGCCGAGTTTCTTTCGTCCCAGGGTGCGGCGAAAGGCGTCGAACTCGACGCTCACCTTGCCGGTGGCCTGCCGGTAGATGGCGTCGTCGGCGTTGTGGCTGGCCTGCACCGTCCGACCTTTCACACCGAACCGACCGGCGAGAATGCGAGCTGGTGCGACGCCGCCATCGGCGATCCCGATGACGTGGTCGATCTGCGGGTGGTCGCGTTGGATGGCGGCGAACAGCAGGAGGCAGGCTTCGCGGAGGGCGTCGGGGGTGATCCGCCAGATCCGCTGGTGCTCGAAGACGCGTTGTGGGGTGCGGGTACGAGTCATGCCGAGCCGTCCCGTCCGGTCAGGACCAGGCTGGCGGGTCCGGTCAGCGGGCGCAGCGGGCTGATGGCGGTGGTGTCGTGGGTGTTTCGCCAGACCTGTCCGTCGGCGCGCACGACGGTGAACCCGGCGGCGTCGGCATGGGTACGCAGCCGGACCGCGACCGGTGCCGGATGCAGCCCGGTGACCAGGTCGTGGGCTTCGTCGTCGGGTAGCTGCTCGGCGTCGGCGAGGGCGGCACCTTCGCCGATGGGCAGGTACTGCAGGAAGGTCACGCCGTGGACGCCGAGCCGGTCGGCCAGCTCGACCACGGCGGGCAGGTGCGGCGCGGTGGAACGCATGAGCACGGTCTGGATCTGGGTGGGGATGCCGTGCGCGACAGCGGCGCGGATACCGGACACCGCTTTGGTGAACGACCCGCCGCCGCGCCAGCGGTCGTGCCGTTCGGCGTCGGGGCCGTCCAGGCTGACCCGGATCGCGTCGACTCGGCTGGCGAGCGCCTTGGCGCGGCTGACGAGCTGGGTGCCGTTGGTGGTGACGCTGACCGCGCAGCCGCCGTCGACGAGCACGTCGAGCAGGGCGCCGAGTTCGCGGATGAGCAGCGGTTCGCCACCGGAGATGTCGACGCCGAGCACGCCGGAGGACGCCAGCGTGGCGGCGACCTCGGTTCGTGGACCGCGGCCCAGCTCGGGGACGGTCTTGTCGTCCAGGCAGTGAAGGCAGGACAGGTTGCAGCGCACGATGGGCGACCAGCACACGCTGACCGGCATCCAGTCGCCCAGTTCGCCGGGGTGCAGCTCGGGCAGGTCCGCGATGCCCTGCGAGGTCAGAGCGGTGCGTCCGGCGAGGACGGGCTGGTCGAGGCGGTGGGTCTGGCCGGTGAGCGGGTCGTAGACGACGCCGATCCCGCCGCGCGTGCCGGTGGCGACCGTGCGGCGCACCGAGCCGCGGGCAGTGGTCGCGGAGGTCGTGGTCATGGGCGTACCTCGCAGTGGGTGAGCAGGTCGGTCATGGCGGCGATGAAGTGCTCGGCCCGGCCTCTGGGGGCGGGCAGGTCCAGCAGGGCCCGGTAGCGGGCGAGGGTGTGCGGCCAGCCGGCGAGCTTGTGCTGCCACTGCTCGGCGGCGTCGGGAGGGTCGAGGTGGAACCCGACGACCTGGCGCAGCGGGATGACCAGCAGCCCGGCGGCGATCAGACAGGCCCCGAGGTAGGTGTCCTCCATGCCCCAGCCGAGGCGGGAGAACTCCGCGTCGAACCCGCCGACCTCCAGCACTGCGGCCCGGGGCACCGCGACCAGGGCGGTGACGACCATGCGGGGCAGGTCCCAGTCGTAGTAGCGCTGCCCGTAGCCGAGGTCGATGAACTCGTGGGTGTCGTCCAGCGGACGTCCGTCGAGCGGCTCGGGCAGGGTGATCCCGCTGTAGGGCAGCACTGTGTTCGGCGGTGGTCGCCACACGACCCGATGGTCCGCGCCGAGGTGCGGGACGCGCGCGAGGACGGCGGGGTCGCGGGAGTGGACCTCGTAGCGCAGGTTGTGGCGGAACCCGACCAGCACGCTGGTGTCGGTGGCGCGCGTAGCGATGTCGGTGATCACGTGCGGCGGGAGCACCATGTCGCCGTCGAGGTACAGCACGGTCTGCCCGCCCGCGACCGCCGTGCCGACGTTGCGGGAGGTGGCCGCACCCATTCGCTGCGGCAGCCGCACGAACCGGTCAACCACCCGATGCCGGACGGCGACCTCGGCGGTGTCGTCGGTGCTGGCGTCGTCGACGACGATGACCTCGAACCGGTGGCGGTGGTGCTGGGCCTCCAGGGCGTCGAGCACGGTGGGCAGGCAGTAGCCGACCTGGTGGGCGGGGATGACCACCGAGACGGTGCGCGACGGCGCGAGCCAGCAGTCCGAGGGGGTGGGCTGGTGCCAGCCGAGCCCGTCGGCGACCGCCTCCCAGGCGTGGGTGCTGGACGTGTGGTTGTTGCCGTGCCGCAGCAGTTCTTCCCGCAGCGGCACGGGCTGGGCGTCGGTCACAGCCAACCCCACCGGGTCAGCACAACGCTCGCGCCGCTCCAATCGGATGGTTCCGGCAGCAGCGTCAACCCGAGCGGGGGCACGTAGTCGAACAGGCAGGCTGCGGCGGTCAGGTAGAGCGGTTCCAACACGACCAGGACCTGTCGCAGTGTCGGGGCGGCCAGGTCGGCGGCCAACCGTGCGGAGACGCGCTCCTGGAGACGTTCCGCCTCGCCGAGGCTGCGCAGCTTGTGGTCGTAGGTGCCGATCGGCTCGTCGGGGTGCAGCAGACCGTGCTCGGCGGACAGGATCCTGATCCGCGACCGGTAGACGTCTGCCAGGTGTTCCCGCAGATGTGGGACGAGCGCGCCCTGGTAGAGGTCCAGGGCCGGGACCGGTGTGGTGGTGACGGCCTTCTCCCGGCTGCAGGAGACGATGACCAGACCCTGGTCCGGCGTGAGCCGCGCGTCGTTGGTGGTGAGCCTCATGGCTGACGCACCACCCGGAACCCGATACCCGGCGAGGCGACTTCGGCGGGCGCGGCGTTGCGGAACGTGGTCCGCGCGTAGAGCGGGAGCGAGGCATAGGAGCCGCCGCGCAGCGTCACGCCGTTGCCCATCGTGGCGCGCAGAGTCCACTCCCACACATTGCCCGCCACGTCCAGCAGCCCCTCGGGCGTCGCCCCGGCGGGATGGGCGTCGACCGGGCTGGTGGCATCGAGCCCGCTGTCACGCAGGTTCGCCAACTCCGGGCACCACTCCTGATCGCCCCACGGCCAGCGCCGCCGCTGCGGCCCGCCCGCCATCCATTCCCATTCCGCCGAGGTCGGCAGCCGCCCGCCCAGGGCCCGCGCGACCAGGATCGCCTGGGCGTGGCTGATCCCGGTGACCGGGCGCAGGCCGTCCACGCCAGAACGCGCGCACCCCAGTTGCGCGTAGGTGACCGGAGCGCGTGTCCACAGCAGTGCACCGACCTCGACCGGCCGGGCGTCGTCGCCGAAGGCGCACGTTCCGCCGGGCACCTCGACCCACTCCACGTTCACTTCGCTCAACCCCCGATCAGGAAGAGGTCTTCGACGTTGGCCTGCGCGCGCACGCGACTCTTGGACTGGTTGGGGCGCAGGCCGAACTGGACGAGGGCCTCCGCGATGGTCGTGAAGGCGTCCTGCGCGTGGTCGCGGTCGCGGGCGAAGACCACGTAGTTGTCGGCGAAGCGGACCACCCGTAACCCGTCCAGCAGGGCGTCCACTCGCGACAGTCGAAGGTTGATCAGCATCGGGGCCAGTCCCGAACCTGGTGCGATCGGATGAGGCATCGCGGACAAGGCGGTACGCACCCGCGTAAGAAAGGTGCCGTCGTGGATGTGTGCGGCGCACCAGTCGACGACCTCCTCGACCGTCACACCGTCGGACACCGACGCCACATCGACATCGGCCACCATGCGGAATCCGGCCTCGGAGAAGGCCGCGGCCTGACGCAGAGCCGTCATGCGGTTGCGGCGAGGTCGGTAGCCCGACACCCAGTCCCGCAGCACACGGGCCTCCAGGATCGGCTCGATGGCGTTGCGCAGCACGCGATGCACGAGCCGATCGATCAGCGTGGGCACGCAGGCCACCATCGGCTTGCCCGTATAGGTCGGGAAGCGGATCTCACGTACCGGCCCTGGCCGCCACGTGCCCTCGGCCAACTGCTCGGCCAGAGCAGGCAGGAGTTCGCCGGAGCGTCGGCGCAACTCCGCCAGCGTCATCCGGTCAGCGCCGGGTGCCGAGGCGCGTCGGCCGCACTGCCGCAGCGCGGCCCGTAGATGCTTCTCGCCCAACAACGGCATCAGCGAGTGCGTCTGCACCGAGGTGGGTAGCGGCGCGCTGGGCGGGTCCGCTAGCGTCGTCGGTGCTTGGGCGGCAGGAACGATCCCCCGGTCACCGACGTCAGGCCCGCAACCCAACACGCGCAGGCTGTGACCAGGGGAAAGACGGCCCCGCTCAGGCCCCGACACTGCCGCGTCTACGTCCACGATCGCACTTCCCCTTACGCAGCCCGGTACACGGTGGGGTCGTCAATGTCGTTGTCGCGGAACGCTTCCCGGCGCTCGACACAGGTGCCGCATGTCCCGCAGTGCACCTCCTGGCCCCGATAGCACGACCACGTCCGCGCGAACGGCACCTCCAGCGCGATGCCGAGCCGCACGATGTCGGTCTTGCTCAGTGATAGGAACGGGGCGAGCACCTGGAACTCGGGCACCAGCAGGCCGTCGTTGGCCGCGTGGACGCTGCGGGCGAACCGCTCGACGAACTCCGGCCGGCAATCTGGGTACACGCTGTGGTCCCCGGCGTGCGCGCCGAAGGCCACCGCGTCGGCACGCGCCGCGATCGCGACCGAGACGGCGATGTCGAGCATGACCGCGTTGCGGTTGGGCACCACGGTGACGACCATCGACTCGTCGGTGTAGTGCCCGTTCGGCACGGCCACCGAGGCGTCCGTCAGCGCGGAGCCCGTCATCAGTGCGCCGAGGCTGGTCAGATCGATGATCTCGTGTCGGCTGTGGAGCAGCCGCGCGATCTCGGCGGCGTGGCGGAGTTCGACGCGGTGACGTTGTCCGTAGTCGAACGACAGCAGGGTCAGGCGGCTGTGCCGCGCGGCGAGCCAGTAGGCCAGCACGGTGGAGTCCAGTCCGCCGGAGGCGATCACGACCGTGTGCTCGGGGTGCCGGTGCTCGGCCTGGTCGATCGACATGATCACCACGCCCGCGAGGAGGCGGTGCGGCGGACGGCACCGACGACGGCACCCCACGGCGGCAGCTCCAGGTCGGCCTTGGGCTGCGCCAACCACCGCAGCTCGTCCTCGGCGGATCCGAAGGCAGGCAACACAATCGTGGACCCGACCTCCTTCCACCCGACCTGCAAGGAGACCAGATCGGCGATGGTGGATTCGCGCATCGTGGTGCGCGGCTGGGTGAGGAAGATCCAGTCGTCCGGTTTGCCGGGCACGACGATGATCGGCGCGCTCAGCATCGACCGGACGAGCTGGTGGTTGACCTCACCGCCGAACCCGGCCCGCATGATCAGCGCGTCCACCGTGTCGCCCAGACGCAGCCGGACCTCGCCCGTCGACGGGTCGATCGTGGTCGGCCAGCTCAGCAGGTCGGTGTAGTACTGCGACAGCGCGCTGGCGTCGACCGGCGCGCCCTGCTCGATTTCCGTTGCGGTGGCCGTGGTCATGGACGTGC
This sequence comes from Saccharothrix deserti, assembly GCF_009769385.1. Taxonomy (GTDB): domain Bacteria; phylum Actinomycetota; class Actinomycetes; order Mycobacteriales; family Pseudonocardiaceae; genus Actinosynnema; species Actinosynnema deserti. The sequence goes on from NZ_VKAB01000027.1 coordinate 23,980, forward strand.
TCCTTCGCGAGGGAGGGGTTGGTTCGGCGGAGCCGAAGTCCCGCAGGAAAGCTCCGGCCCCGCCGTGATCGAGGGGCGCGGCACTCGACGCCGCGCCGGATGCGCCGAACCAACGGCCGGCGCAAGAGAATCCGAATCAGACAACTCCAGGCAGCGCTCCGAACACGCCGTCAGACGGGAACCGGAGACGCTGGGGTGGACAGGACTCCGACCCGCCTCATGCGGCTTCGCTTTCTCGGATGAAGCCCAAGCCGTGCGTGCCGACCGTCTTCAGCGCATGCCGCAATACCGGTGAGGGAGGTTGATCCGGTTTCCGCCAATGCCTGCCGACACGAGACTCGGCACGGCAGTGCCTGCCAACACGAGGCGCGCTGGGACGCCGTCGCCGGAAGGCGCGGTATAGCAGGCAGCTCACGAACACCACGGCGGCGATCGCGGTGATCACCGGGGCCAGCGGGATCATGCGTACCCACCTCGCCGGGCGGGGATCGCGGCGGAACCAGGTATCGGGGTCGTGGTTCCGCCGCGACATGGCGGTGCGGCAGGGCGCCCCGCGACGGCTGGGGGACGGCCGTCGCCGTACTGCTGCACCGTGCTCGTCGTGCCGGTCTCCTCGGAGGGGCCAGATCCACCTGGCGCGGGCGTGGCGGCCACCTTCGTGGCCGTGGCGAAGACGGAGCGGAACTGCTCGGCCTCAGCAGCGTCGAGGGCGGCGGCCTCACCTGGGGGCGCCACCACCACGACCTCCGAGCCGCGCACGAGCACCTTCAGACTTCGAGGGCGGCCGGCGACATCGCGGCACGTCACCGCCCAAGGTCCGCGGTCGTTCATCGTGCGTCACCGCCTCGTGCGGTGGTCCAACTCCGTACCCACACCGGCTGCACGAGGAAACGCGGCACAGCGAGCTTTGTTTGTGGGCATCGCGAAACCGTAGGCTTCGCGAATCGCTGGGAGAGCGTCATCATCTACTCCGATAGTCAGCGAGTCCCGATTTACTTTTGTTCCGAACTTCTGCTACTCCTCATAGCGTCGAGCGTGTTGTTCGCTCGTCGGTCGAAACCGGGCGAGCGATCGGCGTTCCGGCGGCAACGGCGCTGGTAGAGCCGCTGTAAAACCCGCCAACGCAGCTAAACGTCCGGCGCGCGGAATGAACCAGAGCGACCACGCGGCGGCGATGGGGCGTCCAGGGGGCGGCAACTATCGTGACCTGCGGAAATGCCGATTCGGGGGAGGGTGTGCCGAATGGGTGAAACTTGGGCCACCGTGGGTATTCGCCGCTAAAAGGCGGGGCACGTTGGAGTGGGTTGTGGTAATCGCCCCCGAACGTCAACGACACCTCGGGCACCAAGAACCACTGATTGCGTGCCCAGGTCCGCCTGTCGGGAAGATCCTCTAGGGTTGACGGGTCGGACCCGTCGCGAGCTACGGTTGACCTGGGCAAACAGCGACGGGACCATCAGGACGCGACCGGCGCGGACGGAGACGACATGGCAACGCGACGACAAAGCCTCGCGGACCGTCGTACGGCTCTGGGATTCACTCAAGAGACGCTTGCCCAGCGACTCGGCGTCGAGCGCTCGACGGTTGCCCGATGGGAACGCGGCGTCCAGGCACCGCAACCGTGGAACCGGCCCGACTTGGCGAAGGCGCTACAGGTCACACCGGACGGGCTCGCCGAGCTGCTCAGCCAGACCCAGGCCAACAGTGCGAGGTCGGCCCCCTCCGCTCTCGGCAGTTCTTTAAGGCCGAATTCCCTCGCCGGGTCGGATGTCGTTGAGAGCATTCACGCGACGACCCAGGAGTTCCAGGTCGCAGATCGCAGAATGGGTGGAGGCGCACTCTATCCGTCAATCGCGCATTACCTCACGGCAGAAGTCGCGCCACAATTGCTCTCCCCATCGGGCGGAGTCTCGGTTCCCCGGTTGTTCGCCGCCGCCGCCTCTGTCACCGAAATCGCCGGATGGATGGCACACGACAGCGGCGAGGACGGTCCTGCTCGTCAGTACTTCGACCGCGCCTTCAGACTTGCCGTGGCCGGAGATGATCGTGCGTTGGCAGCCAACGCCTGCGCGTCGATGGCTCATTTGGCGATCGAACTGCGCCAACCGCGAGACGCGCTGCGCATCGCGGCACAAGGTCTCGACCAGGCCGACCATGCTCAGGGCACCACCAGACTTGTCGCACGACTGCACTCCATGCGTGCACGCGGCCTCGCACTGGTCGGCGATCGTGTCGGATGCGCGCGAGCACTGGAAGACGCCGAGCGAACGTTGGGTCATGCCGCGGGAGAGGAACCCGCGAAGTGGATCGCGGCCTTCGACGAGGCGTCGCTCGCGAGCGAGGCGGCTCTGTGCTTCCTCCAGTTGACCGAACTCGGTGAAGCCGAACGCCGCGCTCGCGAAGTCATCCGCCTCCGCTCGGGTGACCGTGTCCGGAGTCGCACTTTCGCCCAACTGACACTCGCCAACGTCCTGGTCCACGCCGGACGGACCGATGAGGCGGCAGCGATAGGCCACGAAGCGTGCAGCACTATCACCTCGTTGAACTCTGCCCGTGTCGTGCATCAACTTCGCGCCCTTGGTGGCGTTCTCAGCCTTGCGCCGAAGTCGCCAGAGGTGGCGACGTTCCTCGCGTCGCTCGCTGGCCTCTCCTCGATCTCAGGTGACCGGAATGGTGAGGTTGCCTCGTGGCCGGTGTGACCGATGACGAAGAGCGATACGCATATCTTGCCGAGGGCAACGCGAAACAAGCCCGTAAACGGGTAGCGGCCGACCTGCTCATTCGCGACGAGGCAGGCCGGATCCTGCTGGTGAATCCAACCTACAAAGAGGACTGGGACCTGCCCGGAGGCATGGCCGAGAGCAACGAGCCACCTCGGAAGGCCAGCGAGCGGGAGTTGGCCGAAGAACTCGGTCTTGCCGTGGCTGCCGGTCGCATCCTCGTCCTGGACTGGGTCGGTCCTCACGGGCCGTGGGATGACCAGCTGGTCTTCATCTTCGACGGAGGAACACTGCGGCCTGAGCAAGCTGCCGCCATCCAGATCAGCGATCCCGAGATCAGTGAGTTCGCCTTCGTCGAACTCGTCGAAGCCAGAGCCAGGCTGCGTCCCGACATGGCCCAACGCCTGACCCGGGCATACGACGCCCTCGCCACGGGAACTATGGATTATTCCGAGTAACCGACTCGTCCGTGTCGGCCGCGAGGCCAGAGCTTCGCGTAGTCAGCCCGGCGGTCCCACGGCCACGGTCACCAGGGCGCCGAGCGCTAGGTAAGGACCAAGCGGCATCGGCGCATGACGCTCGACTCGCCAGACCAGTCTCAACACGACGCGCGCGACCGCAGCGAGCAGCCACCCAACGAACGTTCCTGTCAGCACCGCCCCCCAACTCAGCCACGCAAGGGCAAGGCCAAGCAGACCGGCGAGCTTCACATCGCCGGCACCGAGCCCGCCGAGCGCAAGGGCGAGCACAAGGTAGGCCGCGGCGAGCACGACCATCCCGGCCAACGCCCGTAGCAAGTCGGCGTAGCTCGAGTTCAGGGCGGTCTCGGTGGCGAAGACTCCACCGAGCACGAGGTAGCTGGGGAGAACCACCTTGCTCGGCAGACGCTGCTCGGCGAGGTCGACTATCGCGAGCGGCACTGCCACGGCGGCCAGGTAGCTGTAGGCCAAGAGATCGAAGCCGGTTCCAAGACGCCACGCCAGCACAGCAAACAAGATCGCCGTGAGGGCCGAGGACGCGACCCATGCTCGCGGACCGAACGGCGTGGCTCGGAGCAGTCTTCGAGTCCAGAGGGCCAGCACCCCACCGACGGCTGCGCCCACTGCCGTCCAACAAATGATCAACACACCGGGCGTCAACTGACCGCACCGCACATCACTGTTTGTAGCAATATCAACACGAGTTGCCGCCCAAAGTGTCGCGAACTTTGGTTCAACTGATACCCCTGTTGAACTCGCAGAGTGACGTGAATGATCCAAAAGAGTGAATCTTGGTCAGAGATTGCCATACCGACTTCAAAGTCAGTGCTTACCGACTTTGCAGTCGGTGGGGGGCCGTGGTGTAGACGTGGTCAGTATCACCAGACACAAGAGACGATCGTTACGGAAGTCGGGGGGTGCACCTGTGGCAGGGGGGACGTTTCGCTCCTGGGGTGGTCGCGCACTCGTGGGCGCGGTGAGCCTTGCAGTGCTCGCGGCCTGTAGCTCGGGCAACTCGGCGAGCCCGCCTTCCGGGACATCGAGTCCCGCTGCTGCGCCTCCAGCGGCGTCGAGCCCGAGCACCCCACTGTCCGCCGAAGACAAGGCCAAGAACGACGCCTTGACCGCGTACCGAGGGATGTGGCAGGACTTCGTCGAGTCCGGGCGGACATCGGACTGGCAGTCACCGAAGCTGGGGCAGCACGCGACAGGCGTCGCGCTGACGAACCTGTCGCGCGGCCTGTACGCCGATCACTACAACGGCCTGGTCACCAAGGGCGATCCGGTGTTGAACCCCACCGTGTCCTCTGTGGAACCCGCCGGCGACCCTAAAAAGATCATTGTTTCCGACTGCGGTGACTCGACGAACTGGTTGAAGTACCGCGCCGACAACGGGCAACTCGCCGACAACGAGCCGGGAGGCCGTCAAGCGATCAACGCCATCGTTGAGAAGCAGTCCGACGGCTCGTGGAAGGTGTCGGACTTCGGCGTACACGACGTGGGGACGTGTTGACCATGCGACGCTTCGCAACCATCACCGGGATCGTCGCTGCAAGCCTGCTCGGTCTCGCAGCTCCCGCCCTGGCGGACGGCGGCTGGGGAAACACGAATTGCAGCCAAGTTCCCACACCGGCGTGTGAGCTGGGAGCGGGCAACAACGGCAACAACGGACGGCCCGGCGGGAACCCCGGGCAAGGCAACAATCCGAACTACCCCGGTACCGGCAACGACCCCAGCAGCGGGAAGCCCAGCAACCCCGGAGACACGATCATAGGCGGTGACTCGAATCTCGCGAGTTGCTCGTATGTGAAGAGCGACTACCAGCCACCGGCCGGCGGCGTGGTCACCGCCGCCTACAAACCGCCCACCGCGACCGGCGGGGTTGTGCACGCTGCGGTGTTCCGCCCGGCAGTGGTTCGCGCGCAGGCAGCGCAGCCCGGTCAGGGGCCCGGCGCGTGGTACGTGTGGAAATGCACCACCGATGGCGTCACGGACGGGCTCTACCGGCCGCCGGTGTGGATTCCCGACGGGCAGCAGCCGGGCGCGGCCCTGTTGCCCTCGCCCGCCGAGCTGGCGCAGATGGCGCGTAAGCAGCTTCGGTTGCCCTCGCCGACGATCGCGGCGAACCCGGCCGGTGACCAGTTGGTGAACCTGCCGACCTGGATGTGGTTGTCCGGTGGCTGGGGCCCGGTCTCGGCCACGGCCTCGGTACCCGGTGTCTCGGTGACGGCGGTCGCGACGCCGACGTCGGTGACCTGGTCGATGGGCGACGGCTCCACCGTCACCTGCACCGGCGCCGGAACCCCGTACAAGGCGGGCACCGACCCCAAGGCACCCTCGCCGGACTGCGGCCACGTCTACCGCCGTTCCTCGGCGAGTCAGCCGGGGCAGGCGTACCCGGTGACGGCGACCGTGCACTGGACGGTCACCTGGTCCGGCGCGGGGCAGGGCGGGACGTTCCCGGACATGACCACGACGGGCGACGCGACCTTCCGCGTGGCGGAGTCCCAGGCGCTCAACAACGGTGGCGGCTGACCGACACCCGGTCCCCAACGGTTCCGATCTCTTCATAGCCAACAGCGAAATCACCTGTTCCGCTCGCTGGACACCCTTCGGCGACGCGGCGCACTACCCCCATGCCTTCTGGAGGTACCGGCGTGAGCACCAACACCACGATCCGGGCGGACACCGACCGACCCGCCGGCAGGGCCGACGGCCCGTGGATCAGCGACGGCAGGAAGCCGCCCGCCTCGCGGCTGCGCACCGCGGGTCGTCGTCGCAGCGTCCCGTACCTGCTGCTCGGGGTGCTGCTCGTGCTGGCGTGTGTGGGCGGGTTCGTGCTGATCTCGCTGAACTCAGGTGATCGGCAGGCGGTCCTCGCGCTGGCCCGGGACGTGTCGGTGGGCCAGGTGTTGACCGCGCAGGACCTGCGGCAGGTCAACGTCGCGGTCGATCCCGGCGTCGCGGTGGTGGGTGCGGACCAGGCGGCCACCGTGGTGGGCAGGCCGATGGCCACGAGCCTGTCGGCCGGGGCACTGATCACCCCGAACTCCGTCGGTGGCGCCGCCGTGCCGGCGGACGGGCAGGCGATCGCCGCACTCGCGCTCAAGGCCGGTCAGTTCCCGCCCGAGGTCGCCCCGGGAACGCGCGTCTCGGTGGTCTTCGTACCCGGTCAGGCGGGCACGGTGAGCAGCCCACCCTCCGATGGCGGAACGGTGTGGCCCGCCGTGGTGACCAGCGTGATCGTCCCGCCGAACGAGCAGACCACCGTGGTCTCGGTGCAGCTCGCCGAGTCCGCCGCCCGCCAGGTCGCCGCGGTGCCGGCCGGGCAGTTGTCGATCGTGATGCTCTCCACGGGAGGCCGCTGATGTTGGTCTCGGTCCTGTCCCTGAAGGGCTCGCCGGGCGCGACCACGTTCGCCGTGGCGCTGGCGGCCCGCTGGCCGGCACCGGCCCGCACCCTTGTCGTCGAAGCCGACCCGTCCGGCGGCGACCTGGCCTTGCGGTTCTCCCTGCCGTCGACGCCGGGCCTGGTGAGCCTGGCCGCCGCCGCGCGCCGTGGCGGCGATGCCGACCTGGTGTGGCAGCACACCCGGCAACTGCCCGGTGGGCTGCCGGTGATCGCGGCCCCGCCGGACGCGGACCAGGCCCGCGCGGCGCTGGCCGCGCTGGCACCCGACCCCGCCGGCGGGCTCGGGGTCCTGCGCGCGGCGGGGAATCAACCGGGAACCGTGGTGGTCGTCGACTGCGGGCGGGTGGATCCCGGTTCGCCGGCGCTGTCGATCGTGCGCTCCTCCGATGTCGTGGTGCTGCTGTCGCGTGCGCACGCCGACGACCTCGCACACCTGCCGCGCCGGCTGCCCGCGGTCGGCCGCTGGAGCCCGAACCCGGTGCTGCTGCTGGTCGGCGAGGGCTACTCCACCGCGGAGGTCGCCCGCGAACTCGGCGTGTCGCCGCTGGGACGGGTACCGCACGACCCGAGCGGCGCGGCGGTGTTGTGCGGGAGGCCGGGCAAGCGGCGTTGGGGGCGCAGCGGCCCGGCGCACTCCGCGTTGGGCCGGTTCGCGCACAAGGTCGCCACCCGGCTCGCCGCCCACGAGAGTCCCTCCGCACCCGTCCGGCGACCAGCCGAACCCACTCCGCCGGCCACCCAGGTCCCGGAACTGCGTGCGGTGCCCGGAGGTCCGCCCGACGCGGTCTCACCCAACGGCGTCCGCGCCGCGCACAGGCCCGCCGCCGACCAGGACGACGGTCGACAAGGAGGGCAGTCGTGATGACGTACCCGACCGACCGCTACCCGGCGCCCGTGCCGCTGCGGCCTCACCAGCAGCCCGACGGCCCGGATCTCGATGCTGCCGGTCAGGCCGCACCTGGTCACGGTGCGGGCGCGCCGCCGCTGGGATGGGACGCCGAGGACGACGCGGTGGACCTCTCGGCCGCCACGATCCGGCTGCGGCAACACTTGCGGGAGCGGTTGAACGCCGAGCTTCCGCAGCGGGTGGCCGACCAGCAGGACCGCACCGGGACCACCGCCACGCGCGAGGCGCGGCGTGAGCTGGCCCGCGGCATCCTCGACGAGGCGCTGCGCGTGCACACCGAGAACGAGCTGGCCGCGGGGCGGCAGCTGTTGTCCCGCGAGGCCGAGCAGCGGGTCGTGGCCGAGGTCGTCAACGAGCTGTTCGGCATGGCGGGTTTGCAGCCGTTGCTGGACGACCCGACCGTGGAGACGATCAACGCCAACCGGTTCGACCGGGTCTTCGTCCAGTTCGACGACGGCCGCCGCGCCCAGGTCGGCCCGATCGCGGGGTCGAACGAGGAGTTGACTGACCTGGTCCGGCTGCTCGCCGCACGCGCGAGCAGCCAGGAGCGCCGGTTCGACCAAGGCTCCCCGGCGGTCAACCTCCAACTTCCCGGCGGGGAGCGGCTGTTCGCCGTGATGGGGCTGACCGCGGGCGGGGTGACGGCGCTGTCGATCCGCCGCCACGGCTACCTCACCGTCACGCTGCCCGAGCTGCGGCGGCGCGGCACCCTCGACCCCGGCCTGGAGCGGTTCCTGCGGGCGCTGGTCAAGGCCCGCAAGAACGTCCTGATCACCGGCGGCACCGGGGCGGGCAAGACCACGCTGCTGCGGGCGCTGGCCTCGGAGATGGACCCGCTGGAGCGCATCGTCACCATCGAGGACGCCTTCGAACTCGGGCTGGACCACGACCCGGACATCCACGCCGACGTGACCGCGTTCCAGGCCCGCGAACCCAACGTCGAGGGCGAGGGCGCGATCAGCCAGGCCGAACTGGTCCGCTGGGGCCTGCGGATGAGCCCGGACCGGGTGATCGTCGGGGAGATCCGCGGGCCCGAGGTCATCCCGATGTGCAACGCCATGAGCCAGGGCAACGACGGCTCGATGGCCACCCTGCACGCCTCCAGCTCCCGGATCGCGTTCACCCGGCTCGCGTCCTACGCCGCCCAGGGCGTGGAGCGGCTGCCGCTGGAGGCGACGAACCTGTTGGTCGCCTCGGCGGTGCACTTCGTGGTGCACCTGGCCCGTGCCGAGGACCGCCGCACCCGCGTGGTGTCCTCGATCCGCGAAGTCGTCGGCGCCGACGGGCCCCAGGTCATCTCCAACGAGGTCTACCGCCCCGGCCCCGACCGGCGCGCCCGGCCGGTGGCGGGAGCGTTGCGCACCGACACCCTCGACGACCTGGTCGACGTCGGCTTCGACCCCGGCGTGCTGGAAAACCCCGAGGGCTGGTGGACGCCGTGAACATCACCCTCAGCCCCACCACCGCCGCGGCGGCACTGCTCGGCGCCGGTACCGGCCTCGGCCTGCTGCTGGTGATCCTCGGCTGGCGCGGCACCGACCCCCACCGCCCGCGCCGCCGCCGAACCCGCGCCGGCGGCCAGGCTGACGACCATCGCACGCTACGGCTCGCGCTCGCCGTGGCCGTCGGGGTGGTGGCCGGCCTGCTGACCGGGTGGGTGGTCGGCGCCGTGCTGGCCGGGCTCGCGTGCTGGGCGCTGCCGCGGGTGCTGGGCCGCGACCCCGAGCACGCCCTCCGGGTCGCCCGGATCGAGGCCATCGCGACCTGGACGGAGATGCTGCGCGACACCCTGTCGGCCGCCGCCGGGCTGGAACAGGCCGTCCTCGCCACGGCGCCGCTGGCGCCGGCGGCGATCCGCGGCGAGGTCGGCGAACTCGCCGCCGGGATCGAGAACGGAGATCGCCTGGCGCCCGCGCTGCGCAGGCTCGGGGAGCGGCTGGACGACCCGGTCGGCGACCTGGTCGTCGCCGCCCTGCTGCTGGCCGCCGAACAGCAGACCCGCCAACTGGCCGACCTGCTCGGCTCGCTGGCCGACGCCGCCCGCGGGCAAGCCTCGATGCGGATGCGCGTGGAAGCCGGACGCGCCCGCACCCGCACCTCGGTGCGCGTCATCGTCGGCACCACCCTGGCCTTCGCCGTCGCCGTGGTGCTGCTCAACCGCGACTACATGACCGCCTACGACAGCGCGACCGGGCAGATCGTCCTACTGGGCATCGGGGTGCTGTTCGCGTTGGGGTTCGCGTGGCTGGCCCGCATCGCCCGCGTCGCCCAACCCGACCGGTTCCTGTCCACAGCCGCCGAACCCACCGGTGACCGCGCGGTGCTCGTCACCGAAAGGCAGGTGTAACCGCCGTGATCACCTACATCGCGCTGGGCACCGGTCTCGGGATCGGGCTGTGGGCGCTGGCGGTCTGGCTGTTCCCGCCACGACCGGCGCTCGGCGCCGTCCTGGCCCGCGCCACCGCGCCACCCGCCCCGCCGCCGATCCTCGCCACCGACGACACCGGCTGGGCCGCCCGGCTCGGCCGCCCCGCCGTCGCGCCGCTGCGCGCGCTGGGACTTCCCGGTCCGCGCCTGGCGCGCGACCTGGCGGTCATCGGCCGCTCGACCTCGACCCACCTGGCGGAAAAGGCCACGCTCGCCGTCGCCGGGCTGTTGCTGCCGGTGCTGCTGACCGTGGTCCTCACCCTGGCCGGGCTCGGGCCGGGTTTCGAGTTCCCGATCATCGCCGGGCTCGTGCTCGCCGCGGTCGGGTTCGTCCTGCCGGACCTGCAAGCCCGCTCCGACGCGGCGAAGCTACGCGTCGGGTTCCGGCACGCGCTGTCGGCCTACCTGGACCTGGTGTGGATCACCCTGGCCGGTGGCGCCGGTGTCGACAGTGCCCTGGGCGACTCGGTGAACATCGGCCGCGGGTGGGCCTTCGAGCAGATCCGCCGCGCGTTGGACACCGCCCGCCTGACCCGGACGACCCCGTGGGCGACGCTGCGCCAACTCGGCGAGGAGCTCGACGTCACCGAACTGGCGGAGCTGGCGGCGTCGGTCAGCCTGGCCGGCACCGAGGGCGCCAAGGTCCGCACCAGCCTGGCGGCCAAAGCCGCCACCCTGCGCACCCACCAGATCACCGAAGCCGAAGGCGACGCCCAGGCCGCCACCGAGCGCATGTCGCTGCCGGTGATGTTGCTGTTCCTCGGGTTCCTGGTCTTCATCGCCTTTCCCGCATTAACCCATGTCCTCAATGGACTGTGACGCCTCCTGCGGGCATGAGTCTCACGGGAATGACAAGAGAGGAGAACGGATGCTCTCACAAGTGGAGGCATTGTGGACGGTGCTGCGAGCACGGTGGGAGGCGCTGCGCCAACGGCCGGAGGCCGGATACTCGACCGAGACCGTTCTGGTGACCGCGCTGCTCGTCGCCGCCGCGCTCGTGGTGATCGCGATCGTCGTCTCCAAGGTCCTCACCAAGGCCAACGGAATCACCATGTGATCACCATGAGCCACAGGAAACCTCGGCCCGCAGGGTACGTGCGTGGCGGGTGGACGGTCCGAGTCCGGCGGGCGCTGAAGGGTGATCGTGGTTCGGCCGGCGCGGAGCTGGTGATCGCCACCCCGCTGCTGTTGCTGATGCTGCTGGCGATCATCCAGTTCGCACTGTGGAGTCACGCCACCCACATCGCCCAGGCCGCCGCCTCGCAGGGCCTCGCCACCGCACGAGCCCAGAACGGCACCGCGGCAGCGGGCACGGCAACCGCGCAGCAGATCCTCGACCAGCTGGCGGGCGGCCCGCTCACCGGCGCCACGGTCGCCACCGACCGCGGCGCGGCCTCGGCGTCGGTGCGCATCTCCGGGACGGCCACCCCGGTGATCCCGTACCTGAGCCTGCCCGTGCACGCCGAAGCCGCCGGACCCGTCGAACGCTTCGTGCCCGACCTGACGGGCGGGTGACCGCCATGACCACACCACCGACACCGACGACCGCCATCAGGCCGCCACGGCGGCACCCGGGCCGCGTACGGCCCGGCCGACGCGGCTGGTCGGCGTGGTGGCGCGCCGACGACGGCTCCGTCGCCGCCGAAGTCACCATCGCCACCCCGTTCCTGATCATGCTGCTGGTGTTCGTCGGCGTGGTCATCCATCGGGGCGTGGACGCCCGCATCCGCATCGACGACGCCGCCCACCAGGCCGCCCGCGCTGCGAGTATCGAACGCACTCCTGCCGCTGCGGTGTCGGCCGCCCAGTCCACCGCGGCCGCCGCTCTGTCCTCGGCAGGGGTGGTGTGCCGCTCTCTGACGGTCACCACCGCGACCGGCGGTCTGCGACCCGGCGGCACGGTCAGCGTCACCGTGTCCTGCGACGTGGACTTCGGCGACGCGCTCATCCTCGGTGTCCCCGGCGGCAAGCGGCTGTCGGCCAGCGCGATCGAACCGGTCGACGTCTGGCGCTCGACGGTGAACACCGGGAGCGAGACGTGAGCCGCCCCGCACGCCGGACCCGGCAGGGCCGATGGGCGGCGTGGTGGAGGGCCCGCCGCCGTTGGTGGCGCGCCGACGAGGGCCGCGTGACCGCGTTCGTCGTCGTGCTCACCACCGGCATCCTCGCCCTGGCCGGGCTCACCCTGGACGGCGGCCTCGCGCTGGCCGCAAAGGTGCGGGCCAACGGCCAGGCCGAGGCCGCCGCCCGCGCCGGAGCACAGGCCATCGACCTGACCGCCTACCGCGACAGCGGCGCGCTGAGGCTGGTGCCCGCGCAGGCGGTCGCGAACGCCCAGACGCATCTGGCGGCCGAGGGCGCCACCGGAACGGTGACCGTCTCCGGCGACACCGTCACGGTCACCGTGACCGCCTCGCAGCCGACGCAGCTGCTTGGGCTGGTCGGCATCGGCTCGCTGTCGGTGCACGGGCAGGGAAGCGCCCATCCACAGCGCGGCGTGACCGCGATCGACCCCTGACCACCCCCGCGTCGCCCGTACCGGTGAGGCGCGTCAACGACAAGGAATATCGGCATGGCAACGCCAGAAGAGATCGAGCTCCGTATCCAGGAGGCCGACACCGCCCGCAGCGCGCGGAGAGCGGCTGCGGCACGGCAGGTCGGCGAACTCGTCCAGCGTCGGGCCGACATCGTCGAACAACTCCAGGACATCGAGCGGCAGCTCGGCGACGTCCTCGCCAACGCCCAAGACGTCATCGACGTCGACGAGATGGCCGAGTTCACCGACGTGAAGGCCACCGACCTCTCGCAATGGCTCGCGGGACGCAAGGCGACGCGCGCCAAGCGGAAGAAGCCCGCCACCGGGGCGTCCGGTGCGAGGAGCGACGCGAGTCGCGGAGCGTCCGCACCTGGAACGCCAAAGCCCGGTTCGGCGTCCGCAGCGGTCGAGCCCGCCGTACCTCCCACCGATACCACGGCCACACCCGAGCGGGTCACCGCCCAGGTGACGTGACGACGGCTCTGCCGTCCGGCCCCGCGGCGCTCGAGTCCAGAGGACGCGAGTTGTAAGCCTGTACCGCCAAGGAATCGAGCACGTTGTGACCGCACCATCGCATCCGTCTCGCCGGAAGCCTGTACGGCCGGCCGGCGCGCGAGGTCGTGCCCGGCACGGCGCCGGGCGCGTCCTCGGGTTCGTCGCAAGGCTGCTGCGAGGGCTACTGGCCGCCGTGGTCCTGGTCGGGCTGCTGGCCGGCCTGCCGTGGGCACTCACCCACTTCATCGGCTGGCCCTTGCCCGACCACGTGCCCTCGTGGGCGGAGGTCGAGGGTGTGCTGCTCGGTCCGATGACGACCACGTTCCTGCTGGACTTCCTGGCCTGCGCCAGTTGGTTGGTATGGGCGCTGTTCACGCTCGACGTGGCACGCTGCGCGGTCGAGATCGCCCGCGACGCGCGGCTGCCGGACCTGTCCGCGGCCGGACCGGTGCACCGGGTCGCGGCTGTGCTCGTCGGCGCGGTCCTGATCTCGATCCTGGGTCACCGAACCGACCCGGCCCGCACGAGCACGCCCTTCACCGGACCGGACACCGGCTCCGAGATCGTGGCTACAGCCCCGGCCTGGCACTACCCGTCCGACCAGGGCGTCGGGGGTATCCGGCACGCCGCGTACGCCGCACCGCACCACACCGCTCCGGCCGTGGTCGAACGGCTTACCCCCGCGAAGTCGGACGTGGTGCGGCCCTACGACCCCGAGACCGGCGTGTACGACTCGCTGTGGCGGATGTCCGAACGCACCCTGGGCGACGGCAACCGCTGGCCGGAGATCTACGAACTCAACAAAGGCAAACCTCAACCCGACGGTGGCACGTTCACCCGCCCCAGCCTCGTCTTCGCCGGTGAGGAGATGGCTCTGCCCGACGACGCCACCGTGCCCACGACACCACCCGACCAACACGCCCCGCCACCACTTTCGCCGGCACCACCTCCGCCTCCGGCACCCGTGACGCCCCCACCGGCCACCTCGACACCGAGCAACCCGGCGACGCCCGCTCCCTCCACACAACAGACACCGCACACGACCCCGGCACCCCAGACCACCCCGGCACGACCGAACACCCAGCAGGCGCCGCAGTCGGGTCCGGACGTGACGGGTGAGCCGGGGTTCCGCTGGGGTGATGAGCTGTTCGTCGGGCTCGGGCTCGCCGCGGCGGTCAGCGCCGCCCTGCTCGTCGCCCGCCGTCGTCACCGGCGCCGCTACCGGCCCGGCAGCGGCGACCGCACCGACCTGCCCGTCGCACCGGTGGTGTACCAGCTGCGGCTGGCACACCTGCGCGCCGACCAGGACGACGACCTCGACCTCGACGCCGGCGAACCGGACGAGCGGCCTCGGCGCACATCGGCACCCCCGGTGGTGCTGGGCGCGGCGGGTCGTTCCGGTGAGGAGGCGTCGGTCCTGGCGGTGGGTGTGCTCGACGGCAGGGAGATCGCGCTCGACCTGGCCGCCGCACACGGCCTGGGCCTGATCGGCGCGGGCGCCCCCGCAGCGGTCCGCGCCCTGCTGGTCGCCACCCTGGCCACCACGTCGGAACCCGTGCGCGTGATCGTCCCAGCAGCCGATCTCGCCGCCCTGCTCGGCCGCCAGGCCGCCCGAACAGCACTGCCGGCGAGCCTGCGCGTGGTGGCCGACCTCGACACCGCCCTGGACGAACTGGAGGCCGAGACCCTGGTGCGCGCCAGCCGTCATCAAAGCGGAGGTGCCGATGCGGGGCCTCCCGTAGTCCTGGTGGCCCGCGCACCCGAACGGCAGCGGCAGCGCCTGCAAGCGGTCTTGGACAACGGGGCGGGCTTCGGCGTGACCGGGCTGTTGCTGGGCCAGTGGGCGCCCGGTGTCACCGCCTACGTCCGCGACGACGGCACCATCTCCGCCACCAGCCCCGGCCCCGGCGAGCCCCTGCGCGGCACGCGCGTGTTCCGGCTCGGCGACACCGACACCGCCGACCTACTGGTCCTGCTGCACCGCGCCGATCCTGAACCCGAGCCCGTCACGGTCGACGAGCACGGCCCGCCATCGAGGCCACGGCCTCACGCCGTGGCCGGCGACACCGATCCCGACCAACCGGTGACCCCCGAGGCGAACGAGAACGGCCAGGACGCCGCCACCGGGCAAGCCGAGGTCTCGGCCGACGACACCGACCTGGAGATCCTCCCGGCCGACGGCGCTGCGCAGCCACCGGCCGACACCGAGCTGGAGATCCTCGGATCGACCTCCTCACCCGTGTCCCCGCCCGGTCTTCGCCTACGCCCTTCCCCGCCCGCACCCGCCCGGAACGAACCCGCGGGCGAGGTGACCGGGAACGCCGACACGCCGGATGCCGCCCACGCCGGGAACCGGGTCGACAGCCACCGACCCGAGCGACCCGGCGGTTCCGGCGAGGACGCGCTCGTGCCGCTGAGAATCAGCGTGTTGGGGCCGCCACGAGTGTGGTGGCGACCCGAACCCGCCGCACGCGGTGACGACATCGTCGAGCGCGAGATCACCTCGGAGTTCCAGCCCCGCGTCCGGGAACTGCTGGTGTTCCTGGCGCTGCATCCCGACGGCGCCAGCCGTGAGGCGCTGATCGGCGCCCTGTGGGCTCACAGCCCGCTGGAGAAGACCACCAACGCCATGAACACCAGCCTCAGCAGACTGCGCCGCGCCGTGACCGCGGCAACCGACGGCGCCCTGTCCGACATCGTCCTGGTCGGCGAGGGCCGCTACCGCCTCGACCCGGACCTGGTGGAGGTCGACTACCACCGCTTCGCCGCCGCCGTGGCCACCCGCCGCGCCGCCGCCACCGAGCAGGACCGGGTCGAGGCGTACCGGCACATCGTCGACCACTACGGCGGCCCGCTGGCCGACGGAATGAGCACCGAGTGGATCGAGACCGCCCGCGAAGCCATCCGCCGCGACGCCATCGACGCCGTGGCCGCCCTCGCCCGCGCCCTGGTCGACCACGACCCCCAGCAGACACTCGACCTGCTGGAAGTGGCACGCGCATTCGACCCACACAACGAGCTGATCTACCGCGACATCATGCGCCTGCAGGAACGCCTCGGACAGCTCGACGCCATCCCACGCACCCTGACCCTGCTCACCACCCGACTGGCCGAGGTCGACGACCGGCCCAGCCAGCAGGCCGTGAGCCTGGCCGACCGGCTGCGCCGCCGTCACGAAGCGACGACCGAGCAGCGCCCGCCGTTGGGAGCCGACCGTGAGCACAGCAGAGCCGGGTGACCGCGTCACACCGCCCCACGGGCGGTGGTCAACCGGCGGGGCCGTCCGCCCGATCCGGACGGTGGTCGACGGACGGGACGGCATCGCCGGCTCCGTCGAGTTCGGTCACGTCGCCGAGATCGCCGGCATCTCCATTGTTTTGACGGCTGTGTGCCTGGGCTTGTGCGAGAAGTTCCGGGTGTTTCTCGGTCCACGCGATCAGTGGCTCTGCCAGCGTCAATACCTCGACGACTTCGGGGTTCAACGAGTAAGTCACTTCCGGCGGAAAAGTCTCCGTGTGGCTTTCGCGGAGGATGATCCCCTGTTCGCGCATCTTTTTCAATGTGCGCGCCAGAATGCTATCGTGCAGGACAGCGTGTTTGTCCGACCAATTCTCGTCGATGGAATACGAGTTGACCGTGGAGAGAATCTCGACCCGGCGCAGCGGGCCGTCTCGAAGTGCCACCATGATGGCGGGTACCCACTTGTCCCCGAAAAGGTTCTTCAGGTCGTACACCCCACGAAGGACTCTGTCGTCTCTCTCCGTCACCGCACCCTCCCCATGTGCACCGACCCGACCCCCGAGCCGCGCCCCTCGTCGCGTAGTGCGGCAGCGCCTTCCCCGAGCGTGCCGCTGATGCGATCGTGCCTGTTCGGCGCGATCGCGTCGTCGCTCTCCGTCTCGCCGGCGAGAAGGCGAACGTCCTTCACGCTACGCCAAACGGTGCACCTCGCCCACTGTATTCCTACTCATCTAAATGTCACTGTGTGTAGCCAAGATCGAGATCGTCTGCGCGTACGGTGACGTCCGTTGGGGGTTCATATGGGGGATCACATTGGGGATCATCTTGGGGATCCCGTTAGAACGCCACCCCCTCCAGTCGGCGAAGACGCCGGTCAGGGCCCTGTAGGGGGATCCGCTGGTATCCCAGACTCGCTTGCCCACAAGCCGGTGAACACATCGGGGCGGCTGGCGGTCAGCTCCCTGACCTGCCGTCTCCCTGCTCGCCTGTCGCTGTCGTGTGTCGCAATCGCCGGTCTCCCTTCTTGTCGTCAATGCCATTCATTATTTCCCGTTCCTTATTTCTGCTTGCGGCCGATCTCCTTATTTGTGGCCGGCGTCGCTTTTGCGTCCGCGGCCTCCTTCACGTCTCACGTGTCGCTGACCTGCGGAAACCGTGCGGCGCGACGCTCGAAAATATCGGTGCACGCCCAAGCCTGTCATTTCAGTGAATGGCGACCGCGCGACGGCCCGAAAAGAGTCTTGAAAATGAGCTGTCAAACCCGTTGCGAACGGCGCGGCGCAGAGTCATAATTGAATTGTCGCCAGGGGAACCGGAATCACATCGAATACCACACCCGGCGCGAGCCATGCCCGGTGAACGAAACCCGGAAATGACCGAAAAGCCTTGCAGAATGCGCGCCCGTCCACCGTGCGGAATCGAAAGGACCACCCGCGATGACCACCCCGACCCCGCCCGCTCCGGCACCCGCCGCCCCTGCCACCACCCCCGCCGCCCCGGCGGGTGGGACCGTGCCCCGGTTGCGCAACGGCGAACTGCGCGCGATGGTCGCGAAGGTCCTCGCCGACAACACGGGCACCGCCCTCACCCCGCGCGCCATCGCGCACACCCTGAACCGGTCCTCGGGCGCTGTGGGCAACGCGTGCAAGGTGTTGACCGACCGGGGCGAGGCCGAGGTCGCCTCCACGACGCCGCTGGCCTATCGGGCGACGGCGACCACCGCGTCCGCCGCCGCCCCCACCATCACTCCCGCCCCCGCGCCATCCGGAACGCCCCGCCCGCGCCGCCCCAAGAAGACCGCCGCCGCCCCTGCCACGTCCGCCCCGTCCACCGCCGCGCCCGCGCCGACCTCCGCCCCGTCCGGGGCGGGCGGTTCGGCGACCGGTTCGGCGGCGGTGACCGGTCCCGTGATGCGTCCGAACGGCACGGAGTACCACCCGCGCCTGGTATCGGGGACGACGTTGCCGGACGTGACCGCGTTGCGGCGGCTGCGCGAGGCGGGGGTCGCCGCCCTGCTGTACGGACCACCCGGCACGGGCAAGACCAGCGTGGTGGAGGCGGCGTTCCCGAACTGCGTCACGGTGCAGGGCGACGGGGACACCGTGGTCGCGGACCTCGTGGGCGACTACACCAAGACCCCAGACGGGGAGTTCGTGTTCGTGCACGGTCCGCTGGTCCGCGCGATGCGCGAGGGCGTGCCGCTGTTCATCGACGACGCCACCCTGATCCCGCCGACCGTGCTGGCCGTGGTCTACCCCGCGATGGACGGACGCCGGCAGATCGTGATCAAGGCCAACGGCGGCGAGGTCGTCGACGCCGCGCCGGGGTTCTACGTGGTCGCCGGACACAACCCCGGCGTGCACGGCGCGGTGCTCACCGACGCCCTGTCGTCGCGGTTCTCCGTGCAGGTGCAGGTGTCCTCCGACTACGACCTCGCCGACCAGTTGGGGGTGGACGGCAAGGCGGTGCGGGTGGCGCGCAACCTCGCCACCCGGCAGGAGAAGGGTGAGGTCGGATGGGCACCGCAACTGCGCGAGTTGTTGGCGTTCAAGAAGATCGCCGCCGTGTTGGGCGTCGACGCCGCCGCCGCGAACCTCGTGGGCATCGCCCCGGAAGAGGACCGCGCCACCGTCGCCGCCGTGGTGCGCGCCGCCTTCGGGCGCACCGTCACCCCACTCGCCCTCGGTGCCCGCATCACCCCCGCCAAACCCTGACACCCCACCCAACCGTCACCCCGCGACTGTCGTGAAAGGACCGTTCCATGAGCACCCACTTCACCGCCGACCCGGACGCCACCGGTGCCGCCGTGTTCCCCGCCCGCCCCGAATGGCTGACCCTGTCCACCGCCTTCGCCGACGAGGTCCCCGTGATCGCCGACCGGGACGACCTCGTGGTCACCATCGCGCCCGGCGCGGGCGGCGGTGCCCCGGCGTGTTTCTACCCCGCCCGCGCACTGATCGAGGTCGACGGCGACCACCTCGGCGTCGACCCCGCCACCGTCGACCCCGCGAACCTGTCCGACCGCCCCCGCTACGCCCCGGCGTGGGGTGCGCTGACCCACGAGTGCGGGCACGCCCGGCACACCGTGTGGGAACCCCCGGACGACGCCCCGCCCGGCGTGGTCGCCGCCGCCATGCTGCTGGAAGAGCCCCGCATGGAAGCCGCGCACATCCGCCGCCGCCCCGACGACCGGCACTGGCTGCGGGCGTGCGTGAAGAGCATCGTCGCCGCCGACCTGCACCTGTTCGCCGACCCCGCCACCGCCCCGCAGATGACCCCGGCGCACGCCGCGCACACCGCCGCGCTGCTGTTGGGACGGGCGGACGGAGGCGTGCTCACCCGCCGTGAGGTCGCCCCGGTCGCCCGTGTCGTGCAGGACGTGCTCGGCGCGGACACCCTCGACAAGTTGCGGGCGGTGTGGCGCACGGCGTTGCGCACCGCCGACGACGACGGCCAGACCATGCTCGACCTCGGGCGGCAGTGGTGCGAGATCCTCGGCACCGACCCCGACACCGACCCCAACGACCCGGACCCCGGCGCGGCACCCGACCCGTCCGGCACCCCCGACCCGTCCGGCGGCACCACCGGGACCGGCACCCCCAACGCCCCGGCCACCCCGTCGCCGTTGGCGGGCGCGATCGCCGCCGTGCTCGACGGGGTGGCGGCGAACGTGGCGCGCGAGAAGGCACCCGAGGACCCCGCCGCCGTCGCCGCCGCCGCGAAGGCACGCGAGGCCGCCGCCGACGAGAAGGCACGGGAGGCGGCGCGGTCGGTGTTCGCCCTCGGTGGTCCCCGTACCGGGTCGACCGCCACGTCCGGCACCCGCCGGCCCACCCCGCAGGAGCGCACCGCCGCGCGGGTGTTGGCGCGGGCGTTGGACACCGCCGGGATCCGGGAGCGGGTCGCGGTGAAGTCGACCTCCGACGTGCCGCCGGGACGGTTGCGGATGCGCGGGGTGCGTGCCGCCGAAGCCCAACGCGCCGCCGGGGCGACCGTGACCGCCGAACCGTTCACCCGCATCACCCGCACACCGGTCACCGTCCCGCCGTTGCGGGTCGGGGTGGCCTGCGACGTGTCCGGCTCGATGGGGTGGGCGCGCGACCACGTGGCCTCGGCGGCGTGGATCCTCGCCGACGCCGCCCGCCATACCAGGGTGCCCGCCCAGACCGCGAGCGTGATCTTCGGACACCATGTCCGCCCGCTCACCCACCCCGGCAAGACCCCCTCCGAGGTCACCGAGTTCCACTCCAACGACAACTGGGAGGACATCCCCACCGCGCTGGACGCCCTCGACGGTGCCCTCGGACTGTCCCGCCCCGGCGCGGCGCGACTGGTGGTGATCGTGTCCGACGGCCGGTTCCGTGACCAGCCCCGCCGGGACGGGCAGAAACGCCTCGACCGGTTGCGCGCCGCCGGGTGCGCGGTGCTGTGGCTGACCATCGACGACACCGACACCCCCCTCGACGGGGCGACCGTGCACCGGTTGACCGACCCCACCGCCGCCGCCCAGGCCATCGGGCGCGCCGCCACCGCCGCCCTGCGCGCCGCCACCCGCTAGCCGCCGCCCCGGTCCGGGGGCGACCACCCGCCCCCGGACCGGACTCCGACCCGACGGAAACGACAGACACCCGAGGTGATCACGATGACCGACACCCCCATCGCGACCGTGGGCGACCTGATCGCCGCCCTCACCGCCTACGACCCCACCACGCCCGTCCGGCTCGCCACCCAGCCCGGTTACCCGATGGAACACGCCCTCGGGCGGGTGGTGTGCACCCCCGACGACGCCGAAGGCGACGGCACCCCGCCCACCGACCCGCCCGTGGTGTGGCTCGGCGCGGGTGACCAGGTCGGCTACCTGCCCGCCCTCGCCGCCAACGCCCTGGGGTGGTCGTGATGACCATGACCGCGCCCGGCGTACCGGGCGGGCGGTGAGCCGCATGTCCACCAAGACCGACTTCTACGTCGGGCGCGGGCACGACGCCGAATGGCTCGGCTCCCTGCAATGGAACTGCGACCCCGACAACCTGCTGCGCGTCCCGCCCGGACGGCTCGCTCTGACTCGACCGACGAGACCACCTACCGCGACGCCGTGGCCGACCTGTTCGTGACCTGGGAGACCGAAGACCTCGGCGCGGCCTTTCCGCGCCGGACCGGCTGGCCGTGGCCGTGGTCCACCAGCCACCTGAACAGTTGGATCCTCACCTACGACCCCGACCCCGGCGGCGTGTTCGCCACCGTGGGCGGCGGCGTGCGATGGGAACGGCTCAACCCCCGCGCACCCCAGGAACCCCACGGCGGCGACATGGAACCGCCCGACATGGACGCCTGGTTGCGCGACCCCGCCGCCCCGCCGTCGGTGCCGCTCCCGCTCATACGCGATCCCGGCACCGGAGTGCCCACCGCCGCCGGACGCGCACCCCAGACCCAACTCGTGAAGCCCCGGAAGAGGCAACCATGACCACCCACCACGTCACGACGCCGACGGACGCGATCCGGAACGCCTTGCCACCCGAGACCGTGCTGCTCGCCCCGACACCACCAGCCGCCGTGCCGATGCGTCCGCCCGCCGGAGCATGGGGGCTGGTCGTGGTGGCGGTGAACACCATCGACGCCGCCGGAGCCTCGGTTCGCCTCGTCGGCGACGGGCCCCGCCCCGACCCCGCTCACACCGACACCGCCGCCCTGTTGGCGGGCGTGTGGCTGCCCGCACCGCCGCCCGCCGACCTGCACACCGGAGACGTCGTGGTGCGGCTGTACCCGCCCGCCGACGACGACCCCGCCACGGCCGAGGTCGAGGTCCTCGCCGCCATGCAGGGCGAGTGGCGCACCGTGCGCAGGTGGCGCGCCGTGGGTGCGCGCTGGCCGCACGAGGTCGCCATGTCGGTGCTCGTGCACATGCGCTACCTCGCCGACGCCGCCCTCGGCGACGCGCAATGGGCCACGCTCACCGGTCCGATCGCCGCCTCCATGCCCGACTGGCTCTCGCGCGGACTCGGGCTCGCCGGCGAGTCCGCGGGCTCGGCGCCTCGCCGTCCCGCGCCCGACGCCCTCGCCGCGCTGATCGACGCCGGACTGGTCGAGGTCGGCGAACAGCTCGAATGGGCTGGGCACACCGCCACCGTCCGCGCGGGCGGTGTGCTGCACGACGGAGGACCGCACGAGTTCGCCGTCTCTACCGTCACCGCCCTCGCCACCAGCCTCTCGGGCTGCACGGTCAACGGCTGGCACCTGTGGCACCGCACCCGCGACCACCGCCCGCTGTCCGACCTGCGCACCGAACTCGCCACCCGTTGAACCCGCCGGTCCACGCCCGCCGGGCGACGACTCCGACGGGCACCCGACCCGCACCCAAGGAGACCAGCGATGACCGTCATGATCGAACGCGACGAGGCCGCAGGAGCCACCGCGAACCGCTACCACTACACCCGCACCGTCGAGATCGCCGGACGCACCGTCCAAGCCCGCGTCGAACGCGACTTCTACATCAACCAGAGCCTCGCCGTCGCCGAGGTCCTCAACGACCAGATGACCTGGACGAAGCTGGCCGCCGAGGCTCCGGGCAACTGGTGGCACGACACCCCGACGCCACGCCACGACGTCCACGCCGTGACCGTCCTCGGTCCGCTGACCGAGCAGCTCCTGCGCCGCGCGGCCGAGATCCTCGCCGCGCCACCGACCACGGTGACCGTGTCGCCCCACGTGCACGGCGCGATCAGCGCGCTGCTGGCCACTAGCTACGGCTTCGACGCCGAACACCGCATCGACCCGGACGAGATCGCCTGGGCGTACAGCCACGGCGGCGCGCTGCACATCATCGAACATCCCGACGGCAGCGTCACCTTCACCAAAGCCCACCGCGACGACTGCCCGTTCATCACCAGCGCGGGCACCCAGGACTGCGACGAGGACTGCTACTTCGAGCACCCCGCCGACGCGAAACTGCAGCTCGGCGAATGACCGCGACCAACGCCGACTTCCACGAAGCAACCGGGCCCCCGCACCCCGGCCGACTCGGTAACCCGGACCCGAGGCGCCCGCACGGGCAACCACCAGGAAGGCGAAACGGAACCATGCCCGACCTCCACGACCTGCTCGCACCCCAGCCGCAGTGCCCGGACTGCGACGTCGCGATCGGCGAGCCGCACGTCGACGGCTGCGACGTCGCGAGGTGCCTTGTCACCGGGCTGCAACGGCTGAGCTGCGAGGCCGACCACGACTGCGGCATCGACACCTGGACCGGCCGCTGGCCGGGCGAGGCCGACTGCGAGCGCCTCGGCTGGATGATCATGCCCAACCGGTCCGACCTCCCCGGGCTGCCCGACCTCAACCGGCTGTACACCCAGGCCACCTGGAACCCCACCACCCGACAGTGGGACGCCTGCACCTGACCACCGCCTCCACCACCGACGGGCATTTATGCGCCCAATCCCGCCAGCGACCCCGTACGGGTCGCTGGTCGGCCTTCACGCGCGCACCGCGATACCCCGCCTGACGGCGAACGTGTCGGCTCGAGCCCGGCGGGCTTGACGGGTGCCACGTCCATCCGATTGTCGGTGGGAAGCACGGAGGCAGCACCCTCGACAGCTCGCCCTACCTTCCCCCTTCCGGAAGGGGAGCCGAGCCGCGGCAAGCCTGCCTTTCCTGATCCCACCTGCTCGCCGGCCGAGGTCGGCTCCCCGTTCGTTACCGCATCCAGGCACGGAATCGAGGCCGACAACACTCGGCGCGACCGATCACGATCACGGACTCGGCCCGCGACCGTTGCCGCGCATAGTGCCCCCCGAGGGGCTCCGTTACCGCTGGCGGCCGGACCGGTTGGGGTTATTCGTCTTTCGGGACGCGGCGGACCACGCATGACCCCGGCGGCGGGGTGACACCAACCACGACAGCGCGCGCTTGGACAACCGCACGCCACGAATGTGGCGCGCCCACGTCGCCCGCTATCCCGTCGATAGGGGAAGGGCGCATAGCAGTGGATTCGGCGGAACAACTGCACAACGCCCGCCGGACGGGGACGGTGGGAGCGCGCCGCCAGACCCCGATGCCGGGTGTCCGGCACTGCGAGCAATCGTGCCCTCCAACGGCGGACCGTTGGAGGGCACGAATCACGCGGTCACCTTGCGGCGACGCTACTTCGTCGACGTGTCCGCCGACTCGGTGGCCGTCGGGGCGAGCGAGTACTTCTTGGGCTTGTCGCTGGTGCGCACGGCGTAGCCGCTCTCGACCAGCTTCTCCAGCGCGTTGTGCACGGCACCCGAGGATCGGTTCAGCGCCTTGCCGATCGTGTTCGGGCTGAACTCGCCCGAGTTGTCGCGCAGGTAGTCCTCGACCATCCCGCGCAGCGCCCCCGGTGCCAACCGCTCGGGCTTCTCCTGTTGCCCGCCGTCCGCGCCCGACTCGCCAGCCACCTCCGGCTGGTCGTCGGTCGGCTGGTCGTCCGTGGGCTGGTCGTCCGTGGGCTGGTCGTCCGTGGGCTGGTCGTCCGTGGGCTGGTCGTCCGTGGGCTGGTCGTCGGTCGGCTGGTCGTCCGTGGGCTGGTCGTCGGTCGGCTGGTCGTCCGTGGGCTGGTCGTCCGTGGGCTGGTCGTCGGTCGGCTGGTCGTCCGTGGGCTGGTCGTCGGTCGGCTGGTCGTCCGTGGGTTGGTCGTCCGTGGTGATGGACCAGCGGTCGGCGGGGCGCGAACCCCCGTCGGCGATTCCGGTGGTGCGAGTGACGAGGCCGTCCTTCTCCCAGCGGGTGAGGAGCTTGGGAGCGGTCGATTTGCCGATTCCGGCGGCGGTGGACAGGGCGGCGGCGGTGCTGCCGGGGTTGTCCCGCAGTGCCTGCCACAGCTTCTCC
Source organism: Saccharothrix deserti (assembly GCF_009769385.1). GTDB lineage: Bacteria > Actinomycetota > Actinomycetes > Mycobacteriales > Pseudonocardiaceae > Actinosynnema > Actinosynnema deserti. The sequence continues at coordinate 49,036 of NZ_VKAB01000027.1, forward strand.
TCGGTGTCCGTGCGCGGCTTCGCCGGGTCGGGGACGGAGCGCAGGGTGCGGGTCGTGGTGGTGGACATGACTACCTCGCAGTGGTGACGTGTCGGGTGGGTGGTCATGCCCCGGCCGGAGCGGGTGCGGCCCCCGGTGCGCATCCGGTGGTTGTCGGGCCGCACGACTATGGACGCTTCCTTCGGCGCATGAAGTCAAGCGGTACATCAAAAAAACACTTGTCTCGTGTGGACGGACACCGATCCGCCTGTGTCGTTGGTACAAACAGGTCCACTTCGTTCGCGCATCACGCACCGGCATTGACATCCCGGTCCGCACGAAGCGTCCATACACGTCAGCCCGACCGACAAACCATTGGGAACAAAGGGGGTTGACGAATGCGCGACTTTCCCGCGCTCTCGCCGTGGGGCGGCCGGCGGTGCCGGGCCCGCGGTGCACACAGCACGGAACGGCGCCTCGCGTTCACTAACCACGCCGCGCCGCAGGGGAAATCGTCATGACCGCCGTGACAGCGCGGGACGTGCCCGAGATCCGGGCGCGGATGACCGACTGGGCGCGAGATCCCGGACTCGACGGGGCGGGGAACTGGTTCCGCTTCTTCCTCGGTCCCAGCCCCGACGGAGCCACCGAGTCCCGTGTGTTCGACCGTATCGACGACGTAGGAGCCACGATCGCGGGCACGCTCGCGGTCCAGTTCCCGGCGGCTGAATTGTTCTACGTATCCGCCGACATGACCGACCTCGCCCGCCACGCCGCCGACACGCTGACCGACTACCGCCTGCACCCCGAGGACCTGCCCGCCCAGGTCGGCCTGATGGTCTACGAGCACCCACCGGTAGAGGGAACCGCCGGCGCGCGCCACGACGACGTCTCGGTCGTCTCGTGGGGACCGGGACGCGGAGGCTTGTGGGCGCACACCTGGGCAACCACATCCCCATCGCAGCGCGGCATCGTGCGGATCGGCCGCACGCTCGCACAGGCACCCCACGACGAGGTGCTGGCACGAGCCAGAACAGCCGCCACGCGCGATCTTCCCGAACCGTCACCGGAGAACAAACCCTCCGCCGACGCGGAGGTCGCCGACCAGGCGGCCGACCACATCCTCGCCACGTTCCTGCCGAACCTGGAGCGCGCCCCGGTGCCGCCGTCGTTCGCCCCGCCGCACGGCTACGAGTGGTGCGCGCTCACACCGATGGAGTTCACCGAGATGCAAGGCTGGCCGGGCGGGGTGTCCGGAGGCGAGTCCACTGTCGACACCGACGCCACGGTCGCCTTGCAGCGCACCATTCTCGCCACATGGCTGCTGATGGGACAGACCCTCGTGCGCTCGGAGTCGATGACCGCGCCTCGCGCCGCCCGCCGCCGGATCGAACGCCTCGACCCGGTTCTGGACCCCACCGTGCGCTACATCGACCTGCGGCGCGCCCGCACCGAGCCCCCCGACCGCCCCGACGACGACTTCGGGAAGGGCACGCGGGAGTACCGGCACCGGTGGATCGTGCGCGGTCACTGGCGCAACCAGTACTACCCCAGCCGAGGCGACCACCGCCCCATCTGGATCGACCCGCACTTCGCCGGTCCCGAGGACAAGCCGTTGCTCGGCGGCGAGCGCGTGAACGTCCTGCGCCGATGAAACCCAACCGCTGCACGACCATCCGACCTTGAAGGGCACCACCGTGACCACCGGATCCAACCCTGTCCCGCCCCACCAGTCGGCCGCTGCCGCGCCGAACACCGACCAGCGCACCGATGACCCCGGCGTGTCCACCGCGACGCCACAGCCCGACGAAGAGACGGCGTTGCTGCGCTGGGAAGGACTGCCCGTCGACGCGACGGTGCTCGTGCCGTCCCTCGGCCCCACACCGATGCGCACCCCGCACGACGCCTGGGCGATGCTCGTACTCGCCGTGGACATCCTCGGCGACGTCGACCCCGACACCGCCGGACAGGTCGCCCTGTTCACCGCAACGTGGCTGCGTGGTCGGCCACCGGCCGACCTGCACGACGGCGACCTCGTCATCCGACTGACCCCTCCCGACCAGGACCCCGACCTGCCGGAGGGCGACGAGCACGCCGTCGACGTGGAGATGCTGCTGGCCTATCGAGGCCGGTGGTTGCCCGTCGGCCGCTGGTCGGGGATGGACGAGCGCTGGCCGTGGACCCTCGCTCCCACCGCCGCCGCCGTGATGAGCCTGTACGTCGACGCCGCCGAGACCCTCAGCCGCGACATGGTGCTGAACTCCGAACGGCCGGGCTCCTCGCCGTTTCGGTGGGCGGGCACCGTCGTGAGCGACCTGCTCACCGCCAAACTCCTGGAGGTCGGCGACGAGCTGGTGTGGGACCGCCGTGCCGGCCAAGTCCGCCACACCGCCCGCATCCGCATGGACGGCACCTTCCTGCTCGCCGACGAACGGGTCTTCGCCACCCCCTCGGCCGCCGCGACCGCACTCGGCGGCAAACACCACCACGGCTGGAGCGCGTGGCGGCGGACCGCCGACGGCCGCGCCCTGGACGACCTGCGAGCCGAACTGCGCGCCCCGCACGAGCGGTAACCCGCCACCACCGTCCGGGGGACCTCGCCCACCGCCGTGGGGGTGTGGCGCCCCCGGCCACCCCCCCGCCCCCCCCCCCGGGGCCGCCCCCCGCCCCCACCCCCCCCCCGGGCCCAACCCCGCGGGGGGGCGCGGGGCCCCCCCCCGCCCCGCCCCCCACGCCCCGACCACCGGAAGGAGACCACCACCGTGCACACCAACGACATGCTCACCGTCGCCCTCGATGCCGTCGCGCGGGGCTGGCACGTCTTCCCCATCCGGCCCAACTCGAAGAAGCCGCCCGCTCTGCACGGCGAGGACGACTGTCCGCGTTCGGGAATCTGCGCCACCACCCACCAGGGATGGGAACAGCGAGCCATGAACGACCCCGACCAAGTGCGGTGGTTCTGGAACAGCCGCCGCTACAGCGGCTGCAACGTCGGCATCGCGGCCGGACGAAGCGGGCTGCTCGTGGTGGACATGGACACCCTCGACTCACCCGCCGACGTGCCCCCGGACGGCTGGAAACGGGAGGGGGTCCGGGACGGACGCGACGTGTTCACCGTGGTCTGCCAGCAGGCCGGTCAGCCGGTGCCGTGGGAGACGCTGACCGTCGACACCCCCAGCGGCGGCCGGCACCTCTACTTCCACGCACCCGAAGGCACGCAGCTGCGCAACACCCAGGGAGCCACCGGCAACGGACTCGGGTGGAAGGTCGACACCCGCGGCTGGGGCGGCTACGTCGTCGCCCCCGGATCGACCACCCCGACCGGCCGATACGAACTCGTGGAAGACCTCCCCGTGGCCGATCTGCCCACCTGGTTGGTCCACCGCCTGTCCCCCAAGCCCGTCACGACCACCACAGCGGCCCCTCAGATCGCCTCACAGCGGTTGCCCGCCTACGTCGACGCCGCTGTCCGGGGCGAGTGCCGATACGTCGCACAAGCCGCACCCAACGAGCACAACAGCGTCCTGTACGCCGCATCCGGGCAACTGGGCCAACTCGTCGGTGGCGGGATGCTCCCTGCGTTTCAAGCCGAACAAGCCTTGTACGCAGCCGCTACCCACATGATCAACGGACCGTGCCGGTGCACCGAACGCGAGATCCGCCGCGTGATCGAGAAGGGCTTGCGCGCCGGACAGCAACGCCCACGCACCGCACCCGCCGACCAAACCCGCCGAGGTGCCGCGTGAACGTCCTGGAGCTGTTCGCCGGAATCGGAGGCCTGTCCCTGGGCCTGGAGCGCGCCGGGATGCACGTAGTGGGCCAAGTCGAGATCGACCCGTTCTGCCAGCGCGTGCTGGCCCGACACTGGCCGGAGGTCCCCCGCCATGACGACGTCCGCACCGCCGCCGAGTGGTGGCAGTCCCAACAGCGGCCCGTCGTGGACGTCGTCGCCGGCGGGTTTCCCTGCCAGCCCGTCAGCGACTCCGGACGGCGTCTCGGCACCGACGACCCCCGGTGGCTATGGCCCGCAATGCTCGCCGTCATCCTCGCCCTACGGCCCCGATGGGTCCTGTGGGAAAACGTGCCCGGTCTGCTCACCCGTGGACTTCACATCGTCCACGCCGACCTTGTTCGAGCCGGCTACCGACACCGCATCGGCCGTACCTCCGCTTGTGCAGTGGGTGCCCCACACCCACGTGAGCGGCTGTTCGGACTGGCCCACACCACGAGCATCGGATGCCAGTCGCGGTGGAGTCCTGGGCCGCGACCGGCACCACTGGAACCTCACCGACGCGGTGCGCAACCGGGACGGCCGTGGACCGGTCAACCCCGACCTCATGGAGTGGCTTATGGGGTTTCCGCCGGGGTGGACCGACGTCGCGGACTCGGCAACGCCGTCGTGCCCACCGTCGCCGAACACATCGGCCGCCTGATCATCACCACAGACCGCGACGAACGGGACGGCGCAGCATGAGCACCACACGAACACTGCACGCCGTTCCCGAAACCGACACCACCACCCCGGCGCCAGAGTGGGAAGCGCCGATGCCACTGGGCACCAGCCGCGCCGTCCCGCCCTTCCCGATCGACGCGTTCCCGACGTGGCTGGCCGACCACGTCACCGCAGTCGCCAACCTCACCCAGACCCCGCCCGATCTCGCCGGATGCCTCGCCCTGGTGGCGTTGTCCACGGCGGCCGGCGGGCGGGTGCGGGTCCAGGTGCGGCCCGGTTGGGATGAGCCGGTCAACCTCTACTCCGTCGTCGTGCTCCCGCCCGCATCACGGAAATCCGCCGTGTTCAAGGCGATGACCCGGCCGATCCGCGCGGTGGAGAAGGAACTCGTCGCCGAGGCGAAAGCAGAGATCGAGTCAGCCCGTATCGGGCGACGCGCCGCCGAAGAGTTCGCCGCCCGCGCGGAAAAGGCCGTGTTGTCGGCCGACCTGTCCGACCGTGACGCCGCGCTGGAAGCCGCGGTGAACGCCGCCATGCAGGTCGACAAGAGCGCCATGCCGATCACCCCGCGGCTGATCGCCGACGACGCCACGCCGGAAGTCGTCGCGACTCTGCTGGCCGACCACGGCGGCCGGATCGCCGTGCTGTCGGCCGAAGGCGGGCTGTTCGGCACGCTCGCCGGCCGCTACTCGGGATCGCCGAACCTGGACGTGTTCCTCAAAGGCCACGCCGGTGACCTCCACCTGGTGGACCGGCAAGGACGGGAAGCCACCGCCGTCGAGGAACCCGCGATCACGTTGGGCCTGACCGTCCAGCCGTCGATCCTGGACGGTTTGGCCCGCAACGAAGCGTTCCGGGGAACCGGGCTGCTGGCCCGAATCATGTATTCCCTGCCCGTCAACACCGTGGGCAGCCGCATTTCCCGCCCCACCCCTGCGGCGCCCGAAATCGCCGACGCCTACGACACCCGCATCCGGTCCCTGGTACGCGAACTCGCCGAGTGGACCGACCCCGCCGTGCTCGTGTTCACCCCGGCCGCCGACGACCTCATGGCCGACCTGCAAGACGAGATCGAACCCCGCCTGCACCCCGTCACCGGCTCCTGGGCACACCTCGGCGACTGGGGCGGCAAACAGGCCGGGCTCACCGCGCGCATCGCCGCCCTGCTCCACCTCGCCCACAACCCCACCAGCTGGGCCGGTGCCATCACCACCGACACCTTCACCGCAGCACGCCGCATCACCGACTACGCCGCCGCCCACGCCCTCGCCGCGTTCGACCGCATGGGCAGCGACCCCGTCATCGACGACGCACAGGTAGTCCTGGACTGGATCGAGCGTACCCACCCCACCTCGTTCACCGTCCGGGAGCTGTTCACCGCGATGAACCGCGCCAGGTTCAAGAAGGTCGGTGACCTCACCCCCGCCCTGGACCTGCTCGAACAGCACGGCCACATCCACCACAGCCCGCCGCCCGAACGACGTGGACCCGGCCGCAAGCCGTCCCCGACGTACTACGTCCACCCCACCCACCGGGCCGGAGACCAGTCGTGACCCTCCGCAGAATCCGCACAATCCGCAGAATCCCGCCGACCGACCTGTTTCCGCAGATCAAGCAGGGTGCGCCCCGAACGGCCGTGCTCTCCGCAGAACTTCCGCAAAACCTCCGCAGAATCCACCAGGCCCCACCCACCGGGTGCCCAGCACGCGGATCACCTGGAGCACCCGACGAGGGCAGGTCCGGCAGCCGCCCACCCCGGCCGCGACCGGCCCCGTGAATTCTGCGGAGGTTTTGCGGAGATTCTGCGGAGTCTGACCATGATCACCCCACAACCTGCCTACCAGCACAAACGACCACATCCGGTCAATTCTGCGGATTCTGCGGATTCTGCGGAGGCCCAAGGAGCCCCAGCCATGCCCAAGCCCGGACGACGTCCACCGATCGGCGTCGAACTGTCCGACGACATCGAGCACCTCCCCGACCGTCCGACGCCCTACCGCGCCCGCGTCCGCTGGACCGACCCCGCGACCGGCAAACGCCCTTCGTTGTCCAAGTCGTGCATGACTGAAGAGCAGGCACAAGCCTGGATCGACGCCATGAAGCGCGCGGCGGCCGGCGGAGTGGACCCCAGCGCCGGAGAGATGACGCTCACCGACTACGGCAACGCCAACATGCCGTTGGCGCTCCGCGGCCTGGAAGCCAAGACCACCGATCCCTACCTGGCCGGATGGCGCAAACGCGTCGTGCCGACCATCGGGCACATCCCCGTCCAGATGGTCACGCACGGCGTCGTCGACCGCGCCGTACACGGCTGGATCGCCGACGAGCACAGCCGCTCGACCGTGAAGAACAGCATCGCCGTCCTAGTCCGCGTCATGGAACAGGCGTTGCGCGACGAGATCATCGACCGCAACCCGGCCAGGATCACCGGATGGCAGCGCGAGTACGCCCGCGCCGAAGACGAGCTGGACGACCCGCGATCCCTCGCGCTGGCCGACTGGACGGCGCTCACCCACCTTGCCGATGCGCTGGTCGCCAGTTCCTCGAACGAGTACGAGGGCTGGCGCGACGTCGTGCTGTTCGCCGCGTGCACCGCGGCACGCATTGGCGAAGTGTCCGGCTGCCGCGTAAAAGACCTCGACACCACCGAGTGGACCTGGAACGTGCGGCGCCAGACCACCAACGGACCGGGCGGACTGATCGACAAAGGCACCAAGGGCAAACGCGCACGCCGCGTCCCCATCATCGAAGAGATCCGCGAACTCGTGGAACGACGAATCGCCGAGACGGACGGCACCGGAGACGCACGCCTGTTCACCGGCCCACGAGGCGGCCGGATCACCACCGCCGTACTCCGCGACGCCACCCACTGGGACGACGTCGTCAACAAGCTCGGATACGAACACCTACGCCGCCACGACCTGCGCCACACCGGGCTGACGTGGATGGCCGACGCGGGCGTGCCGGTCCACCACCTCCAGAAGATCGCCGGACACGGGTCTCTGACCACCACACAGCGCTACCTGCATCCCGACCGCCGATCGGTCACCGACGCGGGCGCGCTGCTCTCCCAGCACCTCCAGAAGTCCACGCAAACCCCGCGGCTGCGCGCCGTCTAACCACGTCTCACAGCCCCCGGTCCACAAATGGTCCACAAAACCAGGCTGTGACGATCTTGGACATGATCCACATCCGGGCACGAAAAAGCCCCGCTGATCAGGTGTTTTACCTAGATCAGCGGGGCTTCTTCAGACCGTCGGGACGACAGGATTTGAACCTGCGACCCCTTGACCCCCAGTCAAGTGCGCTACCAAACTGCGCCACGTCCCGGCCGCATCCCGTTGTGGGGTGCGCGGATAGCTTAGCGCACTCGCAACGAGCCCCCGACGCGGCCCCCCGGGTTGGGCGATCAGGCGGTCTACCTGCGGGAATGACAGAGGCCCACCTCTTGGCGGGCCTCTGTGCTCCCCTCGGCCTCAACCGCTCCCCCGGATCGACGCCCTGCCTACTATGCGTTCGCCGGGTTTCGTGCACTACCGCCGAAAGTCGAGTCATCTGCGTCAACTTTCGACGGACCCGAGGGTAGGTTCGCTTCCACCGCGAAGCTGCCGTCTGGTCGGGTGTTGGTGGTCAGGGTGCCGCCTACCAGGCTCACGCGTTCTCGTAGACCGTGTAGGCCGTGGCCGCCTTGCTCTGGTGGCGGTGTTCGGGTTGTGGGTGGACCGTTGACTATCGAGACCCGCAGGCGTCCGTCCTTTTTAGACAGTCGCACTTGGACCGCGGCACCGGGGGCGTGTTTGGTGACGTTGGTCAGGGCTTCCTGGATGATTCGGTACACCGCGCGGCCTGTGGCGGGTGGTGGTGGTTGGCCGCTTTGGTCTTCGTAGGTGACGGTCAGGCCTGCTGATCTTGCTCGGTCGATGAGGGACTCGATGCCTTCGAAGCCCGGGGTTGGTTCGGTGTTGAGGAGGCCCAGTGCCGCTCGCATCTCGGCCAGGGCTTCCTTGGCCAGTGCTCGAAGGCGTAGGGCCGTGTCGCGGGTTTTCGGGTCCTCGGTGGTGGCTGCCAGGGCTGCCGACTCGACGGCGATGAGGGTTGCGTGGTGGCCTACGGCGTCGTGGATCTCCCGGGCGATTCGGGCGCGTTCGGAGGCCCTGGCGCCGTGTTCGCGTGCCTCCAGCTCGGCGGTTCGGGCGCGGGAGGCTTCGGTGAGGCTCGCGGTCAGTTCGCGTCTGGTGGTGATCAGGGCGCCCAAGGCGGTGGGGGCGCCGGCCATGAAGAGGCTGAACGTGAACGTCAGGAGGGCGGCGGCGGGGGCCAGGGACTGGGTGACCACCACCAGGGTGGACGGGAGGATGGTTGCGAGAGTCACCCAGGTGATCATCACTGGTACCGAGGACTTGCGGCCTATGCGGTACATGGCGACGACGGTGGGTGGCCAGCCGAGTCCTCCGATGAGGCCTGGCATGCAGATCAGGGCCGCTGTCCAGGGTTTCCAACGGCGTATCGGGAGGAGTAGGCACGCCGCTAGCGCTGTGGGGATCGACCACGTGTACGGGACGTAGTCGGCCAGCAGGACCATCGCGGCGGGCACCGTGACGACCAGGAACTCGAGGAAGATCACCACGTGCCCACCTGGTGCGCGACGAGGGCGGCTTGGACTCGGTTCTCGACCCCCAGCTTGGTGAGCACGGTGGAGACGTAGCTCTTCACCGTCGCCTCGCTGAGGCCCAGCGACGCGGCGATGGCGCTGTTCGGCTGCCCGCTCGCCAAGAGGGTGAGGACCTGGCGTTCACGGGCGCTCAGGCCGTCGAGGTGCGGGTTGTCGCGCAGGCGGGCCGCACGCAGCTTGGGCAGGAGCCGCGCGGTGATCCTGGGGTCCAGGACCGCTCCCCCGGCGGCCAGGTCGAGCACCGCGCGGACCAGGGCGTCGGGCTCGGCGTCCTTGAGCAGGAAGCCCTGGGCTCCCAGTTCCAACGCCGTCGCCACGTAATCGTCCAGGTCGAACGTCGTCAGCACCGCCAACGCGGGCGGGTCCGGCCACGCCAGCAGTGCCTTCAACGCCGCCAGACCGTCCATGCCCGGCATCTGCACGTCGACCAGCGCCACGTCCGGCCGGAACCGGCGCACGACGTCCAGCAGGCCGACGCCGTCCGCGGCCTCCGCCACCACCTCGACCCGGCCGTCGGCCTCCAGCAACACCTTCAGCCCTCGGCGGAGCAGCGCTTCATCGTCAGCGAGGACCAATCGCACCGGCACGACGCCAGGCAACCGCATTCCGCCTGCCGGAGCAACCGATCACTTCTTCGGGCGCTTCTCCCGCACCCGCACCGAGATGCGCACCGGGCTGCCCGCGAAGTCGAACTCCTCGCGCAGCTTCCGCTCGATGAACCGCCGGTACCCGGCCTCCAGGAAACCCGTCGTGAACAGCACGAACGTCGGCGGACGGGTGCTCGCCTGGGTGGCGAACAGCACCTTCGGCTGCTTGCCGCTGCGCACCGGCGGCGGGGTGGCGGCGATCAGGTCGGTCAGCCACGAGTTCAGCCGTCCGGTGGGCACCCGGGTGTCCCAGGAGTTCAACGCCGTCCGCAACGCGGGCGCGAGCTTGCGCACCGCGCGTCCCGTCAACGCGGAGATGTTCACCTTCTCCGCCCACGGCACCCGGACCAGGCCCCGCTCCAGCTCACGCACCATCGCGTGCCGCCGGTCCTCGTCCACGAGGTCCCACTTGTTGAACGCCAGCACGCACGCCCGACCCGACTCCACGACCATGGTCAGCACCCGCAGGTCCTGCTCGCTGATCGGTTCGGACGCGTCCAGCAGCACGATCGCCACCTCGGCGGACTCGATCGCGGCCTTCGTGCGCAGCGACGCGTAGTACTCCGCGCCGGACGCGAAGTTCACCCGTTTGCGCAGGCCGGCCGTGTCGACGAACCGCCACAGCTCGTCGTCGAGCTCCACGAGGGAGTCGACCGGGTCGACGGTGGTGCCCGCGACGTCGTGCACGACGGACCGGTCCTCGCCGCTGAGCCGGTTGAGCAGGGACGACTTGCCGACGTTCGGCCGGCCGACCAGCGCCACCCGGCGCGGGCCGCCGCGGACCGCCTCGAACGTCTCGCGCGGCGTCTCCGGCAGCGCCTTGAGGATCGCGTCGAGCATGTCGCCCGAACCGCGTCCGTGCAGGCCGGACACCGGGATCGGCTCACCGAGGCCCAGCGACCACAGCGACGCGACCTCGGCCATCAGCCGCTCGTCGTCGACCTTGTTCGCCACCAGCAGCACGGGCCGCTTGGACCGGCGCAGCAGCTTCACCGCGGCCTCGTCGTTGGTCGTCGCGCCGACGGTGGCGTCCACCACGAACAGGATCGCGTCGGCGGTGGCCATGGCGAGTTCCGCCTGCGCGGCGACCGCGGCCATCATGCCGACGGCGTCGGGCTCCCAGCCGCCGGTGTCGACCACGGTGAACTTGCGCCCGTTCCACAACGCGTCGTACGCCACCCGGTCACGGGTGACGCCTGGCACGTCCTGCACGACCGCCTCACGGCGGCCGATGATGCGGTTGACCAGGGTCGACTTGCCCACGTTCGGCCGGCCGACCACGGCCAGCACGGGCATCGGCGGCGCGCCGCCCTCTTCGCCCTCCACCGTCTCGTCGAACGCGGTCCAGTCGGACTCGTCCGCCCAGGTGCCGTCCAAGTCCGTCATCTTGCTTCTCCTCGCTGGCTGTCGAGCTCGGCCACCAACGTGGCCAAGCGGTCGCGGACCTGCTCGGTGGCCTTCACGAGCGCCTGGCGACCCTTGTCGGTCGGCAGCTCGAACGGCTCACCCACGAGCACGTCCACCACGGGCCGGAACCGGCGTCCGGTTCCGGCCGGGCGCAGGGTTCCCCGGCACGCGACGGGCACGACGACCGCGCCGGTCGAGCGGGCGAGCCACGCCGCGCCCTTCTGGGCCTCGGTCACGTCGCCCGTGCCGCGGGTGCCCTCGGGGAACACGCCGACCACGCCACCGGCCCGCAGCACCTTCTGCGCGGCCAGCAGCGGCGCCCGGTCGGGCTCGCCGCGCCGCACGGCCAGCTGGCCGATCTTGCGCAGCAGCGTGCCCACCACGCCCTTGAACATCTCCTGCTTGATCAAGAACACCACACGCCGGGGCAGGACGCCGAACAATATCGGCCCGTCCGCCATCGAGCTGTGGTTCGCCACGACGACCACCGGGCCTGCCAGCGGCATCCGCGAGACGCCGTGCACCCGCACGCGGAACGGCGTCCGGAAGGGCCCGCGCGAGATCCACCGGCCGATGTCGTGCAGCCAGGGCGCCGAGCCCTCGGGGAGCTGGTCGGTCACCCGCGCACCCGTCCGCTCGTCCGGGCCATCAGGCCGTGGTCGTCCACCAGTTCCAGCAGCGCGTCCAGCGTGCCGGGGAGGTCCAGCGACGTCGTGTCGAGCACCACCGCGTCGTCGGCGGCACGCAGCGGCGACACCGCGCGCGACGAGTCGTAGGCGTCGCGGCGCTGCACGTCGGCGAGCGTCGCGTCCAACGTGGACTCGCGGCCGGAGGCGGTGTCCTGCTTGGCGCGGCGCTGGGCGCGGGCCTCGGCGTCGGCGGTCAGGTAGACCTTGAGCGGGGCGTCGGGCACGACGGCGGTGCCGATGTCACGGCCCTCCACCACGATGCCGCCCGCCTCGTCCAACGCGGTCGCGATGATCCGGCGCTGTTCGGCGACCAGCAGTTCGCGCACCGCGGGCACGGCCGAGACCGGTGACACGGCCAGCGTCACCTCGGGGCCGCGGATCTCCGTGCCGACGTCCTCGCCGTCCAGGAACGTCGTGGAGCGGTCCGGGTCCGTGCCCTGGACGACCGGCGCCGCACGGGCGACCTCGGCGACCCGTGCCTGGTCGGTGAGGTCGACGCCGGCGCGCAGCACGGCCAGCGTGATCGCGCGGTACATCGCGCCGGTGTCCAGGTAGCGCGCGCCGAGAGTGGCCGCGAGTCGGCGTGCTGCGGAGGACTTGCCGGTGCCGGAGGGCCCGTCGAGGGCCACAACGCCACGCAGCTCACCGTGTCCCACGGGTTTTCCTCCTCAACGCGACGGTCGTCAACCGCCAATTGTGCCTGGTGCGGCACGTCACACCCGCATCAGGGCCAGTCCGTGCCCAGGTCAGTCCAGATCCGCCAGCAGCAGGCCGCTGCGCGGCTTCGGGGTGAAGTAGGTGCTCTTGCGCGGCATCCGGCCGCCTTCCGCGTGCACGGCCAGCACGTCGGCCAGCGGCACGGGTGCCATCAGCAGGACGGCGTCCAGGTCCGCGCCGTCGGGGGCCACCGGGACGTCACCGGTCACCGGGCGCACGTGCGGGCTCTCCGGGTCGAGCCCGAGCGCCTTGTCCAGCAGCACGGCCTCCACGAACGCGTGGTCCACGCCGTCCGACGGCAGTTCGACGCGAACGGCGGAGGTGCCGGCCACCGCGACCACCACCCCCGGTGACGGGCGGGTCGCGGCGTCGACCGGCGTCACCGTCAGCCCGACCGCACGCCACGCGACGGTCAGGTCCGCCAACGACAGCCCGGTGCCGACGACGGCCCGGTGGATAGGCCCGATCCGCAGGTCGGGACCGGCCGTGACCAGCGCCAACAGCCCGGACAGCCCGGCCGACGCGGCCACCCGGTGGTTGCCGTCGGCCACCATCAACGGGTGCTCGCCGGCGGCGGCCAGCAGGGCGTCCTGGCGGTCGCCCGGCCCCACCAGCCACAGCCAGTGCCGCCGCCCACCGGGATCGACCACGGACACGGCCGGCTCGTCGTCCACCTCCGCCACCAGCCGGGTCAGCCCGACCTCGCGGGCGACCGGCACGAGCATCGCCGCACTGGTCACGCAGCCGAGGCCGGACAGCACGCGGGCGCGTTCGGCGACCACGTCGGGGTAGACGTCCTCGGTGTGCCCGACGGCCGCCGGGTCGACCATGCACAGCAGCCCGTACGCGGTGCCGTCCGGGCCGTCCACGCGGTACGGCGCAACGACGTCGCGCACCTCGCGGTAGGCGTTGCGGCGCAGGTGGGCGAGTTCGGCGCGGGCGTGCGGCAGGGCGTCGAACAGGCTCGACCCGGCGGCCAGCGCGGCGGGCGTGCGGTGCGGGTGCTGCACGGCGAGCAGCGTGCCGGGACGGGCGCGGGCCAGCGCGGCGACGATCCGCTCGGGCTCGGCGAACTCGTCCACGTCCGGTCCGGGCACGCGGTCGCGGACCACCCATCCCCGGCTGATCGCCCCGACACGTCCCATCACCCGATTATGATCGGGTGGATGAACGTCGAGGTGACGCCGCTTCCGGGGATCGGCACCCGCCAGGACTTCATGATCCGAGCAGGCCGTCGGATCGGGGTGATCACGCACCGCGACGGCAAGTTCGACCTGATCGTCTCGCACCCGGACGACCCGGACGACTGCGTGGCGTCGATAGCGCTGACGCCCGCCGAGGCGAGCACCCTGGCGGGCCTGCTCGGCGCGCCGCAGCTGGTCGCGCTGCTCGAAGAGCAGCACCGGGACGTCGCGGGCATCTCGACCAGGCAGTTCCCGATCGTGCCCGGCTCCCGGTTCGACAGCGCCGCGCTGGCCGCGACCGAGCTGCGCACCCGCACCGGCGCGTCCATCGTGGCCGTCGTGCGCGGCGGCGCGGTGCACCCGTCGCCGCGGCCGGACTTCGTCTTCGCGGGCGGCGACCTCGTCGTCGTGGTCGGCACCACGTCCGGTCTCGCCGAGGCGGGCGAGCTGCTGGGCGGTGGCTGAGCACCTTGCACAACACCGCAATCGCACTCATCCAATTGGGCGCGGTCTTCTTCGGGCTGGGCCTGCTCGGCAAGATGGCGTGGCGGATCGGCATCTCCCCGATCCCGCTCTACCTGATCGGCGGCCTGGCGTTCGGCCAGGGCGGCCTGGTGCCGTTGCACGGCATCGAGGACTTCACCCACATCTCCAGCGAGATCGGCGTGATCCTGCTGCTGCTCCTGCTCGGCCTGGAGTACTCGGCCGCCGAGCTGGTGACCGGCCTCAAGCGGTCGTGGACGGCCGGTGTGGTGGACATCGTGCTGAACGCGACGCCGGGCGTGATCGCCGGGCTGATCCTGGGCTGGGGTCCGGTCGGCGCGCTGGCGATGGGCGGCGTCACCTACATCTCGTCGTCCGGGATCATCGCGAAGGTGCTCGGCGACCTGGGCCGGCTGGGCAACCGGGAGACGCCGGTGGTGTTGTCGATCCTGGTGTTCGAGGACCTGGCGATGGCGGTCTACCTGCCGATCCTGACCGCCCTGCTGGCGGGCGTGAGCTTCCTCGGCGGGTTGAGCGCGGTGGGCATCTCGTTGGCCGCGATCACCGTCGTGTTGATCATCGCGCTCAAGTTCGGCCGGTACGTGTCGGCGCTGGTGGACAGCCCGGACCCGGAGGTGTTCCTGCTCAAGGTGCTCGGCGCGGCGTTGCTGGTCGCGGGTGTGGCGTCGCAGTTGCAGGTGTCCGCGGCGGTCGGCGCGTTCCTGCTGGGCATCGCGATCTCGGGGTCGACGGCGGAGAACGCCACCCGGATGCTGGAGCCGCTGCGCGACCTGTTCGCGGCGATGTTCTTCGTGGTGTTCGGCCTGAACACGGATCCGGCGTCGATCCCGCCCGTGCTGGGGCTGGCGGTGGCGCTGGCCGTGGTCACGACGTTGACGAAGGTGGCCACCGGGTGGTGGGCCGCACGGCGGCAGGGCGTCGGGCGGATGGGCCGGGCGCGGGCGGGCGCGGCGCTGGTGGCGCGTGGCGAGTTCTCCATCGTGATCGCGTCGCTCACCGTGGCGTCCGGCGCGGTGGACGGGCGGTTGGCGGCCCTGGCGACGGCGTACGTGCTCCTGATGGCGGTTCTCGGGCCGGTCGCGGCACGGGTGGTGGAACCGGTGGCGAGAAAGTTCACTCGAAAGCGTGGTGCCGAGCCTGCGGCGGCCTGACCTGTATCTCTTCGCCGTTCGGAGCCTCCACTAGGCATACGAACCACGTTCGACTCACGCGGCCAACTCTTACGGCCGATTGAGCACGAGCGTGATCCGGGGTTACACCTGACTGTCGTCCAACCCCGAAGGGGACCGTCATGTCACAACCAACGGGCGCCGAGACCACTGGCCGCTATCTCGTGCTCCTCGAGGACAAGTCCGTCGCGGCGGGCGCGCGGGAGATGAACCGGGTCGCCGGGATCAACGCCGCCAGCACCGCGGACGCCGCCAGCACCGAAGAGCTCGCCGCGGCCGATGGCCTGATCTTCCAGGACCTGGGCATCGCCGTGGTCGACGCGACACCGGACCAGGTCGCGCAGCTGACCCAGGCCGCCGAGTCGCCGGGCCCGATCTCCGTGGTCGAGGCCGAGCGGATCGTGCACGCCTACTCCGCGCCGCCGGACACGGGCACCGACGAGGCCGCGGCGCCCGCCGTGGACGAGTCCGTGTTCACCTGGGGCCTCCAGGCCGTGGGCGCGAACCTCAGCAAGTCCACCGGCAAGGGTGTGCGCGTCGCCGTGCTCGACACCGGTTTCACCGTCGCGCACCCGGACTTCGCGGGCCGCGTCGTGATGACGCAGTCGTTCATCACCGGCGAGTCGGTGGACGACGCGCACGGTCACGGCACGCACTGCATCGGTTCCGCCGCGGGTCCGCGTCAGGCGGCCAGCGGCGGTCCGGGATACGGCGTCGCCTACGAGGCCGAGATCTACGCGGGCAAGGTGCTGTCCAACAAGGGCAGCGGCACGGACAGCGGCATCCTGGCCGGTATCGAGTGGGCCATCGCCAACGGCTGCGCGGTCATCTCGATGTCGCTGGGCGCGGCCGTGCGGGCGGGCACGCCGCACTCGCAGATCTTCGAGCAGGCCGCCACGCGTGCGATGGGCAAGGGTTCGTTGATCGTCGCGGCCGCGGGCAACGAGAGCGACCGGCCGGGCAAGCTCGCGCCGGTGGGCCACCCGGCCAACTGCCCGTCGATCCTCTCCGTCGGCGCGGTGGACGTGCAGCGGGCGATCGCGTTCTTCTCCTGCGGGACCGTCGACACCATCGGCCAGATCGACCTCGTCGGCCCGGGTGTGGACATCTACTCCAGCTGGAACAAGGAGGACGGCGGCCTCGGCATGCACAAGCGCATCCAGGGCACCAGCATGGCGACGCCGCACGTCGCGGGCATCGCCGCGCTCATCGCGGAGAAGTACGGCTCGCGCGGGTGGGAGCTGTGGGCGAGGTTGTCGCAGTCCGCCCGTCGGCTGGGCTTGCCTTCCACGGATGTGGGTGCAGGATTGGTGCAAGCTCCCTAGTGCACCGAGGAGCCGGATCACCGACGGAGGCGCCGTGGACAAGGTCGTGGTCTCGGTAGCCGACGACAACCTGGCCGACCTGCCCACCGTGGTGTCCGCGCTGCGCGACGCCGGGATGGTGGTGGAGAACGTGCTGGAGACGCTGGGCGTGGTGACCGGGCGGGTCGCTCCCGAGGTGGGCGACCTGCTCGGCGCCGTGCCCGGCGTCTCGCACGTCGAGGTGGACCGCACCGTGCGGCTGCCGCCGACCCCCGAGGTTTGACCCGACCACATCGGGTAACCGGTTTGGCAGAGACGAACCGGTCGTCCGAGGAGGTCGAAGACGATGAAAGCCCTGCTCGCCGTGCAGACGGTGCAGGCTCAAGGCATCGGTGACGCCGCCGGTGACGCCCTGCGCTCCGTGGTGACCTTCCTGCCGAAGCTCGCCGGGTTCCTCGTCGTGCTGCTCATCGGGTGGATCGTCGCCCGGGTGCTGCGCTCCGCGGTGAACAAGGTGCTGGAGCGCGTGCACTTCCACCGCGCCGTGCAGCGCGGTGGCATCAACGAAGCGTTGGAGCGTTCGAAGTTCGACGCCTCGGGGCTGGTCGCGCAGCTCGTGTACTACGCGGTGCTGCTGATCGCGCTGCAGATCGCGTTCGGGCTGTTCGGGGCGAACCCGGTGAGCGACCTGCTGAACCAGATCGTGGCCTGGCTGCCGCGGGCGATCGTCGCGATCGTCATCATCGTGGTCGCCGCCGCCATCGCGCGGGCCGTGCAGGACATCGCGACGCGTGCGCTCGGTGGGCTCACCTACGGTCCGACGCTCGGCAAGATCGCCTCGTGGTTCATCATCGCTCTCGGTGTGATCGCGGCGCTGAACCAGATCGGTGTCGCCACCACCGTCACCACGCCGATCCTGATCACCATCCTCGCGACGATCGGCGGTATCGCGGTCGTCGGCGTCGGCGGTGGCCTGATCAGGCCCATGCAGCAGCGCTGGGACGGCTGGCTGACGAGGGCCGAGAACGAGGTGCCGCAGGCCAAGGCGCAGGCCGAGGCCTACCAGCGCGGCCGTGAGGACGTGCAGCGGACGCAGGTCGCGCCGACGGCGGCCGGCGAGCAGACGACCCGGGTCACCGAGACCCCGGCACACGCGGCGAACATGCCGACCCCGCCGGTCGGCCAACCGGTCCAGCCGCAGCCGGGCCAGTACCCGCCGGGTGAGCAGCGGTAACCGCATTCGGCAACCGCACGCGGTAGAACACACGCCAGATCGGATCGAACGCTTCGCAGGGGTCCTCGCCAAGGGGACCCCTGCTTTTATTCTGCCCGAGGGGTCCGACAATTCCGGTTGCCGAGCACGCTGTGACGCGACGTCCGGTCGGTCGGCCGGTGCGACGACGCCGCGACCTAGGCCTCGAGGGCCGGCTCGTCGCGGCGGGCCAGGTGGCAGACGGCGGCGAGTCTCAGCGTCGTCCAGTCCGCGTTCGCCCAGTCCACGATCGACGGCGGCGCCCAGCCCTGCGCCGTCGCCTCGTCCAGCACGCCCTTGGCGTAGCCGGCGAGCAGCACCACACCCGCCACCGCCGCCGCGGGCACGCCGAACGCGAGGATGTCGCGCACCGCCGCACCGTGCTGGTCGACGACGGCCAGCACACCGGGCGCCAACACGCCGGGCGTCAAGACCGCCGCGATACCCATTTCGTCGCTCAGCCGGTCCAAGAACCGGCGAGCGGAGAAGTCCCTCCAACCGCTCACAAGCTCGACACCCTACGCTGTGCGGGGCGATCGACCCATCATCGAACACGTGTTCTATGATCACGCCGGGTCGAGCCGGATGCGCAGAGAGGAAACGAGAACGTGGAGGCGGACACGCTCGTGGAGCAGGAAGAGAAGGTGGACGCCGAGGCGCCCGCCGCACCCGTGCAGCAGGAGGTCGCACCCGTGCCGCAGGAAGAGACCGAGGCCAAGCCCGCGACGAAGCGGCCCAAGTCGACGGCCAAGAAGACCCGCACGGTCGAGCTCACGCTGACCGTCACCGGGACCGCCGACGGCGAGTGGCAGGCCGACCTGGTGCACGGCACCAAGCGGGTCGTGCAGGGTCTCGTCATCTCGGCGGCGGCGGTGTCGCGGGCGGCCAAGGAGCTGCACGACGACATCGCCGGCGGTATCGACGAGGTCATCGAGGCAGCCCGTACCCAGCACCGCACGCGGATGGAAGAGCTGGAGGCCGAGCTCGCGAAGGTCAAGGCCGCACTGGCCGAACTGAGCGACTGACCGACCGGACATCCGGGAACGGGGGCCACCCGATCGACGAGCGGCCCCCGTTTCCGCGACGCCTCAGCGCGATACCTCAGCGCGACGCCTCAGCGTGACGGGTCCAGCACCAGCTTGCCGGTGGTGCGGCGGGCCCGCAGGTCCTTGTGCGCCTTGCGCACCTCGGACAGCCCGTACTCGCCGCCCGGCACGGCACGCAGGTCACCCGCCAGGACCAGGTCGAACAGCTCGGCCATGGCCCGGTGCACGACGCGACCGGGCAGCTTGAACGCGTGCGGCAGCCACATGCCCGCGATGGCCGTCGAGTGCGACAGCAGCCGGCCGGGGTCGACCGGGGTCGGCCTCTGCCGGCTGGCCATGCCGTAGAACGCGAGCCGCCCGAACGGCGCGAGCGCGGCCACGCTCTGGTCGGTGACGGCGCCGCCGGTCATGTCCAGCACGACGTCGACCCGCCGCCCGCCGTTGGCCTCGCGCAGCACGTCGGTCATGTTCTCCGCGGTGGAGTCGACGGCGACGTCCGCGCCCAGGTCCAGCGCGAGCTTGCGCTTGTCCTCGGTGCTCGCGGTGGCGATGACGCGTCCCGCGCCCCACTTCTTCGCCAGCTGCACGGCCAGCGACCCGACCCCGCCCGCGGCGGCGTGCACGACGACGGTCTCACCCGGCTCCATGTGCGCGCTGCGGCGCAGCAGCAGCCACGCGGTCGCGCCCTGCACGACCATGCTCAACGCGGTGAGGTCGTCCACGCCTTCGGGCACGTCGAACGCGGTCGCCTCGGGCACGACGGCCTTCTGCGCGTACCCGCCGTGGTTGGTCAGGCCGACCACGCGGCGGTCGCCCGCCGTGCCGACGACCTCGCCGCCGGGCACCATCGGCAGTTGCATCTTGGCCAGGTAGGAGTTCTCGGCCTGGTGGGTGTCGGCGTAGTTGAGGCCCGCGCGGCTGACCTCGACGAGCAGTTCGCCGGGCCCCGCGACGGGATCGGGGAGTTCGACCTCGTTGAGGACTTCCGGTCCGCCGAACTCGGTGATCTGGATGGCGCGCACGGGTGTCAGTTCTCCTCGGTGGTGATCGGGTCGGTGGTGATCGGGTCGGTGATCGGGTCGTGGTCGATGGAGACGCGCTCGCCGGTGGCGGTGCGCGGGCCGGGCGGGTTGGGGAAGGTGAACGGCGCGCTGGGACGTCCGGCCTGCACGAACCAGCATTCGCCTGGCTTGCCGTCGCGCAACACGGCGACGAACGCGTCGACCACGTCGTCCACGCTCATCACCGGCATGCCGGAGGACACCAGTGCGGATTTGAAGCCGGAGATGATCGCGGTGTCGGCGAACGACGGGCACACGGCGTTGACGGTGACGCCGTCGGTGGCGAGCACCGGTCCCAGGCCGCGGACGAGCCCGACGACGGCGGCCTTGTTCGCGCCGTACAGGGGGTCCATGGGCATCGCCATCAGGCCGGCCATGCTGGCGGTGGCGACGATGCGCCCGCCGCGCTTCTTCAGCTCGGGCAACGCCGCGTGCACGCCGTACACCACGCCGTCGAAGTTGATCCCCATGACCTTGCGGTACCGCTCGGGGTCGAAGTCGTCGCCGAGGCCGAACCCGGTGCCGATGCCCGCGTTCAGGACCGCGATGTCGAGCCCGCCGAACCGCTCCACGGCCGTCGTCACCGCCGCTTCGCCGTGCCGGGGATCGCTGACGTCGCAGTGCACGAACACGCCGTCCACCTCGTCGGCGACGGCTTTGCCCCGATCGTCGTCCACGTCGGCGACGACGACGGACGCGCCGGCGGCGGCCAGTCTGCGCGCCACCCCCGCCCCGATGCCGTTCGCGGCTCCGGTGACCAGTGCGACCTTGCCCGAGAACTCCACCGCGCCTCCTCTGGCTGACATTCCGACCAGTCGGTATGGTTCTCCTGACGCGCTCTGGCGTCAAGGCGACCCTGCCAGGTAGGTTACTAAGCGGTTGCTTAGGCCCGCAGATCAAGGAGGACTGACCGTGGCCGAGACGGACGCACGGGTGGCCATCGTCACCGGTGCCGCACGCGGCATCGGCGCCGCCGTAGCCACGCGGCTCGCGCAGGACGGCCTGGCCGTCGCGCTGCTCGACCTCGACGAGGGCAGCTGTGCCGACGCCGTGGAGAAGATCAAGGCCTCCGGCGGGACGGCCATCGCGGTGGGTGTCGACGTCAGCGACAGCGCGGCGGTCGACGCGGCGGTGCAGCGGGTCGCCGACGAGTTGGGCGCGCCGACCGTCCTGGTCAACAACGCGGGCATCCTGCGGGACAACCTGCTGTTCAAGATGACCGACGACGACTGGGACGCGGTGATCAACGTGCACCTGCGCGGCTCGTTCCTGATGAGCCGGGCGGTGCAGAAGTTCCAGACGGCGGCGAAGTGGGGCCGCATCGTCAACATGTCGAGCACGTCGGCGCTGGGCAACCGGGGTCAGGCGAACTACTCGGCGGCCAAGGCGGGCCTGCAGGGGTTCACCAAGACGTTGGCGATCGAGCTGGGCAAGTTCAACGTGACCGTGAACGCGATCGCGCCGGGGTTCATCGCGACCGACATGACCGCCGCGACGGCGGCGCGGGTCGGCGTCGACTTCGAGGACTTCAAGAAGGGCGCGGCGGCGATGATCCCGGTCGGCCGCGTCGGCACGCCGGAGGACATCGCGCACACGGCGTCGTTCCTGGTCAGCGAGGGCGCCGGGTTCGTGTCCGGTCAGGTCGTCTACGTCGCCGGCGGACCGAAGGACTGACATGCGGGTATTCGCGAACCTCGACGAGTTGGCGGCGGCCAAGGGCGAGCACCTCGGTCACGGCGGGTGGCACGAGATCACGCAGGCCGAGATCAACCTGTTCGCCGACGCCACGGGCGACCACCAGTGGATCCACGTGGACCTGGAGAAGGCCGCACGCGGTCCGTTCGGCGCGCCGGTCGCGCACGGGTACCTGACGTTGTCGCTGATCCCGATGCTGGTGCGGGACATCTACACGGTGCAGGGCCTGTCCATGGGCGTGAACTACGGGCTGAACAAGGTGCGCTTCCCGAGCCCGGTCGTCGTCGGGTCGCGGGTGCGGGCCGGCGCGGAGTTGGCGGAGATCACCGACGTGCCGCAGGGCAAGCAGGCGGTGGTGAAGGTGACCGTGGAGATCGAGGGCAACCCGAAGCCCGGGTGCGTAGCGGAGACCGTCGTCCTGCTGGTCCCCTGACCCACCGGCCCACGGGGTCCACCGCCACCGGCTGCGCAGGGGTCCTCGCCAAGGGGACCCCTGCTTTCAGCCTGCCACAAGGGACCGACAAAGCCGGGCGAGGAAGCGCGGGCTGTGGACAAGTGCTGCAGGTGCTGGCTTTCGCCCGCTGCCCACCACGCCACTGGGTGCGGGCGTTGTGCGCGACGGTCAGGCGTTGGCCTCGCGGGCTACGCGTTCCAGGTTGGCCCGGTACTGCTCCCACCACGTGGCGTCGACCGGGGCGAGGTTGTCGGCGTCCGGGCGGAGGCCCGCTGTGCCGTCGATGAGTTCGCGGACGATGTCGGCGTGTCCGGCGTGGCGGTTGGTTTCCGCGATCATGTGGACCAGGACGACGTGGAGGGTGATCGCCTCACGCTCCTTCGGCCACCACGGCACCGTGCCGGGTGAGTCGAGGTCGAGCGCGTCGATCGTCTCGTCCGCGTGCGCGCAGGCCCGCTGGTAGAGGGCAACGATGTCCTCGCGCGACTCGTCGGCCGTGGCCCACATGTCGGCGTTCGGCTCCGCATCGTCGCTCATCCACGGCAACGGCTCGGCGAACGGTCGGCCGAACGTGTCGCCGAAGTACCCCACCTCGACCCCGGCCAGGTGCTTGACCAGGCCCAACAGGTTCGTGCCCGTCGGCGTCAACGGTCGCCGCACGTCGTATTCCGACAGGCCGTCCAGCTTCCACAGCAGCGCCTCACGCGCGGTCCGGAGGTAGCGGTGCAGGTGAGACTTCACGACGAGCCCTCCACGGGACGCAACGACGCCAGCAGCAGGTCGGCGAAGTGACGGCCCACCTGTTTCGCCGACAACGGCCCGTCGGCGCTGTACCACTGGCCGAGGTGGTGGACCGTGCCGAAGAAGTAGTGCACGGTCAGGTCCGCCGGCACGTCGGTCCGGAACACGCCCGCCGCCTGCCCTTCCTCCACGAGCGACCGGAACCGCTCGTGGTAGCGCCGCCGCTCCGCCCGCATCTCCCGCCGCTTGTCCTCGGCCAGGTGGTCGGCCGAACGGAAGTACACGCGCGCCTGGTCGAAGTTGTCCACCGACGTCACCACGACGTCGACCGCCGCCGCGTGCAGCCGCTCGGCCACCGGCGCCGACCCGGACGCGAAGTGCTCCAGCCGCTCCGTCTGCATCCGCAGCAGGCTGCCGTAGATCTCGTGCAGCAGGTCGTCCTTGGACCCGAAGTAGTGGTACATGGCGCCCTTGGTGACGCCCGCCAGGTCCACGATCTCCTGCACCGCGACCCGGTCGAAGCCCTTGGCGGCGAACAACCGCGTCGCGGCGTCGATCAACCGCTCCGGTACCGATGCCATGGGCCAAGCATGGCACGCCCGATCACTGGAACATGGCGATCGGCCGGATGACCAGGTGCCCTTCCTCCGCCTTCCACGCCTGCACCCGCCCCAGGCAGCGAGCGTTGAACGCGCCTTCGGGCACCAGCTCGTCACGCAGGCCGGCGCTGTTGCACGCGATTCTCATCTGCGGGCCCTCCTCCGGGTTGTCCTGGGCGCCGAACGCGGCCAGGAACACGGTCGTGCCGTCGCGCTCGGAGTCCATCCGGAACGTGCCCTTCACGGACACGTACGAATCGATCCACCGCAGCCTGGCCGAGATGGGCGGGCCGTCCAGGGAACGCAGGTGCTGCTCCAGCGCTGTGTTGCGGCGCAGGGTGAGCCGGCGCAGGTCCACGTGCACCACCCCGTCGGCGGACTCCAGCGCGGCCATCAGCACGCCGATCACCGCGATCGGCTCGTGCGTCTCCATGTAGGTCTTGATCACCTCGTGGCTGTGGGCCGCCCCGGCGGCCGCATCGAGGCCCGGCAGCGCGATCTTGCCGTCCTTGGTGTAGCCGACCCGCTGGATGACCTCCTTGGTGATGGCGTCACCGAACCGGCCCACCTGGTAGATGCCGATGACCGCCTTGTCATCGAGGTAGATGGGCACGCCCGGCACCTCGCCCGGGAGGTAGCGGCGCCTGACCCGCCACGCCCACACGGCCACCCCGACCGCCACGACCAGTGCCAGCGCGGTGGCGATCCACAAGACCGCCCACGGCCACCACACCGACCACCAGAGTTCCCTATCGACAGCCACGGATCTCCCTCAGCGCCTCCAACAGCGACCCCGCACCGGCGTCCACCACCCGCCCACCGGTCGCCCGTGCCACCCGGTCCAGTTCCACCGGGTCGGCCTCGCCGAACCGGATCGCGTACGTGCGCGCCGGCGGGTCCGGCCACGCGGCCAGGAACTCGTCCGCGCTCATCCCGGCGTTGTTCTCGCCGTCGGTCATCAGCACCACCGTGCCGTCACCGACGATCCGGTAGGCGTGGTCCAGCGCCGACCAGATCGCGGTGCCGTCGTCCGCCAGCCCGGCCGACGCCAGCGCACCGGCCAGCGCCTCCAGGTCCGCCACCCCTTGGACCACGACGCTGCGCTCCTCCATGACGGTCCCCGCGAACCGCACGAGCACGACCGTCTCCCCCACCCGGAACCGGTCGAACCCGCCCGCCCGGCTCAGCGTCGCGAACGCCTCCCGCAGCCCGGCGATCCGCCCGCCCGCCATGGACGTCGAGTGGTCCAGCACGAACACCACCCGCCCCGGCGCGCCGGCCCGGTCGTAGGCGGCGAGCAGGATGTCCACGACCTCCTGCGTGCCCGGGAAGTACAGCGCGGTGCCGATGGGCTCACGCAGCTTCTCCGTGCGCTCGACCTGCGGGTCCACCGGCCGGCGCCACGTGCGTTCCATGATCGCCCGCTGGGCGGACGGCGACCGCAGCCACTGCGCAACCCGGTCGTACGCGGCGCGCTTGTCGGGTTCGAGCAGCATCAACGGATAGTCGGAGAGCACGATCCCATCCCGCGGGTACACGACCTCCAACGGTTCGCGCAGCTGCCCGGACGCGTTCAGCGACAGCACCGTCGACTCGTACGCGACCACGGCGTCCACCTCGTCCTGCCGCTTCACGTACTCGTCCACGACCTCGGCCGCGCCGGCCGCGCCGAACACCCGTCCGGTGAGGAAGCCCTGGAGCTTGTCGCAGGTCACGTCCTCGGGACGCAGCGCGGCACCCGTCCCGGCGGCGGCCGTCGCCACCCCGATCAACGCCGCCATCCCGCTACCGGACACCCTCGGGTCCGCCATGCCGAACCGCAGCTCCCCCGCCGCCGCACGACCCGCGACATCCGCCCACGACGCCCCGTGCAACACCCCCGCCTTGCCCGCCTTCACGCCCAGCACCAGCGGCGACAGCATCGTGGTGGTGGACAGCGGCAGGTCCGCGTTCTTCAGCTGCAGGTACCGGTTCGTGGCCAACCACGCGAGGTCGTGGTCGACGCCCACCGCCAGCTCCTCGCCGGCCCGCACGGTGCCCCGGTAGTCGAGCTCCAGCTCCACCCCGGTGTCGCGGCGCAGGTCGGCCAGCACCGGCGCGAGGTCCGCCAGCTCCGAACTGGCCAGCACGGTCAACGTGGTCGACTCCGGCGTGCCGGACGTGCACCCGCCCAGCACCGCCACCGACAAAAGGACCGCCACCGACAAGAGGACCGCCGTCAGCCTCATATCGGCACCTGGATCTCAGGGCAGCGGCCGACCTCCCTGATCATCGCCTCCAGGTCCGGCGGCTTGGGCAGGAACCCTTCCGTGCTGCTCAGCACCGGCTCCGGCAGACCGCGCTCGTTGAGCAGACCGTTGAGCGCGGTCGAATCCTGGTTGTCCAGCCGGAACCCGAGTTCGAGGGCGCGGCGGCGCAGGCCGGGGTCGTTGCGGATCAGGTCGCCGACCCGCTCGCCCGCCGGGCTGAACGCGATAAGCCACGGCTCGGTGCGGTGGTTCGTGTCGGGGTAGAGCAGCACGCGTTCGTAGTCCGGCTTGCCGGTCCGCGCCACCGTGTCGAGCTGGTGCGCCAAGTACTGGTGCTCGTACATGACGCCGACCGGGGCGGCGGTGCGGCCGTCGGGGTGGAAGAACGCGGTGCCGATCGCCGAGGCGTGCAGGCCCTCGATCTCGAACACCGGTTTGATCCGCTCCGCCACGGCCAGGGCGGTCTGCTCTTTCGGGACGACGAAATTGTTCTCGGCGAACGCGACCAGGCCCAGCCAGGCCGAACCCGAGTAGGAGACGCACGGGCTCGGCGTCTGCGCGACGATCTGGTTGCGGTTGTCGACGGGCTTCTTCAACCCGTCCCAGGTCGCCGCCGACGATCTCCCGTCCGCAGGCAAAGACAGCTTGACGAACCGGCCCATGTCGAGGGTGTAGTAGAGGTTGTCTTCCCCGCTCTTCTGCGGTTCCGCGATTCCCTCGCTCTCCAGGGCTTCCGCGTACTCCCTGAACGCGCCCAGCACCAGCGGGCTGGAGAACGGGAAGTACACCCGGCCGCCGAACCGGTCCCGGATCAACTCGCCGGCGACCTGGCCGGAGGGCATCACGAAGTCGAACTCGCGGACCCGGTTCTGCCTGTCCCTGATGAGCTCCCGTGAACCACCCGAGTCGGTGACCCGCACCTCGATGCGGTTGGCCATCAGGATCCGGCGGACCTCGGTGTCCTGGAAGAACACCGACTTGGATGCCATCATCGCCCGCACGACGGTGATCTCCTGGAACGGCAGCGCGACCGTTCCCGAAACGAACAACGCGATGGCACCCGCCGACGCGACGCCCGCCGATATGCCGAACGGCAGCAGGAAGCGCTTGCGGCGGAAAATGGATCTGGGCGGCTCGGTGACGGTGAAGGTCGGTTCTTCGGCAGAGCTCTTCGCGACCACGCCACTCCCCCGTGCGGACGGCGATCTCCCCTGGTACCAGGCTAGATCGCCGTGCCGCCGGAGTGGGTTACAAGTCGGGGAATCACCCCCAGCGGGGATCAGCTCCCGATCGTCGCACCGCCGTCGACCACGAACGTCGCGCCGGTGGTGTAACCGCCTGCCGCCGAAGCGAGGAACACGACCGCCGCCGCCAGCTCCTCCGGATCGCCCACCCGGCCCATCGGCAGCCGCGAGATGTGCGATTCGAGGTAGCCCTCGGGGTACTGGTCGGTCATCTCGGAGGCGAAGTAGCCGGGCGCGAGCGCGTTGACCCGGATGCGCTTGCGGCCGGTCCACTGCTGCGCCAGGTCGCGGGTCAGACCGAGCAGACCGGCCTTCGACGCCGAGTACGCGGCCTGCGGCAGACCACCGGAGACGAGGCCGAGCACGCTGGACACGTTGATGATCGACCCGCCGTCGGTCATCACGGCCGCCGCCGCCTGCGCCATCCAGTACGCGCCGTTGAGGTTCACGTCCATGACGCCCAGGAACTGCTCGGGCGTCTCACGGGACGCGGGCACCGCCGACGCCACGCCCGCGTTGTTCACCAGCACGTGCACCGGGCCGAACTCGGCGGCGGCACGCGCGACCTCGCGGCAGTCGTCCGGCTGCGCCACGTCGGCCCGCACGATCAGCGCGCGCCGTCCGGCGTTCTCGACCAGTTGCGCGGTCTCCTTGAGCTTGTCGACCCGCCGGGCGGCGAGCACGACGTCCGCGCCGGCCTCGGCCAGGCCCTTGGCGAACGCCACGCCCAGGCCGGAGGACGCGCCGGTGACGATCGCGACCTGCCCGTCCAGCCGGAACTTGTCCAGGATTCCCATCAGATCCGCTCTCTGTGTGAATTGCCGCTGCTCCGCAGACGGCGGGCTCGGTCGCCTGGAAGTCGGTCACGAACGACCGACGCGACCTCGCGTGGTGGTTGTTCGGACACGATCACAGGCCCAGGTCGCGGCCGATGAGTTCCTTCATGATCTCGTTGGAACCGGCCCAGATCTTGGTCACCCGCGCGTCCATCCAGGCACGGGCCACGCGGTACTCGGTCATGTAGCCGTAGCCGCCGTGCAGCTGCACGCACGCGTCGATGACGTCGTTCTGCACGTCCGCGCTCCAGTACTTGGCCTTGGCCGCGTCCACGGCGCTCAGCTCGCGCCGGGTGTGCGCGTCGGTGCACTGGTCCAGGAACGCCTGCGTCACGTCGATCTTGGTGACCAGCTCGGCGAGGGTGAACTTGTTGTACTGGAACGAGCCGATGGCCTGCCCGAACGCCTTGCGCTCCTTCACGTAGGCGATCGTCTCGACCAGGACCTGCCTGGCGTGTGCCAGGTTGGAGATCGCGCCGCCGAGGCGTTCCTGCGGCAGGCGTTCCATCATGTAGATGAAGCCCTGGTCGACCTCGCCGATGACGTTCTCCGCCGGGATCCGGACGTCCTCGAAGAACAGCTCGGCGGTGTCGGACTCGGGCTGGCCGACCTTGTCCAGCTTGCGACCGCGCTCGAAGCCCTTCATGCCGGTCTCGACCGCGAACAGGGTGATGCCCCTGGCCTTCTTCTCCGGGCTGGTGCGCGCGGCGACCACGATCATGTCGGCGGAGAAGCCGTTGGTGATGAACGTCTTGGAGCCGTTGAGGATCCAGTCGTCGCCGTCCTTGACCGCGTTGCTCTTGAGCGCGGCCAGGTCGGAGCCGCCGGAGGGCTCGGTCATGCCGATGCCGGTCGTCATCTCGCCCGCGCAGAACCGGGGCAGCCAGCGCTGCTTCTGCTCCTCGGTGCACAGGTCGACCAGGTACGGGGCGACGACGTCGCTGTGGATGCCCAGGCAGGACGCCATGCCGGCGCTGGCCTTGGACACCTCCTCGCCGAGCACGGCGTTGAACCGGTAGTCGTTCGCGCCGCTGCCGCCGTACTCCTCGGGGACCTCCAGGCCGAGCAGACCCTGCTTGCCGGCCTCGAGCCACACGTCGCGGTCGATGTGGCGCTGCTCGACGAACTTCTCGTAGTTCGGCTTGAGGGTGCGGTCGACGAACGCCTGCGCGGACTCGCGGAACGCTTCGTGGTCGGGTTCGAACAGCGTGCGGCGCACTCTCACGTCCTCCATACTAAGCGGTTGCTTAGATCTAAGCGTGTGCTTAGCCTGCGGTATCGTTCGGGCTCGTGTCAAGGAGAGTGCATGACTTCGACCCAGGGTGAGTTCGCGCTCCTGGATGAGACATGGTCCTCGGTCACGCCGCCGGCGGCCAGGCGGATGCTGATCGCCGCCGCCGCCGCGTTCTCGGTGCGCGGTTACCACGCCACCACGACGCGTGACATCGCGGCGCAGGCCGGCATGTCGCCAGCCGCGGTGTACATCCACTACCGGTCCAAAGAGGAACTGCTGTTCCAGATCTCGCGGATCGGGCACGGGACGTCGTTGTCGGTGCTCACGGCCGTGTCGGAGGACGATCCGGCGGCCCGGCTGGCGGCTGCCGTGCGCGCTTTCGCGTCCTGGCACGCCGAGTTCCACACGACGGCGCGGGTCGTGCAGTACGAGTTGAGCGCGTTGACGCCGGAGCACCTGGCCGAGGTGGTGGAGCTGCGCCGGCGGATCGAGGCGGCGGTGCGCGGGATGGTCGAGGACGGCGTGGCGGCGGGCGTGTTCGACGTGCCCGACGTGCGCGGGGCGACTCTCGCGGTGCTGTCGCTGTGCATCGACGTGGCCCGGTGGTACCAGCCCTCCGGCCGTCGCACCCCCGCCGAGATCGGCGACCTCTACGCCGACCTGGTGCTGCGCATGGTCGGCACGGCGGGGCGTTAGGCGGGCTGCTCGACCCAACCCTGCTCGTGGGCGAGTTCGGTGCCCGCCCAACCGTCCCCGGTCTGCCAGACGGTCGCGACGCCGACGTTGTCCAGGCCGTTGAGCAGCCCGTCGCCGCGCCGACCCGGGAGCACGACCACGTCGTCGCTCCCCTCCTCCGCGTGCCGGCGCAGCACCCTGCGGATCCACTTCACGGCACCGGCCGGCGTCCCCAGCGGCGGGTTGACGACGAAGGCGCGGCACCGGTCACCCGCCTCGCCCGCCGACATGATCACGTAACCGTCCTTGTTCGCCGCGAGCACCGGCGTGAAGCCCCGCTTCCCGAAGACGTCGGTGAAGTCGACCGCGAGCATCTCCAGCGCCAGGGATTCGGGCTGGTTCCGGAGGGAGCGTTCGACGTCGTCGATGGACTCCCCCCGCACCGGGAGACCGAACTGCTCCTTCGCGTGCCGGAGGAAGGTGTCCGGCCGCATCATGAACAACCTGACCCCGGCCACCGCCCGCATCTCCTCGTAGAGCTCCGGCCGCGGCCCTTTGGGGTTGTCGTTCTTGTCCAGGCGCCACCAGTCCTCCTCGGTGTCACCGGTGACGAGGAGGACGTCCTGCTTGCGCCGGGTCGCTTCCACCAGCAGCTGCTTCCACACCAGGTAGTCGCCGAACGCCCGACTGGCGGCCTCGGTCACCGCCGCCCGGTGCTCGTCCGGCGGCAGCGGGGCGCCGACGCGGCCGTAGAGCAGGCCGTCGAGGTCGGCGACGACCTGGTCCTCCTCGGTGTCCACCACGGTGACGAAGTCCTGCCTGGTGACCTCGGTCAGGCGCGTGACCACGTGCGCGTGCGCGTCCCGGAGGCCATGCTCCAGCGACGTCAGCTCCTCGGGTGCGAGCGACACCCGGTTCGCCCAGGCCCGCAGGCCTTGCAACGCCTGGGATTCCGCCTTCCGCAGGGCGGCCGTCGCCTGCCCGGTCGCCCTCTCGACGTCACCGAGCGCCGCTTCGCGGTCGCGCCAGAACTCGGCGAGCACCTGGTGCGGCACCCACAGGCGGTCGCGGAGGCGTCTCAGTGCGTGGAGGAAGTCGGCGCGCGTGGCGGCGGTGCAGCGGTAGAAGTCGAGCAGGGTGGCGGTGTCGAGCACGACCATCCCGCGTGCGAACAGGTCGCGGTAGTGGTCCGGCCTCGTGGTGCGGTAGGCGCCGAAGCCGTCGAGGATGCCACGCGGGGCCTCGGAACCGCTCGGGTCGTCGATGGAGGGCTCGTTGGCCATACCTGTGATCCTTCCTCACTTTTCCCGCGGACGGCACAGGGCCTCCCGGAACGTTCCGGGAGGCCCTGTTGGTCCGGTCGGGGGCTAGCGGATGGATTTCTTGCCGTAGAACCCCGCGACGAGGCTGACGCCGACAGCGGCGATCACCACCTGCGCGATGATCTCGATCCAGTCGATGCCGGGCGTGTCCTCCACGCCGAGAGCCCGAGCCACGAACGTGCCCAGGAACGCCGCCACGATGCCGACCACGATGGTCAGCCAGATGGGAATGGCCTGCTTGCCCGGCGCCACGAGCTTGCCCAGCAAACCGATGATGAGGCCGACGATCAGAGCACTGATCACACCGCCGATGCCCACTGTGCCTCCTGAAGGTTAGTCGCCTTCGAAGAAGTCCCCGATCTCGTCGAGGGCCTCGCCCATCATCATCCCACCGAACACGCCGGCCGCAGCTCCAGCGACCACACCACCGGCGCCGATTCCCCCGCCGTGGTGACCGCCGTGGTGGCCGCCGTGACCGCCGTGACCGCCGTGGTGACCGCCGTGCATGCCGTAACCGCCGGAGGATCGCCTGCCCGCGGCCTGGTCCATCCACTGGTGCAGCAGCGCCGCCCAGTCCGTGCGGATCACCTCATCGTGCGACATGGCGAAGTGCCCGAACGAGTCACCGCCCTGCCGGAACAACCCGCCGCGGCGGTCCGCCTCCAGCACCACGTACAGCCGGTGCGGGTCCGCCACGAACGTCAGCTCCAACTGGCTGATCTTGCCCAGGAACTGCGCCGGCGGCAGGAACTCGATCTCCTGGTAGAACGGCAGCTGCTGCGGCACGCCGTGGATGCGCCCCGACTCGTTGTCGGCGCGCTGGAAGCGGAACCCGAGGGCGCCGAACGCGTTCAGCACGTGCTCCTGCGACCCGATCGGGTGCACGGCCACCGGGTCGAGGTCACCGGGGTCGACCGCGCCGCGCACCTCCAGCTCGGTGCGCAGCCCCATCGTCATCCCGTGCAGCGGCTGCCCGTGCACGACGGTCAGCGGCGTCTCCAGCGGCACCGGGAACTGGAAGGGCAGCACCAGGTTCTGCCCCGCCGCGACGGCGATCCGCTGGCCGACGACGATCCGCGCGAACTCGACGTTGCGGTTGTGCTCGTTGTCGCCGCTCTCCACCTCGACCCGGGTGACGAGGGACAGCTTGACCTGGTCGATGTCGACCGGGTGGTCGCCGCCCGCGATGCGGACCTCACCGGTCAGCAGCTCGCCCGGCCGGACGTTCGGGTTGGCCAGCACCGTGTCCACCGAGGGACCGCCGACTCCGAACGCGCGCAACATCCTCTTGAAAACCACGGTGGTGCCTCCTGGCCTGCTTCTGGGTCACGCCCTTGGGCGGATTGTCCCAAGGACGCCTCGGTAGGTGGATCGGTTCCCTCTGGACGAACGCTAAGCGCAGATGCCAGTATGCGACGGCGGTCACATACTAAGCGGTCGCTCAGGAGGTTGAAGGTGCCCACGCTGCTCGTCGCCAACCGAGGAGAGATCGCCGTCCGGGTGCTCCGCGCCGCCGCCGACCTCGGCTGGCGCACCGTCGCCCTGGTCACGGACTCCGACGACGCGCACGGCCGGTTCGCCGACCGCGCGGTCCGGCTCCGGGGCTCCTACCTGGACGTGGACGCCGTGCTCGCCGCCGCGGACGGGTGCGATCTGGTGCACCCCGGCTACGGGTTCCTGGCCGAGAACGCCGGGTTCGCCCGGCGCTGCGCCGATGCCGGGCTCACGTTCGTCGGACCGCCACCCGAGGTGCTCGAACTGCTCGGCGACAAGAGCCGGGCACGCGCCCTCGCGGCGGAGGTCGGCGTGCCGGTGCTCGCGGGCGCCGAGAACGGGTTCGAGGAGTTCTTCCGCGCGCACGGCGCGGTGGTGGTGAAGGCCGTCGCCGGTGGCGGCGGCAAGGGCGTGCGGGTGGTGCGGCGGCTCGCCGACCTCTCCGGCGCGGTCGAGCGGTGCCGGGCCGAGGCGCTGGCCGCGTTCGGCGACGACACCGTGTTCGTGGAGGAACTGCTCGAACCGGCCCGGCACGTCGAGGTGCAGCTGGTCGGCACGACGGTGCTGGGCGACCGCGACTGCTCGTTGCAGGTCAGGCACCAGAAGCTGGTCGAGGTCGCGCCCGCGCCGGACCTCTCCCCCGACCTGCGCGCCGCGCTGCACGAGGCGGCGGCGACGATCGCGCGCGCCGTCCGGTACACCGGGCTTGGCACGGTGGAGTTCCTGGTCGCGCCGGACGGCCGGTTCGCGTTCCTGGAGGCCAATCCCCGGCTCCAGGTCGAGCACACCGTCACCGAGCAGGTCACCGGGCTGGACCTGGTGCGCGCCCAACTGCTGCTGGCGACCGAGGTCGAGCCGGACCTGACGCACACGCCGCGCGGCAGCGCGCTGCAACTGCGCGTCAGCCTGACCTCGACGGGACGGCTGTCGGCGTTCGTGCCGCCGTCCGGACCGGGTGTCCGGGTCGACACGCACGCCTCGGTCGGCTACCGGGCGGGTCTCGGTTTCGACCCGTTGCTGGCGAAGGTCGTGGTGCACGCCGACGACCTGGACACCGCACTGCGCCGCGCCCGCCGCGCGCTGGACGAGTTCATTGTGGACGGTGCGAAGACGAACATCGGCTTCCTGCGCGGGCTCCTGGACCACCCGGATGTCCTGAAGGCACACACGGGACTGGTGGACTCACTGCCGCGCGAGGACACCGGAGCGCGCGCTCCCGTGCAGGGCACCGTCGTGGCGATCGAGTCCGGCGCGGTCGTCGTGGAAGCGATGAAGATGCAGCACGTCGTGCCGATCGGCGACGCGCGGGTGCTGGTCGAGGTCGGCGACACGGTGGCGGAAGGCGCGTTGCTGGCCGAAGGGGTGGACGTCGCGGTGGAGGAGAAGGCCGTCGCGGTCGACCTGGACGACGTGCGGCCGGATCTCGCGGAGACGTTGGCACGGCACGACTTCTCCCGTCCCGAGGCGGAGGCGAAGCGGCACGCGGCCGGGCGGCGCACGGTCCGGGAGAACATCAGCGACCTGTGCACCGACTTCGTGGAGTACGGCGGGCTGGCCATCGCCGCGCAACGCCGCCGGCGGTCGTTGGACGAACTGGTCGAGCGCACGCCCGCGGACGGGCTGGTCGCGGGCGTCGGCACGGTGAACGGCGGCCAGGTCGTCGCGATGTCCTACGACTACACGGTGCTCGCGGGCACCCAGGGTCTGCGCAACCACGCCAAGAAGGACCGGATGTTCGCGTTGGCCGAGCAGCGGCGGCTGCCCGTGGTGCTGTTCGCCGAGGGCGGCGGCGGTCGGCCGGGCGACACCGACCACGGCGGCGTCAGCGGGCTGGACTGCATGGCGTTCCACCTGTTTGCCAAGCTCTCCGGGCGGGTGCCGCTGGTGGGCATCGCGTCCGGCCGGTGCTTCGCCGGGAACGCCGTGCTGCTGGGCACGTGCGACGTCGTCATCGCGACCCGTGACGCGACCATCGGCATGGGCGGCCCGGCGATGGTCGAGGGCGGCGGGCTCGGCGTGTTCCGGCCCGAGGAGATCGGGCCGGTGGACGTACAGGTGCCCAACGGCGTGATCGACGTGCTCGTGTCCGACGAGGCCGAGGCCGTCGCGGTGGCCAAGAAGTACCTCTCGTACTTCCAGGGGCCTGCCAACAGGTGGTCGACCGACGGGTGGTCGACCGACGGCTGGGAGTGCGCCGACCAGCGGCTGCTGCGGCACCTCGTGCCGGAGAACCGGGTGCGCGCCTACGACGTGCGGACCGTGGTGGAGACGCTCGCCGACACCGGGTCGGTGCTGGAGCTGCGGCGGGAGTTCGGGCGCGGCATCGTCACCGCCCTGGTCCGGGTCGAGGGCCGGCCGCTGGGGCTGATCGCGAACGACCCCGGCCACCTCGGCGGGGCGATCGACGCCGACTCGGCGGACAAGGCGGCGCGGTTCCTCCGGCTGTGCGACGCGTTCGCCCTGCCGGTGCTGTCGCTGTGCGACACGCCGGGATTCATGGTCGGACCGGACGCCGAGCGCACCGCGACCGTGCGGCGCCTGACCGGGATGCTCGTGACCGCCGCGAACCTCGACGTGCCGTTCGGGTTCGTCGCGCTGCGCAAGGCGTACGGGTTGGGCGCGCAGGCGATGGCGGCGGGCAGCCTGAAGGTGCCGCTGTTCGCCGTGTCGTGGCCGAGCGGCGAGTTCGGCCCGATGGGCCTCGAAGGTGCGGTGCGGCTCGGGTACCGGCGCGAACTGGACGCCATCGACGACCCGGCGCAGCGCGAGGAGGCGTTCACGGCGATGGTGTCGGCCGCCTACGAACACGGCAAGGCCCTCAACGTGGCGTCCGCGTTCGAGATCGACGACGTGATCGACCCGGCGGACACCCGGCGCTGGATCACCACCCTCCTCACGACCAGGCCAGGGGAAAGCCGTCACGGTGAGTGACGAGTCGCGGGGTAATCGTGAACTGTCAAACGGGTGACGTGCGGAACGTTGGGGACGTGCCGTACGTTGCCGGTCCGTGACGACTCTCCTGGGACGGTTCAAGCAGCGGCTGCGCCGGTTCGCGCAGAAGCCAGGCTCCGCCGACCTCACGCCCTACCGGAAGCTGCTCGACGAGGTCAACGAGCAGGCGGAGCGCGTGAAAGAGCTGAGCGACGAGGAGCTGACCGCCGCGGCCGCCAAGCTGCGCGAGAAGCCCGAGTTCGGCCGTCCCGAACTGGTGGAGGTCTGCGCGCTGGGCCGCGAGGCCGCCGACCGCGCGCTGGGCCTGCGCCCGTTCGACGTGCAGATCCTCGGTGCCCTGGGCCTCCTGGAGGGCCACGTGGTCGAGATGGCCACCGGTGAGGGCAAGACGCTCTCCGGCGCCATCGCCGCGGCCGGTTTCGCGCTGCGCGGCGACCAGGTGCACGTCGTCTCGGTCAACGACTACCTCGCCCAGCGCGACGCCCAGTGGATGGGCCCGCTCTACGAGCTGCTGGGCGTGAGCGTCGGCTGGATCGACCAGAGCTCCAAGCCCGAGGAGCGCCGCACCGCGTACCAGGCCGAGGTCACCTACGCCTCGGTCTCCGAGATCGGCTTCGACGTGCTGCGCGACCGGCTGGCCACCGACGAGGCCGACATCATCGTGCCCAAGCCGCGCGTCGCGCTGGTGGACGAGGCCGACTCGGTCCTGGTCGACGAGGCGCGCGTGCCGCTGGTCCTGGCGGGCTCCACGGCGGGCCCGGCGGTCGACCCGGCGCTGGCCGACCTGGTCAAGCGGCTGCGCCGCGACCTGCACTTCGAGATCGACGACGAAGAGCGCAACGTCTACCTCACCGGCGCGGGCAGCGAGCTGGTCGAACGGTCGCTCGGCGGTATCGACCTGTACTCCGACGAGCACGTCTCGACCACGCTGAGCAAGGTCAACGTGGCCCTGCACGCGCAGGTCCTGCTGCACCGGGACGTGGACTACATCGTCCGCGACGGCAAGGTGCACCTGATCAACGACACCCGCGGCCGGATCGCGAAGCTCCAGCGCTGGCCGGACGGCCTCCAGGCGGCGGTCGAGGCCAAGGAGAACGTGGCCACCACGGACGCGGGCGAGGTGCTGGACTCGATCACCGTCCAGGCGCTGCTCAGCCGCTACCCGTCGGTGTGCGGCATGACGGGCACGGCGGTGGCCGTCGCCGAGCAGCTGCGCGACTTCTACCAGCTGGAAGTGCTGGTCATCCCGCCGAACGTGGAGACGATCCGGGAGGACGAGGCGCCCCGGCTGTACGCGACGCTGGAGCAGAAGGAAGCCGCGATCGTCGCCGAGATCAAGGAAGTGCACGAGACCGGCCGCCCGATCCTCGTCGGCACCCTCGACGTGGCCGAGTCCGAGCGCCTGTCCCGCAAGCTCGCCGAGGCCGGCTTGAGCTGCGTGGTGCTCAACGCGAAGAACGACGCCGAGGAAGCCTCGATCATCGCCGACGCGGGCTCGTTCGAGCGGATCACCGTGTCCACCCAGATGGCGGGCCGCGGCACGGACATCCGGCTCGGCGGGCACGACTCGACCGACCGGGAGCGCATCGCCGAGCTCGGCGGCCTCTACGTGATCGGCACCGGCCGGCACTCCAGCAGCCGGCTGGACGACCAGCTGCGCGGTCGCGCGGGACGCCAGGGCGACCCGGGCGGCTCGGTGTTCTTCTCCTCGTTGCAGGACGAGCTGGTCACCCAGTACGTGCCGGACCACGACGAGCCGGCCGAGGTGGACGAGGACGGCCGGATCACCGACGCGGGCACCCTGCACACCGTGGAGCACGCGCAGCGCATCGCCGAGGGCGTGCACCTGGAGATCCACCGCAACACCTGGCGCTACAACAAGCTGATCGAGCACCAGCGCCAGCTGATGCTGGAGTACCGGGACAAGCTGGTGCGCACCGACCTGGCCTGGCAGGAGCTGTCCGAGCGCAAGCCGGACCGGGTGCACGAGCTGGCGGACCTGGACGAGGAGATCAAGGTCTCCGCGGCCCGCCTGATCGCGCTGCACCACCTGGACCAGCGGTGGAGCGATCACCTGACGTTCCTGACCGACCTGCGGGAGGGCATCCACCTGCGGGCGCTGGCACGGCAGAACCCGCTGGACGAGTTCCACCGCGAGGCCATCCCGGCCTACCACAAGATCATCCCGGACGCGTGGGACGAGGCCGAGGAGACCTTCGCCAAGGTGAAGATCGACGCCGACGGCGCGCACCTGGCCGAGGCGGGCGTGCAGCGCCCGAACACCACCTGGACGTACCTGGTCAACGACAACCCGTTCTCCTCCGGCCTGGAGGAGACGTTCAAGGGGTTGGTGAAGCTCGTCCGCCGTCGCTAGTCGCCAGTCGCTAGTCGCCGTCGCCAGTCGCCAGGACCGCCGCGGTGCGGACTCCGTGCGGGCTGGGAGGCAGGCCCAGCCCGCGGCGGCGTCAACGGACGGGTGCGGAGACCTTCTTGTCCTCGACCGGCTCCGCCTGGCGGGGCAGAGTCTTCGACGTCTTCGATCTCGGCATCCGCTGCGCCACCGCCTGCTCGGTGAGCGCACGGATCTCCGCCAGGATGTCCAGGTGCTGCTGGGACGGTGGCGGACCGACGAGGTTCGAATGGTCGAACGCGGTGCGTTCGGCTCGATGGGCGAGGTTTTGAATGCGCCGGATCAGGTCCCACTCCTGCTCGATGCGCGTAGAGCGCCGTTGCTCAGTCACCCCGGAAGCAGACACCTCACGGCGGGTGAACGTAAATCACCTGGCAGTGCGAACTTCGCTGGGGCAACTCAGCTACCCCTGCATGGACCCACAAAACACACCCGATCGTGGGACTAAAGGTTCCACCGCTGGGCGAGGTACCACGCCGCACAGGCATTGACGTCCAGCACATACGCCGTCGCAGCCCCACATTGCTGCGGCCCCGTGCCGGGATCCACGGGTTGACCGTGCCCCATACCGGTGACGGTGTGGGTTTCCACGACCGGTGACCCGACGCTGTTGCGATAGACCGCATGGGGGTAACCCGCCACGGTGTCGGTGACGTCCGCCGTGGCGTCGGCGCCGTGCACGTCGGTCCACTGATCGACGATCTCCCGCTGATTGGCCACCGCGACGGTGTAGTCCGCGGTGCCGTGCCACACGGTCATGGTCGGCCACGGACCCCGGTGGGCGCTCGCCGCGCGCACCTTGTCGCCCCACTGCCGGGCGGTCAGGTCCTTGCCCGGGTTCATGCAGCCGTAGGCGTCGATCATGGTCGTGGCGCAGCCGAACGGCAGCCCGGCCACCACACCGCCGCCCGCGAACACGTCCGGGTAAGTGGCGAGCAGCGCCGACGTCATCCCACCGCCCGCCGACAGGCCGGTCGCGTAGGTGGTGGACGTGCCGAAGTCGGTCTTCATCCGCGTCACCATCGACGCGATCGACGCGACCTCGCCCTGACCGCGGGTGGTGTCCGCGGCCTGGAACCAGTTGAAGCACTTGCTGAAGTTGTTCGCGCTCTGCTGCTGCGGCAGCACGACGGCGAACCGGAGCCGTTCCGCCAGCGACACCCACCCGCTGGACGTGCCGTAGCCGACGTCCTGGGTGCAGCCGTGCAGCACGACCACCAGCGGCCGTCCGGCGGGCAGGCCGTCCGGCACGTAGCGGAACATCTTCAGGTTCCCGGGGTTCGACCCGAACGCCGGGACTTCGGTGACGCTCGCGGCGTGAGCCTGCGGCGTGATCGTCAACGCGGTCAACATCGCGGTCGTCAACAGGGCGACCAACGTCGGTTTGCGCATGTGCGGACCTCCTTGTCCGCTTCTCGACCGTAGAAGGCCTTGTGGGGCGGCACGATGGCGCACCACACCACAACCGCGCGGCCCGGCATGGCGACCGGACCCATTACGCCGCAAGGCGGGCCGTCTTACCGTGCCACGGGTGAACATCGCCGTTCCGCTGATCGCAGCGCTCCTCGCGACGACGGCGCAGGCCGTTCCCGCGTCCGCCCAAGGATGCGGGCCCCTGCGCGTTCCCGGTGCCGCGCACCAGGAACTGACCCACGCCGACCTGTCCACCGCGGGCGGGCACACCGATCCCGCCGACTGGGCCGGCCTCACCCCGGCGGGCCTGCCCGCGCCGACCCCCGTGCCGGGGGTGCAGGTGGACGGCTACTTCCCCGACACCTCGACCGGCAACACCAACCACGGTTGGGCGCACGACTCGCAGTTCGTGATCCGGCTGCCGGAGCGCTGGAACGGCGGCCTCGTCGTGGCGGGCTCCCCCGGTGTGCGGGAGCAGTACGCCAACGACCGCGCGATCAGCGATTTCGTGCTGGCCCGCGGGTACGCGTTCGCGTCGACCGACAAGGGCAACACCGGTGCGGCGTTCCACCGGGACGGCACGCGGCCCGGTGACGCGATCGTGGAGTGGAACCACCGGGTCACCCAGCTGACCCGCGCGGCGAAGGCCGTGGTGGCGCAGCGGTACTGCCGGCCGCCGTCCCGGACCCTGGCCACCGGCATCTCCAACGGCGGCTACCTGGTGCGGTGGCAGCTGGAGAACCACCCCGAGCTGTACGACGGCGGCGTGGACTGGGAGGGCACCCTGTGGACCGCGCGGGGCCCGAACCTGCTGACGTTCCTGCCGCCCGCGTTGACGGGGTACGCGACCGGTGACAAGGCGGCGGTGGCGGCGGCCGGGTTCCCCGCCGAGTCGGAGTTCCTGTGGCCGTTCCACCACCAGTACTACTGGGACCTCACCCAGCGGATCTACCGCGAGGAACTGGACCCGACCTGGGACGGCGCGCAGGAGGCGGGCACGCCGTTCTGCGCGCCCGGCACGCCGCTGTGCGACGCGGACTACGACTACTTCTCGCGACCGGAGGCGCAGCGGGCCGTCTCGCGGATCGCGTTGACCGGGCGGATCGGCAGGCCGCTGCTCACCCTGCACGGCACGTTGGACGTGTTGCTGCCCATCTCCCAGGACTCCGACGTGTACGCGGACATGGTGCGCCGGGCCGGACGCGGCGCGCTGTTCCGCTACTACCGGATCGAGGGAGGCACGCACGTGGACTCGCTGTTCGACGCGTTCCCGGACCGCCTCCGGCCGCTGACCCCGTGCCACCGCTCGGCGTTCACCGCGCTGGAGGGCTGGCTGTCGGGCACGCGACCACCCGCGTCGGCAACCGTCCCCCGCCCGGCGGCGGTGAGCACGACGGAGTGCGCGCTGTCGTAACCGCAGCGTCCCGCCGCTCGGTGTGCTCTGGGGGCGGCCGAGCGGCGGGACCCGGAGTCGTCAAAGAACCGGAGTCGTCAAAGAACCGGTGGCAGGTACCGGCTCAGCACCTCGGCCTCGGCACGGAGTCGGTCGGCGAGGTCGGTGCGGCCGAGCCGGTCGTACTCCTCCGCGGCGACCGAGCGCTCCCGTATTTCGTTTTCGACGATCGACCGCAGATCGGCCTCGGTGAGGTGACGACGTTCCGCTTCTGCCGCACCCAGGCCGCTTGCCGCTCCCGCAACGTGTTCATTCCCCGTGACGCCGTCCAACGAGTGGTCGGTGGGGACGGCCTCGGCGTTGTCGATCGCCGCCAAGGCGGAACGGAGTGCGGTGATGGCGACGACGTTCCGGCCCTTGAGAGCCGCTTTCAGGTCGTCACGCAGGCTGGCGCGCATATGTCGAGATCCCAATCCGAGTGGGGGGACATGGCATCGGGGCCGCCGTACCGGGTAGGACGACCGTAGCAATACGGCTGTACGATATCGGGGTCCCGCGGGTTGCCGATCATGATCCGAAGTCGCGCTGGCCGATCCACACCAGTGCACGGTTGGACCAGCACCATCACGAGCCCAGCACCTTCATCAGCCTGAGCGCGAGCTGGACCTCCAGCACCCGCTCCGGTGACTGCCAGTCCTCGCCCAGCAGGCTCGCCACCCGGTCCAGGCGCTGCACGACCGTGTTCACGTGCACGTGCAGCTCGTCCTTGGCACGGCTGAGGTTCGCGCCGCACGCGAAGTACGCGGTGATCGTGCGGACCAGTTCGGTGCCTCGGCTCGCGTCGTAGTCCAGCAGGGGGCCGAGGGTGGCGCGGACGTAG
This sequence comes from Saccharothrix deserti, assembly GCF_009769385.1. Taxonomy (GTDB): domain Bacteria; phylum Actinomycetota; class Actinomycetes; order Mycobacteriales; family Pseudonocardiaceae; genus Actinosynnema; species Actinosynnema deserti. The sequence goes on from NZ_VKAB01000027.1 coordinate 90,711, forward strand.
CCGGCGATGTCGGCCCGGTCGCCCAGCAGGACGCCGACGAACCCCAGGTCGGCCAACGTGCCGCCGGTGCCCTTGCGGTCCAGTTGGAGCAGCGCCTTGAGGCACCGCACGGCCTCGGCGTGCGCGGCGGCGACGCCTTCCGGGCCGTGCGCCGGTCCACCGGAACCGACGGTCACCGGCAGGCCGACCGCCTTGCCCAGCATCCGCGCCGCGTCCCTCGCCGCGCACGCCAGATCCGCGCCCGGGAGCACCAGCACGACGTGTTCGCCGTGCACGCCCGCCAGCCCACGACCGGCGGACGCGTGGTGCGCGGCGGCGGCGAGCAGGCGGTCACGTGGGCCGTCCGCGACCAGCACCACGTGGTCGGCGGCCAGCTCGACGCCGACCCGGCGGGCACGGGCGCGCAACGCGACCGAATCCACCGCGGACGTCAACAGGTCGGTGATCAGCTCGCCGCGCACCTTGTTCTCCGCCTCCGCGACCGTGCGGCGCAGGAGCAGCAGCAGGGCGGTGACGACGCCCGCGCGTTCGAACAGCCTGCGGTCGGCGTCACCGAGATCCGGGCGGTCGGTGAGCGTGATGCTGCCCAGCAGCTCACGGCCCGCCAGCACGGCGCACACCCACGTGCCGTCCTGCGGGATGGCCCGGCCGCTGGCGCGGGAGGCGTTGACCGCGGTCCGCGGCGCGAGGGCGCGGGACGTGCCGATGCGGGCCAACTCGGCGCCGTCGTTGTCGTGCACCACGATCCCGCCGTCGAGCACCTTGGCCACGGCGGCGGCCACCTCGGGCACGTCCGCGCCGCGCAGCACCAGGTCGGTGAGCCGGTCGTGGGCGTCCTCGGCGCGGCGCATGGCCTCGTTGTGCGCGCGGATCGTCTCGCCCGCGGCGCGGGTCTCCTCCAGCAGGTGCGCCGTGTCCAACGCGATGGCGGCGTGGTCGGCCAGCGACGACAGCAGCGCCACCTCGTCGGGCGGGAACTGGCGCGGCGACCGGTTGGCCGCGTAGAGCACGCCGATGACCCGGCGGTCGAGCTTCAGCGGCACGCCGAGGATCGCGACCAGGCCCTCGTCACGCACCGCCGCGTCGATCGGGCCGGTGTGGTTGAACCGGTCGTCGGCGAAGTAGTCGGCGGTCACGTAAGGCTGCGCGGTCTGTGCCACCAGCCCACCGAGTCCCTCGCCCATACCGAGCCGGACTTGTTGGAACAGAGCGGAGATCGAGCCGTCCGTCACCCGCATGTACGTGCCGCGTTCGCCCGGTTCGTTCATGCTCAGATACGCGATGTCCGCACCCAGCAGCAGCCGGGCGCGTCGGACGATCGACCGCAGCACGGCGTCCGGGTCGCGCACGCCGGCCAGGTCGTTCGCGGTATCGAAGAGCGCTTCCAGTTCGGCTTCACGGCGGCGGTGAGCGGTGAGCGTGCGGCGGATCCGCAACGCCCACTCCGTGGCGCGGGCGATGCGGTCCAACTCGCGATCCGGCACCCCCGCCGCACGCGCCGCGGGGAGCACCGCCGCCAGCCGCTCACTGCCCGCGTCGGTCGCGAGCAGGTCGAGCAACTCCAGCAGGTGCTCCACCGCGTCCGCCTCGCTCATGCCCTCATGCTGACACCGATGCCGGCTCGGTGACGGTTCGGTTCAACGACGTGCCCTTGGTTTCCTTCGCCGCCAAGACCGCGATCACGGTCAGCACGCACATCCCGAGCACGTACAGCACGACCGGGAACGTGCTGTCGTAGGCGGAGAGCAGTGCGGTCGCGATCAGAGGTGCCACGGCGCCGGCCGCGATCGACGCGAGCTGGTAGCCGATGGACGCGCCCGAGTAGCGGACCTTCGTGCCGAACAGCTCGGAGAAGAACGCCGCCTGCGGCCCGTACATCGCGCCGTGCAGCAGGAGTCCGACCGTCACGGCCAGCGTGATCGGCAGGAACGACCTGGTGTCCAGCAGCGCGAAGAACGCGAACATCCACAGGCCGATGCCGACCGCGCCGATCAGGTACGTGGTGCGACGGCCGATGCGGTCGGACAGCGCGCCCCACAGCGGGATCGTCACCAGGTGCACGGCCGAGGCGATGAGCACCGCGTTCAGGCCGGTCGAACGCGACATGCCCAGCTCCGACGTGATGTAGACCAGGATGAACGCGGTGATCACGTAGTACGAGACGTTCTCCGCCATGCGCGCGCCCATCGCGATCAGCACCTCGCGCCAGTGGTCGCGCACCACCGACACGATCGGTGGCTTCTCCTGGATCTTCCCTGCCTCGACTTTCTTCTGCGCCTCGAGGAAAATCGGCGACTCCGACACGCTGAGCCGGATCCACAGTCCGATCAGGACGAGCACACCGGACAGCAGGAACGGCACGCGCCAGCCCCACGACAGGAACGCCTCGTCGCTCTGCACGCCGGCCAGCACCGCGAGCACGGCGGTGGCCAGCAGGTTGCCCATCGGCACACCCGCCTGCGGCCACGACGCCCAGAAACCGCGCCGTTCCGCGCTGCCGTGCTCGGACACGATGAGCACCGCGCCGCCCCACTCGCCGCCCAGCGCGAAGCCCTGCACCAGCCGCAGGAGCGTCAGCAGCAGCGGCGCCCCGACACCGATCGCGGCGTACGTGGGCAGCAGGCCCATGGCGAACGTCGCGCCGCCCATCAGCACCAGGCTGAGCACGAGCAGCTTCTTGCGGCCGAGCTTGTCGCCGAAGTGGCCGAACACCAGGCCGCCCAGCGGACGGGCCAGGAAGCCGATCGCGTAGGTGGTGAACGCGAGCAGGGTGCCGGTGAGCGGGTCCGCCGTGGGGAAGAACAGCTTGTTGAACACCAGGGCGGCGGCGGATCCGTAGAGGAAGAAGTCGTACCACTCGATGGTCGTGCCTATGAGGCTGGCTATGACGACCTTGGCGAAGGTGGGTTTCGGCTGCGGAGGGGCGGCGTTGCTCATGTCGGTCACCACTTCGTTGGGGGTGGGGGGACGAGGCTTACTGGGCGGCTTACTGGGCGGTCCAGCCGCCGTCGATCGTGAACGTCGAGCCGGTGACGTGGCCGGAGTGCGCGCCGCACAGCCACAGCACGACGGAGGCCACCTCGGCGGGTTCGACGAGTTGCTTGATGGCGTGCCGGGTGAGCATCACGTCGGCGAGCACCTGCTCGGGCTCGATGCCGTGCGCGCGGGCCTGGTCGGCGACCTGGTTCTCGACCAGCGGGGTGCGCACGTAGCCGGGGCTCACGCAGTTGCTGGTGACGCCGTGCGGCGCGCCTTCCAGGGCGATGACCTTGCTCAGCCCTTCCAGGCCGTGCTTGGCGGCGACGTAGGCGGATTTGAACGCGCTGGCACGGGAGCCGTGCACGCTGGAGACGTTCACCACCCGTCCCCAGCCGCGCTGGTACATGTGCGGCAGGACGTGCCGGGCGAGCAGGAACGGCGCGGTGACCATGACCCGCTGGAGGAGCGTGAACCTCTCGGGCGGGAACTCGTGGATCGGGGCGACGTGCTGCAGGCCCGCGTTGTTGACCAGGATGTCGACCTCGGTGGGCAGGTCCCGGGCGGGGTCTTCGGCGGCGAGGTCGACCACGTGCTCGGTGCCGCCGGTCTCGCGGGCCGCGTCGGCGACCGACTCGGCGTCGCGGTCGACGAGGTGCACTTTCGCCCCGGCCCGCGCGAGGGCGACCGCGCAGGCCCGCCCGATGCCGCTGCCGGCGCCGGTGACCAGGGCGGTGCGACCGGACAGGTCGTCGCTGTGACCGGTGACACTCGTCATGACCGGAAACGCTAGGTGACCTGCGGTTCACCGCCCATGTGAGCGGTCGCCACAACGTGTGGGCGGCAGGTGTGTTTAGCCAACAGTTAGCGCGGCGGTGATCCAGTTGTCGAATACCGGGTGAAGCGAGGGTGCGGCCATAGGTAGGCTGCTTTGGCCCGTTCGGGGGACGAACCACGTTTTGGGGGTTACCAAGTGTCACTCACGCCGATCTACGACGACCTGCTGCGCGAGTTCGAGGGGATCATCCTCGTCAGCGAGGCCGCCGAGGCAGTGCAGACCGCCACCGCGCAGACCGCCGCGGACAGCACGACCGAGGCCGCGACCGAGGCCGAGCAGCAGACCGGCCCCGCCGAGGACTGAGACCACCAGGGCCGGCCGCGCGCGTGGGTCACCCTGCCGCGCGGCCGGCGATGAGGGCTTCGACGCCGTCCAGCATCAGCCGGAGCCCGAACTCGAACTTGTCCTCCGCGTACGGCGAGACGCCCGCCCGCACGGCCGCGACCAGCGCCGGGTAGGGCGCGAAGTCCACCAGCTCACCGAGCACGGCGTCGCGTTCGCGCACCTCGTCGGGGCTCGGCTCGGGGTGGTCGAGGCTCAGCCGGACCTGGCCGCGCACGTAGGCGTCGATCGACTCGATCACCGCCACCTTCTCGGCCTCGGTCAGCCCGACACCCTCCAGCACCCGCAACGCCGAGTCCAGCCACCGCAGCATGTTCGGGCCCGGCGCGCGGGCGGTGGCGACGACGTGCAGCATCCACGGGTGCTTGCGGTAGGTCTCGCGGTCGGTGCGGGCCCACGCCTCCAGCTTGTCGCGCCAGTCGCCCGGCCAGTCGTCCGGCAGCGGGTCGTCGGCGCCGATCGCCTCGACCATCAGGGCTTCCAGCTCGGCCTTGCCCGGCAGGTACGTGTAGAGCGACGCCGTGCCGACGCCCAACTCGACCGCCACCCGACGCATGGACAGCGCGGCCAGACCCTCGGTCTCCGCCACCTGGATCGCGGCGGCCACGATCCGTTCCATCGTGAGGCCCCGTTGCGGGCCCCGGGCCGGGCGGCGGGGGTCCTTCCACAGCAGCTCCAGCACTCGCCGCTGCGCGTCTTCCTTTGCGTTCATGGTGAAACTCAGTATACCGTTCGGAGTTGAACGAACGATGTTCGGGGTTTGGGGGACGACGTGGGGGACGCGAAGACACCGGGGGTTCGACGGGAACGGCGCACGTTGACGGCGGCGACGCTGACCAACGGGCCGACCGAGCTGATCGACTTCGTGCTACCGCTGTGGGCGGGCGCGACCATCGGGCTGAGCGCGACCGAGGTCGGCGTGCTGATGGCGGTCGAGATGGCGTTGTCGGTGGTCGTGCGGCCGTTCGCGGGCGTGCTGGCGGACCGCTGGGAACGACGGCACACCGCCGCCATCGGCGCACTGCTCTACGCGTTGTCCTGCGCCGGGTACGCGCTGGCGCAGAGCGCACCGCTCGCGTACGGCGCGGCGGCGGTCGGCGGCGCTGGGGGCGCGCTGCTGTGGGTCGCCGTGCGGGCCATCGTCAGCGAACGGCTGGCCGAGGACTCGGCGGTGTTCCCGCGCCTGCTCTCCGCCCAGGAGACGGGGTCCTGGGTGGCGTTCGTGGTCGGGATGACGGCCTTGGGCGTCATCGGTTTCGCGGGCGTGTTCTGGGCGTGCGCGGCGGCGTGCGTGACGGCGGCGGTGTTCCTGATGTCGGCGCCGCGCCGCCGGGAACGCACCGGTGAGGGCGTGGCGGCGGCCGGGCTCGGCGCGGTGGGCAAGCGGTTGCGGCCGATGCTGTTCGCGGTGGTGATGACCACGGCGGCGGAGGCGGCCGTCGGGTTGCTGCTGCTCCTGCACCTGCAACGCGGGTTCGGCCTCGAGGTGCAGGAGGTCGCGCTCGTGTTCCTGCCCGGCGCGATCGCGATGAGCGCCGCCGCCGAGTACCTGCACCGGTACGTGCTGCGGTTCGGCCGCCGCCGGGTGCTGACGGTCGCGTCACTGGCCAGCTGCGTGTTCGCGGCGAGCCTCGCGTGGGCGCCCAACCCGTACGTGATCGCGGCGCTGTGGGTGCTCAGCGGGCTGGCGTGGGCGGCGGTGATGCCGGTGCAGCAGGCCGTGATCGCCGAGGCGTCCGACGGTCGGGTCGGCCGGGCCATGGGCGTGTACGAGGCGGCGTGCCTGGTCGGCGCGCTGATCGGCAGCCTGGTGGCGGGCGCCCTGTACGACGGCGCGAACTGGTGGGTGGCGTGCGTGGTGGCCGCCGGGATGATCCTCGCGGGCGCGTTCGTCGTGCCACGGGCGGTGCGGCGGCTCGGCGTCGCCGACATCCCGGTCACCACGGCGTAGAAAACGGCGTAGAAAACGGTCGGGCCGCCGGGCGCGAGTGCCCGGCGGCCCGACCTTCGACTGACTGTCCGCTACTTCGGCTGCGGGAGCAGGTCGGCCGGAACCGCCTCGTCCTTCTCCAGAGCGCCGAACAGGCGCAGCGCGTTCTCCCGGTCCCACTGCACGACCGACCCCGCGCCCGGCACGGTCGGCGTGCCGCCCACCGGCACGGTGACCGTGTCCACTCCCCCGCCCATGGCGAACGCCATGCCCGCCAGGTTGTGCAGGTGGTCGTCGGAGTTCACCGAGATCGAGTCCGTGCCCGCGAACAGCAGCGGGAACGCCTTGAACGGGTTGGCCAGCGTGCCGAAGCTCGTCGCCTTCTCCGACAGGGCGGCGAGGAACTTGCGCTGGTTCTCCACCCGCTGGAGGTCGGCCGTGGCGAACGCCCGCGAGCGCACGAAGCCGAGCGCCTGCGCGCCGTCCAGCTCCTGGCAGCCCGTCTGGAGGTCGAGGCCCGCCAACGGGTCCTGCATCGGCTCCTCGATGCACATGTCCACGCCGCCGACCGCGTCCACGATCCCGGCGAACCCGCCGAAGCCGATCTCCATGTAGTGGTCGATGCGGATGCCCGTGGCGCCCTCGACGGTCTGCACCAGCAAGGGCGCGCCGCCGAACGCGAACGCCGCGTTGATCTTGTTCTTGCCGTTGCCCGGGATGTCCACATAGGAGTCGCGCGGCACACTCACCAATGTGGAGTTCCCGGAGCCCTCCGGGATGTGCAGCAGCATGATGGTGTCCGTGCGCTGACCGCCCGCGTCACCTGTGGACAGTTCGGCCTTCTGCGCCTCGGTCAGGTCGTCACGCGCGTCCGACCCGACGAGCAGCCAGTTGGTGCCCGGTGTGTCGGCCGGCCTGTCCTCGTAGTCGGTCAGGGCGTCGATCCGGCGCAGCGAGGAGTCGACGTAGAACCACATGCCGACACCCAGCACCAGCAGCACGACCAGGACGATCGAGATGATCCGCCCGATTCTGGGCTTGCGGCGCTTGACCGCCGGACGCGGTCCGGCCTGCTGCCGGTACCCGTCCTGCCGGTACCCACCCGGCTGAGGGCCGCGTTGCCGCGGACCGCCCTGCTGGTATCCGGCCTGTCGCGGTTGCCCGCCCTGTCGGTATCCGCCCTGCTGATACCCGCCCTGCTGGTATCCGGCGCTCATCAACGGCCCCGTCCGTGTGTCGGTCACTGCTCGCACCTAAAGACGCGGTGCGCGGCGAGAGGTTGCCACCTTAGTGCTCCAGAGGGAGCACGAGAACCGCCAGCAGACGGTTCAGCTCGGCCTCCGGATCTTCGGTGAGGCCGGTGTGCGTGGGCGAGGTCTGGATGATCGTGCTGCGCGGCGCGGTCAGCCAGCGGAACCGCTGCCCCGGCGACGTGCGCGACACCGGGCCCGCCGTCGGCGCGCCGTCGCACGACAACCCCAGGTGCTCCAGGTTCGCCCGCAGCACCTCCACGTCCAGGAACGGGTCCAGTGCCAGCAACCGCGCCTCGTCCACGTGCACGCGGGCGCCGAGGAAGTCCAGCGCCGGGCAGTAGACCAGCACCCCGACGTTCACGAACTCGCCGCGCTCCTGCCGTGGCACGGCGCGCAGCACCGCGTACTCAAACACGTGCGGCACGGGCGGCCTCCAGCGCGTCGACCCACGTGCGCGGCGCGGCCAGGCGGGCGGTGAAGAACGACTCGTACGCCTCGCGCACGGCGGGCGGTGTGCCGAACGTCTCGTCCTGCGCGAGCCACTGGTCCGGCACCAGCGCCAGCACCTCGCGCACCAGCTCGGGTGTGACGCGGGCGGACAGCTCGGCGTCCACCTCGGCCAGGTCGCCCGCGAACGGCAGCATCAGGTGGTCGGCCGCGTCGAACCGGTAGCTCGCCGCCGGGAACCGGTCCGGCCGCCACGAGTGGTGGAAGTACAGCGAGGCGCCGTGGTCGATCAGCCACAGCTCCCGGTGCCACAGCAGGGTGTTCGGGTTGCGCCAGCTGCGGTCCACGTTGAGCGTGAGCGCGTCCAGCCACAGCAGCCGGGTGGCGAGATCGGCGGCGGGCTCGCGCACCACCGGGTTGTAGTCGAACGAGCCGGGCAGGTAGTCCAACCCCAGGTTCAGCCCGCCGCTGGCCTTCAGCAGCTCCTGCACCTCCTGGTCCGGTTCGGACCGGCCCATCTCGGGGTCGAGCTCGACCAGCACGATCTCCGGCACCTTGAAGCCGAGGCGGCGGGCCAGTTCGCCGACCACGATCTCGGCGATCAGCGCCTTCACGCCCTGGCCCGCGCCGCGGAACTTGAGCACGTACATGCCCAGGTCGTCGGCTTCGACCAGCCCGGGGAGCGAACCGCCCTCCCGGAAGGGCGTGACGTAGCGGGTGGCCGCGACTCGGCGCAGACCATTCGTGGAGTTCACGCCCCGCATCATGGTCAATCGACGGCCGTGACCGCCAACCGGTTACCGGGCCGCCGCCGTCAACGCCGGGAGGTAGCCGGACTCGTGACCGGCCCGGTTCGGGTGGTAGGACCGGTCGACGGGGATCAGCACCAGGCCGTTCACCCACGGCTCGTCGGAGCACGCGCCGTGCCCGTCGAACGCCTTGCGCACGTCGGCGAACTCGAACCCGGCCGCACGTGCCCGCTTCCCGATCACCTCGGTCAGCACGTCGGCCGCCCGGTTCACCGCCTCCCGCTTCTTCCCGCTCATCAGGCACCACGACTCGAACGAGAACAGCCGCGGGTAGCCGAGCACGACGACCTCGGCCGACGTCCGGCCGCGCACCGCGCCGTACAGCGCGTCCAGCCGGCCGGGCAGCTGGTCCCGGATGAACCGCTCGGCGGCGCCGACCCGGCTCACGCACTCGTCGTCGTCGCCGGTCGTGCAGGTCGTCATGACGTCGCGGAACCCGGCGTCGTTGCCGCCCGCGGTGATGGTGACCAGCGTGGTCGACGGCGTGATGCGCTCCGCCTGCCGCGCCACCGCGGCCGTGTCGGCCCCCGCGCAGGCGCTCATCACCAGCGACGCGCCGTTGCGCTGCGCCCACAGTCTCGGGTAGGCGTGCGGGCTCCGCCGGCAGTCGTCGATCGCCTCGTCGCCCGCGCCGGTGCCCGCCGCGTAGGAGTCACCCAACGCGACGAGCTCCGGCGCGGCCGGTGCGGGGGTCAGGGCCATCAGCAGTGCGAACGCCAGCATCCTCATGCCCCCCGGCATACCACTGTGGACGGTGCGCCAGGCCGAAGTTAACCCGTCGGGAGTTACCCCTTCAGTGCGACGCACACCGGGATCGGCGCGTCGACAGTGCCGACCGGACGCAGCTTCCCGGTCGTCCGGTCGACCGCGAACGTGGTGATGTCGTCCGAGTTCTGGTTGGCCGCGAGCAGGAACCGCCCGGCCGCGTCGAGCGTGATGTGCCGGGGGAACTTCCCGCCGACCGGCGCCGCCTCCACCAGCCGCAACGCCGCGCCGCCGCGTTCGACGGCGAACACGGCCACGCTGTCGTGGCCCCGGTTGGACAGGTAGACGAACCGACCGTCCGCCGACACGAGGATCTCGGCCGGGTAGTTGCGCGGCGTGGTCGGCGCGCCGGCGGGCAGCGTGCTCACCTTCGGGCCGGGCTTGAGCACACCCCGGTCGTAGGTCGCCACCACGATCGTGGAGTCGAGTTCGTTGGCGATGTAGGCGAACCTGCCGGACGGGTGGAACGCCAGGTGCCTCGGTCCCGCGCCTGGGTGCACGCGGGCGGTGCCGGCGAGGGTGAGCCCGCCCCGGTCGCCCAGCCGGTAGCTGTAGACCGAATCGGTGCCCAGGTCGACCGCCAGCACGAACTCGCCGGCCGGGTCGGGCAGCACCTGGTGCGCGTGCGGCCCCTCCTGCCGTTCCGGGTCCGGCCCGCTGCCCCGGTGCACCGCGAGGTCGGTGCGCTCGCCCAGCCCACCGTCGGGTCGCACCGGGTGCACGGCCACGCTGCCCGAGCTGTAGTTAGCCGACAGCAGGAAACCCTTGTGCAGAGCCAGGTGGCACGGGTCCGCGCCGCCGGTGCTCTGGCTGTTGATCACCTTGGGCACGCCGTCCGGACCGACCGCCAGCGCGGTGACCTCGCCGTCGGACTGCTCGTTGACCGCGTACACCCGCCGTCCCGCGCCGATCACGAACGACGGGTTGGGCACGTCCTCCACCACGCCGGTGACGCGCAGCCCGCCGGTCGCGGTGTCGTACAGACCGAGCCCGATGCCCGTGCCACCGCCCGGCCACGACGTGTAGGTGCCCAGGTAGACGCGGACCTCCGCGCGTGACCCGTCCGCTCCACCCTCGTCCGCTCGAGCGACACCCTCGGTCATCAACAACCCCGCTCCCACGCCGACAGCCCCCAGGAACCGCCGCCTGTCCACCACCACACCGAACCTCCGCTCGACCGCCCACGGCGGGTCCCACAGTGGCCTGGACCATCACACGGAAGCAAGAGGCGCAACGAAGATTGCATTTAGCGCAACGGGTCGGATTCCCGGAGCCGGGCCAACTCGACGCCCGGATCGTAGGAGGGCCCCGGGTACTCGGGCGCGAGGTCGCGCAGCGTCTCCAGCAGCAGCCGGGCGACCACCCAGTTCCGGTACCACTTGCGGTCCGACGGCACGACGAACCACGGCGCGTCCGACGTCGCGCACTTGACCAGCGCGTCCTGGTAGGCCAACTGGTAGCGGGAGAACTTGGCCCGCGCCTGGAGGTCCTGCGGGTTGTACTTCCACTGCTTGAGCGGGTCCTCCAGGCGGGCGATGAGCCGTTCGCGCTGCCGTTCCGGCGAGATGTGCAGGAAGCACTTGACCGTCGTCACGCCCTGCCCGGCCAGTTCCGCCTCGAACGCGTTGATCTGCCGGTACCGGCGACGCCACTCGGCCGCCGGCACGAGGTTGTCCACCCGCGTGACCAGCACGTCCTCGTAGTGCGAGCGGTCGAACACGCCGATGTAGCCGGGCAGCGGCACCTGGCGGCGGATGCGCCACAGGAAGTCGTGCCGCATCTCGGCGCGGGTCGGCTTCTTGAACGAGGCGATGTGCAGGCCCTGCGGGTTGACCAGGCCCGCGACGTGCCGGATCGTGCCGCCCTTGCCGGAGGTGTCCATGCCCTGGAGCACCAGCAGCACCCGCCGACGCCCGCCGCCCACGCCCTCCGCGTACAGCGCCTCCTGGAGCCGGTCCAGCTCGTCCCCGATCGCCGCCACGTCATCGGCGGCCTCGACCTTCGACTGCGGACCGACCGTGGTCGCGGCCGGGTCGACCTTCGCCAGGTCGAACTCCTCCGGGTTCACCCGGAAAGCCTCCGATATCGACTGGACCTGCGCGGACTTCTTGGCCATCGTCGGAGGGTAACCGGCTGGTCGTCGCCGTACGCGCCGCACAACGGATCGCCGCGAAACAGATCGATTGCGCAACGAAGACCCCGGACGCGCAACAGCTGACGGATGAAATCGCTGGCGCAGGCCCCTTAGCCTGGTGACATGACCGCCACCGTCGCTCCCACCTCCCAGCAGTTCATCGCGCTCGACGAGGAATGGAGCACGCACAACTACCACCCGCTGCCGGTCGTGATCTCCCACGGCGAGGGCTCGTGGGTCACCGACGTCGAGGGACGCCGGTACCTGGACTTCCTGTCCGGCTACTCGTCGCTGAACTTCGGGCACCGCCACCCGGACCTGGTGGCCGCCGCGGTGGAGCAGTTGGGCCGGGTCACGCTGACCAGCCGCGCGTTCCACCACGACCAGTTCGGCCTGTTCTGCCGCGAGCTGGCGGAGCTGACCGGCACCGAGATGGTGCTCGCGATGAACTCCGGCGCGGAGGCCGTCGAATCGGCGATCAAGGTGGCCCGCAAGTGGGCGTACCGGGTGAAGGGCGTGCCGGACGGCACCGCCGAGATCGTGGTCGCCGGGTCGAACTTCCACGGCCGCACCACCACGATCGTGTCGTTCTCCACCGACGCCGTCGCGCGCAACGACTACGGCCCGTTCACGCCGGGGTTCAAGATCGTCGACTACGGGTCGCTGGACGCGCTGCGGGACGCGATCACCGAGCGGACGGCGGCCGTGCTGCTGGAGCCGATCCAGGGTGAGGCGGGCGTGGTCGTGCCGCCGGCGGGCTACCTGGCGGGGGCGCGGGCGCTGTGCGACGAGCACAACGTGCTGCTGATCGCGGACGAGATCCAGTCCGGCCTCGGTCGCACCGGCGACCTGCTGGCGCTGGACCACGACGGCGTGCGGGCCGACCTGTACACGTTGGGCAAGGCGTTGGGCGGCGGGATCATGCCGGTGTCCGCGGTGGTCGGCAGCCGCGCGGTGCTGGGCGTGCTGCGGCCCGGTGAGCACGGGTCGACGTTCGGCGGCAACCCGCTGGCCTGCGCGGTCGGCCGGGCGGTGGTGCGGCTGCTGGCGACCGGCGAGTTCCAGGAGCGGTCCCGCGAACTGGGCGACCACCTGCACGCCCGGCTCGGCGAGCTGATCGGGCACGGTGTCGCCGAGGTGCGCGGGCGCGGGCTGTGGGCCGGCGTGGAGATCGCGCCCGGCGGGCCGCGCGGACGTGAGGCGTCGGAGGCGCTGGCCGGGCTCGGCGTGCTGTGCAAGGAGACCCAGGACACCACCCTGCGCGTCGCTCCCCCGCTCGTGATCACGCGTGAGGAGTTGGACCAGGGCCTGGACGCGATCGCTAAGGTGCTCGGGTGAACCCCTGCGAGGCCGCGTCGGTAGGTCGAGACTCGTTTTCCGGCGATCACGCTTTTCGATCGTCGGAAAATCAGGCTCGAACTGCCGACTTCCAGGCGGCCTCGCCGCCGTCTGCGGAGCAGCGGCCATGAAACCGAAGCGGGCCGAAGCGGCTGTCGCGCTGGGACAGTGGGCGGAACCTGGAGAAGTCCTGGCGCGCGGCCGCGAGCTGCGGGCGGCGGTGAGCCACGAGGCGCACCGCAAGATGCCGCTCGCGCCGGACCGGCCGACCGTGGTCGAGTTCATGGGCACGTCGAACGCCGGCCGGCTGCCGGAGCTGGTGCCGCTGCGGACCGGCCGGATGCTCGCCTCGCCGTTCGCGTTCTTCCGGGGCAGCGCCGGGCTCATGGCGGGCGATCTCGCCGTCGGCGCGCGCAGCGGGCTGGACGCGCAGCTGTGCGGTGACGCGCACGCGGCGAACTTCGGCCTCTACGGCACGCCCGAGGGCAAGATCGTGATGGACATCAACGATTTCGACGAGACGCTGCCCGGCCCGTGGGAGTGGGACCTCAAGCGGTTGGCGACGTCGCTGGTGCTGGCGGGCCGGGAAGGCGGCGTGTCCGAGAAGGGCTGCCGCGACGCGGCGTCCGACGCGGTGCGCGCTTACCGGGACGCGGCACGGCACCTGGCCGAGATCCCGTTCCTGGACTCGTGGAGCGCGCTGTTCGACGAGTCGGTGCTGACCAAGACCAAGGCCGACGACCTGCTGGACAACTTCAGCAAGGCCGCGTCCAAGGCGCGCAAGAACACCAGCGCCCGGGTGGCGGCGAAGTGGACCCGGCGCGAGGGCGAGCACATCCGGTTCGTCTCCGATCCCCCGGTGCTGACCCGGATCTCCCCGGACGTCGCGCAATCCGTCGTCGACGCGTTGCCGTCCTATGTGGACACGCTGCGCGAGTCGCGGTTCAACCTGATCATGCGCTACGGCGTGTCGGACGTGGCGTTCCGCGTGGTCGGCACCGGCAGCGTCGGCTGGCGCAACTACCTGATCCTGTTGCACGGCAACGGTGACGAGGCACTGGTCCTCCAGGCCAAGGAGGCGCGACCGTCGACGCTGGCCCCGTTCCTCGACGCACCGGCGGTGAAGCACGAGGGCAAGCGGATCGTGCACGGCGCGCGGCTCGTGCAGGCGGAGACCGACATCCTGCTCGGCTGGACCACGATCGAGGGACGCCCGTTCATCGTCCGCCAGTTCCGCAACCGCAAGGGCGAGATCGACGCGACCACGTTGAAGCGGGACGACCTGGACGACTACGGCCGGCTCGCGGGCGCGCTGCTGGCCCGCGCGCACAGCCGGTCGGTGGACCCCCGGCTGCTCGCCGGGTACTGCGAGGACGGCGAGGACCTGGACGACGCGATCGCCCGGTACGCGCTGGACTACGCCGACCAGACCAGTGCCGACCACGAGGCGCTGGCGGCGGCGGTCAGGTCCGGTCGGCTGCCTGCTGAAATCGAATGACCTGCCGGGCCACCAGGAACAGCACCACCGCGTTGAACAGGTGCCAGAAGTAGTGCGTGCCGCTCGGCCACGCCCCGCACAGGGGCTGGTCGAGCGTCCGCAGGGTCACCGACACCACGAACACGCCCGCCGCCCGCGCCAGGTCGTGCCACGGCAGGCCGCGCGCCCACGCGATCACCGCGATGATCAGCAGTGACAGGAACGGCGCCAGGTAGATGCCCGAACCGCCGGGGACGACCGAGGTGAGCGGACCGGTGGCCACCGCCAGGACGACGAACGCCGGCGCGGCCAACCACGCGAGCACCCACCGGGCGTTCAGGTAGTAGTGCGCGAACACGATCAGGTACCAGATCACGTAGACCGCGATGAAGCCGACGTCGAACCAGTTGGTGAGCGTGTCGGCCACCGTGTGGAAGCTCAGGCTGCCCAACCCGACCAGGGCGAGCAGCACCGGCAGCGCCCGCAGGCTCTTGGGCCGCGGCCGGTGGCGCCACCACAGCAGTGCCGCGGCGATCAGGAAGGCGGCGTTGCTCACGGCGTTGAGCGGTTCGGCCCAGAGCCCCGGCGCAAGGCGCTCGCAGTACGCGTCCACGTGGTCCACGGACGCAAGTTCTACCGCTCCGAGGTGAACGCCAGGGAGTGCCCGAGCGGCGCCGTGCGGCTAAGTTGGCTGGGGTGGATTCTCTTGGGGTGGACTGGATAGGGCTGATCAGGCACGGCGAGAGCAGCGGCAACGTGGCGTGGCACGCCGCGGAGGCGGCCGGGCACGAGATGATCGACATCCCGCTGCGCGACGCGGACGTGCCGCTGTCCCCCGAAGGCGAGCGGCAGGGCCGGGCGCTGGGGCGGTGGTTCGCCACGATGCCCCGCGAGCAGTGGCCGGACCTGGTGGTGTCCTCGCCGTACCGGCGGACCATCGACACCGCGCGGCTCGCCCTGCGCGGGCACCCGCGGACGCTGGTGGACGAGCGGCTGCGCGACCGCGAACTGGGCGTGCTGGACCTGCTGACCACCCACGGCGTGGCCAAGCGGTACCCGGAGGAGTCGGCGCGCGAGCGGCGGCTCGGCAAGTTCTACTACCGGCCGCCCGGCGGCGAGTCGTGGGCGGACGTGGCGTTGCGGCTGCGGTCGCTGCTGCGGGACCTGGACGGTCGGCGGGTGCTGCTGTTCGGGCACGAGATCACCGCGTACCTGCTGCGCTACCTGCTGGAGTGCCTGCCGGAGCGGGACATCGCGGCGTTCGCGCGCAACTCGGTGGTGCCCAACGGGTCGCTGACGTCGTGGCGGCGCGAGGAGGGGCTGTGGGTGCTGGAGCGGGAATTCGAAGCCGCTCACCTGGTCGAGCAAGGCGCCGAGCCGACGACGTCCGAGGACACCGCGACCCGCACGGCCTGAGCGCTCACCGGGCCCGCTTCACCCGCGCCTCGTCCCACACCGGCTCGTCCACCTCGACCACCTCGCCGTCCGACCGGAACAGCAGGAACCGGTCGAACCCGCGGGCGAACCACCGGTCGTGCGTGACCGCGACGACGGTGCCGGTGAACCCCTCCAGGGCGTCCTGCAACGCCTCGGCCGAGTTCAGGTCGAGGTTGTCGGTCGGCTCGTCGAGCAGCAGCAGCGTCGCGCCGGACAGCTCCAGCAGCAGCACCTGGAACCGCGCCTGCTGCCCGCCGGACAGCGTCTCGAACCGCTGGTCGCCCTGCTTGCCCAGGCCGTAGCGGCTGAGCACCGCCATCGCCGCGCCCCGGTCGCGTCCCGCGCGGCCGTCCGAGCCGTGCCACAGGATGTCGACCAGCGTGCGGCCGATCCACTCCGGGTGCTGGTGGGTCTGCGCGAACAGGCCCGGCACCACGCGCGCGCCCAGGCGGCACACGCCCGTGTGTGCGACGTCGCCGCCGCCGAGCAGCCGCAGGAAGTGGCTCTTGCCCGAGCCGTTCGAGCCGAGCACGGCGACCCGGTCCTCGAAGAAGATCTCCGTGTCGAACGGCTTCATCAGCCCGGTCAGCTCGAGGTTCTGGCAGGTGATCGCGCGCACGCCGGTGCGACCGCCGCGCAGCCGGGGCGTCACCTTCTCGTCGGTCGGCAGCTCCGGCGGCGGGCCCGCCTCCTCGAACCGCTCCAGCTTGGCCCGCATGACCCGGTACTTGGCGGCCATCACCTCGCTGATCCGGGCCTGGATCTGCAGGGTGCGGACGAGTTCCTTGAGGTGCTCGTGCTCCTCGTTCCAGCGGCGGTGCAGCTCGGCGAGGCGTTCGATGCGGGACGCGCGGGCGGCGTGCCAGGTGCCGAACGAACCGGCGTGCGTCCACGCGGAGTGCGCCTCGACCGTGACGACGTGGGTGGCGGCGATGTCGAGCAGTTCCCGGTCGTGGCTGACCAGCAGCACTGCCTTGCCGGTCTCGCCCAGCCGTTCCTCCAGCCACCGCTTGCCCGGCACGTCCAGGTAGTTGTCCGGCTCGTCGAGCAGCAGCACCTGTTCCGGCCCGCGCAGCAGCGCTTCGAGGACCAGGCGTTTCTGCTCGCCGCCGGAGAGGGTGCGGACCTCGCGGAACCGGGCCCGGTCGAACGGGACGCCCAGCGCGGCCACCGTGACCGTGTCCCACAGCACCTCGGCGTCGTAGCCGCCGACCTCGCCCCACGCGGTGATCGCGTCGGCGTAGCGCATCTGGGTCGGCTCGTCGTCGGTCTCCATGAGCTGGAGTTCGACGGCGTCCAGTTCCGCGGCGGCGGCCCGCAGCGGCGCGGGTGACGCGGCCAGCAGCAGGTCGCGGACGGTGCTCTCGTCCCGGACGGAGCCGACGAACTGCGGCATCACGCCCAGGCCGCCCTGCACGCGGACGCTGCCCGCGGTGGGCACCAACTCGTTCGACAGGATGCGCAACAACGTGGTCTTGCCGACGCCGTTGGCGCCGACCAACGCCACCACGCTGTTCGTGCCGACCTTGAACGACACGTCGCGGAACAGCTCACGGCCGTCCGGCAGTCGGAAGGCGAGGCCGTTGGCGTCCAGGTATCCCACCCGCGCATGGTGGGGCATGGCCACGCCTCATGGCCAACTGATTTGGCGGTATCGGCGAAGTGTGACGCGGGTCCCTGGTCACCGGTCGCCTGCGGATGAGCGCGCCGCGACCCGGTGCCCGGAGGACCGGGCACCGCTCAACGCCACGTGTAGCCGCGCATCAAGACGAGGATCGCGCCGAACCCCAACGAGGCCAGCGCGGGACCGAACGCTCCAAGGAACAGCAACAGCACGCCCAGGCCGGTGAACGTGGCCACGAGGGCGTAGCTGAGCACCGGGTGCCGGGGTTTCCCGGCGACGAGTGCCGAGGCCAGGCCCGGCTCCTCGTCCGCGAGTCTGCTCTCGATCTCACTCAGGGTGCGGCGTTCCGCTTCGCTCATCACGGCCGTGGGATACCCGGCGCCAAAACCGCAAAACCACCGCTGAACGGGGGTTTCGTCCGGCAAACGCGGCGAATGGCTCAACGGGACAGCGCGACGAGCCGGGACACCGCCCGCAGGTACTTCTTGCGGTAGCCGCCGCGCAGCATCTCGGCCGTGAACAGCTCGGACAGCGGATCACCGGACACCGCCACCGGGATGTCCCGGTCGTAGAGGCGGTCGCCGAACGCCACCAGCCGCAACGCCACCGCCTGATCGGGCGCGGGCCGGACGTGGCGCAGGTGCACCGCGGTCACCCCGTCCACCAGCCGGCCGTAGCTCGACGGGTGGATCCTGGCCAGGGCCGCGCACAGGTCGGCGAAATCGTCCAGCGTGCTGCCCGGCGTGCTCTCGGACTTGGCCACCAGGTCCTCGTCGGCCATGGGCGGCGGCGCGTCCGGCAGGCCGCGGTGGCGGTAGTCGGGCCCGTCGACCCGGACCACGGTGAACTTCGCCGACATCGACTGGATCTCGCGCAGGAAGTCCGCGGCGGCGAACCGGCCCTCGCCGAGCTTGTCCGGCAGCGTGTTCGACGTCGCCGCGACCGACACGCCCGCACCGGTCAGCTCCTTGATCAGGCGGGTGACCAGCATCGTGTCGCCCGGGTCGTCCAGCTCGAACTCGTCGATCGCGAGCAGCTTGTGCGACGACAGCCGGCGCACCGTCTCGGCGAAGCCGAGCGCGCCGACCAGGTTCGTCAGCTCCACGAACGTGCCGTACGCCTTCGGGCCGGGCACGGCGTGCCAGATCGAGGCCAGCAGGTGGGTCTTGCCCACGCCGAACCCGCCGTCCAGGTACAGGCCGGGCTTGGCGTCGTCGTCGTTGGACCGCTTGAACAGCTGACCGAGCCAGCCCCGGCTGCCGCCCTCGGACACGCGTTCGGCGAACTCCCGGCACGCCCGCACGGCCGCCGACTGGCTCGGCTCCTCGGGGTTCGGCAGGTAGGTGTCGAAGCGCACGCCGTCGAACCGGGGCGGCGGCACCATGGCGTCCACCAGTTCGTCCGCGGCTACGTGCGGGATCCGGTCGGACAGGCGCGGAGGGGCGGACATGCTCGGATGGTAACGGCGTGTTGGGATGTGGTCGTGCGGATGTTGTGGCCACCACGCGGTGACGAGATCACCGACACAGAGCTGGAACGCCTCTACGACTACCCCGACGGACTGGACCGGCCGTGGGTGCAGGTGAACTTCGTGTCCAGCTTGGACGGTGCGGTGTCGGTGGCCGGCAAGTCCGGCGGCCTGGGCAACGAGGCCGACCGCAAGGTGTTCATGCTCGGCCGCGACCTGTGCGACGTGGTGCTGGTCGGCGCGGGCACGGCCCTGATCGAGGGCTACCACGGGGTCAAGGCGGGCGAGGTCCGCGCGTCGCGGCGGGCCCGGCTGGGGCTCGCGCCGGTGCCGCCGATCGCCGTGGTCACCGCGCGGTGCTCGATCCTGCCGACGTCCACGCTGCTGACCAGCACGTCCGTGCCGCCGATCATCCTCACCACGCACGTCGCGCCGGTCGAACGGCGCGACGCGCTCGCGGCGGCGGGCGCGGACGTGGTCGTCGCCGGTGACGAGACCGTGGACATGGGCTTGGCGTTGGCGGCGCTCGACGAGCGCGGGCTGCGCCGGGTCGACTGCGAGGGCGGGCCGACGGTGTTCGGCGCGCTGATCGAGGCGGACCTGGTGGACGTGCTGTGCGTGACGTTCGCCCCGCTGCTCGCCGGTGGTGACGCCGGGCGGATCTCGGCCGGGCCGCTGCCGCCGACACCGCGGTCGATGGAACTGGAGTCCGTGCTGCACCACGAAAGCGCGCTGCTGCTGCGTTATCGCAAGGCCGGGTTGCCGCAGGTCCGACCTGAAACCCGGTGACGCCTGATCCGGTGACGCGCGCCACATCCACGTCCTGACCCGGATACGGTCCGCATCCGAACGTGCACGCGACGATTCGGAAAGGACTTCCCATGGCGCAGACCACCGCCGTCAAGCCCGAGAACGTCCCCGCCCGCCTGGCCGACGACACCGCGCAGGGCAGGACCACGATCGCCTCGTCGGTCGTGCAGAAGGTCGCGGGCATCGCGGCGCGGGAGATCTCCGGCGTGCACGCCCTGGGCGGCGGCGTGTCGCGGGCGTTCGGCGCCCTGCGCGAGCGGATCCCCGGCGCGGGCACCGCGAACACCGCGGGCGTCGCCGTCGAGGTCGGCGAGAAGCAGGCCGCGATCGACCTGGACATCGTGGTCGAGTACGGCGCGGGCATCGTCGACCTGGCGCGCGCCGTGCGGCGCAACGTGATCACCGCCGTGGAGCGGATCACCGGGCTGGAGGTCATCGAGGTCAACATCGCGGTCAACGACATCCACCTGCCCGAGGATGACGAGGAGACCGAGTCGGCGCAGGCCCGGGTCGAGTGATGCACGTCTCCGAGGACGTCGAGGCCGCCCTGCTCGCGCACCCGGCCGTGGCCCGGCTCGACGGCGTGTTCGCCTCCTACCTGCCGGGACGGCACGTGGTCGGGGTGCGGGTCGAGGAACGGGTGGAGGTCGCGGTGGTGCTGCGGCTGGGCCGCCCGATCACCGAGGTGGTGGCGGAACTGCGGGCGAAGGTGGCCCAGGTCGCCGGACCGGTGCCGGTGGACGTCGTGGTGTCCGACCTCGTCGACCCCGAGGAGGAGAGCTGATGAGCGCGACGCAGACCGGACTGCTCGCCGGCCTGGTCCTGGGCCTGGCCGCGACCAGCGGTTTCACCGCCTTCCTGGTGACCCTGGCGGTGGGGTGATCGGGCTGGTCGCCGGCCGGGTGCTGGACGGCGAGATCGACCTCGCCGATCTGCTCGGCCGGGGCCGCGACAAGTGAGGGGCACCCTGGAGATCCACCCGTCCGTCGTGCGGAAGGTGGTCGCGCACGCGGTCCGCCTGGTGCCGGGGACCCGGCCGGGCGCGTCGGTGAAGGTCGACGGGTCGGGCGGTGACGTGGCGGTCGCGGTGAAGGTGGCGCTGCGCTACCCGGCGCCGGTCCGCACGGCCGCCGCGGACGTGCGGCGCAGCGTCACCGAGGAGGTCGAGCGGATCACCGGGTACCGGGTCCGGTCGGTCGCCGTGACGGTGTCCGCGCTGCGCGCCGAGACCCGGCCGCGAGTGGAGTAGGCGATGCGGGTTCTGCTGCGGGTGCTGTCGCCGTTCCTCGGGCTGGCGGTGGCCGGTGCCGGGGCGCTGGTGGTCGGCGCGGTCGGGTGGCACTGGTCCGGCCGGCGGTGGCCGGTGCCGGAGTGGTCCTGGGTGGACCGCCCGGTGCTCGACCCGGTCGCGCTCGACTGGGCGCGCCGGCACCTGCTGCCCGTCCGGATCGGGCTGATCGTGCCGGGTCTGCTGGTCGTGTTCCTCGGGCTGCGGTGGGCGTGGCGCGCGGTGCGCCCGGAACGGCATCCCGACCTGCTCCTGGAGCACGACGTGGTGCTCACCGCCAAGGCGTTGGCGGCGGCGGTGAAGGCGGACGCCGAGCAGGTCTCCGGGGTGGGCGGGGCGAAGGTGTCCGTGGTCGGCACGCCCGCGTTGCGGCTGCGGTTGACGTTGCGGCAGGGCGCGGACGTCCGGCGGGTGTGGCGTGAACTGGACGAGCGGGTGCTGTCGCGGGCGCGGACCGCGCTGGGTGTCGACGTGCTGCCCGCGGTGGTGCGGCTCGATCTTGCGAAGAGGGAGCGTCAACGCGTGCGCCGGGCCGGTTCACCCGGCAGGATGGCCGGGTGGCGCTCCCGTTGACCCCTCCCGTGCAGCCGATGCTGGCCAACTCGGTCGACCGCATCCCGACCGGCGTCGACCTGGTGTTCGAGCCGAAGTGGGACGGCTACCGCTGCCTGGTGTTCCGCGACGGCGACGAGGTGTTCCTGCAGTCACGCAGCGGCAAGCCGCTCAACCGGTACTTCCCGGAGGCGGAGGCCGCGCTGCTGCGCACCCTGCCGCCGCGGATCGTGGTCGACGGCGAGCTGGTCGTGGCGAAGGACGACAAGCTGGACTTCGACGCCCTGTCCGAGCGCATCCACCCGGCCGAGAGCCGCGTGAGGCTGCTGGCCGAGCAGACACCGGCGAGCTTCGTGGCGTTCGACGTGCTGGCGGTGGGCGACGACGTGCTGCTGGACGAGCCGTGCACGAGCCGGCGGTCGACGTTGGAAGGCCTGGTCACGCCCGGCGACGGCCTGTACCTCACGCCCGCGACCACCGACGCCGACCTGGCGCTGCAGTGGTTCGAGCTGTTCGAGGGCGCGGGCCTGGACGGCGTCATCGGCAAGCCCGCGGCCGGCGAGTACACGCCCGGCAAGCGCAGCATGATCAAGGTGAAGCACGCCCGCACCGCCGACTGCGTGGTGGCCGGGCTGCGCTGGCACAAGGACACCGAGCCGGGCACGGCGGTCGGCTCGCTGCTGCTGGGCCTGCACGACGACGCCGGCGTCCTCCACCACGTGGGCGTGGTCGGCTCCTTCAAGGCGGACGAACGGCGTGCGCTGGCGCAGGAGTTCAAGGACCTGATCACGTCCGGCGACCACCCGTGGCTGGTGGAGCCGGACGGCCGCCGCCTGCCCGGCGAGATCAACCGGTGGCGCGGCAAGCAGGCCGACTGGGTGCCGTTGCGGCCCGAACGCGTGCTGGAGATCGCGTACACGCAGACCGAGGGCGTCGCCCCGGCCCGGCTGCGCCACAACGGCCAGTTCCGCCGCTGGCGGCCGGACCGCGAGCCCGAGTCGTGCCGCTACGACCAGCTCGACCAGCCCGCGCGCTACGACGTGGAATCCGTGCTGCGAGGCGAAGTTCGCCCCGCGTGACGCCGCGAGTGAGTACCGTGACGGATTGTGGCTGACGTTGAGGCGCTCATCCAGGAACTCGACGACCGCATGCGGCTCGACTGCCGCCGGCTGTCGCAGTGGCGGGTCGTTCACCGGACGACCGGGCTGCTCTACACCGTGGTATTGATCTTCGTGCCCGCCGTGCTGGCGGTGGGTTTCACCTCGTCCGAGACGGTGCTGGGCAAGGTGCTGCTGCTCACGGCGGCGGTGGTGGGCGGCTTGAACGTGACGTTCAAGCCCTACCTGCACAGCCAGAGCCGGCGCGCGGCCGTGAACACCATGCGCCGGTTGAGGGACGAGTTCCGGGCCGAGGTGGTCGGGACGGGCGACGGTGACCTGCTGGCCGTCTACCGCAAGTACTCGACGACCTACGCGACGATCTTCGAGCAGCGCGGCGGGGAACTGGTCGACGGGCGGCTGAGCGTCGAGGAACCCCCGCCGAAGTCCGCGGAACTCCCGGTGAAGGCCGGCGAGGTACCGACCTAAGGCCGCTCACACCTCGGGTCTCGCCGTCCGGGTCGCCCCGATCGACGCCAGGACCACGCAGAAGACCGCGGCCCACTGCGCCGGGTGCAGCGACTCGTGCAGCACGATCAACCCGGCCAGCGCCGCGACCCCCGGCTCCAGGCTCATCAGGATGCCGAACACGCGCGGCGGGATGCGGCGCAGCGCCTCCAGTTCCAGCGAGTACGGGATCACCGACGACAGCAGCGCCACCGCCGCGCCCGCGATCAGCACCACCGGGTCGAGCAGCATCGAGCCCGCCTCGGCCACGCCGAACGGCAGCGCCACCGCCGCGCCGAACACCATCGCCAACGCCAGCCCCTTGCCGTCCGACGTGCGGCTGCCCAGCGCCGCCGTCAGCAGGATGTACCCGGCCCAGCACACGGCCGCGGCCAGCGCGAACAGCACGCCCGGCAGCGCCAGCCCACCGTCGGCCCTGGTCAGCAGCAGCACACCGGCCGCCGCGAGCAGCGCCCACAGCCCGTCCAGCCAGCGCCGCGACCCGAACACGGCCACCGCCAGCGGCCCCAGGAACTCGATGGTGACCGCCGCGCCCAGCGGGATGTGCTTGATCGACTGGTAGAAGGTCAGGTTCATGACGCCGAGCACCAGCCCGTACCCCGCGATGACCAGGTACGTGCGCCGGTCCAGCCGCAGCGACGGCCGCCACACCACGAGCAGCACGACGGCGGCCAGCACGAGCCGCAACGTCACCGTGCCCGCGGCACCCGCCAGGGTGAACAACTGCTTCGCCACCACCGCGCCGACCTGGACGCTGATCACGCCCAGCAGCACCAGCGCGGGCGGCGGGATCGCGCCGAACGCCTTGGCGGCCGGCGCGAACGGCCCCGAGCGGTGGTACCGGCGTTCGGGAATGCCTTCGACGTGCACCATGACCACCCGGCCATCCTCCCCCAGCCCGCTCACCGAAGTCTCACCTGGACTGTGTGAGGCTCTACACCAGCCCCTTCGGGCAGACCGAACGGTGTGTGGAGAGAGCGAGGGACCGCTGTGCCGCGTCGGCGTCACGCCACCTTGATCCTGGTGGCTCTGAGCGCGCTGGCCGCGTGCAGCGCGGGTCCGTCGACCCGTCCGGTGATCGCCGTGCACGGTGACGGCGAGGAGCCGTCGACCGCCACCGTCCCGGCCGGTCCCCGCGAGGTGCCGCCGCTGGCGAACTACGAGTCGCCCGGCCTGTCCTGGTCGACGTGCACCGACTCCACCAGGGCACGGATGGGTGACACGGTTCCGGCCGGCGGCTGGGACTACGAGTGCGCGCGGCTGACCGTGCGGCTGGACCTGCCGAGCCGTCCCGGCCGGGGCAGCCTGGGCATGTCGCTGCTGCGCGTCGGCACCGGCGGCAGCCCGCTGGTGGTGGTCGGCGAAGCGGGTGGCGAGCCGGGCACGCTGAAGGCGGCACGGCTGGCCGCGAGCCTCCCGCCGCAGGTGCTGAGCACGTTCACGCTGATCGGCGTCGACCGGCGGGGCACCGGCAAGTCGGACGGCGTGCAGTGCGTGCCGGACGCGGCGCGGGTGGGGATCGTGGAGGCCGATCCGGGCGAGGAGTCGCACGAGGAGTTGGCGGATGCCTACACGCTGGCCAGCCGGGAGTGCGTGCTCGACCTGGAGAACCGGCTGCCCGCGGTGGACTCGTGGCGTGCGGCGGCGGACCTCGAGCAGCTGCGCGAGGAGCTGGGCGTGCCGCACCTGAACGCCATCGGCATCGGTGACGGTTCGAAGGTGCTGACGGTGTACGCCAGCCGTTACCCGGACCGGATCGGGCGGATGGTGTTCGACGGCGCGCCGGACCCGACGCTGGACGTGCCGGGCGTGGCGGAGACGCGCGCGGTGGCGGCGGAGGAGACGTTCTCGGAGTTCCAGAAGGACTGCGTGATCCGGGGCTGCCCGCTGGGCGCGGCGGCGACGGACCGGTTCAAGGCGTTGCTGGGGTCGTTGCGGGACCGGCCGTTGCGCGGCGGTGACTTCGACCTGACGCCGGGCACGGCGACGGTGGCGGTGCTGGCGGGTCTGGCGGACCGGTCGCGGTGGCCTGCCCTGGCCGACGCCCTGGTGGCCGCGGAGGCCGGCGACGAGACCAAGCTGAGCGCGTTCGTCGAGCCGCTCCTGGTCGGTCGGGACGAGGACGACCCGCCGTGGCTGGACGCGGAGATCATCACCAGCTGCAACGACACCACGACCCGGATCCCGCCCGAGCGGGTGGCCGGGATGGCCGCGGACTGGCGGACCAAGCACCCGCTGTTCGGCGCCTACTTCGCCCGCGAGCTGCTGGCCTGCGGTCCGTTCCCGGTGCCGCAGCCCGCGAAGGTGCCGAGGCTGGTCGGCGCGCCCCCGATCCTGGTCCTCACCACGGCCGCCGACCCGGTGACGCCGCAGGCGGGCAGTGAACGGGCGGCGCAGGCGTTGCCGGCCGGCATCGTGATCGGCTGGCAGGGCGCCGGGCACGGCGCGCTCGGGCAGTCGGCGTGCGCGACGGCGGCGTCCCAGGAGTTCCTGGTCAACGCGAAGGTGCCGACCAGCGGCACCGTCTGCCCGCCCTGAGCCTGACCCTGCCCCTGACCCGCGAGCACACCGCGGCCCCGGCGCGCTGGGGCGCGGCCGGGGCCGGGAACTTCCCGTTCACGACATAACAGTCACGGCCTAACAGCTGGAGCAACACCCGCAGCCGGGGCCGGTGCAGCCGTTGCAGCAACCGCAGCCGTCGAGCTGGACCTGCTCCGCCGTCGTGCTCTCTACCACCATCGTTGACTCCCCTGGATCGAGCGGACCTCCTGGCGACCGAAGGTAGGTCCGAAGGTATTTCGACCTCACCGTCCAGCCCTACCGCCGGCCAGGGGAAGTCCCCTCACCCGATCGCGGAACGCCAATCATCAATACGTTGCAATACGTGTTCGCATTCCGTCAGCCGGTCAGGTCGTCCAACGCCCGCTGCGCCGCCTCCAGCTCCGCCCGCAGCTGCTCCACGCGGGCGAGATGACGTTCCCGCGCCGCGCTGAGCACGCTCTCCACCGCCTCGTCGACCTCCGCGGGCAGCAGTTTCGCCGCCTGCGACACCGCCGACGCGGCCACCGGCGCGGCCTTCAACGTGCGCTTCGAACCCCACTGCACGTCGACCGTCCACTCGCCGTCGGCGGTCGACACCAGCGTCACCGTCACCTCGGCCGGCTTCGCCTGCTTGCGCGCCGGGGGCTTGCGCTCGGCGGGCTTGCGCTCGGCGGCCGGAGGTGCGGGCGCGGGAGCGGGCTTCGGGGGCGGCGGCGCGGGCGTGTAGATGTGCTCGACCGGCGCGGGCGCCTCGGGTTCGGCCGCCTTCGCCGCGACGGGCGCGGGCGCACGTCTGCGCGGAGCTGGTTTCTCCACCGTCAGCTCGGCCGGGGAGAACGACAGCTCGTCCTTCTCCCCCGTCGGCCGCACCTGGATGTAGTCGCCCTCGGCGGGTTCGGTGAACGCCACCACCTTCGCCGACCGCCCGGCCTCCACCCCGACCGCGGCGGAGGTGAACCAGACCGCGGGCGGGCGGCCGGCGGCCAGTTCCGCGCGCAAGTGGTCGATGTCCTGGGGGGACAACGAGCTCTGCTTCGCCTTCGCCATCGGTACCTCCACGACTTGCACAAGACCTGTCGGGTGCAGCTTGCCCTACCGCACCGACAGTTTTGAATTGCCGCTGCTCCGCAGACGGCGACCTCGCACGGGGGCGGGTTTCTTGCTTACAGGCGTGGTACAGCAGTTCGTGGTGGCGCGGTGGGCTGGTCAGGAACCGAACGTGATCCAGTTGACGTTGACGAAGTTCGCGGGCTGGCCGCTGGTGAAGGTGACGTACACGTCGTGCTTGCCGGTGAGGCCGCTGATGTTGGCGGGCACGGTGCGCCAGCTCTGCCAGCCGCCGGTGTCGGCGACGGCGAAGCTGCCGACCGGCGTGGCCGTGGGGCTGCCGATCCGGACCTCCACCAGACCGCTGACACCGCCGGCCGCGCCACTGGCGACGCGGGCGACGAACTGCCGCCCGGTGCGGGTGCCGAAGTCGACGCCCCGGTAGAGCGCCCAGTCGCCATTGGCGACGGCGGCGATGTTCTGGCCGCCACCGGTGTCCGTGGTGGTCTCCTTGACCAGGCCGTTGTGCTGGTCGTAGGACTCGGCCTGGATGGTGCCGAAGGCGTCACGGCTGGGCGGCGGGGCCGTCGTGGTCGTCGTCGTGGTGGACGTGGTCGTAGTAGTAGTGGGGTTCACACCACCCGATCCGGAGTCCACGCCGCTGCCCGCCGGCCCGCGCCACGCGGTGGACGACGCCGGCACGGACAGGGTCTGCCCGTCGGAGAACGTCACGGTGGTCGCCGCCGTGCCGGGGTTGTAGGCCACGTACGTGCGGGCGCCGTTCTTGCTCAGCACGGCGTGCGTCGGCACGTTCGCCGTGACGGAAAGATCGGGTGTGCCGTAGGTGTCGAGCGACGTGACCCAGTGGTAGGCGTGTGCCCGTGAGTCGCCGTCCTCCGGGGTCAGGCCGCCGCCGTAGTTGGCCAGTGCCTGCGCCGGGTCGGCGATCGCCAGGAACTGGGTGATGACGTCCTTCCACTCGACCTCGGTGCCGCCGTTGTTGGCGCGCAGTTCGTTGACGTTGGCGATGATGTCGGCCTTGTAGTCCGCGTGGTACAGCGAGCCGCCGGTGATCGGCAGCATGTTGATGCCGTGGATCTCCTCCGGGTTCGCCGTCCACCACGTGCTGTAGCTGCCGCCCGCGCCCCACACGATGCCGAGCGTGTCGTGGCCGAAGGACGACGGGAACACCGCGTTGTCCTTGTCGAACCAGTACTGGCCGATCGTGGTCTCCTGCGTGGTGTGCAGGTAGATGCCCGCGTCGCGCAGCGCGGTGTCCCCGGTGGCCTGGCCGAACAGCACCGCGGCGGTGGCGAACATCATCGCCTCGGACGACGACTCCTCGTTGTTGCCGTGCGCGAACCCGGCGTGGCCGGACGCCCAGCCGTGCCCCGCGTACGCGTCGAAGTTGCGCAGGAACGGGAAGCGCGTCTCCGCGCGGTCGTAGTTGTTCGCGTCCTTGACCAGCAGCTTGACCATGCCGCCGTAACGGGAGTCGGACGCCCACGCCGGGTCGTGCTGCGCGAGCACGGCGGCGGCGAGCACGTAGTAGCCGTAGTGGAAGTGGTGGTCGTTCAGCTCGGCGTCGCTGCCGAAGCCCGCGCGGTAGCCGATCAGCGTGCCCCACGTCGCGTCGTAGGCGAAGTGCTTGTCGGCCTCGCCGGGCGTCGCGGTGAGCCAGTCGGTGAGCCGGTCGCGGACCAGCGCCAGCAGCCGGTCGCGGCCCGCCGTGTACCCGATCTGGTTCGCCACCCGCGCGAGTGCCGCCAGGCGCCACAGGGCCTTGCCGGTCCAGTAGGTGTCGGCCGCGCCCTTCCACGGGTCGGCGGCGTTCAGCTCCTGGTCGATCTCGGCCCGCAGCCGGTTCCGGTCGGCTGCCGAGGACAGGGGAAGCGCCGGCAGGACGCCGTTGAACGTGCTGCGGGTCGTGAACGACGAGCCCTCGCGCAACCGCATCTCACCGCGCGGCGAGGTGTAGCGGTGGGCGGTGACGCTGTCGGCGGAGTTGAGCCACTGGTGCCGGTAGAGGGCCTGCAGGGTGCCCGTCTGGGTGCCCTGGCGGGCCGTGGTCGCGGCCGTGTAGGTGGCGCTGAGCTGGGCGTTCGCCGAGTCGTACGTCCAGTTGACCTTGGTATCGGTGACGAAGGAGAACGCGTAGCGCTGGAACAGGGGCAGCGCGTCGCGGTTCGGCAGCACGGCCACCGAGAAGAAGCCGGCCGACGCCGTGGCCTCGGCGGCGCCGACGACCGACCAGGCGCTCGGCGCGAACAACGCGTAGTCGCGGCCGTTGACCGTGACGCCGAGCGTGGTGCCGGTGTTGCTCCAGATCGTGGTGGCGCCGTTGAACCCGACCCTGGCCGCGCCGCCGGTCGCCTCCGCGTACACGTACGGCGAGCCGTGGCCGATGGTGGTGCGCAGGGTGCGCGCGCCGTCGGTCCACAGTGGAGTGACGGTCCAGTCGGACCAGCCGTCGACCTCGGTGCGCGGCGCGTTGAGGCCGCTGACGCCGACGAACAGGTCGTCCTGGTGCATGAACTCGTAGAACCTGCCGTCGGAGGTGACGTTCGGGCTGGTCGGGTAGCCGACACCCAGGCCTTGCGCCGCCGCGTGGAAGGTCAGCGGGTGGGCGTACATGTTCTCGGAGTAGGGGTTGCCCGCGTAGCGCTGGAAGGCCAGTGACGACCACCAGTCGTTGGTCGGGACCGGGCGGCCGGCCATCCGGGCGGTGACCTTCGGCGTCACGGCCGCGCCGTCCGAGTTCGACGGGCCGACCGCGCCCGCCGGGCGGGTGGTGGCGTAGCTGCCCGCGCCGACCGTCACGGCGCCGGCCGTTCCGGGCAGGGCGAGGGGGATCGCGGCAGCCGCGGCCACGGCGACCGCAGCGGCCGCCAGGTGGGGGCGGATTGAACGCACGGGGACCTCCAGCAGGGGACTCACAGCACTGTGAGAGCGCTCTCACGCATCGCAAACGGTAAACCCGTGGTTGCTGTCTGTCTACGGCCGACCGTTCTGACCCTGTCAAGAGCCGGGGGGCGCCTGGCGCTATTCCTCGACCCGGAGGCGGTACTCGCAGCCGTACTCGACGGCGTACTGGAGGTCGTAGTGGTGCACGATCTTGGGACCGCCGTGCAGGTGAACGTGGGTGACGGTCTGCTTCGGCGACTCGGGCGGCTTGGCGTGCGAGTCGACCCGGCCGTCCAGAGGGCCGCCGACGAACCGCACCACATACGCATGCGTCATCGACTTGCCTCCCTCTCTTCGGCGTTGCCGTCCATCGTACGAGAGGACCAGTCGGATCGCGGCTGAACCGAGGCCGGAAACAGCCGGTTGGCGCAAAGTCAGTGCCCGAACCAGCGGTCCGCCAACTCGTCCAGGGTCTTGGCCCGGGTCGGCACCTCGCGCAGGTACCAGGGCAGGTTCGAGTAGACGTGCAGCAGCGTGTAGGCGAGCACCTTGCGCGGGTCGACCGTGCGGCCGTACCCGTCGTGCAACGCCCGGTTGGCCTTCCGGTCACCGCGAGTGAGGAAGACGCCGGTGGCGACGAACTCGTACTCGCGGGCGGCGCGCATGGCGGGCTCGAAGTCGAACAGGCCGCTGAGCCGTCCGTCGGCGATGAGCAGGTGGGCGCTCATCACCTCGGTGTGCGCCAGCACCAACTCGGGTCGCCCCAGGTCCACACCGTCCAGGAAGTCGGGGATCTGCTCCAACCACTCCGCCCCGAGCTCCCGCCTCCGCTGCCGTTCGACGCACCCGTCCCGCTGGACCCGCACGAACTCGGCCCAGTCGCCCGGCTCCAACTCCGGCGGCGTGACGTCGTGCAGCGCGGCCAACGCCTCACCGACCTGCCGTGACACGTCCTGCCGCGCGTCCTCGTCCAGTCGCGGCCACACGTCCTTCAGGCTCTCGCCGTGCAGGCGTTCCATGAGGACATAACCCCACCCACCGAACTCACCGGCCGCGTACAACCCGGGCGTCGGCACCGGCAACCGCCCCCGCACGGCTTCCAACACGTCCCGCTCGATCGCCACCTCGTCCAGGTGGACGGTGGGGAACAACTTGAGCACATGCCCATCCCCCACCGCGTAAACCGGCAACGACCCGTCCACGAACCGCTCGACGTCACCGGACACCCCGAGGTGGGCGCACAACGCCCCCACACCGGGCCGCAACGCCTCGTCGTCGAGCGCGTCGAACTGCTCTTCGGTAACCGCCGCCGGGAAGCTCACGCGCGGGACGCTAGATCGCCTCCCCGATCCGGCGCGAGCGAATATCGGGTCAGTCGGCCTTCTTACGCGACGGCTGCACCCGCATCGGCTCGCCGGGCATCTTGGGGTAGTCCGGCGGGTACGGCATTTCGCCTCGGTCGTCGGCCTCGTACCACTCCAGCAGGGTCTCGATGCCGAACGCCTCGTCGTCCAGGCCCGCATGCGGATCGCCGTTGTCCGCCAAGTACTTCGGCACGGTGAACACGTCGAACTCGTCCGGGTCCACAGTGGACAGGCGCTCCCACGTCACCGGAGTCGACACGGTGGCGCGCGGGGTGCCGCGGACGGACCAGGCGGACGCGATGGTGCGGTCCCGGGCGGCCTGGTTGAAGTCCAGGAACACGCGTTCGCCGCGTTCCTCCTTCCACCACGACGTGGTCGCCTTGTCCGGCGCCCGCCGCTCCACCTCGCGCGCCAGCGCGATCACGGCGTGCCGCACGTCCACGAAATCCCACTCCGGCCGGATGCGCACGGCCACGTGGACGCCCCGACCGCCGGACGTCTTGGGGTACCCGGTGAACCCCAGCTCGTCCAGCACCTCCCGCAGCACCATCGCGACCTCGACCGCGTCCCGGAAGTCCGTGCCCGGCTGCGGGTCGAGGTCGACGCGCAGCTCGTCCGGTCGATCGGTGTCCGA
Source organism: Saccharothrix deserti (assembly GCF_009769385.1). Lineage (GTDB taxonomy): Bacteria > Actinomycetota > Actinomycetes > Mycobacteriales > Pseudonocardiaceae > Actinosynnema > Actinosynnema deserti. The sequence goes on from NZ_VKAB01000027.1 coordinate 122,314, forward strand.
CCGCCGCACGGGCCACGGGTGGAAGTCGAACGTCCCCAGGTTCGCCGCCCACGCCAGCACCGCGGGCTCGGTCGGGCACACCTCGTCCGCCGGCCGCCCGGACGGGAACTTGACGCGCGCCGTCTCGACCCACTCGGGCGCCCCCTTGGGCAGCCGCTTCTGGTAGAACGCCTCCCCGGTCACCCCGTCGACGAACCGCTTCAACGTGGTCGGCCGGTCGCGCAGCACGCGCAGCAGCGGTTCGGCGACAGCCAGGTAGTACTCGACCACCTGCAGCTTGCTGATCCCGCGCTCGGGGAAGTAGACCTTGCCCGGGTTCGACACCCGCACCACGCGTTCGCCGACGTTCAGTTCCACAGCCTGGGCCACGTGGGCGAGCCTAACCAACGAACCACCGACTCACCCAGGCACTCGCGCCGCCAGCCCGGTGACGAACGCGTTCAGCGCCAACTCGAAGCTGTCGTGGTCCAGTTCCCGCGCCACGGACGTCAGCAGGTGGGCCTTGTCCAGGTTCGGGTACCGGTCCCGGTAGAACGCCTGGTCCTCGGAGAACCCGCTGGAGAACGACGTGAGCGCGGCGCCGAACACCAGGTACAGCAACGACGCCGCGATCATGGTCGCCTCCCGCCGCGACCACCCCGCCGACACCAGCCCGCCGTGCACCACGTCCAGCCGGCGCAGCGACGCCTCGCGGTGCGCCGGCCCGTACGCCAGGAACGGCACGATGTTGGGGTGCTCGGCCAGCGCCGCCCGGTAGGAACGGGCGCAGCTGAGCAGGCCCTGCCGCCAGTCGCCGCTCTCGAACCCGGACACGTCGACCTTCTCCAGGATCCCGGCCGCCACCTCGTGCAGCAGATCGTCCTTCGTGCTCACGTGCCCGTACAGCGACGCGGCCTGAACACCCAGCTCGGCGGCGAGTTTGCGCATCGACAGGCCGTCGAGCCCGTCCCGGTCGATGATGTGGAGTGCGGCGGTCCGGATGCGCGAGGCACTCAGGATGGGGTTCCTCGGCATGTCCGCTCCCCTTGCCTGTGGTCGTCTCCGCGCCTAGGTTAGATAACCTAACACCGTTCGGTTAGGAGGCCACCCGGTGGATCTGCGCATCTCCGACGAACACAGGCAGCTCAAGGAGCTCGCCCACCGGTTCACCGAGGAGCGGATCGTCCCGCACGCCACGCGCTGGGACCGGGACGAGGCCATCGACCGCGAGCTGGTGCCCGCCCTCGGCGAGGTCGGCTTCCTCGGCCTGGGCATCGACGAGGAGCACGGCGGCTCCGGCGGCGACAACCTGGCCTACTGCCTGGTGTTGGAGGAGATCGCCCGAGGCGACTCGGCGGTGCGCGGCATCATCTCCGTCTCCCTCGGCCTGGTCGCCAAGACCATCTTCAAACACGGCACCGACCAGCAGAAACAACGCTGGCTGCCCGGCCTGTGCGCGGGCCGTCGACTGGGCTGCTTCGGCCTGACCGAACCCGGCACCGGCTCCGACGCCGCGTCCCTGGCCACCAAAGCCGTCCGCGACGGCGACGACTGGCTGATCACCGGCCGGAAGGTGTTCATCACCAACGGGACGTGGGCCGACGTGGCGTTGGTCTTCGCCCGCACCGGCGGCCCCGGCCCGAAGGGCATCACCGCGTTCCTCGTGCCGACCGACTCGCCCGGCTTCCGGGCCACCGAGATCCACGGCAAGCTCGGCATGCGCGGCCAGGCCACCGCCGAACTCACCCTCGACCAGGTCCGGGTCCCCGACGAGAACCGCCTCGGCGACGAGGGCGCGGGCTTCAAGCTGGCCATGGCGTCCCTCGACCGTGGCCGGATGTCCGTCGCCGCAGGCTGCGTCGGCGCCGCGCGCGGTGCACTGGAGGCGAGCCTCGAGTACGCCAAGGAACGCGAGCAGTTCGGCAAGCCCATCGCGGGCTTCCAGCTCGTGCAGGAACTCCTGGCCGACATGGCGGTGGAAACCGACGCCGCCCGGCTGCTCACGTGGCGGTGCGCGGACCTCGCCGACCGGGGCGAACCCTTCGGCACGGAGGCGTCCATGGCGAAGCTCTACGCCAGCGAAGCCGCCGTCCGGGTGGCGAACAACGCCATCCAGGTCTTCGGCGGGTACGGCTACATCGACGAGTACCCGGTGGGCAAGTACCTGCGCGACACGAGGGTCACGACCCTCTACGAGGGCACCAGCCAGATCCAGAAATTGCTCATCGGCCGGGCGCTGACCGGCATCAACGCGTTCGCATAGAGGAGGACTGCATGGACTTCACGCTCGACGAGGAGCAGAAGGAGATCCGCGACTGGGTGCGGACCTTCGTGCGCAAGGAGGTGGCGCCGCTGGAACCGGAGGTGCTGCGCCGCGAGCGCTTGGGACAGCCCGGTCTGACCCGTGACGAGCTGAAGGAACTCCAGGACAAGGCCAAGGCGGCGGGCTTCTTCGGCGTGCTCACGCCCCAGGAGTACGGCGGCATGGGCCTCGGCGCGCTGATGACGGCGCTCCTGGAGGCCGAACTGGGCCGCACGTTCGTCCCGTTCCGCTTCGGCGGCTACGCGGACAACATCCTGTTCCACGCCAACGAGGAGCAGAAGCAGCGCTACCTGCTGCCCACCATCTCCGGTGAGCGCGTGTCGTGCTTCGCGATCACCGAGCCCGGCGCGGGCTCGGACGCGAAGGCCATCCGCACCTCCGCCCGCAAGGAGGGCGGCGAGTGGGTGATCAACGGCGAGAAGACGTTCATCACCCAGGGCAACGAAGCCGACTTCGTGATGGTGTTCGCGGTGACCGACCGCGAGAAGGGCGCGGACGGCGGCGTCACGTGCTTCCTGGTCGACCGGGACATGGGCTGGAAGTCCGAGCCGATCCCGACCATGGGCCAGTGGGGTCCGGCCGCGCTCGTGTTCGACAACGTCCGCGTGCCCGAGGAGAACGTGCTGGGCGAGGTCGGTCGCGGTTTCCACCTGGCCATGCAGTGGATCGGCCAGGGCCGCTACCTGCTGCCCGCACGTGCGCTGGGCACGTGCGAACGGCTGGTGGAGATGGCCATCGAGCAGGCCAAGAACCGGGTGACGTTCGGTCAGCCCATCGCCGAGTACCAGGCCATCCAGTGGATGATCGCCGACTCGGCGGTGGAGATCGAGGCGCTGCGGTGGCTCGTGCTGCACGCCGCGTGGCTGGTCGACCAGAAGGCCGACTCGCGGCAGGCGCAGAGCATGGCCAAGCTCTACGGCGGCATCAAGGCCAACGAGATCGTCGACCGGGTCCTCCAGATCCACGGCGGCATGGGCTACACGCGTGAACTGCCGATCGAGCGCTGGTACCGGGAACTGCGGCTGCTGCGCATCTACGAGGGCACGGACGAGATCCAGCGCCGCACCATCGCCCGCAACCTGCTCAAGGGCCACGCGAAGGTGACCGGGACACTCGGCTGAGGGTAGGGCTGCCCCCACCCGCCCTCCGGGAGCGCACACCAGGGACTGACCGCGACCGTCCGAGCACGATGAGTGCATGCGATCACGACCCGCGCTCTTCGAGTCCGACCTGACGCGTCGCCGCATCACGACCCCGGCAGGCACGTTCGACGCCATCGCGACCGGTCCCGCGGCCGGTCGCAAGGTGCTGCTCCTGCACGGTGTGCCGGAGTGCGGGATCGAGTGGTCACACCAGCTGCGGGCGTTGGCCGCCCACGGGTACCGCGCGGTCGCACCGGACCTGCGCGGCTACTCGCCGGGCGTGCGACCGAAGCCGGTGGCCGCCTACGGCCTGGACCACGCGGTGCGGGACGTGGTCGAGATCGCGGACGCGCTGGGGTGGACGAGGTTCGACCTGGTCGGGCACGACTGGGGCGCGATCACGGCGTGGATCACGGCGTCGAGGTTCCCGCTGCGCGTGCGCACGCTGACGGCCGTGTCCGCACCCCACCCGGGCGCCCTGGCCGAGGCCTTGCGCACCGACCCGGACCAGCGGCGCAGGTGGTCGCACCTGGACCACCTGCGCGACCCCGGCGAGGCGGAACGCGTCCTGCTGGCCGACAACGCCGCGTGGCTGCGCGACGGCTGGCCGTCCGCGATCCCGCCGGAACGCGTGGCGCAGTACGTGCGGAAGCTGACCGAACCGGGCGCGTTGACGGCAGCCCTGAACTGGTACCGCGCCAACGACTTCACCGACGCCTACCAGCCGGTTCCCGTGCCCACCCGCTACCTGTGGGGTGAGGACGACAAGGTCGTCTCCCCCGACACGGCCCGGAACACAGCGCAGTGGACAACCGGCCCGTACCGGTTCGACGTGGTGCCCGAGGCAGGCCACTTCGTGCCCGAGGAGGCAGCCGAGGAGACAACCCTCCACCTCCTCGACCACCTGGCCACGTACTGACCCGCGGTACCCGGCCGGTCAGCCGAGGCTGGTGAGCATCTGGGCGCAGACGCGGGCCAGGTGCTTGCGCATCACGTCCGAAGCACGGGACGGATCGCCGGCGGCGATGGCCGTGACCAGGGCGTCGTGGTCGTCCAACGACGCCTGCTGGTGCGGCGGGTCGTCCCGCAGCCCGCTGCGCAGCAACACCACCCGCTGCTGCACCAACCGCACCTGCTCCGCGATCCGGGGACTCCGCGCCGCGTCCAGCAACGACTGGTGGAACGCCAGGTCCAACCGGTACGGGAAGCGTTCACCCGCCGAGTACGCCCGCCGCGACTCCTCGCACACCGCGCGCAGCCGCACCACGTCCGCGTCGGTCCGCCGGGAGGCCGCCAGTTCCGCCGCCGCGCATTCCAGTGCCGCCCGCAGCTCGAACAGGGCCTGCACGTCGGCAGCGTCGGCCGTCGGGACCGAGGCGCCCCGGTGCGGCGCGAGCACCAGCAGCCCTTCGGACGCCAGGTGCCGGATCGCCTCGCGCAGCGGCCCGCGCGAAATGCCCAGCCGCTGGGCCAGCTCGACCTCGTTCACCCGCGCCCCGGGCGGGATCTCGCCGGTCAGCACCAGCTCGCGGAGCACGTCCACGGTCTGACCGGCCAAGCTCATGTGCAGGGGAGGTGTCACGAACGTCTCCTAGCGCCGAACGACGACACGATGTTAACTGTCGACAGTTGACAGCGCTGCAGGGAGGGACGCATGGCACACGAACTGGTCGCGGAGGTCTGGCGAGGCGGGTTCCTGGAGTCCGTGCACCACGGCTCGGTGATCGCCCTGGACCGGACGGGACGGGAAGTGCTCACCGTCGGCCGGCCGCACGACATCACCTACCCGCGCTCGTCCAACAAGCCGATCCAGGCGCTGGCCATGCTCCGCCACGGCCTCGACCTCCAGGACGAGCTGCTGGCCCTGGCCTGCGCCAGCCACTCCGGCGAGGACTTCCACATCGACGGCGTCCACCGCATCCTCCGCGCACACGGCCTGGCCGAGGACGCCCTCCAGTGCACCCCCGACCTGCCGATCGGCGAGGACGCCCTCAAAGCCCACCTCGCGGCAGGCCGCACCAAGGCCCCCGAGTACATGAACTGCTCGGGCAAGCACGCCGCCATGCTCGCGACCTGCGTCGTCAACGGCTGGTCGACCCACGACTACCTCGACCCGGCCCACCCCCTCCAGAACGCCATCCGCGACACCCTGGAGGAACTGGCCGGCGAGCGCATCGGCGCGGAGGGCGTCGACGGCTGCGGCGCGCCGTTGTTCGGCATCAGCCTGAAGGGCCTGGCCAGGGCGTTCAGCACGCTGGCACGTGCCGCGGACGGCCCGGAGCGGCGGATCGCCCAGGCGATGAACCGCCACCCCGAGTGGGTCGGCGGCACGAACCGCGACGTCACGAAGCTGATGCGGGCGATCCCCGGCGCGGTGGCCAAGGACGGCGCGGAGGGCGTCTACGCGATCGGCCTGCCGACCGGTGAAGCCGTGGCGTGCAAGATCGCCGACGGCTCCAGCCGCGCGCGGGCCGTGGTGCTGGTGGCCGCGTTGCGCAGGCTCGGCGTCGGCGCGCCGGACGAGCTGGCCACGTTCCCCGTGCTCGGCCACGGTCGGGCGGTGGGCGCCATCAAGCCGTCCCCAGTCCTGGTGGGTTGAGTCTGCCATCCGGTTGAACCGCCCATTACGCTGAAGCCATGGCCAGCGCCAGAGCCGACGACGCACCGGACGAACGCCCGCAGGGCGGCATCGACGACGAGCTGATCGGCCTCGACCCCGACGACCCCGAGACCAGGGCGTTCGCCGAGCACCTCGACCGGATGCAGCGGCAGCCCCCCGGTTTCACGGTCGAGGGCTCGCTGGCGGGCGTCGAGCAGTTCGCGGACTCGGCGAACCGCGCGGGCGGTCTGCGCCGGCTCACCGCGGTCGTGGTGGTGAGCCTGATCCTGCTGGGTGTGGCGGTCAGCATCTGGTACTACCTGGGCGATCTGGTGTCCGTCTTCTTCGACTGACCTTCTTCGGCCGCCCCCGCCTTCTTCGACCGACGGCCTGCCGACGCGTTCGACTAACGTGGAGGTATGGAACCTGTCGTCGGCGCCACCCCGAAGGTGGTCCACTCCGAGCTCGAGTGGCGGGAGATCCTGACCCCCAAGGAGTACGCGGTGCTGCGGGACGCCGGCACCGAGCCCGCCTGGGTCGGCGAGTACACCGACACGAAGACCGAGGGTGTCTACGAGTGTCGCGCCTGCGGGGCCGAGCTGTTCCGCAGCGACACCAAGTTCGACTCGCACTGCGGCTGGCCGTCGTTCTTCTCGCCGCTGGCCGGGGACACGGTCATCCTGCGCGAGGACCGCACCCACGGCATGGTCCGCACGGAAGTGTTGTGCGCCACATGCCACAGCCACCTCGGGCACGTTTTCGAGGGTGAGGGCTATGACACCCCGACGGACCAGCGCTACTGCATCAACTCGGTGAGTTTGCGTCTGGTCGAAAACCCTTCCGGTCAAGCAGACTGAACGCGCTACTCCGAATGATGACGGTATCCACACCAGGAGGAATCATGCGCATCTTCAAGGGCACTGACGGCGAAGGCTCCGGCGGCGTGGACGGCGCGTCGTCCTCCTGATGTCCTGGTGACATCACCCGGTCGGAACCCTAAGGCTTGCTAAAGCCCTCTTGCTGGGGTGTGGCCTGAAGCACACGATTGCCTCCTCAGCTGGTGGACCTGGTTCCACCGAGGCCCACAGGGGGTGGACCGTGGAGCGACCGTGGGGGCTTTCAGGCCCGGAATTCCTTGAGTTGTACTGGATCGCGTTGGCCGTGTCGCTGGCGTTCGCGATCCTGGTTCGAGTGCGCCTGCGGGGGACGCGGGGAGGCGCCCCCGCGGGTGCGCTCGACTTGACCTTGCTGGACATCGCCTACCTGACCGGCGGACCACGACGGGTGGTCGAGACGTCCGTGGCCGGTCTCATCTCGTCCGGCGCGTTGGTGCCGGCCCGCAACGGGGCCGTGCGGATCGTCGGATCGCCGGTGGCCGACCACCCGGTCGACCAGGCCGTGCTCGCCGACGTGAACCGTTACCGCTACCGGACGTCGACGCTGCTCATCACCTCGGTGTCGGAGCAGGACGCGCCGCGGGCGATCGGACGTCGACTGTCCGAAATGGACTACCTGGTCACGCCGGAGCGGGCGAAGTCGCGGTTGCGGGTGGGCGTCGTGCCGATGGCGCTGCTGCTCGCCGTCGGGCTCCTGCGTTGGGTGAACGGGCTGGCGATCGGCGCGCCCGTGGGGTGGTTGACGCTCCAGCTCGTGCTGACCGGCGTGCTGATCGTGCTGCTGTTGAAGGCGAATCCGTTGACGCGCACCGCGAAGGGCCGTAAGGCGGTGGCGAAAGCTCGCGCAGGCGAGTTCACCGGGGGGGTGGGGAGGGACCAGCTCGGCGAACGACGCCGAGCTGGTTGCTCTCAACGGCTTCAGCGCGCACCCGAACGTCGTGCTGCGCGCCGCGGTGCGCCCGCAGACGCGTCGTGCGAACTCCGGTGGCTCGCACTCGGCCGGGGCGTTCATCGCCACGAGCGGGGGCGGCGGCAGCAGTTGCGGCAGCAGCGGTGGGAGCAGCAGCGGCGGCGGCGGTGGCGGTGGGGGCTGCGGCGGTGGCGGCGGGAGCTGATCGGCTCCTTCCGGCCTTTCCCGATCGCGGCGGCGTCCGGGCTGATGGCTCCTAGGGTGACGCCATGACGTTCCTGTGGTGGTACGGCCCGGCGCTCGTCGCGGCGGTGGTGGTCGGTCTGCGGCTCAAGCGGGTCGCCGGCGCCGTGCCCGATCGGCCCCTGACGTTCGAGGAGATCGGTTACCTCGGCGGCGGGCCGGTGCGGGCGGTCGAGGTGGCCGTGGCGGGGTTGGTGGCCGAGAACCGGGCGCGGGTGTCCGGTTCGACGGTCGCGGCGGTGCCCGGTGAGGAGCAGCCGGTGACCGCGTTGCAGGCGGTCGTGCTGGCCCGGCTCGACCGGCCTCGGGATCTGGACGAACTCGTGGTCGGCGCGGCGACCAGCGGTCCGGCCCGGCGGATCGGGCAACGCCTGGTCGCGGGTGGTCTGCTGGTGGCGCCGCGCCGGCGGCTGGTGCGGGCGGTGCTCGCGCTCGTGCCGCTGGTGTTGCTCGCGGTGTTGGCGGTGTTCGCGGGTCCTGGCGGGTGGGAGACGGTCACCGCGCTGTCCGTCACCGGTGGGCTCGCGGTTCTGCTGCTGTTGGGTCCGCCGCCCGTCCTGACCAGGAGGGGTGCGCGGGCGTACGAGGAGGCCACGGCGGGCCTCGCCCCGGTCGACCCGGCCGAGGTGACCGCCCGTTACGGCCTGACGCGCACCGCCGTCCCGCCCGTGCCGTTCAGGGGGTCGGCACGGGCGGAGACGGCGGTGTTCGACGGCGAACGGGCGGAACCGATCGCACCTGCGGAAACGTCACAGGGACCGCTCCCCCGGCGCAGGCGTGCCGTGGTGGTCGAACCGCAGCGCTGGCAGCGCCGCAACGGGTGGCTGGTGGCCGGCGGGTGGTTCGCGGGTGGGTGGTTGGCCAGCCAATATCTGGTGGGCGACGGGTTGGAGGGCGATGACGGTGGCGAATTCCTGGACGCCGGCTTCGGTGGGTTCGACGCCTGAGCCCTGGCACGCCGGGCACGGGCAGGCAGGGCTGGGCCAACACGGCTTGGGCCGGCACGGCTCGGGGCAGAACGGCTCGGGGCAGAACGCGCTCGGCCAGAACGCGCTGGAGCCGGAGGAGCAGGCCTTCCTGGCCGGCGGTCCGGGCCGGGCGGCCGAGGTCGCGGTGGTGGCGCTGCTCGATGCGGGCGCGCTGCGGATCTCGCGTGAGGGCCTGGTCAGCGGCGTGCAGGGGCACGGCCGCGCGCGGACCCCGCTCCAGGCCTGCGTGCTCCGCTCGGTGCCGCGTTCGCTGGGCGACCTCATCAGCGTGACGGCGGACAGCGCCGAGGCGCAGGCGCTGCGGCAGCACCTGATCTCCCGGGGCTTGGTGGTCTCGCCCGGTCGACGGCGGGCGGTGCGGCGGGCACGGCAGCTGGTGGTGGCCGCGGCCGTGGGCGCGGTGTTCGCGAAGATCGCGCTGGACCTGCCGTTCGCGGTGGCCGGCGGTGCGGTGGTGGGTGCGCTGCTGGTGTCGCTCGTGCTCGGACGGGCGAGGCGTCCGCTGACCGGCGCCGGACGTCTCGCGGTGCGGCGGCTGCGGCAGGCCACGGTGTCGTCGGATCGGCTCGTGCTGGTGGCGGCCTACGGGCTGCTGGGCCGGGTCGAGCGTCGCTACGTGTGGTCTGTGCTGGGCATCGAGCCGTCCGCCGCGGCGACCTTGCGGCGGCGGACGAGTGGGAGCGGGCCGGACTCCGGCGGATGCGGCGGTTGCTCCACCAGCAGCTCGGGGAGTGACAGCGGCAGCTCGGACAGCGGCGGCTCGTCGTGCGGCGGGGGCGGTTGCGGTGGCGGCGGTGGGGGTGACTGAACCGAGGCCGGACGATCAGCGCGGTAGCGGTGGGAAAGGCGGGTGGCTCGTGGAGAAGCTGGGTGTCGGTATCGGGTGGCGGCCGGAGATCGATCTCACCGTCGAGCAGTTGCCCGGCGTCGATTTCGTCGAAGTCGTCGCGGAGAACCTGCACGTCTCGCACCTGCCGGAATCCGTTCTGCTGCTCCGGGAACGCGGCGTACCCGTGCTGCCGCACGCCGTCTCGCTGTCGTTGGGCGGCGCGGAACCCGTAGACGCGCAAAGGGTCGCGCACCTGGCGGCCCTCGCCGAAGCACTCGACGCCCCGCTGGTCAGCGATCACGTCTGCTTCGTGCGCGCGGGCGGCTTGGACTCCGGGCACCTCATGCCGCTCCCCCGGACCCGCGACGCGCTGGACGTCCTCGTCGCCAACGTCAAGGCCGCCCGACAAGACCTGCCGGTGCCTCTCGCGCTGGAGAACGTCGCCGCGCTGCTGGAGTGGCCGGACGGCGAGCTGACCGAGGGCCAGTTCCTCGCCGAACTGGTCGACCGCACCGACTGCCACCTCCTGATCGACGTCGCCAACCTCTACGCCAACGCCCGCAACCTCGGCACCGACGTGTCCCGCTTCCTGGACGAGATCCCCTTGGAACGCCTCGCCTACGTCCACGTAGCGGGCGGCGAGGAGCACCAGGGCGTCTACCACGACACGCACGCCCACGCCGTCATCCCCGAAGTGCTGGACGTCCTCGCGCAGCTCCGCGCCCGCGTCGACCCGCCCGGCGTGCTGCTGGAACGCGACGACGACTACCCGGCCGACGCGGAACTGGCCGGGGAACTGGCCGCGATCCGGGCGGTGCTGGGGTGACGCAGCCTCAGCGCGACCGGTTGGGCGCGGCTCAAGCCGAGCTGCTGCGGGCGCTGCTCGCCGACGGCGAAGTCCCCGCCGGGTTCGACGAGGAGCGGGTGCGTATTGAGAAACGCGCGCTGCTCAACAAACGGCGCGGAATCGTGGAGATGCTGCGCCCGGACGTGGCCGCCGAGTTGGGCGAGCGGTTCCGGCCGTTGTTCGACGCCTACGCGCGTGCCCACCCCAAAGAGGTCGGCACGCGGTTCCGCGAGGACGCCGCCCGGTTCGCCGAGTGGGCCGTCGCCCGGGGCGAGTCGACCGCACCGAAGAAGCGTTGGTGGCGACGCGCAACCTGATCATGGTCCGGTTCCGTCAGAGGGACATGTGGAAACGGATCTGGGGCCTGGGCGTGCTGTTATTGGCGACGGCGTGCGGCTCGACGAACGCGGGCGACGGTGTGCCCTGCACGGCGATCGGCACACCCGTGGGTGTGAGCGTGGACGTCACACACCCCGAAGTTGTTTCGGGGACGATCGAGGTTTGCTGGGACACGTCCTGTGCTACCCCCGCCTTGGAGCTGCACCCGTCGAGCAAGGTCGCCTCGACCACCTGCACCGGCACCGACCCGGACGACTCGTGCGGCGCGCGCACCGAGCCGACCGAAGGGATGACCGGGTTCGCGAACCTCCCGGAGCTGCCCGCCAGGCCCGTCACGGCGACCGTGCGCCTGCTAGACCAATCCGGATCTGTGCTGGTCGACCGCCAGATCGCGGTGAGCCCCGAAATGGTCTACCCCAACGGTCCGGACTGCCCAGCGGGTGGGCCGCAGGCAGGTATCTCAGTTGGTTCCGACGGCTCAGTGACCGAACGCTAGGTAACCGCTCACTCGGCTGAATTGGTCAAGAAACTACCGACCAATCAGCGGCTGTCGGTCCTCCACCAAACCTCTAGCGTCGGTGAGGTCAAGGGCAACGTCGCTCCCGGTAAATCCGCCGCGACCGCGGGTAGCTACGCCCTTCCGGCCGCGTCCCGCCATGCGCGGCACCTCACCGGGAGGTTCGAGAGTTGAAGAGCAAACGTTGGCGTGGCATGACGTGGGGGGCCGTGCTGATCGCGGCCGGCCTCACCGCGAGCAGTCCAGGGGTGTCGGGGGCGGAGGACGGCCCGCCGTCGACCGGGGGCGAGCACCACGAGGTCACCCTGATCACCGGCGACAAGGTGGTGCTCCTCGGCGACGAGGTGAACGCGTTGATCGCCGCGCCGGGGCGGGAACGCACGGTGTTCCACAGCTACCGGCGCGACGGTCACCTGCACGTCGTGCCGCGCGACGCGGCGAAAGCGGTTTCCCAGGGCCGGCTCGACCCGAGGCTGTTCGACGTCACCGGCTTGATCGAGTCCGGCTACGACGACGCCGGGCGCGACAACCTGCCCCTGATCGTGACCGGTGACGAGGAGCCGGCAGCCGCCGGTCTGCGCGTCGGTCATCCCCTGCCCGCGGTCGGTTCGTACGCCGCGCAGGTGGTCAAGTCCGAGGCGGCGGACACCTGGCGCACGCTCGTGTCGAGGGCGAGCGTGCGCAAGGTGTGGCTGGACGGGTTGCGCCGGCCGAGCCTGGACAGGTCCACCGCGCAGATCGGCGCGCCGGCCGCGTGGCAGGCCGGGCACACCGGCAAGGGCGTGAAGGTGGCCGTGCTGGACACCGGTGTCGACCAGGGCCACCCGGACCTGGCGGGCCACGAGGTCGCGGAGAAGAACTTCACCGACGACCCGGACAACGGCGACGGCGTCGGCCACGGCACGCACGTCGCCGCGACCATCGCGAGCTCCGGCACGAAGTACAAGGGTGTCGCGCCGGACGCGGACCTGTTGGACGGCAAGGTGTGCGTCGCGGCGGGCTGCCAGGAGTCGGCGATCGTGGCGGGTATGCAGTGGGCCGCCGAGCAGGGCGCGGACGTCATCAACCTGAGCCTGGGCGGTGGTGACACGGCCGAGATCGACCCGCTGGAAGAAGCGGTCAACACGCTGTCCGCGCGGACCGGTGCGCTGTTCGTGATCGCGGCGGGCAACAACTCGCGCCCGGAGACGATCAGCTCGCCCGGTAGCGCCGACGCCGCGCTGACCGTGGGCGCGGTGGACCGGCAGGACGGCATCGCGCCGTTCTCCAGCCGGGGCCCGCGCGTGGGTGACGGTGCGGTCAAGCCGGACATCACCGCGCCGGGCGTGGACATCGTGGCCGCGAAGTCGAGCCGCGGCACCGTCGGCACGCCGGTCGGTGACGGCCACGTGGCCATGTCCGGCACGTCGATGGCGACCCCGCACGTGGCGGGCGCGGCGGCCGTGATCGCGCAGCAGCACCCGGACTGGTCGGGCGCGCAGATCAAGGCGGCGCTGGTGGCGTCGGCGAAGAACAACCCGGCGCTGACCGCGTTCGACCAGGGCGCGGGCCGGGTGGACCTGGCCAAGGCGATCACCACCACGGTCACCGCCGCCCCGCCGAGCCTGGCGCTGGGTCTGCAGAGGTGGCCGCACGACGACGACACCCCGATCACCAAGACCGTCACCTACCGCAACGACGGCACCGCGCCGATCACGCTGACGTTGACCGCCGACGTGAAGGGTCCCGACGGCGGGTCGGCGCCGGCGGGCCTGATCGGTGTGTCCCCGGCGAAGGTGACCGTCCCGGCGGGCGGTGAGGCGGCGGCCGCGGTCACCGCCGACACCAGGTTCGGCTCGGCGGACGGCCTGTACGTCGGTTCGGTGGTGGCGACTGGCGGTCCGACGCCGCTGCGCACCGCGCTCAGCGTCAACCGGGAGGTGGAGAGCTACGACGTGGCGTTCAGCTTCCTGGACGGCTCGGGCGCGCCCGCGACCGACTACTACACGTCGATCATCGGGATGAGCAACAGCACGTTCGTCTTCCCCTACGACGCGGAGGGCTCGTTCACGCTGCGGCTGCCCAAGGGCGAGTACTTCACCAGTTCCGACGTGCAGACCGACGACACGCGGCTGGCGCTGCTGCCCCGGCCGGGTCTGAGCGTCACGGCGGACACCACGGTGGTGTTCGACGCCCGCACGGCCAAGCCGTTGAAGATCACCGCGCCGGAAGCGGCGGCCGAGGAGGCGCTGGGCGACGTCACGGTGGTGCGCAGCCACGGTGACCGGCAGGCCAGCGTGAGCACCGCGTTCCTCGGCGGGTTCGGCCCGAACGTGTCCATCGCGCACGTGGGTCCGGAACTGGCCGCGGGCGACGTGACCGCGTTGCTCGGCGCGCAGTTCCGGGGCGCACCGGACGGCGACAAGCCGGTGACCTACCGGTTCGCCTGGTCGCAGCAGGGCAGTCTGCCCACCGGGTTCGTGCGGGAGCCTGCCGCGGCCGATCTGGCCGAGGTACGCACGACGTTCGGCCCCGGACCGGCGGGCCGCAAGTTCGGCCACGGCGGCAACCCGATCACCGCGGGCGGTGTCGGCGGCTGGGCGTGGCTGCCGGACGTGGCGTCGCCGGGTGAGGCGATCAACCGGGTCACCACGGATCTGGCGTGGTCTTGGGGTTTCCTGCAGTTCGGCGCGGACGGCTCCGTCGAGACGACGCTGACCTCGCCGGAGCGCACCTACCAGCGGGGCGGGAAGCACGACGAGCGGTTCAACGACCCGGTGTTCTCCCCCGCGCTGCCCGAGTCGCGGTCGCCGTACCTGGCGCGCAACGGTGACGACATCAGCTTCGCGCTGCCGCTGTTCACCGACCGGGCGGGCAACGGCGGCAACTCGGCGGTCTCCTCGGCCCGGACCACGTTGCTGCGCAACGGGACGAAGGTCGGCGAGACGACGTACGCGGCCAACGGGCTGTTCGAGGTGCCCGCGGGCGCGGCGGCGTACCGGGTGGAGACCGACGCGGTGCGGGCGACGGGCACGTCGGAGTTCGCCACGAAGGTGAGCGCCGCGTGGACGTTCCGCTCCGACACGGCGTCCGGCGACGAGTACGTGCCGCTGCCGTTGTCGGTGGTCCGGTTCACGCCGGAGTTGGACGCGGCCGGTTCGGCCCCGAAGGGCCAGGCGCTGCGCGTGCCGCTGACCGTGCAGCAGCAGGAAGGCGCGCCGAACGGCCGGGTGGACCGGATCGACGTCGAGGTGTCGTTCGACGACGGCACGACGTGGACGCCGGTGCCGGTGGCCGCCGGTGTGGCCACGATCGCCAACCCGAACGCGGCCGGGTACGGCTCGGTGCGGGTGAAGGCGACCGACAGCAACGGCAACGCGTTGGAGCACACCGTGATCCGTGCCTACAAGGTCGCCTGACGTTCACGAATTCGCCTGATCCGAAGAGGGGCGCCCGTGCGGAACGGGTGCCCCTCTTCGCCGTTTTCAAGATCGTCCGACCCGTCGGCGAGCAACGCCGGTTGCGCTACCCGGCCGCCCGCACGCACCACGTTGGGCCGCTGAATCCGCTCCCGGACGTGGATAGCGTCCAGGTGTCGGGGGGCTCGTCATTCAGGGCGGCATCGTTTCAGGTACACCTCAACCGCACCACGCCTCCCGGCGGCGCGTTCCACAGCGCGCACAACCAGATTCGGGAGGTATCTGCGTTGAATCCGAGATCACGGAGGCGTGGAGTCGTCTGGGGGGGGCCGCGTTACTGGCGGCCGGACTCACCACCGGCACCACGACTGCCACCGCCACCGGCACCGCGTCGCCCGCACCACCGAGCCGAGCCGACGGCCAACGCCACACCGTCACCCTGATCACCGGTGACAAGGTGGTCGTCAAGGGCGACTCGCTCGTCTCGGTCACCCCGGGGCGGGACCGCGACAACATCACGTTCCACCGCTTCCAGCGCAACGGTCACGTGCACGTCATCCCGCGCGACGCGGCCCGACCGCTCGCCGAGGGCAAGCTGGACCCGCGGCTGTTCGACGTCACCGGGCTCGTGGACGCGGGCTACGACGACGCCGGGCGCGACAACGTCCCGCTGATCATCACCGGCGCCCAAACCCGCGACAGCGTCCGGATCACCCGCGCGCTCCCCGCCGTCGGCGCCGTGGCCGCACAGGTCGCCAAGTCCGAATCCGCCTATCAGTCGCTCGTCGACGACCCGGGCGTCAAGAAGATCTGGCTGGACGGCGTCCGCCGACCGACCCTGGACCGCAGCGTCGCCCAGATCGGCGCCCCCACCGCGTGGCAGGCCGGGTACACCGGCCAGGGCGTCAAGGTGGCCGTGCTGGACACCGGTGTGGACCAGGGCCACCCGGACCTCGTGGGCCGGGAGCTCGCCGAGCGGAACTTCACCGACGACCCCGACACCACCGACCTCGTCGGCCACGGCACGCACGTCGCCGCCACGGTCGCCAGTTCCGGCGGGGAGTACCGGGGTGTCGCGCCGGACGCGCAGCTCCTCGACGGCAAGGTCTGCTCCCTCGACGCGTGCCTGGAGTCCTGGATCCTCGACGGTATGCAGTGGGCCGCCGACCAGGGCGCCGACGTGGTGAACATGAGCCTGGGCGGCGTGGACACCGAGGACGTCGACCCGCTGGAACAGGCCGTCGAGACGCTGTCCGCGCAGACCGGCACGCTGTTCGTCATCGCGGCGGGCAACTCCGGCGGGTCGGAGACGTTGAACTCCCCGGCCAGCGCGGACGCGGCGCTCGCCGTCGGCGCGGTCGAGCGTGACGACAGCATCGCGGACTTCTCCAGTCGCGGCCCGAGGATCGGCGACGGCGCGCCCCGGCCGGACGTCACCGCGCCCGGTGTGGACATCGTCGCGGCGAAGTCCGGCACCGGGCAGATCGGCACCCCGGTGGGCGAGCAGCACGTGGCGATCTCCGGCACGTCCATGGCCACGCCGCACGTCGCGGGCGCGGCGGCGTTGATCGCACAGCGACACCCGGACTGGACCGGAGCGCAGATCAAGGCCGCGCTCATGGCGTCGGCGAAGAACAACCCCGCGTTGACCGCATTCGACCAGGGCACAGGCCGCGTCGACCTCGCCAAGGCCATCACCACCACGGTCACCGCCGCCCCGCCGAGCCTGGCGCTGGGTCTGCAGAGGTGGCCGCACGACGACGACACCCCGACCACCAAGGAGTTCACCGTCCGCAACGCCGGTGCGCAGCCGGTCACGCTGGACCTCACCATCGACGCCAAGGGTCCCGGCGGCGCGCCCGTGCCGGCCGGTGTGTTCACCGTCAGCCCCGCCACGATCACCGTGCCGGCGGGTGGCGAGGCCAAGGCGACCGTCACCGCCGACACCAAGGCGGCCACGGTCGACGGCCCGTACGGCGGCACCGTCGTCGCCTCGGGCGGCGGCGTCGAACTGCGTGTGCCCGTGGGCGTCAACCGCGAGGTCGAGAGCTACGACGTCACGTTCGACTTCGTGGACGCCAACGGCAAGCCGGCGACCACGCAGTTCACGTTCGTCGCCGGCCTCGACAACGACAAGACCGTGTTCCTGAGCAGTGAGAGCGGCAAAGCCACCGCCCGGCTGCCCAAGGGTGAGTACTTCGTCATGTCCGAGGTGACGACCGACGAGACGAAGACCGCCTTTCTGCCCCACCCGGGCCTGCGCGTCACCGGTGACGCCACGATCGCCGTCGACGCCCGCAAGGCCAAGCCGGTGGAGATCACCTTCCCGGACCCGGAGGTGGAGACGCCGGTCGGCGACATCCTCCTGAGCCGCAACCGCGACGGCAGTCCGGTGATCGCCACCGGCTCGCTGTTCCCGGGCGGTTTCGGCACCGTGTCGACGGCGCACCTCGGTCCCGAGCTGCCCGCCGGCGACCTGTCCACCATGCTGAGCACGCAGGCCCACGGCACCCCGGTCGGCACGACCCCGGTGACGTACCGGCTTTCGTGGCTGGAACGCGGCAAGGTGCCCACCGGGTTGGTCCGCGCCCCCGCGAAGCGGGATCTGGCGGAAGTCCGGTCGGAGTTCGGTCCCGGCACGGCCGGCGAGGAGTACGGCTACGCCGGTTTCGTGATCACACCCGAGGGCTTCAACGGTCTCGCCATCGACGCGGCGGTGACCACGCCGGGCAGGTCGATCGACTACGCCACCACAGGGCCGGGCATCCGGTGGTTGTGGTCGCTCGCGCAGTTCGGGGACGTCGGCATCGAGGCCGAAGTGGTCACACCGCTGCGCACCCTCCAAGCCGGGCGCACGTACCGGGAGTCGTTGCACCACCCGGTGTTCGGGCCTGCCCTGCCCACCACCGCGTTCCCGTACCTGTCCAGGGGCGGTGACCGGGTCGACTTCTGGCTGCCGCTGTTCGGCGACCGGAACGGCAACAGCGGCTACTCGGCGACCTCGTCGGGCCGGACCACGTTGCTGCGCGACGGGGTGAAGGTCGGCGAGACCACCCAGCCGGGTCGCGGCCTGTTCACCGTGCCGTCGGGCGCGGCCGACTTCCGGCTCGAAACCGAAGCCGTGCGCGCGCCGGGCGTCGCGGAGTTCACTTCGAAGGTCAGCGGCGCGTGGACGTTCCGCTCGGACACCGTGCCGGGTGATCGGTACGCGCCGCTGCCGTTGACCGTGGTCCGGTTCACCCCGGCGCTCGACGCGAACGGTGTCGCGCCCGCCGGCCGGGTGCTGCGGGTGCCGCTCGTGGTCGAGCAGCAGGAGGGCGCGGCCAACGGCAGGGTCGGCCGGGTCGAGGTCGAGGTGTCCTTCGACGACGGCACAACCTGGACCAAAATCCCCGTCATCGGCAACACCGCACTCGTACGCAACGCCGACCAAGCAGGCTACGCATCACTGCGCGCCAAGGGCTCCGACAGCAAGGGCAACACGTTCGAGCACTCCGTGATCCGCGCCTACAAGATCAAGTGACGGGATGGGGGCATTCGCTCACCCGTATGCCCTCTCTCCCTAATCCCACGACGACGAGTAAGCAACGACTAGCCCGATCGGGTGGTGAACTCCCCTCAAAGAGACGCTGCCCTCACCCTGACGGGTGGATAGCGTCGAAGTCGTTGGGGGGCTTCGTCTCATTCCGGTTCATCGCCGCGACCGTGGGTCGGCGGCGCCTTCCGACTGCGCGTTTCCGCCACGCGGACAACCAGATTCGGGAGGTGTCTGAGTTGACGTCGAGATCAAGAAGACGCGGACTGGGATGGGGGGCCGCCGTCCTGGCGGCCGTACTCGCGGCCGGCACGGCAACGGGGGTTGCCGCCGCGACACCGGGCCAACCGCAGCGCCAGCCCGGCGCCGGACCGACCGTCACCCTGATCACCGGTGACCGGGTCGTGCTCAACGGCGCCACGTTCGGCTCGTTCCATGCCGGTCCCGGCCGTACGAAGGTCGGCTTCCACACGTTCCACCGAGACGGCAACCTGCACGTCGTCCCGCGCGACGCGGTGAGCGCGGTCGCGAACGGCAAGCTCGACCTGCGCCTGTTCGACGTGACCGGGCTGGTCGAGGCGGGCTACGACGACGCCAAGCGCGACACCCTGCCACTGATCGTCACCCAGCACGGTGACGCGCGACTGCGGTCGACCGGGACCACGGTCACGCGTGACCTGCCCGCCGTCAACGCGGTGGCCGCGCAGACCGCGAAAACCGAGGCGGGGACAGCGTTCCAGGCCCTGCTGAACGACCCCGCTGTGGCGAAGGTCTGGCTGGACGGCCTGCGCCAGCCCAGCCTCGACCGCTCCACCGCCCAGATCGGCGCACCCACCGCCTGGCAGGCCGGCTACACCGGCCAAGGCGTCAAGGTCGCCGTGCTCGACGGCGGTGTGGACGGCAAGCACCCCGACCTCGCCGGCAAGGAAGTCGCCGAGCAGAACTTCACCGACGATCCCGACGCGACCGACGTGGACGGTCACGGCACGCACGTCGCCGCGACCATCGCCAGCACCGACACCAAGTACAAGGGCGTCGCGCCGGACGCACAGATCCTCGACGGCAAGGTCTGCGTCCTCTACGGCTGCGCGGAGTCCTGGATCCTCGGCGGCATGCAGTGGGCCGTCGAGCAAGGCGCCGACGTGGTCAACCTCAGTCTGGGCGGCGGGGACTCGCCGGAGATCGACCCGCTCGAATCGGCCGTCAACACGCTGTCCGCCGAGAGCGGCACGCTGTTCGTGATCGCGGCGGGCAACTCCGGCCGGCCCGGCACGGTCGGCTCACCGGGCAGCGCGGACGCCGCACTCACCGTCGGCGCGGTCGAGCGTGACGACAGCATCGCGCCCTTCTCCAGCCGTGGCCCACGGATCGGCGACGGGGCGGTCAAACCCGACATCACCGCGCCCGGCGTGGACATCGTCGCGGCGAAGGCCGCCACCGGCAGCATCGGCACGCCGGTGGACGAGAACCACGTGGCGCTGTCCGGCACGTCGATGGCCACCCCTCACGTCGCCGGCGCGGCGGCGTTGATCGCGCAACAGCACCCGGACTGGACCGGCGCGCAGATCAAGGCCGCGCTCATGGCCTCCGCCAAGGCGAACCCGGCGCTGACCGCGTTCGACCAGGGCACCGGCCGGGTCGACCTGGCCAAGGCGATCACCACGACGGTCACCTCCGAGCCCGCCAGCCTCGCCATGGGTCTCCAGCAGTGGCCGCACACCGACGACACCCCGATCGTCAAGGAACTCACCTACCGCAACAGCGGCACAGAGCCGGTCACGTTCGACGTGTCCGTCGACGCCAAGGGACCGGACGGCAAGCCCGCACCCGCCGGCATGTTCACCATCAGCCCGGCAACCGTCACCGTCCCCGCCGGCGGCGAGGCGAAAGTGACGATCACCGCCGACACCAGAGTCGGCACGGTCGACGGCTTGTTCTCCGGCACCGTCGTCGCCGGCAACGACCTGCGCACACCGATGAGCGTCAACCGCGAGGTCGAGAGCTACCAGATCACGACCGACTTCCTCGACGCCAACGGCCAGGCGCCCACGGTCTACACCGGTGTCGTGATGGGCGTGGACAACGACACGTTCATGTTCCTGGGCGACACGGACAACAGCGTCACCACCCGCCTGCCCAAGGGCGAGTACATGCTCTACGCCAGCATCGTGACCGGTGACGAGGCCGACCACCGGATGACCGTGCTGCCGCAGCCGAGCCTGGCCGTCGACAAGGACGCCACGATCACGTTCGACGCCCGCACCGCCAAACCGGTCAAGATCGCCGCACCCGACCCGGACGCGGTCACGGTGATCGGCGACGTCAGCCTCAACCGCGTGTTTGGGGGCAGGTCGGTCGGCTTCGGCGCGGCGTTCCTCGGCGGGTTCCCGGAGAACCTGACGCTCGGCCACGTCGGCCCGGCACTGCCGGACGACCAGCTCAACGTCATGGTCACGTCCCAGTTCGAGGGCAAGCCGATCGGCGACACCCCGGTGAACTACCGGTTCGCGTGGATCGAGTACGGCGAGGTGCCCACCGGCTTCACCCGCACCCCCGCCAAGGGCGACCTCGCCGAGGTGCGGACGAAGTTCGGCCCCAGCCCCGCCGCCGACGAGTTCATCCACGGCGGCAACGCCGTCGGGCCCGCCGGTTCCGGCGGCTGGGCGGCGCTGTTCCCGGTGCGGCAGGGCGGTGAGGCGGTCGACCACGTGACCGTCGCCGACGGCGTCAAGTGGAACTGGTCGATGCTGCAGATCCGGGGCGACTTCGACATCGTCTCGAACTTCACGTCGCCGGACCGCGGTTACCGGGGCGGCAGCCGCGCCGAGGAGCGGTTCAACTTCCCGGTGTTCGGCCCCGGCGCGCCGCCGACCCGGTTCGACTACCTGAGTCGGACCGGCGACGTGCTCACGGTGTCCGTGCCGCTGTTCAACGACGGCGGGGGAAACGTCGGCGCGTCCGCCTACTCGTCCGCCCGCACCACGCTGTACCGGGACGGGCAGAAGGTCGGCGAGACCGCGGAACCGGGCGGGCGGTTCACCGTGCCCGGCGGCGTGGCCCGCTACCGGGCGGAGGTGGACGTCGTCCGCGCGCCGGGCGTCTCCGAGTTCGCATCGCGGGTCACCAGCGCGTGGACGTTCCGCTCGGACACCGTGCCCGGTGAACAAAGCCGCAGACTGCCCCTGTCCGTAGTCCGGTTCACACCCAAACTCGACGCCAACGGCAGCACCCCCGCCGGCCGCGTCCTGCGCATCCCGCTGACCGTCGAACAACAGCAGGGCGCCGACAACGGACACGTCCGCAAAATCGAGATCGAAGCATCCTTCGACGACGGCACAACCTGGACCAAAATCCCCGTCATCGGCAACACCGCACTCGTGCGCAACACCGACCAAGCAGGCTACGCATCACTGCGCGCCAAGGGCTCCGACAGCAAGGGCAACACGTTCGAGCACTCCGTGATCCGCGCCTACAAGATCACGAAGTAGCGGACCGGTGAGGAGGGGCGTCCGAGGCCGGGCGCCCCTCCTCCCGTGTCACCACGAGTCCTGGCGGAAGATCGAGCCGCCCTCGTCCGGGTCGTCGTTCCGGGACGGCTCGTCGATCGTGCTCGGCACGTTCGGCGCGCACATCGGCAGCCACCACGCCAAGCGGATCGTCGCCGCGCTCACGGCAGGTTCGTGACCAGTTCGGCGGCCGGGACGCGGGTGCCGGTGTAGAACGGGATCTCCTCGCGCACGTGCCGGCGCGCCTCGGTGCCGCGCAGGTGCCGCATGAGGTCCACGATGCGGTGCAGCTCGTCGGCCTCGAACGCCAGCATCCACTCGTAGTCGCCCAGCGCGAACGACGAGACCGTGTTCGCCCGCACGTCCGGGTAGTCCCGCGCTTCCTTGCCGTGGTCGGCGAGCATGCGGCGGCGGTCCTCCTCCGGCAGCAGGTACCACTCGTAGGACCGCACGAACGGGTACACGCAGACGTACTTGCGGGCTTCCTCGCCCGCCAGGAACGCCGGGATGTGGCTGCGGTTGAACTCCGCGGGCCGGTGCAGCGCGACCTGGCTCCACACCGGGGTGGACGCGCGGCCGACGGCGGTGCGGCGGAACCCGCTGTAGGCGTGCTGGACCTGCTCGATCTCCTCGGCGTGCCACCAGATCATGTAGTCGGCGTCCGCGCGCAGACCCGCCACGTCGTACACACCGCGCACCACCACGCCCTTGGACTCCAGGCCGTCCAGGTACTCCTGCGCCTCGGACGCGGCCGGGCCGCGGTCGTCGGGCAGGCGACCGGGCTCGACCCGGAAGACCGACCACATGGTGTAGCGGATGGTGTCGTTCAACTCGTTGTAGTTCAGGCGGGCCATGCCCTCAATCCTCTCACTCAGCGCACGCGGCCGAGCACGTGAGCGGCGACACGGGCCGCCGCGGCGTCCGCCGTCGCGATGCACGCGGGGATGCCGACGCCGTGCAGCGTCGCGCCCGCCACGGCCAGGCCGGGCACCTCGGCGACCGCGTCCTCGATGGCCTGGACGACGTCCAGGTGACCCACGCCGTACTGCGGCAGGCCGCCGCCCCAGCGGGTGACGGCGGTGTCGATCGGCTCGGCCGTGATCCCGGTCAGCTGCGCCAGGTCGTGCCGGACCGCCGTGACCAGCTCGTCGTCGTCGCGCTGCAACAGGTGCGCCTCGCCGTGCCTGCCGACGCTGCCGCGCACCAGCACCGGCTCACCGGCCAGGTGCGCCCACTTGCGGCTGGAGAAGGTGAACGCCTTCGCGGTGAACGGCACGCCGTCCGGTGCCCGCTCGCCCTCGGCCAGCAGCACGCCGGAACGCTCGGGCAGCTCGGTGCCGGGCGGCAGGGCCAGCGCCACCACCGCCATCGACGCCACCTCGACCTCGGCGTAGCGGCGGGACGCGGCGGGCGCGACGTCGGCGAGCAGCTTGCGCGCGGCGGGTGCGGGCACGGCGAGCACCACGCCGTCCACGTCCAGGTGTTGCGGCGCGGTGGCGGGGCCGATCTCCAGCCGCCAGTCGTGCCCACGGCGGATCAGGGCGCGCACCGGCAGGCCGAGCCTGATCCGGGGTTTCGTCACCTCGGCCAGCCGTTCGACCAACGTCGACAGGCCGTCGCGGAGCGTGCCGAAGACGGGCGGTCGGGTGACCCTCGGTTGGGGTGGCGCGGGCATCGTGGTCGCGGCGGCGGCCAGCAGCGAGCCGACACCCGAGTCGAGTGCGGTGGCCAGTTGCGGCATGGTCGCGCGCAGGCCGAGGACCTCCGTGCGGCCCGCGTAGACACCGCCGAGCAGCGGCCCGACCAGGCGGTCCCCCACCTCGGGGCCGAACCGTTCGCGCAGCAGCGCGCCCACCGCGACGTCCGCGCCGTCCAGCCGGATCGGCGGCAGGTCGGGTTCGGCGGCGACCCGGCGCAGGCCCTCGTGCGACAGGACCTGGCGGACCGCTTCCACCGACGCGGGGACACCCATCAGGGTGTGCGCCGGGATGGGCCGGGTGTCGCCGGCGGCGTGGATGCTCGCCGGGGCCTTCGTCGGGTGGACCAGCTCGTCGGCCAGGCCCAGTTCGGCGACCAGTTCGGCGGCCTCGGGGCGGCGGTGCAGGAACGCCTCCGCGCCCACGTCGTAGGCGCGCCCGCCGACCTCGGCGGTGCGCAGCTTGCCGCCCAGCCGGTCGGCCTGCTCGACCACGGTGATCTCGGCCGACGGCCCGAGCAGGTGGCGCAGCCGGTGCGCGGCGGCCAGGCCGGAGATCCCGCCGCCGACCACCGCGACTCGCAGCGCTCTCATGTCGTCCGGTGCACCATCTCGACGGCCCTGGTGATCACGTCCGGATCGGTGTCGGGCAGCACGCCGTGACCGAGGTTGAAGATGTGGCCGGCGGCGGCCTGCCCCTCGCGCTTGATCCGCTCGATCTCGCGTTCCAACGCGGGCAGGCCCGCGAACAGCAGCGCCGGGTCGAGGTTGCCCTGGACCACCGGCAGCGGCAGCTCGGGCGCGGCCTGCTGGAGCCGCTTCACGGCGACGTCCAGCGGGGTGCGCCAGTCGACGCCCACCACGTCCGCGCCGGCCTCGCGCATCGCGGGCAGCAGCTCGCTCGTGCCGACGCCGAAGTGGATGCGCGGCACGCCCTCGATGCTCTGGAGCACCCTGGTCGAGTGCGGCAGGACGAACTCGCGGTAGTCGCGCTCGGACAGCGCGCCCGCCCACGAGTCGAACAGCTGCACCGCCTTCACGCCCGCGCGCACCTGCACCCGCAGGAACTCGGCGGTGATGCCGGCCAGCCGGTCGAGCAGCGCGTGCCACAGGTCGGGGTTGCCGTGCATGAGCGCCTTGGTGCGCTCGTGGTGCTTGCTCGGGCCGCCCTCGACCAGGTAGGACGCCAGGGTGAACGGCGCGCCGGCGAAACCGATCAGCGGCACGTCGCCGAGCTCGGCGTTCAGCAGCCCGATCGCGTCGACCACCGGCCGCACCTGCTCCTCGTGCAGCTCGGCGATGGCCAGGACGTCCGACTCGGTCGCGATCGGCTTGGCGACCACCGGCCCGGTGCCGGGCACGATGTCCAGGTCGATGCCCGCGGCCTTGAGCGGCACGACGATGTCGGAGAAGAGGATCGCGCCGTCCACGTCGTGGCGCCGGACGGGCTGCAAGGTGATCTCGCAGACCATCTCCGGGTCCATGCAGGCGTCCAGCATCGCGGTGCCTTCGCGCAGCTTGCGGTACTCCGGCAGCGATCGGCCCGCCTGGCGCATGAACCAGACCGGCGTGCGTGAGGGCCGGCCGCCGCGCGCGGCGACGAGCAACGGGGCTTCGGTGATGTCGTTCATCTCGCCCGACATCGTCCCACGTGTTGGGCGGAAGGCGTTTTCAGGCCCGGCGTGCCGCGCTCACTTTCCGAGGTTTAGGGGCCTACAGTCCGTGGTGTGACGGAGCCCGAACTGTTCCAGCGGGCGGTGGCGACGCTCCGGTCGGTGCGAACCCGACCCGAACTGGAGTTGACCGAGGTGCGCCCGCCGCAGCGGCTTGCGCCTTGGTCCTTCGCGTTGACCGCGGAGGTGACCGGGCCCGCCGACGAGCTGTCCACCGGACGGCTGGTGCTGCTGCACGACCCCGACGGGGTCGAGGCGTGGTCGGGCGTGTTCCGGCTGGTCGCGTACGTGCGGGTGGAGTTGGACGCCGAGTTGGCCGCCGACCCCCTGCTGCCCGAGGTGGGCTGGTCGTGGCTGGTGGAGGCGCTGGAGGTGGCGGGCGCCGAGTTCCTGGCGCTGGGCGGCACCGTCACCCAGACCTCGTCGGCCCGTTTCGGCGACATCGCCGGCCCGGCCCGCACCGACGACCTGGAACTGCGCGCCTCCTGGACCGCCCGGACCGCCGACCTGGCCGCCCACGGCACCGCCTTCTTCGACCTCATGGCCACCGCCGTGGGCCTGCCCCCGGTGGGCATCACCACCCTCCACTGACCCGCTCGGCCGACCACCCCCGCCGGGGTCAGTCGTTGTCGCGGAGCACGCGGAGGATGTTGCGGCCGGCGAGCTTGGCGCAGTCGTCCTCGCTCCAGCCCCGGTCCAGCAGCGCGCCGATCAGCCTCGGGTAGCACGACACGTCCTCCATGCCCTCCGGCAGGCTGCGCGTCCCGTCGTAGTCGCCGCCCAGCCCGATGTGGTCGACGCCGGCCACCTCGCGGGCGTGCTCCAGGTGCGCGACCACGTCGTCCATGGTCACGTGCGGTGTCGGGCCGCCGTCCGACCACGAGTCGATGAACCGGTGCCGGGCCTCGAGGTCGTTGTGGCTCTCCCCCGCCGCCTCCATCGCGTCCTTCAGCCGGGTGTCCCACTCGACGTGCGCCTGCGACACGAACTGCGGCACGAACGTCACCATGCACACGCCGCCGTTGCCCTTGAGCTGCGTCAACACGTCGTCCGGCACGTTGCGCGGGTGATCGGCGACCGCCCGGCACGACGAGTGGCTGAACACCACCGGCCGCGACGACACCTCCAGCGCGTCCCGCATCGTCGAGGCCGCCACGTGGGACAGGTCGACCAGCATCCCGATCCGGTTCATCTCCCGCACCACGTCCCGCCCGAACGGCGACAACCCGCCGTGCACGGGTTCGTCGGTAGCCGAATCGGCCCACTCGGTGTTCTCGTTGTGCGTGAGCGTCATGTACCGCACGCCGAGCCGTCTCAGCGCTCGCAGGACGCCCAGCGAGCCGTTGATGGAGTGTCCGCCCTCCGCGCCGATCAGGGAGGCTATCCGCCCGTCCTCGAACGCCCGTTCGGCCTCGTCGGCGGTCGTCGCGATCCGCAGGTGCCCGGGGTAGCGGTCGGCGAGGGCGTGGACCAACTCCACTTGCTCCAGGACGGCGGTCACCGCTGCGTCACCCGCCAGTCGGCAAGGGACCCACACGGACCAGAACTGCATCCCCAACCGGCCGTCGCGTGCCCGCGCCAGATCGGTCTGCAACCCCGACTGGAGCGTCATCAGATCGACGACAAACGTGGCCGCGGCCGGATCGACGCGTGTTGACTTTTCACCGAATTGCCCCGGAGCGACGAGATCGCGCAACGCCCACGGCAGATCGTTGTGCCCGTCCACCAGCGGCACGCGGGCCAGCAGTTCCTCGGCCCGACTCTCACCCGTGGTGCTCGCCACCCGCAACTCCTTGATGTCGTCGTGAGAACCGCTCGCGTTACGCGACCTCTTCAGTTGTCATCCGATCGTGTGACAACGGGGGCCATCAGTGACAACTCATTCGGGATAGATACCCGATTGATCGTCCCGTAGACCCGCTTGGGCGGCTACGCTGCCCCAGACGACACCACTTTCGGTCGATCAGTGGCGCGGCTGATTGGCCGAAAGTCCCGGTGCCGGTCGGGGGGCACGACCGACTCCAGGGAGGTAGTGACGTGGCTGCCGTCGGCTTAGGTCAGGCCGTTCGTACCACGCCAGCCGGCTCGTTGCCGGCGAACATGGTCCCGCACCCGCGGGAGGAGCTTTTTTCAGTGCTGGTGGTCGACGACCACCCACTGCTGAGGGAGGCGATATCGGCTCGGCTCACCCAGATGGGAGCCGGGACAGTGCATGAGGCGGCTTCGGTTGCGGAGGCTCGGGCGCGGGCACTCGCCACCGGACCGTGCGACCTCGCGATCCTCGATCTGGGTCTGCCGGATGGCACCGGCATCGACCTGGTCACGGAACTCCGTGCCCAGGGCTGGCCCCGCATCGTGGTCCTCGCGTCCTCCGACGACCCCTACGCGGTCAGGTCGGCCTTCCAGGCGGGCGCCCAGGCGTACCTGCTGAAGTCCGCCTCGCCGATGGTGGTCACCGACGGGGTGCGCAGGGTCCTCGACGGCGGCGTCTACGCAGACCCGAGCGTCGCGCCCGTGCTCGCCGCGGGCACGAGGGTGCCGGGCACCGACAACACGCCGCGGGAACTGTCCGCGCGTGAGGTCGAGGTCCTCCAGCTGGTCGCCGATGGCCAGAGCAACAAGGAAATCGGCGAAGCGCTCAGCCTTTCCGCGCTGACGGTGAAGAGCCACCTGTCGCGGATCGGGCGCAAGCTGGGCACCGGGGATCGGGCTCAGATGGTCGCGCTGGCCATGCGTGCCGGCGTGATCCGCTGACCAGGTCGGCACACTGAACCGGCCGAACACACCCGCGAGTGGTGCGTTCGTCGTAGGGTCTTCCGCCGTGGACGTACCCTCCGACGAGCCAACCGAACCAACCGGTGCTGATCCGGTGCCGCTGGTGGAACCCGCTGACGGTGTTCCGCCTGTCGTTGCCGACGCACCGTCGCTCCGGCGTGCCGCTGATGCGCTCGCCGGAGCGACGGGTCCGGTTGCGGTGGACACCGAGCGAGCCTCGGGATACCGCTACTCGCAACGTGCCTACCTGGTGCAATTGCGCCGGGAAGGCGCCGGGACCGTGCTGGTCGACCCGATCGCCCTCGGCGGTCGAATCGACCCGCTGGTCGAGGCGCTGGACGGGACCGAGTGGGTGTTGCACGCGGCGTCGCAAGACCTGCCGTGCCTCGCCGAACTCGGCCTGCGTCCGAGCGCGTTGTTCGACACCGAGCTGGCGGGCAGGCTGGCCGGGTTCGAGCGGGTGGCGCTGGGCACGCTCGTCGAGCGGCTGTTGGGCTACCGGCTGGAGAAGGGGCACGGCGCGGCCGACTGGTCGCGCCGCCCCCTTCCCGCCGACTGGCTGAACTACGCCGCACTCGACGTCGAACTGCTGGTCGAGCTGCGTGACGTGCTCGAACAGGAGCTCAAGCGGCAGGGGAAGCTGGAGTGGGCGCTCGAGGAGTTCGAGGCCGCCCGCACGGCTCCCCTGCCGCGTCCGCGTGCGGAGCCGTGGCGCCGCACGTCGGGAATCCACCGGATCCGCAGTCCGCGGCAACTGGCCGCGGTGCGGGCGCTGTGGGAGGCGCGGGACGCGCTGGCCCGCGAACGCGACATCGCGCCCGGTCGGGTGCTGCCGGACTCGGCGCTGGTCGAGGCCGCGGTGCGCGGTCCGGCCGATGAGGCGGCGCTGTCGGCGCTGCCGGTGTTCCGGGGTCGGGCGCAACGCCGCATGGTCGGCGTGTGGCTGGGCGCGTTGCAGCGTGCCGCGGCACTGCCCCGGACCGAGTTGCCGGAGCCGTCGCAGCAGCACGACGGTCCGCCGCCCGCCAACCGGTGGGCCGACAAGGACCCGGCTGCGGCAGCCCGCCTGGCCGCGGCCCGAACCGCGTTGACCGCGGTAGCCGAGGCGAACACCCTGCCGGTCGAGAACCTGCTGTTGCCGGACCTCGTGCGGCGCACGTGCTGGCAGCCGCCGGCGGACATCTCACCGGAAGGCGTCGCGGCGGCGCTGCGTGAGGGTGGGGCGCGGAACTGGCAGGTCAACCTGACCGCCGAGGTCCTCTCCCAGGCCCTGACCCCCGACCCCTAGCGCGGCCAAGCGCGTGTCCTGCGTTCGGAACGTGCTTGTCCTGCGTTCGGAACACCCGAGTTGAACGTTCAGCACTCCGGACGTGGCTCGGGTGCGGCGTCGTCCGCACCCGAGCCGGAGTCCACCTCGGCGGAACGACGGGCCGAGAGGTCACGGCGCGCCAGTCGGCGGATGGCCGCCACGGCGGCGTCACCCAGGAACGAGCCGACCACGACGCCCTCCAGGACCTCGTCCCTGGACGGCATGCCCAGCACGTACGCCAGGTCCATCTCGGCCAGCGTCCGGCCCACCCGCGCGTAGTCGTCCAGCAGCTCCACGAACCCGGGGTGCCCGATCTGGCGGGCGGTGGCCAGCACGCTCACCAGAGCCTGGAACCCGGGCGCCTGCGGCTTGTGGTCCCAGCCCTGCCGCGCGATGAACTCCTCGGCCTGCCGGACCGCCACCTCGTCGTCGGTCGACGGCTCGGCGGGCCCGATGGCCGCCTCGATCGTGCCCAGCGACTTGTGCAGCGACTTCTCCGGGTCGTCCAGCGCGGCCAGCACCTCGCGCACCACGGCGATCGGCAGCCCGCCGACCTCGACCATCGCCCGCACCAGGCGCAGCCTGCGCTCGTGGTCCTCGCCGTACCGGGCCTGGTTCGGGCTGGTCCGCTCACCGGCCGGGAGCAACCCCTCCCGCAGGTAGTACTTGATCGTCGGTACCGGCACGCCGGTCGTGCGGCTGAGTTCCGCGATGCGCATGTGCTCCATCTTCCTGAGGGTCTTCCCAGAATGGATAGTGCTACTGTCCGATAGTAGGAAGCACCGCTATCCATCCTGGGGAGTTACCTGTGACCCGCATTCTCCGTTGGCACCCACCGCTGGTGCTCTTCGCCCTGCTGATGGCCGCCCTGGTACCGGTCTCCCTGGTCGGCCTGGTCGTGGACGACCGCATCCTGGTCGGGTCGCCGATCTGGTTCAAACCGCTCAAGTTCGCCGCGTCCCTCGGCCTCTACGCCATCACGCTCGCCTGGATGCTCACCCTGACCACCCGATTCCGCCGCGCCACCCGGTGGGCGGGCACGGTGGTCGCGCTCATGGGGACCAGCGAGATGGCGGTCATCGTCGGACAGGTCGTCCGGGGCACGCGGAGCCACTTCAACACCGCCACGCCGTTCGACGAGCTCCTGTGGGACATCATGACCTACAGCATCCTGACCCTCTGGATCATGCACGCCGTGATCGCGGTGGCGTTGCTGTTCACCAGGTTCAGCGACCGCACCACGGGTCTCGCGATCCGACTGGGCCTGTTCCTCGCACTCATCGGCCTCGCCCTCGGCATCCTCATGACCGGGCAGCGGAACGACGAGGACGTCGCCGCCGGGATCGTCGGCGCGCACAGCGTCGGCGTGCGGGACGGCGGCCCGCAGATGGCGTTGACCGGGTGGAGCACCACAGGCGGCGACCTGCGCATCCCGCACTTCGTCGGCATCCACGCCCTCCAGGTCATCCCACTGGTCGTACTGCTGTTCCGCCGACGTGCGACCACGAAGCTCGTCTGGGGCCTGGCGATCGGCTACGCGGGCCTGACGGCCCTGGTGACGTGGCAGGCGCTACGCGGACAGCCGCTGCTGCGCCCGGACCTGCTCACCGCACTGGGCGCGCCGGCCGTGGTGACCTGGACCGTCACGGTGATCGCGAGGACTCTGCGCACGACGGACGACACGACGGAGGCGGTGCCGGCATGACCGGGTTCCTGTTCCAGCTCACGTTCTGGCTCACCGTGCCGTTCTGGGGGCTGATGATCTTCGCCCCGAAGTGGTCGGGCACGGCCCGGATCACGTCGTCCCCGCTGATCGCCGTGCCCCCGCTCGTCGTCTACACGGTCCTGGTCGCCGCCCACCTCCCCGAACTGTGGGCCACGATGAGCAGCCCGGACCTGGACACGCTGAGGGAGTTCCTGGGCACCTCCTGGGGCGCCTCCGCGATCTGGGCGCAGGTGATCGCGTGGGACCTGCTGATCGGGGCGTGGATGTTCCGGGAAGGCCGCCGCCTGGGCCTGCACCCGCTGCTCATGGGCCCGCTGCTGGTGTTCACGATCATCCTGTCCCCGTTCGGGTTCGGGCTGTTCCTGGCCATCCGCGCGTTCTGTGACGCACGAGACAGGGCGACCACGGTGGTTACCCGCCAGTAACAGGGGCTAGAGTTGGGTTACCGATCGGTAGGAGTCGCGCCCGCCGCTCGGGGGACTCGTCACCACAAGTGGAGGAGACGCCGTGGCCGCACCAGTAGCGCCGGCACGCGTTCGAAACGTGGTCTTCGTGGACGGCGTGCGCACGCCGTTCGGCAAGGCCGGCCCCAAGGGAATCTTCGCGGAAACCCGTGCCGACGACCTGGTCGTCAAGGTGATCCGCGAGCTGCTGCGGCGCCACCCCGAGCTGCCACCGGAGCGGGTCGACGAGGTGGCCATCGCGGCCACCACGCAGACCGGCGACCAGGGCCTGACCATCGGCCGCACCGCGGCGCTGCTCGCGGGCCTGCCCAAGTCGGTGCCCGGCTACGCCGTCGACCGCATGTGCGCGGGCGCGATGACGGCCGTGACGACGTCGGCCAGCGGTATCGCGTTCGGCGCGTACGACGTCGTCATCGCGGGCGGTGTCGAGCACATGGGCCGCCACCCGATGGGCGAGGGCGTCGACCCCAACCCGCGGTTCCTGTCCGACAAGATCGTGGACCCGTCCGCGCTCGTCATGGGCTCGACGGCGGAGAACCTGCACGACCGGTTCCCGGCCATCACCAAGGAGCGCACGGACGCCTTCGCGGCGGCCTCGCAGGCCAAGTACGCCGACGCGGTGAAGAACGGCAAGATCGGCCCGGAGTTCGTGCCGGTCGCGACCCGTTCCGCGGAGAACGGCTGGGGCCTGGCCACGGCCGACGAGCCGCCGCGTCCGGGCACCACGGTCGAGGACCTGGCCAAGCTGAAGACGCCGTTCCGCCCGCACGGCCGGGTCACCGCGGGCAACGCGGCGGGCCTGAACGACGGCGCGACCGGCTGCATCCTGGCCGAGGAGGAGACCGCCCGCGAGCTGGGCCTGCCGGTCGGCATGCGCCTGGTCGGCTACTCGTTCATGGGTGTCGAGCCCGAGGTCATGGGCGTCGGCCCGGTGCCCGCGACGGAGAAGGCCCTCAAGCGCGCCGGTCTGTCCATCGAGGACATCGGCCTGTTCGAGATCAACGAGGCGTTCGCCGTGCAGGTGCTCGCCTTCCTCGACCACTTCGGCATCGCCGACGACGACCCGCGGGTCAACCAGTGGGGTGGCGCGATCGCCACCGGCCACCCGCTCGCCTCCTCCGGCGTGCGCCTGATGACCCAGCTGTCGCGGCAGTTCGCCGAGCGCCCCGACGTGCGCTACGGCATCACCACCATGTGCATCGGCATCGGCATGGGTGGCACGGTCATCTGGGAGAACCCCCACTGGAACGGAGACGGCAAGTGACCACGTTGACCGCTGACGAGGCCAAGGCCCTCTTCCCCGACGAGGTCGTGACGGTCGCGAAGACCCGGCTGATCTCGGTGCCCGGTGTGACCGGCAAGGTCGCCCTGATCACCATCGACAACGGCCTGGACCACACCCGGCCGTCCACGTTCGGCCCGCAGTCGCTGGTGAGCCTGAACGCGGCGTTCGACGAGGCCGCGGCGGCGTCCCCGGCGGCGATCGCGGTCACCGGCAAGCCGTTCATCTTCGCCGTCGGCGCGGACCTGACGGCCGTCGAGGGCGCTTCGGAACGCTCGCAGGCCGTGACGATCGGGCAGCTCGGCCACGACGTGTTCCGCAAGTTCACCGAGTCGTCCGTGCCGACCTTCGCGTTCGTCAACGGCGCGGTGATGGGCGGAGGCCTGGAGCTGGCGCTGTCGTGCCACTACCGGACGCTGGCGTCCAACGCGGCGGCCATCGCGCTGCCCGAGGTGTTCCTCGGCCTGTTCCCCGGCTGGGGCGGCACGCAGCTGCTGCCGAACCTGATCGGCCCGAACGACGCGGTCACCGTGATCTTCGAGAACGCGTTGAACCAGAACAAGATGCTCAACCCCAAGCAGGCGTTGGAGCTGGGCATCGCGGACGTGCTGTTCGACTCGGCCGACTACCTGGAGCAGTCGCTGCTGTGGCTGGCCTCCGTGGTGGGCGGCGACGTCGTGCCGCCGCGCAAGGAGATCGACCGCGGCGCGGGCTGGGACGCGGCCGTGGCGCGGGCCCGTGCGATCGTCGAGGGCAAGACCAAGGGCGCGGCGCCGGGCGCGTTGAAGGCCCTCGAGCTGCTGGAGTTGGCTCGTGCCAACGACTTGGACCGCGGCTACGCGGCCGAGACCGAGGCGCTGGCGGACGTCGTGATGAGCGACGAGCTGCGGGCCGGGCTGTACTCGTTCAACCTGGTGCAGAAGCGGGCCAAGCGGCCGGCGGGCGCGCCGGACAAGTCGTTGGCGCGCAAGGTCACCAAGGTCGGCATCGTCGGCGCGGGCCTGATGGCCTCGCAGATGGCGCTGCTGTTCGCGCGGCGGCTGGAGGTGCCGGTGGTGCTCACCGACATCGACCAGGCGCGGGTGGACAAGGGCGTCGGGTACGTGCACGCCGAGATCGACAAGCTGCTCGGCAAGAAGCGCGTGTCGCAGGACAAGGCGAACCGGCTCAAGGCGCTCGTCACGGGGTCGTTGGACAAGGCGGCGTTCTCGGACGCGGACTTCGTCATCGAGGCCGTGTTCGAGGACCTGGGCGTGAAGCAGAAGGTGTTCGCCGAGGTCGAGGAGTTCGTCTCGGCCGAGGCGGTGCTGGCGACCAACACGTCGTCGCTGTCGATCACCGAGATGGCTTCTGGGCTCAAGCACCCCGAGCGGGTCGTGGGTTTCCACTTCTTCAACCCGGTGGCGATCATGCCGCTGCTGGAGATCGTGCGCGCCGGGCAGACCGACGACGCGACGCTGGCGACCGCGTTCGCGGTGGGCAAGCAGCTGAAGAAGTCGTCCGTGCTGGTGAAGGACGCGCCGGCGTTCGTGGTGAACCGGCTGCTGACCCGGTTCATGGGCGAGGTCGTGAAGTCCATCGACGAGGGCACGCCGTTCGAGGTCGCGGACAAGGCGACCGAGCCGCTGGGCCTGCCGATGTCGCCGCTCGTGCTGCTGCAACTCGTCGGCCCCGCTGTCGCGCTGCACGTGGCCGAGACGATGCACGGCGCGTTCCCGGACCGGTTCGGCGTGTCGGAGAACATGAAGGCGTTCGTGCAGGCCGGCAAGACCGCCGTCTACCAGTGGGACTCGACCGGCAAGCAGACCGTCGACCCCGAGGTGCAGGCGCTGTGGTCGTTCGGCGACAAGCCGTTGACCGGTGACGAGGTCTTCGCGCGGGCGCTGGAGGCGCTGGCCGAGGAGATCCGGATCATGCTCGACGAGGGCGTGGTCGCGGAGGCGCAGGACATCGACCTGTGCATGCTCCTCGGCGCCGGCTGGCCGTTCTGGCTGGGCGGCATCACCCCGTACCTGGACCGGTCGGGCATCTCGGAGAAGGTGACGGGCAAGCGGTTCCTGGCCCCGGGAGTGGCCTCGGTCCCGGCCTGAGCCTCCTCGCCCACTGTGCCCCGGTTTGCCTTCGGCAGCCGGGGCACAGTGGTGACTGTCGGACTTCACCGACGTCGCCCGCTACCGGACCGGTAACGCCAACCGCCTGCGCACCGCCCATGCCATCGACTACGGTGCGGAATTGGTTGATCACGGATAGCAGGGGGAGACTTGGACTGCGTATTCAGATTCGGCTTCGAAGAGGGTGACGAGGAAGAGCCGGCGCACTCGATCCGAACCAAAGGAACCCGAGGCACAAGACGTCCTGACAGCAGCGCATGACCGAGGTCGTGGACCGGCCGACAACCATGGAGAGCCGGGGCGGACACGTGCGCGGCACGATTCACCGCGGCCGCGTCCTCGACTTGGAGGTCGATCCGGCCTGGACGCATTCGGCCCGCGTGACCGAGATGCAGCAGGAGTTCCTGGAAGTGCTGCGGAACCTACGGGCCCACAGCGTTCCCACCGATCTGGCGCAGGGCCCGCAGAGCCCCGCCATCACCGAACTCACCGCCCTGGTGAGTGATCCGAACACACTGCTGCGCCGAGTGGGGTTGCTGCCATGACCGATGTCCTGCGTGAGCCTGCTTTCGGCACGGTCCTGCGTTCACGGTGAGCACCTCGACGGCAACGGCGCGAGGACGGCCAGGCGCGCGCTGGCGGGTGGCTGGGCAGGCTCGGTGATCGTCACCGTCATGGCCTGGTTCCTCCTGGTCATGACGGTGACAAGCGGTAGCGGGCAGGTCGGGTTCACCGGCGGTGTGTGGGCTTACCTGGTCCTGCCGGCAGTGCCCGCGACGTTGGCGGGGATCGCTTTCTCCTTCGGACGCACCCTGTTCCGAGCACCCACAGCGCCCCGCTGACCGCTCACGTTGCCGGCTTCATGCGGCCGGCGCACTGGTGTCTCTGCGCGTACGGCTCGTTACTGCGCGCGAGTGCATTCCTCTGGCAGGTGGGTGAGGGGGCCTCACAACGGTTTGAAACGCCCGATGTTGGTGGCATGACCCCTCAACGACGAAGAGCGCGCGCCCGCCGTCCACAGCCCGATCCCCTGCGCGTGGAGGAGCTGGTCGCCTTCCTCCGCACCGACCGCGCCTGGCGGGACGAGGTGGCCAAGCGGCTCGTGGCGAAGCTGGACCAGCGGTTGGTGCGGTCGGCGCGGGCGTGCGGGTGCCGGCCCATCGCGCACGTGGCGGAGGAGTTGGACAGCCAGGCGTGCGTCGATCTCGGGCCCGGTGCGCCGTACCAGCTGGCGAAGGCCGTCTACGGGCAGGTGCGGCTCAGGGGCGCGGCGCGGTTGCGGCAGACGGCGCGCAGCCTGCGGGTGCTCGGGGTGTACCTGTGCGGCAGCGATCTGGCGCGCTGCCCGTGCACGGAGGCGCTGGCCCGTGATCCGCAGCAGGCCCGCGTGGACCGGGTGGTGACCGGCGCGCTGGACGGCGCGGGGTTCTAGCTCTGGTGCACCAGGCGGTCGGGGGCCTCGTGGGTGCTCAGCCACGCCTTGGCCAGCTTTCCCGCCGCCGCGCGGAACACGCCGTCGCGGTTGCCGTCGTCCGGCTGGATGGTCTCGGACGTCTTGTCGAGCACCAGGAACCGCTCCGCGCCGCAGTCGGTGTGGAACCGGTAGCGCACGCCGGCCGCGGTCTCCTCCGCCTTGTGCGGGTACACGAGCATGGCCACGGCCTACCTCCAGGGCTTGCTGTAGTCCTCGTTGGACACGGGCGGGATCTGGTTCTCCCACCGCGATACCTCGTTCGCCGCGGCGTGGGCGTCCTTGTACGAGGCGTTCGGGTTCTGCTGCCAGTATCGGGCCTCGGCCAGTTCGTGCTCCAACAGCGCCACGTCCTCCGGCCGTGCCCGACCGGACCGCAGCCGCAGCCAGGCCTCGGCCATGTCGGGGTTCGGGTCGAACCGTGCCATCACCGTGCCGCCGTTCTGGCCCTCCAACGGGTGCAGGTCCTCGAACACGTGGTTCTTGATCTGCTCGATCTCCGCGCGGCTGAACCCCGTGCCGCCGTCCGCTCTCGGCACGTCGGCCACGTGCCCGGCGACGTCGTCGATGTCGTCGGAGTCGGCGGTCACCACCACGGCGCCGTTCGCGCTGGTCTCGGTGACCTGGATCCGCTCCACCTCGGCGCGCAACGCCCGCAGCTTGTCCGCGCGCTGCCGCATCCCCTCGACCCAGTCGTCGATGCCGCGTTCGGCCTGCCCGGATCACCGCTGAGCAGCCCGTCCCACCGTGGCTCCGATATGCACACCGTTATAGCGCACGAGTACCGCGCGAGGTGGTCGACTCGGTGGTCAGTGTTCGACCGGGTGGACGGCGATGACCTCGACCACCCGGTCCAGTCCGGTGAAGTCCTTGACGTTGGTGGTCAACACCGGCATGCCGTGCGCGGCGGCGGTGGCCGCGATCTGCAGGTCCATCCGGCGCGGGCGGGCGCTGCGGCCGGTGCGGCGGACCAGTGCGGCGAGCGTGCCGTAGATCTTGGCGGCGGCGAGGTCGAACGGCAGCACCTCGAACCGGTCCAGCGCGGCGTAGTACCGCTCGGTGCGGGCGAACCGCTCGACCGGGTCGTCCACGTCCAGCCCGTAGGCCAACTCCGCCGCGGTGACGGCGCTGATCGCGGGCTCGGCGCGGGCGAGGTCGCCGAAGTCGATGTCCTCCAGCCGGATCACCACGCCGGTGTCCAGCAGAATCCGCCTGGTCACCGGCGCCACGGGTCTTCGGTCGGGTCGTCGGCGCCGAAGAACTCGTCGTCGGCCACGCGGTCGGCGTGCCAACGCGCCGCGTCCACCCGGGGCAGCTTGCGGAACTCGGCCTGCGTCTCGGCGAGCGTGTGCCGGGGCCTGGACTCGGCGTGCGGCACCAGGTCGGCGATCGGCTTGCCGTTGCGGGTCACCACGAAGCGCTCCCCCGCCTCGACCCGCCGCATGATCTCGGCGTTGTCGTTGCGGAGTTCCCGTTGGCCGATCGTGTGACCGGTGGTTGCGACAGCCATGACACAATCATACTCGGAGTGCTACAGCTGTGCTACACGTTTCAGCGGTTACTCATGGGCAACACGGTCACTGTGGGTGAGATCAAAATCGGCACGTCCGGCTGGCGCCATCCCGAGTGGCGCGGTGACTTCTACCCGCGTGGGTTGCAGCAGCGCCTGGAATTGCAGTTCCTGTCCCGCAGGCTCGGCACGGTGGAGATCAACGGCTCGTTCTACGGGCTGCGCAAGCCGACGGACTTCCAGTCGTGGTCCGAACGCACACCCGACGACTTCGTGTTCGCCGTCAAAGGCCATCGGGAGATCACGCACATCAAGCGATTGCGCGACGTCGAGAAGGACGTGTCGGAATTCTTCTCGTCCGGGGTGCTCGACCTGGGAACGAAACTCGGGCCGATCCTGTGGCAGCTCCCCCCGACGCTGCCGTGGCGTCCCGAGCGCCTGGCCGCGTTCCTGGAACTGTTGCCCGGCCCACCGGTTCGGCACGCGGTGGAGGTCCGGCACCCGAGCTGGGACAAGCCCGAACTGGCGGAGTTGTTGGCACGGCACGGAGTCGCGCTCGTCGTCGCCGAGTCGGCAGGCCGTTTCCCGGAACTGTGCGAGCTGACCACCGAC
This sequence comes from Saccharothrix deserti, assembly GCF_009769385.1. Taxonomy (GTDB): domain Bacteria; phylum Actinomycetota; class Actinomycetes; order Mycobacteriales; family Pseudonocardiaceae; genus Actinosynnema; species Actinosynnema deserti. The sequence goes on from NZ_VKAB01000027.1 coordinate 160,995, forward strand.
TTCGTCTACGCCCGCCTCCACGGCGACAAAGAGCTGTACATCAGCACGTACTCCGACACCGCCCTCGACCGCTGGGCCGCCAGATTCCGCGAATGGTCGGCCACCCGGGACGTCTACGCGTACCTGGACAACACGATGCGCGGCGCGGCACCGCACGACGCCCTCGCCTTGATCGACCGGCTCAGCTGAGCCTGGGCAGCCTGCCACCGCGGCACGGGGGTACGCGTGGATCAGATGGGTACCACTGGGACATGACGGGTGAGGTTCGCATCGGGACGTCGGGCTGGGTCTACCCGGCGTGGCGTGGCGCGTTCTACCCGAAAGGCCTGGTGCAGCGGCGGGAGTTGGAGCACATCTCGGGCCTCATGACCTCGGTGGAGCTGAACGGTTCGTTCTACTCGCTGCAACGCCCGTCCAGCTACCGGGCGTGGGCGCGGCAGACGCCGGAGGACTTCGCCTTCGCGGTCAAAGGCGGCCGGTTCATCACGCACCTCAAGCAGTTGCGCGACGTGGAGACCCCGCTGGCCAACTTCTTCGCCTCGGGTGTGCTCGCGCTGGAGGCCAAGCTCGGCCCGTTCCTGTGGCAGTTGCCGCCCAAGCTCCGCTACGACCCCGGACGCCTGGCCGCGTTCTTCGACCTCCTCCCCCGCACCACCTCGGCCGCGGCCAAGCTCGCCGAGCGTCACGACGAGCGACTGCCCGACGAACGGGCCTGGACCACGACCGACACCGACCGGCCACTGCGGCACGCGCTGGAGGTCCGCCACTCGACGTTCCTGGTGCCGGAGTTCCACGACTTGTTGCGGGCGCACGACATCGCGCTCGTCGTCTCCCACACCGCCGGCAAATTCCCGTACCTCGAAGACGTCACGGCGGACTTCGCCTACGTGCGGCTGCACGGCAACCAGGCCCTGTACGTCGGCAGCTACTCCGACAGCGAACTGGACGAGTGGGCCGCCAAGATCAAGGCGTGGGCCGTGGACCACGACGTCTACGTGTACTTCGACAACGACACCGACGCGGTGGCACCTCACGACGCGGTCCGCCTCGCCACCCGCCTACCCGTTCCCCCGACACGCCCCCACACAATGAGGTGAACGCCAGGCTTTCCACCCCCACACCGCCGCCGATCACAGCACTCTGGTGCGGTGGAGGTGACCCGAATGACGCCCCGCGGCCTCTTGACCGCCCTGACCCTCACCGCCGGCGCCCTGGCGTCCAGCGGCATGGCGTCCAGCGGCATGGCGGTGGCCCAGCAACCGGACCCGACCTGCGACCGCGGCGAGTTCTGCGCCTGGGCCGGTACCAACTACACCGGCAAGGTCCACCGCCTCGACCTGGAAACCGCCAACCCGAGCGAGTGCATCCCCCTGCCGGACAAATTCGTGGCGCGCTCGTTCGTGAACCGCCTGACCAGGGACGCCTCGGTATTCCAAGGCGCGACGTGCTCGACCGAGGCCGAGTTCACCACCTACCCCGGCAAGGGCACGTACGTGCCCGACGCCCCTTTCGTGGTGCGGGCGATACAGGTCTGGGAGCCCTAGCCCGGCCGGTGCTAACGACGCTACGCCGCCGGACGATGACGGAGTGATCGCGCACGAGGTGCGTTCCAACCCCACCGGGAGCACGTCCACATGCCCGTTGACAAGACGGAGCGCGAAATCAGCGCACTAGTAGGCCAGATCGAACGCGGTGAGATCAAGCTGCCGGAGATCCAACGTGGCTACGTGTGGAAACCAACCCAGGTGGCCAAGCTCATCGAGTCGCTCTACCGGGGCTACCTGTCCGGGTCTCTGCTCTTCTGGCAGACCGACGAAACACCTCAGACCAGGGCAGCGGCCATCGACAGGCCCGTGGTCCAGCCTGCCGTCGTCCCGCTCTACCTCTTGGACGGCCAGCAGCGGGTCACGTCGCTGCACCGAGTGCTCACCGACCACCCGCAAGCCGCCATCGTCTTCAACGTCGAAAGCGAGAAGTTCCAGAATCAGAGCGCGGCGACCGCGAAGGACCCGCGCTGGATCAAGGTCTACGACGTCCTCAAACCGGGTGTCGACCAGTGGCACCTCGTCAGCGGCCTGCACGAGCGCAATCCCGACCTGACGCCGAACGACATCAGCAAGCGACTCCAGCGGCTGGCTGCCATCCCGAGCCACAAGTTCCACATGGAGGTGCTGCGGGACTTCCCTTACGACGAGGTCACCCAGATCTTCGTGCGCGTCAACAGCGGCGGACGTCCGCTCAAGACGTCCGATCTGGCATTGGCGACCCTGTCCGCTCGATGGCCGGGTGTGCTGGAGAGGTTGGAGGGGGAAGCCGCGTACTGGACTCAGCGAGGGTTCGGCGACGTCGACGTCACCTTCCTCACCAGGGCTCTCACCGGCGCGGTACTCGGACGCGGCCTGTCCGCGTGGTCGCACGCACGGCTCGTCGCCGCCACCGACGACCAGCTGGAACGTGGCTGGAACACCGTGCAGCGCGGGTTGCGGCACCTCGTGCCGCTCCTCCAGAACAACCTGGGTGCCTCGCACAGCCGATTGCTGCCCTCGATGATCGTCCTGTTGCCGTTGATCGTCCTGCTGGGCGAGCGGGAAGACGAGCAGTTGGACGGCGCGAGTGCCGACGGCATCCTCTACTGGTTCCTGGCGGCCACCGTCCGCAACCGGTACAGCGGTTCCACCGACACCCGGCTGGGCCAGGACATCCCGGCGGCCCGCATGGCCGATCCGGTTCGCCGGCTGCTGAGCAATCTGGGTGTCAGCGCCACGGGTCTCACGATCACGCCTCAAGACCTCGCCGGACGGTCTGTGGGAAGCCCGTACTTCTTCCTGAGTTTCCTCGTCGCCAAGGAGGCAGGCGCCAAGGACTGGTGGGACAGCATCGGCATCTCGGCCGCGGCGGAAGGCAGCCAGACGTTGGAGTACCACCACATCCACCCGCAAGCGACGCTCAAGAGCCATCCGGCGAAGTACAGCAAGGCGGAGATCAACGACCTCGCCAACCTCGCGTTCATCTCGGGCAAGGCCAACAGGAAGATCAGTCACCGGTCCCCGGTGGACTACTTCCCCACGCTCGGTGATCAGGAGTTGACCGCGCACCTCATACCGTTGAACGAACAACTGCGGCATGCAGCCGAATACAGATCGTTCCTGTCGGTCCGGCGTCGACTGCTCGCGGACGCGATGACCGGACTCTTCGACAGGTTCCGACCGGCCTGGCTGGCGCCTGCGGACGAGTCCGTCGATCCGATGTCCGGCTCCGTGCTCGAGTTCGTGCTGCACGACAACCCCGCAGGCGAAGACGTGCTGTTCGCGACCGCTCGCAACGCGGACACGACGTGGTCCGCGACGATGTCGGCCACCGAACTCGACGACGCGATCACCGCGGCAACAGCAGGCGTCGACGGCGACCTCGTGGTTGCGGGTGAGAGTGTGCCTGTCCGAGTCGATGACGACACGATCGAGATTCCGATCGGACCGTTCCTCGTCACCGGCACCGCCTCGGAGTGGCGCAAGGTACTCGACCGGGAAAGGGAGGACGCGCGGACCATGGCGGACTTCGTCGAGCCGGGATCTGCCGCGTGGGACGGTGAACGCCTTCCCTTTCCGGTTACCAGCGTCGACTGACGGGCCGGAGCCGTTGCACCGCACGAAACGGGTCTCAGCAGCGCCGGGGGGCGGGAACGCCCAGCGCGAGCACGGCGGTGTCGTCTTCGACGCCCTCGCCGAAGCCGGCCAGCAGGTCCACGAGAGCCCCGACGACGTCCGCCGCCGCCGTGGAGGCGAGGGTGGCCGCGAACTCCAGCAGCTCCTGCTCGCTGTAACGGGTGTCGCCGACACGGGCCTCGATGAGGCCGTCCGAGTACAACACGAACGTGTCACCGGCGGACAGGCGGACGGTGGCGGTGACCACGCGGGCGTCGGGCAGGATTCCGATCAGCTGGCCGCCGGGCGTCTCCACGTACTCGACCGTGCCGTCCGCACGCAGCAGCAGACCCGGAGGGTGGCCACCGGAGGCGAGGGTGAGCGTGCAGCCGTCCGGGTCGACGGCGAGCACACCGAACGTCACCGTGCAGAAACCCGGCTGCCCGCCGTCCTGCTCCTGGTTCAGCACGGTGTTGAGGTTGGTCAGGACCGCGGCCGGGTCCGGGTCGTACACGGCGGCCGAGCGCAGGGTGTAACGGGTCAGCGACGTCATCGCCGCCGCACCGGCGCCCTTGCCGCACACATCGCCGAGGAACACGCCCCACCTGCCGTCCGCCAACGGGAACACGTCGTAGAAGTCGCCGCCGACCTCGAACGGCGAGGCGTGGTGGTAGTGCGTGGCGATCTCCACACCCGGCACGGTCGGCAGCACCGGCGGCAACAGGGTGCGCTGGAGCGTGGTCGCGAGCCGCCGGATCTCGTCGCGTTCCCGCTCGGCCTCCTGCCGTGCGCGCAACAGTTCGCGTTCGTACGCACGGCGGTCACGCGCGTCGAACACCGTGGTGCGGATCAGCAGCGGCTCGCCGTCACCACTCGTCTTGACCGTGGAGTTCACCAGCATCGGCAGCCGCCTGCCGTCAGCTGCGACCATCTCCAACGCCACGCCGCGCACCTCGCCCTGCATCCGCAGCAGCGGGGCGAAGTGGGTCTCGTGGTAGAGCTTGCCGCCGACGCTGAGCAGATCGGCGAACCGCCGCCGTCCCACCAACTCCTCGCGCTGGTAACCCAGCCACCGCAACAGGGTCCCGTTCACCTTCGCGATGTGCCCGTCCGGCAAAGTGGACAGGTAGCCGCACGGCGCGTTCTCGTAGAGGTCTTCCGCGCTGTCCTCCAGCAGTGCCGAGACAGCGTCGCGGTCCGGCTCGTCCCCGGTCACGCCCGTCACAGCGTGTCCGTCACGAAGCGCAACATGGCCGCCGCGGTGGCTTCCGGGGCGCTGAGCTGAGGGCAGTGGCCCGTGGCGTCGAGCGTGACGAGCGTGCTGCCGGGTATCCGGGCGTGCACGAACGCGCCGACCTCGCGTGGCGCGATCACGTCCTGCGCGCACTCCAACACCAGCGTCGGCACGCTCACCCGCTCCAGGTCCGCCCGGTTGTCGGACAGGAACGTCGCACGGGCGAAGACCCTCGCCACCTCCGGGTCCGTGCGGCAGAAGCTGTTGGTCAGCTCCTCGCCCAGCTCCGGCCGGTCCGGGTTGCCCACGATGACCGGCGCCATCGTCGCCGACCAACCGAGGTAGTTGCTCTCCAACGAGTCGAGCAGCTCCTCGATGTCGGCGGCGCTGAACCCGCCCCGGTAGTCACCGTCGTCGATGTAGCGCGGCGACGGTGTGAGCAGCACGAGCTTGCCGAACCGCGCCGGCTCCGCGGCCACCGCCAGCACACCGATCATCGCCGACACCGAGTGCCCCACGAACACCACGTCGCGCACGTCCAGCTCACGGCAGATTTCACGGCAGATGTCGAGCACATCGGAGGCGTACGCGTCGAGCGTCGAGTACCGCCGCGCGTCCCACGCCGAAAGATCCGACCGCCCCGCCCCGACGTGGTCGAACAGCACGACCCGGCACTTCTCGGCGAGCGCGGGCACGACCAGCCGCCACAAGTTCTGGTCACACCCGAAACCGTGCGCGAGCACCACCACGGGGCCGTCGACGTTGCCGGTGACAACCACGTTGTTCCGGCTCAGCACATCCATCACCACATCCTGTCCCACGGACCGTGGTACCCGCCCGTTCGGGCTTCGAACGACGGAGGGTGGCGGCGTCCGACCAAAGCCCAGCCGGCCAACGGTGGCACCGAGGCGAGCGCCGGACGGACTCCCGGTCACGACGAGGTGGGGCACACGGCCGGTATCCGGGCCTACCCAGCCCTGCTGACCGTGCCGCCCGCGCTGGCAGGCGTCCTGTTCCTCGTGGGTCGATGTGGGTCGATCGCTGTTCCGGCAGCCGGTCGTCCGCCGGCCGGCCAGCGGCCCTCCACCGGGAAACCGAAGAAACCCCGACCGGAGAGGACGACCTGCCGCAGGTGGCACGCTGACCCCCGGCCGAGCCCGACGCGACCGGGAATTGTCGGTGGGCGCGGTTACCGTGCCCGGCATGAGGATGTCGAACGCCACCGAGCTGACCGAAGACCACCACGCTCAGCTGGCCGAGCTGGGGCTGCGGGTCGACCACCTGGACGAGGCGATCTGGGCCGGGGTCGACGCGCGGGCGTCCGCGCCGCCGTTGGGGCCGACCAACGGGGCCGGGTTGCTGGACTGGATCCACCGGGTCGGCAGACTCCGCGAAGTGCTCGTCGCCGAGGGCTGGACGCGGGTCGACAAGTGGAACGCCGGGCTCGTCCAGCACCCCACCAAACCCGTCGTCCTCGGCACCCTCCAGGGCAACCGCCACACCGGCACGCTCGGCGCTCCCCTGCGCAGCGACTACGCCAAGGGCCCCGCCATCGCGGCCATGATGCGCGGCAACGACCGGGACCAGTTCACGCTCTTCGACTCGCTCCACACGCACGAGTGGAAGCTGTGGTTCCTGGTCACCTACCCCCACCAGGAAGGTGAACGGCTGGTCGTCCTGCGCGAGGTGGCGCAGCCGGAGCCCACGCCGCAGGGCCAGGTCGTGGACCGGTGGGCGCACCGGATCACGTTGCCGCCCTTGGTGTTCGGCCCCCTGCCCACACCACGCGGCACGGACGGCCCCGACGACATCGACGACATCGACGTCACCGTCACGCTGCGCCGGTAGGCGGGTGCGAGAATGGCGCGATCATGCTCACGCCCTCCCGCCTCGTCCTGGCCCGGACCCGTCGCGGCCTCACCGCGGTCGAGCTGGCGCGCAAGGCGGGCACGAGTCCGGCGAGCATCGGCGACTACGAGCACGGCCGCCGCCAACCCCGACCGGCCACCACCGCCAGGCTCACCGAGGCCCTCGGCTTCCCGGCGGGCTTCCTGGAAGCCGACGACGTGCCGGACATCGAGGCGGTGTTCACCAGACCGGCGCCCAAGCGGCAACGGGACGCCGCGATCAGCGCCGCCCGCCTCGCCATCGCCTTCGACGCCTGGCTGACCCGCGCGTTCACGTTCCCCGAACCGGACGTGCCGACGTGGGAACACCACGACCCGGAGACCGCGGCCGAGATGGTCCGCGCCCGGTGGGGCATCCCGCACCGCCCGGCGCCCAACATGGTCCACCTCCTGGAAGCGCACGGCGTCCGGGTGTTCTCCCTGCCCCAGGACTGCGCCGCCGCGGGCCCGTTCTCCGTCCGCCACGCCGGCACCCCCTACGTCTTCCTCGACCCGACGGCCACCCCCGACCAGGCCCGCTTCGACGCCGCCCGCGAACTCGGCCACCTCACCCGCAACGACGACGCGCAAACGTTCGCGACCGCGTTCCTCCTCCCCCGCGCCGGTGTGCTGGCCGCCGTCCCCCGGGGCGCGCTCACCGAACAGGTCCTCGCACACAGCGCCACCTGGCACGTCTCCCCGGTCACCCTCGCGCACCGCCTCCGCGACCTCGGCCTGCTCACCCAGCCCCAATACGCGACCGTGTGCGCCCAACTGGCCCGCCGCACCACCGGCATGACCCGCCGCGAGACATCCCAACTGCTCACCAAGGTCTTCCGCACCCTGCGCGCCCAAGGCACCACCCCGCACGGCGTCGCCCGCGAACTCCTGCTCGACGTGGAAGAACTCAACGGCCTCGTCTTCGGCCTGGTCCTCACCGCCCTGCCCGGCCAAGGCGACGGCGGCCACCCCACCAAACCGCACCTCACCCTCGTCCGGAGGTAGCCGTGGACCAGCCCACCGAAGAGCACCTGCTCGTCCTCGCTCAGGCCCAGGCGCCCGCCGCCTCCTTGACGTAGTCGCCGAACAGCCGCCCGTCGTGCCCGAGCACGGACGGCACACCGTCGGACAACGCGGCGTCGTGACCGTCACGCATCGCGGTCAACGACATCGTCAACACCTCCGCGTACTCCTGGTCGAAACCGCCCTGCACCAAGAGCTCGGTGTAGTCGGCCGGGGGCACGTCGACCACGCGGATCGAACGACCCGACACGTCACCGATCCGCGCCAACACCTCGCCGAACGTCAACGCCTCCGGCCCGGACAGCTCGTAGGTGACGCCCGCGTGCCCGTCCTGCGTCAACGCCGCCACCGCCACGTCGGCGATGTCCTGCGCGTCGATGAACGGGTGCGCGCCGTCGCCGCCGGGCGGCAGCACGAGCTCGCCCGCCAGCACCTCCCCCAGGAAGTAGTCCTCGCTGAAGTTCTGCGAGAACCACGTCGGCCGCAGGATCGTCCAGTCCACTCCGGACTCCCGCACCGCGCGCTCGCGGCCGTCCTCGGGCGAGATCCCGCGCGCTGACAGGGCGACGATCCGCCGCACACCCGCCGCCACCGCCCGCGGCACGAACGCCGCCACCTCGGCGTCGTCCAGGGTCGTCCCGAGCGGCACGAGGTAAACCGCGGTGACGCCGTCCAAGGCGGGTCCCCAGGTGGACTCGTCCGCCCAGTCGAAGCGGATCGCCGAACGGCGGGACACGGGACGGTTGGCGACACCGATGGCGTCGAGGGCGGCGGTGACGCGGCGGCCGGTCTTGCCGGTGCCGCCGATAACCAGGATTGTCATGCCACCAGCCAATCAAGATCGTGCTGGACGGAACATGGCTCACCGTCCCGGATCCATGTTCAATCGTCTACATGGACGCCCTCACCGACTTGCTGCGCGGCGTGCACGCGCAGCGCGCCGACGTGTGCCGCTCGTTCGCCTCACCGCCGTGGTCGCTGGCGTTCGCGGAGACGGCGCCGCTCACCCTCGTGGCCGCCGTGCGCGGCGACGTCTGGCTACTCGCCGAGGACGGCACCCACGCGTTGATGCGTCCGGGTGACATCGGCCTGATCCGCGGACCGCTGCGGTTCGTGCTGGCCGACGACCCGTCGACGCCGACGCAGATCGAGTTCGACGAACCGGACTGCGAACAGTGGCGCGTCGGCACCCGCACCTACGGGTTCCCGGCCGACGGGGACGTGCTGGTGATCACCGGCGCCTACGAGGTCGAGGGCGGCGTGTCCCACCGGCTGCTCAACGCCCTGCCGACGGCATTGGTCGTGTCGTGTGCGGACGGGGAGTGCCCGACTGTCGACGTGCTGTCCGCGGAGATCGCCAAGGACCGCCCCGGCCAGGACATCGTCCTCGACCGACTGCTGGACCTCCTCCTGGTGTACGCGCTGCGCGAGTGGTTCGACCGGCCCGAGGCGAACACGCCGGGCTGGTACCGAGCGTTGGGCGACGAGATCGTCGGACCGGCCCTGCGCGCGATGCACGACGAACCACAGCGCGCTTGGACGGTCGCGGAACTCGCAGCGCGCGCCGGGGTGTCGCGGGCGGCGTTGGCGCGGCGGTTCACCACACTGGTCGGCGTGCCACCGCTCACCTACCTGACGGGGTGGCGCATGGACGTCGCCGCGAACCTCCTCACCCGACCGGACACCACCATCGACTCGGTCGCGCGTGCCGTCGGCTACGCGGACGGGTTCGCGTTCAGCACGGCGTTCAAACGGGTACGCGGCGTGCGGCCCAGCGACCACCGTGTGGTAGCTCTGCGGGCATGAACCTGGAAGACCTGCGGGACGCGCTGCGCCGGTTCGCCGCCGCCCGCGACTGGGACCAGTACCACACCCCGAAGAACCTCGTGATGGCGTTGTCCGGGGAGGTCGGCGAGCTGACCGACCTGTTCCAGTGGCTCACGCCCGAACAGGCCGCGCACGCGATGGACGACCCGGAATTGGCCTGGAAGGTGCGCGACGAGCTGGCCGACGTCATGCACTACCTGGTGCGGCTGGCCGACAAGCTGGACGTGGATCTCATCGAGGCCGCGTTCGCCAAGATCGAGCGGAACGAACGGCGTTTCCCGACCGGTGACCTCAAGCCCGTCGAATGAGCCGGTGTCAGACGTAGGTCAGCAGGAGAAGGATCAACGTTACGAGGAGGATCGAGCCGAGAAGGGCCGGAGCCCACATCTGCGGGGATGACGACGGCGGGCGGGCACGGGAGTGCCTGCCTCTTCGTCTGCGCGCTCGCCACGGCACTGACGCCTCCCCTGGCCACTCACCGCTGGTCATGCCGTTACGGTAAGGACGATCAAGGGGGCCAAGCCGCACATCACCCGCTCGCGCCAGGCGCATCGCCCGGACAGCGGTGGAGACAACCGGAAAGTGACGGTTCGCGGTCAGTTGGAAACATGCCCCGAACGCAAAAAGCCCTCAGGGGCACCCGACCGTATCGGGTGCCCCTGAGGGAAAGAATGTTCGGCGGCGTCCTACTCTCCCACACCCTCACGAGTGCAGTACCATCGGCGCTGGAAGGCTTAACT
>NZ_ML775964.1:0-44739 GCF_009769385.1 Saccharothrix deserti
CCGTCCAGCGCGAATGCGCCACCCAGCGGAACCGAGCCTGTGAACGCCAAGTCTGCCGGTGCGGTCGCAGCCAGGGTGTCCCCGGCCGGCAACAGCCGGGCCAGGGAGGAGACCAGGCGGCGGACCGCGTCGCGGTCGAGTTCGTCTTCGCGACCGAAGTTGTGCAGCACCTTGGTACGGGACATGCCGCGCTCGGGATCCCACTCGTTGTGGGCCAGTTGCAGGTAACGGACCCGCCGCCCGTCGCGGGTCCTGCGAGAGGACACCTTCACATACACGCCGAGCAACCTAGCATCACCGACTAGTCACCCACGATGAATCCCTGTTCATCCCACGGCTGACGCGCAATGCGTGCCACTAGGCAATCTCGCGTTTCCCGCTATGGACCAGCTTCCTGACCAGCACCTCTTCCGGCCCGGCGACCCGATTCAGGCCATCATCTGCGGAACGCGGGTGAAGGAGATCGACAACCGAGGTGGTCGACTCTCCCAGCCAGACAATCCGACCTACATCGGCCTCGCCTCCATCGTCAGCGGAGACCGTCACCGACTCAGTTCTGTACTCCAGCGACCGGACGTCGGTCAGCGACACGACGTTCGATTTGATGACCGACAGGACGCGGACCGTCTCGTCCTCCGCAGCGCAGGCCAGCGCGTGCCGAACGACCTGGCTGTAGGCACCCGCACCACCGATGGCGTCGACCGGGTCGACACCTGCGGTCGACTTCCGGAAGTGACCGACACACAGGACCGCCGTGCCCGTGTACTGGGCCAGCGACCTCAACCTCTCCAACTGTGGACGGACGACGGAGTTGTCGTTGAGCTGTCCGGACAAGGATGAGTTGAGCGCGTCCATCACGAACAGTGCCGGCTTCCAGGTCTCCAACGCCTCGCGCACCCCGTCCAAGTCGAGGTTGACGATCAGCGGCGTGCCGTCGGTCGAATCGCCGTAGACGACATCGACCAGGTGCAATCGGTCCAAGTCTCCACCAGCAGCGATGAACCGGGCCTTGAACATGGACTCCGAGTCCTCGGTGATGGAGTACAAGACACGCTGCGGCTCGCCGTCGAGGTCACCGTCGAGCTGCCCTGTGGTCACCTTGGCGGCGAGGTCCACGACGACCGTGCTCTTGCCCAGCCCTGGCTTGCCCACCAGTAGCGAGACCTCGCCGACAGGTAGGTAGCCGTTCCACACGAACCGCGTCCGCGTGATGTCGACCTCGTGGGCCGTTCTCAGCCGCAGGCGCCGCGTTGGTGACTCATTGTCGGCACTAGTCATGACCTGTCCCCCCGAACGTGGTCATCGCTTCAGTCCGTCGCAGACAGTGCACGAATGATCGACTCTGTGATCACCTTCATCCGACCGCCGTACCTGGCGACCTTGGCAGGGAACTCGCTGCGCGCGATCAGCTCGTAAGCGTTGCTGCGGCTGATCCCGAACGCTGTTGCCGCGGTCGACACATCCACCGTCGGTGGCCACGTCGCCTTGATCTCCGCCAGAGTCGGTGGCCTCTGCGGCTCCGGCCTACTCGCCATCGTGCTCGCCTCCCCGCTGCTCTCGCTCGACGAGGCGAGCCAGGAAGCCGTGGTACACGGCAATGTTGCGACCGCGAGGCAGTCGGTCACCCATCTCCCATCGGTGCACAGTGGACGCAGTGACCTCGCAGTCCTGCGCGGCCAGTGCCTGGCTGAGACCGGCGTCGACACGGAGCTGCCGTGCCCTCCCGGTCCGGATCCATGTACGAAGCTCGGCGGAACAGTCCGCCAGAGTCTTCCCCCCGGTTGTCATACCTAATAGGGTACGCTTCAAGGGCATTGACTCACCACTGCCACGGAAAGGCGGTGTGTCGTGACCATCCGACTACGGAGCATGAAGGGGGTGCGTATCGTTCTGCCGTGCCTCGCCTACCGAAGAACTTCAAGATCGCATGGGTGTCGGTCGACGAACTGACGCCTGGTGGGTACGTGTCAACAGGTCGCGACACCGCCGTGCCGACGCACTTCCAGGCGAACTTCGTGCTCAGCGAGCCCGAAGTGGCGATGCAGATCGAGGTGATGGTGGGCGCGGACCGCCGCCCAGTGGTCATCGAGGCGACCGTGCGGGGGAAGGTCAAGGCACCGATCACCACGTCGGTGATGAGGCAGGTCCTCATCGACCAACTAGTGCGTGCCGCGATGGTCGAGGCAACGGTGCCAGCGTCTGTACGTGAGCGCTGGCTGGCTTCACTTCCACCTGGCGTTCAGCCAGTGGATCGCGGTCAGGCTGAGCCGGTTCCGAGTGCCGAGCAACGCACCCGCGGTCAAGCCGATCACGACGCACGACTGGCGGCGCAAATCTACAACGAGGCCGTGGCCTCGGGAGACAGGGCACCCGGCCTCGCCGTGGCTGCCGCCATGAACCGTTCCCGCACCCAGGTGTCCAGGTACATCCGCAGGGCGCGCGACATGGGACTACTGCCCCCCTTGGGCCCATCCGAGGGGGCCTGATCGAAGGAGCTGCAAGCTCGTGGGGGACCCGATCAAGAAGATCGAGTTGAAGGACGGTACGACGAGGTACCGGTTCGTGATCGACATCGGGCGGGACCCGACGACCGGCAAGCGTAGGCAATTGACGAAGACCTACGGCACCAAGAAGGAAGCCCGCGCCGAGTACGCCAAGGTCAAGCACCAGACCGACGAGGGGACGTTCGTCGGTCCGGACAAGACCACCGTGTCCGAGTGGTTGGACACCTGGTTGAAGTCCACGACGGTCGACGTCGAGAAGGCCACCGCCGCCAACTACGCCGACGCGCTGCTGTCAGTGCGGGAGCGACTGGGCGGCAAGCGACTTCAGGACGTCACCGAGGAGGACGTGGACGACCTGGTGAGCTGGATGCTCACCTCCGGCCGGAAGCGCGGCGGCAAGGTCGGCAGCGGTCTCGGCGTCAGGTCCGTACAGCTCACCCTCGGCCGGTTCAGGTCGGCGTTGAACGTGGCGATGCGGCGCAAGCTGGTGGTCCGCAACGTCGCCCAGTACACGCAGATCCCGCGCGAAGCGCGGCGTAAGGCGGCGGCTGCGGCGACCCAGAGAGTGCCCTGGAGTGAGACGGAGGTGAAACAGTTCCTCGCCGCGGTCCGCGACCACCGCCTCCACGCGCCTGTGCTCTTGGCGCTGATCGGGATGCGGCCCGCCGAGGTCTGCGGACTGCGATGGTCGGCTGTTGACCTCGAAGCCGGGACGTTGTCGGTCGAGCTGACGCGCACGCTGGTCGAGGGTGAGGTGGAGGAGAAGGAACCGAAGTCGGAGAAGGGCAAGCGCAAGCTGCCTCTACCCACGCCCCTGCACGCAGCGCTCAAGGCGTTCAAGGCCAGGCAGGCCGCGGAGGCGATGAGGGCTGGTGAGCTGTACGAGCGGTCCGGGTTCGTGCTGGTGGATGAGCTAGGCACGGCCTGGAAGACCGACCGGTTCCGGCGGGCGATCCACAAGCTGATGGACCAGGCCAAGGTGCGGAAGGTCCGGCCGTACGACGCCCGGCACGCCTGCCTGACCTACCTGGCGACCTCGGGTGTGCCTGACGTGATCGTGAGCGCCTGGGCGGGCCACGCGGACCTCAGCTTCACCAAGCGGGTCTACATCCACCCGAACGTCGAGCACCTGCGCCAGGCGGCCGACCAGCTCGGTGAACTCCTGGGCTGAAACAAGCAGTACGAGCGTTCGTGAGAAATTGTGAGACGACGCGCCCCCAAACAGAATCAGGGCCTTGTCTCACCGTAGTGATCCAAGGCCCTGACCTGGGCTTTCGCCGTACTTCGACCGTCGGGACGACAGGATTTGAACCTGCGACCCCTTGACCCCCAGGCACTTTCCAGCGGGTTTCCACCACGGTCGAACAGGGCTTTGACCAGCGCGAACAATCCCCCGACGTCCACCGACGTCCGCACGGGTGCGCACCGTTTGTCACCCAGTTAGTCACTCAGTCCACCACATGAATCATCCACAGTGGACAGGCTCCTAGCAGGCACAACGGCGACCACTCTACCGCGTACGCGGCCGCGACAACACCCCACCGACGCCCACCCTTGCGTGCTACCTGACGGCGAATCAAGTGAACCGAGGACACCCGAGCGCCGCTGTCGCGCAGCTGCGGACGATGGCCCAAACGTCGTATGACTTGAGCGACCCGTGGTTGCAGTCGCGGCGAACGGCATACGGCGAACGATGAGCGGAGGCTGGCAACCGCATAAATGCGGTTACTGCTGCGATGCGCGGTAGGTGTGATCTTCGCCTGGACAGGTCGCTTTTCCGCCCACGACCGCGCCAAAGAAACCAGTCGTCGACTGAGGGTCGTTAGGCGCACGATCGGCCCCATAGGCTTCGAGCGGTACGAACAGAACGGGCGGCCCACTAAGGGCCGCCCGTTCGTTGATCCGACCCTGGCTGCCACCAGGACCGGACCGCGCGGTTCGCACTGCTCATGAACGCCCATGGAAGCGGTATGGCTGGTCATGCTTGCCAGCTTGGTAGCCGTACCGCCTCCGTTCGACATCGAGAGGAACTGTCCGCAGCAATGAACATAGGTACTGACCTTGACAGTTCGCCATCCCCAGGAGGGGGAGGCAGCGCCCACCAGTGCGCAGCGAGCGACAAGGGGCAAAATGGTGGGTGACGCCGGTCACAGTTCGACCGGTCCTGGTGAACAAGACATGAGCGCCGACAGGTCACCTAACCGCGATGAGCAGCAACAGGGGGGACTAGCCGGACTAGTCACCCGGGCTGTGACGAGCTGGCCTAGCACGTGGCGCCTGGTCATCATCCTGGTGGTGCTGTTCGCCCTGTTGGCAGGGTTGCTCTGGTTCGTTCCGATGGACATCGAGGTGGGCCCGCTGCGGCTTGCGCCTCAGCGGTAGAACGTCGCCTGGCGCGTGACAGAAGGTCACGCGCCAGGCAGGCCGCACCGCTGCGGAGTTCTTGGCGTTACTGCAGCCATCCTTACGTGCTCGTGAACCAGTCGGGCACGCAGACGCACCTGACACGGGATCAAGTGTGCGCACCTCAACACCTAGTACGGCAGCCTGGAATCGTTATGTAGGCGTCGGCCGGTGGTCGTGTGGCCTCGTCGCTGGTAGTGGCTTCGTCGAGCGCGGGCTTGGTGTCGGCGTCGCCATCGTGACCAGGCCAGCCAGTGGCTGATGGTGTGGGCGGTGGTCGCGATCAGTTTGGCGAAGAGGCGGTGGGTTTCGGGGAGGGTCAGCGGGATCAACCCGTCCTCGGGCTGGTGGTGCGTGTGTTCTCGGGCGGTGATCACGGTCAGGATGGTGTGGGCGAACATGGCCAGTGTGGTGTAGCGGTACCAGGAGTTCCAGCGGCGCACTTGGTGCTGGTCGAGTCCGACGGCGCCCTTGCCGGTCTGGAAGCAGGTCTCGATTGACCAGCGGCTGCCGGCCACGCGGACCAGGGTGGGAAGCCCAACCGGCCGTGGTGACCAGCAGCGGTAGAAGGCCAGTTCGCCGTCACCGATCCGACGGCGGATCAGCAGCCAGTGATGCCCACCGCCCTCTTCGTTTGGCGGGGTGATGGGCACCCAGGCCCAATCGTATTCGCGGCGTCCTTTTGAACCGTCGCCGGCGCTGTAACGGTTCCACGCTCGTTTTGGCAGCCCGGCGGCGACCTGCTCGGCGCGCTGGGTGGTGCTATTGGGGAGCGTGGCCCGGTGGCTTTTGGCGACCGCGAGCACGTACCCGACGTCCCGGGCCTGCAGATCGCGGCGCAGCCTGGCCTCGCCGCCGTAGAACTCATCCGCCGTGGCCCATCGGGCCGGTAGCCCGGCGTCCAGGGCACGGGTGAGCATCCGCCGGGAGAGGGTGGTCTTGGTGGCAAACCGGATCTCGGGCGGCACCCCGGCGGCGGCACGCCGGTCAGTATCCTCGGCCCAACACCGTGGTAGGTAGACCTCCCGGTCGACCAGCGCATACCCGCGAGGGGAGGCATACGCCAGGAACACGGCCACCTGGCTGTTTTCGATTCGCCCCGCAGTTCCGGTGTATTGGCGTTGAACCCCGACGGTGCGAGTGCCCTTCTTCAGGTCGCCGGTGTCGTCGATGATCAGCACCGCGTTTTGGTCGCCCAGCTCGTCGGCGACATAGCCGCGCAGGTCATCACGCATCGCATCGGCGTCCCAGCGTGCCTCGCCCAGCAACCGCTGCATCCGGTGCGGGCTGCGGTCTCCGGCCTGCTCAGCCAGCTGCCAACACGACCGGGTCTCCACATTCGACAGCAGGCCGAGCAGGAACGCCCGCGCCTGCTTGCGCGGCTCCACCCGTGAGAATCGGCCCGCGATCCGGGCGAATGCCGCGTTGAACTCCTCCTCCCAGCCATCGGCGCCTACGCTGACCTCAGCGGCCGTCGCGTGATCTTCACCTGTCCTCACAAACAGTGCATGATCACGCGGTGGCCGTCGCCACGCTCGTAGCCACGCCGACCAGCCCCGCGTCCCGTGCCGGGCTCATCTCAGCCGTTGAGGTCGTCGGCCAGGAACGGCAGGACGTGGTGTAGCACATCAGCGGACCTGTCCCAGCCGCCCTGGTGGTCGGCGTCAGGCAGGGAGAAGAAGCCCACGCCGGTTCGCTCGGCGAAGGTTCGCATTGGCTCATGCCAAGGGTCGGCCGTGCCCGCATACATCAGCATCGCGACGCCAGAGGCGGCCAGTCCGGCGTGCGGGCCAGGCTCGTGGGAGAACGCCTCGTAGTTTGCACGGAAGGCGCCGGGGTCCCCGGCGTCGATCACAGCGGCCTGGGCGGAGTCGGCGGCGGCTCCCTGTTTGATCAGCTGGTAGGGGTCGGTGTCGGCGGGCAGGCTGAGGCTGCGGAGCGTAGGCCCGATCGCAGAGCGGAAGCCGCCGATCGGATCGAAGGCGCCGGCGATCAAACGAGTGAGCCGCTGGGGCGCGTGCACGACGACCGCGTAGCCGGTCAGGGCTCCCAGCGAATAGCCCCAGAACGCGACCCGATCGGCGCCGATGTCATCCAGCACGGCGGTGACGCAGTCGGCGCGTCGCGCCAGCGCGTACGCCGCCGGATCCCGTGGGGTGTCACTGGCTCCCAGGCCCAGCGGATCGATAGTGATCACTGTGTGAGTGGCCGTCAGAACCGGTGTGTAGCCGGATCGGGTCCAATGCGCGCCGATCTGGAACATGCCCGGGTGCAGGACCAGCGGGGGCCCGTCCCCGGACACCTCATAGGCGATCTTGAAACCGTTGCTGCGTGCGATCGGCACCCGCTGCTCCTTGCCATTGGGGAATCCGTGCGCCTGGACAGAACCACACAGGCCCCTGTCCAGGAACGTTACGACTTGTAACGGGACCCATCCTGGAGCAAGATCGAACAGCCGGGAAGGAGGCACTTTCTTGTCGCAACGGAACACCGCGGTAACAGGCCAGGCCACCGCATCCCCCGACGCCCCCGCGGCCGCCGAATGCCCGCTCCGCGAGGTGCTGGCCCTCATCGGTGACAAGTGGAGCGCCCAGATCCTGGTCGAACTGGGCGATGGCCCTCGCCGATTCACCCAACTGGAACGGGCGGTCGAGGGCATCAGCCGCCGCATGCTGACCCTGAGCCTGCGCAACCTGGAACGCAACGGCCTGGTCACCCGCACCGTGTACCCCGACGCACCACCCCGAGTGGAGTACGCCACCACCGCACTGATCGAAGACATCCGCGAGCCCCTGGAAGCACTGGCCGACTGGGCCCGCCGCGCCGGCCCCTCCATCGCCACGGCCCGCCACGCCTACGACAACAGCCACCGAGGAAAGAACCCATGTTGACAGCGCCACATCGACGCCGATCCCCTACATAACGATCCCGGGCTGCCGTACTAGCACAACGGAACTCCTGGCGGAACGGCGCATAGACACCGTCCGATCTACCAGGAGTTCCCGTTTCCACACCAAACCCCTTCTGTATGCCCCAGTTCGAAAGCGGGCGCTCAGCCGGTTCGCGACGATGCGGAATCCGTCCCATTACCGCGAGAGCATACGATCGAACAAGCCACTAGAGTTTGTCGTGAACGCCACGATATCGATAATTAGCCAGCGTAGGCCAATAAAAGCCAATAGGGGTGGAAAAAATGGCGCAGGCGCATAGAAGATCCATGTAAGCAATCCGGCGACCCCTAGCGGCCCCACACTGTTGCGCAGTGCCCGCAGCACGGAGGAACTCCAACTTACTTTGACGGTAATCCACGTGAGCAATAGTAAGGTAATGACCGAAATCGTAACGATGCCACGCGCGTCTTTTTGAAGGCCGACGAACACACTGGTTACATAGTCGTCCACGATACCCAGCGCAGCTATGGTACCGAGCAGAAGTCCCAGGAATCGCTCAACCAATGATGTGGACACAAATCGGTCCACCGCTCTGACCCACCAGCGGGTACGCATCACGCTGTAGAGTAGATCGTGCAGATAGTTGCCATTGGAGAGAAACGGAGGCGGTAACGCCGGTAGCGCCCATCGCCATGTCCAAGAAGCGCACAACTGGTCGCTCCCGTCGAGTGCCCTCGAACACTCTAACAGTGCCAGCGCGACGATCTCCGTTTCGGCATAGAGGTCGGCGCTCTGGTTGAGCCAGTGGCGACGTCGCTGAAGCAGCCGAAGGGCGGCAAGTTCCACCTTCTTGACATGCAGCAGATCCAGCTCCGCTGCCAGGCGGAGAGCAAATGCTGTTTCGGCGATATCACGGATCCTGTGCTGGTTCCGCATTCGACCTGAGAACCACTTCACAGCGGCCGCCAGCGCATCGTCGGCGACCGCGGCTTCCACCAGACCGCTGCGCTTGGCCGCCTTGATCACCCGGACGACGTTGAAGGTATTGTGAATCGTCGGAGGGAAACCTGGAACTTCCGACCAGCCACCCGAAGGATCTTGCACCGCCAGCAGGAAGCGGACGGCTTCGACTATAAGCGGATCACTGGAGTGGTTTTCGAGCAACGCCAGCACGACGTGGCTGGTCGCACCGGTGACCACAGTCCGTTCAACTTTCGAGTAGGCCCAGCCCACGCCGTTCGGTAATCGCAGCGCGTGCTCCGTCAAGTACCGGTACATACCTTGGAGGGCAGGGTCGAGCGACGGCTCATCGAGGCGATTGAGCAGCCGCAAGACACGCGCGGTCGTACCCGCCTCTCCAAAGCCGAAGCCGAGGTTCGCCGGGATGCTGCCGTCCGCCAGTTGGGTGGAGACCAGCCATTTCGCCGCGTCAAGCAGTATCGGATCCGTGTCGCTGGACTCGCCAGCTGCAAGGCTGAGTTGGATGTACCGGATCGCGGCACCAGTGTCCTCCGCCCGCATGCCAAAGCGGCGTGACCATGCGTCCGCCGCTGGGAGGCACTCGCGCAATAGCCACAGCGCCAAGGCTACGTCTGGAGGCACCAGAGCGCGTTTCCAGCTCTGCACGGCACGGGCGAGGCCGTAATGATGTCTTGGTATGCCCAACTCCTCCAGCCTGCCGACCACTTGCTCTTCCGCCAACTCGGCGAGCGAGTTGGTGTTAGCGATCAGCGTCAGACGGCGCCAAGCGCCAGGCACGGGGACTGAGATCAGTCCGGTCGCGACAACGGGCGGCATGTCCTGGTCATCCCATCGTGGAGCACCCCGTACCGCTGCAGCGGCCAGGTGTGACAGGGCGGGTACAGCGGGTACACAAGATAGAAGTATTGTGATCTTCGCGGAAGACTTGGAGTTCTGCGCACATGACCCCTACCTCCGACCGGCTGCCATCGTTACACCGTTCAGCGCAACGGCGACCCGATGAGGTTCTCCGCATTGCGCATCGTGGGGCGGATGCTTCTGAAAAGTATGGTGACGCCGACCTGGCCGCCGTCGCCGCGCAAGGAGCGCATCTCGTCGAATTCGACGTGCACGTGACGGGCGATGACCGTTTAGTGGCCTGCCACGATCCGGTAATACGCACCAATGGCCACCGCAGCTGGCTGTTCGACGCTCCGGAATCCCATCATCGACATGCTCTCGACAAACTGGGAATTCCGACCGTAGAGGGCGTGGTAAGTTCCGCGAAAAAGGCTGGTCTCGGCTTGTACATTGACGTCAAGTCGCTGACCACGAGGTCCGCCGAGCGTCTCGTCGAACTCCTCGAATCCGAAGAAATGGCGCATAGTGCAGTTCTCGCGTCACCGCGATCGGATCTGATCGCGTTGTGCGCGGACGTGGCACCTGATATCCCTCGCGCCGTGCTGTTCGGATCGACTCTTGAAGAGCCGGTGCAGTTGGCGGAAGCAGTTTCGGCAACGTTCGTGCACCCGTGCTGGGAAGCCCAGCCTCGGCCGGACCTGCTTCTCGCCGACGGCTGGCTCAAACGCGTCCGCTCCCGAGGTTTCGGAGTCATAACGTGGCATGAGGAGCGGCCGGATGTCGTGGAAGGACTATACGCACTGGGTGTAGACGGGATTTGTACAGACACTCCAGCGTTGTTGTCGTCTACCGCAGAACGGTTGCACCAGGACCAGACGAAATGACTTAACGCTAGGGTCGAGCCGCCGCTAGGCGTTGCAGTTACTACATTTCGAGATCTTGAACCGGGCTGGTTGATCGGACGTTTATCCTGGCATGGTGACACCCGCGGCCGCTCAGGACATCGCCGGCTGGGACACCGACCCGTAGGCCCTGACGGATGATCTGAGTTCGATGTTCAACCGTCCGGGGCCAAGGGCGCCGTTCGGGTTTGTGGGCAGGAAAAAGCGACGCTCCGCGAGAGCCAGGCGGCCGGCTGAGACTGGTTCTGCTGCCCCTGTCGACCGCAGCGATCTGGGTGCTGGCTGCGACTGTGCTGGTCGCGTCATCGACCCGAGTTGCCGCGATCGCCCGCGCTCTTGGTGTCCTTCCCTCGCGTGGCGCGCCTGCGGGCCGCCAGGCCCGCTTTGGGCGCGCCGCACCACAGGGGCGTCGGTCCTTCGATGTCGGCCTGGCATCAACGGCCAGCGGCCCCGGAGGGGCCGCCTTGATGACGAGAAAAATTTCTGAACGCGAGGCGGCTGGCGGTGCCCAATGCATCGGGGCAAGCTCGCCGGCGCACTTGTCAGGTCATCAAGTAACCAGCCCTGTGGCCGAGCCGCAGCGTAATCAAGGGGTTTTGCGGATGAGGTTGGTGTATCCGGCTACGGCAAGGGTGATGAGTCCCCAGAGCATGGCTTGGATGATCCAGATGGCGAAGGTGATGGTCTGGCCGCGTCGGGTGGCGGTGTCCAGGTCGCACTTGGCGCGTAGTCCGGTGGCTCCCAGGGGTAGGCCGCGGTCGAGGCCGAGCCCGATCAGTTCGATGGTGGAGCACTGTGTCGTGGCTGTGGTGGTGGGGCTGCCTGGTGGAGTGACGCGTTCGGCGGCGTGGTGTCCGGGCCGGGTGGGTACCTGTCCTGCGATGTATCCGGCGGCTCCGGCGGCGGCAAGGGCAAGCAGCAGGGCCAGCGCGAGGGTGCGGGTGCGGTAGCCGTAGCCGGCCAGCCGTCCCCACAGGCCGTGTACCGCTCTGGCCCACCGGCCGCCGAGGGCGGCGGGGGTACGGCGGCGCAGGTCGTCCTGTTGGGCGATGAGTACCTGGCGGGCGTTGCCGTCGTGACCAGCGGCGCGTTCGATCGCGGCCAACTGCTGATACGGCTGGGGACGGTAACTGGTGGTGTGGTGCGCGACGAGGTGTAGCCACTGCCGCCAGTCCACCCGCCTCAACGCGGTGAAGGCGAAGTCGTCCAGATCGACCCGGCCCGGATGCGTACACCGACCACCGCGGCCCGCGTCGGGGCACACCACCGACGCGGGCAGGATCATCCCGTCGTCCACTCGCGCCTTCAACAGGTTCAATAACAGCCCGGATGGGTTGCTCACCCGCAAGCCGACACAGGCGAGTTGGCCGCTGATGTGGGCACCGGGGAGGCGTACCGCGCCGTCCTCGCCGCTGCCGCACACCGTGGCACCACTCAGAAATAGAGTCCGGTCGACACGGAGCCCGTCGGCGGTCAGGGCGGGGCCGGTGTCGTTGACGATCTCGGCCTTCCCGCAGGCGAGTGCGCCGCTGATGTGGGCACCGGGGAGGCGTACCGCGCCGTTCTCGCCGCTGCCGCGCACCGTGGCACCACTCAGAAACACGTCACCGTCGACACGGAGCCTATCGGCGTATAGGGCGGGGCCGGTGTCGTTGACGATCTCGGCCTTCCCGTACTCGAGTGTGCCGCTGATATGGGCATCGAGTAGGCGTACCGCGCCGTTCTCGCCGCTGCCGCGCACCGTGACGCCACGCAGAAACAGACCACCGTCGACACGGAGCCCTTCGGCTTCCAGGGCGGGGCCGGTGTCGTTGACGATCTCGGCCTTCTCGCAGGCGAGTTGGCCGCTGCGGGCGCCGGGGAGGCGTACCGCGCCGTCCTTGCCGCTGCCGCGCACCGTGACGCCACGCAGAAACACGTCACCGTCGACACGGAGCCCGTCGGCGGTCAGGGCGGGGCCGGTGTCGTTGACGATCTCGGCCTTCTCGCAGGCGAGTGCGCCGCTGATGCAGGCACGGAGTAGGTGTATCGCGCCGCCGCGCACCGTGACGCCACGCAAAAGCAAGTCACCGTCGACACGGAGCCCGGCGGCGTGCAAGGTCGGGAGGTGACTGCCCGAGAAGTTCAGTGGCCCGACCTTTGCCTGGCGCGCGGTAAACGGCGCGGCAAGTACGCAATCGACTAGGGCCAACGGCGTGCTGGTGTGCAGGTGATCCAGATCGAGAACACCCGCGATCCGAGCGCGAGTCAGACGAATGCCGCGAGGGTCAAGTTCACCATGACGCCCCAGCAGCAACTCCCGGATCAACTCCGCCCGTACCACATGTGAAGAGTCGTCGCTACCGGCCAACTCCTCGACCTGCACCCCAGGAGCACAGGTCAACCACACACCACGCCGCGCCGCCTCGACCACCTCACGCTCACGGTCACTGAGATCCTCGATCACGGGCGGTGAAGCAGGTTTGGGTGCCGATTCGGTCATACCGCGTATGTCGATCACACCGCCACAACCGCTACACCCTGCGGACCACCACCGCTCCGAACTGCTCCCGTCCCCCTTCCGCGGGGTGACGGCTCAACATCCCTCCGACCGCGTCCCTACGGCCCTGCTTGTCCGGGCATCAAGTGAACCCAGCCCACACCCCTGCCGGTTCGCCAGTGTCCCTCCACTTGACTGACCGCGTTCGGGCCGTCTGCGGGACGCTGAGGGCGCGTTGAGAGCCGTTCTGCGGCAGCGACCAGTCCTGGCAAGCACATCCCTGCTCTGGCGTGGCCATGTACTACTACTGCTTCCCCTTCTCAGGATCAGAAAACAAACCCGCAAACCCGCAAGAGGCGGACGAGGCGGGCTCTGACCTGCGCTGATGGGTTGCGGGTTTGGGTGCGGGTTTGGCAGAGGCGGCGGGTTTGAAACCCGCACTCAAACCCGCCAAACCCGCACACTCCACAGGACTGCCCTACTACCCCCGCGCGGGGTAGTAGGGCAGTCCTGGGACTGGCGACACCTGCTTCCGCCGGGCATCAACATGGACGAAGTAGGTTCGTCGCCTCTGCGTGGCTCTCAGGCCGCCCTGTGCGGCGTTCTACGACGGCGACCAGCCCCGGCAGGCTCGACACCTTCCCTCACTCGCCCGCTGGGCCGCCACGCAGGAGCCGAAGAATCTCGTCCAGCTTGGTCCCGTGCTCAGCCTGCGTCGTTGCGATCTCTGCCAAGCGGTTGGCCTGGCGCTTCTGCGTCGCCTCGATCGTTGCCAACATCTCGTAGACCGACTGGACGTCGTTGTCGAGCTGCCGCACCTTGCGCTCAACCTCTGCCGGACTCGCCATGACCGAGCAGCCTAGCCCGCGCCGCCACCCGACGAGCCGATCGAAGCCGCGGGCACCTGCCTGGCCTGCCAGACGCGTACAGCCGCTGCGCCCTCACCGAGGAGCGAGACAGGGTGGGACAGCGCTCAAGCCGTGAGTCGCCTGAGCATGTCGAGGTAGTCCCGCGCTGCCGCCTCGTTCGCGTAGTCACTCGCAAGCACGGCGCCGAGATCCTGCGAGACCATCCGCAACGACGGCAAGGACTTACGTTCACCCGCCAGCGCTAGCGTCCCTTGTCCGATCGCCCCTTCAAGGTCTCCATTCCGTGCGGCGACTACGCCGAGCGTAACCCGTGCTTCCGCAATACGCATAGGCGCGCGCTCCGTTCCGTCAAAGTCTGTACTTGCCCGGATGACCTCATTGGCAAGAGTCTCTGCCATGCGCTGTTCGCCAAGTTTGCGATAGCAGTCCATCACATAGAAGTCGTACTTTGACGGATCAACGATGAAGTGATTTTCTAGGTTCTCTGGGTACGGCAGTGATTCGAGCAGCTGTCGCCCTCGGTCAAGAGCGAGTTCGGTTTGTCGTCTGTCTCCGATGCGCGCCCATGCCTTAGCTTCCTGTGCAGCAAGCTGTACGGCGACGCTGTGATGTCCGGCAACACTCGTTCCGGCTTCCGCTGCGGCGATGACGCCTTTCAAGTCGCCACTCGTCAGGCCGAACCACGCTCGCATCTCGTGCGCCCAGCCCATTACATCCGCATTGTCGGCTTCTGTCCCCAGATTCAGTGCGGCTTTTCGAGTTGCCTCAGCTGCGCGCCGGTCTCCCATGTCGTATTCGACACATCCGACCAGCAGTGCAAGTGTCCCGGCAAGGCTGAGCACTTCTCGATGCTGACTAAAGGTGAGCCGTCCCGATTGCAGTTCGGCAACCCGCCGCAACCAGGTTCGCCCTTCCTGTACAAGTTGCTCCGACGGCATATATGCATATTCTGAGCAAAGTCGGTCGACAGTGATACGCAACGCGTCCATCGTCGCGGAATCGACGTCAGATCGCTGTAGGCGACTAAGAATGTCCAGCGTATCCATGCCGGTAACCGCAAGAATCTCGGCACCACCATGCCGTCGACCGGACTTGGGGAAGAACGCGTGCGTGACGGTGCCGAATGTCTTGGCGATCAAGGGCTTGTAGAACTCGTCCGGCTCCTTGACCTCTCCCGCTTCCCAAGCCTTCCATCGTCGGATCATGCTGGAGTCGCTTGGGAGTGACTCCTTGGAGTGGGCGCGAAGAGCGCGAACCGCTTGTGCCTGCGACCAGCCTCGCGCTTCACGCTCGGCGCGGACCCGTCGCGACCAGTCTGGAAGGCTGTCAGTCACGCCCTACTCCCATCGCCCGGTTGCTGGGAACACTCCCGTCCCAGTCTGGCACTGCCCTCTGGTGATGCGGGTGGTGATGCGACGGCGACACCATGTCGTCACCTGTTCACCGTCTGCACGGTGCCCGATGGTTGAGACACGACCACAGCAAGCGATTCGAGTCGAGGAGAAAACCATGGGCCGCAAGACGCAGACGATGATGCCGATGATGGGTGGGAACGGCGGGTCTGGCCGACGGATAGTCGCCACCCTGACCGGACTCGCGTTCGTAGTGTTGATGCTTCGTGACCCGATCGGTGCCGCACACGCCGTACAGCAGGTGTGGTCGTGGTGCGGGTCGGTGATCGACGCGCTAGGCGCATTCGGGTCCGCCTTGTCGAAGTAGGCGGCACGGTGGACACCTCAACGCGTGGCTTGCTCGACGGCTTCAACGCGCGACCGCAAGGCCGCGACTTCGTCGCGAAGCTCACGCAGTTCAGCAAGCACGGCAGACGCATCCGCCGTTAGCTCTCCATCCGCCGGCTTCGCTCTGACGAAGGTGCCGCGCCCACTGGTGGACTCAAGCACACCCTCATGTTGGAGCTGCTTCACCGCAGCATGCACTGTCAGCTCAGCAACGCCGTACTCGTCAGCTAGCGCACGAAGCGACGGGATCTTCTTTCCCACTCCGAAGCCCTGTGCTTCGGTCATGATCCGCCGTCGTAGGTCATCTGCGATCTGCGCACCTAGCGGCCGCGCGTCCTGTCGATTGATCGGCACCTCTCCAGGCTACGCCCAAACGCCCTAGCGCTCTATGGCACCACAAACGCAAGCTTGACGCCTACATGCACATGTGGCACCTTAGGGTGCCATAAGGTGATTGACCGATAGGGGATCTGATGAGCACCACGAAGCACTACCCGGACAGCTTGACCCCGACGGCGCTTGCGCTGCTGGACGCGCAGGTGTCGGTGGAGATCGCGGCGTCGGCTGAGCCGACGTCGGGTCTGTTGGACGGTTCGGCGCGGGAGCGTCGGAACCGGCGAATCCTGGCCCGTGCGTTGAAGGGCATCACGCCGGAGTACGGCGTCACGGTCGCCCAGGCGGTGGCCGAGTTGGAGGAGGAGCCGCTGCCGGTGGTCGTGGCGACGGCGTTGCCCGCGCCGGTGTTCGGCAAGCGCAAGACCAAGGGCCGCAAGGCGCGCCGCGCCGCCGGCCGCCGCGCCGCCGCGGTTGTGAAGCAGGTCGCGTGATGGGCGACGAGGTTGCGGTGCGGGTGGAGTGGGCGCACGCCGATGTGGCGGCGCAGATCGCGCGGGCCGATGCGAAGGCGGGGATGTTGCTGCCGCTGTTCGGTGGTGTCCTGGCCGGTCTGGTCGCGTTGACGACGCGGTCGTTGCCGCTGGTCGCGGAGGTGTTCCTGTGGTTGGCGGCGGCTCCGGCGCTGGTCGCGGTGCTGTTGCTGTTGTCGGTGGTGCGTCCGCGGTTCGGCCGGCGTGACGACTACGGGTTTCCGTTCCTGGCCCGGTTCGCTGAGCGTCCGTCGGAGGTGTTGGCCGCGTTGGCCGACCAGCCGGGGGAGGTGGCGCGGGCGGTGGACGCGGTGCGGCTGGCGGTACTGGCGCGCACGAAGTACCGGCGGGTGCGGTCGGCGGTGGATGCCCTGGTGGTGTCGCTGCTGCTGGTCGCGGTCGCGTTGACCCTGGTGGCGGTGGCGTGATGGGTGTCCTGGCGGGTGCGGCGGCGGTGGCCGCCGTGGTGCTGGTGGAGCACGCCGACGTGCTGGACGTGTACGCCGTGGACCTGCGTGAGCTGCCGAAGTTCGACACGGGCGCGGTGGTGTCGTTGCAGATGAATCCCCGCCCCTCGGGGTCGTGTGCCGCGCCCCTGGGTGCGGTGGCTCGGGCCGCCGTGGCGCTGGGTTTCGACCACATCGCGCTCAAGCCGTACGGCGAGTATGTGCAGGTGGTGGCGGTGGGTGAGGTCGCCACTCCGGCGGGGTCGGCGCGGGTGGAGGCCTGGGACCACCTGACAGGCGACCACATCGGGCAGGCCGCCGCGATGCTGGGCGTCGCCCTGGACTGCGACACCGGCCCTGTGCACGTGGCCGTGGCCGATGTGCTGCGCCTGGTCGAGTCACCGGCGGTGGCGTGATGAACCTCTACCGGTTGCGGGAGATGTTCCACGCGGCGTCCGGTGCGGCGGAGCGGGAGCGGGTTCGGGATCTGCTGCGTGAGGCGGGGTTCGGCGGGGTCGCGGACACGATCGGTCGGCGTGACCCGTCGGTGCCGGTGAAGTCCTACGAGCACACCGTCACCCGGTTCGGGTTGCTGCGTGCGGCGTTGGGTGCCCGGTTGCGGGCGCGGTGCGGCTTCGTGCTCGAAACAGACGGGCGAGTCGGGGACGGGCTGCCGTGGGCGGGTCCGTGTCCGGACTGCGCCGGGACGTCGTGATGGCGGGCAAGCGGTTCCCGTGGGTGTGGGTGGAGTCGGTGCCCTGGGCCACCGGCACGGTGCTCACCCGCGGCACGGTGGACGGGTTGCCGCTGCTGACCTGGGGCCGCGCCCCGCGCGAGAAGTTGGCCACCCGCCGGCAGTTGCGGGCACGGGGGTTGCGGCCCGGTGGGGCCGATCCGGTCGCGGTGCTCTACGTGAAGCACCGCGCGTCCGGTCGGCGCAACTTCGCGAGCCTCTACCTGGTCAGCGCCGCCAAGCCCGTGCGGCCGATGACCCCAGCCCGGTGGGCCGCGCTGGACAAGGCCAACCGCGCCCGCCGCTCGCGCCGGTACACGCAGTACCGCCACGCCGCCTGACCACTCTGTTTCCCTTGCGCACCAACACTTCTGAGGAGATCACTGCTGTGAAGGACAACAACGCCTCCATCACCACCGACATGGTCCTGTTCGCCCCGGACACCGCCGGGACGTGGCGGGTGCTGCTGATCGAGCGCGGTCACGCCCCGTTCGCGGGTCGATGGGCGCTGCCCGGTGGCTACGTCGACCCGCACGAGACCTTCGCCACCGCCGCCGTGCGGGAGCTGGCCGAGGAGACCGGCGTCGGTGAACCGGAGCAGTTCGAGCAGGTGGGCATCTACGACGCCCCGAACCGCGACCCGCGCGGCCGTGTCGTGTCGGTGGCGTTCGCGGCGGTGCTGGACCACCTGCCGGACGCCGTCGGTGGTGACGACGCCCGACAGGCCCGCTGGTGGCCGGTTGCCGACGTGCTGGCCGAGGACTTCGGGCCGTTGGCGTTCGACCACGACCAGATCGTCACCGACGCCGTGGACCTGCTCATGCAGAACGGCATCACCCTCGTGCACTGATTTCGCCCGGACCGGCGGCCCCACTCCGGCAAGAGAACGCCGCCGGTCCGGTCCACCCCAACGCCGCACCCGTGGGTGCGGGTCAGGAGAGATCAAGCATGTCCGAGAGGACACCGCAACACCAGACGACCACCCCGGACTTCACCGCCGCGAACTTCCCCACGCCGCACCTGGCGTTGCGCGGCACCGCCGACGAACCGCAGGTGCGCGCGTTTGCCGACGAACAGGCCCGCGCCGCGCGGCAGATCCACGCCCACGTGGCCCCCGGCCTGGCAGGGCTGACCATCGCCGGGCGCGTGGCGACGTTGACCACCGCCTACGACGCCGTGGTGCGGTGGCGGCGCGCGGTGGCCGCCGTTGCCGAGGACGCCCGTTACGACGCCGCCGGGCGTCCGTCGGCGGAGCGGTTTGCGGTGACGTTGGAGCAGGGCGGCCCGAACTACGACCGGTTGGGCGTGGTGGGCCGGTTCCGACGCGGGTCGCGGTGGGACGCGACCACCCGGACGTTCGTCGGCGGTGAGGAGACCCCGGCCAGCCGGATTCTGGCTGCCTACGGGGAGGCCGCGCTGCGGCGGTTCGACGTCGAAGTGCCCTTCGTCGACACGTTGCTCAACCGGGTCGCGCTGCCGGTCCGTGGCGGCATCGTGCGGGGCAACGCGCTCGTGCGCCGCGCTGCCGCCCGACGTGTCGCCGTGGAGTTGGCGGAGCGGGTCACGGCGCGGCAGGGCACCGCACGGGTGGAGACCGGTGGTGAGCTGCTGTACGCGGTCACGGCCGACGCCTGGGCGCGCCGGATGCTCTTCACCGAGGCGATGACCGTGTTGGCCACCGCCGACTACGGGGACTGGACGGCGTGGTGGAACGCCGCCTACCTGCTCTACCAGGCACCCCGATTCAAGAAGGGTTCCGACGCGGTCAACCGGGTGTTCCTCGTCGCGGTCGGTGCCGCCCTGTTGGGGCAGCCGCCCGTGGTGCCGCAGGACATCGACCTGCGGTGCATGGTGCTGGGGCAGGCCACGGTCACCGCCACGCCGTTGCTGTGCGGGGGTGCCCGATGACCATCCCCACTCCCTTGCTGCTGCTGGTCGGCGTGCTGGCCCTGGTCGCGGTGGTCGTGCTGTGGAAGCTGCTGGCCACCGCCGGGCTGATCGGCCTTGCGCAGTGGGTCGTGATCACCCAGACCGAGGACCCGACCGCCGTGCTGGTGGTGGTCGGTGTGCCCGCCCTGGTGCTGGCGGTGCTGATCCGCCGCGCCGCAACCCGCACCGGCCACCGCGCCGGACTGCTGTTCCCCCGTTCCGCCCGCCGACTGGAGGTGACCCGATGAGCACGACCACCCTGCCCCTGCCCGGTCCCGACGAGTCCGACCCGTTCGCCGCCGCCGTGGCGGAGCTGGAGCGTTACGTCGCCGCCGCCGCGCCCGCCATCCCCGACCAGACCGTGCCCGCGTCCGTCGACCACGACGAGGACCCGGCCGACGACGAGGGCCCGGCGGCCGGGGAGACCCGGCGGGTGCAGCGGCTGTCCGCCGAGGTGGCCGAGGCACACAGGCTGTTGGCGTTGCAGGGTGACACCGCGCCGCTGCTGGTGGACACCAAGCGGGTGCGCAAGGCGCTCAAGCGCTCGCACGAGGCCGCGCGTCTGCACACCCTGGGGCAGAACCCGATGGCGCGGGCGTGGCAGGCCGCGCGCGTGCGCCTGGTGCTCACCGTCGTCGCCCTGGTGGCGTTGGTCGGCGCGCTGGGGTGGTCCACCACCGGGGTGCACCACACCCTGACCATGGGCATGACCGGGCGTGGCGCGGCGTGGTGGGGCGCGTGGGCGGTGGAGCCGGTCATCTCCGCCGTCCTGCTGGTGGTGGTCGGGGCGAAGGCGTTCCTGACCACCAGGGGCCGCGCCCTGCGCCACCCGCACCTGACCCGCGTGGAGTTCGGCGCACTCGGCGTGACGCTGACGCTGAACGTCTGGCCCTACCTGCCGGTCGTCGCCGTGGACTTCGCGCCGATGACCCTGCTGGCTCACGCCATCGGCCCTCTGGTGGCGGTCGGCGCGGTCACCGTCCTGCCGATCATCTGGGACGGCTTCGCGCGCCTGGACCACACCGCCGGCACCCGCGCCGACACCACGCCCGCCGGCCGGTCCACCCCGGCCCGTCCGCCGTCGGTGCACCCCGCCGACGGCGGCACCGACAGCCCGACCGGTCCGGTCCCGGTGATCGCCACCGGCACCCCTGACACCCCGATCGTTCAGGCAGAACTGTCCGCGCGGGCCGCCGCGCTGCTGCCCCGACTGCGTGCCGCCATCGCGGCCGGTGACCTGCCGCCCACCGCGTCGGCCAGCGCCATCCGCGCGCACCTGCGCTGCGGCAGCGAGTACGCCCGCGAACTGCGCAACGCCCTGACCGACCCCACCCGACAGACCCGACCCGAGACGAGGTGACCCGATGAGCACCACCGCCCACGACCACGACGAGCACGACGACCGGGAGGACGCCAAGGTGTTCGCGCTGCCGGTGCGCCACGCCGACGCCGTGCGCGCCGCCGCCGGGCCAGCCGAGGCCGCCCCGGCGGCGTCGGGTACCGGGCTGGAGCCGGACGCCGCCGTCGTCGGGGAGCTGCTGACCGACGAGGAGTCCGCGGAGCTGGACCGCCGCCTTGCCGCACAGTCGGTGCGGGAGCGGGCGGGGGAGTTGGTGCGCGTGGTGCGCGCCAACCCGACGGCGGGCAGGGCCGCCAAGGGCGCGCGGGTCGCGGCACGGGCGGGGTGGACGGTGGCGCAGGGCCACGTCTCGTGGACCCGCCGCGCGGCGCAGGCCATGACCTACGGGCACGTGCGCGAGCAGGTCCGGCTTGCCCAGCTCGCCGGGGACTCCGTCGCGCTGGCGGAGTGGACCGAGCGGTTGAACATGCTCAAGAACGGGCGCGCGGAGCGGATGCGTGCCCTGCCCGGCACCCTGTGGGCCGGTCTGAAGGCGTTGATGTTCGCGGTGACGGTGCTGGCCGGTGTGCTGCTGATCTGCGGCGTGGTCATCCAGCTCACCCCCGGCGGGTGGGACTGGGGCACCTGGTGGGCCATGTTGGGCGACATCGCGGGCGTGGTCGGCGTGCTGGCCACCGTCGTGGTGCAGCTGCTGGTGTGGGGTGCGGCCCCGGCCCTGTTGGTCGCGGCGTGGCGGGAAGGGCGCCGGTCGGCGATGGTGCCGCGCTGGCTGATCAGCGAGCAGGAGCGGGCGGAGATGGACTCCGAGATCACCCCGGACCTGATCACCAGGGCACTCGCGCACGTCAAGGTCACCGCCCTGACGGCGTTCCTCAAGCAGGGCGGGCAGCTGGAGTACCTGACCCAGCCGCGCGAGCAGGGCGGCGGCACCTACACCCAGATCAAACTCCCGCTGGGCGTGATCGCGGCCGAACTGCTCGACAGCAGGAAGGCCGAGCTGCTGGCCGGCAACCTCGGGCGGCACAAGCACGAGGTGTGGCCCCAGCGCGACCCCGCCGCCGACGCCCGCGTGCTGGACCTGTGGATCGCGGACAAGGGCACGATGGACAAGCCCGCCCCGCCGTGGCCGCTGCTGGACGACGGCGAGTTCGACGTCTTCCGCGACCGGCTCCCGTTCGGCGTGACCATGCGCCAGGAGCAGATCGGCGTGGGCATGCTGCAGAAGCACTGGCTGACCGGCGCGACGTCCAAGCAGGGCAAGTCCACCGTGATGCGGTTGACCGCGCTGGGCGTGGCGCTGGACCCGACCGTCGAGTTGCACGTGGCCGACCTCAAGGGCGACGGGGACTGGAAGATGTTCATCCCCCGCGCCGCCACCTACATCGAAGGCTCCACCCCGGAGGACGCCGAAGCCACCTGCGAGATGCTCGAAGCCCTGGTGGAGGAGATGGAACGCCGCTACCAGGCCAAATCCGACCAGGGCATCGTCGGGCCGATCACCCGCGAGATCTCCCGCCGCAAGGGCTCCGGCTTCCACCCGATCTACGGCTACGTCGACGAGTGCCAGGTGCTCTACGGCGCGGAGCACCCCGTCGGCGGCACCAAGGCCGACGCCCGCGCGGTCAAGGCCGCCAAGCGCCTGCACGACCAGGCCCGCGCGGTGAACATCCACCTGCACCAGGCCACCCAGCGACCCGACGACCGCACCCTTCCCGGCCGTGTCCGTGAGGGCGCGCACGTGCGGTGCGCGCTGCACGTGCCCAACGAGAACACCGCCCGCATGATCCTGGCCGACGCCGTGGACCGCGGGGCACGCCCGCAGGACCTGCGCGCCGGAGCCGACGCCGGAACCGTCGTGGCCACCGGCGAAGTCGAGGACATCCCCGCAGGTCAGGCGTTCGTCATCACCCGCACCCACTACGTGTCCACCAAGGAGGCATACGGCGTCATCGACCGCGCCATGAAGATCATGGCCCGCTACGGCCGCACCGTCGACCCCGCCACCGACACCACCGAACCCGCCGCCCCCGTCGACCACCTGGCCGACATCGAACACGCCATGCGCGACGAGGCCCGCACCCGCACCACCGTGGTCCTGGCCCGCCTGATCGAGGACAACCCCGCCGTCTACGAGACCTGGAACGCCGAACGCCTGGCGGAGGAACTGCGCCGCTGGCACATCCCCGTCGTCAAGAGCAGCAACAAGGTCATCAAGGCCGACGACGTCCGGACCGCCATCACTCGCCGTGACAACGGCGAGCTGCCCGACGACCACGACGACACCGCGGAGTAGGCCCTTCGCGCCCCGCGGACACGCGCGGGACCCCTCACGGGACCCCACCCGATCCACGGGACTTGTCCCGCCGGGGGTCCCGTGAGGGGGTCCCGCACGATCACCAGCACAAACCGCCGTTACGGGACCCTGGGACCCCTGCCCCGGGCACCAGCGGAAACCGCCTCCACAGCCCCGACGGGCACCCCGCACCGGGTCCCACACCACGTTCGACACCGCCGCGCCGGCACCCCGCATCACCGCCCGCGCGCCACCCCCGCACACCCACACATCGTCACACACAGTCACGAAAGAGGTTCGTCATGGCCAAGCCCGTCGCGCACATCGGCACCCGCTCGTGGTGGGACGGCCGCGTCAAGACCCGGTGCGGCCGGACCATCCCCGACAGCGACCGCGTCTGGTTCCCGACGCTGTCCGGCTACACCATCTGCCCCGCCTGCGCCGCCGCCCGGCGCGGCCGGTGACCGGCCACATGCGACACACCACCGGCCGGAAACCCCAGCACAGCAAGGGGACGTGACATGTGCAGAGCAGGGGGCCGCCGCTGCCCCAACGCCGGCGGACGGTCCACACAGAACACCCGCCAAGCCGTCTCCCGCGCCCGCCGCGCCCTGCGGGAAGCCAAGCAGATCGGCAACCCGACCGAGATCGACGCCGCACGCGACCGCCTGGACACCGCCCGCACCGCCCACCGGCAAGCCAAGGACAACGCCGTGAACCAGCACCACCACGAGGACCAGGACCACGCCGCCGACCCGTCCACCACCGCAGGTCACGACGGGGACGTGACCCCGCAGACCACGCCGGACGACACCACGACCGCACCATCCACACCGGACACGAGCGGCAACCGGGGAAGTGGATTCACCTTGCACAGCACCAACATCGCCGGGCCCGGAGCATACGTGGACATTCAGGCGGGCGTGGTCGTCGGCTCCCGCACCATCGTCACCGGCCACCACCACGAGGGTCAGGACCACGCCGCCGACCGATCCACCACCGCAGGTCACGACGGGGACGTGACCCCTCCGCCGACCACCGACGACACCACGACCGCGTCATCCACAAAGGACAAGAACGCCCGCCAGCACGAGGGATTCACCTTGCACAACACCAACATCGCCCACACCGGCGCACACGTCGGCAGCCAACACGACGTCACCCATGGATCAACCAGTTTCCGATTCACCGCAGGTGACGACAGGGACGTGACCGAACCGGCGGACCTGCCCGAGCACGTCCGGGACGCCGTCGCCAGGGCACACCGTGCCGCCGACCAGGCACGCAACACCCACCAGGACACGCCCGACCGGCACACCACCCGTAACAGCACCGACGGGACCGGCCGCAGCACCTACAACGTGGCCGGCGGGAACGACCGGGTGGACTCCCAGGTCGGGTTCAGCTTCGGCGGCGACCGGCGACACCACGGCGGTTCCGGCGCTGGTGACGACGGGGACGTGACCTACAACGTCCGGGGCACGGCCAACATCAACACCGGCAGCGACACGCAGGACAACCGCGACCACTCGCACCACCAGCACGACGACACGGCCGCATCGGCCCACCGGCACGCCATGTCGCAGGCACAACGCGCCGCCGCCGAAGCCGACGCCGTCACCGCACAGGCACGGGACCTGATGCGGCAGCACAACATCCCCGCCGCACCCGGCGGAGGGTTGCAGATCGACATGGTCAACGGCCGCATCGCCCGGATCAACGGCTACCGCGTCTGACCAGCCCCTCATTCGCTGCTCACGGCGGGGACGTGACCCGCCGTGCCGACCATTCAGGAGAGAAACCCTTGAGTAGCAACAACACCCCGCGCACGATCACCGTCGGCACCGCCACCGACATCGGCGAACGCACCCGCAACGCCGACGCCGTCGCCGTCTCCGCCATCCCACTCGGCACCGGGGCGGCGGTCGTGGACGGCATCGGCAGCAGCGTGGAGGTGTGCCGCGCCGCGCGCCTGGCCGCCGACACCGCCGCCGTCGTCGCCGCCCACCGCGGCGCACAGGCCGGGATCATGGCCGCCGCCGACACCATGCCCGATTACCCCGGCGCACCCAACGCCGTCGCCGCCGTCGTCAGCGTCGAACCCGACGGGCGCATCGAGGTCGCCCACGTCGGCGACGCCGCCGTCTGGACCTGGTCGCCCACCGTGGGCCTGTTCCGCTGGACCGCGGCCCAAACCGTCCGCTCGCACATCGTCCACATGCGCACCAATCCCGGCCTTACCACCGCCGCCCGCAAGCACCTGGCCCAGTTCGCCGACGCCATGGACGTCATGGACGACTACGTCCTGAACGGACTGGCCTACGCCACCGTCTCCACCATCGCCTGGACCCCGCTACGCAGCAGCGACGCCGCCGTACCCCTCGTACTGCTCACCAGCGACGGCGTCCACAAGCCCCTGCACAACCTCGACATCGCCGACGTGATCGGCCGCCACACCGACGACCCCCAGGCCCTGGCGGAAGCCCTGGTCAACAACGCCCTGGCCGTGCCCCTGGCCGACCTCGACGAAGTCCGCGACAACGCCACCGCCGCCGTGATCCGACTCGACTAGCACCCGCTTAAGGGCTGGTCGCGCCGGGGACGTGACCAACCCTCCGTTCCCGGCGCGGCCCACCACCCACACCCGTCACCGTCCACACGGGAGCCACGCCATGCCCACCGCAACACCGACCACCCCCACCGGGTGGGACACCGTCACCCTCACCGTCCACGACCGCCCCCTGACCCTGCCCGCCGAACCCGCCGCCCCCGGCCTTGCCCTGGTGCCGAGCGTGACCGACACCGGCTGGTCCGGCGGCTACACCGTGGTGCACACCACGAGCGGCAAACACATCGGCCCCTACAGCCTGCCCCTGGCCTACGCCCGCGAACTGGCCCACCTGCTCGGGAGCGGCGGGGACTGGACCCAGCCGGCCGACCGGGTCCGCGCCGATGCCACTCTGCGCCGCCACGCCGTGGAGACCCTGTGCGACCTCGGGGAGGCGCGGGACCTCGGACTGCCCCTGTGGTGGGCGCGGCCGAGCTGGCGACGCGTCGCGCCACCCTGGCTGATCGACAGCCCCACCCCCAGCACCGGGGACGGGCCGTGGATCGCCGACACCTGGACCCACGTTGTGCGGTTCGCCGACCAGGCCGCCCGCGACGGCTGGACACCCGTACCCGACGACGCCGTGGTCCGCCGCGCCGAACACCCGGAGTGGGAACTGGTGTGCGCCGCACCCGGCTGCGGACGCGGTCGCGGCACCACCCCCGGCAACCCCGACCGACCACCCGCGGTGCTGACCGACTGGGACGACGAGATCGGCGACGACCGGCCCCTGCACCACACCACCCGCGCCGAACTCGTCACCCACGCCCGCACGGAGCAGTGGCGCGAACACACCAACCCCCACGAAGGACAGCACTGGCTGTGCCCGCCGTGCGCCGACGACCACCCCCGCGACCACGACTGACCCGCCCGCCCGTCACCCGTCCACAGAGGAGTTGCAGCATGCTGACCGTCACGGACCTGTTTTGCGGAGCCGGTGGCTCCGGTCTCGGTGCCACCGCCGTCCCCGGTGTGGAACTGGTCATGGCGGCGAACCACTCGCCGCGCGCCATCGAGACCCACGCCGCGAACTTCCCCGACTGCGCGCACGACTGCGCCGACATCTCCCAGGTGGAGCCGCGCCGGTACCGGCGGACGAACATCCTGTGGGCGTCGCCGGAGTGCACCAACCACAGCGTCGCCAAGGGCCGCAAGCGTCGCCAGTCCGGCCCGGACCTGTTCGGCGAGACCGTGCCGGACCACGTCGCGGAGCGGTCGCGGGCGACGATGTGGGACGTGCCTCGGTTCGCCGAGGCGCACCGCTACGACGCGATCATCGTGGAGAACGTCGTCGACGCCGCGAACTGGGAGCCGTTCGGCGCGTGGCTGATGGCGATGGACTCCTACGGCTACGACCACGACATCGTGTTCCTCAACAGCATGCATGCGCCGGCGATCGCCGCGCCACGGGCGCCGCAATCGAGGGACAGGATGTACGTGGTGTTCTGGCGCAAGGGCAACCGCGCGCCGGACCTCGCGGTGCGCCCGTCGGGCTGGTGCACGGCGTGCGACCGCCAGGTGGAGACCCGGCAGGCGTTCAAGGCGCGGTCGAAGTCGTGGCCGCTGGCGCGGTGGGGCCGCTACCGGGCGCAGTACGTCTACGTGTGCACCACGCCCGGTTGCGGCCGGCCGGTCGAGCCGTACGCGCTGCCCGCCGCGTCCGCGATCGACTGGGCCACACCGGGTGAACGCATCGGCGACCGCGACAAGCCGCTGTCGGCCAAGACGCTCGCGCGCATCAAGGCCGGTTTGACGCGGTACGGCGTGCCGCAACTGGTCCCGTCGGGCGGGACGTGGAACGAGGACGCCCACCCGGTCTCGATGCCGTTCCGGGCTCGCACGACCCGGGAGAACGAGGGGTTGATCGTGCCGGTCGAGGGCCGGCCGGGCAACGCCGCCGCGCCCGTGTCGGTGCCGCTGCGGACGCAGACCACGCGGCACGAGTCCGCGCTGGTGGTGCCGTACTACTCCACCGCCGGGACGGCGCACCCCGCCGACCGGCCGATCGGGACGCTGACCACGCTGGACCGGTACGGGCTGGCGTTCATCGCGGAACTGCGCGGCGGCGGCAGCACGGCCCGTGACGTCCGTGAGCCGCTGGCCACCGTCACCGCCAGCGGCAACCATCACATGTTGGTGCGGCACAACACCGTCCGCGGTGACGAGGGCTACCTGTCCACGCCGGTCGCCGAGCCGATGCGGACGCTGACCACGGCCGGTCATCAGTCCCTCGTGGGCTGGTCGGACACGCCGCCGCAGGTGGAGGACTGCACGTTCCGGATGCTCACCGTCCGGGAGATCCAGGCCGCGATGGCGTTCACCCCCGGCTACATCGTCACCGGCACCAAGCGTGAGCGGGTCAAGCAGCTCGGCAACGGCGTCACCCCGCCCGCCGCCGAGTTCCTGGTCAACGCCGTAGCCCGGTCCCTCGGACACGCCGCCTGACACCAGCAGGTTTGTCACACGTTGCCGATCACTGTCCAGATTGGAGGGATCGACCATGACCACGAAGTCGTCCGCCGACCGCGCGGCCGGGGTGGCCCGGTGGGTGGCGGCCCACCTGGGGTGGCACGTGCTGCCGTTGCACCCGGACACCAAACGGCCCCTGGCCGGGTGCCCGGACTGCCGGGGCGGCGGCGGGCACACCGCGGCACAGTGCGCCTGCCTGGCCCGCGGTGCGGGTGCGTTGTGCCACGGGGTGTGGGCGGCCAGCAGCGACCCCGCCGTGGTGGCCCGCTGGGCCGGCCGGTGGCGGACGAGCGTGTGGGCGGTGCACCTGGGCGTCTCCGGACTGCTGTGCGTCGACCTGGACGCCCACGGCGGCACCCCGCCCGCCCAACCGCTCAACGGCGTGCCGTGGCCTGCGGGCGACCCGCTGCCGGTGGACGGGATCGACACCTACGCGACGCTGGCTGGCCTGCGGGGTGCCGCCGTGGCCACAA
The DNA here is from genome assembly GCF_009769385.1 of Saccharothrix deserti. GTDB lineage: Bacteria > Actinomycetota > Actinomycetes > Mycobacteriales > Pseudonocardiaceae > Actinosynnema > Actinosynnema deserti. The sequence goes on from NZ_ML775964.1 coordinate 28,786, forward strand.
CCCTGGCCACCGACACCCCCTCGGGCGGGCTGCACCTGCTGTACGCGGCCCAGCCGGGGCGGTGGAAGTCCAGCACCGGCCGCGTCCGTGACGGCGACGACACCGTACGCACCGGACTCGGGTGGCAGATCGACATCAAGGCCTACGGCGGGTACGTCATCCTGCCCGGCTCGACCACGGCCGCCGGCACCTACCAACGCGCCTCGACCACCGTCACGCCCGCACCGTTACCGGGCTGGCTCGCGGCGGAGCTGATCCGCACCGGCCACGACAAACACGCCACCCCCACCGCATCGGCGGCACCGCCGGTCACGATCACCGCCCACGACGACCAGCGGGAGGCCCGCTACGCGGCGGGAGCGTTGCGGTCGGCGTGCGCCGAACTCGCCGAGATGCCCGCGGACTCCGGCCGCAACCGCAAGCTGTTCCGCTCCACCTCACGGCTGGCGGGCATGGTCGCGGCCGGGTGGATCGACCGCGCACAGGTCGAGACCGCGTTGACCGAGGCCGCCGGACACGCCGCACTCCCGGCCGGGGAGATCCGCTACGCGATCGCGTCCGGGTTCCGCCACCCCCGACCCGCACCAGAGCACAGGAGCACCACATGACCACCGCCGCCGCGACCACCGACACGCCCATCGACGCGCCCGCCGACGCCGGGGACACCCCGCCCGCCGACCGGCCGCCGATCCGGATCGGCGGCGAAGCCGAGACGATCCGCGTGCTCACCACGACCGTCGCGGAAGGCGTGTTGCCGGACGTGTTCGTCTCCGGCGGCCAACTGGTACACCTCTCCCGCGTCTCCGGCCCCGCCCTCACCGCCGACCAGGCCGCCGAGCAGCCCACGGCACTGCCCGTACAGGCCGACCCGCTCACCGCCTCCGGACTGGCCTTCCTGCTCGCCCACCACACCTACGTCCACCGGCTCAAGAAGGACAAGCAAACCGAAGAGACGGTGGAAGTAGAGGCCAGCCCCACCAAGACCGCGCTGTCCGCGGTGCTGTCCTCCCGCTACTGGCCCGGCGTCCGGCCGCTCAACGGCGTCGTCGGCTCACCCGTGCTGCGCCCGGACGGAACCCTGATCCAGACCACCGGCTACGACCCCGCCACCGGTCTCTACTACGCCCCCACCGCCCCCATGCCACCCGTCCCCACCCACCCCACCGCCGCCGAAGTCGCCGACGCCAAACACTTCCTGCTCCACCGGCTGCTGTGTGACTTCCCGTTCGTCGCGCCCGCCGACCGCGCCAACCACCTGGCCCTGCTGCTGGCCCCGATCCTGCGTCCCTACCTCGGGTGCCTGACCCCGTTCGGGCTGATCTCCGCCACCACCCAGTCCAGCGGTAAAACCCTGCTCGCCGAAATCCCCGGCTACATCTACGGCTGCAAGAACCTCGTGTGGCGCAAGGGCGACGACAGCGAACTGGAGAAATCCATCACCAGCGCCCTGCACAGCGCCTCGCCGATCATGCTGTGGGACAACATCGCGGAAGGAACCGTCGTCTCCTCCGCCGTGCTCGCCCAATTGCTCACCGGGTCGCAGTGGTCCGCCCGGATGCTCGGTTCCTCCGGTGCCGGGTTCACCGCCACCAACAACCGGCTGTGGTTGGCCACCGGCAACAACATCCGGTTGGGCGGGGACATGGCCACCCGCACCGTCCTGGTCCGTCTCGACCCGAACGACCCGCACCCCGACCAGCGCGACCAGACCGCGTTCGGCATCCCCCATCTGGATATCTGGCTCAAGAACCCGGCCAACCGTGTCACCGTGCTGCGGCACCTGCTGGTCCTGGTCATGGACTGGATCAATGCCGGGGCACCCCGTTCCGGGCACACCATGCGCCAGTTCACCGCCTGGGCCGGAGCCTCCGGCGGGCTGCTCGCCCACCACGGCATCGACGGCTTTCTCGACAACCTCACCGAGATGCGCGAAGCCGACGACGAGGACGCCGAATGGGTCGCCTTTCTTGCCCGCTGGCACGAACTCAACCACGACCGCCCGATGACCAGCCGACAGCTACGCCAACAAGCCGAGATCGAGATCATCGACAACCAGCCCGTGGACCGGTGGGAAGGAACGTTCCTCACCGACGACCTGGGTCGCACTCCCTCCACCAAATCCATCGGCCGCCACCTCATCAGCCACGTCGGCCGCTGGCACGGCGACTACGTCATCCGCTCCGCGATGGACAGCCACAAAAACGCCCGCGTCTTCTGGGTCGAAACCCGCACCGACGACGACCACCAGGCCGACGACCAGGACCCGGCTGGCCAAGCCGACCTCTGGCAGTAGCAGCACAGCCCTCAGACCGGCCCCACAGACCCGCCTGCGGGTTTGGCAGGCCCGCCTGCGGCTTTGGTGCGGGTTTGGCCGACACCTAAACCCGCGACGCATCACCGCAGGTCACAGACCCGACAGGGGCCGGTTGGCGGGTTTGCGGGTTTGACACCCCGACCCCACACCCGCCAGCACGCACGCATCCGACGCCCCAGACCACCCACCCACACGCCAAGGCGGCCATCCGTGAGCACTACCTGCGGACAACGACGCGACCACAAAGCCAAGGAGGCTCGATGAGCAGCGCCGACGGAACCGTCACCGAAATGACCAAATACATGTACAAGGTGACTGAAGCAATGACGCTTCTGTCGCTGAGCCGGAGCGTTTTCTACGAGCAGATGCGCGCCGGTCGGATCAAGTTCGTCAAGCAGGGACGGGCCACCTTCATTACGGCATCGGCGATCAAGGCGTACGTGAAGCTGTTGGAACAGGAAGCGGGGGTGCGGTATGACGAAACGGCGTAGCCGCGGGGACGGCGGTCTGCACTGGGACGAGAAGCGCCAACGGTGGATCGCCACCGCCCAGATCGGGTTCAACGCCAAGGGCAAGCGCATCGTCCGTAAGGCCAGCGGCAAGACCAAGACCGAAGCCAAGGACAAGCTCAAGGAGATCCTGCGCGACCTTGACGACGGGTTGGCCATCGCGCCACACGGCTACACCGTCAAGGAAGCCGTCGCGGCATGGCTGGACTACGGGTTGCGCGGCCGTGATCCGGAAACCGCCAAGAACTACCGCTACATCGCCGAGGGTCACATCATCCCGAACCTGGGGGCACAGAAACTGCGCAGGCTGTCCGCCGACGAGGTGGACGAGTGGTTGGCCGAACTGGCGTTGACCCTGTCCACCCGAACCGTGCGCCTGGCGTTCTCGATCCTGAACCGGTCGGTGCGCATGGCGCAGGCGCGGGACAAGGTCAAGCGCAACGTGGTGCAGCTGTGCGAGGTGCCCACCGGACAGCAGGGCCGCCCGTCCAAGGCGCTGACGCTCGAACAGGTGGAGGCGGTGCTCAACGTCGCGGAAAGCTCGCCGCTGTACGCCTACGTGGTGCTGTCCCTGCTGATCGGCGCGCGCACCGAGGAACTGCGTGCCCTGACGTGGGATCACGTGGACCTGGTGGGCGAACCCGACGGTGATCCGGTGGTGTTGCCGTCCATCTCGGTGTGGAGGTCGGTTCGGCAGGGAGGCGACACCAAGACCGGCAAATCGCGCCGCACGCTGGCCATGCCGACCCGGTGCGTGGACGCGCTGAAGACGCACCGCGTCCACCAGGCCGCGCGGCGCGAGCTGGCGGGCAAGCGGTGGCAGGAACACGGGCTGGTGTTCGCCTCGCAGGTCGGCACCGAGCTGGACTCGCACAACGTCCGGCGCGCGTTCCGGCGCGTGGTCAAGGCCGCGGGGCTCAACCCGAAGGACTGGACACCGCGCGAGATGCGGCACAGCTTCGTGTCGGTGCTGTCCGCATCCGGTGTGCGGCTGGAGGACATCGCGCGCCTAGTAGGCCACAGCGGCACTGCGGTCACCGAAGCGGTGTACCGACACCAGATCGTGCCCGTGATGGTCGAGGGCGCAACCGCGATGGACCGCATCTTCCCCAGAGCAAGCTGACTCACGACAACAGACACGACAGCCCGCCGACCAGACACGACCATTGGTCGGCGGGCTTTAATCCTTGAGTAAGTCACGACCTAGATGTACCTTTATCAAAGTACGGCAAACGTAACACCTTGGAGCCAAAATGATCTCATTGTCATACTTTTGGAAAAAGATGAATCGGACACTGTTCACGTTATCTGCAACCTTAATCCTTCTAACGGCAAACGTCACGTTTGCAATGCCCGCAAAAGCGGCTGACGGTTGCTGGTACTACGCCAGTGCGAGTCGGGAGACCGGTTCTCAAGCTGATGCGGAGAGTTGGGGTTGCGCACAGAACCAGAACCGCTGCATTGCCGCCCATGGTGACCTATACGAAGATACGGGCTGGTCACAAGGTTATCGTTGGGCTCGGGCATTCCACTACCCCGGGGCTCCTAACGCATACGCAGCCGCATATGCAAACTAGTTCACTGTTCTGAAATCTATCACGTAGCACTTAGGTGACGCTTTGAGTGCAGCGCAGAGATCGAGGCGCTTTGTTATCTACTGGCTGGCCGTTTTGTCTTTTATATGCGGATGCTCGGGCGCACCTCCGCCCGAAGTCTCCCCTAATCTTCCGCCAGCTCTTCGCATGCAGTTTGAGTTAGACTTCGAGCAGGCAACTTCAGATTTTGAGCGGGAAACCTTCAGAAATGCGCTCATTCGAGGGGGCGTGACAAGGCAAGACTACGAGGGCGCCTTTCAGCTCTACAGGCAATGCGCGAGCAGTGAGGGACTTGACGAAAATTACTCACAACTCTCCAACGGACTCATAAGGGTCACCAGCAGAACGTCAAATTCGGGCGCAACGCCGAGCGTTACCGCGAGAATATCGAAAAAATGCGCCAATGGCACAATAATGCGGATAGAAGCGGCCTACCGGATGCAAATAATCTCCCCAGATGGCGAAAGGAATCCTTATAAACTTGCCATCCGCTGCCTTGGCAGCCTAGGTGTTGTACAGGAAGGCTACGATGTGAGCCAACTCAAGAAAGATCTCGAGTCAACCAGTAAGCCCGGGGCTGCAATCCCGTTCAATACGGCCGATCCTCCGGTGAACGAGTGTCTATACACCGCAGGTTTCGCTATCTAGCCCCATCTCGCAGATAAGTTCTAGTTAGCATTCCTGATGGCGGCCCGGCTCGACCAAGGCTCGGGCCGACCGTCACGCTTTTGTAGGCTGCTACGCGCCCGAACCGGCGATAGCAAGCCTGTGGACTGATTGGCGCTGTCAGGCGTCAATCAGTCCACAGGTGCGACAGTCAAGCGCCGTGCCCAGCTCCGCTGAACCGGCCACTCGGCGCTCGTCCCAAGCCGGGTGCTCCTTGCCATGGTGGCCGTGGTCTCTGATGACAATGCGGCGAGCTCGCTCGCCGGCCAGCGCTATCACGCGGTGATGGAGGTCTTGGCAGGCGTCCCTGTCGCCGAGGTCGCCGCCTGTTACCGGGTCTCGCGGCAGTCCGTGCACCTGGGTCAAGCATCACCTGCTGGTCATCGCAGCCCGAACCACCAGCCTCGTGGCCATCCACAAGCGCGCACAGCACCACTTACCTGGCTAGGTCCGACGTCAAGAATCAGGTGAAGCCAAACCGTCAACCATCACCTGAAGCCCGACAGACAGCGAGTGCAACCAACTCAGCAGCGAAGCCGTAGTCACTCAGTTAGTCACTCACCACCGTGTGAGACGACGACAAGATCAAAGACAAGATCCACAAGCGAAAGCAAAGAGCCCGCTGACCAGGTGTTTTACCTGAATCAGCGGGCTCTTTCGGCCGTCGGGACGACAGGATTTGAACCTGCGACCCCTTGACCCCCAGGACGTCCGGGTAGCCCTCTAGCTGGGAAAACGCAGTCTCCACTGTCGACTCACGCAAGCTAGCGTCTCAGGTCTTGCTGCCATTGCTGGGTTTCTGGTCCACACGTGGTCCACGAGCGCCGCGCTACTTGATGACCTGACAAGTACGGTGATGGATCTTGCCCAGGCATAGGGCATGTTGGCCGTCTCGTGTTCAGAGACTCTTCTCGCCTTCGAGGCGGCCTCCTCCGGTGCCGCTACATAGCAAGAAAGTGGGCGGTTGTGGCATTTGCGGCCGAGCGTACGTCGTGTGGTGCAAACGACGGGCGGAGTACGGTTCGGGTCGGACAGCGCTCCGGCGGCTGAAGCAAGTGGGAGGGAAGCTGGTGGCAGAGCGGTACCGCGTGGAGTGGACCTACGAGGGCAGCTCGATGGCGTCGTACGGCACCTTCGATCTTGTCGGCGCCGAACGCTACCAGGCCAGGGTCATGGAGGACCCGATCGCTGAGGACGTCCGGATCGTCGCGGCCGAGCCCGAGTAGCGGGCCTCGACGCGCGGCGTCGGCCGGCGTCTGGGAGGAGTCTGGCAGGTCGAACTCGAGTCCGTCCTCAGCGAGGAGCTCGGCTGGTCCCTTCCAGGTGGTCATGATCCGAAGAGAGTGCCGCCGTCAAGCAGAGCCGCAAAGGAATCGGGAATCCACTCCTGACCTGCTCTCGCACTCCTTCCACGCCTGGGCGAATGCGGTGAACGTGCGGGCGACAGCGCGGGCCGGGCTGGACGCCTCCACCCACGAAGATGCTTCCTCCACCCCGGACGCTGGCCGGCCACACACAGATCCCGAGTCCGTCGGGCAACTCCCGTACCGTGAGCGTTCCAGCAGTGCCGAGGTCCCCAAAGAGCGTGTGCCAGGTGATGGAATCCATGTCGCACTCCCTTTGTTGCATACTGAAGAAGGAGCTTGTTGTGGATGCCGCCACGGCTCGGTTCATAGCAACCATCGCGGCGCTGCCGCCCGAGACGCTCGCCGCCGCGTTCGACCCACGCCGTCGGCCTGCGTCGGCAGGGCGGCCGTGAAGCGAGCCGTGCCCTCAGGCTCTCCGCATCGGAAAATTCCGAGCTCGACCACGCAGTGAGGTCGGCACTGCTTCCGCGCAGTGAGGAACTCAACGCGTACCGCGCGGGGCTCCACTCGGACGCCAAGTCCGCCTGCGTGATCGCAGCCAGGGCTGTACGGAAACCCGCCACGCTCTCCGCCGAGCAGTACGCCCTGCTCACCGCCCCGTTCACAGCCGTCGGCGTCGCCGTCCCCCGCCACCCCTCCAACTACAGTAGTTAGGGTGTTGGTTTCTCTATGCGGGAACTTCTGCGAGACCTATCGGTACGTCGTTGGCGAGTGACCGCTACAACTACCGCCGGACAGCACCGCAGCGCAAGGTCGCCATGCTGGCCGAACGCGAGGGAGGGCTGACCCACTGATTGCTGGCAGTGTGAGGGTCGCTCGCGACGGACTCACTTGATACCCGGGCAAGTAGGGCCGAAGAGACGCGGCCGGTGGGGATGTTGAGCCGCCACCCCGCGGAAGGTGGCGGAAGCAGTTTGGAGATGCTGCCTTCTAAGCGCCGGGTTCGGTGAGCACTCCTTTCTGGGTTGGCTATAATTTTCGACATGTCGCATAGAGTGGCAGCCAAAAGACAACTCATCGATCCGGCCTGCTAGTCCTGGAAAGTAGATTACCTCGTTGAGAGATTTAAGACCTCCATGTGCGACTTCAGTCTCGACCGCCCGGAAGCAGAACGCTTCGAGGACATTAGGAGCCTGTTGTGGTACTGGCAAGACAGGAGGTGTGCAATCTGCGGTCGAAGCATCTCTGCGCGAGGACCAAGAGCCGGGCTGCGGCCTATCGGTGAGCTTCAAGTCGATCACGACCATTCAACCGGGTTGGTTCGCGGTTTACTCTGTCCAGGCTGCAACCGGTCCGAAGGACGTACGAACACAAAGGCAAGCCGGTATGTCGGATATCGAAAACGTCCACCGGCGGTGATACTCGGCGTAGAAGCTCCTTATTTTTCTAGTTTCCGAAGCCAGCCCATAGTTTCTTCCCGACTGTTGGCCCGCCCGTCGGACCTACTGTTGCGACAGATGGCCCGTGAGCTGGGAGTCGACTACGAGACCCTACGCAACTGCGTGCGCACCGCCGAGCACGCGCAGGCTGCCCCGGTGCCGGACGGTGTGTCGGCCGATGAGCGCCAAGAGCTGCGGGAACTGCGCAAGCGGGTGGTGGAGCTGGAGTCTGAGAAGGATATCCTGCGCAAGGCGGTCATCTATCTCGCGAAATAGATGGGTTGTTGACCCCAGGTGCGCACACGCAGCGACGCCTCGCCTGCGGCTCACAGTCGCTGCAATAGACGACAGGTGCGTATGTTATGGCTGGACGCATGCAGTGGCCTAGTTATCGTCGCTGGAACTTTCGCCAGAATCAAGAAGGCTGGCGATCCAATCAACGGCTGACCACGTCGCGACAAGCCAGGACCAGACAAGCTCTTGTCGATCCGCTTCAGACATCGACTCTATGTCACCACCGAACGCGCCGCCATGCATAAGGTCATTCCGCTGACGGTACATCTGCTCAACCAGGCTGAACATAGCTGGATTCTCTCCAGAAAATGTATTGCCGTCGAGAATTTCCGGAACTAAATCAAGGTGCCGCTTTGCGAAGCTTTCGCCAGCGCGCTTGAGCGCACTCCTTACGTCCGGGTTTGAATCCTCACCTCTGTCTGAGACGTACCTTTTAACAGCCACCTCGGCCGCAGTGGCCATATAAAGGGTGGCCTCCCGAAGGCTGAGTACGTGTACAGCGGCCTCCGCGTCAACGAGAAGAGCTACACTCAGTGGCGGTTCAACCCCACCAGCCATGCTGTCCCTTAGTGCAGCTACTGCTACGAATCCAGTCTCCGGTGATGAGATCGCACCTGAGGAAAGTACCGCGTTGAAGCCATTGAAAACCTTGAGCGGCGAACCGTTCTCTAGATCGAACCAGGTCGCAGTGTGAGGCACATTGACCGCGAATCGCTTCTCGATGGGGTGCCAACGTCGAGAAATCTTACGCACGAATGGTGAACGCGCAACAGTACGATAGTGTTCGAGATAAAAGTTTGCCACTTGGACCGCGCGCTGAAGCCAGAACTGCGAAAGGCTTTCTGCATTGTCGGGGTTTATGTCGACATCTATGTCGAGTTGGACATTTATGCGATCCAAAGCCAGGTCTCGAACGTGTCGAACGAGTGATGCGCCAGAACCGTCTAGAGAGGTAAGCGTCACACTCGTCTCGGACAGGGAGCGGTCCACGTCCTCCGGAAATATTCTATCGTTAACTCCTCTTGGCTTGACTGCCGCCTTAAAAGTCTCGTGTTGGATATTGACCCCTAGCGGCTCGACACTGTCCGTCAATCTCGGAAGCACGTAATCGAGGTAAAGATTGAAAATCGCGCGTACTCGCATAACTGCCATCCTCTCGACTACCGCATCGTTGCACATCATGTGTCGATATGTCTGCCTGAATGGGCCGCGCACACCTCCGGAGACGACAAAGGCGCGGTGTGTCCGGACGCCCCTCCAATCCCAGGAGTGCTTCACATCGCTTCGCGACGGCCTACGGCCACCCTTGACCTTAGAGCCTCTGCAGCCTGAGCGGATCCACAGTGGGCGTTCGTGACGCTAAGCGCGCTGATGGCGGCGGGCTCTGACAGGGGTCGGTAGACGGCGAGAAAGACGGCCGAAATCCGTCAGGCCCTGGGTCGGGTGAGCGCTAGGCGTAGGTGTGCGCACTTGATCGGTCGTCAAGCGCACGTCTACAACGCGGCCAAGCATTGGGTTGCCTACAGACTCGGCTGCTGGCACGTACCCCAGCCTTGGCTGGAGGGTGACCGGACACACTGCGATCCGCTGTCGCTCCTGGTCGCGAGTTGCCGGATTCACGGCTGTCGCCCTGCTATGTTCCTGACTGTGGTGGATTGGGGAAGTGTCCCGGCTTGGCTCGGAGCTGGCTCTCTGCTGCTCGCATTCCGCATTTTTCTCCGTGATCGAAATGAGCGCGATGTTGCACAAGTCAGTCGGGTTGGCGCATGGGCACGGGTCGAGTACGAGCAAAAACTTCCATTTCAGCAAGGTAGGGTACAAGTCGGCAAAGCGCATAAGTACATCCGGAATTCTTCCGACCTTCCGGTTGAAATTGTCCGCATTGTGTTCGAATATGAGACGACCTGGATGGCTCCGGACGAGCCGAGGCATAGCGAACTCGCCGAACATGGCGGCGGTATTTGGAAACAGATTCCGGGAATGAGAACGGTCCTGCAAATCGACGATCACATAACAGTACCTCCCGAGCAGACCGTGGAGCTAACGAACACCCTAGACTTTGGCCACACAGCACCTAAAGAGGCATGTCAACTTGACGCGTCCAGAGGGGTCAAGTGTCGAGTTCTATCTATTCGCCTTGTAGACAGTGCTGGGCGTAGGTGGAAAGTTACACCGTCCGCAGGAAAGCCGCCCCAGCGCGTTACCCGGCTCCTCCCTCGCAAGGATGAACACGAGCCGCGCATTTGGGAATGACGGGTCACCGTGCATTCTCTTTGCGGCGCCTGCCGGGGTTGCGCATGGCTTCCGAACGCCAGCGGGCGTGGGTGCGGAAGGCGGGTCCACGCCTCTGACAGAGCGGCCTCAAACAGAGCGTGGCGCGTACAGCCCCGGCAGGGTGCCACATTGAAGACGAAGAGAAACAGCCATACGGCCGTACCACGCTGACGAGTACGACCAAAGGACTTGGGTCAGTCGCCGTGAACTCGGCGGTTGTAGTCCATGTGCCCATCCAGATCGAGCGAATCCTCGGGTGCTAGAGTTGGCACGATACCGATACTGCTGAGCAATTTTTGCGCAGCCTCCAACTGTTCCCGCTTCGTGGACTTCATGCGCTCCCTATCTGGCGTAGTGCCACGCTGCTCAAGCAGCTGCACCACGTCGTCAACGAGGTTGCGCGCGTTGTAGTGATCCCACTTCTCAGCCATGATGTCAGCTCCACTTCAAGCCGGTGATGCGCTCATATACTTCGATGTACCGCTCACGGGTTGATTGCACGATGTTTTCCGGCATCTCCGGCCCCGGAGGCGTCTTATCCCATCCGGTGGTAAGCGACCAATCGCGCACGAACTGCTTGTCAAAGGCGTGTTGCGGACGCCCCGGCTCCCAATCGTCAGCAGGCCAGAAGCGTGAAGAGTCAGACGTCAAGACTTCATCGCCAAGTGTCAGCACACCATCAGAATCGAAGCCGAACTCCAACTTCGTGTCTGCAATGATGATGCCGGTTGTTGCGGCGTGCTCTGCGCCCTTCGCATAGATCTCGATGGTTAGGTCCCGCAAACGCTCAGCCGTTTCACGACCGACATCGTTGGCAACTTCATCAAAGGTCATGAACTCGTCGTGACCAGTATCAGAAATCTTGGTCGTCGGTGTGAAGATGGGCTCAGGGAGTCGACTGCCCTCGACAAGGCCAGGCGGTAGGGACACTCCGGAGACTGTCCCATCCCTTTGGTACTCGCGTAGTCCAAGACCAGCAAGATACCCGCGTGCGATGCACTCAACCTGGACCATCTTCAGCGGCTTGCAGCGGATCGCCCTCCGCGCGAACTCGGCAGGTACGTCCTCAGTCGAGATGACATGGTTCGGAACGATCGAACCCAACTTGTCGAACCACCAGGCTGACAGTTGAGTCAGAAGAGCACCTTTATCAGGTACAGGCGTAGGAAGCGAAACGTCGTAGACCGAAACCCGGTCAGAAGCGACGAGAAGGATATCCCCGTCAAGCTCGTACAGATCGCGAACCTTACCACTGTGGATATGCTTCATTCCGCATCCTCGTGAGTATACTCGTAGAAAACCCAATGATCCGGCAAGGCTGTCGATTCGCCGTATTCCAGAACAGCGCCATCACTATCAATGAACCGATTGCGGCTCATCAGTATCGCTGACCCTTCGGGCACTCGCAGTTCGACAGCCTCATCCGCCGTCGCGAACCCAGCGGCATGCTGAACATACGTAGCAACAGCCAAACGCCCGGTTTGGGCTTCGACGTACTTAGGCGTGCCCTCGATGATCCGGTCCGTAGAGAGCAGCAATGGCGCAGCTGCGGCAATGCCTCCGTCGAACCACGACACTGAGGTGGAAACCGGCGTGTCGTCGGCCGTGTAGGTGGTCCGCTGACGGCGGATGGCCGGCGCTCCCTCATCGAGGCCAAGCGCGTCAGCCACGTGGGCGGGCGCGGGGCTCAACGCCGCACTGCGGATCTTGGCGTAGTGGCCAGGCGGGTAGATCTTGCCTGTCCGATGGATCGCGATGCTGCGATCGCGTGCCGAGTGGTGAAGTGCGCCCTTCGTCTGCACGACCGTACCGACGCCGCTCACGGCGCGGGTCAGCCCTTCCGAACGAAGAGTGGACAACGCCTTCGCGGCTGTCGCGAGCGCCAGACCCCAGGTACGGGCGATCTCACGGGTGGACGGCAGGGCATCCCCGTCTTTGAGTTCGCCCGCCTTGATCTGATCACGGAAGTGACGGGCCACCTGCAAGTACGGCGGCTCAGGGCGTTCGACCGTTGGCACTTCAACCCTCCTCCGGCATGTCGCCAGCGTTCTAGTACGCCCACTCTAACAAGCCTGAAACCAGCAGGTCGGACGGCTAGCGCAGGTGTACTAGAACGCCATGTTGACTGCGTGCTAGTACACCTGCTAGCTTGCTGTTGTCGCAGTGATCGCAGCGGTTGCGGGAGTCGCGACAGACAGCCAGAAGCCCCGGTTGGGTGCTCCAACACCCAACCGGGGCGGCACTTCACATCGAGGCGCAGGAGGCCAACGATGCAGGTTGACGGTACCCGGATGTACCGGGTGAAGGCGGTCGCGGAGATGCTCGACGTCTCCGTCGCGACGATCTACCGGGCGATCGAGTCCGGTGCGTTGCGGGCGTTGAAGATCGGGACCGGCAAGGGTGCGTTGCGCGTTGAGGCCGACGCGATCACCGAGTACAAGAAGTCCTGTCAGCAGGCCGCGCTGGCGTCCACCACGGCGTTGCCGGAGGTGGCGTGATGAGCGCGCTGGCGGAATTGGTGGAGCTGGCTGCCCGGGTGTTGCGTGAGCACCCCGACGCGCCCCGTGTGATCGACGTCAGTGTCAGCGGCTACTCGCCAGGCGAGATCCGGTTTCAGCTCCCGGCCCGGTCGGAGTTGGGGGCGGTCGCACGCTGGGCGTTGGCGCTGGGCACCACTGTGGTGATCACCCCGCACAGCACCTACTACGGGATCACGGCGACCGCGCTCGTGTCGGCGCCCGGTATGGACGCGGTCCGTGTCGAGGTGTGGGACCACTTGGACTTGGCCCAGCTCATCACCTTGGCCCAGGTGCTCGGTCTGGTCGTGGACGCCCGTGGGGGACCGGTGGAGATCTCCCCGCAACGGCTGCTCGACGCGTTGGACGCCGTGGAACCCGTAGAGCGGGTGGCGTGATGTCGCGCCGTTCGCGCGTGGACGTGGTGCAGCTCTGGGATGGGCGGCATGTGCTGGCCCGTCACGAGGACGGGTTGCCGACGTTCAGGTTCGGTGCCGCGCCAAGAGGTCTGGCGACGCGTCGACAGCTGCGGGCGGCAGGGTTGCGGCCGGGTGGACACGGGCCGGTTGCGCAGATCAAGTGGAAGCGCGGGCGTCGGTGGGCTGCCTTGTACCGGGTCGATCTGGCCGCCGTGGTGCGGCCGATGACCCCGGCGAGGTGGACAGCGCACAAGGCGATGATGCGCGCCCGCCGGTTCTGCCGCACACACATGGCCTACGTGGACCACTGCGTCGTGGGGCCGCTCAAGCAATGCCGTGACTGCTTCGCGGCGGACACCACCGAGGACTACCCCGAGATGAGGGCTGCCTGATGCTCAAGACCCTGACCTGCGTCGCACTCGTCTGCGACGAATGCCGCGAGAACCCCGAGAGCGAATACGGGGAACCCCACTTCGACACCGAGAACGACGCGTTGGCCTACGCCGCCGACGAAGGCTGGTCGGTGCAGTCGGGCGGACGGCTGGTCTGCCAGTACTGCACCGCTCGCAAGGTCTGCGAGGTCGAAGGCCACCAGTGGGGCCAGGTGTCGTGGTGTGCGTGCATCGCGGGCAAGTCGATGCACCCGCTCGTGCCGCGCACGTCGGACGGCCGGTGCACCAACTCCTACGTCACCTGCAACCGCTGCACCACGTTCGAGTTCCGTCCCGGTACCGACGCGTTCCAGGCGGTGGCGTGATGAGCCGGGTGATCAAGGTGGCGTTGCTGCCGTTCGTGCTGGCGTGGTCGTTGCTGCGGCTGCTGTTCTGGCCGGCGGTGGTCGTGGCGGTCGCGTGGATCGTGGTCCCGGACGGCTCCGGGTGGTTCCTGGTCGTGCTCGGCGTGGTGGGTGTGTACCTGCTGGGCGCGTTCACCGCGTTCATGGCCGGTGCGCGCGGCCTGCTGCGGTCGTTGGACCGCGGCACGGTGCACATCTCCCCCGGCGATCGTCGTTCGAAGAGGGGGAAGTGATGGCGAAGATCGGTGTCCGTAAGGCCGGGTTGTTCACGGTGATGTCGGGTGCTCTCGGGTTGACCGTGGGCGGTGAAGTCCAAGCCGTTCAGCCGCTGCTGGGTACGCCGATGGCCGTGGTGTTGGCCCTGGTGTTCGCGTTGTCGACGCTGCTGGCACTGCACGAGGTGACCGTGGCGCACTCCCGGTCGGCGCGGGTGTGGGCGTGGCTGGTGCTGGTGTTGGCCGGCGGTATGGAGTTGGGGCTCAACACCTGGCACGCGCTGTCGGTGGGCAACCTGCCGACCCCCGCGGCTATCGCGGTCGGTGCCGGGCCGGTCGTACTGGCCGGGTTGCTGTCGCACCTGCTGACCCTGTCGGTGGACGAGCACCCCACACCCGCCCCGGCACCGGTACCCGCTCCCCCGGCCGCGCCCGTCCAGCCGACCCGTACCGACGTGGCCCCGGTACACCGCGAACCGGTGGCGGACAAGCCGACGCCGGTACGTGCAACCGCCGTCCGTACCGGTACGCCACCCCAGACCCGTAAGGCGGTCGCGGCCGGTACCCGTACCGCGCCGAAGCCTCCGCGACCGGATGACGAACTGCTGGCCATCCTGTCCTACCCCGAACTCGTCGCCCGTGACGAGGACGGCACCGTGCCGGTACGCCGGGCCGCGCGTGAACTCGGGTGCGGCGTGGACCGCGCCCGGAAGTTGCTCGGACAGGTCGGGCTGCTGGCCGCCGGCCCCGACGAGGACACGCCGGTCCCGGCGCTGTCGCTGGTCGACGCGGTCTGACCGTCCAGGGTGCGACACCCGCCCTTCCCCCGTGGGTGTCGTCGCCCGGTCGGCCCGAAAGCGCAGACCATCACCATTCCCTCTGTCCCGAAAGGACACCCGAAATGGCCGAGATGATGGCGTTCGGTGAGCCGGAGTTCTTCTCCACCAGCCAGATCCGCGACTACTGCGGCAACGTCCGCAAGGTGCTCCGTCCGATGCACCACGAGCTGATGGTGAGCGCGGAGGAGCTGGCGGCGACGCTGAAGTACGTCAAGTCGGTGGACCCGAAGTTCCTCGGCACGGACTCCCGCGTGCGGGCCGTGCTGGTGGCCCGGCACATGCGCAACGCCGCCGACGCGCTGCTGGTCGCGCAGACGTCGGTGGTCAAGACCTACCTGTCCTTCCGCAAGCACTACGTGGTCGAGCTGGACGCGGCCGGGCACAAGGACAAGGGCCGCGCGTTCGACTTCAACGCCTGACCCACCCGTACCGGCCTGGGTGACCGCGAGCAGTACGCACACGAGAGGAGTTCGAGATGGGCAAGCGCAGCGGGGGCCACGCGGTCACCGAGCACGAGCAGGACAAGCAGTTCGGGTACTACGTCCCTCGCAAGTACTGGGCGTCCCGCGTGGCCCCCTACGCCGGGGAATGGGCGGCGGTCGGTGCGATGTGGGTAGCCGGTGCCGGTACGCACCTGCTGTGCGCGGACTCCGAGGTGCTGCCCTGGGTCACCCCCGGACTGACGTTGCTGGGTACCGGGTTGTCGGCGGTGGCGTGGAAGGCGAGTGCCGCGCGCGGCATGGTGACCCGCCTGCACGCCACCGCCACCAC
>NZ_ML775964.1:44749-167823 GCF_009769385.1 Saccharothrix deserti
CCACCGGGCTGGGCGGACTGTGGTTGACCGCGTGTTCAATCGTCGCGCCGTGGACGCAGCCGATGGTGGGGCTGTGCCTCTACGGCGGTGCCGCAGTCGCGCTGTCGTGGAACATCCGCCGTGTGTTGTCCAGCGGCGGCGACGAGCACGGCGCGTCGGGGCTGTTCGAGAAGATCAAGCTCGCCGGGGTCCGCACCGGTCCGGTGGCGGTCGCGCCGAACAAGGTGTCCGTGCCGTTGGCGCTCCCGGCCGGTGAGGTAAGCGTCGAGGACGTCCAGCAGAAGGCCGACAAGGTGGCGCAGGTGCTCGGGCTGCACAAGGGGTCCGTACGGATCGTGGGTGACCCGGACAACCTCAGCCGCGCCACGATGGCGATCGTCCCGCAGGACGTCCTGCGCCACCCTCAGCCGTGGCCCGGCCCGTCCGCGCCCGGTGGCTCGATCGTGGACGCCGTGGTGCCGGGCCTGTACGAGGACAACGACCCGCAGCAGCTGTTCCTGCCCGGTGACAAGAAGAGCCGGCGCAACGCGACCCACTACGTGGTGCAGGGCATGAACGGGTCGGGCAAGTCCCACGGCGCGAAGCTGACCTGGACCGAGATCCTGACCCGCCGTGACGCGAACCTGATCGTGCTGGACCCGTCCAAGGGCGAGCAGACCGTGGGGTTCCTGGGCGACAACGCGCACGTGGTCACCGGGCACCAGGCGTGCAAGAACCTCGTCGCCGGAGTCCCGGACGCGATCACCGACCGGGCCTCCCAGCTCGGCAAGTGGGGCTACGACCAGTGGACGCCGGAGGTGTTCGCCAAGCACGGCATGCCCTACCTCGTGCTGTGGGTCGAGGAAGCGCCTCGGGTGTTGGAGGACGCCGCGACCGTGACCCGCATCGCGCAGGAAGCCCGTTCCGCGGGTATCTCGCTGGTGCTGTCGTTGCAGAAGGCCAGCTTCCGGCAGATGTCCACCGACATCCGGTCCCAGCTCGGTGGGGTGTGGTGCTTCGGCGTGAAGGACATCGAGGACGCCGCGTTCACCCTGTCCGAGGAGACGATCGACGCCGGGGCGCGCCCGGACCGGTGGCAGAACCGCCGACCGGGCTGCAACTACCTCGAAGGCCCCGGCATCGCGGAGGAGCGGTTTGCCGTGCCGGGGCGCACCTTCGACGTCACCGACGACGAGATGGCCACCGAAATCGGGGTTCACCAGGGCATCCGCCCGCCGTTGTGGGCGCCCACAGCGAAGATCCTCGGACTGTCGGCCCGCACCGGCAGCACCTCGACAACGAAGGGGACGCCCGTGCCCGTACAGCGACCCGCCTCCGGGCCGGTCGACCACAGCGACCTGGACGCGCTGCCGTTGCCCTCCGACGACGAGCTGGACGCGTTGCCGATCGACCACGAACCCGACCTGGACACGGACCCGGATGCGGAGTTGCCCGACGACCCGGACATGGCGCTGTCCGGTGGACGGCCGACCCGCAAGCAGGCCTTGGAGATGATCCGCCACGCGATCGAGGAACTGGCCGCACAGGGCCAGACGGCGATCACCGTGCGGGACCTGCCGGACCCGAAGCTGTTGGACCGATCCCGGCAGTGGCTGTCCGGAGTGCTCTCCGACTTCGCCCGACAGGGCTTGCTGGTCGAAGCGGGGACGGACGGCAACGCGATCCGCTACGCACTCCCGATGAGTAACGCAGCGTGAACGCAGGCGGGCGTGCCTGACGCCTGACGCGACGTCACGTCAGACACGCCCGCACCCGCCCCCAATGCGTGCGCGCGCACGTGCGCGCGCGAAACACCTTTCATAACAACGTTCTGAATCAGGCTGACGACTCGTTGGCTCCACCTTCCGCGCCCATCTGACGCTACGCACAGTGACCATCTGTCGTGGGTCTTCTTGAAAGGAACGGCACATGAGCACCGAACAGCCCGAGATCCCTGCCGACGCCGCCGTGTGGAACCCCGGAGACCCCACCCCCGAACACCTGTCCATCTGGACGGCCCAGCCGGACGCCCGGTGGGGCCAAGGCCGCTACCTCGTCCCGTGCCCCGGTGGGTGGCTCTGGTCGGACTGGCCCCGACCGATGCCGTTCCTCAACGCCCGCAGTTTCGAGCAGGCCGCCGCCGACGCGGGCGGGTCGCTGATCGAGGTCAAGCGGCTGCGACGGATCTGAACAGCACACCACCGTCCACGAGAGAGGGATTCCGCAGTGGAGACGACCACCGACCGGACCGCCGGCCACGCGCTGGGCATGATCTCCCACCACGAGGCAGCCCACGCCGTCATCACGCTCCGACTGGGCGGCCGGGTACCGAAGATCCGCATACGGAAGACCGGCCCGGCCAGCTGGTTCGGCGACGTGGACATGAACTTCCCCGACACCAACGACGGCATCCGCGCCGCGGCGACCGCCCTGCTCGTCGGTGTGCCCACCGAACTGCACTGGCTCCAAGTCCACGGCGTGCCCGTCGCCGCCGTCTCTCACGACGTGCACGCCAGCAGCGCACACGACCGCGGCGTGGCACGGGAATGTCTGGCCCGCATCACCCGCACCGAACGCCCCACCTACCGCGAGATCGAACGCGAAGCGGCCCTGTTGGTGGTCCGGTCCTGGGACCGCATCGAGCGCCTGGCCGCTCGGCTGGTCGAACGCCCCCTCATACACCACGTCCACGCCTGACCGTCCACACAGGAGGAACAGATGAACCGGCACGAGCAGGACACCCATGACAGGCTCACCGACGCAGCCAGCGCACTCGATCAGGCCTACCGAGTGACGGGCGACCTCGGCCACGTCAACCGGACCCGCCTGGCAGCAGCGGTGGGCCACCTAGCCGAGATCGCCCGCGGCGTGGCACTTGTGCTCGGCAACTGCGCCACCGGCGCCCGCGGCCTGTCCGAGCAGACCGACGACCGCACCACCGCCGAAGTCCACCACGACATCCACCAAGCCACGTCCAACGCCCGCAGCGCCGCACGCGACGTGCGCCAAGCGCTGATGCGCGCACACGAAACAGCCTGGAAGGCGCACAGCACACGGGAACCGGGACCGGGAGAGCGCTCGCCCATGACGGGGGAGGACGTCCGCGACCTGCTGGAGACCGCAGCGACCCGTCTGTCCGACAACGGCCACCCTGTCACCGACCCCGCCGCCCTGCCCGCGATCGTCACCGCGCTGACGCACATCACCGCCCGCCTGATCAATCTGACCAGCCGGTGCACCACCGCTGCCGCACGCCTGGCCCAACGGTCCACCACTAACGCCGCCATCACCGCCCACCGCGACACCGAATACGCCCTCAGCAAGGCCGTCATCCTCGCCCGCACCCTGCGCCGCGAGCTCCACCCGGTCCAGACCTGCGCCGAGCGTGCCCGTGAACTCGCGACCCGCAGAAACAGGTCCAAGAACACCTGACCGCACCACAAGACAGGCGAGAACCCTCGCGTGGTGGCCGGGCAGCGACCCTGCCCGGCCACCACGCCCCGACCACCGGAAGGAGACCACCACCGTGCACACCAACGACATGCTCACCGTCGCCCTCGATGCCGTCGCGCGGGGCTGGCACGTCTTCCCCATCCGGCCCAACTCGAAGAAGCCGCCCGCTCTGCACGGCGAGGACGACTGTCCGCGTTCGGGAATCTGCGCCACCACCCACCAGGGATGGGAACAGCGAGCCATGAACGACCCCGACCAAGTGCGGTGGTTCTGGAACAGCCGCCGCTACAGCGGCTGCAACGTCGGCATCGCGGCCGGACGAAGCGGGCTGCTCGTGGTGGACATGGACACCCTCGACTCACCCGCCGACGTGCCCCCGGACGGCTGGAAACGGGAGGGGGTCCGGGACGGACGCGACGTGTTCACCGTGGTCTGCCAGCAGGCCGGTCAGCCGGTGCCGTGGGAGACGCTGACCGTCGACACCCCCAGCGGCGGCCGGCACCTCTACTTCCACGCACCCGAAGGCACGCAGCTGCGCAACACCCAGGGAGCCACCGGCAACGGACTCGGGTGGAAGGTCGACACCCGCGGCTGGGGCGGCTACGTCGTCGCCCCCGGATCGACCACCCCGACCGGCCGATACGAACTCGTGGAAGACCTCCCCGTGGCCGATCTGCCCACCTGGTTGGTCCACCGCCTGTCCCCCAAGCCCGTCACGACCACCACAGCGGCCCCTCAGATCGCCTCACAGCGGTTGCCCGCCTACGTCGACGCCGCTGTCCGGGGCGAGTGCCGATACGTCGCACAAGCCGCACCCAACGAGCACAACAGCGTCCTGTACGCCGCATCCGGGCAACTGGGCCAACTCGTCGGTGGCGGGATGCTCCCTGCGTTTCAAGCCGAACAAGCCTTGTACGCAGCCGCTACCCACATGATCAACGGACCGTGCCGGTGCACCGAACGCGAGATCCGCCGCGTGATCGAGAAGGGCTTGCGCGCCGGACAGCAACGCCCACGCACCGCACCCGCCGACCAAACCCGCCGAGGTGCCGCGTGAACGTCCTGGAGCTGTTCGCCGGAATCGGAGGCCTGTCCCTGGGCCTGGAGCGCGCCGGGATGCACGTAGTGGGCCAAGTCGAGATCGACCCGTTCTGCCAGCGCGTGCTGGCCCGACACTGGCCGGAGGTCCCCCGCCATGACGACGTCCGCACCGCCGCCGAGTGGTGGCAGTCCCAACAGCGGCCCGTCGTGGACGTCGTCGCCGGCGGGTTTCCCTGCCAGCCCGTCAGCGACTCCGGACGGCGTCTCGGCACCGACGACCCCCGGTGGCTATGGCCCGCAATGCTCGCCGTCATCCTCGCCCTACGGCCCCGATGGGTCCTGTGGGAAAACGTGCCCGGTCTGCTCACCCGTGGACTTCACATCGTCCACGCCGACCTTGTTCGAGCCGGCTACCGACACCGCATCGGCCGTACCTCCGCTTGTGCAGTGGGTGCCCCACACCCACGTGAGCGGCTGTTCGGACTGGCCCACACCACGAGCATCGGATGCCAGTCGCGGTGGAGTCCTGGGCCGCGACCGGCACCACTGGAACCTCACCGACGCGGTGCGCAACCGGGACGGCCGTGGACCGGTCAACCCCGACCTCATGGAGTGGCTTATGGGGTTTCCGCCGGGGTGGACCGACGTCGCGGACTCGGCAACGCCGTCGTGCCCACCGTCGCCGAACACATCGGCCGCCTGATCATCACCACAGACCGCGACGAACGGGACGGCGCAGCATGAGCACCACACGAACACTGCACGCCGTTCCCGAAACCGACACCACCACCCCGGCGCCAGAGTGGGAAGCGCCGATGCCACTGGGCACCAGCCGCGCCGTCCCGCCCTTCCCGATCGACGCGTTCCCGACGTGGCTGGCCGACCACGTCACCGCAGTCGCCAACCTCACCCAGACCCCGCCCGATCTCGCCGGATGCCTCGCCCTGGTGGCGTTGTCCACGGCGGCCGGCGGGCGGGTGCGGGTCCAGGTGCGGCCCGGTTGGGATGAGCCGGTCAACCTCTACTCCGTCGTCGTGCTCCCGCCCGCATCACGGAAATCCGCCGTGTTCAAGGCGATGACCCGGCCGATCCGCGCGGTGGAGAAGGAACTCGTCGCCGAGGCGAAAGCAGAGATCGAGTCAGCCCGTATCGGGCGACGCGCCGCCGAAGAGTTCGCCGCCCGCGCGGAAAAGGCCGTGTTGTCGGCCGACCTGTCCGACCGTGACGCCGCGCTGGAAGCCGCGGTGAACGCCGCCATGCAGGTCGACAAGAGCGCCATGCCGATCACCCCGCGGCTGATCGCCGACGACGCCACGCCGGAAGTCGTCGCGACTCTGCTGGCCGACCACGGCGGCCGGATCGCCGTGCTGTCGGCCGAAGGCGGGCTGTTCGGCACGCTCGCCGGCCGCTACTCGGGATCGCCGAACCTGGACGTGTTCCTCAAAGGCCACGCCGGTGACCTCCACCTGGTGGACCGGCAAGGACGGGAAGCCACCGCCGTCGAGGAACCCGCGATCACGTTGGGCCTGACCGTCCAGCCGTCGATCCTGGACGGTTTGGCCCGCAACGAAGCGTTCCGGGGAACCGGGCTGCTGGCCCGAATCATGTATTCCCTGCCCGTCAACACCGTGGGCAGCCGCATTTCCCGCCCCACCCCTGCGGCGCCCGAAATCGCCGACGCCTACGACACCCGCATCCGGTCCCTGGTACGCGAACTCGCCGAGTGGACCGACCCCGCCGTGCTCGTGTTCACCCCGGCCGCCGACGACCTCATGGCCGACCTGCAAGACGAGATCGAACCCCGCCTGCACCCCGTCACCGGCTCCTGGGCACACCTCGGCGACTGGGGCGGCAAACAGGCCGGGCTCACCGCGCGCATCGCCGCCCTGCTCCACCTCGCCCACAACCCCACCAGCTGGGCCGGTGCCATCACCACCGACACCTTCACCGCAGCACGCCGCATCACCGACTACGCCGCCGCCCACGCCCTCGCCGCGTTCGACCGCATGGGCAGCGACCCCGTCATCGACGACGCACAGGTAGTCCTGGACTGGATCGAGCGTACCCACCCCACCTCGTTCACCGTCCGGGAGCTGTTCACCGCGATGAACCGCGCCAGGTTCAAGAAGGTCGGTGACCTCACCCCCGCCCTGGACCTGCTCGAACAGCACGGCCACATCCACCACAGCCCGCCGCCCGAACGACGTGGACCCGGCCGCAAGCCGTCCCCGACGTACTACGTCCACCCCACCCACCGGGCCGGAGACCAGTCGTGACCCTCCGCAGAATCCGCACAATCCGCAGAATCCCGCCGACCGACCTGTTTCCGCAGATCAAGCAGGGTGCGCCCCGAACGGCCGTGCTCTCCGCAGAACTTCCGCAAAACCTCCGCAGAATCCACCAGGCCCCACCCACCGGGTGCCCAGCACGCGGATCACCTGGAGCACCCGACGAGGGCAGGTCCGGCAGCCGCCCACCCCGGCCGCGACCGGCCCCGTGAATTCTGCGGAGGTTTTGCGGAGATTCTGCGGAGTCTGACCATGATCACCCCACAACCTGCCTACCAGCACAAACGACCACATCCGGTCAATTCTGCGGATTCTGCGGATTCTGCGGAGGCCCAAGGAGCCCCAGCCATGCCCAAGCCCGGACGACGTCCACCGATCGGCGTCGAACTGTCCGACGACATCGAGCACCTCCCCGACCGTCCGACGCCCTACCGCGCCCGCGTCCGCTGGACCGACCCCGCGACCGGCAAACGCCCTTCGTTGTCCAAGTCGTGCATGACTGAAGAGCAGGCACAAGCCTGGATCGACGCCATGAAGCGCGCGGCGGCCGGCGGAGTGGACCCCAGCGCCGGAGAGATGACGCTCACCGACTACGGCAACGCCAACATGCCGTTGGCGCTCCGCGGCCTGGAAGCCAAGACCACCGATCCCTACCTGGCCGGATGGCGCAAACGCGTCGTGCCGACCATCGGGCACATCCCCGTCCAGATGGTCACGCACGGCGTCGTCGACCGCGCCGTACACGGCTGGATCGCCGACGAGCACAGCCGCTCGACCGTGAAGAACAGCATCGCCGTCCTAGTCCGCGTCATGGAACAGGCGTTGCGCGACGAGATCATCGACCGCAACCCGGCCAGGATCACCGGATGGCAGCGCGAGTACGCCCGCGCCGAAGACGAGCTGGACGACCCGCGATCCCTCGCGCTGGCCGACTGGACGGCGCTCACCCACCTTGCCGATGCGCTGGTCGCCAGTTCCTCGAACGAGTACGAGGGCTGGCGCGACGTCGTGCTGTTCGCCGCGTGCACCGCGGCACGCATTGGCGAAGTGTCCGGCTGCCGCGTAAAAGACCTCGACACCACCGAGTGGACCTGGAACGTGCGGCGCCAGACCACCAACGGACCGGGCGGACTGATCGACAAAGGCACCAAGGGCAAACGCGCACGCCGCGTCCCCATCATCGAAGAGATCCGCGAACTCGTGGAACGACGAATCGCCGAGACGGACGGCACCGGAGACGCACGCCTGTTCACCGGCCCACGAGGCGGCCGGATCACCACCGCCGTACTCCGCGACGCCACCCACTGGGACGACGTCGTCAACAAGCTCGGATACGAACACCTACGCCGCCACGACCTGCGCCACACCGGGCTGACGTGGATGGCCGACGCGGGCGTGCCGGTCCACCACCTCCAGAAGATCGCCGGACACGGGTCTCTGACCACCACACAGCGCTACCTGCATCCCGACCGCCGATCGGTCACCGACGCGGGCGCGCTGCTCTCCCAGCACCTCCAGAAGTCCACGCAAACCCCGCGGCTGCGCGCCGTCTAACCACGTCTCACAGCCCCCGGTCCACAAATGGTCCACAAAACCAGGCTGTGACGATCTTGGACATGATCCACATCCGGGCACGAAAAAGCCCCGCTGATCAGGTGTTTTACCTAGATCAGCGGGGCTTCTTCAGACCGTCGGGACGACAGGATTTGAACCTGCGACCCCTTGACCCCCAGTCAAGTGCGCTACCAAACTGCGCCACGTCCCGGCCGCATCCCGTTGTGGGGTGCGCGGATAGCTTAGCGCACTCGCAACGAGCCCCCGACGCGGCCCCCCGGGTTGGGCGATCAGGCGGTCTACCTGCGGGAATGACAGAGGCCCACCTCTTGGCGGGCCTCTGTGCTCCCCTCGGCCTCAACCGCTCCCCCGGATCGACGCCCTGCCTACTATGCGTTCGCCGGGTTTCGTGCACTACCGCCGAAAGTCGAGTCATCTGCGTCAACTTTCGACGGACCCGAGGGTAGGTTCGCTTCCACCGCGAAGCTGCCGTCTGGTCGGGTGTTGGTGGTCAGGGTGCCGCCTACCAGGCTCACGCGTTCTCGTAGACCGTGTAGGCCGTGGCCGCCTTGCTCTGGTGGCGGTGTTCGGGTTGTGGGTGGACCGTTGACTATCGAGACCCGCAGGCGTCCGTCCTTTTTAGACAGTCGCACTTGGACCGCGGCACCGGGGGCGTGTTTGGTGACGTTGGTCAGGGCTTCCTGGATGATTCGGTACACCGCGCGGCCTGTGGCGGGTGGTGGTGGTTGGCCGCTTTGGTCTTCGTAGGTGACGGTCAGGCCTGCTGATCTTGCTCGGTCGATGAGGGACTCGATGCCTTCGAAGCCCGGGGTTGGTTCGGTGTTGAGGAGGCCCAGTGCCGCTCGCATCTCGGCCAGGGCTTCCTTGGCCAGTGCTCGAAGGCGTAGGGCCGTGTCGCGGGTTTTCGGGTCCTCGGTGGTGGCTGCCAGGGCTGCCGACTCGACGGCGATGAGGGTTGCGTGGTGGCCTACGGCGTCGTGGATCTCCCGGGCGATTCGGGCGCGTTCGGAGGCCCTGGCGCCGTGTTCGCGTGCCTCCAGCTCGGCGGTTCGGGCGCGGGAGGCTTCGGTGAGGCTCGCGGTCAGTTCGCGTCTGGTGGTGATCAGGGCGCCCAAGGCGGTGGGGGCGCCGGCCATGAAGAGGCTGAACGTGAACGTCAGGAGGGCGGCGGCGGGGGCCAGGGACTGGGTGACCACCACCAGGGTGGACGGGAGGATGGTTGCGAGAGTCACCCAGGTGATCATCACTGGTACCGAGGACTTGCGGCCTATGCGGTACATGGCGACGACGGTGGGTGGCCAGCCGAGTCCTCCGATGAGGCCTGGCATGCAGATCAGGGCCGCTGTCCAGGGTTTCCAACGGCGTATCGGGAGGAGTAGGCACGCCGCTAGCGCTGTGGGGATCGACCACGTGTACGGGACGTAGTCGGCCAGCAGGACCATCGCGGCGGGCACCGTGACGACCAGGAACTCGAGGAAGATCACCACGTGCCCACCTGGTGCGCGACGAGGGCGGCTTGGACTCGGTTCTCGACCCCCAGCTTGGTGAGCACGGTGGAGACGTAGCTCTTCACCGTCGCCTCGCTGAGGCCCAGCGACGCGGCGATGGCGCTGTTCGGCTGCCCGCTCGCCAAGAGGGTGAGGACCTGGCGTTCACGGGCGCTCAGGCCGTCGAGGTGCGGGTTGTCGCGCAGGCGGGCCGCACGCAGCTTGGGCAGGAGCCGCGCGGTGATCCTGGGGTCCAGGACCGCTCCCCCGGCGGCCAGGTCGAGCACCGCGCGGACCAGGGCGTCGGGCTCGGCGTCCTTGAGCAGGAAGCCCTGGGCTCCCAGTTCCAACGCCGTCGCCACGTAATCGTCCAGGTCGAACGTCGTCAGCACCGCCAACGCGGGCGGGTCCGGCCACGCCAGCAGTGCCTTCAACGCCGCCAGACCGTCCATGCCCGGCATCTGCACGTCGACCAGCGCCACGTCCGGCCGGAACCGGCGCACGACGTCCAGCAGGCCGACGCCGTCCGCGGCCTCCGCCACCACCTCGACCCGGCCGTCGGCCTCCAGCAACACCTTCAGCCCTCGGCGGAGCAGCGCTTCATCGTCAGCGAGGACCAATCGCACCGGCACGACGCCAGGCAACCGCATTCCGCCTGCCGGAGCAACCGATCACTTCTTCGGGCGCTTCTCCCGCACCCGCACCGAGATGCGCACCGGGCTGCCCGCGAAGTCGAACTCCTCGCGCAGCTTCCGCTCGATGAACCGCCGGTACCCGGCCTCCAGGAAACCCGTCGTGAACAGCACGAACGTCGGCGGACGGGTGCTCGCCTGGGTGGCGAACAGCACCTTCGGCTGCTTGCCGCTGCGCACCGGCGGCGGGGTGGCGGCGATCAGGTCGGTCAGCCACGAGTTCAGCCGTCCGGTGGGCACCCGGGTGTCCCAGGAGTTCAACGCCGTCCGCAACGCGGGCGCGAGCTTGCGCACCGCGCGTCCCGTCAACGCGGAGATGTTCACCTTCTCCGCCCACGGCACCCGGACCAGGCCCCGCTCCAGCTCACGCACCATCGCGTGCCGCCGGTCCTCGTCCACGAGGTCCCACTTGTTGAACGCCAGCACGCACGCCCGACCCGACTCCACGACCATGGTCAGCACCCGCAGGTCCTGCTCGCTGATCGGTTCGGACGCGTCCAGCAGCACGATCGCCACCTCGGCGGACTCGATCGCGGCCTTCGTGCGCAGCGACGCGTAGTACTCCGCGCCGGACGCGAAGTTCACCCGTTTGCGCAGGCCGGCCGTGTCGACGAACCGCCACAGCTCGTCGTCGAGCTCCACGAGGGAGTCGACCGGGTCGACGGTGGTGCCCGCGACGTCGTGCACGACGGACCGGTCCTCGCCGCTGAGCCGGTTGAGCAGGGACGACTTGCCGACGTTCGGCCGGCCGACCAGCGCCACCCGGCGCGGGCCGCCGCGGACCGCCTCGAACGTCTCGCGCGGCGTCTCCGGCAGCGCCTTGAGGATCGCGTCGAGCATGTCGCCCGAACCGCGTCCGTGCAGGCCGGACACCGGGATCGGCTCACCGAGGCCCAGCGACCACAGCGACGCGACCTCGGCCATCAGCCGCTCGTCGTCGACCTTGTTCGCCACCAGCAGCACGGGCCGCTTGGACCGGCGCAGCAGCTTCACCGCGGCCTCGTCGTTGGTCGTCGCGCCGACGGTGGCGTCCACCACGAACAGGATCGCGTCGGCGGTGGCCATGGCGAGTTCCGCCTGCGCGGCGACCGCGGCCATCATGCCGACGGCGTCGGGCTCCCAGCCGCCGGTGTCGACCACGGTGAACTTGCGCCCGTTCCACAACGCGTCGTACGCCACCCGGTCACGGGTGACGCCTGGCACGTCCTGCACGACCGCCTCACGGCGGCCGATGATGCGGTTGACCAGGGTCGACTTGCCCACGTTCGGCCGGCCGACCACGGCCAGCACGGGCATCGGCGGCGCGCCGCCCTCTTCGCCCTCCACCGTCTCGTCGAACGCGGTCCAGTCGGACTCGTCCGCCCAGGTGCCGTCCAAGTCCGTCATCTTGCTTCTCCTCGCTGGCTGTCGAGCTCGGCCACCAACGTGGCCAAGCGGTCGCGGACCTGCTCGGTGGCCTTCACGAGCGCCTGGCGACCCTTGTCGGTCGGCAGCTCGAACGGCTCACCCACGAGCACGTCCACCACGGGCCGGAACCGGCGTCCGGTTCCGGCCGGGCGCAGGGTTCCCCGGCACGCGACGGGCACGACGACCGCGCCGGTCGAGCGGGCGAGCCACGCCGCGCCCTTCTGGGCCTCGGTCACGTCGCCCGTGCCGCGGGTGCCCTCGGGGAACACGCCGACCACGCCACCGGCCCGCAGCACCTTCTGCGCGGCCAGCAGCGGCGCCCGGTCGGGCTCGCCGCGCCGCACGGCCAGCTGGCCGATCTTGCGCAGCAGCGTGCCCACCACGCCCTTGAACATCTCCTGCTTGATCAAGAACACCACACGCCGGGGCAGGACGCCGAACAATATCGGCCCGTCCGCCATCGAGCTGTGGTTCGCCACGACGACCACCGGGCCTGCCAGCGGCATCCGCGAGACGCCGTGCACCCGCACGCGGAACGGCGTCCGGAAGGGCCCGCGCGAGATCCACCGGCCGATGTCGTGCAGCCAGGGCGCCGAGCCCTCGGGGAGCTGGTCGGTCACCCGCGCACCCGTCCGCTCGTCCGGGCCATCAGGCCGTGGTCGTCCACCAGTTCCAGCAGCGCGTCCAGCGTGCCGGGGAGGTCCAGCGACGTCGTGTCGAGCACCACCGCGTCGTCGGCGGCACGCAGCGGCGACACCGCGCGCGACGAGTCGTAGGCGTCGCGGCGCTGCACGTCGGCGAGCGTCGCGTCCAACGTGGACTCGCGGCCGGAGGCGGTGTCCTGCTTGGCGCGGCGCTGGGCGCGGGCCTCGGCGTCGGCGGTCAGGTAGACCTTGAGCGGGGCGTCGGGCACGACGGCGGTGCCGATGTCACGGCCCTCCACCACGATGCCGCCCGCCTCGTCCAACGCGGTCGCGATGATCCGGCGCTGTTCGGCGACCAGCAGTTCGCGCACCGCGGGCACGGCCGAGACCGGTGACACGGCCAGCGTCACCTCGGGGCCGCGGATCTCCGTGCCGACGTCCTCGCCGTCCAGGAACGTCGTGGAGCGGTCCGGGTCCGTGCCCTGGACGACCGGCGCCGCACGGGCGACCTCGGCGACCCGTGCCTGGTCGGTGAGGTCGACGCCGGCGCGCAGCACGGCCAGCGTGATCGCGCGGTACATCGCGCCGGTGTCCAGGTAGCGCGCGCCGAGAGTGGCCGCGAGTCGGCGTGCTGCGGAGGACTTGCCGGTGCCGGAGGGCCCGTCGAGGGCCACAACGCCACGCAGCTCACCGTGTCCCACGGGTTTTCCTCCTCAACGCGACGGTCGTCAACCGCCAATTGTGCCTGGTGCGGCACGTCACACCCGCATCAGGGCCAGTCCGTGCCCAGGTCAGTCCAGATCCGCCAGCAGCAGGCCGCTGCGCGGCTTCGGGGTGAAGTAGGTGCTCTTGCGCGGCATCCGGCCGCCTTCCGCGTGCACGGCCAGCACGTCGGCCAGCGGCACGGGTGCCATCAGCAGGACGGCGTCCAGGTCCGCGCCGTCGGGGGCCACCGGGACGTCACCGGTCACCGGGCGCACGTGCGGGCTCTCCGGGTCGAGCCCGAGCGCCTTGTCCAGCAGCACGGCCTCCACGAACGCGTGGTCCACGCCGTCCGACGGCAGTTCGACGCGAACGGCGGAGGTGCCGGCCACCGCGACCACCACCCCCGGTGACGGGCGGGTCGCGGCGTCGACCGGCGTCACCGTCAGCCCGACCGCACGCCACGCGACGGTCAGGTCCGCCAACGACAGCCCGGTGCCGACGACGGCCCGGTGGATAGGCCCGATCCGCAGGTCGGGACCGGCCGTGACCAGCGCCAACAGCCCGGACAGCCCGGCCGACGCGGCCACCCGGTGGTTGCCGTCGGCCACCATCAACGGGTGCTCGCCGGCGGCGGCCAGCAGGGCGTCCTGGCGGTCGCCCGGCCCCACCAGCCACAGCCAGTGCCGCCGCCCACCGGGATCGACCACGGACACGGCCGGCTCGTCGTCCACCTCCGCCACCAGCCGGGTCAGCCCGACCTCGCGGGCGACCGGCACGAGCATCGCCGCACTGGTCACGCAGCCGAGGCCGGACAGCACGCGGGCGCGTTCGGCGACCACGTCGGGGTAGACGTCCTCGGTGTGCCCGACGGCCGCCGGGTCGACCATGCACAGCAGCCCGTACGCGGTGCCGTCCGGGCCGTCCACGCGGTACGGCGCAACGACGTCGCGCACCTCGCGGTAGGCGTTGCGGCGCAGGTGGGCGAGTTCGGCGCGGGCGTGCGGCAGGGCGTCGAACAGGCTCGACCCGGCGGCCAGCGCGGCGGGCGTGCGGTGCGGGTGCTGCACGGCGAGCAGCGTGCCGGGACGGGCGCGGGCCAGCGCGGCGACGATCCGCTCGGGCTCGGCGAACTCGTCCACGTCCGGTCCGGGCACGCGGTCGCGGACCACCCATCCCCGGCTGATCGCCCCGACACGTCCCATCACCCGATTATGATCGGGTGGATGAACGTCGAGGTGACGCCGCTTCCGGGGATCGGCACCCGCCAGGACTTCATGATCCGAGCAGGCCGTCGGATCGGGGTGATCACGCACCGCGACGGCAAGTTCGACCTGATCGTCTCGCACCCGGACGACCCGGACGACTGCGTGGCGTCGATAGCGCTGACGCCCGCCGAGGCGAGCACCCTGGCGGGCCTGCTCGGCGCGCCGCAGCTGGTCGCGCTGCTCGAAGAGCAGCACCGGGACGTCGCGGGCATCTCGACCAGGCAGTTCCCGATCGTGCCCGGCTCCCGGTTCGACAGCGCCGCGCTGGCCGCGACCGAGCTGCGCACCCGCACCGGCGCGTCCATCGTGGCCGTCGTGCGCGGCGGCGCGGTGCACCCGTCGCCGCGGCCGGACTTCGTCTTCGCGGGCGGCGACCTCGTCGTCGTGGTCGGCACCACGTCCGGTCTCGCCGAGGCGGGCGAGCTGCTGGGCGGTGGCTGAGCACCTTGCACAACACCGCAATCGCACTCATCCAATTGGGCGCGGTCTTCTTCGGGCTGGGCCTGCTCGGCAAGATGGCGTGGCGGATCGGCATCTCCCCGATCCCGCTCTACCTGATCGGCGGCCTGGCGTTCGGCCAGGGCGGCCTGGTGCCGTTGCACGGCATCGAGGACTTCACCCACATCTCCAGCGAGATCGGCGTGATCCTGCTGCTGCTCCTGCTCGGCCTGGAGTACTCGGCCGCCGAGCTGGTGACCGGCCTCAAGCGGTCGTGGACGGCCGGTGTGGTGGACATCGTGCTGAACGCGACGCCGGGCGTGATCGCCGGGCTGATCCTGGGCTGGGGTCCGGTCGGCGCGCTGGCGATGGGCGGCGTCACCTACATCTCGTCGTCCGGGATCATCGCGAAGGTGCTCGGCGACCTGGGCCGGCTGGGCAACCGGGAGACGCCGGTGGTGTTGTCGATCCTGGTGTTCGAGGACCTGGCGATGGCGGTCTACCTGCCGATCCTGACCGCCCTGCTGGCGGGCGTGAGCTTCCTCGGCGGGTTGAGCGCGGTGGGCATCTCGTTGGCCGCGATCACCGTCGTGTTGATCATCGCGCTCAAGTTCGGCCGGTACGTGTCGGCGCTGGTGGACAGCCCGGACCCGGAGGTGTTCCTGCTCAAGGTGCTCGGCGCGGCGTTGCTGGTCGCGGGTGTGGCGTCGCAGTTGCAGGTGTCCGCGGCGGTCGGCGCGTTCCTGCTGGGCATCGCGATCTCGGGGTCGACGGCGGAGAACGCCACCCGGATGCTGGAGCCGCTGCGCGACCTGTTCGCGGCGATGTTCTTCGTGGTGTTCGGCCTGAACACGGATCCGGCGTCGATCCCGCCCGTGCTGGGGCTGGCGGTGGCGCTGGCCGTGGTCACGACGTTGACGAAGGTGGCCACCGGGTGGTGGGCCGCACGGCGGCAGGGCGTCGGGCGGATGGGCCGGGCGCGGGCGGGCGCGGCGCTGGTGGCGCGTGGCGAGTTCTCCATCGTGATCGCGTCGCTCACCGTGGCGTCCGGCGCGGTGGACGGGCGGTTGGCGGCCCTGGCGACGGCGTACGTGCTCCTGATGGCGGTTCTCGGGCCGGTCGCGGCACGGGTGGTGGAACCGGTGGCGAGAAAGTTCACTCGAAAGCGTGGTGCCGAGCCTGCGGCGGCCTGACCTGTATCTCTTCGCCGTTCGGAGCCTCCACTAGGCATACGAACCACGTTCGACTCACGCGGCCAACTCTTACGGCCGATTGAGCACGAGCGTGATCCGGGGTTACACCTGACTGTCGTCCAACCCCGAAGGGGACCGTCATGTCACAACCAACGGGCGCCGAGACCACTGGCCGCTATCTCGTGCTCCTCGAGGACAAGTCCGTCGCGGCGGGCGCGCGGGAGATGAACCGGGTCGCCGGGATCAACGCCGCCAGCACCGCGGACGCCGCCAGCACCGAAGAGCTCGCCGCGGCCGATGGCCTGATCTTCCAGGACCTGGGCATCGCCGTGGTCGACGCGACACCGGACCAGGTCGCGCAGCTGACCCAGGCCGCCGAGTCGCCGGGCCCGATCTCCGTGGTCGAGGCCGAGCGGATCGTGCACGCCTACTCCGCGCCGCCGGACACGGGCACCGACGAGGCCGCGGCGCCCGCCGTGGACGAGTCCGTGTTCACCTGGGGCCTCCAGGCCGTGGGCGCGAACCTCAGCAAGTCCACCGGCAAGGGTGTGCGCGTCGCCGTGCTCGACACCGGTTTCACCGTCGCGCACCCGGACTTCGCGGGCCGCGTCGTGATGACGCAGTCGTTCATCACCGGCGAGTCGGTGGACGACGCGCACGGTCACGGCACGCACTGCATCGGTTCCGCCGCGGGTCCGCGTCAGGCGGCCAGCGGCGGTCCGGGATACGGCGTCGCCTACGAGGCCGAGATCTACGCGGGCAAGGTGCTGTCCAACAAGGGCAGCGGCACGGACAGCGGCATCCTGGCCGGTATCGAGTGGGCCATCGCCAACGGCTGCGCGGTCATCTCGATGTCGCTGGGCGCGGCCGTGCGGGCGGGCACGCCGCACTCGCAGATCTTCGAGCAGGCCGCCACGCGTGCGATGGGCAAGGGTTCGTTGATCGTCGCGGCCGCGGGCAACGAGAGCGACCGGCCGGGCAAGCTCGCGCCGGTGGGCCACCCGGCCAACTGCCCGTCGATCCTCTCCGTCGGCGCGGTGGACGTGCAGCGGGCGATCGCGTTCTTCTCCTGCGGGACCGTCGACACCATCGGCCAGATCGACCTCGTCGGCCCGGGTGTGGACATCTACTCCAGCTGGAACAAGGAGGACGGCGGCCTCGGCATGCACAAGCGCATCCAGGGCACCAGCATGGCGACGCCGCACGTCGCGGGCATCGCCGCGCTCATCGCGGAGAAGTACGGCTCGCGCGGGTGGGAGCTGTGGGCGAGGTTGTCGCAGTCCGCCCGTCGGCTGGGCTTGCCTTCCACGGATGTGGGTGCAGGATTGGTGCAAGCTCCCTAGTGCACCGAGGAGCCGGATCACCGACGGAGGCGCCGTGGACAAGGTCGTGGTCTCGGTAGCCGACGACAACCTGGCCGACCTGCCCACCGTGGTGTCCGCGCTGCGCGACGCCGGGATGGTGGTGGAGAACGTGCTGGAGACGCTGGGCGTGGTGACCGGGCGGGTCGCTCCCGAGGTGGGCGACCTGCTCGGCGCCGTGCCCGGCGTCTCGCACGTCGAGGTGGACCGCACCGTGCGGCTGCCGCCGACCCCCGAGGTTTGACCCGACCACATCGGGTAACCGGTTTGGCAGAGACGAACCGGTCGTCCGAGGAGGTCGAAGACGATGAAAGCCCTGCTCGCCGTGCAGACGGTGCAGGCTCAAGGCATCGGTGACGCCGCCGGTGACGCCCTGCGCTCCGTGGTGACCTTCCTGCCGAAGCTCGCCGGGTTCCTCGTCGTGCTGCTCATCGGGTGGATCGTCGCCCGGGTGCTGCGCTCCGCGGTGAACAAGGTGCTGGAGCGCGTGCACTTCCACCGCGCCGTGCAGCGCGGTGGCATCAACGAAGCGTTGGAGCGTTCGAAGTTCGACGCCTCGGGGCTGGTCGCGCAGCTCGTGTACTACGCGGTGCTGCTGATCGCGCTGCAGATCGCGTTCGGGCTGTTCGGGGCGAACCCGGTGAGCGACCTGCTGAACCAGATCGTGGCCTGGCTGCCGCGGGCGATCGTCGCGATCGTCATCATCGTGGTCGCCGCCGCCATCGCGCGGGCCGTGCAGGACATCGCGACGCGTGCGCTCGGTGGGCTCACCTACGGTCCGACGCTCGGCAAGATCGCCTCGTGGTTCATCATCGCTCTCGGTGTGATCGCGGCGCTGAACCAGATCGGTGTCGCCACCACCGTCACCACGCCGATCCTGATCACCATCCTCGCGACGATCGGCGGTATCGCGGTCGTCGGCGTCGGCGGTGGCCTGATCAGGCCCATGCAGCAGCGCTGGGACGGCTGGCTGACGAGGGCCGAGAACGAGGTGCCGCAGGCCAAGGCGCAGGCCGAGGCCTACCAGCGCGGCCGTGAGGACGTGCAGCGGACGCAGGTCGCGCCGACGGCGGCCGGCGAGCAGACGACCCGGGTCACCGAGACCCCGGCACACGCGGCGAACATGCCGACCCCGCCGGTCGGCCAACCGGTCCAGCCGCAGCCGGGCCAGTACCCGCCGGGTGAGCAGCGGTAACCGCATTCGGCAACCGCACGCGGTAGAACACACGCCAGATCGGATCGAACGCTTCGCAGGGGTCCTCGCCAAGGGGACCCCTGCTTTTATTCTGCCCGAGGGGTCCGACAATTCCGGTTGCCGAGCACGCTGTGACGCGACGTCCGGTCGGTCGGCCGGTGCGACGACGCCGCGACCTAGGCCTCGAGGGCCGGCTCGTCGCGGCGGGCCAGGTGGCAGACGGCGGCGAGTCTCAGCGTCGTCCAGTCCGCGTTCGCCCAGTCCACGATCGACGGCGGCGCCCAGCCCTGCGCCGTCGCCTCGTCCAGCACGCCCTTGGCGTAGCCGGCGAGCAGCACCACACCCGCCACCGCCGCCGCGGGCACGCCGAACGCGAGGATGTCGCGCACCGCCGCACCGTGCTGGTCGACGACGGCCAGCACACCGGGCGCCAACACGCCGGGCGTCAAGACCGCCGCGATACCCATTTCGTCGCTCAGCCGGTCCAAGAACCGGCGAGCGGAGAAGTCCCTCCAACCGCTCACAAGCTCGACACCCTACGCTGTGCGGGGCGATCGACCCATCATCGAACACGTGTTCTATGATCACGCCGGGTCGAGCCGGATGCGCAGAGAGGAAACGAGAACGTGGAGGCGGACACGCTCGTGGAGCAGGAAGAGAAGGTGGACGCCGAGGCGCCCGCCGCACCCGTGCAGCAGGAGGTCGCACCCGTGCCGCAGGAAGAGACCGAGGCCAAGCCCGCGACGAAGCGGCCCAAGTCGACGGCCAAGAAGACCCGCACGGTCGAGCTCACGCTGACCGTCACCGGGACCGCCGACGGCGAGTGGCAGGCCGACCTGGTGCACGGCACCAAGCGGGTCGTGCAGGGTCTCGTCATCTCGGCGGCGGCGGTGTCGCGGGCGGCCAAGGAGCTGCACGACGACATCGCCGGCGGTATCGACGAGGTCATCGAGGCAGCCCGTACCCAGCACCGCACGCGGATGGAAGAGCTGGAGGCCGAGCTCGCGAAGGTCAAGGCCGCACTGGCCGAACTGAGCGACTGACCGACCGGACATCCGGGAACGGGGGCCACCCGATCGACGAGCGGCCCCCGTTTCCGCGACGCCTCAGCGCGATACCTCAGCGCGACGCCTCAGCGTGACGGGTCCAGCACCAGCTTGCCGGTGGTGCGGCGGGCCCGCAGGTCCTTGTGCGCCTTGCGCACCTCGGACAGCCCGTACTCGCCGCCCGGCACGGCACGCAGGTCACCCGCCAGGACCAGGTCGAACAGCTCGGCCATGGCCCGGTGCACGACGCGACCGGGCAGCTTGAACGCGTGCGGCAGCCACATGCCCGCGATGGCCGTCGAGTGCGACAGCAGCCGGCCGGGGTCGACCGGGGTCGGCCTCTGCCGGCTGGCCATGCCGTAGAACGCGAGCCGCCCGAACGGCGCGAGCGCGGCCACGCTCTGGTCGGTGACGGCGCCGCCGGTCATGTCCAGCACGACGTCGACCCGCCGCCCGCCGTTGGCCTCGCGCAGCACGTCGGTCATGTTCTCCGCGGTGGAGTCGACGGCGACGTCCGCGCCCAGGTCCAGCGCGAGCTTGCGCTTGTCCTCGGTGCTCGCGGTGGCGATGACGCGTCCCGCGCCCCACTTCTTCGCCAGCTGCACGGCCAGCGACCCGACCCCGCCCGCGGCGGCGTGCACGACGACGGTCTCACCCGGCTCCATGTGCGCGCTGCGGCGCAGCAGCAGCCACGCGGTCGCGCCCTGCACGACCATGCTCAACGCGGTGAGGTCGTCCACGCCTTCGGGCACGTCGAACGCGGTCGCCTCGGGCACGACGGCCTTCTGCGCGTACCCGCCGTGGTTGGTCAGGCCGACCACGCGGCGGTCGCCCGCCGTGCCGACGACCTCGCCGCCGGGCACCATCGGCAGTTGCATCTTGGCCAGGTAGGAGTTCTCGGCCTGGTGGGTGTCGGCGTAGTTGAGGCCCGCGCGGCTGACCTCGACGAGCAGTTCGCCGGGCCCCGCGACGGGATCGGGGAGTTCGACCTCGTTGAGGACTTCCGGTCCGCCGAACTCGGTGATCTGGATGGCGCGCACGGGTGTCAGTTCTCCTCGGTGGTGATCGGGTCGGTGGTGATCGGGTCGGTGATCGGGTCGTGGTCGATGGAGACGCGCTCGCCGGTGGCGGTGCGCGGGCCGGGCGGGTTGGGGAAGGTGAACGGCGCGCTGGGACGTCCGGCCTGCACGAACCAGCATTCGCCTGGCTTGCCGTCGCGCAACACGGCGACGAACGCGTCGACCACGTCGTCCACGCTCATCACCGGCATGCCGGAGGACACCAGTGCGGATTTGAAGCCGGAGATGATCGCGGTGTCGGCGAACGACGGGCACACGGCGTTGACGGTGACGCCGTCGGTGGCGAGCACCGGTCCCAGGCCGCGGACGAGCCCGACGACGGCGGCCTTGTTCGCGCCGTACAGGGGGTCCATGGGCATCGCCATCAGGCCGGCCATGCTGGCGGTGGCGACGATGCGCCCGCCGCGCTTCTTCAGCTCGGGCAACGCCGCGTGCACGCCGTACACCACGCCGTCGAAGTTGATCCCCATGACCTTGCGGTACCGCTCGGGGTCGAAGTCGTCGCCGAGGCCGAACCCGGTGCCGATGCCCGCGTTCAGGACCGCGATGTCGAGCCCGCCGAACCGCTCCACGGCCGTCGTCACCGCCGCTTCGCCGTGCCGGGGATCGCTGACGTCGCAGTGCACGAACACGCCGTCCACCTCGTCGGCGACGGCTTTGCCCCGATCGTCGTCCACGTCGGCGACGACGACGGACGCGCCGGCGGCGGCCAGTCTGCGCGCCACCCCCGCCCCGATGCCGTTCGCGGCTCCGGTGACCAGTGCGACCTTGCCCGAGAACTCCACCGCGCCTCCTCTGGCTGACATTCCGACCAGTCGGTATGGTTCTCCTGACGCGCTCTGGCGTCAAGGCGACCCTGCCAGGTAGGTTACTAAGCGGTTGCTTAGGCCCGCAGATCAAGGAGGACTGACCGTGGCCGAGACGGACGCACGGGTGGCCATCGTCACCGGTGCCGCACGCGGCATCGGCGCCGCCGTAGCCACGCGGCTCGCGCAGGACGGCCTGGCCGTCGCGCTGCTCGACCTCGACGAGGGCAGCTGTGCCGACGCCGTGGAGAAGATCAAGGCCTCCGGCGGGACGGCCATCGCGGTGGGTGTCGACGTCAGCGACAGCGCGGCGGTCGACGCGGCGGTGCAGCGGGTCGCCGACGAGTTGGGCGCGCCGACCGTCCTGGTCAACAACGCGGGCATCCTGCGGGACAACCTGCTGTTCAAGATGACCGACGACGACTGGGACGCGGTGATCAACGTGCACCTGCGCGGCTCGTTCCTGATGAGCCGGGCGGTGCAGAAGTTCCAGACGGCGGCGAAGTGGGGCCGCATCGTCAACATGTCGAGCACGTCGGCGCTGGGCAACCGGGGTCAGGCGAACTACTCGGCGGCCAAGGCGGGCCTGCAGGGGTTCACCAAGACGTTGGCGATCGAGCTGGGCAAGTTCAACGTGACCGTGAACGCGATCGCGCCGGGGTTCATCGCGACCGACATGACCGCCGCGACGGCGGCGCGGGTCGGCGTCGACTTCGAGGACTTCAAGAAGGGCGCGGCGGCGATGATCCCGGTCGGCCGCGTCGGCACGCCGGAGGACATCGCGCACACGGCGTCGTTCCTGGTCAGCGAGGGCGCCGGGTTCGTGTCCGGTCAGGTCGTCTACGTCGCCGGCGGACCGAAGGACTGACATGCGGGTATTCGCGAACCTCGACGAGTTGGCGGCGGCCAAGGGCGAGCACCTCGGTCACGGCGGGTGGCACGAGATCACGCAGGCCGAGATCAACCTGTTCGCCGACGCCACGGGCGACCACCAGTGGATCCACGTGGACCTGGAGAAGGCCGCACGCGGTCCGTTCGGCGCGCCGGTCGCGCACGGGTACCTGACGTTGTCGCTGATCCCGATGCTGGTGCGGGACATCTACACGGTGCAGGGCCTGTCCATGGGCGTGAACTACGGGCTGAACAAGGTGCGCTTCCCGAGCCCGGTCGTCGTCGGGTCGCGGGTGCGGGCCGGCGCGGAGTTGGCGGAGATCACCGACGTGCCGCAGGGCAAGCAGGCGGTGGTGAAGGTGACCGTGGAGATCGAGGGCAACCCGAAGCCCGGGTGCGTAGCGGAGACCGTCGTCCTGCTGGTCCCCTGACCCACCGGCCCACGGGGTCCACCGCCACCGGCTGCGCAGGGGTCCTCGCCAAGGGGACCCCTGCTTTCAGCCTGCCACAAGGGACCGACAAAGCCGGGCGAGGAAGCGCGGGCTGTGGACAAGTGCTGCAGGTGCTGGCTTTCGCCCGCTGCCCACCACGCCACTGGGTGCGGGCGTTGTGCGCGACGGTCAGGCGTTGGCCTCGCGGGCTACGCGTTCCAGGTTGGCCCGGTACTGCTCCCACCACGTGGCGTCGACCGGGGCGAGGT
Organism: Saccharothrix deserti; assembly: GCF_009769385.1. Lineage (GTDB taxonomy): Bacteria > Actinomycetota > Actinomycetes > Mycobacteriales > Pseudonocardiaceae > Actinosynnema > Actinosynnema deserti. The sequence continues at coordinate 67,995 of NZ_ML775964.1, forward strand.
TGTCGGCGTCCGGGCGGAGGCCCGCTGTGCCGTCGATGAGTTCGCGGACGATGTCGGCGTGTCCGGCGTGGCGGTTGGTTTCCGCGATCATGTGGACCAGGACGACGTGGAGGGTGATCGCCTCACGCTCCTTCGGCCACCACGGCACCGTGCCGGGTGAGTCGAGGTCGAGCGCGTCGATCGTCTCGTCCGCGTGCGCGCAGGCCCGCTGGTAGAGGGCAACGATGTCCTCGCGCGACTCGTCGGCCGTGGCCCACATGTCGGCGTTCGGCTCCGCATCGTCGCTCATCCACGGCAACGGCTCGGCGAACGGTCGGCCGAACGTGTCGCCGAAGTACCCCACCTCGACCCCGGCCAGGTGCTTGACCAGGCCCAACAGGTTCGTGCCCGTCGGCGTCAACGGTCGCCGCACGTCGTATTCCGACAGGCCGTCCAGCTTCCACAGCAGCGCCTCACGCGCGGTCCGGAGGTAGCGGTGCAGGTGAGACTTCACGACGAGCCCTCCACGGGACGCAACGACGCCAGCAGCAGGTCGGCGAAGTGACGGCCCACCTGTTTCGCCGACAACGGCCCGTCGGCGCTGTACCACTGGCCGAGGTGGTGGACCGTGCCGAAGAAGTAGTGCACGGTCAGGTCCGCCGGCACGTCGGTCCGGAACACGCCCGCCGCCTGCCCTTCCTCCACGAGCGACCGGAACCGCTCGTGGTAGCGCCGCCGCTCCGCCCGCATCTCCCGCCGCTTGTCCTCGGCCAGGTGGTCGGCCGAACGGAAGTACACGCGCGCCTGGTCGAAGTTGTCCACCGACGTCACCACGACGTCGACCGCCGCCGCGTGCAGCCGCTCGGCCACCGGCGCCGACCCGGACGCGAAGTGCTCCAGCCGCTCCGTCTGCATCCGCAGCAGGCTGCCGTAGATCTCGTGCAGCAGGTCGTCCTTGGACCCGAAGTAGTGGTACATGGCGCCCTTGGTGACGCCCGCCAGGTCCACGATCTCCTGCACCGCGACCCGGTCGAAGCCCTTGGCGGCGAACAACCGCGTCGCGGCGTCGATCAACCGCTCCGGTACCGATGCCATGGGCCAAGCATGGCACGCCCGATCACTGGAACATGGCGATCGGCCGGATGACCAGGTGCCCTTCCTCCGCCTTCCACGCCTGCACCCGCCCCAGGCAGCGAGCGTTGAACGCGCCTTCGGGCACCAGCTCGTCACGCAGGCCGGCGCTGTTGCACGCGATTCTCATCTGCGGGCCCTCCTCCGGGTTGTCCTGGGCGCCGAACGCGGCCAGGAACACGGTCGTGCCGTCGCGCTCGGAGTCCATCCGGAACGTGCCCTTCACGGACACGTACGAATCGATCCACCGCAGCCTGGCCGAGATGGGCGGGCCGTCCAGGGAACGCAGGTGCTGCTCCAGCGCTGTGTTGCGGCGCAGGGTGAGCCGGCGCAGGTCCACGTGCACCACCCCGTCGGCGGACTCCAGCGCGGCCATCAGCACGCCGATCACCGCGATCGGCTCGTGCGTCTCCATGTAGGTCTTGATCACCTCGTGGCTGTGGGCCGCCCCGGCGGCCGCATCGAGGCCCGGCAGCGCGATCTTGCCGTCCTTGGTGTAGCCGACCCGCTGGATGACCTCCTTGGTGATGGCGTCACCGAACCGGCCCACCTGGTAGATGCCGATGACCGCCTTGTCATCGAGGTAGATGGGCACGCCCGGCACCTCGCCCGGGAGGTAGCGGCGCCTGACCCGCCACGCCCACACGGCCACCCCGACCGCCACGACCAGTGCCAGCGCGGTGGCGATCCACAAGACCGCCCACGGCCACCACACCGACCACCAGAGTTCCCTATCGACAGCCACGGATCTCCCTCAGCGCCTCCAACAGCGACCCCGCACCGGCGTCCACCACCCGCCCACCGGTCGCCCGTGCCACCCGGTCCAGTTCCACCGGGTCGGCCTCGCCGAACCGGATCGCGTACGTGCGCGCCGGCGGGTCCGGCCACGCGGCCAGGAACTCGTCCGCGCTCATCCCGGCGTTGTTCTCGCCGTCGGTCATCAGCACCACCGTGCCGTCACCGACGATCCGGTAGGCGTGGTCCAGCGCCGACCAGATCGCGGTGCCGTCGTCCGCCAGCCCGGCCGACGCCAGCGCACCGGCCAGCGCCTCCAGGTCCGCCACCCCTTGGACCACGACGCTGCGCTCCTCCATGACGGTCCCCGCGAACCGCACGAGCACGACCGTCTCCCCCACCCGGAACCGGTCGAACCCGCCCGCCCGGCTCAGCGTCGCGAACGCCTCCCGCAGCCCGGCGATCCGCCCGCCCGCCATGGACGTCGAGTGGTCCAGCACGAACACCACCCGCCCCGGCGCGCCGGCCCGGTCGTAGGCGGCGAGCAGGATGTCCACGACCTCCTGCGTGCCCGGGAAGTACAGCGCGGTGCCGATGGGCTCACGCAGCTTCTCCGTGCGCTCGACCTGCGGGTCCACCGGCCGGCGCCACGTGCGTTCCATGATCGCCCGCTGGGCGGACGGCGACCGCAGCCACTGCGCAACCCGGTCGTACGCGGCGCGCTTGTCGGGTTCGAGCAGCATCAACGGATAGTCGGAGAGCACGATCCCATCCCGCGGGTACACGACCTCCAACGGTTCGCGCAGCTGCCCGGACGCGTTCAGCGACAGCACCGTCGACTCGTACGCGACCACGGCGTCCACCTCGTCCTGCCGCTTCACGTACTCGTCCACGACCTCGGCCGCGCCGGCCGCGCCGAACACCCGTCCGGTGAGGAAGCCCTGGAGCTTGTCGCAGGTCACGTCCTCGGGACGCAGCGCGGCACCCGTCCCGGCGGCGGCCGTCGCCACCCCGATCAACGCCGCCATCCCGCTACCGGACACCCTCGGGTCCGCCATGCCGAACCGCAGCTCCCCCGCCGCCGCACGACCCGCGACATCCGCCCACGACGCCCCGTGCAACACCCCCGCCTTGCCCGCCTTCACGCCCAGCACCAGCGGCGACAGCATCGTGGTGGTGGACAGCGGCAGGTCCGCGTTCTTCAGCTGCAGGTACCGGTTCGTGGCCAACCACGCGAGGTCGTGGTCGACGCCCACCGCCAGCTCCTCGCCGGCCCGCACGGTGCCCCGGTAGTCGAGCTCCAGCTCCACCCCGGTGTCGCGGCGCAGGTCGGCCAGCACCGGCGCGAGGTCCGCCAGCTCCGAACTGGCCAGCACGGTCAACGTGGTCGACTCCGGCGTGCCGGACGTGCACCCGCCCAGCACCGCCACCGACAAAAGGACCGCCACCGACAAGAGGACCGCCGTCAGCCTCATATCGGCACCTGGATCTCAGGGCAGCGGCCGACCTCCCTGATCATCGCCTCCAGGTCCGGCGGCTTGGGCAGGAACCCTTCCGTGCTGCTCAGCACCGGCTCCGGCAGACCGCGCTCGTTGAGCAGACCGTTGAGCGCGGTCGAATCCTGGTTGTCCAGCCGGAACCCGAGTTCGAGGGCGCGGCGGCGCAGGCCGGGGTCGTTGCGGATCAGGTCGCCGACCCGCTCGCCCGCCGGGCTGAACGCGATAAGCCACGGCTCGGTGCGGTGGTTCGTGTCGGGGTAGAGCAGCACGCGTTCGTAGTCCGGCTTGCCGGTCCGCGCCACCGTGTCGAGCTGGTGCGCCAAGTACTGGTGCTCGTACATGACGCCGACCGGGGCGGCGGTGCGGCCGTCGGGGTGGAAGAACGCGGTGCCGATCGCCGAGGCGTGCAGGCCCTCGATCTCGAACACCGGTTTGATCCGCTCCGCCACGGCCAGGGCGGTCTGCTCTTTCGGGACGACGAAATTGTTCTCGGCGAACGCGACCAGGCCCAGCCAGGCCGAACCCGAGTAGGAGACGCACGGGCTCGGCGTCTGCGCGACGATCTGGTTGCGGTTGTCGACGGGCTTCTTCAACCCGTCCCAGGTCGCCGCCGACGATCTCCCGTCCGCAGGCAAAGACAGCTTGACGAACCGGCCCATGTCGAGGGTGTAGTAGAGGTTGTCTTCCCCGCTCTTCTGCGGTTCCGCGATTCCCTCGCTCTCCAGGGCTTCCGCGTACTCCCTGAACGCGCCCAGCACCAGCGGGCTGGAGAACGGGAAGTACACCCGGCCGCCGAACCGGTCCCGGATCAACTCGCCGGCGACCTGGCCGGAGGGCATCACGAAGTCGAACTCGCGGACCCGGTTCTGCCTGTCCCTGATGAGCTCCCGTGAACCACCCGAGTCGGTGACCCGCACCTCGATGCGGTTGGCCATCAGGATCCGGCGGACCTCGGTGTCCTGGAAGAACACCGACTTGGATGCCATCATCGCCCGCACGACGGTGATCTCCTGGAACGGCAGCGCGACCGTTCCCGAAACGAACAACGCGATGGCACCCGCCGACGCGACGCCCGCCGATATGCCGAACGGCAGCAGGAAGCGCTTGCGGCGGAAAATGGATCTGGGCGGCTCGGTGACGGTGAAGGTCGGTTCTTCGGCAGAGCTCTTCGCGACCACGCCACTCCCCCGTGCGGACGGCGATCTCCCCTGGTACCAGGCTAGATCGCCGTGCCGCCGGAGTGGGTTACAAGTCGGGGAATCACCCCCAGCGGGGATCAGCTCCCGATCGTCGCACCGCCGTCGACCACGAACGTCGCGCCGGTGGTGTAACCGCCTGCCGCCGAAGCGAGGAACACGACCGCCGCCGCCAGCTCCTCCGGATCGCCCACCCGGCCCATCGGCAGCCGCGAGATGTGCGATTCGAGGTAGCCCTCGGGGTACTGGTCGGTCATCTCGGAGGCGAAGTAGCCGGGCGCGAGCGCGTTGACCCGGATGCGCTTGCGGCCGGTCCACTGCTGCGCCAGGTCGCGGGTCAGACCGAGCAGACCGGCCTTCGACGCCGAGTACGCGGCCTGCGGCAGACCACCGGAGACGAGGCCGAGCACGCTGGACACGTTGATGATCGACCCGCCGTCGGTCATCACGGCCGCCGCCGCCTGCGCCATCCAGTACGCGCCGTTGAGGTTCACGTCCATGACGCCCAGGAACTGCTCGGGCGTCTCACGGGACGCGGGCACCGCCGACGCCACGCCCGCGTTGTTCACCAGCACGTGCACCGGGCCGAACTCGGCGGCGGCACGCGCGACCTCGCGGCAGTCGTCCGGCTGCGCCACGTCGGCCCGCACGATCAGCGCGCGCCGTCCGGCGTTCTCGACCAGTTGCGCGGTCTCCTTGAGCTTGTCGACCCGCCGGGCGGCGAGCACGACGTCCGCGCCGGCCTCGGCCAGGCCCTTGGCGAACGCCACGCCCAGGCCGGAGGACGCGCCGGTGACGATCGCGACCTGCCCGTCCAGCCGGAACTTGTCCAGGATTCCCATCAGATCCGCTCTCTGTGTGAATTGCCGCTGCTCCGCAGACGGCGGGCTCGGTCGCCTGGAAGTCGGTCACGAACGACCGACGCGACCTCGCGTGGTGGTTGTTCGGACACGATCACAGGCCCAGGTCGCGGCCGATGAGTTCCTTCATGATCTCGTTGGAACCGGCCCAGATCTTGGTCACCCGCGCGTCCATCCAGGCACGGGCCACGCGGTACTCGGTCATGTAGCCGTAGCCGCCGTGCAGCTGCACGCACGCGTCGATGACGTCGTTCTGCACGTCCGCGCTCCAGTACTTGGCCTTGGCCGCGTCCACGGCGCTCAGCTCGCGCCGGGTGTGCGCGTCGGTGCACTGGTCCAGGAACGCCTGCGTCACGTCGATCTTGGTGACCAGCTCGGCGAGGGTGAACTTGTTGTACTGGAACGAGCCGATGGCCTGCCCGAACGCCTTGCGCTCCTTCACGTAGGCGATCGTCTCGACCAGGACCTGCCTGGCGTGTGCCAGGTTGGAGATCGCGCCGCCGAGGCGTTCCTGCGGCAGGCGTTCCATCATGTAGATGAAGCCCTGGTCGACCTCGCCGATGACGTTCTCCGCCGGGATCCGGACGTCCTCGAAGAACAGCTCGGCGGTGTCGGACTCGGGCTGGCCGACCTTGTCCAGCTTGCGACCGCGCTCGAAGCCCTTCATGCCGGTCTCGACCGCGAACAGGGTGATGCCCCTGGCCTTCTTCTCCGGGCTGGTGCGCGCGGCGACCACGATCATGTCGGCGGAGAAGCCGTTGGTGATGAACGTCTTGGAGCCGTTGAGGATCCAGTCGTCGCCGTCCTTGACCGCGTTGCTCTTGAGCGCGGCCAGGTCGGAGCCGCCGGAGGGCTCGGTCATGCCGATGCCGGTCGTCATCTCGCCCGCGCAGAACCGGGGCAGCCAGCGCTGCTTCTGCTCCTCGGTGCACAGGTCGACCAGGTACGGGGCGACGACGTCGCTGTGGATGCCCAGGCAGGACGCCATGCCGGCGCTGGCCTTGGACACCTCCTCGCCGAGCACGGCGTTGAACCGGTAGTCGTTCGCGCCGCTGCCGCCGTACTCCTCGGGGACCTCCAGGCCGAGCAGACCCTGCTTGCCGGCCTCGAGCCACACGTCGCGGTCGATGTGGCGCTGCTCGACGAACTTCTCGTAGTTCGGCTTGAGGGTGCGGTCGACGAACGCCTGCGCGGACTCGCGGAACGCTTCGTGGTCGGGTTCGAACAGCGTGCGGCGCACTCTCACGTCCTCCATACTAAGCGGTTGCTTAGATCTAAGCGTGTGCTTAGCCTGCGGTATCGTTCGGGCTCGTGTCAAGGAGAGTGCATGACTTCGACCCAGGGTGAGTTCGCGCTCCTGGATGAGACATGGTCCTCGGTCACGCCGCCGGCGGCCAGGCGGATGCTGATCGCCGCCGCCGCCGCGTTCTCGGTGCGCGGTTACCACGCCACCACGACGCGTGACATCGCGGCGCAGGCCGGCATGTCGCCAGCCGCGGTGTACATCCACTACCGGTCCAAAGAGGAACTGCTGTTCCAGATCTCGCGGATCGGGCACGGGACGTCGTTGTCGGTGCTCACGGCCGTGTCGGAGGACGATCCGGCGGCCCGGCTGGCGGCTGCCGTGCGCGCTTTCGCGTCCTGGCACGCCGAGTTCCACACGACGGCGCGGGTCGTGCAGTACGAGTTGAGCGCGTTGACGCCGGAGCACCTGGCCGAGGTGGTGGAGCTGCGCCGGCGGATCGAGGCGGCGGTGCGCGGGATGGTCGAGGACGGCGTGGCGGCGGGCGTGTTCGACGTGCCCGACGTGCGCGGGGCGACTCTCGCGGTGCTGTCGCTGTGCATCGACGTGGCCCGGTGGTACCAGCCCTCCGGCCGTCGCACCCCCGCCGAGATCGGCGACCTCTACGCCGACCTGGTGCTGCGCATGGTCGGCACGGCGGGGCGTTAGGCGGGCTGCTCGACCCAACCCTGCTCGTGGGCGAGTTCGGTGCCCGCCCAACCGTCCCCGGTCTGCCAGACGGTCGCGACGCCGACGTTGTCCAGGCCGTTGAGCAGCCCGTCGCCGCGCCGACCCGGGAGCACGACCACGTCGTCGCTCCCCTCCTCCGCGTGCCGGCGCAGCACCCTGCGGATCCACTTCACGGCACCGGCCGGCGTCCCCAGCGGCGGGTTGACGACGAAGGCGCGGCACCGGTCACCCGCCTCGCCCGCCGACATGATCACGTAACCGTCCTTGTTCGCCGCGAGCACCGGCGTGAAGCCCCGCTTCCCGAAGACGTCGGTGAAGTCGACCGCGAGCATCTCCAGCGCCAGGGATTCGGGCTGGTTCCGGAGGGAGCGTTCGACGTCGTCGATGGACTCCCCCCGCACCGGGAGACCGAACTGCTCCTTCGCGTGCCGGAGGAAGGTGTCCGGCCGCATCATGAACAACCTGACCCCGGCCACCGCCCGCATCTCCTCGTAGAGCTCCGGCCGCGGCCCTTTGGGGTTGTCGTTCTTGTCCAGGCGCCACCAGTCCTCCTCGGTGTCACCGGTGACGAGGAGGACGTCCTGCTTGCGCCGGGTCGCTTCCACCAGCAGCTGCTTCCACACCAGGTAGTCGCCGAACGCCCGACTGGCGGCCTCGGTCACCGCCGCCCGGTGCTCGTCCGGCGGCAGCGGGGCGCCGACGCGGCCGTAGAGCAGGCCGTCGAGGTCGGCGACGACCTGGTCCTCCTCGGTGTCCACCACGGTGACGAAGTCCTGCCTGGTGACCTCGGTCAGGCGCGTGACCACGTGCGCGTGCGCGTCCCGGAGGCCATGCTCCAGCGACGTCAGCTCCTCGGGTGCGAGCGACACCCGGTTCGCCCAGGCCCGCAGGCCTTGCAACGCCTGGGATTCCGCCTTCCGCAGGGCGGCCGTCGCCTGCCCGGTCGCCCTCTCGACGTCACCGAGCGCCGCTTCGCGGTCGCGCCAGAACTCGGCGAGCACCTGGTGCGGCACCCACAGGCGGTCGCGGAGGCGTCTCAGTGCGTGGAGGAAGTCGGCGCGCGTGGCGGCGGTGCAGCGGTAGAAGTCGAGCAGGGTGGCGGTGTCGAGCACGACCATCCCGCGTGCGAACAGGTCGCGGTAGTGGTCCGGCCTCGTGGTGCGGTAGGCGCCGAAGCCGTCGAGGATGCCACGCGGGGCCTCGGAACCGCTCGGGTCGTCGATGGAGGGCTCGTTGGCCATACCTGTGATCCTTCCTCACTTTTCCCGCGGACGGCACAGGGCCTCCCGGAACGTTCCGGGAGGCCCTGTTGGTCCGGTCGGGGGCTAGCGGATGGATTTCTTGCCGTAGAACCCCGCGACGAGGCTGACGCCGACAGCGGCGATCACCACCTGCGCGATGATCTCGATCCAGTCGATGCCGGGCGTGTCCTCCACGCCGAGAGCCCGAGCCACGAACGTGCCCAGGAACGCCGCCACGATGCCGACCACGATGGTCAGCCAGATGGGAATGGCCTGCTTGCCCGGCGCCACGAGCTTGCCCAGCAAACCGATGATGAGGCCGACGATCAGAGCACTGATCACACCGCCGATGCCCACTGTGCCTCCTGAAGGTTAGTCGCCTTCGAAGAAGTCCCCGATCTCGTCGAGGGCCTCGCCCATCATCATCCCACCGAACACGCCGGCCGCAGCTCCAGCGACCACACCACCGGCGCCGATTCCCCCGCCGTGGTGACCGCCGTGGTGGCCGCCGTGACCGCCGTGACCGCCGTGGTGACCGCCGTGCATGCCGTAACCGCCGGAGGATCGCCTGCCCGCGGCCTGGTCCATCCACTGGTGCAGCAGCGCCGCCCAGTCCGTGCGGATCACCTCATCGTGCGACATGGCGAAGTGCCCGAACGAGTCACCGCCCTGCCGGAACAACCCGCCGCGGCGGTCCGCCTCCAGCACCACGTACAGCCGGTGCGGGTCCGCCACGAACGTCAGCTCCAACTGGCTGATCTTGCCCAGGAACTGCGCCGGCGGCAGGAACTCGATCTCCTGGTAGAACGGCAGCTGCTGCGGCACGCCGTGGATGCGCCCCGACTCGTTGTCGGCGCGCTGGAAGCGGAACCCGAGGGCGCCGAACGCGTTCAGCACGTGCTCCTGCGACCCGATCGGGTGCACGGCCACCGGGTCGAGGTCACCGGGGTCGACCGCGCCGCGCACCTCCAGCTCGGTGCGCAGCCCCATCGTCATCCCGTGCAGCGGCTGCCCGTGCACGACGGTCAGCGGCGTCTCCAGCGGCACCGGGAACTGGAAGGGCAGCACCAGGTTCTGCCCCGCCGCGACGGCGATCCGCTGGCCGACGACGATCCGCGCGAACTCGACGTTGCGGTTGTGCTCGTTGTCGCCGCTCTCCACCTCGACCCGGGTGACGAGGGACAGCTTGACCTGGTCGATGTCGACCGGGTGGTCGCCGCCCGCGATGCGGACCTCACCGGTCAGCAGCTCGCCCGGCCGGACGTTCGGGTTGGCCAGCACCGTGTCCACCGAGGGACCGCCGACTCCGAACGCGCGCAACATCCTCTTGAAAACCACGGTGGTGCCTCCTGGCCTGCTTCTGGGTCACGCCCTTGGGCGGATTGTCCCAAGGACGCCTCGGTAGGTGGATCGGTTCCCTCTGGACGAACGCTAAGCGCAGATGCCAGTATGCGACGGCGGTCACATACTAAGCGGTCGCTCAGGAGGTTGAAGGTGCCCACGCTGCTCGTCGCCAACCGAGGAGAGATCGCCGTCCGGGTGCTCCGCGCCGCCGCCGACCTCGGCTGGCGCACCGTCGCCCTGGTCACGGACTCCGACGACGCGCACGGCCGGTTCGCCGACCGCGCGGTCCGGCTCCGGGGCTCCTACCTGGACGTGGACGCCGTGCTCGCCGCCGCGGACGGGTGCGATCTGGTGCACCCCGGCTACGGGTTCCTGGCCGAGAACGCCGGGTTCGCCCGGCGCTGCGCCGATGCCGGGCTCACGTTCGTCGGACCGCCACCCGAGGTGCTCGAACTGCTCGGCGACAAGAGCCGGGCACGCGCCCTCGCGGCGGAGGTCGGCGTGCCGGTGCTCGCGGGCGCCGAGAACGGGTTCGAGGAGTTCTTCCGCGCGCACGGCGCGGTGGTGGTGAAGGCCGTCGCCGGTGGCGGCGGCAAGGGCGTGCGGGTGGTGCGGCGGCTCGCCGACCTCTCCGGCGCGGTCGAGCGGTGCCGGGCCGAGGCGCTGGCCGCGTTCGGCGACGACACCGTGTTCGTGGAGGAACTGCTCGAACCGGCCCGGCACGTCGAGGTGCAGCTGGTCGGCACGACGGTGCTGGGCGACCGCGACTGCTCGTTGCAGGTCAGGCACCAGAAGCTGGTCGAGGTCGCGCCCGCGCCGGACCTCTCCCCCGACCTGCGCGCCGCGCTGCACGAGGCGGCGGCGACGATCGCGCGCGCCGTCCGGTACACCGGGCTTGGCACGGTGGAGTTCCTGGTCGCGCCGGACGGCCGGTTCGCGTTCCTGGAGGCCAATCCCCGGCTCCAGGTCGAGCACACCGTCACCGAGCAGGTCACCGGGCTGGACCTGGTGCGCGCCCAACTGCTGCTGGCGACCGAGGTCGAGCCGGACCTGACGCACACGCCGCGCGGCAGCGCGCTGCAACTGCGCGTCAGCCTGACCTCGACGGGACGGCTGTCGGCGTTCGTGCCGCCGTCCGGACCGGGTGTCCGGGTCGACACGCACGCCTCGGTCGGCTACCGGGCGGGTCTCGGTTTCGACCCGTTGCTGGCGAAGGTCGTGGTGCACGCCGACGACCTGGACACCGCACTGCGCCGCGCCCGCCGCGCGCTGGACGAGTTCATTGTGGACGGTGCGAAGACGAACATCGGCTTCCTGCGCGGGCTCCTGGACCACCCGGATGTCCTGAAGGCACACACGGGACTGGTGGACTCACTGCCGCGCGAGGACACCGGAGCGCGCGCTCCCGTGCAGGGCACCGTCGTGGCGATCGAGTCCGGCGCGGTCGTCGTGGAAGCGATGAAGATGCAGCACGTCGTGCCGATCGGCGACGCGCGGGTGCTGGTCGAGGTCGGCGACACGGTGGCGGAAGGCGCGTTGCTGGCCGAAGGGGTGGACGTCGCGGTGGAGGAGAAGGCCGTCGCGGTCGACCTGGACGACGTGCGGCCGGATCTCGCGGAGACGTTGGCACGGCACGACTTCTCCCGTCCCGAGGCGGAGGCGAAGCGGCACGCGGCCGGGCGGCGCACGGTCCGGGAGAACATCAGCGACCTGTGCACCGACTTCGTGGAGTACGGCGGGCTGGCCATCGCCGCGCAACGCCGCCGGCGGTCGTTGGACGAACTGGTCGAGCGCACGCCCGCGGACGGGCTGGTCGCGGGCGTCGGCACGGTGAACGGCGGCCAGGTCGTCGCGATGTCCTACGACTACACGGTGCTCGCGGGCACCCAGGGTCTGCGCAACCACGCCAAGAAGGACCGGATGTTCGCGTTGGCCGAGCAGCGGCGGCTGCCCGTGGTGCTGTTCGCCGAGGGCGGCGGCGGTCGGCCGGGCGACACCGACCACGGCGGCGTCAGCGGGCTGGACTGCATGGCGTTCCACCTGTTTGCCAAGCTCTCCGGGCGGGTGCCGCTGGTGGGCATCGCGTCCGGCCGGTGCTTCGCCGGGAACGCCGTGCTGCTGGGCACGTGCGACGTCGTCATCGCGACCCGTGACGCGACCATCGGCATGGGCGGCCCGGCGATGGTCGAGGGCGGCGGGCTCGGCGTGTTCCGGCCCGAGGAGATCGGGCCGGTGGACGTACAGGTGCCCAACGGCGTGATCGACGTGCTCGTGTCCGACGAGGCCGAGGCCGTCGCGGTGGCCAAGAAGTACCTCTCGTACTTCCAGGGGCCTGCCAACAGGTGGTCGACCGACGGGTGGTCGACCGACGGCTGGGAGTGCGCCGACCAGCGGCTGCTGCGGCACCTCGTGCCGGAGAACCGGGTGCGCGCCTACGACGTGCGGACCGTGGTGGAGACGCTCGCCGACACCGGGTCGGTGCTGGAGCTGCGGCGGGAGTTCGGGCGCGGCATCGTCACCGCCCTGGTCCGGGTCGAGGGCCGGCCGCTGGGGCTGATCGCGAACGACCCCGGCCACCTCGGCGGGGCGATCGACGCCGACTCGGCGGACAAGGCGGCGCGGTTCCTCCGGCTGTGCGACGCGTTCGCCCTGCCGGTGCTGTCGCTGTGCGACACGCCGGGATTCATGGTCGGACCGGACGCCGAGCGCACCGCGACCGTGCGGCGCCTGACCGGGATGCTCGTGACCGCCGCGAACCTCGACGTGCCGTTCGGGTTCGTCGCGCTGCGCAAGGCGTACGGGTTGGGCGCGCAGGCGATGGCGGCGGGCAGCCTGAAGGTGCCGCTGTTCGCCGTGTCGTGGCCGAGCGGCGAGTTCGGCCCGATGGGCCTCGAAGGTGCGGTGCGGCTCGGGTACCGGCGCGAACTGGACGCCATCGACGACCCGGCGCAGCGCGAGGAGGCGTTCACGGCGATGGTGTCGGCCGCCTACGAACACGGCAAGGCCCTCAACGTGGCGTCCGCGTTCGAGATCGACGACGTGATCGACCCGGCGGACACCCGGCGCTGGATCACCACCCTCCTCACGACCAGGCCAGGGGAAAGCCGTCACGGTGAGTGACGAGTCGCGGGGTAATCGTGAACTGTCAAACGGGTGACGTGCGGAACGTTGGGGACGTGCCGTACGTTGCCGGTCCGTGACGACTCTCCTGGGACGGTTCAAGCAGCGGCTGCGCCGGTTCGCGCAGAAGCCAGGCTCCGCCGACCTCACGCCCTACCGGAAGCTGCTCGACGAGGTCAACGAGCAGGCGGAGCGCGTGAAAGAGCTGAGCGACGAGGAGCTGACCGCCGCGGCCGCCAAGCTGCGCGAGAAGCCCGAGTTCGGCCGTCCCGAACTGGTGGAGGTCTGCGCGCTGGGCCGCGAGGCCGCCGACCGCGCGCTGGGCCTGCGCCCGTTCGACGTGCAGATCCTCGGTGCCCTGGGCCTCCTGGAGGGCCACGTGGTCGAGATGGCCACCGGTGAGGGCAAGACGCTCTCCGGCGCCATCGCCGCGGCCGGTTTCGCGCTGCGCGGCGACCAGGTGCACGTCGTCTCGGTCAACGACTACCTCGCCCAGCGCGACGCCCAGTGGATGGGCCCGCTCTACGAGCTGCTGGGCGTGAGCGTCGGCTGGATCGACCAGAGCTCCAAGCCCGAGGAGCGCCGCACCGCGTACCAGGCCGAGGTCACCTACGCCTCGGTCTCCGAGATCGGCTTCGACGTGCTGCGCGACCGGCTGGCCACCGACGAGGCCGACATCATCGTGCCCAAGCCGCGCGTCGCGCTGGTGGACGAGGCCGACTCGGTCCTGGTCGACGAGGCGCGCGTGCCGCTGGTCCTGGCGGGCTCCACGGCGGGCCCGGCGGTCGACCCGGCGCTGGCCGACCTGGTCAAGCGGCTGCGCCGCGACCTGCACTTCGAGATCGACGACGAAGAGCGCAACGTCTACCTCACCGGCGCGGGCAGCGAGCTGGTCGAACGGTCGCTCGGCGGTATCGACCTGTACTCCGACGAGCACGTCTCGACCACGCTGAGCAAGGTCAACGTGGCCCTGCACGCGCAGGTCCTGCTGCACCGGGACGTGGACTACATCGTCCGCGACGGCAAGGTGCACCTGATCAACGACACCCGCGGCCGGATCGCGAAGCTCCAGCGCTGGCCGGACGGCCTCCAGGCGGCGGTCGAGGCCAAGGAGAACGTGGCCACCACGGACGCGGGCGAGGTGCTGGACTCGATCACCGTCCAGGCGCTGCTCAGCCGCTACCCGTCGGTGTGCGGCATGACGGGCACGGCGGTGGCCGTCGCCGAGCAGCTGCGCGACTTCTACCAGCTGGAAGTGCTGGTCATCCCGCCGAACGTGGAGACGATCCGGGAGGACGAGGCGCCCCGGCTGTACGCGACGCTGGAGCAGAAGGAAGCCGCGATCGTCGCCGAGATCAAGGAAGTGCACGAGACCGGCCGCCCGATCCTCGTCGGCACCCTCGACGTGGCCGAGTCCGAGCGCCTGTCCCGCAAGCTCGCCGAGGCCGGCTTGAGCTGCGTGGTGCTCAACGCGAAGAACGACGCCGAGGAAGCCTCGATCATCGCCGACGCGGGCTCGTTCGAGCGGATCACCGTGTCCACCCAGATGGCGGGCCGCGGCACGGACATCCGGCTCGGCGGGCACGACTCGACCGACCGGGAGCGCATCGCCGAGCTCGGCGGCCTCTACGTGATCGGCACCGGCCGGCACTCCAGCAGCCGGCTGGACGACCAGCTGCGCGGTCGCGCGGGACGCCAGGGCGACCCGGGCGGCTCGGTGTTCTTCTCCTCGTTGCAGGACGAGCTGGTCACCCAGTACGTGCCGGACCACGACGAGCCGGCCGAGGTGGACGAGGACGGCCGGATCACCGACGCGGGCACCCTGCACACCGTGGAGCACGCGCAGCGCATCGCCGAGGGCGTGCACCTGGAGATCCACCGCAACACCTGGCGCTACAACAAGCTGATCGAGCACCAGCGCCAGCTGATGCTGGAGTACCGGGACAAGCTGGTGCGCACCGACCTGGCCTGGCAGGAGCTGTCCGAGCGCAAGCCGGACCGGGTGCACGAGCTGGCGGACCTGGACGAGGAGATCAAGGTCTCCGCGGCCCGCCTGATCGCGCTGCACCACCTGGACCAGCGGTGGAGCGATCACCTGACGTTCCTGACCGACCTGCGGGAGGGCATCCACCTGCGGGCGCTGGCACGGCAGAACCCGCTGGACGAGTTCCACCGCGAGGCCATCCCGGCCTACCACAAGATCATCCCGGACGCGTGGGACGAGGCCGAGGAGACCTTCGCCAAGGTGAAGATCGACGCCGACGGCGCGCACCTGGCCGAGGCGGGCGTGCAGCGCCCGAACACCACCTGGACGTACCTGGTCAACGACAACCCGTTCTCCTCCGGCCTGGAGGAGACGTTCAAGGGGTTGGTGAAGCTCGTCCGCCGTCGCTAGTCGCCAGTCGCTAGTCGCCGTCGCCAGTCGCCAGGACCGCCGCGGTGCGGACTCCGTGCGGGCTGGGAGGCAGGCCCAGCCCGCGGCGGCGTCAACGGACGGGTGCGGAGACCTTCTTGTCCTCGACCGGCTCCGCCTGGCGGGGCAGAGTCTTCGACGTCTTCGATCTCGGCATCCGCTGCGCCACCGCCTGCTCGGTGAGCGCACGGATCTCCGCCAGGATGTCCAGGTGCTGCTGGGACGGTGGCGGACCGACGAGGTTCGAATGGTCGAACGCGGTGCGTTCGGCTCGATGGGCGAGGTTTTGAATGCGCCGGATCAGGTCCCACTCCTGCTCGATGCGCGTAGAGCGCCGTTGCTCAGTCACCCCGGAAGCAGACACCTCACGGCGGGTGAACGTAAATCACCTGGCAGTGCGAACTTCGCTGGGGCAACTCAGCTACCCCTGCATGGACCCACAAAACACACCCGATCGTGGGACTAAAGGTTCCACCGCTGGGCGAGGTACCACGCCGCACAGGCATTGACGTCCAGCACATACGCCGTCGCAGCCCCACATTGCTGCGGCCCCGTGCCGGGATCCACGGGTTGACCGTGCCCCATACCGGTGACGGTGTGGGTTTCCACGACCGGTGACCCGACGCTGTTGCGATAGACCGCATGGGGGTAACCCGCCACGGTGTCGGTGACGTCCGCCGTGGCGTCGGCGCCGTGCACGTCGGTCCACTGATCGACGATCTCCCGCTGATTGGCCACCGCGACGGTGTAGTCCGCGGTGCCGTGCCACACGGTCATGGTCGGCCACGGACCCCGGTGGGCGCTCGCCGCGCGCACCTTGTCGCCCCACTGCCGGGCGGTCAGGTCCTTGCCCGGGTTCATGCAGCCGTAGGCGTCGATCATGGTCGTGGCGCAGCCGAACGGCAGCCCGGCCACCACACCGCCGCCCGCGAACACGTCCGGGTAAGTGGCGAGCAGCGCCGACGTCATCCCACCGCCCGCCGACAGGCCGGTCGCGTAGGTGGTGGACGTGCCGAAGTCGGTCTTCATCCGCGTCACCATCGACGCGATCGACGCGACCTCGCCCTGACCGCGGGTGGTGTCCGCGGCCTGGAACCAGTTGAAGCACTTGCTGAAGTTGTTCGCGCTCTGCTGCTGCGGCAGCACGACGGCGAACCGGAGCCGTTCCGCCAGCGACACCCACCCGCTGGACGTGCCGTAGCCGACGTCCTGGGTGCAGCCGTGCAGCACGACCACCAGCGGCCGTCCGGCGGGCAGGCCGTCCGGCACGTAGCGGAACATCTTCAGGTTCCCGGGGTTCGACCCGAACGCCGGGACTTCGGTGACGCTCGCGGCGTGAGCCTGCGGCGTGATCGTCAACGCGGTCAACATCGCGGTCGTCAACAGGGCGACCAACGTCGGTTTGCGCATGTGCGGACCTCCTTGTCCGCTTCTCGACCGTAGAAGGCCTTGTGGGGCGGCACGATGGCGCACCACACCACAACCGCGCGGCCCGGCATGGCGACCGGACCCATTACGCCGCAAGGCGGGCCGTCTTACCGTGCCACGGGTGAACATCGCCGTTCCGCTGATCGCAGCGCTCCTCGCGACGACGGCGCAGGCCGTTCCCGCGTCCGCCCAAGGATGCGGGCCCCTGCGCGTTCCCGGTGCCGCGCACCAGGAACTGACCCACGCCGACCTGTCCACCGCGGGCGGGCACACCGATCCCGCCGACTGGGCCGGCCTCACCCCGGCGGGCCTGCCCGCGCCGACCCCCGTGCCGGGGGTGCAGGTGGACGGCTACTTCCCCGACACCTCGACCGGCAACACCAACCACGGTTGGGCGCACGACTCGCAGTTCGTGATCCGGCTGCCGGAGCGCTGGAACGGCGGCCTCGTCGTGGCGGGCTCCCCCGGTGTGCGGGAGCAGTACGCCAACGACCGCGCGATCAGCGATTTCGTGCTGGCCCGCGGGTACGCGTTCGCGTCGACCGACAAGGGCAACACCGGTGCGGCGTTCCACCGGGACGGCACGCGGCCCGGTGACGCGATCGTGGAGTGGAACCACCGGGTCACCCAGCTGACCCGCGCGGCGAAGGCCGTGGTGGCGCAGCGGTACTGCCGGCCGCCGTCCCGGACCCTGGCCACCGGCATCTCCAACGGCGGCTACCTGGTGCGGTGGCAGCTGGAGAACCACCCCGAGCTGTACGACGGCGGCGTGGACTGGGAGGGCACCCTGTGGACCGCGCGGGGCCCGAACCTGCTGACGTTCCTGCCGCCCGCGTTGACGGGGTACGCGACCGGTGACAAGGCGGCGGTGGCGGCGGCCGGGTTCCCCGCCGAGTCGGAGTTCCTGTGGCCGTTCCACCACCAGTACTACTGGGACCTCACCCAGCGGATCTACCGCGAGGAACTGGACCCGACCTGGGACGGCGCGCAGGAGGCGGGCACGCCGTTCTGCGCGCCCGGCACGCCGCTGTGCGACGCGGACTACGACTACTTCTCGCGACCGGAGGCGCAGCGGGCCGTCTCGCGGATCGCGTTGACCGGGCGGATCGGCAGGCCGCTGCTCACCCTGCACGGCACGTTGGACGTGTTGCTGCCCATCTCCCAGGACTCCGACGTGTACGCGGACATGGTGCGCCGGGCCGGACGCGGCGCGCTGTTCCGCTACTACCGGATCGAGGGAGGCACGCACGTGGACTCGCTGTTCGACGCGTTCCCGGACCGCCTCCGGCCGCTGACCCCGTGCCACCGCTCGGCGTTCACCGCGCTGGAGGGCTGGCTGTCGGGCACGCGACCACCCGCGTCGGCAACCGTCCCCCGCCCGGCGGCGGTGAGCACGACGGAGTGCGCGCTGTCGTAACCGCAGCGTCCCGCCGCTCGGTGTGCTCTGGGGGCGGCCGAGCGGCGGGACCCGGAGTCGTCAAAGAACCGGAGTCGTCAAAGAACCGGTGGCAGGTACCGGCTCAGCACCTCGGCCTCGGCACGGAGTCGGTCGGCGAGGTCGGTGCGGCCGAGCCGGTCGTACTCCTCCGCGGCGACCGAGCGCTCCCGTATTTCGTTTTCGACGATCGACCGCAGATCGGCCTCGGTGAGGTGACGACGTTCCGCTTCTGCCGCACCCAGGCCGCTTGCCGCTCCCGCAACGTGTTCATTCCCCGTGACGCCGTCCAACGAGTGGTCGGTGGGGACGGCCTCGGCGTTGTCGATCGCCGCCAAGGCGGAACGGAGTGCGGTGATGGCGACGACGTTCCGGCCCTTGAGAGCCGCTTTCAGGTCGTCACGCAGGCTGGCGCGCATATGTCGAGATCCCAATCCGAGTGGGGGGACATGGCATCGGGGCCGCCGTACCGGGTAGGACGACCGTAGCAATACGGCTGTACGATATCGGGGTCCCGCGGGTTGCCGATCATGATCCGAAGTCGCGCTGGCCGATCCACACCAGTGCACGGTTGGACCAGCACCATCACGAGCCCAGCACCTTCATCAGCCTGAGCGCGAGCTGGACCTCCAGCACCCGCTCCGGTGACTGCCAGTCCTCGCCCAGCAGGCTCGCCACCCGGTCCAGGCGCTGCACGACCGTGTTCACGTGCACGTGCAGCTCGTCCTTGGCACGGCTGAGGTTCGCGCCGCACGCGAAGTACGCGGTGATCGTGCGGACCAGTTCGGTGCCTCGGCTCGCGTCGTAGTCCAGCAGGGGGCCGAGGGTGGCGCGGACGTAGCCGGCGATGTCGGCCCGGTCGCCCAGCAGGACGCCGACGAACCCCAGGTCGGCCAACGTGCCGCCGGTGCCCTTGCGGTCCAGTTGGAGCAGCGCCTTGAGGCACCGCACGGCCTCGGCGTGCGCGGCGGCGACGCCTTCCGGGCCGTGCGCCGGTCCACCGGAACCGACGGTCACCGGCAGGCCGACCGCCTTGCCCAGCATCCGCGCCGCGTCCCTCGCCGCGCACGCCAGATCCGCGCCCGGGAGCACCAGCACGACGTGTTCGCCGTGCACGCCCGCCAGCCCACGACCGGCGGACGCGTGGTGCGCGGCGGCGGCGAGCAGGCGGTCACGTGGGCCGTCCGCGACCAGCACCACGTGGTCGGCGGCCAGCTCGACGCCGACCCGGCGGGCACGGGCGCGCAACGCGACCGAATCCACCGCGGACGTCAACAGGTCGGTGATCAGCTCGCCGCGCACCTTGTTCTCCGCCTCCGCGACCGTGCGGCGCAGGAGCAGCAGCAGGGCGGTGACGACGCCCGCGCGTTCGAACAGCCTGCGGTCGGCGTCACCGAGATCCGGGCGGTCGGTGAGCGTGATGCTGCCCAGCAGCTCACGGCCCGCCAGCACGGCGCACACCCACGTGCCGTCCTGCGGGATGGCCCGGCCGCTGGCGCGGGAGGCGTTGACCGCGGTCCGCGGCGCGAGGGCGCGGGACGTGCCGATGCGGGCCAACTCGGCGCCGTCGTTGTCGTGCACCACGATCCCGCCGTCGAGCACCTTGGCCACGGCGGCGGCCACCTCGGGCACGTCCGCGCCGCGCAGCACCAGGTCGGTGAGCCGGTCGTGGGCGTCCTCGGCGCGGCGCATGGCCTCGTTGTGCGCGCGGATCGTCTCGCCCGCGGCGCGGGTCTCCTCCAGCAGGTGCGCCGTGTCCAACGCGATGGCGGCGTGGTCGGCCAGCGACGACAGCAGCGCCACCTCGTCGGGCGGGAACTGGCGCGGCGACCGGTTGGCCGCGTAGAGCACGCCGATGACCCGGCGGTCGAGCTTCAGCGGCACGCCGAGGATCGCGACCAGGCCCTCGTCACGCACCGCCGCGTCGATCGGGCCGGTGTGGTTGAACCGGTCGTCGGCGAAGTAGTCGGCGGTCACGTAAGGCTGCGCGGTCTGTGCCACCAGCCCACCGAGTCCCTCGCCCATACCGAGCCGGACTTGTTGGAACAGAGCGGAGATCGAGCCGTCCGTCACCCGCATGTACGTGCCGCGTTCGCCCGGTTCGTTCATGCTCAGATACGCGATGTCCGCACCCAGCAGCAGCCGGGCGCGTCGGACGATCGACCGCAGCACGGCGTCCGGGTCGCGCACGCCGGCCAGGTCGTTCGCGGTATCGAAGAGCGCTTCCAGTTCGGCTTCACGGCGGCGGTGAGCGGTGAGCGTGCGGCGGATCCGCAACGCCCACTCCGTGGCGCGGGCGATGCGGTCCAACTCGCGATCCGGCACCCCCGCCGCACGCGCCGCGGGGAGCACCGCCGCCAGCCGCTCACTGCCCGCGTCGGTCGCGAGCAGGTCGAGCAACTCCAGCAGGTGCTCCACCGCGTCCGCCTCGCTCATGCCCTCATGCTGACACCGATGCCGGCTCGGTGACGGTTCGGTTCAACGACGTGCCCTTGGTTTCCTTCGCCGCCAAGACCGCGATCACGGTCAGCACGCACATCCCGAGCACGTACAGCACGACCGGGAACGTGCTGTCGTAGGCGGAGAGCAGTGCGGTCGCGATCAGAGGTGCCACGGCGCCGGCCGCGATCGACGCGAGCTGGTAGCCGATGGACGCGCCCGAGTAGCGGACCTTCGTGCCGAACAGCTCGGAGAAGAACGCCGCCTGCGGCCCGTACATCGCGCCGTGCAGCAGGAGTCCGACCGTCACGGCCAGCGTGATCGGCAGGAACGACCTGGTGTCCAGCAGCGCGAAGAACGCGAACATCCACAGGCCGATGCCGACCGCGCCGATCAGGTACGTGGTGCGACGGCCGATGCGGTCGGACAGCGCGCCCCACAGCGGGATCGTCACCAGGTGCACGGCCGAGGCGATGAGCACCGCGTTCAGGCCGGTCGAACGCGACATGCCCAGCTCCGACGTGATGTAGACCAGGATGAACGCGGTGATCACGTAGTACGAGACGTTCTCCGCCATGCGCGCGCCCATCGCGATCAGCACCTCGCGCCAGTGGTCGCGCACCACCGACACGATCGGTGGCTTCTCCTGGATCTTCCCTGCCTCGACTTTCTTCTGCGCCTCGAGGAAAATCGGCGACTCCGACACGCTGAGCCGGATCCACAGTCCGATCAGGACGAGCACACCGGACAGCAGGAACGGCACGCGCCAGCCCCACGACAGGAACGCCTCGTCGCTCTGCACGCCGGCCAGCACCGCGAGCACGGCGGTGGCCAGCAGGTTGCCCATCGGCACACCCGCCTGCGGCCACGACGCCCAGAAACCGCGCCGTTCCGCGCTGCCGTGCTCGGACACGATGAGCACCGCGCCGCCCCACTCGCCGCCCAGCGCGAAGCCCTGCACCAGCCGCAGGAGCGTCAGCAGCAGCGGCGCCCCGACACCGATCGCGGCGTACGTGGGCAGCAGGCCCATGGCGAACGTCGCGCCGCCCATCAGCACCAGGCTGAGCACGAGCAGCTTCTTGCGGCCGAGCTTGTCGCCGAAGTGGCCGAACACCAGGCCGCCCAGCGGACGGGCCAGGAAGCCGATCGCGTAGGTGGTGAACGCGAGCAGGGTGCCGGTGAGCGGGTCCGCCGTGGGGAAGAACAGCTTGTTGAACACCAGGGCGGCGGCGGATCCGTAGAGGAAGAAGTCGTACCACTCGATGGTCGTGCCTATGAGGCTGGCTATGACGACCTTGGCGAAGGTGGGTTTCGGCTGCGGAGGGGCGGCGTTGCTCATGTCGGTCACCACTTCGTTGGGGGTGGGGGGACGAGGCTTACTGGGCGGCTTACTGGGCGGTCCAGCCGCCGTCGATCGTGAACGTCGAGCCGGTGACGTGGCCGGAGTGCGCGCCGCACAGCCACAGCACGACGGAGGCCACCTCGGCGGGTTCGACGAGTTGCTTGATGGCGTGCCGGGTGAGCATCACGTCGGCGAGCACCTGCTCGGGCTCGATGCCGTGCGCGCGGGCCTGGTCGGCGACCTGGTTCTCGACCAGCGGGGTGCGCACGTAGCCGGGGCTCACGCAGTTGCTGGTGACGCCGTGCGGCGCGCCTTCCAGGGCGATGACCTTGCTCAGCCCTTCCAGGCCGTGCTTGGCGGCGACGTAGGCGGATTTGAACGCGCTGGCACGGGAGCCGTGCACGCTGGAGACGTTCACCACCCGTCCCCAGCCGCGCTGGTACATGTGCGGCAGGACGTGCCGGGCGAGCAGGAACGGCGCGGTGACCATGACCCGCTGGAGGAGCGTGAACCTCTCGGGCGGGAACTCGTGGATCGGGGCGACGTGCTGCAGGCCCGCGTTGTTGACCAGGATGTCGACCTCGGTGGGCAGGTCCCGGGCGGGGTCTTCGGCGGCGAGGTCGACCACGTGCTCGGTGCCGCCGGTCTCGCGGGCCGCGTCGGCGACCGACTCGGCGTCGCGGTCGACGAGGTGCACTTTCGCCCCGGCCCGCGCGAGGGCGACCGCGCAGGCCCGCCCGATGCCGCTGCCGGCGCCGGTGACCAGGGCGGTGCGACCGGACAGGTCGTCGCTGTGACCGGTGACACTCGTCATGACCGGAAACGCTAGGTGACCTGCGGTTCACCGCCCATGTGAGCGGTCGCCACAACGTGTGGGCGGCAGGTGTGTTTAGCCAACAGTTAGCGCGGCGGTGATCCAGTTGTCGAATACCGGGTGAAGCGAGGGTGCGGCCATAGGTAGGCTGCTTTGGCCCGTTCGGGGGACGAACCACGTTTTGGGGGTTACCAAGTGTCACTCACGCCGATCTACGACGACCTGCTGCGCGAGTTCGAGGGGATCATCCTCGTCAGCGAGGCCGCCGAGGCAGTGCAGACCGCCACCGCGCAGACCGCCGCGGACAGCACGACCGAGGCCGCGACCGAGGCCGAGCAGCAGACCGGCCCCGCCGAGGACTGAGACCACCAGGGCCGGCCGCGCGCGTGGGTCACCCTGCCGCGCGGCCGGCGATGAGGGCTTCGACGCCGTCCAGCATCAGCCGGAGCCCGAACTCGAACTTGTCCTCCGCGTACGGCGAGACGCCCGCCCGCACGGCCGCGACCAGCGCCGGGTAGGGCGCGAAGTCCACCAGCTCACCGAGCACGGCGTCGCGTTCGCGCACCTCGTCGGGGCTCGGCTCGGGGTGGTCGAGGCTCAGCCGGACCTGGCCGCGCACGTAGGCGTCGATCGACTCGATCACCGCCACCTTCTCGGCCTCGGTCAGCCCGACACCCTCCAGCACCCGCAACGCCGAGTCCAGCCACCGCAGCATGTTCGGGCCCGGCGCGCGGGCGGTGGCGACGACGTGCAGCATCCACGGGTGCTTGCGGTAGGTCTCGCGGTCGGTGCGGGCCCACGCCTCCAGCTTGTCGCGCCAGTCGCCCGGCCAGTCGTCCGGCAGCGGGTCGTCGGCGCCGATCGCCTCGACCATCAGGGCTTCCAGCTCGGCCTTGCCCGGCAGGTACGTGTAGAGCGACGCCGTGCCGACGCCCAACTCGACCGCCACCCGACGCATGGACAGCGCGGCCAGACCCTCGGTCTCCGCCACCTGGATCGCGGCGGCCACGATCCGTTCCATCGTGAGGCCCCGTTGCGGGCCCCGGGCCGGGCGGCGGGGGTCCTTCCACAGCAGCTCCAGCACTCGCCGCTGCGCGTCTTCCTTTGCGTTCATGGTGAAACTCAGTATACCGTTCGGAGTTGAACGAACGATGTTCGGGGTTTGGGGGACGACGTGGGGGACGCGAAGACACCGGGGGTTCGACGGGAACGGCGCACGTTGACGGCGGCGACGCTGACCAACGGGCCGACCGAGCTGATCGACTTCGTGCTACCGCTGTGGGCGGGCGCGACCATCGGGCTGAGCGCGACCGAGGTCGGCGTGCTGATGGCGGTCGAGATGGCGTTGTCGGTGGTCGTGCGGCCGTTCGCGGGCGTGCTGGCGGACCGCTGGGAACGACGGCACACCGCCGCCATCGGCGCACTGCTCTACGCGTTGTCCTGCGCCGGGTACGCGCTGGCGCAGAGCGCACCGCTCGCGTACGGCGCGGCGGCGGTCGGCGGCGCTGGGGGCGCGCTGCTGTGGGTCGCCGTGCGGGCCATCGTCAGCGAACGGCTGGCCGAGGACTCGGCGGTGTTCCCGCGCCTGCTCTCCGCCCAGGAGACGGGGTCCTGGGTGGCGTTCGTGGTCGGGATGACGGCCTTGGGCGTCATCGGTTTCGCGGGCGTGTTCTGGGCGTGCGCGGCGGCGTGCGTGACGGCGGCGGTGTTCCTGATGTCGGCGCCGCGCCGCCGGGAACGCACCGGTGAGGGCGTGGCGGCGGCCGGGCTCGGCGCGGTGGGCAAGCGGTTGCGGCCGATGCTGTTCGCGGTGGTGATGACCACGGCGGCGGAGGCGGCCGTCGGGTTGCTGCTGCTCCTGCACCTGCAACGCGGGTTCGGCCTCGAGGTGCAGGAGGTCGCGCTCGTGTTCCTGCCCGGCGCGATCGCGATGAGCGCCGCCGCCGAGTACCTGCACCGGTACGTGCTGCGGTTCGGCCGCCGCCGGGTGCTGACGGTCGCGTCACTGGCCAGCTGCGTGTTCGCGGCGAGCCTCGCGTGGGCGCCCAACCCGTACGTGATCGCGGCGCTGTGGGTGCTCAGCGGGCTGGCGTGGGCGGCGGTGATGCCGGTGCAGCAGGCCGTGATCGCCGAGGCGTCCGACGGTCGGGTCGGCCGGGCCATGGGCGTGTACGAGGCGGCGTGCCTGGTCGGCGCGCTGATCGGCAGCCTGGTGGCGGGCGCCCTGTACGACGGCGCGAACTGGTGGGTGGCGTGCGTGGTGGCCGCCGGGATGATCCTCGCGGGCGCGTTCGTCGTGCCACGGGCGGTGCGGCGGCTCGGCGTCGCCGACATCCCGGTCACCACGGCGTAGAAAACGGCGTAGAAAACGGTCGGGCCGCCGGGCGCGAGTGCCCGGCGGCCCGACCTTCGACTGACTGTCCGCTACTTCGGCTGCGGGAGCAGGTCGGCCGGAACCGCCTCGTCCTTCTCCAGAGCGCCGAACAGGCGCAGCGCGTTCTCCCGGTCCCACTGCACGACCGACCCCGCGCCCGGCACGGTCGGCGTGCCGCCCACCGGCACGGTGACCGTGTCCACTCCCCCGCCCATGGCGAACGCCATGCCCGCCAGGTTGTGCAGGTGGTCGTCGGAGTTCACCGAGATCGAGTCCGTGCCCGCGAACAGCAGCGGGAACGCCTTGAACGGGTTGGCCAGCGTGCCGAAGCTCGTCGCCTTCTCCGACAGGGCGGCGAGGAACTTGCGCTGGTTCTCCACCCGCTGGAGGTCGGCCGTGGCGAACGCCCGCGAGCGCACGAAGCCGAGCGCCTGCGCGCCGTCCAGCTCCTGGCAGCCCGTCTGGAGGTCGAGGCCCGCCAACGGGTCCTGCATCGGCTCCTCGATGCACATGTCCACGCCGCCGACCGCGTCCACGATCCCGGCGAACCCGCCGAAGCCGATCTCCATGTAGTGGTCGATGCGGATGCCCGTGGCGCCCTCGACGGTCTGCACCAGCAAGGGCGCGCCGCCGAACGCGAACGCCGCGTTGATCTTGTTCTTGCCGTTGCCCGGGATGTCCACATAGGAGTCGCGCGGCACACTCACCAATGTGGAGTTCCCGGAGCCCTCCGGGATGTGCAGCAGCATGATGGTGTCCGTGCGCTGACCGCCCGCGTCACCTGTGGACAGTTCGGCCTTCTGCGCCTCGGTCAGGTCGTCACGCGCGTCCGACCCGACGAGCAGCCAGTTGGTGCCCGGTGTGTCGGCCGGCCTGTCCTCGTAGTCGGTCAGGGCGTCGATCCGGCGCAGCGAGGAGTCGACGTAGAACCACATGCCGACACCCAGCACCAGCAGCACGACCAGGACGATCGAGATGATCCGCCCGATTCTGGGCTTGCGGCGCTTGACCGCCGGACGCGGTCCGGCCTGCTGCCGGTACCCGTCCTGCCGGTACCCACCCGGCTGAGGGCCGCGTTGCCGCGGACCGCCCTGCTGGTATCCGGCCTGTCGCGGTTGCCCGCCCTGTCGGTATCCGCCCTGCTGATACCCGCCCTGCTGGTATCCGGCGCTCATCAACGGCCCCGTCCGTGTGTCGGTCACTGCTCGCACCTAAAGACGCGGTGCGCGGCGAGAGGTTGCCACCTTAGTGCTCCAGAGGGAGCACGAGAACCGCCAGCAGACGGTTCAGCTCGGCCTCCGGATCTTCGGTGAGGCCGGTGTGCGTGGGCGAGGTCTGGATGATCGTGCTGCGCGGCGCGGTCAGCCAGCGGAACCGCTGCCCCGGCGACGTGCGCGACACCGGGCCCGCCGTCGGCGCGCCGTCGCACGACAACCCCAGGTGCTCCAGGTTCGCCCGCAGCACCTCCACGTCCAGGAACGGGTCCAGTGCCAGCAACCGCGCCTCGTCCACGTGCACGCGGGCGCCGAGGAAGTCCAGCGCCGGGCAGTAGACCAGCACCCCGACGTTCACGAACTCGCCGCGCTCCTGCCGTGGCACGGCGCGCAGCACCGCGTACTCAAACACGTGCGGCACGGGCGGCCTCCAGCGCGTCGACCCACGTGCGCGGCGCGGCCAGGCGGGCGGTGAAGAACGACTCGTACGCCTCGCGCACGGCGGGCGGTGTGCCGAACGTCTCGTCCTGCGCGAGCCACTGGTCCGGCACCAGCGCCAGCACCTCGCGCACCAGCTCGGGTGTGACGCGGGCGGACAGCTCGGCGTCCACCTCGGCCAGGTCGCCCGCGAACGGCAGCATCAGGTGGTCGGCCGCGTCGAACCGGTAGCTCGCCGCCGGGAACCGGTCCGGCCGCCACGAGTGGTGGAAGTACAGCGAGGCGCCGTGGTCGATCAGCCACAGCTCCCGGTGCCACAGCAGGGTGTTCGGGTTGCGCCAGCTGCGGTCCACGTTGAGCGTGAGCGCGTCCAGCCACAGCAGCCGGGTGGCGAGATCGGCGGCGGGCTCGCGCACCACCGGGTTGTAGTCGAACGAGCCGGGCAGGTAGTCCAACCCCAGGTTCAGCCCGCCGCTGGCCTTCAGCAGCTCCTGCACCTCCTGGTCCGGTTCGGACCGGCCCATCTCGGGGTCGAGCTCGACCAGCACGATCTCCGGCACCTTGAAGCCGAGGCGGCGGGCCAGTTCGCCGACCACGATCTCGGCGATCAGCGCCTTCACGCCCTGGCCCGCGCCGCGGAACTTGAGCACGTACATGCCCAGGTCGTCGGCTTCGACCAGCCCGGGGAGCGAACCGCCCTCCCGGAAGGGCGTGACGTAGCGGGTGGCCGCGACTCGGCGCAGACCATTCGTGGAGTTCACGCCCCGCATCATGGTCAATCGACGGCCGTGACCGCCAACCGGTTACCGGGCCGCCGCCGTCAACGCCGGGAGGTAGCCGGACTCGTGACCGGCCCGGTTCGGGTGGTAGGACCGGTCGACGGGGATCAGCACCAGGCCGTTCACCCACGGCTCGTCGGAGCACGCGCCGTGCCCGTCGAACGCCTTGCGCACGTCGGCGAACTCGAACCCGGCCGCACGTGCCCGCTTCCCGATCACCTCGGTCAGCACGTCGGCCGCCCGGTTCACCGCCTCCCGCTTCTTCCCGCTCATCAGGCACCACGACTCGAACGAGAACAGCCGCGGGTAGCCGAGCACGACGACCTCGGCCGACGTCCGGCCGCGCACCGCGCCGTACAGCGCGTCCAGCCGGCCGGGCAGCTGGTCCCGGATGAACCGCTCGGCGGCGCCGACCCGGCTCACGCACTCGTCGTCGTCGCCGGTCGTGCAGGTCGTCATGACGTCGCGGAACCCGGCGTCGTTGCCGCCCGCGGTGATGGTGACCAGCGTGGTCGACGGCGTGATGCGCTCCGCCTGCCGCGCCACCGCGGCCGTGTCGGCCCCCGCGCAGGCGCTCATCACCAGCGACGCGCCGTTGCGCTGCGCCCACAGTCTCGGGTAGGCGTGCGGGCTCCGCCGGCAGTCGTCGATCGCCTCGTCGCCCGCGCCGGTGCCCGCCGCGTAGGAGTCACCCAACGCGACGAGCTCCGGCGCGGCCGGTGCGGGGGTCAGGGCCATCAGCAGTGCGAACGCCAGCATCCTCATGCCCCCCGGCATACCACTGTGGACGGTGCGCCAGGCCGAAGTTAACCCGTCGGGAGTTACCCCTTCAGTGCGACGCACACCGGGATCGGCGCGTCGACAGTGCCGACCGGACGCAGCTTCCCGGTCGTCCGGTCGACCGCGAACGTGGTGATGTCGTCCGAGTTCTGGTTGGCCGCGAGCAGGAACCGCCCGGCCGCGTCGAGCGTGATGTGCCGGGGGAACTTCCCGCCGACCGGCGCCGCCTCCACCAGCCGCAACGCCGCGCCGCCGCGTTCGACGGCGAACACGGCCACGCTGTCGTGGCCCCGGTTGGACAGGTAGACGAACCGACCGTCCGCCGACACGAGGATCTCGGCCGGGTAGTTGCGCGGCGTGGTCGGCGCGCCGGCGGGCAGCGTGCTCACCTTCGGGCCGGGCTTGAGCACACCCCGGTCGTAGGTCGCCACCACGATCGTGGAGTCGAGTTCGTTGGCGATGTAGGCGAACCTGCCGGACGGGTGGAACGCCAGGTGCCTCGGTCCCGCGCCTGGGTGCACGCGGGCGGTGCCGGCGAGGGTGAGCCCGCCCCGGTCGCCCAGCCGGTAGCTGTAGACCGAATCGGTGCCCAGGTCGACCGCCAGCACGAACTCGCCGGCCGGGTCGGGCAGCACCTGGTGCGCGTGCGGCCCCTCCTGCCGTTCCGGGTCCGGCCCGCTGCCCCGGTGCACCGCGAGGTCGGTGCGCTCGCCCAGCCCACCGTCGGGTCGCACCGGGTGCACGGCCACGCTGCCCGAGCTGTAGTTAGCCGACAGCAGGAAACCCTTGTGCAGAGCCAGGTGGCACGGGTCCGCGCCGCCGGTGCTCTGGCTGTTGATCACCTTGGGCACGCCGTCCGGACCGACCGCCAGCGCGGTGACCTCGCCGTCGGACTGCTCGTTGACCGCGTACACCCGCCGTCCCGCGCCGATCACGAACGACGGGTTGGGCACGTCCTCCACCACGCCGGTGACGCGCAGCCCGCCGGTCGCGGTGTCGTACAGACCGAGCCCGATGCCCGTGCCACCGCCCGGCCACGACGTGTAGGTGCCCAGGTAGACGCGGACCTCCGCGCGTGACCCGTCCGCTCCACCCTCGTCCGCTCGAGCGACACCCTCGGTCATCAACAACCCCGCTCCCACGCCGACAGCCCCCAGGAACCGCCGCCTGTCCACCACCACACCGAACCTCCGCTCGACCGCCCACGGCGGGTCCCACAGTGGCCTGGACCATCACACGGAAGCAAGAGGCGCAACGAAGATTGCATTTAGCGCAACGGGTCGGATTCCCGGAGCCGGGCCAACTCGACGCCCGGATCGTAGGAGGGCCCCGGGTACTCGGGCGCGAGGTCGCGCAGCGTCTCCAGCAGCAGCCGGGCGACCACCCAGTTCCGGTACCACTTGCGGTCCGACGGCACGACGAACCACGGCGCGTCCGACGTCGCGCACTTGACCAGCGCGTCCTGGTAGGCCAACTGGTAGCGGGAGAACTTGGCCCGCGCCTGGAGGTCCTGCGGGTTGTACTTCCACTGCTTGAGCGGGTCCTCCAGGCGGGCGATGAGCCGTTCGCGCTGCCGTTCCGGCGAGATGTGCAGGAAGCACTTGACCGTCGTCACGCCCTGCCCGGCCAGTTCCGCCTCGAACGCGTTGATCTGCCGGTACCGGCGACGCCACTCGGCCGCCGGCACGAGGTTGTCCACCCGCGTGACCAGCACGTCCTCGTAGTGCGAGCGGTCGAACACGCCGATGTAGCCGGGCAGCGGCACCTGGCGGCGGATGCGCCACAGGAAGTCGTGCCGCATCTCGGCGCGGGTCGGCTTCTTGAACGAGGCGATGTGCAGGCCCTGCGGGTTGACCAGGCCCGCGACGTGCCGGATCGTGCCGCCCTTGCCGGAGGTGTCCATGCCCTGGAGCACCAGCAGCACCCGCCGACGCCCGCCGCCCACGCCCTCCGCGTACAGCGCCTCCTGGAGCCGGTCCAGCTCGTCCCCGATCGCCGCCACGTCATCGGCGGCCTCGACCTTCGACTGCGGACCGACCGTGGTCGCGGCCGGGTCGACCTTCGCCAGGTCGAACTCCTCCGGGTTCACCCGGAAAGCCTCCGATATCGACTGGACCTGCGCGGACTTCTTGGCCATCGTCGGAGGGTAACCGGCTGGTCGTCGCCGTACGCGCCGCACAACGGATCGCCGCGAAACAGATCGATTGCGCAACGAAGACCCCGGACGCGCAACAGCTGACGGATGAAATCGCTGGCGCAGGCCCCTTAGCCTGGTGACATGACCGCCACCGTCGCTCCCACCTCCCAGCAGTTCATCGCGCTCGACGAGGAATGGAGCACGCACAACTACCACCCGCTGCCGGTCGTGATCTCCCACGGCGAGGGCTCGTGGGTCACCGACGTCGAGGGACGCCGGTACCTGGACTTCCTGTCCGGCTACTCGTCGCTGAACTTCGGGCACCGCCACCCGGACCTGGTGGCCGCCGCGGTGGAGCAGTTGGGCCGGGTCACGCTGACCAGCCGCGCGTTCCACCACGACCAGTTCGGCCTGTTCTGCCGCGAGCTGGCGGAGCTGACCGGCACCGAGATGGTGCTCGCGATGAACTCCGGCGCGGAGGCCGTCGAATCGGCGATCAAGGTGGCCCGCAAGTGGGCGTACCGGGTGAAGGGCGTGCCGGACGGCACCGCCGAGATCGTGGTCGCCGGGTCGAACTTCCACGGCCGCACCACCACGATCGTGTCGTTCTCCACCGACGCCGTCGCGCGCAACGACTACGGCCCGTTCACGCCGGGGTTCAAGATCGTCGACTACGGGTCGCTGGACGCGCTGCGGGACGCGATCACCGAGCGGACGGCGGCCGTGCTGCTGGAGCCGATCCAGGGTGAGGCGGGCGTGGTCGTGCCGCCGGCGGGCTACCTGGCGGGGGCGCGGGCGCTGTGCGACGAGCACAACGTGCTGCTGATCGCGGACGAGATCCAGTCCGGCCTCGGTCGCACCGGCGACCTGCTGGCGCTGGACCACGACGGCGTGCGGGCCGACCTGTACACGTTGGGCAAGGCGTTGGGCGGCGGGATCATGCCGGTGTCCGCGGTGGTCGGCAGCCGCGCGGTGCTGGGCGTGCTGCGGCCCGGTGAGCACGGGTCGACGTTCGGCGGCAACCCGCTGGCCTGCGCGGTCGGCCGGGCGGTGGTGCGGCTGCTGGCGACCGGCGAGTTCCAGGAGCGGTCCCGCGAACTGGGCGACCACCTGCACGCCCGGCTCGGCGAGCTGATCGGGCACGGTGTCGCCGAGGTGCGCGGGCGCGGGCTGTGGGCCGGCGTGGAGATCGCGCCCGGCGGGCCGCGCGGACGTGAGGCGTCGGAGGCGCTGGCCGGGCTCGGCGTGCTGTGCAAGGAGACCCAGGACACCACCCTGCGCGTCGCTCCCCCGCTCGTGATCACGCGTGAGGAGTTGGACCAGGGCCTGGACGCGATCGCTAAGGTGCTCGGGTGAACCCCTGCGAGGCCGCGTCGGTAGGTCGAGACTCGTTTTCCGGCGATCACGCTTTTCGATCGTCGGAAAATCAGGCTCGAACTGCCGACTTCCAGGCGGCCTCGCCGCCGTCTGCGGAGCAGCGGCCATGAAACCGAAGCGGGCCGAAGCGGCTGTCGCGCTGGGACAGTGGGCGGAACCTGGAGAAGTCCTGGCGCGCGGCCGCGAGCTGCGGGCGGCGGTGAGCCACGAGGCGCACCGCAAGATGCCGCTCGCGCCGGACCGGCCGACCGTGGTCGAGTTCATGGGCACGTCGAACGCCGGCCGGCTGCCGGAGCTGGTGCCGCTGCGGACCGGCCGGATGCTCGCCTCGCCGTTCGCGTTCTTCCGGGGCAGCGCCGGGCTCATGGCGGGCGATCTCGCCGTCGGCGCGCGCAGCGGGCTGGACGCGCAGCTGTGCGGTGACGCGCACGCGGCGAACTTCGGCCTCTACGGCACGCCCGAGGGCAAGATCGTGATGGACATCAACGATTTCGACGAGACGCTGCCCGGCCCGTGGGAGTGGGACCTCAAGCGGTTGGCGACGTCGCTGGTGCTGGCGGGCCGGGAAGGCGGCGTGTCCGAGAAGGGCTGCCGCGACGCGGCGTCCGACGCGGTGCGCGCTTACCGGGACGCGGCACGGCACCTGGCCGAGATCCCGTTCCTGGACTCGTGGAGCGCGCTGTTCGACGAGTCGGTGCTGACCAAGACCAAGGCCGACGACCTGCTGGACAACTTCAGCAAGGCCGCGTCCAAGGCGCGCAAGAACACCAGCGCCCGGGTGGCGGCGAAGTGGACCCGGCGCGAGGGCGAGCACATCCGGTTCGTCTCCGATCCCCCGGTGCTGACCCGGATCTCCCCGGACGTCGCGCAATCCGTCGTCGACGCGTTGCCGTCCTATGTGGACACGCTGCGCGAGTCGCGGTTCAACCTGATCATGCGCTACGGCGTGTCGGACGTGGCGTTCCGCGTGGTCGGCACCGGCAGCGTCGGCTGGCGCAACTACCTGATCCTGTTGCACGGCAACGGTGACGAGGCACTGGTCCTCCAGGCCAAGGAGGCGCGACCGTCGACGCTGGCCCCGTTCCTCGACGCACCGGCGGTGAAGCACGAGGGCAAGCGGATCGTGCACGGCGCGCGGCTCGTGCAGGCGGAGACCGACATCCTGCTCGGCTGGACCACGATCGAGGGACGCCCGTTCATCGTCCGCCAGTTCCGCAACCGCAAGGGCGAGATCGACGCGACCACGTTGAAGCGGGACGACCTGGACGACTACGGCCGGCTCGCGGGCGCGCTGCTGGCCCGCGCGCACAGCCGGTCGGTGGACCCCCGGCTGCTCGCCGGGTACTGCGAGGACGGCGAGGACCTGGACGACGCGATCGCCCGGTACGCGCTGGACTACGCCGACCAGACCAGTGCCGACCACGAGGCGCTGGCGGCGGCGGTCAGGTCCGGTCGGCTGCCTGCTGAAATCGAATGACCTGCCGGGCCACCAGGAACAGCACCACCGCGTTGAACAGGTGCCAGAAGTAGTGCGTGCCGCTCGGCCACGCCCCGCACAGGGGCTGGTCGAGCGTCCGCAGGGTCACCGACACCACGAACACGCCCGCCGCCCGCGCCAGGTCGTGCCACGGCAGGCCGCGCGCCCACGCGATCACCGCGATGATCAGCAGTGACAGGAACGGCGCCAGGTAGATGCCCGAACCGCCGGGGACGACCGAGGTGAGCGGACCGGTGGCCACCGCCAGGACGACGAACGCCGGCGCGGCCAACCACGCGAGCACCCACCGGGCGTTCAGGTAGTAGTGCGCGAACACGATCAGGTACCAGATCACGTAGACCGCGATGAAGCCGACGTCGAACCAGTTGGTGAGCGTGTCGGCCACCGTGTGGAAGCTCAGGCTGCCCAACCCGACCAGGGCGAGCAGCACCGGCAGCGCCCGCAGGCTCTTGGGCCGCGGCCGGTGGCGCCACCACAGCAGTGCCGCGGCGATCAGGAAGGCGGCGTTGCTCACGGCGTTGAGCGGTTCGGCCCAGAGCCCCGGCGCAAGGCGCTCGCAGTACGCGTCCACGTGGTCCACGGACGCAAGTTCTACCGCTCCGAGGTGAACGCCAGGGAGTGCCCGAGCGGCGCCGTGCGGCTAAGTTGGCTGGGGTGGATTCTCTTGGGGTGGACTGGATAGGGCTGATCAGGCACGGCGAGAGCAGCGGCAACGTGGCGTGGCACGCCGCGGAGGCGGCCGGGCACGAGATGATCGACATCCCGCTGCGCGACGCGGACGTGCCGCTGTCCCCCGAAGGCGAGCGGCAGGGCCGGGCGCTGGGGCGGTGGTTCGCCACGATGCCCCGCGAGCAGTGGCCGGACCTGGTGGTGTCCTCGCCGTACCGGCGGACCATCGACACCGCGCGGCTCGCCCTGCGCGGGCACCCGCGGACGCTGGTGGACGAGCGGCTGCGCGACCGCGAACTGGGCGTGCTGGACCTGCTGACCACCCACGGCGTGGCCAAGCGGTACCCGGAGGAGTCGGCGCGCGAGCGGCGGCTCGGCAAGTTCTACTACCGGCCGCCCGGCGGCGAGTCGTGGGCGGACGTGGCGTTGCGGCTGCGGTCGCTGCTGCGGGACCTGGACGGTCGGCGGGTGCTGCTGTTCGGGCACGAGATCACCGCGTACCTGCTGCGCTACCTGCTGGAGTGCCTGCCGGAGCGGGACATCGCGGCGTTCGCGCGCAACTCGGTGGTGCCCAACGGGTCGCTGACGTCGTGGCGGCGCGAGGAGGGGCTGTGGGTGCTGGAGCGGGAATTCGAAGCCGCTCACCTGGTCGAGCAAGGCGCCGAGCCGACGACGTCCGAGGACACCGCGACCCGCACGGCCTGAGCGCTCACCGGGCCCGCTTCACCCGCGCCTCGTCCCACACCGGCTCGTCCACCTCGACCACCTCGCCGTCCGACCGGAACAGCAGGAACCGGTCGAACCCGCGGGCGAACCACCGGTCGTGCGTGACCGCGACGACGGTGCCGGTGAACCCCTCCAGGGCGTCCTGCAACGCCTCGGCCGAGTTCAGGTCGAGGTTGTCGGTCGGCTCGTCGAGCAGCAGCAGCGTCGCGCCGGACAGCTCCAGCAGCAGCACCTGGAACCGCGCCTGCTGCCCGCCGGACAGCGTCTCGAACCGCTGGTCGCCCTGCTTGCCCAGGCCGTAGCGGCTGAGCACCGCCATCGCCGCGCCCCGGTCGCGTCCCGCGCGGCCGTCCGAGCCGTGCCACAGGATGTCGACCAGCGTGCGGCCGATCCACTCCGGGTGCTGGTGGGTCTGCGCGAACAGGCCCGGCACCACGCGCGCGCCCAGGCGGCACACGCCCGTGTGTGCGACGTCGCCGCCGCCGAGCAGCCGCAGGAAGTGGCTCTTGCCCGAGCCGTTCGAGCCGAGCACGGCGACCCGGTCCTCGAAGAAGATCTCCGTGTCGAACGGCTTCATCAGCCCGGTCAGCTCGAGGTTCTGGCAGGTGATCGCGCGCACGCCGGTGCGACCGCCGCGCAGCCGGGGCGTCACCTTCTCGTCGGTCGGCAGCTCCGGCGGCGGGCCCGCCTCCTCGAACCGCTCCAGCTTGGCCCGCATGACCCGGTACTTGGCGGCCATCACCTCGCTGATCCGGGCCTGGATCTGCAGGGTGCGGACGAGTTCCTTGAGGTGCTCGTGCTCCTCGTTCCAGCGGCGGTGCAGCTCGGCGAGGCGTTCGATGCGGGACGCGCGGGCGGCGTGCCAGGTGCCGAACGAACCGGCGTGCGTCCACGCGGAGTGCGCCTCGACCGTGACGACGTGGGTGGCGGCGATGTCGAGCAGTTCCCGGTCGTGGCTGACCAGCAGCACTGCCTTGCCGGTCTCGCCCAGCCGTTCCTCCAGCCACCGCTTGCCCGGCACGTCCAGGTAGTTGTCCGGCTCGTCGAGCAGCAGCACCTGTTCCGGCCCGCGCAGCAGCGCTTCGAGGACCAGGCGTTTCTGCTCGCCGCCGGAGAGGGTGCGGACCTCGCGGAACCGGGCCCGGTCGAACGGGACGCCCAGCGCGGCCACCGTGACCGTGTCCCACAGCACCTCGGCGTCGTAGCCGCCGACCTCGCCCCACGCGGTGATCGCGTCGGCGTAGCGCATCTGGGTCGGCTCGTCGTCGGTCTCCATGAGCTGGAGTTCGACGGCGTCCAGTTCCGCGGCGGCGGCCCGCAGCGGCGCGGGTGACGCGGCCAGCAGCAGGTCGCGGACGGTGCTCTCGTCCCGGACGGAGCCGACGAACTGCGGCATCACGCCCAGGCCGCCCTGCACGCGGACGCTGCCCGCGGTGGGCACCAACTCGTTCGACAGGATGCGCAACAACGTGGTCTTGCCGACGCCGTTGGCGCCGACCAACGCCACCACGCTGTTCGTGCCGACCTTGAACGACACGTCGCGGAACAGCTCACGGCCGTCCGGCAGTCGGAAGGCGAGGCCGTTGGCGTCCAGGTATCCCACCCGCGCATGGTGGGGCATGGCCACGCCTCATGGCCAACTGATTTGGCGGTATCGGCGAAGTGTGACGCGGGTCCCTGGTCACCGGTCGCCTGCGGATGAGCGCGCCGCGACCCGGTGCCCGGAGGACCGGGCACCGCTCAACGCCACGTGTAGCCGCGCATCAAGACGAGGATCGCGCCGAACCCCAACGAGGCCAGCGCGGGACCGAACGCTCCAAGGAACAGCAACAGCACGCCCAGGCCGGTGAACGTGGCCACGAGGGCGTAGCTGAGCACCGGGTGCCGGGGTTTCCCGGCGACGAGTGCCGAGGCCAGGCCCGGCTCCTCGTCCGCGAGTCTGCTCTCGATCTCACTCAGGGTGCGGCGTTCCGCTTCGCTCATCACGGCCGTGGGATACCCGGCGCCAAAACCGCAAAACCACCGCTGAACGGGGGTTTCGTCCGGCAAACGCGGCGAATGGCTCAACGGGACAGCGCGACGAGCCGGGACACCGCCCGCAGGTACTTCTTGCGGTAGCCGCCGCGCAGCATCTCGGCCGTGAACAGCTCGGACAGCGGATCACCGGACACCGCCACCGGGATGTCCCGGTCGTAGAGGCGGTCGCCGAACGCCACCAGCCGCAACGCCACCGCCTGATCGGGCGCGGGCCGGACGTGGCGCAGGTGCACCGCGGTCACCCCGTCCACCAGCCGGCCGTAGCTCGACGGGTGGATCCTGGCCAGGGCCGCGCACAGGTCGGCGAAATCGTCCAGCGTGCTGCCCGGCGTGCTCTCGGACTTGGCCACCAGGTCCTCGTCGGCCATGGGCGGCGGCGCGTCCGGCAGGCCGCGGTGGCGGTAGTCGGGCCCGTCGACCCGGACCACGGTGAACTTCGCCGACATCGACTGGATCTCGCGCAGGAAGTCCGCGGCGGCGAACCGGCCCTCGCCGAGCTTGTCCGGCAGCGTGTTCGACGTCGCCGCGACCGACACGCCCGCACCGGTCAGCTCCTTGATCAGGCGGGTGACCAGCATCGTGTCGCCCGGGTCGTCCAGCTCGAACTCGTCGATCGCGAGCAGCTTGTGCGACGACAGCCGGCGCACCGTCTCGGCGAAGCCGAGCGCGCCGACCAGGTTCGTCAGCTCCACGAACGTGCCGTACGCCTTCGGGCCGGGCACGGCGTGCCAGATCGAGGCCAGCAGGTGGGTCTTGCCCACGCCGAACCCGCCGTCCAGGTACAGGCCGGGCTTGGCGTCGTCGTCGTTGGACCGCTTGAACAGCTGACCGAGCCAGCCCCGGCTGCCGCCCTCGGACACGCGTTCGGCGAACTCCCGGCACGCCCGCACGGCCGCCGACTGGCTCGGCTCCTCGGGGTTCGGCAGGTAGGTGTCGAAGCGCACGCCGTCGAACCGGGGCGGCGGCACCATGGCGTCCACCAGTTCGTCCGCGGCTACGTGCGGGATCCGGTCGGACAGGCGCGGAGGGGCGGACATGCTCGGATGGTAACGGCGTGTTGGGATGTGGTCGTGCGGATGTTGTGGCCACCACGCGGTGACGAGATCACCGACACAGAGCTGGAACGCCTCTACGACTACCCCGACGGACTGGACCGGCCGTGGGTGCAGGTGAACTTCGTGTCCAGCTTGGACGGTGCGGTGTCGGTGGCCGGCAAGTCCGGCGGCCTGGGCAACGAGGCCGACCGCAAGGTGTTCATGCTCGGCCGCGACCTGTGCGACGTGGTGCTGGTCGGCGCGGGCACGGCCCTGATCGAGGGCTACCACGGGGTCAAGGCGGGCGAGGTCCGCGCGTCGCGGCGGGCCCGGCTGGGGCTCGCGCCGGTGCCGCCGATCGCCGTGGTCACCGCGCGGTGCTCGATCCTGCCGACGTCCACGCTGCTGACCAGCACGTCCGTGCCGCCGATCATCCTCACCACGCACGTCGCGCCGGTCGAACGGCGCGACGCGCTCGCGGCGGCGGGCGCGGACGTGGTCGTCGCCGGTGACGAGACCGTGGACATGGGCTTGGCGTTGGCGGCGCTCGACGAGCGCGGGCTGCGCCGGGTCGACTGCGAGGGCGGGCCGACGGTGTTCGGCGCGCTGATCGAGGCGGACCTGGTGGACGTGCTGTGCGTGACGTTCGCCCCGCTGCTCGCCGGTGGTGACGCCGGGCGGATCTCGGCCGGGCCGCTGCCGCCGACACCGCGGTCGATGGAACTGGAGTCCGTGCTGCACCACGAAAGCGCGCTGCTGCTGCGTTATCGCAAGGCCGGGTTGCCGCAGGTCCGACCTGAAACCCGGTGACGCCTGATCCGGTGACGCGCGCCACATCCACGTCCTGACCCGGATACGGTCCGCATCCGAACGTGCACGCGACGATTCGGAAAGGACTTCCCATGGCGCAGACCACCGCCGTCAAGCCCGAGAACGTCCCCGCCCGCCTGGCCGACGACACCGCGCAGGGCAGGACCACGATCGCCTCGTCGGTCGTGCAGAAGGTCGCGGGCATCGCGGCGCGGGAGATCTCCGGCGTGCACGCCCTGGGCGGCGGCGTGTCGCGGGCGTTCGGCGCCCTGCGCGAGCGGATCCCCGGCGCGGGCACCGCGAACACCGCGGGCGTCGCCGTCGAGGTCGGCGAGAAGCAGGCCGCGATCGACCTGGACATCGTGGTCGAGTACGGCGCGGGCATCGTCGACCTGGCGCGCGCCGTGCGGCGCAACGTGATCACCGCCGTGGAGCGGATCACCGGGCTGGAGGTCATCGAGGTCAACATCGCGGTCAACGACATCCACCTGCCCGAGGATGACGAGGAGACCGAGTCGGCGCAGGCCCGGGTCGAGTGATGCACGTCTCCGAGGACGTCGAGGCCGCCCTGCTCGCGCACCCGGCCGTGGCCCGGCTCGACGGCGTGTTCGCCTCCTACCTGCCGGGACGGCACGTGGTCGGGGTGCGGGTCGAGGAACGGGTGGAGGTCGCGGTGGTGCTGCGGCTGGGCCGCCCGATCACCGAGGTGGTGGCGGAACTGCGGGCGAAGGTGGCCCAGGTCGCCGGACCGGTGCCGGTGGACGTCGTGGTGTCCGACCTCGTCGACCCCGAGGAGGAGAGCTGATGAGCGCGACGCAGACCGGACTGCTCGCCGGCCTGGTCCTGGGCCTGGCCGCGACCAGCGGTTTCACCGCCTTCCTGGTGACCCTGGCGGTGGGGTGATCGGGCTGGTCGCCGGCCGGGTGCTGGACGGCGAGATCGACCTCGCCGATCTGCTCGGCCGGGGCCGCGACAAGTGAGGGGCACCCTGGAGATCCACCCGTCCGTCGTGCGGAAGGTGGTCGCGCACGCGGTCCGCCTGGTGCCGGGGACCCGGCCGGGCGCGTCGGTGAAGGTCGACGGGTCGGGCGGTGACGTGGCGGTCGCGGTGAAGGTGGCGCTGCGCTACCCGGCGCCGGTCCGCACGGCCGCCGCGGACGTGCGGCGCAGCGTCACCGAGGAGGTCGAGCGGATCACCGGGTACCGGGTCCGGTCGGTCGCCGTGACGGTGTCCGCGCTGCGCGCCGAGACCCGGCCGC
The DNA here is from genome assembly GCF_009769385.1 of Saccharothrix deserti. Lineage (GTDB taxonomy): Bacteria > Actinomycetota > Actinomycetes > Mycobacteriales > Pseudonocardiaceae > Actinosynnema > Actinosynnema deserti. The sequence goes on from NZ_ML775964.1 coordinate 108,075, forward strand.
GAGTGGAGTAGGCGATGCGGGTTCTGCTGCGGGTGCTGTCGCCGTTCCTCGGGCTGGCGGTGGCCGGTGCCGGGGCGCTGGTGGTCGGCGCGGTCGGGTGGCACTGGTCCGGCCGGCGGTGGCCGGTGCCGGAGTGGTCCTGGGTGGACCGCCCGGTGCTCGACCCGGTCGCGCTCGACTGGGCGCGCCGGCACCTGCTGCCCGTCCGGATCGGGCTGATCGTGCCGGGTCTGCTGGTCGTGTTCCTCGGGCTGCGGTGGGCGTGGCGCGCGGTGCGCCCGGAACGGCATCCCGACCTGCTCCTGGAGCACGACGTGGTGCTCACCGCCAAGGCGTTGGCGGCGGCGGTGAAGGCGGACGCCGAGCAGGTCTCCGGGGTGGGCGGGGCGAAGGTGTCCGTGGTCGGCACGCCCGCGTTGCGGCTGCGGTTGACGTTGCGGCAGGGCGCGGACGTCCGGCGGGTGTGGCGTGAACTGGACGAGCGGGTGCTGTCGCGGGCGCGGACCGCGCTGGGTGTCGACGTGCTGCCCGCGGTGGTGCGGCTCGATCTTGCGAAGAGGGAGCGTCAACGCGTGCGCCGGGCCGGTTCACCCGGCAGGATGGCCGGGTGGCGCTCCCGTTGACCCCTCCCGTGCAGCCGATGCTGGCCAACTCGGTCGACCGCATCCCGACCGGCGTCGACCTGGTGTTCGAGCCGAAGTGGGACGGCTACCGCTGCCTGGTGTTCCGCGACGGCGACGAGGTGTTCCTGCAGTCACGCAGCGGCAAGCCGCTCAACCGGTACTTCCCGGAGGCGGAGGCCGCGCTGCTGCGCACCCTGCCGCCGCGGATCGTGGTCGACGGCGAGCTGGTCGTGGCGAAGGACGACAAGCTGGACTTCGACGCCCTGTCCGAGCGCATCCACCCGGCCGAGAGCCGCGTGAGGCTGCTGGCCGAGCAGACACCGGCGAGCTTCGTGGCGTTCGACGTGCTGGCGGTGGGCGACGACGTGCTGCTGGACGAGCCGTGCACGAGCCGGCGGTCGACGTTGGAAGGCCTGGTCACGCCCGGCGACGGCCTGTACCTCACGCCCGCGACCACCGACGCCGACCTGGCGCTGCAGTGGTTCGAGCTGTTCGAGGGCGCGGGCCTGGACGGCGTCATCGGCAAGCCCGCGGCCGGCGAGTACACGCCCGGCAAGCGCAGCATGATCAAGGTGAAGCACGCCCGCACCGCCGACTGCGTGGTGGCCGGGCTGCGCTGGCACAAGGACACCGAGCCGGGCACGGCGGTCGGCTCGCTGCTGCTGGGCCTGCACGACGACGCCGGCGTCCTCCACCACGTGGGCGTGGTCGGCTCCTTCAAGGCGGACGAACGGCGTGCGCTGGCGCAGGAGTTCAAGGACCTGATCACGTCCGGCGACCACCCGTGGCTGGTGGAGCCGGACGGCCGCCGCCTGCCCGGCGAGATCAACCGGTGGCGCGGCAAGCAGGCCGACTGGGTGCCGTTGCGGCCCGAACGCGTGCTGGAGATCGCGTACACGCAGACCGAGGGCGTCGCCCCGGCCCGGCTGCGCCACAACGGCCAGTTCCGCCGCTGGCGGCCGGACCGCGAGCCCGAGTCGTGCCGCTACGACCAGCTCGACCAGCCCGCGCGCTACGACGTGGAATCCGTGCTGCGAGGCGAAGTTCGCCCCGCGTGACGCCGCGAGTGAGTACCGTGACGGATTGTGGCTGACGTTGAGGCGCTCATCCAGGAACTCGACGACCGCATGCGGCTCGACTGCCGCCGGCTGTCGCAGTGGCGGGTCGTTCACCGGACGACCGGGCTGCTCTACACCGTGGTATTGATCTTCGTGCCCGCCGTGCTGGCGGTGGGTTTCACCTCGTCCGAGACGGTGCTGGGCAAGGTGCTGCTGCTCACGGCGGCGGTGGTGGGCGGCTTGAACGTGACGTTCAAGCCCTACCTGCACAGCCAGAGCCGGCGCGCGGCCGTGAACACCATGCGCCGGTTGAGGGACGAGTTCCGGGCCGAGGTGGTCGGGACGGGCGACGGTGACCTGCTGGCCGTCTACCGCAAGTACTCGACGACCTACGCGACGATCTTCGAGCAGCGCGGCGGGGAACTGGTCGACGGGCGGCTGAGCGTCGAGGAACCCCCGCCGAAGTCCGCGGAACTCCCGGTGAAGGCCGGCGAGGTACCGACCTAAGGCCGCTCACACCTCGGGTCTCGCCGTCCGGGTCGCCCCGATCGACGCCAGGACCACGCAGAAGACCGCGGCCCACTGCGCCGGGTGCAGCGACTCGTGCAGCACGATCAACCCGGCCAGCGCCGCGACCCCCGGCTCCAGGCTCATCAGGATGCCGAACACGCGCGGCGGGATGCGGCGCAGCGCCTCCAGTTCCAGCGAGTACGGGATCACCGACGACAGCAGCGCCACCGCCGCGCCCGCGATCAGCACCACCGGGTCGAGCAGCATCGAGCCCGCCTCGGCCACGCCGAACGGCAGCGCCACCGCCGCGCCGAACACCATCGCCAACGCCAGCCCCTTGCCGTCCGACGTGCGGCTGCCCAGCGCCGCCGTCAGCAGGATGTACCCGGCCCAGCACACGGCCGCGGCCAGCGCGAACAGCACGCCCGGCAGCGCCAGCCCACCGTCGGCCCTGGTCAGCAGCAGCACACCGGCCGCCGCGAGCAGCGCCCACAGCCCGTCCAGCCAGCGCCGCGACCCGAACACGGCCACCGCCAGCGGCCCCAGGAACTCGATGGTGACCGCCGCGCCCAGCGGGATGTGCTTGATCGACTGGTAGAAGGTCAGGTTCATGACGCCGAGCACCAGCCCGTACCCCGCGATGACCAGGTACGTGCGCCGGTCCAGCCGCAGCGACGGCCGCCACACCACGAGCAGCACGACGGCGGCCAGCACGAGCCGCAACGTCACCGTGCCCGCGGCACCCGCCAGGGTGAACAACTGCTTCGCCACCACCGCGCCGACCTGGACGCTGATCACGCCCAGCAGCACCAGCGCGGGCGGCGGGATCGCGCCGAACGCCTTGGCGGCCGGCGCGAACGGCCCCGAGCGGTGGTACCGGCGTTCGGGAATGCCTTCGACGTGCACCATGACCACCCGGCCATCCTCCCCCAGCCCGCTCACCGAAGTCTCACCTGGACTGTGTGAGGCTCTACACCAGCCCCTTCGGGCAGACCGAACGGTGTGTGGAGAGAGCGAGGGACCGCTGTGCCGCGTCGGCGTCACGCCACCTTGATCCTGGTGGCTCTGAGCGCGCTGGCCGCGTGCAGCGCGGGTCCGTCGACCCGTCCGGTGATCGCCGTGCACGGTGACGGCGAGGAGCCGTCGACCGCCACCGTCCCGGCCGGTCCCCGCGAGGTGCCGCCGCTGGCGAACTACGAGTCGCCCGGCCTGTCCTGGTCGACGTGCACCGACTCCACCAGGGCACGGATGGGTGACACGGTTCCGGCCGGCGGCTGGGACTACGAGTGCGCGCGGCTGACCGTGCGGCTGGACCTGCCGAGCCGTCCCGGCCGGGGCAGCCTGGGCATGTCGCTGCTGCGCGTCGGCACCGGCGGCAGCCCGCTGGTGGTGGTCGGCGAAGCGGGTGGCGAGCCGGGCACGCTGAAGGCGGCACGGCTGGCCGCGAGCCTCCCGCCGCAGGTGCTGAGCACGTTCACGCTGATCGGCGTCGACCGGCGGGGCACCGGCAAGTCGGACGGCGTGCAGTGCGTGCCGGACGCGGCGCGGGTGGGGATCGTGGAGGCCGATCCGGGCGAGGAGTCGCACGAGGAGTTGGCGGATGCCTACACGCTGGCCAGCCGGGAGTGCGTGCTCGACCTGGAGAACCGGCTGCCCGCGGTGGACTCGTGGCGTGCGGCGGCGGACCTCGAGCAGCTGCGCGAGGAGCTGGGCGTGCCGCACCTGAACGCCATCGGCATCGGTGACGGTTCGAAGGTGCTGACGGTGTACGCCAGCCGTTACCCGGACCGGATCGGGCGGATGGTGTTCGACGGCGCGCCGGACCCGACGCTGGACGTGCCGGGCGTGGCGGAGACGCGCGCGGTGGCGGCGGAGGAGACGTTCTCGGAGTTCCAGAAGGACTGCGTGATCCGGGGCTGCCCGCTGGGCGCGGCGGCGACGGACCGGTTCAAGGCGTTGCTGGGGTCGTTGCGGGACCGGCCGTTGCGCGGCGGTGACTTCGACCTGACGCCGGGCACGGCGACGGTGGCGGTGCTGGCGGGTCTGGCGGACCGGTCGCGGTGGCCTGCCCTGGCCGACGCCCTGGTGGCCGCGGAGGCCGGCGACGAGACCAAGCTGAGCGCGTTCGTCGAGCCGCTCCTGGTCGGTCGGGACGAGGACGACCCGCCGTGGCTGGACGCGGAGATCATCACCAGCTGCAACGACACCACGACCCGGATCCCGCCCGAGCGGGTGGCCGGGATGGCCGCGGACTGGCGGACCAAGCACCCGCTGTTCGGCGCCTACTTCGCCCGCGAGCTGCTGGCCTGCGGTCCGTTCCCGGTGCCGCAGCCCGCGAAGGTGCCGAGGCTGGTCGGCGCGCCCCCGATCCTGGTCCTCACCACGGCCGCCGACCCGGTGACGCCGCAGGCGGGCAGTGAACGGGCGGCGCAGGCGTTGCCGGCCGGCATCGTGATCGGCTGGCAGGGCGCCGGGCACGGCGCGCTCGGGCAGTCGGCGTGCGCGACGGCGGCGTCCCAGGAGTTCCTGGTCAACGCGAAGGTGCCGACCAGCGGCACCGTCTGCCCGCCCTGAGCCTGACCCTGCCCCTGACCCGCGAGCACACCGCGGCCCCGGCGCGCTGGGGCGCGGCCGGGGCCGGGAACTTCCCGTTCACGACATAACAGTCACGGCCTAACAGCTGGAGCAACACCCGCAGCCGGGGCCGGTGCAGCCGTTGCAGCAACCGCAGCCGTCGAGCTGGACCTGCTCCGCCGTCGTGCTCTCTACCACCATCGTTGACTCCCCTGGATCGAGCGGACCTCCTGGCGACCGAAGGTAGGTCCGAAGGTATTTCGACCTCACCGTCCAGCCCTACCGCCGGCCAGGGGAAGTCCCCTCACCCGATCGCGGAACGCCAATCATCAATACGTTGCAATACGTGTTCGCATTCCGTCAGCCGGTCAGGTCGTCCAACGCCCGCTGCGCCGCCTCCAGCTCCGCCCGCAGCTGCTCCACGCGGGCGAGATGACGTTCCCGCGCCGCGCTGAGCACGCTCTCCACCGCCTCGTCGACCTCCGCGGGCAGCAGTTTCGCCGCCTGCGACACCGCCGACGCGGCCACCGGCGCGGCCTTCAACGTGCGCTTCGAACCCCACTGCACGTCGACCGTCCACTCGCCGTCGGCGGTCGACACCAGCGTCACCGTCACCTCGGCCGGCTTCGCCTGCTTGCGCGCCGGGGGCTTGCGCTCGGCGGGCTTGCGCTCGGCGGCCGGAGGTGCGGGCGCGGGAGCGGGCTTCGGGGGCGGCGGCGCGGGCGTGTAGATGTGCTCGACCGGCGCGGGCGCCTCGGGTTCGGCCGCCTTCGCCGCGACGGGCGCGGGCGCACGTCTGCGCGGAGCTGGTTTCTCCACCGTCAGCTCGGCCGGGGAGAACGACAGCTCGTCCTTCTCCCCCGTCGGCCGCACCTGGATGTAGTCGCCCTCGGCGGGTTCGGTGAACGCCACCACCTTCGCCGACCGCCCGGCCTCCACCCCGACCGCGGCGGAGGTGAACCAGACCGCGGGCGGGCGGCCGGCGGCCAGTTCCGCGCGCAAGTGGTCGATGTCCTGGGGGGACAACGAGCTCTGCTTCGCCTTCGCCATCGGTACCTCCACGACTTGCACAAGACCTGTCGGGTGCAGCTTGCCCTACCGCACCGACAGTTTTGAATTGCCGCTGCTCCGCAGACGGCGACCTCGCACGGGGGCGGGTTTCTTGCTTACAGGCGTGGTACAGCAGTTCGTGGTGGCGCGGTGGGCTGGTCAGGAACCGAACGTGATCCAGTTGACGTTGACGAAGTTCGCGGGCTGGCCGCTGGTGAAGGTGACGTACACGTCGTGCTTGCCGGTGAGGCCGCTGATGTTGGCGGGCACGGTGCGCCAGCTCTGCCAGCCGCCGGTGTCGGCGACGGCGAAGCTGCCGACCGGCGTGGCCGTGGGGCTGCCGATCCGGACCTCCACCAGACCGCTGACACCGCCGGCCGCGCCACTGGCGACGCGGGCGACGAACTGCCGCCCGGTGCGGGTGCCGAAGTCGACGCCCCGGTAGAGCGCCCAGTCGCCATTGGCGACGGCGGCGATGTTCTGGCCGCCACCGGTGTCCGTGGTGGTCTCCTTGACCAGGCCGTTGTGCTGGTCGTAGGACTCGGCCTGGATGGTGCCGAAGGCGTCACGGCTGGGCGGCGGGGCCGTCGTGGTCGTCGTCGTGGTGGACGTGGTCGTAGTAGTAGTGGGGTTCACACCACCCGATCCGGAGTCCACGCCGCTGCCCGCCGGCCCGCGCCACGCGGTGGACGACGCCGGCACGGACAGGGTCTGCCCGTCGGAGAACGTCACGGTGGTCGCCGCCGTGCCGGGGTTGTAGGCCACGTACGTGCGGGCGCCGTTCTTGCTCAGCACGGCGTGCGTCGGCACGTTCGCCGTGACGGAAAGATCGGGTGTGCCGTAGGTGTCGAGCGACGTGACCCAGTGGTAGGCGTGTGCCCGTGAGTCGCCGTCCTCCGGGGTCAGGCCGCCGCCGTAGTTGGCCAGTGCCTGCGCCGGGTCGGCGATCGCCAGGAACTGGGTGATGACGTCCTTCCACTCGACCTCGGTGCCGCCGTTGTTGGCGCGCAGTTCGTTGACGTTGGCGATGATGTCGGCCTTGTAGTCCGCGTGGTACAGCGAGCCGCCGGTGATCGGCAGCATGTTGATGCCGTGGATCTCCTCCGGGTTCGCCGTCCACCACGTGCTGTAGCTGCCGCCCGCGCCCCACACGATGCCGAGCGTGTCGTGGCCGAAGGACGACGGGAACACCGCGTTGTCCTTGTCGAACCAGTACTGGCCGATCGTGGTCTCCTGCGTGGTGTGCAGGTAGATGCCCGCGTCGCGCAGCGCGGTGTCCCCGGTGGCCTGGCCGAACAGCACCGCGGCGGTGGCGAACATCATCGCCTCGGACGACGACTCCTCGTTGTTGCCGTGCGCGAACCCGGCGTGGCCGGACGCCCAGCCGTGCCCCGCGTACGCGTCGAAGTTGCGCAGGAACGGGAAGCGCGTCTCCGCGCGGTCGTAGTTGTTCGCGTCCTTGACCAGCAGCTTGACCATGCCGCCGTAACGGGAGTCGGACGCCCACGCCGGGTCGTGCTGCGCGAGCACGGCGGCGGCGAGCACGTAGTAGCCGTAGTGGAAGTGGTGGTCGTTCAGCTCGGCGTCGCTGCCGAAGCCCGCGCGGTAGCCGATCAGCGTGCCCCACGTCGCGTCGTAGGCGAAGTGCTTGTCGGCCTCGCCGGGCGTCGCGGTGAGCCAGTCGGTGAGCCGGTCGCGGACCAGCGCCAGCAGCCGGTCGCGGCCCGCCGTGTACCCGATCTGGTTCGCCACCCGCGCGAGTGCCGCCAGGCGCCACAGGGCCTTGCCGGTCCAGTAGGTGTCGGCCGCGCCCTTCCACGGGTCGGCGGCGTTCAGCTCCTGGTCGATCTCGGCCCGCAGCCGGTTCCGGTCGGCTGCCGAGGACAGGGGAAGCGCCGGCAGGACGCCGTTGAACGTGCTGCGGGTCGTGAACGACGAGCCCTCGCGCAACCGCATCTCACCGCGCGGCGAGGTGTAGCGGTGGGCGGTGACGCTGTCGGCGGAGTTGAGCCACTGGTGCCGGTAGAGGGCCTGCAGGGTGCCCGTCTGGGTGCCCTGGCGGGCCGTGGTCGCGGCCGTGTAGGTGGCGCTGAGCTGGGCGTTCGCCGAGTCGTACGTCCAGTTGACCTTGGTATCGGTGACGAAGGAGAACGCGTAGCGCTGGAACAGGGGCAGCGCGTCGCGGTTCGGCAGCACGGCCACCGAGAAGAAGCCGGCCGACGCCGTGGCCTCGGCGGCGCCGACGACCGACCAGGCGCTCGGCGCGAACAACGCGTAGTCGCGGCCGTTGACCGTGACGCCGAGCGTGGTGCCGGTGTTGCTCCAGATCGTGGTGGCGCCGTTGAACCCGACCCTGGCCGCGCCGCCGGTCGCCTCCGCGTACACGTACGGCGAGCCGTGGCCGATGGTGGTGCGCAGGGTGCGCGCGCCGTCGGTCCACAGTGGAGTGACGGTCCAGTCGGACCAGCCGTCGACCTCGGTGCGCGGCGCGTTGAGGCCGCTGACGCCGACGAACAGGTCGTCCTGGTGCATGAACTCGTAGAACCTGCCGTCGGAGGTGACGTTCGGGCTGGTCGGGTAGCCGACACCCAGGCCTTGCGCCGCCGCGTGGAAGGTCAGCGGGTGGGCGTACATGTTCTCGGAGTAGGGGTTGCCCGCGTAGCGCTGGAAGGCCAGTGACGACCACCAGTCGTTGGTCGGGACCGGGCGGCCGGCCATCCGGGCGGTGACCTTCGGCGTCACGGCCGCGCCGTCCGAGTTCGACGGGCCGACCGCGCCCGCCGGGCGGGTGGTGGCGTAGCTGCCCGCGCCGACCGTCACGGCGCCGGCCGTTCCGGGCAGGGCGAGGGGGATCGCGGCAGCCGCGGCCACGGCGACCGCAGCGGCCGCCAGGTGGGGGCGGATTGAACGCACGGGGACCTCCAGCAGGGGACTCACAGCACTGTGAGAGCGCTCTCACGCATCGCAAACGGTAAACCCGTGGTTGCTGTCTGTCTACGGCCGACCGTTCTGACCCTGTCAAGAGCCGGGGGGCGCCTGGCGCTATTCCTCGACCCGGAGGCGGTACTCGCAGCCGTACTCGACGGCGTACTGGAGGTCGTAGTGGTGCACGATCTTGGGACCGCCGTGCAGGTGAACGTGGGTGACGGTCTGCTTCGGCGACTCGGGCGGCTTGGCGTGCGAGTCGACCCGGCCGTCCAGAGGGCCGCCGACGAACCGCACCACATACGCATGCGTCATCGACTTGCCTCCCTCTCTTCGGCGTTGCCGTCCATCGTACGAGAGGACCAGTCGGATCGCGGCTGAACCGAGGCCGGAAACAGCCGGTTGGCGCAAAGTCAGTGCCCGAACCAGCGGTCCGCCAACTCGTCCAGGGTCTTGGCCCGGGTCGGCACCTCGCGCAGGTACCAGGGCAGGTTCGAGTAGACGTGCAGCAGCGTGTAGGCGAGCACCTTGCGCGGGTCGACCGTGCGGCCGTACCCGTCGTGCAACGCCCGGTTGGCCTTCCGGTCACCGCGAGTGAGGAAGACGCCGGTGGCGACGAACTCGTACTCGCGGGCGGCGCGCATGGCGGGCTCGAAGTCGAACAGGCCGCTGAGCCGTCCGTCGGCGATGAGCAGGTGGGCGCTCATCACCTCGGTGTGCGCCAGCACCAACTCGGGTCGCCCCAGGTCCACACCGTCCAGGAAGTCGGGGATCTGCTCCAACCACTCCGCCCCGAGCTCCCGCCTCCGCTGCCGTTCGACGCACCCGTCCCGCTGGACCCGCACGAACTCGGCCCAGTCGCCCGGCTCCAACTCCGGCGGCGTGACGTCGTGCAGCGCGGCCAACGCCTCACCGACCTGCCGTGACACGTCCTGCCGCGCGTCCTCGTCCAGTCGCGGCCACACGTCCTTCAGGCTCTCGCCGTGCAGGCGTTCCATGAGGACATAACCCCACCCACCGAACTCACCGGCCGCGTACAACCCGGGCGTCGGCACCGGCAACCGCCCCCGCACGGCTTCCAACACGTCCCGCTCGATCGCCACCTCGTCCAGGTGGACGGTGGGGAACAACTTGAGCACATGCCCATCCCCCACCGCGTAAACCGGCAACGACCCGTCCACGAACCGCTCGACGTCACCGGACACCCCGAGGTGGGCGCACAACGCCCCCACACCGGGCCGCAACGCCTCGTCGTCGAGCGCGTCGAACTGCTCTTCGGTAACCGCCGCCGGGAAGCTCACGCGCGGGACGCTAGATCGCCTCCCCGATCCGGCGCGAGCGAATATCGGGTCAGTCGGCCTTCTTACGCGACGGCTGCACCCGCATCGGCTCGCCGGGCATCTTGGGGTAGTCCGGCGGGTACGGCATTTCGCCTCGGTCGTCGGCCTCGTACCACTCCAGCAGGGTCTCGATGCCGAACGCCTCGTCGTCCAGGCCCGCATGCGGATCGCCGTTGTCCGCCAAGTACTTCGGCACGGTGAACACGTCGAACTCGTCCGGGTCCACAGTGGACAGGCGCTCCCACGTCACCGGAGTCGACACGGTGGCGCGCGGGGTGCCGCGGACGGACCAGGCGGACGCGATGGTGCGGTCCCGGGCGGCCTGGTTGAAGTCCAGGAACACGCGTTCGCCGCGTTCCTCCTTCCACCACGACGTGGTCGCCTTGTCCGGCGCCCGCCGCTCCACCTCGCGCGCCAGCGCGATCACGGCGTGCCGCACGTCCACGAAATCCCACTCCGGCCGGATGCGCACGGCCACGTGGACGCCCCGACCGCCGGACGTCTTGGGGTACCCGGTGAACCCCAGCTCGTCCAGCACCTCCCGCAGCACCATCGCGACCTCGACCGCGTCCCGGAAGTCCGTGCCCGGCTGCGGGTCGAGGTCGACGCGCAGCTCGTCCGGTCGATCGGTGTCCGACCGCCGCACGGGCCACGGGTGGAAGTCGAACGTCCCCAGGTTCGCCGCCCACGCCAGCACCGCGGGCTCGGTCGGGCACACCTCGTCCGCCGGCCGCCCGGACGGGAACTTGACGCGCGCCGTCTCGACCCACTCGGGCGCCCCCTTGGGCAGCCGCTTCTGGTAGAACGCCTCCCCGGTCACCCCGTCGACGAACCGCTTCAACGTGGTCGGCCGGTCGCGCAGCACGCGCAGCAGCGGTTCGGCGACAGCCAGGTAGTACTCGACCACCTGCAGCTTGCTGATCCCGCGCTCGGGGAAGTAGACCTTGCCCGGGTTCGACACCCGCACCACGCGTTCGCCGACGTTCAGTTCCACAGCCTGGGCCACGTGGGCGAGCCTAACCAACGAACCACCGACTCACCCAGGCACTCGCGCCGCCAGCCCGGTGACGAACGCGTTCAGCGCCAACTCGAAGCTGTCGTGGTCCAGTTCCCGCGCCACGGACGTCAGCAGGTGGGCCTTGTCCAGGTTCGGGTACCGGTCCCGGTAGAACGCCTGGTCCTCGGAGAACCCGCTGGAGAACGACGTGAGCGCGGCGCCGAACACCAGGTACAGCAACGACGCCGCGATCATGGTCGCCTCCCGCCGCGACCACCCCGCCGACACCAGCCCGCCGTGCACCACGTCCAGCCGGCGCAGCGACGCCTCGCGGTGCGCCGGCCCGTACGCCAGGAACGGCACGATGTTGGGGTGCTCGGCCAGCGCCGCCCGGTAGGAACGGGCGCAGCTGAGCAGGCCCTGCCGCCAGTCGCCGCTCTCGAACCCGGACACGTCGACCTTCTCCAGGATCCCGGCCGCCACCTCGTGCAGCAGATCGTCCTTCGTGCTCACGTGCCCGTACAGCGACGCGGCCTGAACACCCAGCTCGGCGGCGAGTTTGCGCATCGACAGGCCGTCGAGCCCGTCCCGGTCGATGATGTGGAGTGCGGCGGTCCGGATGCGCGAGGCACTCAGGATGGGGTTCCTCGGCATGTCCGCTCCCCTTGCCTGTGGTCGTCTCCGCGCCTAGGTTAGATAACCTAACACCGTTCGGTTAGGAGGCCACCCGGTGGATCTGCGCATCTCCGACGAACACAGGCAGCTCAAGGAGCTCGCCCACCGGTTCACCGAGGAGCGGATCGTCCCGCACGCCACGCGCTGGGACCGGGACGAGGCCATCGACCGCGAGCTGGTGCCCGCCCTCGGCGAGGTCGGCTTCCTCGGCCTGGGCATCGACGAGGAGCACGGCGGCTCCGGCGGCGACAACCTGGCCTACTGCCTGGTGTTGGAGGAGATCGCCCGAGGCGACTCGGCGGTGCGCGGCATCATCTCCGTCTCCCTCGGCCTGGTCGCCAAGACCATCTTCAAACACGGCACCGACCAGCAGAAACAACGCTGGCTGCCCGGCCTGTGCGCGGGCCGTCGACTGGGCTGCTTCGGCCTGACCGAACCCGGCACCGGCTCCGACGCCGCGTCCCTGGCCACCAAAGCCGTCCGCGACGGCGACGACTGGCTGATCACCGGCCGGAAGGTGTTCATCACCAACGGGACGTGGGCCGACGTGGCGTTGGTCTTCGCCCGCACCGGCGGCCCCGGCCCGAAGGGCATCACCGCGTTCCTCGTGCCGACCGACTCGCCCGGCTTCCGGGCCACCGAGATCCACGGCAAGCTCGGCATGCGCGGCCAGGCCACCGCCGAACTCACCCTCGACCAGGTCCGGGTCCCCGACGAGAACCGCCTCGGCGACGAGGGCGCGGGCTTCAAGCTGGCCATGGCGTCCCTCGACCGTGGCCGGATGTCCGTCGCCGCAGGCTGCGTCGGCGCCGCGCGCGGTGCACTGGAGGCGAGCCTCGAGTACGCCAAGGAACGCGAGCAGTTCGGCAAGCCCATCGCGGGCTTCCAGCTCGTGCAGGAACTCCTGGCCGACATGGCGGTGGAAACCGACGCCGCCCGGCTGCTCACGTGGCGGTGCGCGGACCTCGCCGACCGGGGCGAACCCTTCGGCACGGAGGCGTCCATGGCGAAGCTCTACGCCAGCGAAGCCGCCGTCCGGGTGGCGAACAACGCCATCCAGGTCTTCGGCGGGTACGGCTACATCGACGAGTACCCGGTGGGCAAGTACCTGCGCGACACGAGGGTCACGACCCTCTACGAGGGCACCAGCCAGATCCAGAAATTGCTCATCGGCCGGGCGCTGACCGGCATCAACGCGTTCGCATAGAGGAGGACTGCATGGACTTCACGCTCGACGAGGAGCAGAAGGAGATCCGCGACTGGGTGCGGACCTTCGTGCGCAAGGAGGTGGCGCCGCTGGAACCGGAGGTGCTGCGCCGCGAGCGCTTGGGACAGCCCGGTCTGACCCGTGACGAGCTGAAGGAACTCCAGGACAAGGCCAAGGCGGCGGGCTTCTTCGGCGTGCTCACGCCCCAGGAGTACGGCGGCATGGGCCTCGGCGCGCTGATGACGGCGCTCCTGGAGGCCGAACTGGGCCGCACGTTCGTCCCGTTCCGCTTCGGCGGCTACGCGGACAACATCCTGTTCCACGCCAACGAGGAGCAGAAGCAGCGCTACCTGCTGCCCACCATCTCCGGTGAGCGCGTGTCGTGCTTCGCGATCACCGAGCCCGGCGCGGGCTCGGACGCGAAGGCCATCCGCACCTCCGCCCGCAAGGAGGGCGGCGAGTGGGTGATCAACGGCGAGAAGACGTTCATCACCCAGGGCAACGAAGCCGACTTCGTGATGGTGTTCGCGGTGACCGACCGCGAGAAGGGCGCGGACGGCGGCGTCACGTGCTTCCTGGTCGACCGGGACATGGGCTGGAAGTCCGAGCCGATCCCGACCATGGGCCAGTGGGGTCCGGCCGCGCTCGTGTTCGACAACGTCCGCGTGCCCGAGGAGAACGTGCTGGGCGAGGTCGGTCGCGGTTTCCACCTGGCCATGCAGTGGATCGGCCAGGGCCGCTACCTGCTGCCCGCACGTGCGCTGGGCACGTGCGAACGGCTGGTGGAGATGGCCATCGAGCAGGCCAAGAACCGGGTGACGTTCGGTCAGCCCATCGCCGAGTACCAGGCCATCCAGTGGATGATCGCCGACTCGGCGGTGGAGATCGAGGCGCTGCGGTGGCTCGTGCTGCACGCCGCGTGGCTGGTCGACCAGAAGGCCGACTCGCGGCAGGCGCAGAGCATGGCCAAGCTCTACGGCGGCATCAAGGCCAACGAGATCGTCGACCGGGTCCTCCAGATCCACGGCGGCATGGGCTACACGCGTGAACTGCCGATCGAGCGCTGGTACCGGGAACTGCGGCTGCTGCGCATCTACGAGGGCACGGACGAGATCCAGCGCCGCACCATCGCCCGCAACCTGCTCAAGGGCCACGCGAAGGTGACCGGGACACTCGGCTGAGGGTAGGGCTGCCCCCACCCGCCCTCCGGGAGCGCACACCAGGGACTGACCGCGACCGTCCGAGCACGATGAGTGCATGCGATCACGACCCGCGCTCTTCGAGTCCGACCTGACGCGTCGCCGCATCACGACCCCGGCAGGCACGTTCGACGCCATCGCGACCGGTCCCGCGGCCGGTCGCAAGGTGCTGCTCCTGCACGGTGTGCCGGAGTGCGGGATCGAGTGGTCACACCAGCTGCGGGCGTTGGCCGCCCACGGGTACCGCGCGGTCGCACCGGACCTGCGCGGCTACTCGCCGGGCGTGCGACCGAAGCCGGTGGCCGCCTACGGCCTGGACCACGCGGTGCGGGACGTGGTCGAGATCGCGGACGCGCTGGGGTGGACGAGGTTCGACCTGGTCGGGCACGACTGGGGCGCGATCACGGCGTGGATCACGGCGTCGAGGTTCCCGCTGCGCGTGCGCACGCTGACGGCCGTGTCCGCACCCCACCCGGGCGCCCTGGCCGAGGCCTTGCGCACCGACCCGGACCAGCGGCGCAGGTGGTCGCACCTGGACCACCTGCGCGACCCCGGCGAGGCGGAACGCGTCCTGCTGGCCGACAACGCCGCGTGGCTGCGCGACGGCTGGCCGTCCGCGATCCCGCCGGAACGCGTGGCGCAGTACGTGCGGAAGCTGACCGAACCGGGCGCGTTGACGGCAGCCCTGAACTGGTACCGCGCCAACGACTTCACCGACGCCTACCAGCCGGTTCCCGTGCCCACCCGCTACCTGTGGGGTGAGGACGACAAGGTCGTCTCCCCCGACACGGCCCGGAACACAGCGCAGTGGACAACCGGCCCGTACCGGTTCGACGTGGTGCCCGAGGCAGGCCACTTCGTGCCCGAGGAGGCAGCCGAGGAGACAACCCTCCACCTCCTCGACCACCTGGCCACGTACTGACCCGCGGTACCCGGCCGGTCAGCCGAGGCTGGTGAGCATCTGGGCGCAGACGCGGGCCAGGTGCTTGCGCATCACGTCCGAAGCACGGGACGGATCGCCGGCGGCGATGGCCGTGACCAGGGCGTCGTGGTCGTCCAACGACGCCTGCTGGTGCGGCGGGTCGTCCCGCAGCCCGCTGCGCAGCAACACCACCCGCTGCTGCACCAACCGCACCTGCTCCGCGATCCGGGGACTCCGCGCCGCGTCCAGCAACGACTGGTGGAACGCCAGGTCCAACCGGTACGGGAAGCGTTCACCCGCCGAGTACGCCCGCCGCGACTCCTCGCACACCGCGCGCAGCCGCACCACGTCCGCGTCGGTCCGCCGGGAGGCCGCCAGTTCCGCCGCCGCGCATTCCAGTGCCGCCCGCAGCTCGAACAGGGCCTGCACGTCGGCAGCGTCGGCCGTCGGGACCGAGGCGCCCCGGTGCGGCGCGAGCACCAGCAGCCCTTCGGACGCCAGGTGCCGGATCGCCTCGCGCAGCGGCCCGCGCGAAATGCCCAGCCGCTGGGCCAGCTCGACCTCGTTCACCCGCGCCCCGGGCGGGATCTCGCCGGTCAGCACCAGCTCGCGGAGCACGTCCACGGTCTGACCGGCCAAGCTCATGTGCAGGGGAGGTGTCACGAACGTCTCCTAGCGCCGAACGACGACACGATGTTAACTGTCGACAGTTGACAGCGCTGCAGGGAGGGACGCATGGCACACGAACTGGTCGCGGAGGTCTGGCGAGGCGGGTTCCTGGAGTCCGTGCACCACGGCTCGGTGATCGCCCTGGACCGGACGGGACGGGAAGTGCTCACCGTCGGCCGGCCGCACGACATCACCTACCCGCGCTCGTCCAACAAGCCGATCCAGGCGCTGGCCATGCTCCGCCACGGCCTCGACCTCCAGGACGAGCTGCTGGCCCTGGCCTGCGCCAGCCACTCCGGCGAGGACTTCCACATCGACGGCGTCCACCGCATCCTCCGCGCACACGGCCTGGCCGAGGACGCCCTCCAGTGCACCCCCGACCTGCCGATCGGCGAGGACGCCCTCAAAGCCCACCTCGCGGCAGGCCGCACCAAGGCCCCCGAGTACATGAACTGCTCGGGCAAGCACGCCGCCATGCTCGCGACCTGCGTCGTCAACGGCTGGTCGACCCACGACTACCTCGACCCGGCCCACCCCCTCCAGAACGCCATCCGCGACACCCTGGAGGAACTGGCCGGCGAGCGCATCGGCGCGGAGGGCGTCGACGGCTGCGGCGCGCCGTTGTTCGGCATCAGCCTGAAGGGCCTGGCCAGGGCGTTCAGCACGCTGGCACGTGCCGCGGACGGCCCGGAGCGGCGGATCGCCCAGGCGATGAACCGCCACCCCGAGTGGGTCGGCGGCACGAACCGCGACGTCACGAAGCTGATGCGGGCGATCCCCGGCGCGGTGGCCAAGGACGGCGCGGAGGGCGTCTACGCGATCGGCCTGCCGACCGGTGAAGCCGTGGCGTGCAAGATCGCCGACGGCTCCAGCCGCGCGCGGGCCGTGGTGCTGGTGGCCGCGTTGCGCAGGCTCGGCGTCGGCGCGCCGGACGAGCTGGCCACGTTCCCCGTGCTCGGCCACGGTCGGGCGGTGGGCGCCATCAAGCCGTCCCCAGTCCTGGTGGGTTGAGTCTGCCATCCGGTTGAACCGCCCATTACGCTGAAGCCATGGCCAGCGCCAGAGCCGACGACGCACCGGACGAACGCCCGCAGGGCGGCATCGACGACGAGCTGATCGGCCTCGACCCCGACGACCCCGAGACCAGGGCGTTCGCCGAGCACCTCGACCGGATGCAGCGGCAGCCCCCCGGTTTCACGGTCGAGGGCTCGCTGGCGGGCGTCGAGCAGTTCGCGGACTCGGCGAACCGCGCGGGCGGTCTGCGCCGGCTCACCGCGGTCGTGGTGGTGAGCCTGATCCTGCTGGGTGTGGCGGTCAGCATCTGGTACTACCTGGGCGATCTGGTGTCCGTCTTCTTCGACTGACCTTCTTCGGCCGCCCCCGCCTTCTTCGACCGACGGCCTGCCGACGCGTTCGACTAACGTGGAGGTATGGAACCTGTCGTCGGCGCCACCCCGAAGGTGGTCCACTCCGAGCTCGAGTGGCGGGAGATCCTGACCCCCAAGGAGTACGCGGTGCTGCGGGACGCCGGCACCGAGCCCGCCTGGGTCGGCGAGTACACCGACACGAAGACCGAGGGTGTCTACGAGTGTCGCGCCTGCGGGGCCGAGCTGTTCCGCAGCGACACCAAGTTCGACTCGCACTGCGGCTGGCCGTCGTTCTTCTCGCCGCTGGCCGGGGACACGGTCATCCTGCGCGAGGACCGCACCCACGGCATGGTCCGCACGGAAGTGTTGTGCGCCACATGCCACAGCCACCTCGGGCACGTTTTCGAGGGTGAGGGCTATGACACCCCGACGGACCAGCGCTACTGCATCAACTCGGTGAGTTTGCGTCTGGTCGAAAACCCTTCCGGTCAAGCAGACTGAACGCGCTACTCCGAATGATGACGGTATCCACACCAGGAGGAATCATGCGCATCTTCAAGGGCACTGACGGCGAAGGCTCCGGCGGCGTGGACGGCGCGTCGTCCTCCTGATGTCCTGGTGACATCACCCGGTCGGAACCCTAAGGCTTGCTAAAGCCCTCTTGCTGGGGTGTGGCCTGAAGCACACGATTGCCTCCTCAGCTGGTGGACCTGGTTCCACCGAGGCCCACAGGGGGTGGACCGTGGAGCGACCGTGGGGGCTTTCAGGCCCGGAATTCCTTGAGTTGTACTGGATCGCGTTGGCCGTGTCGCTGGCGTTCGCGATCCTGGTTCGAGTGCGCCTGCGGGGGACGCGGGGAGGCGCCCCCGCGGGTGCGCTCGACTTGACCTTGCTGGACATCGCCTACCTGACCGGCGGACCACGACGGGTGGTCGAGACGTCCGTGGCCGGTCTCATCTCGTCCGGCGCGTTGGTGCCGGCCCGCAACGGGGCCGTGCGGATCGTCGGATCGCCGGTGGCCGACCACCCGGTCGACCAGGCCGTGCTCGCCGACGTGAACCGTTACCGCTACCGGACGTCGACGCTGCTCATCACCTCGGTGTCGGAGCAGGACGCGCCGCGGGCGATCGGACGTCGACTGTCCGAAATGGACTACCTGGTCACGCCGGAGCGGGCGAAGTCGCGGTTGCGGGTGGGCGTCGTGCCGATGGCGCTGCTGCTCGCCGTCGGGCTCCTGCGTTGGGTGAACGGGCTGG
Organism: Saccharothrix deserti; assembly: GCF_009769385.1. Lineage (GTDB taxonomy): Bacteria > Actinomycetota > Actinomycetes > Mycobacteriales > Pseudonocardiaceae > Actinosynnema > Actinosynnema deserti. The sequence goes on from NZ_ML775964.1 coordinate 126,447, forward strand.
CGATCGGCGCGCCCGTGGGGTGGTTGACGCTCCAGCTCGTGCTGACCGGCGTGCTGATCGTGCTGCTGTTGAAGGCGAATCCGTTGACGCGCACCGCGAAGGGCCGTAAGGCGGTGGCGAAAGCTCGCGCAGGCGAGTTCACCGGGGGGGTGGGGAGGGACCAGCTCGGCGAACGACGCCGAGCTGGTTGCTCTCAACGGCTTCAGCGCGCACCCGAACGTCGTGCTGCGCGCCGCGGTGCGCCCGCAGACGCGTCGTGCGAACTCCGGTGGCTCGCACTCGGCCGGGGCGTTCATCGCCACGAGCGGGGGCGGCGGCAGCAGTTGCGGCAGCAGCGGTGGGAGCAGCAGCGGCGGCGGCGGTGGCGGTGGGGGCTGCGGCGGTGGCGGCGGGAGCTGATCGGCTCCTTCCGGCCTTTCCCGATCGCGGCGGCGTCCGGGCTGATGGCTCCTAGGGTGACGCCATGACGTTCCTGTGGTGGTACGGCCCGGCGCTCGTCGCGGCGGTGGTGGTCGGTCTGCGGCTCAAGCGGGTCGCCGGCGCCGTGCCCGATCGGCCCCTGACGTTCGAGGAGATCGGTTACCTCGGCGGCGGGCCGGTGCGGGCGGTCGAGGTGGCCGTGGCGGGGTTGGTGGCCGAGAACCGGGCGCGGGTGTCCGGTTCGACGGTCGCGGCGGTGCCCGGTGAGGAGCAGCCGGTGACCGCGTTGCAGGCGGTCGTGCTGGCCCGGCTCGACCGGCCTCGGGATCTGGACGAACTCGTGGTCGGCGCGGCGACCAGCGGTCCGGCCCGGCGGATCGGGCAACGCCTGGTCGCGGGTGGTCTGCTGGTGGCGCCGCGCCGGCGGCTGGTGCGGGCGGTGCTCGCGCTCGTGCCGCTGGTGTTGCTCGCGGTGTTGGCGGTGTTCGCGGGTCCTGGCGGGTGGGAGACGGTCACCGCGCTGTCCGTCACCGGTGGGCTCGCGGTTCTGCTGCTGTTGGGTCCGCCGCCCGTCCTGACCAGGAGGGGTGCGCGGGCGTACGAGGAGGCCACGGCGGGCCTCGCCCCGGTCGACCCGGCCGAGGTGACCGCCCGTTACGGCCTGACGCGCACCGCCGTCCCGCCCGTGCCGTTCAGGGGGTCGGCACGGGCGGAGACGGCGGTGTTCGACGGCGAACGGGCGGAACCGATCGCACCTGCGGAAACGTCACAGGGACCGCTCCCCCGGCGCAGGCGTGCCGTGGTGGTCGAACCGCAGCGCTGGCAGCGCCGCAACGGGTGGCTGGTGGCCGGCGGGTGGTTCGCGGGTGGGTGGTTGGCCAGCCAATATCTGGTGGGCGACGGGTTGGAGGGCGATGACGGTGGCGAATTCCTGGACGCCGGCTTCGGTGGGTTCGACGCCTGAGCCCTGGCACGCCGGGCACGGGCAGGCAGGGCTGGGCCAACACGGCTTGGGCCGGCACGGCTCGGGGCAGAACGGCTCGGGGCAGAACGCGCTCGGCCAGAACGCGCTGGAGCCGGAGGAGCAGGCCTTCCTGGCCGGCGGTCCGGGCCGGGCGGCCGAGGTCGCGGTGGTGGCGCTGCTCGATGCGGGCGCGCTGCGGATCTCGCGTGAGGGCCTGGTCAGCGGCGTGCAGGGGCACGGCCGCGCGCGGACCCCGCTCCAGGCCTGCGTGCTCCGCTCGGTGCCGCGTTCGCTGGGCGACCTCATCAGCGTGACGGCGGACAGCGCCGAGGCGCAGGCGCTGCGGCAGCACCTGATCTCCCGGGGCTTGGTGGTCTCGCCCGGTCGACGGCGGGCGGTGCGGCGGGCACGGCAGCTGGTGGTGGCCGCGGCCGTGGGCGCGGTGTTCGCGAAGATCGCGCTGGACCTGCCGTTCGCGGTGGCCGGCGGTGCGGTGGTGGGTGCGCTGCTGGTGTCGCTCGTGCTCGGACGGGCGAGGCGTCCGCTGACCGGCGCCGGACGTCTCGCGGTGCGGCGGCTGCGGCAGGCCACGGTGTCGTCGGATCGGCTCGTGCTGGTGGCGGCCTACGGGCTGCTGGGCCGGGTCGAGCGTCGCTACGTGTGGTCTGTGCTGGGCATCGAGCCGTCCGCCGCGGCGACCTTGCGGCGGCGGACGAGTGGGAGCGGGCCGGACTCCGGCGGATGCGGCGGTTGCTCCACCAGCAGCTCGGGGAGTGACAGCGGCAGCTCGGACAGCGGCGGCTCGTCGTGCGGCGGGGGCGGTTGCGGTGGCGGCGGTGGGGGTGACTGAACCGAGGCCGGACGATCAGCGCGGTAGCGGTGGGAAAGGCGGGTGGCTCGTGGAGAAGCTGGGTGTCGGTATCGGGTGGCGGCCGGAGATCGATCTCACCGTCGAGCAGTTGCCCGGCGTCGATTTCGTCGAAGTCGTCGCGGAGAACCTGCACGTCTCGCACCTGCCGGAATCCGTTCTGCTGCTCCGGGAACGCGGCGTACCCGTGCTGCCGCACGCCGTCTCGCTGTCGTTGGGCGGCGCGGAACCCGTAGACGCGCAAAGGGTCGCGCACCTGGCGGCCCTCGCCGAAGCACTCGACGCCCCGCTGGTCAGCGATCACGTCTGCTTCGTGCGCGCGGGCGGCTTGGACTCCGGGCACCTCATGCCGCTCCCCCGGACCCGCGACGCGCTGGACGTCCTCGTCGCCAACGTCAAGGCCGCCCGACAAGACCTGCCGGTGCCTCTCGCGCTGGAGAACGTCGCCGCGCTGCTGGAGTGGCCGGACGGCGAGCTGACCGAGGGCCAGTTCCTCGCCGAACTGGTCGACCGCACCGACTGCCACCTCCTGATCGACGTCGCCAACCTCTACGCCAACGCCCGCAACCTCGGCACCGACGTGTCCCGCTTCCTGGACGAGATCCCCTTGGAACGCCTCGCCTACGTCCACGTAGCGGGCGGCGAGGAGCACCAGGGCGTCTACCACGACACGCACGCCCACGCCGTCATCCCCGAAGTGCTGGACGTCCTCGCGCAGCTCCGCGCCCGCGTCGACCCGCCCGGCGTGCTGCTGGAACGCGACGACGACTACCCGGCCGACGCGGAACTGGCCGGGGAACTGGCCGCGATCCGGGCGGTGCTGGGGTGACGCAGCCTCAGCGCGACCGGTTGGGCGCGGCTCAAGCCGAGCTGCTGCGGGCGCTGCTCGCCGACGGCGAAGTCCCCGCCGGGTTCGACGAGGAGCGGGTGCGTATTGAGAAACGCGCGCTGCTCAACAAACGGCGCGGAATCGTGGAGATGCTGCGCCCGGACGTGGCCGCCGAGTTGGGCGAGCGGTTCCGGCCGTTGTTCGACGCCTACGCGCGTGCCCACCCCAAAGAGGTCGGCACGCGGTTCCGCGAGGACGCCGCCCGGTTCGCCGAGTGGGCCGTCGCCCGGGGCGAGTCGACCGCACCGAAGAAGCGTTGGTGGCGACGCGCAACCTGATCATGGTCCGGTTCCGTCAGAGGGACATGTGGAAACGGATCTGGGGCCTGGGCGTGCTGTTATTGGCGACGGCGTGCGGCTCGACGAACGCGGGCGACGGTGTGCCCTGCACGGCGATCGGCACACCCGTGGGTGTGAGCGTGGACGTCACACACCCCGAAGTTGTTTCGGGGACGATCGAGGTTTGCTGGGACACGTCCTGTGCTACCCCCGCCTTGGAGCTGCACCCGTCGAGCAAGGTCGCCTCGACCACCTGCACCGGCACCGACCCGGACGACTCGTGCGGCGCGCGCACCGAGCCGACCGAAGGGATGACCGGGTTCGCGAACCTCCCGGAGCTGCCCGCCAGGCCCGTCACGGCGACCGTGCGCCTGCTAGACCAATCCGGATCTGTGCTGGTCGACCGCCAGATCGCGGTGAGCCCCGAAATGGTCTACCCCAACGGTCCGGACTGCCCAGCGGGTGGGCCGCAGGCAGGTATCTCAGTTGGTTCCGACGGCTCAGTGACCGAACGCTAGGTAACCGCTCACTCGGCTGAATTGGTCAAGAAACTACCGACCAATCAGCGGCTGTCGGTCCTCCACCAAACCTCTAGCGTCGGTGAGGTCAAGGGCAACGTCGCTCCCGGTAAATCCGCCGCGACCGCGGGTAGCTACGCCCTTCCGGCCGCGTCCCGCCATGCGCGGCACCTCACCGGGAGGTTCGAGAGTTGAAGAGCAAACGTTGGCGTGGCATGACGTGGGGGGCCGTGCTGATCGCGGCCGGCCTCACCGCGAGCAGTCCAGGGGTGTCGGGGGCGGAGGACGGCCCGCCGTCGACCGGGGGCGAGCACCACGAGGTCACCCTGATCACCGGCGACAAGGTGGTGCTCCTCGGCGACGAGGTGAACGCGTTGATCGCCGCGCCGGGGCGGGAACGCACGGTGTTCCACAGCTACCGGCGCGACGGTCACCTGCACGTCGTGCCGCGCGACGCGGCGAAAGCGGTTTCCCAGGGCCGGCTCGACCCGAGGCTGTTCGACGTCACCGGCTTGATCGAGTCCGGCTACGACGACGCCGGGCGCGACAACCTGCCCCTGATCGTGACCGGTGACGAGGAGCCGGCAGCCGCCGGTCTGCGCGTCGGTCATCCCCTGCCCGCGGTCGGTTCGTACGCCGCGCAGGTGGTCAAGTCCGAGGCGGCGGACACCTGGCGCACGCTCGTGTCGAGGGCGAGCGTGCGCAAGGTGTGGCTGGACGGGTTGCGCCGGCCGAGCCTGGACAGGTCCACCGCGCAGATCGGCGCGCCGGCCGCGTGGCAGGCCGGGCACACCGGCAAGGGCGTGAAGGTGGCCGTGCTGGACACCGGTGTCGACCAGGGCCACCCGGACCTGGCGGGCCACGAGGTCGCGGAGAAGAACTTCACCGACGACCCGGACAACGGCGACGGCGTCGGCCACGGCACGCACGTCGCCGCGACCATCGCGAGCTCCGGCACGAAGTACAAGGGTGTCGCGCCGGACGCGGACCTGTTGGACGGCAAGGTGTGCGTCGCGGCGGGCTGCCAGGAGTCGGCGATCGTGGCGGGTATGCAGTGGGCCGCCGAGCAGGGCGCGGACGTCATCAACCTGAGCCTGGGCGGTGGTGACACGGCCGAGATCGACCCGCTGGAAGAAGCGGTCAACACGCTGTCCGCGCGGACCGGTGCGCTGTTCGTGATCGCGGCGGGCAACAACTCGCGCCCGGAGACGATCAGCTCGCCCGGTAGCGCCGACGCCGCGCTGACCGTGGGCGCGGTGGACCGGCAGGACGGCATCGCGCCGTTCTCCAGCCGGGGCCCGCGCGTGGGTGACGGTGCGGTCAAGCCGGACATCACCGCGCCGGGCGTGGACATCGTGGCCGCGAAGTCGAGCCGCGGCACCGTCGGCACGCCGGTCGGTGACGGCCACGTGGCCATGTCCGGCACGTCGATGGCGACCCCGCACGTGGCGGGCGCGGCGGCCGTGATCGCGCAGCAGCACCCGGACTGGTCGGGCGCGCAGATCAAGGCGGCGCTGGTGGCGTCGGCGAAGAACAACCCGGCGCTGACCGCGTTCGACCAGGGCGCGGGCCGGGTGGACCTGGCCAAGGCGATCACCACCACGGTCACCGCCGCCCCGCCGAGCCTGGCGCTGGGTCTGCAGAGGTGGCCGCACGACGACGACACCCCGATCACCAAGACCGTCACCTACCGCAACGACGGCACCGCGCCGATCACGCTGACGTTGACCGCCGACGTGAAGGGTCCCGACGGCGGGTCGGCGCCGGCGGGCCTGATCGGTGTGTCCCCGGCGAAGGTGACCGTCCCGGCGGGCGGTGAGGCGGCGGCCGCGGTCACCGCCGACACCAGGTTCGGCTCGGCGGACGGCCTGTACGTCGGTTCGGTGGTGGCGACTGGCGGTCCGACGCCGCTGCGCACCGCGCTCAGCGTCAACCGGGAGGTGGAGAGCTACGACGTGGCGTTCAGCTTCCTGGACGGCTCGGGCGCGCCCGCGACCGACTACTACACGTCGATCATCGGGATGAGCAACAGCACGTTCGTCTTCCCCTACGACGCGGAGGGCTCGTTCACGCTGCGGCTGCCCAAGGGCGAGTACTTCACCAGTTCCGACGTGCAGACCGACGACACGCGGCTGGCGCTGCTGCCCCGGCCGGGTCTGAGCGTCACGGCGGACACCACGGTGGTGTTCGACGCCCGCACGGCCAAGCCGTTGAAGATCACCGCGCCGGAAGCGGCGGCCGAGGAGGCGCTGGGCGACGTCACGGTGGTGCGCAGCCACGGTGACCGGCAGGCCAGCGTGAGCACCGCGTTCCTCGGCGGGTTCGGCCCGAACGTGTCCATCGCGCACGTGGGTCCGGAACTGGCCGCGGGCGACGTGACCGCGTTGCTCGGCGCGCAGTTCCGGGGCGCACCGGACGGCGACAAGCCGGTGACCTACCGGTTCGCCTGGTCGCAGCAGGGCAGTCTGCCCACCGGGTTCGTGCGGGAGCCTGCCGCGGCCGATCTGGCCGAGGTACGCACGACGTTCGGCCCCGGACCGGCGGGCCGCAAGTTCGGCCACGGCGGCAACCCGATCACCGCGGGCGGTGTCGGCGGCTGGGCGTGGCTGCCGGACGTGGCGTCGCCGGGTGAGGCGATCAACCGGGTCACCACGGATCTGGCGTGGTCTTGGGGTTTCCTGCAGTTCGGCGCGGACGGCTCCGTCGAGACGACGCTGACCTCGCCGGAGCGCACCTACCAGCGGGGCGGGAAGCACGACGAGCGGTTCAACGACCCGGTGTTCTCCCCCGCGCTGCCCGAGTCGCGGTCGCCGTACCTGGCGCGCAACGGTGACGACATCAGCTTCGCGCTGCCGCTGTTCACCGACCGGGCGGGCAACGGCGGCAACTCGGCGGTCTCCTCGGCCCGGACCACGTTGCTGCGCAACGGGACGAAGGTCGGCGAGACGACGTACGCGGCCAACGGGCTGTTCGAGGTGCCCGCGGGCGCGGCGGCGTACCGGGTGGAGACCGACGCGGTGCGGGCGACGGGCACGTCGGAGTTCGCCACGAAGGTGAGCGCCGCGTGGACGTTCCGCTCCGACACGGCGTCCGGCGACGAGTACGTGCCGCTGCCGTTGTCGGTGGTCCGGTTCACGCCGGAGTTGGACGCGGCCGGTTCGGCCCCGAAGGGCCAGGCGCTGCGCGTGCCGCTGACCGTGCAGCAGCAGGAAGGCGCGCCGAACGGCCGGGTGGACCGGATCGACGTCGAGGTGTCGTTCGACGACGGCACGACGTGGACGCCGGTGCCGGTGGCCGCCGGTGTGGCCACGATCGCCAACCCGAACGCGGCCGGGTACGGCTCGGTGCGGGTGAAGGCGACCGACAGCAACGGCAACGCGTTGGAGCACACCGTGATCCGTGCCTACAAGGTCGCCTGACGTTCACGAATTCGCCTGATCCGAAGAGGGGCGCCCGTGCGGAACGGGTGCCCCTCTTCGCCGTTTTCAAGATCGTCCGACCCGTCGGCGAGCAACGCCGGTTGCGCTACCCGGCCGCCCGCACGCACCACGTTGGGCCGCTGAATCCGCTCCCGGACGTGGATAGCGTCCAGGTGTCGGGGGGCTCGTCATTCAGGGCGGCATCGTTTCAGGTACACCTCAACCGCACCACGCCTCCCGGCGGCGCGTTCCACAGCGCGCACAACCAGATTCGGGAGGTATCTGCGTTGAATCCGAGATCACGGAGGCGTGGAGTCGTCTGGGGGGGGCCGCGTTACTGGCGGCCGGACTCACCACCGGCACCACGACTGCCACCGCCACCGGCACCGCGTCGCCCGCACCACCGAGCCGAGCCGACGGCCAACGCCACACCGTCACCCTGATCACCGGTGACAAGGTGGTCGTCAAGGGCGACTCGCTCGTCTCGGTCACCCCGGGGCGGGACCGCGACAACATCACGTTCCACCGCTTCCAGCGCAACGGTCACGTGCACGTCATCCCGCGCGACGCGGCCCGACCGCTCGCCGAGGGCAAGCTGGACCCGCGGCTGTTCGACGTCACCGGGCTCGTGGACGCGGGCTACGACGACGCCGGGCGCGACAACGTCCCGCTGATCATCACCGGCGCCCAAACCCGCGACAGCGTCCGGATCACCCGCGCGCTCCCCGCCGTCGGCGCCGTGGCCGCACAGGTCGCCAAGTCCGAATCCGCCTATCAGTCGCTCGTCGACGACCCGGGCGTCAAGAAGATCTGGCTGGACGGCGTCCGCCGACCGACCCTGGACCGCAGCGTCGCCCAGATCGGCGCCCCCACCGCGTGGCAGGCCGGGTACACCGGCCAGGGCGTCAAGGTGGCCGTGCTGGACACCGGTGTGGACCAGGGCCACCCGGACCTCGTGGGCCGGGAGCTCGCCGAGCGGAACTTCACCGACGACCCCGACACCACCGACCTCGTCGGCCACGGCACGCACGTCGCCGCCACGGTCGCCAGTTCCGGCGGGGAGTACCGGGGTGTCGCGCCGGACGCGCAGCTCCTCGACGGCAAGGTCTGCTCCCTCGACGCGTGCCTGGAGTCCTGGATCCTCGACGGTATGCAGTGGGCCGCCGACCAGGGCGCCGACGTGGTGAACATGAGCCTGGGCGGCGTGGACACCGAGGACGTCGACCCGCTGGAACAGGCCGTCGAGACGCTGTCCGCGCAGACCGGCACGCTGTTCGTCATCGCGGCGGGCAACTCCGGCGGGTCGGAGACGTTGAACTCCCCGGCCAGCGCGGACGCGGCGCTCGCCGTCGGCGCGGTCGAGCGTGACGACAGCATCGCGGACTTCTCCAGTCGCGGCCCGAGGATCGGCGACGGCGCGCCCCGGCCGGACGTCACCGCGCCCGGTGTGGACATCGTCGCGGCGAAGTCCGGCACCGGGCAGATCGGCACCCCGGTGGGCGAGCAGCACGTGGCGATCTCCGGCACGTCCATGGCCACGCCGCACGTCGCGGGCGCGGCGGCGTTGATCGCACAGCGACACCCGGACTGGACCGGAGCGCAGATCAAGGCCGCGCTCATGGCGTCGGCGAAGAACAACCCCGCGTTGACCGCATTCGACCAGGGCACAGGCCGCGTCGACCTCGCCAAGGCCATCACCACCACGGTCACCGCCGCCCCGCCGAGCCTGGCGCTGGGTCTGCAGAGGTGGCCGCACGACGACGACACCCCGACCACCAAGGAGTTCACCGTCCGCAACGCCGGTGCGCAGCCGGTCACGCTGGACCTCACCATCGACGCCAAGGGTCCCGGCGGCGCGCCCGTGCCGGCCGGTGTGTTCACCGTCAGCCCCGCCACGATCACCGTGCCGGCGGGTGGCGAGGCCAAGGCGACCGTCACCGCCGACACCAAGGCGGCCACGGTCGACGGCCCGTACGGCGGCACCGTCGTCGCCTCGGGCGGCGGCGTCGAACTGCGTGTGCCCGTGGGCGTCAACCGCGAGGTCGAGAGCTACGACGTCACGTTCGACTTCGTGGACGCCAACGGCAAGCCGGCGACCACGCAGTTCACGTTCGTCGCCGGCCTCGACAACGACAAGACCGTGTTCCTGAGCAGTGAGAGCGGCAAAGCCACCGCCCGGCTGCCCAAGGGTGAGTACTTCGTCATGTCCGAGGTGACGACCGACGAGACGAAGACCGCCTTTCTGCCCCACCCGGGCCTGCGCGTCACCGGTGACGCCACGATCGCCGTCGACGCCCGCAAGGCCAAGCCGGTGGAGATCACCTTCCCGGACCCGGAGGTGGAGACGCCGGTCGGCGACATCCTCCTGAGCCGCAACCGCGACGGCAGTCCGGTGATCGCCACCGGCTCGCTGTTCCCGGGCGGTTTCGGCACCGTGTCGACGGCGCACCTCGGTCCCGAGCTGCCCGCCGGCGACCTGTCCACCATGCTGAGCACGCAGGCCCACGGCACCCCGGTCGGCACGACCCCGGTGACGTACCGGCTTTCGTGGCTGGAACGCGGCAAGGTGCCCACCGGGTTGGTCCGCGCCCCCGCGAAGCGGGATCTGGCGGAAGTCCGGTCGGAGTTCGGTCCCGGCACGGCCGGCGAGGAGTACGGCTACGCCGGTTTCGTGATCACACCCGAGGGCTTCAACGGTCTCGCCATCGACGCGGCGGTGACCACGCCGGGCAGGTCGATCGACTACGCCACCACAGGGCCGGGCATCCGGTGGTTGTGGTCGCTCGCGCAGTTCGGGGACGTCGGCATCGAGGCCGAAGTGGTCACACCGCTGCGCACCCTCCAAGCCGGGCGCACGTACCGGGAGTCGTTGCACCACCCGGTGTTCGGGCCTGCCCTGCCCACCACCGCGTTCCCGTACCTGTCCAGGGGCGGTGACCGGGTCGACTTCTGGCTGCCGCTGTTCGGCGACCGGAACGGCAACAGCGGCTACTCGGCGACCTCGTCGGGCCGGACCACGTTGCTGCGCGACGGGGTGAAGGTCGGCGAGACCACCCAGCCGGGTCGCGGCCTGTTCACCGTGCCGTCGGGCGCGGCCGACTTCCGGCTCGAAACCGAAGCCGTGCGCGCGCCGGGCGTCGCGGAGTTCACTTCGAAGGTCAGCGGCGCGTGGACGTTCCGCTCGGACACCGTGCCGGGTGATCGGTACGCGCCGCTGCCGTTGACCGTGGTCCGGTTCACCCCGGCGCTCGACGCGAACGGTGTCGCGCCCGCCGGCCGGGTGCTGCGGGTGCCGCTCGTGGTCGAGCAGCAGGAGGGCGCGGCCAACGGCAGGGTCGGCCGGGTCGAGGTCGAGGTGTCCTTCGACGACGGCACAACCTGGACCAAAATCCCCGTCATCGGCAACACCGCACTCGTACGCAACGCCGACCAAGCAGGCTACGCATCACTGCGCGCCAAGGGCTCCGACAGCAAGGGCAACACGTTCGAGCACTCCGTGATCCGCGCCTACAAGATCAAGTGACGGGATGGGGGCATTCGCTCACCCGTATGCCCTCTCTCCCTAATCCCACGACGACGAGTAAGCAACGACTAGCCCGATCGGGTGGTGAACTCCCCTCAAAGAGACGCTGCCCTCACCCTGACGGGTGGATAGCGTCGAAGTCGTTGGGGGGCTTCGTCTCATTCCGGTTCATCGCCGCGACCGTGGGTCGGCGGCGCCTTCCGACTGCGCGTTTCCGCCACGCGGACAACCAGATTCGGGAGGTGTCTGAGTTGACGTCGAGATCAAGAAGACGCGGACTGGGATGGGGGGCCGCCGTCCTGGCGGCCGTACTCGCGGCCGGCACGGCAACGGGGGTTGCCGCCGCGACACCGGGCCAACCGCAGCGCCAGCCCGGCGCCGGACCGACCGTCACCCTGATCACCGGTGACCGGGTCGTGCTCAACGGCGCCACGTTCGGCTCGTTCCATGCCGGTCCCGGCCGTACGAAGGTCGGCTTCCACACGTTCCACCGAGACGGCAACCTGCACGTCGTCCCGCGCGACGCGGTGAGCGCGGTCGCGAACGGCAAGCTCGACCTGCGCCTGTTCGACGTGACCGGGCTGGTCGAGGCGGGCTACGACGACGCCAAGCGCGACACCCTGCCACTGATCGTCACCCAGCACGGTGACGCGCGACTGCGGTCGACCGGGACCACGGTCACGCGTGACCTGCCCGCCGTCAACGCGGTGGCCGCGCAGACCGCGAAAACCGAGGCGGGGACAGCGTTCCAGGCCCTGCTGAACGACCCCGCTGTGGCGAAGGTCTGGCTGGACGGCCTGCGCCAGCCCAGCCTCGACCGCTCCACCGCCCAGATCGGCGCACCCACCGCCTGGCAGGCCGGCTACACCGGCCAAGGCGTCAAGGTCGCCGTGCTCGACGGCGGTGTGGACGGCAAGCACCCCGACCTCGCCGGCAAGGAAGTCGCCGAGCAGAACTTCACCGACGATCCCGACGCGACCGACGTGGACGGTCACGGCACGCACGTCGCCGCGACCATCGCCAGCACCGACACCAAGTACAAGGGCGTCGCGCCGGACGCACAGATCCTCGACGGCAAGGTCTGCGTCCTCTACGGCTGCGCGGAGTCCTGGATCCTCGGCGGCATGCAGTGGGCCGTCGAGCAAGGCGCCGACGTGGTCAACCTCAGTCTGGGCGGCGGGGACTCGCCGGAGATCGACCCGCTCGAATCGGCCGTCAACACGCTGTCCGCCGAGAGCGGCACGCTGTTCGTGATCGCGGCGGGCAACTCCGGCCGGCCCGGCACGGTCGGCTCACCGGGCAGCGCGGACGCCGCACTCACCGTCGGCGCGGTCGAGCGTGACGACAGCATCGCGCCCTTCTCCAGCCGTGGCCCACGGATCGGCGACGGGGCGGTCAAACCCGACATCACCGCGCCCGGCGTGGACATCGTCGCGGCGAAGGCCGCCACCGGCAGCATCGGCACGCCGGTGGACGAGAACCACGTGGCGCTGTCCGGCACGTCGATGGCCACCCCTCACGTCGCCGGCGCGGCGGCGTTGATCGCGCAACAGCACCCGGACTGGACCGGCGCGCAGATCAAGGCCGCGCTCATGGCCTCCGCCAAGGCGAACCCGGCGCTGACCGCGTTCGACCAGGGCACCGGCCGGGTCGACCTGGCCAAGGCGATCACCACGACGGTCACCTCCGAGCCCGCCAGCCTCGCCATGGGTCTCCAGCAGTGGCCGCACACCGACGACACCCCGATCGTCAAGGAACTCACCTACCGCAACAGCGGCACAGAGCCGGTCACGTTCGACGTGTCCGTCGACGCCAAGGGACCGGACGGCAAGCCCGCACCCGCCGGCATGTTCACCATCAGCCCGGCAACCGTCACCGTCCCCGCCGGCGGCGAGGCGAAAGTGACGATCACCGCCGACACCAGAGTCGGCACGGTCGACGGCTTGTTCTCCGGCACCGTCGTCGCCGGCAACGACCTGCGCACACCGATGAGCGTCAACCGCGAGGTCGAGAGCTACCAGATCACGACCGACTTCCTCGACGCCAACGGCCAGGCGCCCACGGTCTACACCGGTGTCGTGATGGGCGTGGACAACGACACGTTCATGTTCCTGGGCGACACGGACAACAGCGTCACCACCCGCCTGCCCAAGGGCGAGTACATGCTCTACGCCAGCATCGTGACCGGTGACGAGGCCGACCACCGGATGACCGTGCTGCCGCAGCCGAGCCTGGCCGTCGACAAGGACGCCACGATCACGTTCGACGCCCGCACCGCCAAACCGGTCAAGATCGCCGCACCCGACCCGGACGCGGTCACGGTGATCGGCGACGTCAGCCTCAACCGCGTGTTTGGGGGCAGGTCGGTCGGCTTCGGCGCGGCGTTCCTCGGCGGGTTCCCGGAGAACCTGACGCTCGGCCACGTCGGCCCGGCACTGCCGGACGACCAGCTCAACGTCATGGTCACGTCCCAGTTCGAGGGCAAGCCGATCGGCGACACCCCGGTGAACTACCGGTTCGCGTGGATCGAGTACGGCGAGGTGCCCACCGGCTTCACCCGCACCCCCGCCAAGGGCGACCTCGCCGAGGTGCGGACGAAGTTCGGCCCCAGCCCCGCCGCCGACGAGTTCATCCACGGCGGCAACGCCGTCGGGCCCGCCGGTTCCGGCGGCTGGGCGGCGCTGTTCCCGGTGCGGCAGGGCGGTGAGGCGGTCGACCACGTGACCGTCGCCGACGGCGTCAAGTGGAACTGGTCGATGCTGCAGATCCGGGGCGACTTCGACATCGTCTCGAACTTCACGTCGCCGGACCGCGGTTACCGGGGCGGCAGCCGCGCCGAGGAGCGGTTCAACTTCCCGGTGTTCGGCCCCGGCGCGCCGCCGACCCGGTTCGACTACCTGAGTCGGACCGGCGACGTGCTCACGGTGTCCGTGCCGCTGTTCAACGACGGCGGGGGAAACGTCGGCGCGTCCGCCTACTCGTCCGCCCGCACCACGCTGTACCGGGACGGGCAGAAGGTCGGCGAGACCGCGGAACCGGGCGGGCGGTTCACCGTGCCCGGCGGCGTGGCCCGCTACCGGGCGGAGGTGGACGTCGTCCGCGCGCCGGGCGTCTCCGAGTTCGCATCGCGGGTCACCAGCGCGTGGACGTTCCGCTCGGACACCGTGCCCGGTGAACAAAGCCGCAGACTGCCCCTGTCCGTAGTCCGGTTCACACCCAAACTCGACGCCAACGGCAGCACCCCCGCCGGCCGCGTCCTGCGCATCCCGCTGACCGTCGAACAACAGCAGGGCGCCGACAACGGACACGTCCGCAAAATCGAGATCGAAGCATCCTTCGACGACGGCACAACCTGGACCAAAATCCCCGTCATCGGCAACACCGCACTCGTGCGCAACACCGACCAAGCAGGCTACGCATCACTGCGCGCCAAGGGCTCCGACAGCAAGGGCAACACGTTCGAGCACTCCGTGATCCGCGCCTACAAGATCACGAAGTAGCGGACCGGTGAGGAGGGGCGTCCGAGGCCGGGCGCCCCTCCTCCCGTGTCACCACGAGTCCTGGCGGAAGATCGAGCCGCCCTCGTCCGGGTCGTCGTTCCGGGACGGCTCGTCGATCGTGCTCGGCACGTTCGGCGCGCACATCGGCAGCCACCACGCCAAGCGGATCGTCGCCGCGCTCACGGCAGGTTCGTGACCAGTTCGGCGGCCGGGACGCGGGTGCCGGTGTAGAACGGGATCTCCTCGCGCACGTGCCGGCGCGCCTCGGTGCCGCGCAGGTGCCGCATGAGGTCCACGATGCGGTGCAGCTCGTCGGCCTCGAACGCCAGCATCCACTCGTAGTCGCCCAGCGCGAACGACGAGACCGTGTTCGCCCGCACGTCCGGGTAGTCCCGCGCTTCCTTGCCGTGGTCGGCGAGCATGCGGCGGCGGTCCTCCTCCGGCAGCAGGTACCACTCGTAGGACCGCACGAACGGGTACACGCAGACGTACTTGCGGGCTTCCTCGCCCGCCAGGAACGCCGGGATGTGGCTGCGGTTGAACTCCGCGGGCCGGTGCAGCGCGACCTGGCTCCACACCGGGGTGGACGCGCGGCCGACGGCGGTGCGGCGGAACCCGCTGTAGGCGTGCTGGACCTGCTCGATCTCCTCGGCGTGCCACCAGATCATGTAGTCGGCGTCCGCGCGCAGACCCGCCACGTCGTACACACCGCGCACCACCACGCCCTTGGACTCCAGGCCGTCCAGGTACTCCTGCGCCTCGGACGCGGCCGGGCCGCGGTCGTCGGGCAGGCGACCGGGCTCGACCCGGAAGACCGACCACATGGTGTAGCGGATGGTGTCGTTCAACTCGTTGTAGTTCAGGCGGGCCATGCCCTCAATCCTCTCACTCAGCGCACGCGGCCGAGCACGTGAGCGGCGACACGGGCCGCCGCGGCGTCCGCCGTCGCGATGCACGCGGGGATGCCGACGCCGTGCAGCGTCGCGCCCGCCACGGCCAGGCCGGGCACCTCGGCGACCGCGTCCTCGATGGCCTGGACGACGTCCAGGTGACCCACGCCGTACTGCGGCAGGCCGCCGCCCCAGCGGGTGACGGCGGTGTCGATCGGCTCGGCCGTGATCCCGGTCAGCTGCGCCAGGTCGTGCCGGACCGCCGTGACCAGCTCGTCGTCGTCGCGCTGCAACAGGTGCGCCTCGCCGTGCCTGCCGACGCTGCCGCGCACCAGCACCGGCTCACCGGCCAGGTGCGCCCACTTGCGGCTGGAGAAGGTGAACGCCTTCGCGGTGAACGGCACGCCGTCCGGTGCCCGCTCGCCCTCGGCCAGCAGCACGCCGGAACGCTCGGGCAGCTCGGTGCCGGGCGGCAGGGCCAGCGCCACCACCGCCATCGACGCCACCTCGACCTCGGCGTAGCGGCGGGACGCGGCGGGCGCGACGTCGGCGAGCAGCTTGCGCGCGGCGGGTGCGGGCACGGCGAGCACCACGCCGTCCACGTCCAGGTGTTGCGGCGCGGTGGCGGGGCCGATCTCCAGCCGCCAGTCGTGCCCACGGCGGATCAGGGCGCGCACCGGCAGGCCGAGCCTGATCCGGGGTTTCGTCACCTCGGCCAGCCGTTCGACCAACGTCGACAGGCCGTCGCGGAGCGTGCCGAAGACGGGCGGTCGGGTGACCCTCGGTTGGGGTGGCGCGGGCATCGTGGTCGCGGCGGCGGCCAGCAGCGAGCCGACACCCGAGTCGAGTGCGGTGGCCAGTTGCGGCATGGTCGCGCGCAGGCCGAGGACCTCCGTGCGGCCCGCGTAGACACCGCCGAGCAGCGGCCCGACCAGGCGGTCCCCCACCTCGGGGCCGAACCGTTCGCGCAGCAGCGCGCCCACCGCGACGTCCGCGCCGTCCAGCCGGATCGGCGGCAGGTCGGGTTCGGCGGCGACCCGGCGCAGGCCCTCGTGCGACAGGACCTGGCGGACCGCTTCCACCGACGCGGGGACACCCATCAGGGTGTGCGCCGGGATGGGCCGGGTGTCGCCGGCGGCGTGGATGCTCGCCGGGGCCTTCGTCGGGTGGACCAGCTCGTCGGCCAGGCCCAGTTCGGCGACCAGTTCGGCGGCCTCGGGGCGGCGGTGCAGGAACGCCTCCGCGCCCACGTCGTAGGCGCGCCCGCCGACCTCGGCGGTGCGCAGCTTGCCGCCCAGCCGGTCGGCCTGCTCGACCACGGTGATCTCGGCCGACGGCCCGAGCAGGTGGCGCAGCCGGTGCGCGGCGGCCAGGCCGGAGATCCCGCCGCCGACCACCGCGACTCGCAGCGCTCTCATGTCGTCCGGTGCACCATCTCGACGGCCCTGGTGATCACGTCCGGATCGGTGTCGGGCAGCACGCCGTGACCGAGGTTGAAGATGTGGCCGGCGGCGGCCTGCCCCTCGCGCTTGATCCGCTCGATCTCGCGTTCCAACGCGGGCAGGCCCGCGAACAGCAGCGCCGGGTCGAGGTTGCCCTGGACCACCGGCAGCGGCAGCTCGGGCGCGGCCTGCTGGAGCCGCTTCACGGCGACGTCCAGCGGGGTGCGCCAGTCGACGCCCACCACGTCCGCGCCGGCCTCGCGCATCGCGGGCAGCAGCTCGCTCGTGCCGACGCCGAAGTGGATGCGCGGCACGCCCTCGATGCTCTGGAGCACCCTGGTCGAGTGCGGCAGGACGAACTCGCGGTAGTCGCGCTCGGACAGCGCGCCCGCCCACGAGTCGAACAGCTGCACCGCCTTCACGCCCGCGCGCACCTGCACCCGCAGGAACTCGGCGGTGATGCCGGCCAGCCGGTCGAGCAGCGCGTGCCACAGGTCGGGGTTGCCGTGCATGAGCGCCTTGGTGCGCTCGTGGTGCTTGCTCGGGCCGCCCTCGACCAGGTAGGACGCCAGGGTGAACGGCGCGCCGGCGAAACCGATCAGCGGCACGTCGCCGAGCTCGGCGTTCAGCAGCCCGATCGCGTCGACCACCGGCCGCACCTGCTCCTCGTGCAGCTCGGCGATGGCCAGGACGTCCGACTCGGTCGCGATCGGCTTGGCGACCACCGGCCCGGTGCCGGGCACGATGTCCAGGTCGATGCCCGCGGCCTTGAGCGGCACGACGATGTCGGAGAAGAGGATCGCGCCGTCCACGTCGTGGCGCCGGACGGGCTGCAAGGTGATCTCGCAGACCATCTCCGGGTCCATGCAGGCGTCCAGCATCGCGGTGCCTTCGCGCAGCTTGCGGTACTCCGGCAGCGATCGGCCCGCCTGGCGCATGAACCAGACCGGCGTGCGTGAGGGCCGGCCGCCGCGCGCGGCGACGAGCAACGGGGCTTCGGTGATGTCGTTCATCTCGCCCGACATCGTCCCACGTGTTGGGCGGAAGGCGTTTTCAGGCCCGGCGTGCCGCGCTCACTTTCCGAGGTTTAGGGGCCTACAGTCCGTGGTGTGACGGAGCCCGAACTGTTCCAGCGGGCGGTGGCGACGCTCCGGTCGGTGCGAACCCGACCCGAACTGGAGTTGACCGAGGTGCGCCCGCCGCAGCGGCTTGCGCCTTGGTCCTTCGCGTTGACCGCGGAGGTGACCGGGCCCGCCGACGAGCTGTCCACCGGACGGCTGGTGCTGCTGCACGACCCCGACGGGGTCGAGGCGTGGTCGGGCGTGTTCCGGCTGGTCGCGTACGTGCGGGTGGAGTTGGACGCCGAGTTGGCCGCCGACCCCCTGCTGCCCGAGGTGGGCTGGTCGTGGCTGGTGGAGGCGCTGGAGGTGGCGGGCGCCGAGTTCCTGGCGCTGGGCGGCACCGTCACCCAGACCTCGTCGGCCCGTTTCGGCGACATCGCCGGCCCGGCCCGCACCGACGACCTGGAACTGCGCGCCTCCTGGACCGCCCGGACCGCCGACCTGGCCGCCCACGGCACCGCCTTCTTCGACCTCATGGCCACCGCCGTGGGCCTGCCCCCGGTGGGCATCACCACCCTCCACTGACCCGCTCGGCCGACCACCCCCGCCGGGGTCAGTCGTTGTCGCGGAGCACGCGGAGGATGTTGCGGCCGGCGAGCTTGGCGCAGTCGTCCTCGCTCCAGCCCCGGTCCAGCAGCGCGCCGATCAGCCTCGGGTAGCACGACACGTCCTCCATGCCCTCCGGCAGGCTGCGCGTCCCGTCGTAGTCGCCGCCCAGCCCGATGTGGTCGACGCCGGCCACCTCGCGGGCGTGCTCCAGGTGCGCGACCACGTCGTCCATGGTCACGTGCGGTGTCGGGCCGCCGTCCGACCACGAGTCGATGAACCGGTGCCGGGCCTCGAGGTCGTTGTGGCTCTCCCCCGCCGCCTCCATCGCGTCCTTCAGCCGGGTGTCCCACTCGACGTGCGCCTGCGACACGAACTGCGGCACGAACGTCACCATGCACACGCCGCCGTTGCCCTTGAGCTGCGTCAACACGTCGTCCGGCACGTTGCGCGGGTGATCGGCGACCGCCCGGCACGACGAGTGGCTGAACACCACCGGCCGCGACGACACCTCCAGCGCGTCCCGCATCGTCGAGGCCGCCACGTGGGACAGGTCGACCAGCATCCCGATCCGGTTCATCTCCCGCACCACGTCCCGCCCGAACGGCGACAACCCGCCGTGCACGGGTTCGTCGGTAGCCGAATCGGCCCACTCGGTGTTCTCGTTGTGCGTGAGCGTCATGTACCGCACGCCGAGCCGTCTCAGCGCTCGCAGGACGCCCAGCGAGCCGTTGATGGAGTGTCCGCCCTCCGCGCCGATCAGGGAGGCTATCCGCCCGTCCTCGAACGCCCGTTCGGCCTCGTCGGCGGTCGTCGCGATCCGCAGGTGCCCGGGGTAGCGGTCGGCGAGGGCGTGGACCAACTCCACTTGCTCCAGGACGGCGGTCACCGCTGCGTCACCCGCCAGTCGGCAAGGGACCCACACGGACCAGAACTGCATCCCCAACCGGCCGTCGCGTGCCCGCGCCAGATCGGTCTGCAACCCCGACTGGAGCGTCATCAGATCGACGACAAACGTGGCCGCGGCCGGATCGACGCGTGTTGACTTTTCACCGAATTGCCCCGGAGCGACGAGATCGCGCAACGCCCACGGCAGATCGTTGTGCCCGTCCACCAGCGGCACGCGGGCCAGCAGTTCCTCGGCCCGACTCTCACCCGTGGTGCTCGCCACCCGCAACTCCTTGATGTCGTCGTGAGAACCGCTCGCGTTACGCGACCTCTTCAGTTGTCATCCGATCGTGTGACAACGGGGGCCATCAGTGACAACTCATTCGGGATAGATACCCGATTGATCGTCCCGTAGACCCGCTTGGGCGGCTACGCTGCCCCAGACGACACCACTTTCGGTCGATCAGTGGCGCGGCTGATTGGCCGAAAGTCCCGGTGCCGGTCGGGGGGCACGACCGACTCCAGGGAGGTAGTGACGTGGCTGCCGTCGGCTTAGGTCAGGCCGTTCGTACCACGCCAGCCGGCTCGTTGCCGGCGAACATGGTCCCGCACCCGCGGGAGGAGCTTTTTTCAGTGCTGGTGGTCGACGACCACCCACTGCTGAGGGAGGCGATATCGGCTCGGCTCACCCAGATGGGAGCCGGGACAGTGCATGAGGCGGCTTCGGTTGCGGAGGCTCGGGCGCGGGCACTCGCCACCGGACCGTGCGACCTCGCGATCCTCGATCTGGGTCTGCCGGATGGCACCGGCATCGACCTGGTCACGGAACTCCGTGCCCAGGGCTGGCCCCGCATCGTGGTCCTCGCGTCCTCCGACGACCCCTACGCGGTCAGGTCGGCCTTCCAGGCGGGCGCCCAGGCGTACCTGCTGAAGTCCGCCTCGCCGATGGTGGTCACCGACGGGGTGCGCAGGGTCCTCGACGGCGGCGTCTACGCAGACCCGAGCGTCGCGCCCGTGCTCGCCGCGGGCACGAGGGTGCCGGGCACCGACAACACGCCGCGGGAACTGTCCGCGCGTGAGGTCGAGGTCCTCCAGCTGGTCGCCGATGGCCAGAGCAACAAGGAAATCGGCGAAGCGCTCAGCCTTTCCGCGCTGACGGTGAAGAGCCACCTGTCGCGGATCGGGCGCAAGCTGGGCACCGGGGATCGGGCTCAGATGGTCGCGCTGGCCATGCGTGCCGGCGTGATCCGCTGACCAGGTCGGCACACTGAACCGGCCGAACACACCCGCGAGTGGTGCGTTCGTCGTAGGGTCTTCCGCCGTGGACGTACCCTCCGACGAGCCAACCGAACCAACCGGTGCTGATCCGGTGCCGCTGGTGGAACCCGCTGACGGTGTTCCGCCTGTCGTTGCCGACGCACCGTCGCTCCGGCGTGCCGCTGATGCGCTCGCCGGAGCGACGGGTCCGGTTGCGGTGGACACCGAGCGAGCCTCGGGATACCGCTACTCGCAACGTGCCTACCTGGTGCAATTGCGCCGGGAAGGCGCCGGGACCGTGCTGGTCGACCCGATCGCCCTCGGCGGTCGAATCGACCCGCTGGTCGAGGCGCTGGACGGGACCGAGTGGGTGTTGCACGCGGCGTCGCAAGACCTGCCGTGCCTCGCCGAACTCGGCCTGCGTCCGAGCGCGTTGTTCGACACCGAGCTGGCGGGCAGGCTGGCCGGGTTCGAGCGGGTGGCGCTGGGCACGCTCGTCGAGCGGCTGTTGGGCTACCGGCTGGAGAAGGGGCACGGCGCGGCCGACTGGTCGCGCCGCCCCCTTCCCGCCGACTGGCTGAACTACGCCGCACTCGACGTCGAACTGCTGGTCGAGCTGCGTGACGTGCTCGAACAGGAGCTCAAGCGGCAGGGGAAGCTGGAGTGGGCGCTCGAGGAGTTCGAGGCCGCCCGCACGGCTCCCCTGCCGCGTCCGCGTGCGGAGCCGTGGCGCCGCACGTCGGGAATCCACCGGATCCGCAGTCCGCGGCAACTGGCCGCGGTGCGGGCGCTGTGGGAGGCGCGGGACGCGCTGGCCCGCGAACGCGACATCGCGCCCGGTCGGGTGCTGCCGGACTCGGCGCTGGTCGAGGCCGCGGTGCGCGGTCCGGCCGATGAGGCGGCGCTGTCGGCGCTGCCGGTGTTCCGGGGTCGGGCGCAACGCCGCATGGTCGGCGTGTGGCTGGGCGCGTTGCAGCGTGCCGCGGCACTGCCCCGGACCGAGTTGCCGGAGCCGTCGCAGCAGCACGACGGTCCGCCGCCCGCCAACCGGTGGGCCGACAAGGACCCGGCTGCGGCAGCCCGCCTGGCCGCGGCCCGAACCGCGTTGACCGCGGTAGCCGAGGCGAACACCCTGCCGGTCGAGAACCTGCTGTTGCCGGACCTCGTGCGGCGCACGTGCTGGCAGCCGCCGGCGGACATCTCACCGGAAGGCGTCGCGGCGGCGCTGCGTGAGGGTGGGGCGCGGAACTGGCAGGTCAACCTGACCGCCGAGGTCCTCTCCCAGGCCCTGACCCCCGACCCCTAGCGCGGCCAAGCGCGTGTCCTGCGTTCGGAACGTGCTTGTCCTGCGTTCGGAACACCCGAGTTGAACGTTCAGCACTCCGGACGTGGCTCGGGTGCGGCGTCGTCCGCACCCGAGCCGGAGTCCACCTCGGCGGAACGACGGGCCGAGAGGTCACGGCGCGCCAGTCGGCGGATGGCCGCCACGGCGGCGTCACCCAGGAACGAGCCGACCACGACGCCCTCCAGGACCTCGTCCCTGGACGGCATGCCCAGCACGTACGCCAGGTCCATCTCGGCCAGCGTCCGGCCCACCCGCGCGTAGTCGTCCAGCAGCTCCACGAACCCGGGGTGCCCGATCTGGCGGGCGGTGGCCAGCACGCTCACCAGAGCCTGGAACCCGGGCGCCTGCGGCTTGTGGTCCCAGCCCTGCCGCGCGATGAACTCCTCGGCCTGCCGGACCGCCACCTCGTCGTCGGTCGACGGCTCGGCGGGCCCGATGGCCGCCTCGATCGTGCCCAGCGACTTGTGCAGCGACTTCTCCGGGTCGTCCAGCGCGGCCAGCACCTCGCGCACCACGGCGATCGGCAGCCCGCCGACCTCGACCATCGCCCGCACCAGGCGCAGCCTGCGCTCGTGGTCCTCGCCGTACCGGGCCTGGTTCGGGCTGGTCCGCTCACCGGCCGGGAGCAACCCCTCCCGCAGGTAGTACTTGATCGTCGGTACCGGCACGCCGGTCGTGCGGCTGAGTTCCGCGATGCGCATGTGCTCCATCTTCCTGAGGGTCTTCCCAGAATGGATAGTGCTACTGTCCGATAGTAGGAAGCACCGCTATCCATCCTGGGGAGTTACCTGTGACCCGCATTCTCCGTTGGCACCCACCGCTGGTGCTCTTCGCCCTGCTGATGGCCGCCCTGGTACCGGTCTCCCTGGTCGGCCTGGTCGTGGACGACCGCATCCTGGTCGGGTCGCCGATCTGGTTCAAACCGCTCAAGTTCGCCGCGTCCCTCGGCCTCTACGCCATCACGCTCGCCTGGATGCTCACCCTGACCACCCGATTCCGCCGCGCCACCCGGTGGGCGGGCACGGTGGTCGCGCTCATGGGGACCAGCGAGATGGCGGTCATCGTCGGACAGGTCGTCCGGGGCACGCGGAGCCACTTCAACACCGCCACGCCGTTCGACGAGCTCCTGTGGGACATCATGACCTACAGCATCCTGACCCTCTGGATCATGCACGCCGTGATCGCGGTGGCGTTGCTGTTCACCAGGTTCAGCGACCGCACCACGGGTCTCGCGATCCGACTGGGCCTGTTCCTCGCACTCATCGGCCTCGCCCTCGGCATCCTCATGACCGGGCAGCGGAACGACGAGGACGTCGCCGCCGGGATCGTCGGCGCGCACAGCGTCGGCGTGCGGGACGGCGGCCCGCAGATGGCGTTGACCGGGTGGAGCACCACAGGCGGCGACCTGCGCATCCCGCACTTCGTCGGCATCCACGCCCTCCAGGTCATCCCACTGGTCGTACTGCTGTTCCGCCGACGTGCGACCACGAAGCTCGTCTGGGGCCTGGCGATCGGCTACGCGGGCCTGACGGCCCTGGTGACGTGGCAGGCGCTACGCGGACAGCCGCTGCTGCGCCCGGACCTGCTCACCGCACTGGGCGCGCCGGCCGTGGTGACCTGGACCGTCACGGTGATCGCGAGGACTCTGCGCACGACGGACGACACGACGGAGGCGGTGCCGGCATGACCGGGTTCCTGTTCCAGCTCACGTTCTGGCTCACCGTGCCGTTCTGGGGGCTGATGATCTTCGCCCCGAAGTGGTCGGGCACGGCCCGGATCACGTCGTCCCCGCTGATCGCCGTGCCCCCGCTCGTCGTCTACACGGTCCTGGTCGCCGCCCACCTCCCCGAACTGTGGGCCACGATGAGCAGCCCGGACCTGGACACGCTGAGGGAGTTCCTGGGCACCTCCTGGGGCGCCTCCGCGATCTGGGCGCAGGTGATCGCGTGGGACCTGCTGATCGGGGCGTGGATGTTCCGGGAAGGCCGCCGCCTGGGCCTGCACCCGCTGCTCATGGGCCCGCTGCTGGTGTTCACGATCATCCTGTCCCCGTTCGGGTTCGGGCTGTTCCTGGCCATCCGCGCGTTCTGTGACGCACGAGACAGGGCGACCACGGTGGTTACCCGCCAGTAACAGGGGCTAGAGTTGGGTTACCGATCGGTAGGAGTCGCGCCCGCCGCTCGGGGGACTCGTCACCACAAGTGGAGGAGACGCCGTGGCCGCACCAGTAGCGCCGGCACGCGTTCGAAACGTGGTCTTCGTGGACGGCGTGCGCACGCCGTTCGGCAAGGCCGGCCCCAAGGGAATCTTCGCGGAAACCCGTGCCGACGACCTGGTCGTCAAGGTGATCCGCGAGCTGCTGCGGCGCCACCCCGAGCTGCCACCGGAGCGGGTCGACGAGGTGGCCATCGCGGCCACCACGCAGACCGGCGACCAGGGCCTGACCATCGGCCGCACCGCGGCGCTGCTCGCGGGCCTGCCCAAGTCGGTGCCCGGCTACGCCGTCGACCGCATGTGCGCGGGCGCGATGACGGCCGTGACGACGTCGGCCAGCGGTATCGCGTTCGGCGCGTACGACGTCGTCATCGCGGGCGGTGTCGAGCACATGGGCCGCCACCCGATGGGCGAGGGCGTCGACCCCAACCCGCGGTTCCTGTCCGACAAGATCGTGGACCCGTCCGCGCTCGTCATGGGCTCGACGGCGGAGAACCTGCACGACCGGTTCCCGGCCATCACCAAGGAGCGCACGGACGCCTTCGCGGCGGCCTCGCAGGCCAAGTACGCCGACGCGGTGAAGAACGGCAAGATCGGCCCGGAGTTCGTGCCGGTCGCGACCCGTTCCGCGGAGAACGGCTGGGGCCTGGCCACGGCCGACGAGCCGCCGCGTCCGGGCACCACGGTCGAGGACCTGGCCAAGCTGAAGACGCCGTTCCGCCCGCACGGCCGGGTCACCGCGGGCAACGCGGCGGGCCTGAACGACGGCGCGACCGGCTGCATCCTGGCCGAGGAGGAGACCGCCCGCGAGCTGGGCCTGCCGGTCGGCATGCGCCTGGTCGGCTACTCGTTCATGGGTGTCGAGCCCGAGGTCATGGGCGTCGGCCCGGTGCCCGCGACGGAGAAGGCCCTCAAGCGCGCCGGTCTGTCCATCGAGGACATCGGCCTGTTCGAGATCAACGAGGCGTTCGCCGTGCAGGTGCTCGCCTTCCTCGACCACTTCGGCATCGCCGACGACGACCCGCGGGTCAACCAGTGGGGTGGCGCGATCGCCACCGGCCACCCGCTCGCCTCCTCCGGCGTGCGCCTGATGACCCAGCTGTCGCGGCAGTTCGCCGAGCGCCCCGACGTGCGCTACGGCATCACCACCATGTGCATCGGCATCGGCATGGGTGGCACGGTCATCTGGGAGAACCCCCACTGGAACGGAGACGGCAAGTGACCACGTTGACCGCTGACGAGGCCAAGGCCCTCTTCCCCGACGAGGTCGTGACGGTCGCGAAGACCCGGCTGATCTCGGTGCCCGGTGTGACCGGCAAGGTCGCCCTGATCACCATCGACAACGGCCTGGACCACACCCGGCCGTCCACGTTCGGCCCGCAGTCGCTGGTGAGCCTGAACGCGGCGTTCGACGAGGCCGCGGCGGCGTCCCCGGCGGCGATCGCGGTCACCGGCAAGCCGTTCATCTTCGCCGTCGGCGCGGACCTGACGGCCGTCGAGGGCGCTTCGGAACGCTCGCAGGCCGTGACGATCGGGCAGCTCGGCCACGACGTGTTCCGCAAGTTCACCGAGTCGTCCGTGCCGACCTTCGCGTTCGTCAACGGCGCGGTGATGGGCGGAGGCCTGGAGCTGGCGCTGTCGTGCCACTACCGGACGCTGGCGTCCAACGCGGCGGCCATCGCGCTGCCCGAGGTGTTCCTCGGCCTGTTCCCCGGCTGGGGCGGCACGCAGCTGCTGCCGAACCTGATCGGCCCGAACGACGCGGTCACCGTGATCTTCGAGAACGCGTTGAACCAGAACAAGATGCTCAACCCCAAGCAGGCGTTGGAGCTGGGCATCGCGGACGTGCTGTTCGACTCGGCCGACTACCTGGAGCAGTCGCTGCTGTGGCTGGCCTCCGTGGTGGGCGGCGACGTCGTGCCGCCGCGCAAGGAGATCGACCGCGGCGCGGGCTGGGACGCGGCCGTGGCGCGGGCCCGTGCGATCGTCGAGGGCAAGACCAAGGGCGCGGCGCCGGGCGCGTTGAAGGCCCTCGAGCTGCTGGAGTTGGCTCGTGCCAACGACTTGGACCGCGGCTACGCGGCCGAGACCGAGGCGCTGGCGGACGTCGTGATGAGCGACGAGCTGCGGGCCGGGCTGTACTCGTTCAACCTGGTGCAGAAGCGGGCCAAGCGGCCGGCGGGCGCGCCGGACAAGTCGTTGGCGCGCAAGGTCACCAAGGTCGGCATCGTCGGCGCGGGCCTGATGGCCTCGCAGATGGCGCTGCTGTTCGCGCGGCGGCTGGAGGTGCCGGTGGTGCTCACCGACATCGACCAGGCGCGGGTGGACAAGGGCGTCGGGTACGTGCACGCCGAGATCGACAAGCTGCTCGGCAAGAAGCGCGTGTCGCAGGACAAGGCGAACCGGCTCAAGGCGCTCGTCACGGGGTCGTTGGACAAGGCGGCGTTCTCGGACGCGGACTTCGTCATCGAGGCCGTGTTCGAGGACCTGGGCGTGAAGCAGAAGGTGTTCGCCGAGGTCGAGGAGTTCGTCTCGGCCGAGGCGGTGCTGGCGACCAACACGTCGTCGCTGTCGATCACCGAGATGGCTTCTGGGCTCAAGCACCCCGAGCGGGTCGTGGGTTTCCACTTCTTCAACCCGGTGGCGATCATGCCGCTGCTGGAGATCGTGCGCGCCGGGCAGACCGACGACGCGACGCTGGCGACCGCGTTCGCGGTGGGCAAGCAGCTGAAGAAGTCGTCCGTGCTGGTGAAGGACGCGCCGGCGTTCGTGGTGAACCGGCTGCTGACCCGGTTCATGGGCGAGGTCGTGAAGTCCATCGACGAGGGCACGCCGTTCGAGGTCGCGGACAAGGCGACCGAGCCGCTGGGCCTGCCGATGTCGCCGCTCGTGCTGCTGCAACTCGTCGGCCCCGCTGTCGCGCTGCACGTGGCCGAGACGATGCACGGCGCGTTCCCGGACCGGTTCGGCGTGTCGGAGAACATGAAGGCGTTCGTGCAGGCCGGCAAGACCGCCGTCTACCAGTGGGACTCGACCGGCAAGCAGACCGTCGACCCCGAGGTGCAGGCGCTGTGGTCGTTCGGCGACAAGCCGTTGACCGGTGACGAGGTCTTCGCGCGGGCGCTGGAGGCGCTGGCCGAGGAGATCCGGATCATGCTCGACGAGGGCGTGGTCGCGGAGGCGCAGGACATCGACCTGTGCATGCTCCTCGGCGCCGGCTGGCCGTTCTGGCTGGGCGGCATCACCCCGTACCTGGACCGGTCGGGCATCTCGGAGAAGGTGACGGGCAAGCGGTTCCTGGCCCCGGGAGTGGCCTCGGTCCCGGCCTGAGCCTCCTCGCCCACTGTGCCCCGGTTTGCCTTCGGCAGCCGGGGCACAGTGGTGACTGTCGGACTTCACCGACGTCGCCCGCTACCGGACCGGTAACGCCAACCGCCTGCGCACCGCCCATGCCATCGACTACGGTGCGGAATTGGTTGATCACGGATAGCAGGGGGAGACTTGGACTGCGTATTCAGATTCGGCTTCGAAGAGGGTGACGAGGAAGAGCCGGCGCACTCGATCCGAACCAAAGGAACCCGAGGCACAAGACGTCCTGACAGCAGCGCATGACCGAGGTCGTGGACCGGCCGACAACCATGGAGAGCCGGGGCGGACACGTGCGCGGCACGATTCACCGCGGCCGCGTCCTCGACTTGGAGGTCGATCCGGCCTGGACGCATTCGGCCCGCGTGACCGAGATGCAGCAGGAGTTCCTGGAAGTGCTGCGGAACCTACGGGCCCACAGCGTTCCCACCGATCTGGCGCAGGGCCCGCAGAGCCCCGCCATCACCGAACTCACCGCCCTGGTGAGTGATCCGAACACACTGCTGCGCCGAGTGGGGTTGCTGCCATGACCGATGTCCTGCGTGAGCCTGCTTTCGGCACGGTCCTGCGTTCACGGTGAGCACCTCGACGGCAACGGCGCGAGGACGGCCAGGCGCGCGCTGGCGGGTGGCTGGGCAGGCTCGGTGATCGTCACCGTCATGGCCTGGTTCCTCCTGGTCATGACGGTGACAAGCGGTAGCGGGCAGGTCGGGTTCACCGGCGGTGTGTGGGCTTACCTGGTCCTGCCGGCAGTGCCCGCGACGTTGGCGGGGATCGCTTTCTCCTTCGGACGCACCCTGTTCCGAGCACCCACAGCGCCCCGCTGACCGCTCACGTTGCCGGCTTCATGCGGCCGGCGCACTGGTGTCTCTGCGCGTACGGCTCGTTACTGCGCGCGAGTGCATTCCTCTGGCAGGTGGGTGAGGGGGCCTCACAACGGTTTGAAACGCCCGATGTTGGTGGCATGACCCCTCAACGACGAAGAGCGCGCGCCCGCCGTCCACAGCCCGATCCCCTGCGCGTGGAGGAGCTGGTCGCCTTCCTCCGCACCGACCGCGCCTGGCGGGACGAGGTGGCCAAGCGGCTCGTGGCGAAGCTGGACCAGCGGTTGGTGCGGTCGGCGCGGGCGTGCGGGTGCCGGCCCATCGCGCACGTGGCGGAGGAGTTGGACAGCCAGGCGTGCGTCGATCTCGGGCCCGGTGCGCCGTACCAGCTGGCGAAGGCCGTCTACGGGCAGGTGCGGCTCAGGGGCGCGGCGCGGTTGCGGCAGACGGCGCGCAGCCTGCGGGTGCTCGGGGTGTACCTGTGCGGCAGCGATCTGGCGCGCTGCCCGTGCACGGAGGCGCTGGCCCGTGATCCGCAGCAGGCCCGCGTGGACCGGGTGGTGACCGGCGCGCTGGACGGCGCGGGGTTCTAGCTCTGGTGCACCAGGCGGTCGGGGGCCTCGTGGGTGCTCAGCCACGCCTTGGCCAGCTTTCCCGCCGCCGCGCGGAACACGCCGTCGCGGTTGCCGTCGTCCGGCTGGATGGTCTCGGACGTCTTGTCGAGCACCAGGAACCGCTCCGCGCCGCAGTCGGTGTGGAACCGGTAGCGCACGCCGGCCGCGGTCTCCTCCGCCTTGTGCGGGTACACGAGCATGGCCACGGCCTACCTCCAGGGCTTGCTGTAGTCCTCGTTGGACACGGGCGGGATCTGGTTCTCCCACCGCGATACCTCGTTCGCCGCGGCGTGGGCGTCCTTGTACGAGGCGTTCGGGTTCTGCTGCCAGTATCGGGCCTCGGCCAGTTCGTGCTCCAACAGCGCCACGTCCTCCGGCCGTGCCCGACCGGACCGCAGCCGCAGCCAGGCCTCGGCCATGTCGGGGTTCGGGTCGAACCGTGCCATCACCGTGCCGCCGTTCTGGCCCTCCAACGGGTGCAGGTCCTCGAACACGTGGTTCTTGATCTGCTCGATCTCCGCGCGGCTGAACCCCGTGCCGCCGTCCGCTCTCGGCACGTCGGCCACGTGCCCGGCGACGTCGTCGATGTCGTCGGAGTCGGCGGTCACCACCACGGCGCCGTTCGCGCTGGTCTCGGTGACCTGGATCCGCTCCACCTCGGCGCGCAACGCCCGCAGCTTGTCCGCGCGCTGCCGCATCCCCTCGACCCAGTCGTCGATGCCGCGTTCGGCCTGCCCGGATCACCGCTGAGCAGCCCGTCCCACCGTGGCTCCGATATGCACACCGTTATAGCGCACGAGTACCGCGCGAGGTGGTCGACTCGGTGGTCAGTGTTCGACCGGGTGGACGGCGATGACCTCGACCACCCGGTCCAGTCCGGTGAAGTCCTTGACGTTGGTGGTCAACACCGGCATGCCGTGCGCGGCGGCGGTGGCCGCGATCTGCAGGTCCATCCGGCGCGGGCGGGCGCTGCGGCCGGTGCGGCGGACCAGTGCGGCGAGCGTGCCGTAGATCTTGGCGGCGGCGAGGTCGAACGGCAGCACCTCGAACCGGTCCAGCGCGGCGTAGTACCGCTCGGTGCGGGCGAACCGCTCGACCGGGTCGTCCACGTCCAGCCCGTAGGCCAACTCCGCCGCGGTGACGGCGCTGATCGCGGGCTCGGCGCGGGCGAGGTCGCCGAAGTCGATGTCCTCCAGCCGGATCACCACGCCGGTGTCCAGCAGAATCCGCCTGGTCACCGGCGCCACGGGTCTTCGGTCGGGTCGTCGGCGCCGAAGAACTCGTCGTCGGCCACGCGGTCGGCGTGCCAACGCGCCGCGTCCACCCGGGGCAGCTTGCGGAACTCGGCCTGCGTCTCGGCGAGCGTGTGCCGGGGCCTGGACTCGGCGTGCGGCACCAGGTCGGCGATCGGCTTGCCGTTGCGGGTCACCACGAAGCGCTCCCCCGCCTCGACCCGCCGCATGATCTCGGCGTTGTCGTTGCGGAGTTCCCGTTGGCCGATCGTGTGACCGGTGGTTGCGACAGCCATGACACAATCATACTCGGAGTGCTACAGCTGTGCTACACGTTTCAGCGGTTACTCATGGGCAACACGGTCACTGTGGGTGAGATCAAAATCGGCACGTCCGGCTGGCGCCATCCCGAGTGGCGCGGTGACTTCTACCCGCGTGGGTTGCAGCAGCGCCTGGAATTGCAGTTCCTGTCCCGCAGGCTCGGCACGGTGGAGATCAACGGCTCGTTCTACGGGCTGCGCAAGCCGACGGACTTCCAGTCGTGGTCCGAACGCACACCCGACGACTTCGTGTTCGCCGTCAAAGGCCATCGGGAGATCACGCACATCAAGCGATTGCGCGACGTCGAGAAGGACGTGTCGGAATTCTTCTCGTCCGGGGTGCTCGACCTGGGAACGAAACTCGGGCCGATCCTGTGGCAGCTCCCCCCGACGCTGCCGTGGCGTCCCGAGCGCCTGGCCGCGTTCCTGGAACTGTTGCCCGGCCCACCGGTTCGGCACGCGGTGGAGGTCCGGCACCCGAGCTGGGACAAGCCCGAACTGGCGGAGTTGTTGGCACGGCACGGAGTCGCGCTCGTCGTCGCCGAGTCGGCAGGCCGTTTCCCGGAACTGTGCGAGCTGACCACCGACTTCGTCTACGCCCGCCTCCACGGCGACAAAGAGCTGTACATCAGCACGTACTCCGACACCGCCCTCGACCGCTGGGCCGCCAGATTCCGCGAATGGTCGGCCACCCGGGACGTCTACGCGTACCTGGACAACACGATGCGCGGCGCGGCACCGCACGACGCCCTCGCCTTGATCGACCGGCTCAGCTGAGCCTGGGCAGCCTGCCACCGCGGCACGGGGGTACGCGTGGATCAGATGGGTACCACTGGGACATGACGGGTGAGGTTCGCATCGGGACGTCGGGCTGGGTCTACCCGGCGTGGCGTGGCGCGTTCTACCCGAAAGGCCTGGTGCAGCGGCGGGAGTTGGAGCACATCTCGGGCCTCATGACCTCGGTGGAGCTGAACGGTTCGTTCTACTCGCTGCAACGCCCGTCCAGCTACCGGGCGTGGGCGCGGCAGACGCCGGAGGACTTCGCCTTCGCGGTCAAAGGCGGCCGGTTCATCACGCACCTCAAGCAGTTGCGCGACGTGGAGACCCCGCTGGCCAACTTCTTCGCCTCGGGTGTGCTCGCGCTGGAGGCCAAGCTCGGCCCGTTCCTGTGGCAGTTGCCGCCCAAGCTCCGCTACGACCCCGGACGCCTGGCCGCGTTCTTCGACCTCCTCCCCCGCACCACCTCGGCCGCGGCCAAGCTCGCCGAGCGTCACGACGAGCGACTGCCCGACGAACGGGCCTGGACCACGACCGACACCGACCGGCCACTGCGGCACGCGCTGGAGGTCCGCCACTCGACGTTCCTGGTGCCGGAGTTCCACGACTTGTTGCGGGCGCACGACATCGCGCTCGTCGTCTCCCACACCGCCGGCAAATTCCCGTACCTCGAAGACGTCACGGCGGACTTCGCCTACGTGCGGCTGCACGGCAACCAGGCCCTGTACGTCGGCAGCTACTCCGACAGCGAACTGGACGAGTGGGCCGCCAAGATCAAGGCGTGGGCCGTGGACCACGACGTCTACGTGTACTTCGACAACGACACCGACGCGGTGGCACCTCACGACGCGGTCCGCCTCGCCACCCGCCTACCCGTTCCCCCGACACGCCCCCACACAATGAGGTGAACGCCAGGCTTTCCACCCCCACACCGCCGCCGATCACAGCACTCTGGTGCGGTGGAGGTGACCCGAATGACGCCCCGCGGCCTCTTGACCGCCCTGACCCTCACCGCCGGCGCCCTGGCGTCCAGCGGCATGGCGTCCAGCGGCATGGCGGTGGCCCAGCAACCGGACCCGACCTGCGACCGCGGCGAGTTCTGCGCCTGGGCCGGTACCAACTACACCGGCAAGGTCCACCGCCTCGACCTGGAAACCGCCAACCCGAGCGAGTGCATCCCCCTGCCGGACAAATTCGTGGCGCGCTCGTTCGTGAACCGCCTGACCAGGGACGCCTCGGTATTCCAAGGCGCGACGTGCTCGACCGAGGCCGAGTTCACCACCTACCCCGGCAAGGGCACGTACGTGCCCGACGCCCCTTTCGTGGTGCGGGCGATACAGGTCTGGGAGCCCTAGCCCGGCCGGTGCTAACGACGCTACGCCGCCGGACGATGACGGAGTGATCGCGCACGAGGTGCGTTCCAACCCCACCGGGAGCACGTCCACATGCCCGTTGACAAGACGGAGCGCGAAATCAGCGCACTAGTAGGCCAGATCGAACGCGGTGAGATCAAGCTGCCGGAGATCCAACGTGGCTACGTGTGGAAACCAACCCAGGTGGCCAAGCTCATCGAGTCGCTCTACCGGGGCTACCTGTCCGGGTCTCTGCTCTTCTGGCAGACCGACGAAACACCTCAGACCAGGGCAGCGGCCATCGACAGGCCCGTGGTCCAGCCTGCCGTCGTCCCGCTCTACCTCTTGGACGGCCAGCAGCGGGTCACGTCGCTGCACCGAGTGCTCACCGACCACCCGCAAGCCGCCATCGTCTTCAACGTCGAAAGCGAGAAGTTCCAGAATCAGAGCGCGGCGACCGCGAAGGACCCGCGCTGGATCAAGGTCTACGACGTCCTCAAACCGGGTGTCGACCAGTGGCACCTCGTCAGCGGCCTGCACGAGCGCAATCCCGACCTGACGCCGAACGACATCAGCAAGCGACTCCAGCGGCTGGCTGCCATCCCGAGCCACAAGTTCCACATGGAGGTGCTGCGGGACTTCCCTTACGACGAGGTCACCCAGATCTTCGTGCGCGTCAACAGCGGCGGACGTCCGCTCAAGACGTCCGATCTGGCATTGGCGACCCTGTCCGCTCGATGGCCGGGTGTGCTGGAGAGGTTGGAGGGGGAAGCCGCGTACTGGACTCAGCGAGGGTTCGGCGACGTCGACGTCACCTTCCTCACCAGGGCTCTCACCGGCGCGGTACTCGGACGCGGCCTGTCCGCGTGGTCGCACGCACGGCTCGTCGCCGCCACCGACGACCAGCTGGAACGTGGCTGGAACACCGTGCAGCGCGGGTTGCGGCACCTCGTGCCGCTCCTCCAGAACAACCTGGGTGCCTCGCACAGCCGATTGCTGCCCTCGATGATCGTCCTGTTGCCGTTGATCGTCCTGCTGGGCGAGCGGGAAGACGAGCAGTTGGACGGCGCGAGTGCCGACGGCATCCTCTACTGGTTCCTGGCGGCCACCGTCCGCAACCGGTACAGCGGTTCCACCGACACCCGGCTGGGCCAGGACATCCCGGCGGCCCGCATGGCCGATCCGGTTCGCCGGCTGCTGAGCAATCTGGGTGTCAGCGCCACGGGTCTCACGATCACGCCTCAAGACCTCGCCGGACGGTCTGTGGGAAGCCCGTACTTCTTCCTGAGTTTCCTCGTCGCCAAGGAGGCAGGCGCCAAGGACTGGTGGGACAGCATCGGCATCTCGGCCGCGGCGGAAGGCAGCCAGACGTTGGAGTACCACCACATCCACCCGCAAGCGACGCTCAAGAGCCATCCGGCGAAGTACAGCAAGGCGGAGATCAACGACCTCGCCAACCTCGCGTTCATCTCGGGCAAGGCCAACAGGAAGATCAGTCACCGGTCCCCGGTGGACTACTTCCCCACGCTCGGTGATCAGGAGTTGACCGCGCACCTCATACCGTTGAACGAACAACTGCGGCATGCAGCCGAATACAGATCGTTCCTGTCGGTCCGGCGTCGACTGCTCGCGGACGCGATGACCGGACTCTTCGACAGGTTCCGACCGGCCTGGCTGGCGCCTGCGGACGAGTCCGTCGATCCGATGTCCGGCTCCGTGCTCGAGTTCGTGCTGCACGACAACCCCGCAGGCGAAGACGTGCTGTTCGCGACCGCTCGCAACGCGGACACGACGTGGTCCGCGACGATGTCGGCCACCGAACTCGACGACGCGATCACCGCGGCAACAGCAGGCGTCGACGGCGACCTCGTGGTTGCGGGTGAGAGTGTGCCTGTCCGAGTCGATGACGACACGATCGAGATTCCGATCGGACCGTTCCTCGTCACCGGCACCGCCTCGGAGTGGCGCAAGGTACTCGACCGGGAAAGGGAGGACGCGCGGACCATGGCGGACTTCGTCGAGCCGGGATCTGCCGCGTGGGACGGTGAACGCCTTCCCTTTCCGGTTACCAGCGTCGACTGACGGGCCGGAGCCGTTGCACCGCACGAAACGGGTCTCAGCAGCGCCGGGGGGCGGGAACGCCCAGCGCGAGCACGGCGGTGTCGTCTTCGACGCCCTCGCCGAAGCCGGCCAGCAGGTCCACGAGAGCCCCGACGACGTCCGCCGCCGCCGTGGAGGCGAGGGTGGCCGCGAACTCCAGCAGCTCCTGCTCGCTGTAACGGGTGTCGCCGACACGGGCCTCGATGAGGCCGTCCGAGTACAACACGAACGTGTCACCGGCGGACAGGCGGACGGTGGCGGTGACCACGCGGGCGTCGGGCAGGATTCCGATCAGCTGGCCGCCGGGCGTCTCCACGTACTCGACCGTGCCGTCCGCACGCAGCAGCAGACCCGGAGGGTGGCCACCGGAGGCGAGGGTGAGCGTGCAGCCGTCCGGGTCGACGGCGAGCACACCGAACGTCACCGTGCAGAAACCCGGCTGCCCGCCGTCCTGCTCCTGGTTCAGCACGGTGTTGAGGTTGGTCAGGACCGCGGCCGGGTCCGGGTCGTACACGGCGGCCGAGCGCAGGGTGTAACGGGTCAGCGACGTCATCGCCGCCGCACCGGCGCCCTTGCCGCACACATCGCCGAGGAACACGCCCCACCTGCCGTCCGCCAACGGGAACACGTCGTAGAAGTCGCCGCCGACCTCGAACGGCGAGGCGTGGTGGTAGTGCGTGGCGATCTCCACACCCGGCACGGTCGGCAGCACCGGCGGCAACAGGGTGCGCTGGAGCGTGGTCGCGAGCCGCCGGATCTCGTCGCGTTCCCGCTCGGCCTCCTGCCGTGCGCGCAACAGTTCGCGTTCGTACGCACGGCGGTCACGCGCGTCGAACACCGTGGTGCGGATCAGCAGCGGCTCGCCGTCACCACTCGTCTTGACCGTGGAGTTCACCAGCATCGGCAGCCGCCTGCCGTCAGCTGCGACCATCTCCAACGCCACGCCGCGCACCTCGCCCTGCATCCGCAGCAGCGGGGCGAAGTGGGTCTCGTGGTAGAGCTTGCCGCCGACGCTGAGCAGATCGGCGAACCGCCGCCGTCCCACCAACTCCTCGCGCTGGTAACCCAGCCACCGCAACAGGGTCCCGTTCACCTTCGCGATGTGCCCGTCCGGCAAAGTGGACAGGTAGCCGCACGGCGCGTTCTCGTAGAGGTCTTCCGCGCTGTCCTCCAGCAGTGCCGAGACAGCGTCGCGGTCCGGCTCGTCCCCGGTCACGCCCGTCACAGCGTGTCCGTCACGAAGCGCAACATGGCCGCCGCGGTGGCTTCCGGGGCGCTGAGCTGAGGGCAGTGGCCCGTGGCGTCGAGCGTGACGAGCGTGCTGCCGGGTATCCGGGCGTGCACGAACGCGCCGACCTCGCGTGGCGCGATCACGTCCTGCGCGCACTCCAACACCAGCGTCGGCACGCTCACCCGCTCCAGGTCCGCCCGGTTGTCGGACAGGAACGTCGCACGGGCGAAGACCCTCGCCACCTCCGGGTCCGTGCGGCAGAAGCTGTTGGTCAGCTCCTCGCCCAGCTCCGGCCGGTCCGGGTTGCCCACGATGACCGGCGCCATCGTCGCCGACCAACCGAGGTAGTTGCTCTCCAACGAGTCGAGCAGCTCCTCGATGTCGGCGGCGCTGAACCCGCCCCGGTAGTCACCGTCGTCGATGTAGCGCGGCGACGGTGTGAGCAGCACGAGCTTGCCGAACCGCGCCGGCTCCGCGGCCACCGCCAGCACACCGATCATCGCCGACACCGAGTGCCCCACGAACACCACGTCGCGCACGTCCAGCTCACGGCAGATTTCACGGCAGATGTCGAGCACATCGGAGGCGTACGCGTCGAGCGTCGAGTACCGCCGCGCGTCCCACGCCGAAAGATCCGACCGCCCCGCCCCGACGTGGTCGAACAGCACGACCCGGCACTTCTCGGCGAGCGCGGGCACGACCAGCCGCCACAAGTTCTGGTCACACCCGAAACCGTGCGCGAGCACCACCACGGGGCCGTCGACGTTGCCGGTGACAACCACGTTGTTCCGGCTCAGCACATCCATCACCACATCCTGTCCCACGGACCGTGGTACCCGCCCGTTCGGGCTTCGAACGACGGAGGGTGGCGGCGTCCGACCAAAGCCCAGCCGGCCAACGGTGGCACCGAGGCGAGCGCCGGACGGACTCCCGGTCACGACGAGGTGGGGCACACGGCCGGTATCCGGGCCTACCCAGCCCTGCTGACCGTGCCGCCCGCGCTGGCAGGCGTCCTGTTCCTCGTGGGTCGATGTGGGTCGATCGCTGTTCCGGCAGCCGGTCGTCCGCCGGCCGGCCAGCGGCCCTCCACCGGGAAACCGAAGAAACCCCGACCGGAGAGGACGACCTGCCGCAGGTGGCACGCTGACCCCCGGCCGAGCCCGACGCGACCGGGAATTGTCGGTGGGCGCGGTTACCGTGCCCGGCATGAGGATGTCGAACGCCACCGAGCTGACCGAAGACCACCACGCTCAGCTGGCCGAGCTGGGGCTGCGGGTCGACCACCTGGACGAGGCGATCTGGGCCGGGGTCGACGCGCGGGCGTCCGCGCCGCCGTTGGGGCCGACCAACGGGGCCGGGTTGCTGGACTGGATCCACCGGGTCGGCAGACTCCGCGAAGTGCTCGTCGCCGAGGGCTGGACGCGGGTCGACAAGTGGAACGCCGGGCTCGTCCAGCACCCCACCAAACCCGTCGTCCTCGGCACCCTCCAGGGCAACCGCCACACCGGCACGCTCGGCGCTCCCCTGCGCAGCGACTACGCCAAGGGCCCCGCCATCGCGGCCATGATGCGCGGCAACGACCGGGACCAGTTCACGCTCTTCGACTCGCTCCACACGCACGAGTGGAAGCTGTGGTTCCTGGTCACCTACCCCCACCAGGAAGGTGAACGGCTGGTCGTCCTGCGCGAGGTGGCGCAGCCGGAGCCCACGCCGCAGGGCCAGGTCGTGGACCGGTGGGCGCACCGGATCACGTTGCCGCCCTTGGTGTTCGGCCCCCTGCCCACACCACGCGGCACGGACGGCCCCGACGACATCGACGACATCGACGTCACCGTCACGCTGCGCCGGTAGGCGGGTGCGAGAATGGCGCGATCATGCTCACGCCCTCCCGCCTCGTCCTGGCCCGGACCCGTCGCGGCCTCACCGCGGTCGAGCTGGCGCGCAAGGCGGGCACGAGTCCGGCGAGCATCGGCGACTACGAGCACGGCCGCCGCCAACCCCGACCGGCCACCACCGCCAGGCTCACCGAGGCCCTCGGCTTCCCGGCGGGCTTCCTGGAAGCCGACGACGTGCCGGACATCGAGGCGGTGTTCACCAGACCGGCGCCCAAGCGGCAACGGGACGCCGCGATCAGCGCCGCCCGCCTCGCCATCGCCTTCGACGCCTGGCTGACCCGCGCGTTCACGTTCCCCGAACCGGACGTGCCGACGTGGGAACACCACGACCCGGAGACCGCGGCCGAGATGGTCCGCGCCCGGTGGGGCATCCCGCACCGCCCGGCGCCCAACATGGTCCACCTCCTGGAAGCGCACGGCGTCCGGGTGTTCTCCCTGCCCCAGGACTGCGCCGCCGCGGGCCCGTTCTCCGTCCGCCACGCCGGCACCCCCTACGTCTTCCTCGACCCGACGGCCACCCCCGACCAGGCCCGCTTCGACGCCGCCCGCGAACTCGGCCACCTCACCCGCAACGACGACGCGCAAACGTTCGCGACCGCGTTCCTCCTCCCCCGCGCCGGTGTGCTGGCCGCCGTCCCCCGGGGCGCGCTCACCGAACAGGTCCTCGCACACAGCGCCACCTGGCACGTCTCCCCGGTCACCCTCGCGCACCGCCTCCGCGACCTCGGCCTGCTCACCCAGCCCCAATACGCGACCGTGTGCGCCCAACTGGCCCGCCGCACCACCGGCATGACCCGCCGCGAGACATCCCAACTGCTCACCAAGGTCTTCCGCACCCTGCGCGCCCAAGGCACCACCCCGCACGGCGTCGCCCGCGAACTCCTGCTCGACGTGGAAGAACTCAACGGCCTCGTCTTCGGCCTGGTCCTCACCGCCCTGCCCGGCCAAGGCGACGGCGGCCACCCCACCAAACCGCACCTCACCCTCGTCCGGAGGTAGCCGTGGACCAGCCCACCGAAGAGCACCTGCTCGTCCTCGCTCAGGCCCAGGCGCCCGCCGCCTCCTTGACGTAGTCGCCGAACAGCCGCCCGTCGTGCCCGAGCACGGACGGCACACCGTCGGACAACGCGGCGTCGTGACCGTCACGCATCGCGGTCAACGACATCGTCAACACCTCCGCGTACTCCTGGTCGAAACCGCCCTGCACCAAGAGCTCGGTGTAGTCGGCCGGGGGCACGTCGACCACGCGGATCGAACGACCCGACACGTCACCGATCCGCGCCAACACCTCGCCGAACGTCAACGCCTCCGGCCCGGACAGCTCGTAGGTGACGCCCGCGTGCCCGTCCTGCGTCAACGCCGCCACCGCCACGTCGGCGATGTCCTGCGCGTCGATGAACGGGTGCGCGCCGTCGCCGCCGGGCGGCAGCACGAGCTCGCCCGCCAGCACCTCCCCCAGGAAGTAGTCCTCGCTGAAGTTCTGCGAGAACCACGTCGGCCGCAGGATCGTCCAGTCCACTCCGGACTCCCGCACCGCGCGCTCGCGGCCGTCCTCGGGCGAGATCCCGCGCGCTGACAGGGCGACGATCCGCCGCACACCCGCCGCCACCGCCCGCGGCACGAACGCCGCCACCTCGGCGTCGTCCAGGGTCGTCCCGAGCGGCACGAGGTAAACCGCGGTGACGCCGTCCAAGGCGGGTCCCCAGGTGGACTCGTCCGCCCAGTCGAAGCGGATCGCCGAACGGCGGGACACGGGACGGTTGGCGACACCGATGGCGTCGAGGGCGGCGGTGACGCGGCGGCCGGTCTTGCCGGTGCCGCCGATAACCAGGATTGTCATGCCACCAGCCAATCAAGATCGTGCTGGACGGAACATGGCTCACCGTCCCGGATCCATGTTCAATCGTCTACATGGACGCCCTCACCGACTTGCTGCGCGGCGTGCACGCGCAGCGCGCCGACGTGTGCCGCTCGTTCGCCTCACCGCCGTGGTCGCTGGCGTTCGCGGAGACGGCGCCGCTCACCCTCGTGGCCGCCGTGCGCGGCGACGTCTGGCTACTCGCCGAGGACGGCACCCACGCGTTGATGCGTCCGGGTGACATCGGCCTGATCCGCGGACCGCTGCGGTTCGTGCTGGCCGACGACCCGTCGACGCCGACGCAGATCGAGTTCGACGAACCGGACTGCGAACAGTGGCGCGTCGGCACCCGCACCTACGGGTTCCCGGCCGACGGGGACGTGCTGGTGATCACCGGCGCCTACGAGGTCGAGGGCGGCGTGTCCCACCGGCTGCTCAACGCCCTGCCGACGGCATTGGTCGTGTCGTGTGCGGACGGGGAGTGCCCGACTGTCGACGTGCTGTCCGCGGAGATCGCCAAGGACCGCCCCGGCCAGGACATCGTCCTCGACCGACTGCTGGACCTCCTCCTGGTGTACGCGCTGCGCGAGTGGTTCGACCGGCCCGAGGCGAACACGCCGGGCTGGTACCGAGCGTTGGGCGACGAGATCGTCGGACCGGCCCTGCGCGCGATGCACGACGAACCACAGCGCGCTTGGACGGTCGCGGAACTCGCAGCGCGCGCCGGGGTGTCGCGGGCGGCGTTGGCGCGGCGGTTCACCACACTGGTCGGCGTGCCACCGCTCACCTACCTGACGGGGTGGCGCATGGACGTCGCCGCGAACCTCCTCACCCGACCGGACACCACCATCGACTCGGTCGCGCGTGCCGTCGGCTACGCGGACGGGTTCGCGTTCAGCACGGCGTTCAAACGGGTACGCGGCGTGCGGCCCAGCGACCACCGTGTGGTAGCTCTGCGGGCATGAACCTGGAAGACCTGCGGGACGCGCTGCGCCGGTTCGCCGCCGCCCGCGACTGGGACCAGTACCACACCCCGAAGAACCTCGTGATGGCGTTGTCCGGGGAGGTCGGCGAGCTGACCGAC
Organism: Saccharothrix deserti; assembly: GCF_009769385.1. Taxonomy (GTDB): domain Bacteria; phylum Actinomycetota; class Actinomycetes; order Mycobacteriales; family Pseudonocardiaceae; genus Actinosynnema; species Actinosynnema deserti. Next base: position 167,182 of record NZ_ML775964.1, read on the forward strand.
CTGTTCCAGTGGCTCACGCCCGAACAGGCCGCGCACGCGATGGACGACCCGGAATTGGCCTGGAAGGTGCGCGACGAGCTGGCCGACGTCATGCACTACCTGGTGCGGCTGGCCGACAAGCTGGACGTGGATCTCATCGAGGCCGCGTTCGCCAAGATCGAGCGGAACGAACGGCGTTTCCCGACCGGTGACCTCAAGCCCGTCGAATGAGCCGGTGTCAGACGTAGGTCAGCAGGAGAAGGATCAACGTTACGAGGAGGATCGAGCCGAGAAGGGCCGGAGCCCACATCTGCGGGGATGACGACGGCGGGCGGGCACGGGAGTGCCTGCCTCTTCGTCTGCGCGCTCGCCACGGCACTGACGCCTCCCCTGGCCACTCACCGCTGGTCATGCCGTTACGGTAAGGACGATCAAGGGGGCCAAGCCGCACATCACCCGCTCGCGCCAGGCGCATCGCCCGGACAGCGGTGGAGACAACCGGAAAGTGACGGTTCGCGGTCAGTTGGAAACATGCCCCGAACGCAAAAAGCCCTCAGGGGCACCCGACCGTATCGGGTGCCCCTGAGGGAAAGAATGTTCGGCGGCGTCCTACTCTCCCACACCCTCACGAGTGCAGTACCATCGGCGCTGGAAGGCTTAACT
>NZ_VKAB01000030.1 GCF_009769385.1 Saccharothrix deserti
CATCCCCTGGGCGAACAATTCGGCGGCCTCGAACCGCACCCGTTCCCGCCGGGCCCGTTGCTCCGCGGTCAGACCACCACCATCGGAATACCGCATCCCACCGGCATACACCCACCGGCATACACCCACCGGCAAGAGCAACCGTCACCCCGAAACGAAAAGATCGGTAAGCACTGGCGACCGCCTCGGGCTTCTCACCGCGTGCGGACTTCGGCGACACGGCGACGCGGCGACACGGCGACACGGCGACGCGGCGACACGGCGACACGGCGGCGCTGCGGCGCGGGCGAGAGCACGGGGCGAGAAGACTTTCGCACCGCACTTCGCCATCCTCGATTCGGCACTGTTGCGGAAAGTCACGGCCGGAGGTCACGGCCGTGCCCGATGCTCCGGACTATTCGTTTTCGAGTGGAGGAGGTGCGCATGGACGTGATCTCGGCGCTGACTGCGACAGGTGACGAAGTGGACGGGATGGTGGTCGACCTCGACCGGGGCAAGTGGTCGCTGCCCACCCCGGCGGAAGGGTGGACGATCAAACACCAGATCGCCCACCTGACCGCCATTTTCGCCATGGCGGGCCTGTCCGCGGCCGACGGTGACCGGTTCCGGGCGATGCTGTCCACCCTGTCCGACGACTTCAACGCCAACGTGGACGCCGCGATGGCCCCACACCTCGCGCTCGAACCGGACGAGCTGCTCGCGCGCTGGCGGGCGACGAAGAGCCGGGCGATCACCGCGCTGGCCGCGGTGCCGGCCGACCAGGTCGTGCCGTGGCTGGTCAACCCGCTGCCGCCCGCGGTGCTGGCCAGTGCCGGGATGATGGAGCTGTTCGGCCACGGGCAGGACATCGCCGACGCGCTCGGGGTGACCCGCGAGTGGGACGACCGGCTCGGCTTCCTGGTGGAGTTCGCCGTGCGCACGAAGGACTTCGGTTACCTGGCTCGCGGTGAGGAGCCGCCGGCCGAGCCGTTCCGCTTCGAGATCACCGCGCCCTCCGGCAAGCGGTGGGACTTCGGCCCCGGGGACGCGACGCAGCGGATCAGCGGGCCGGCGGTGGACTTCTGCCTGCTGGTGACGCGCCGGCGGCACCACGCGGACCTCGCCGTGACGGCGTCCGGCGAGTCGGCCGAGCGCTGGCTGGAGATCGCGCAGGCGTACCGGGGTCCGGCGGGTGAGGGCCGCAGGCCCGACCAGTTCGCGCACTAGCCCGCCGACGCGGGCGGTCGGCGCCCGCGGCACGACGACGGCGGCCACGCCCGCCACCTCGACGGGATCGGTTCCCTTCGGTGCTGGTGAGCCCGGCATGACCATGCCGGGCCACCCGCCGCGTCGGCGTTCTCGACGTCCGCGGAGTCAGGTCCAGGGGCGTTCGGGGAGCCAGGTGGCACGCCGCGACACGGGCGGCTCGAACGGCAGGACCACGACGGCGACCGGCGGACCGGCGACATCCTCCGCGTCGAGCACCACCAGCTCGTCCCCGGCGAGCACGACGAGCCAGCCGTCGCCTTCCCGTCGACCACGCGGTGCGAACACCGGCTGCCCGGCGGGTCGCCGGAGTTCGTGGGTCCAGCCGCGGTCCAGCACCACGTCGTGCCGCACCACCGTTCGGCCTGCCAGGCCGAACACGTGCCGGTGCCGGCGTCCCGCCACCCGGTCGTCCACCGTGGCGACGTCCATCCCGGACAGGCTCGTCGTGCGCACCTCCCCCGTGGTCAGGTCGATCGTGCTGCGGCGCAGCACGCCGGGCGCCCACACCGCGTCGACCACGACGCGCCCGAGCCCGTCGTGGGCGTTGACCGCCTGGAGCACCTCGCCTCCACCCACCTCGAACCAGCACGGCTGCCCCACGCCATCGCGGGGCAGCAGCCCGATACGGGTCGGTTGACCGGTACGGGCCACGTACGGCGAGCGCAGCCCGACCAGGGCCGCGGCGTGGCTGTAGTACGGCGGTGAGTCGAAGACGACGAAGAACCGGTCGGTCAGTGCGACCGCCCGCATCATGGGCGTCCCGTGGAGCACGAACGGCTCCACGCGTACGACTTCCCCGTCCGAAGTGAGGGTCAGATGTTCTGCACATCCGAGACCGGGGTACGACACGGCGGTGTGCCAGAAGACGCCGTCGCACACCGGGCGGGCCATCGTCGCGTCGTCCGACCAGTTCTCCCGCGCCAGTGCGGGCGGCCGTTCGCCGCGGTACCAGCGAGCCGTGCCGGCAGCGAGCCGGATCCCGGACACGCCGTGCGGGAGGGCTTGGACGAACGCCCCGGCGAGCGCGGCGGGCAGTTCACCGCGGACGGTCAACGGCTCCACGACCTCCTGTGCCGGTGCGGCCATGTCCAGCACCCCCAAGGGTTTCATAACACCGTTCTGGTACCCGTTTTATATCGCCGTTATGGAACAATGTCAAGGTGAGCCCACGTCGATCGGATCCCAAGACACGCGCCGCGCTGGTGGACATCGCGGCCGGTCTGCTGGCCGCGGAAGGACCTCAGGCGCTGTCGACCCGCCGCATCGCCGCGGAGGCGGGCTCGTCGACGATGGCCGTGTACACCCACTTCGGCGGGATGATCGGCCTGGTGCGGGAGATGGTGCACGAGGGCTTCGCCCGTCTGCAGGACCACCTGACCAAGGTCGTGTGGACCGATGACCCGGTCTCGGACATGGCCCTGCTCGGTCGGGCGTACCGGCGCAACGCGCTGGCCAACCCCCACCTGTACGCGGTGATGTTCGGCGGCTTCTCGCCGGCCGGGTTCACCCTGTCCGACACCGATCGCCAGCACGGGCGGTACACCCTGGTCAACGTCGCCCAGTGCGCGGCCCGGTGCATCGCGGTGGACCGGTTCGACCCCGGCGACCCGGAGTTGGTGGCGCACCGGATGTGGGTCGCGACGCACGGGCTGGTGACCCTGGAGCTGGGCCACTACCTGCTGGAGCCCTACGACGCCGACCGGCTGTTCGAGGCGCAGTTGGTGGCTCTCATGGTCAGCGCGGGCGACATCCCGGACGCGGCGGAGCGGTCCGTGGCGGAGTCCCGGAGAAGACTGGACGACGAAGTGGCGACCAGACTGCCGCAGCACTGAGTCCGCTCGGCCCGGCGCCGGGCGCGGATGAACGTCGTGGGCTGTCCGGCACGGCCGGACAGCCCACGAGGTCGTACTCGGCAGGGCGGAGCCCGCACCGCCTCACAGCGGCACGTCTCACAGCGGCACGTTGCCGTGCTTCCGCGCCGGTGTCACCTTGCGCTTGTCCTTCAGCATCGCCAGCCCGCGGGCGACCGCGGCACGGGTGTGCGCCGGGTCGATGACGTCGTCCACCAGGCCGCGCTCCGCGGCGTAGTACGGGTGGACCAGCTGCTCGGAGTACTCCGCCAGCAGCTCGGCCCGCAGGTTCTCCGGATCGGCGGCGGCGGCCAACTCCTTGCGGAAGATGACGTTCACCGCGCCCTCGGCACCCATGACGGCGATCTCGTTGGTGGGCCACGCCAACGACAGGTCGGTGCCGATCGAGCGGGAATCCATGACGATGTACGCGCCGCCGTACGCCTTGCGCACGATCACCTGGATGCGGGGCACGGTCGCCTCGCAATAGGCGTACAGCAGCTTCGCGCCGTGCCGGATGACCCCGCCGTGCTCCTGCTCGGTGCCGGGCAGGAAGCCCGGCACGTCCACGAGGGACACCAGCGGGATGCCGAACGCGTCGCAGAACCGCACGAACCGGGCGGCCTTCTGGGCCGCGGCGCTGTCGAGCACGCCCGCGAGCACCATCGGCTGGTTGCCGACGAGGCCCACCACTTCGCCGTCGACGCGTCCCAGCACGCACACCACGTTGGCCGCCCAACCCTCGTGCACCTCCAGGAACTCGCCGTCGTCCACGAGTTCCGACACCACCACCCGCATGTCGTAGGGCTGGTTGGGCTCGACCGGGACGATGCTCGCGAACGCGGCCCGCTCGTCCTCGGTCGCGCCGCACGGCTCCAGCGCCGGAGGTGACTCGAGGTTGTTGCCGGGCAACAAGGACACCAGGTAGCGGACGTCCTCCAGACAGCTCTCCTCGTCGTCGTGCACGAACGAGGCCACCCCCGACAGTCCGCCGTGGACGGAAGCGCCGCCGAGGTCCTCGTGGCTGACCCGCTCACCGCTGACCGCGGCCACGACGTCCGGACCGGTCAGGTACATCTTCGCCGTGCCGCGGACCATGAAGGTGAAGTCCGCCAACGCCGGGGAGTACGCGGCTCCCCCGGCGCACGGACCGAGCACCACGCTGATCTGCGGCACGACCCCGGACGCCTCGACCTGGCGGCGGAAGATGCCGCCGTACCCGTCGAGCGCCATCACCCCTTCCTGGATGCGTGCGCCGCCGCTGTCGTTGAGCCCGATGATCGGCGCCCCGGTCGCGAGGGCCATGTCCATCACCTTGTGGATCTTGGCCGCGTGCGCCTGGCCCAACGAGCCGCCGAAGATGGTGAAGTCCTGCGCGTAGACGAAGACCCGGCGGCCCTCGATGGTGCCCGATCCGGCCACCACACCATCGGTGTGCGGCCGGTGGTCGGACACCTTCAGGCCGTGCGCCTGGTGCCTCCGGTAGAGGTCGACCTCGATGAACGAACCCGGGTCGAGCAGCAGGTCCAGCCGTTCCCGCGCGGTCCGCTTGCCCAACGCGCGCTGCCGTCGCACGGCTTCGCCGTCGGACACCGCGCGGTCACGCAGGTCGGTGTTGCGGTCGCGCAACAGGTCCATCGTCCGGACCGGCAGCTCCGGCCGCAGCGCCTGGTGCCCGTTGACGTGCCCGATGTCGGAGGTGGTCACCGGTGCCCCACCTGCCGGGAGCTCAACGAGCCGGTCTCCCCGAGCCAGCGGACGGTGTCCGCGACGGTGTCCGCGAACGGCCGCGGCTTGAGGTCGTGCGTACTGGCCGCCGGATCCACCCTGGTGGCCGCTCCGACTGTGGCGATCGCGCCGTACGCCGCGGGGATGTGCCACGGCCACAGCGGCTGCACCAGGTCGACGAACCTGCCGACCGGCGACATGGCCGCGGCGGGCAGGAACACGGCGGGCAGCGCCCGCCCGGTCACCTCCCGCACCGCCCGCACGTACTCCGGTGTGGTCAGGTACCGCCCGGGCCCGAAGTGGCGCCCAATGGGATGGGACCCGGTGGCCCCCGAGGTGATCAGCGCAGCGTGCAGGGCCGCGGTGTCGCGCACGTCCCCGATCTGCACCCCGCCGCTGGGCCACATCGGCATCAACCCGCGCAGCGTGTCCCGCAGCCGGCCGGTCTGGTCGCCCATCTTCGGGTCGTGCGGCCCGAGCAGCGCCGGTGGGTAGCTGATCACCACCGGCGCGCCCTCGTGCTGGTGCCGCCGGGCGATCGCCTCGGAGGCGGCCTTCGTCGCCGCGTACGGTTCGCGAGTGGTCCCCACCGGTGACTGCTCGCGGATCACCCGCACGCCCGGCGAGAACAGCGCGGCGATGCTGGACACGTGCACCACCGGGCCCGCGCCGGCGCGTCGTGCGGCGGCCAGCACGACTTCGGTGCCGCGTTCGTTGGTGCTCCGCATGTCCGTGCGCTGCCTGCGGTCGAACGAGTACACCGAGGCGGCGTGCAGCACGGCGTCCGCACCGCGCACGGCCGCCGCCACCGCCCGCTCGTCGGTGACGTCCCCGACCACGACGTCGATCGCGTCCGCGGACACCTCCAACGGGCGCAGCGCCGTGTCCACCCCGGCCGGATCGCGGACCAGCAGCCGAGCCCGGTGACCGGCGCGCACCAACTCCGCGATGGTGTGCGCGCCGACGAACCCGGTGCCGCCGGTGACGGTGACCAGCATCCTCACTCCTTCCTCAGCGCGTGTCGACCTGGTGGAACTGGCTGCCGTAGAACAGCAGCGCCCGCGTGCCCTCGCTCCGGCTGCAACTCAGCACCTGGCCGAGGAAGATCGAGTGGTCACCGCCTTCGTACCACTGGGTCAGCTCGCACTCCACCCAGGCCAGCGCGCCCGACAGCAGCGGCGCGCCGGTGCGCGGTCCCGGCAGCCAGTCGACCGCCTCGAACTGCGCCGCACCGCGCGGACGGCGGCGGTCGGCGAAGTAGCGCGCCGTCGGCTCCTGCTCGGCGCCCATGATGGACACCGCGAACCGCTTGGTGTTGGTGATCGCGTCGTGCATGACCGCCGTGCGGGAGACGCAGCACAGCACCAGCGGCGGGTCCAGGGACACCGAGCTGAACGCGTTGGCCGTCATGCCGTGCGTCTGCTCACCGCCGACCGTGAGCACGGTGATCCCGGTGGCGAACCGGGACATCGCGTCGCGCAACGAGGTCTCCGCCATGGGCAGCACCGGGTCTGTCACGGGCTCGTACACGTCATGCCCCCAGTCCGGCGCGAGCGAGCACCGCCGTCGCGGCATAGGGCTCCAGTGCCCGCCTCAGCTCCTCCGGCACCCGCGCGGGGACCGTCTCGGTGTTCGGGCCGCGCATGCACGCGATCCGCTGCCTGCCGCGGGCGATCAGCAGCTGCTGGCCGTCGGTCACCTTCACGTAGTCGAAGGTGAACTGGATCTGCGTCTGGGTCAGCTCTTCCAGGCGCATCCGGACCGACAGCTCGTCGAAGGCGGTGATCTCGGCGAAGAACTCGCACTCGACCTTGAGGGTGAACAGCTTCAGGTCCCCGCGCACCTCCGCGAGCACGGCGGGCGCCTTCTCCTTGAGGAACATCTCCCGGCACCTGCCCTGCCAGCGCAGGTAGTTCACGTAGTACACGTTCCCGACGAGGTTGGTCTCCTCGAACCCGACGACGTGGCGGATCTCGTAGTACCCCTGCATGTCAGCTTTCCTCTCCCACGAGCACCGCGAACACCACGGGCGCCGTCCGGTCGTTGACGGTGGTGACCCAGGTGGCGACCTTGGCGTCGCCGGTCGACAACACCGCCCAGCCGTCCGGGTGGACCCGGTCGACGGTCAGCGCCTGGCTGGTGGAGCCGGTCTTGCGCAGGCACTCCAGCGCGCCCCACACCCTGGTACCGGCGACGGCGGCGGTCTCCCCCGCCTCGCTCGACAGCAGGTCCCGCACGGCCAGCAGGTCCGCGCCGAGCAGCCCGGCCCAGTCCTCCTCGGCGCGCGGCACGGCGTACTCGACGTCGCAGCCGAGCTTCCCGCCGGGCCCGCTCTCGTCCGCGACGACCAGCGTCAGCTCCGCGCCGTGCGAGGCGGACATCAGCGCGCCGTCGACCTCGGGCTTGCCGTCCGGCCGGTAACGCACCTCGGCCGGCCGGTACAGGGCCCGGCTCAACGCCAGCGCGGTCTGCGTGCGCCGGTCGGAGATCCGGTCGGTCGGGTCGGGTTCGACCACGACCGCGCGCCCGCCGCCGAGCACCCGCTCCAGCGAGCGCTCCAGGTAGGAGCCGAGCACGGTCGGCGTCCACGGCCCCGCGCCGTCGCGCTTGCGGACCGCGCGCAGCACCAGGCCCTCCCAGCGCTCGACCAGCCTGCCCGCCGGGTCGCGCACGTCGAGGTCGTAGGTGTAGCTGTCGCCGTCCTGCGACCGCTCCCGCGCGTCGAGCACCACGTACTCGGTGGCCTGGTCGACCGGGTCGGCCAGGTGGAGCCTGTCCACGCGCTGCGGCAGCAGGGTCGCGTCCGGGACGCAGCACTGGATCGCGTGCATCATCACGTCCCGCGTGCCGGGGTCGGCCAGCAGCCGCTCCTGCGGCAGGAACGGGGCGAACCAGGTCGCCACGGAGGTCGTGGCGACCTCGGCGACCGCGTGGCGGGCACTGGCCCGCCGGTAGCCCTGCAACCGCTGGAACCTCTTGCCCTGGAACAACACCCCGCCGTACAGCTCGGTCACCGGGTCGACCGGGACCAGCGGCAGCACGGCTCCGCCCGGCACGTCGGCGCCCGCGATCGCCGGACGCGGGAACCGCAGCCTCGCCCGGAAGTGGTCGGCGCTGAACCCGGTGTCCTCGGCCCGGATCACGACGTCGACCGTGTCCTCGTCGGTGGCGAGCGCGGCGATCCGCACGACCAGCGCGCCGTCGGGGCGCACCACCACGGGCCGCAGGAACTCCACGTCCTCCAGCAGCGGCGGCGCGGAGCGCCTGGTGAGCGCGGACGCCACCTGGGTCATCGCCTCCATGCCGATCACGGCGGGGAACAGCAGGTCGCCTTCGAGCAGGTGGTCGCCCAGGTACGGGTCGTTGCCCGCGGACAGGTCCGCCTCGGTGACCAGCTCCACCCCGGGGTAGTGCACCAGGACGCGGTCCAGGAACCGGGCGAGCGGCAGTTCGTCGCGGGCCATTTCCAGCGTCGGCAGACCGGCCGCCCGGCCGGACACCACCAGCACCGGCCCGGCCGACGGGTCGGCCAGCACCTCGCGCAGCACGGCGATGCCCTGCTCGGTGGAGATCGGGGTGATGCCGTCGCGCATCAGCGCCTCGACCACACCCAGCCGCTCCCCCATGCCCGCGCCGGACCACACCGACCACTCCAGCGCCAGCACCCGCGTCCGCGGGTGTCGGCGGCCGAAGTCCAGGGTCAGCTCGGTCAGCCAGTCGTTCGCGGTGGCGTAGTGCGCCTCACCGCGCAGACCGGCCCGGCCGATGATGCTGCCGAACGTGACCAGCAGCTCGACCCGCTCGAGGTCGATCGCGTCCAGCACCGCCCGCAGGCCGTCCACCTTGGGCGCGAGCGTGAGCTTGAAGTCCTCTTCGGACAGTCCGGTCAACGCCTTCGGCTCGTTGCGACCCGCACCGTGCAGGACCGCGGTGATCTCACCCAGCTCTTCCCGGAACGCCGCCACGGCCGCCGCGATCTGCTCGCCGGACGTGACGTCGGCCCGCTGGTAGCGGTACCGGACACCGGCGGCCGTCATCCGAGCCAGGTTCGCGGCCAGCTCGTCGTCCCGCGCGGGGTCGGCCCGGCCGACCAGCGCCAAGGCCGCGCCGGAGTCCGCGGCCATCGCGATCGCGCACTCGGCGGTGATGCCCTTGCCGCCACCGGTGACCAGCAGCACGTCCGACGAGGTCAACGGTGTGTCGAGGGTCGACCCCGCGTCCCGCGCCCGGCCGGGGGCCACGCTCAGCACCGGCACGGTGCGCACGCCCGCCTCGTCGTAGCGCACCTGGCTGAACCCGTTGGTGGCGGCGACCTCGGCGACGACCCGCGCCACCGCGTCGTCGTCGGAGCCGGTCTGTCCGGGGGCGAGGTCGACCACGGTCACCGGCACGTGCGGTGCCTCCAGGTGCAGGGTGCGGGCCAGGCCCGCGGCGCCGTACCGGTGCTGCACCACGGCGAACCGGGTGCCCGGCGGTGCGGTGAGCACGGCCCGTGCGGCCTCCAGGAACCGGCCCACGTGCGCGTCACCGCCCTCCGGCGGCAGGAGCAGCAGCACACCGTCGCCGACCGCGGCCAGCGCGGTGCGCAGCGGCGACGCCAGCGGGTGCCCGTCCGGGGCGAACACGGTCCACGTGCCCTGCCCGGTCGGGACCGGCCGGTCGGCGAGCGGGCGGGCCACGTGCTCGACCTGGAACGGCCGCACCCACGGCGCGACACCGGGCGCCTCGCCGCCGGGACGCTCCTGGTCGTGCGCGGTCCCGGCCAGCTCGTCGATCAGCTCGGCCAGCTCACCCAGCCGGACGGTGGCGAAGTTCGGCGTGGACTCCAGCGCGGGCCGGCCGAGCGTGCGGGTGACCTCGTTGACGAGCTGCCCCACCGTGATGGAGCTCAGGTGCAGGTCGTCCAACGGGTGGGTGGACGCGCTGATCGCGTCGAGCGGCAGCTCCACGCGCTGGGCGGCCAACCGGCGCAGCAGCTCCAGGGTGGACTCCCCGTCGTCGCCCGCCGGGGCCTGGGGTTCCCCGGCGGGCGCCCCCGGGCGGCCCCCCCGGGGGGCCCCCGGGGGGGCGGGGGGTGCCCGGGGGGGCCACGACGGGCGGCTCGCGCCGTCGGACGCCGTGAGGTCGGCGTCGATGGCGGGTGCCGTCTCACAAGGGCTCGAGAGGAACGTCATGGCGCCGTCGAGCGGCAGCTCCCGCAGCACCCGGTCGGTGAACAGGGCGTCCACCCGCACCGGCGCGCCCAGCGCGTAGGCCGCGGCGACGACGGTGAGCAGCGGGCCGAGCGAGGCGTTGTCGGTGTCCAGGGACAGCGCGGGCTTGTCGGGCGCGATCTCGGCCAGCAGCCCGGCCAGCACCCGGCCGGGGCCGACCTCGACCACCAGGTCGGTGACCGCCGCGGCCTTGGCCGCCGCCTCGTGGAAGCGCACCGGCTCCAGCACCTGGTCGCGCAGCAACGCGCGCAGGTCCACGCCCGCGGCCAGCACCTCGCCCGTCACGGTCGACACGACCGGGCGGATCAGCCGGCCGAAGTCGAAGTCGACCAGCCGCTCCTCCATCGCCACGGCGGCGGGCTCGACCAGCGGCGAGTGGAACGCGTGCGAGACGTTGATGCGGGTGGCGTGCACGTCCTGGGCACGGGCCGCCGCGCACACCCGGTCGATCGCCTCCGCGGGACCGGACAGCACGGTCTGCGTCGGGCCGTTGTAGCCGGCGATCACCACGTCCTCGCCCGCGGCCAGCTCCAGCGCGCGCTCCGGACCGGTGGCCAGTCCGGCCATCGCGCCGCCGCCCCGGCTCGCCGATGCCATCACCCGGCCGCGTTCGGCGGCCAGCGACAGCACCAGGTCGGCGTTCAACGCGCCGCCCCAGTGCACGGCGGTCAGCTCGCCGAGGCTGTGCCCGGTCGCGGTGTCGGCCTCGATGCCCAGCTCCCGCAGCACGGCCAGCGCGGCCAGCGAACCGGCCACGATGCGCGGCTGGGCGACCTCGGTGGCCACCTGGTCGCCGCCGATCGGCAGGCCCGCGCGGCGGAACACCTCCTCGGCGACCGGGAACCGGCGGCGGACCGCGCCGACCGCGCCACGCCCGGAACCCTGGCCGGGGAACAGGAACGCCACCCGGGGCCGGTCCGGGCGGTGGTCCAGGAAGATGCCGTCGGCGGAGTCGAAGACGCTCATCCCACCGGCGTCGAGCAAACCCAGCAGCCGGGTCAGCTTGCGCACGGCGTCCTCGGGGTTGCGGGCCACCACGGCCGCGCGCACCAGGCCGCCGGACAGCCCGCCGGCGAGCACGCCCGCCAGATCGGCCAGCTCCGCGAAGGCCAGCTTGGGCAGCAGCGCGACGGTCTCGTCCAGCCGCTCGCGCAGCTGCCGGAGGTCGGGCGCGTCGAACACCAGCAGCTCGACGTCCTGGCGGCCCGCGACCAGCGTGCGGGTCCGGTCGTCCAACTCGTCGCGGCGGCTCGCGTCCGGCGCCTGCTCGATCGCGATGTGCGTGTTGATGCCGCCGAAGCCCATCGCCGAGACCCCGGCGCGCACCGGCTGGTCGGCCGGCCACAGCTCCGCCTCGCTCGGCACGTACATCACCGCGTCGTCGGCGGTCAGCTTCGGGTGCGGGTCGTGGTGCCCGGTGCCCGGTGGGATCACCTGGTGGTGCACGGCGAGCGCCGCCTTGATCAACCCGGCGACGCCCGCCGCTGCCTTGGTGTGCCCGATGTTGCCCTTGACCGTGCCCAGCGCGGCAGGCCGGGCGTTCGGGTCGGCGGTGCGGCGGGCCGAGGACAGCGCCTCGATCTCGGTCGCGTCGCCCAGCGCGGTGCCGGTGCCGTGGCCCTCGAAGTAGGACACGGATTCCAGGCCGTAGCCCGCCCGCTGGTAGGCGCGGGTGAGCGCGAGCTTGTGGCCGTCCGCCTCCGGCCGCGTGATACCGCCCTTGCCGTCGGAGGAGACGCCCCAGCCGGTGATCGTGGCGTAGACGCGGGCGCCGCGCTCCAGCGCGTCCTGCTCGCGCATCAGCACCAGCGCGCCCGCGCCCTCGCCGGGCCAGAAGCCGTTGGAGTCGCGGTCGTAGACCTTCATCTCGCCGGTGGCCAGCGCCCCGGTCTTGGCGAAGCCGATGACCTCGAACGGGTCGATGGACAGGTCCACGCCGCCCGCGACCGCGACGTCCATGTCGCCTTCGACCAAGGACTTCGCCGCCGTGGCGACGGAGAGCAGCGACGACGAGCAGGCGCCGTCCACCGTGTAACCGCCGCCGCCGAGGTCGAAGTAGTTGCAGATGCGGCCCGCGATGGTGTTGGCCAGGCCGCCCGCGAGCGAGTCCTCGTCGATCGCCGGGAACGGCGCCTTGTACTGCACTTCGAGCTCGCCCAGGAAGCCCGCCATCTCGTCGTCGGGCCAGCCCTTGGCGCTCAGCGCGGCGGCGACCGTGCGCCGCACGTAGGGCCAGCGCAGCCGCATGATGTTCGCGCGGGAGAACTCGCCGGTGAGGCTGTTGCCCAGCACCACGCCGGTGGACCGCCTGGGCAGGCCGTCACCCCGGGGGAAGCCCGCGTCGGCCAGGGCGTGCGCGACGACGTCCAACGCCAGCCAGTGCGTGAGGTCGGTGGACCGGTAGGTGCTGCCCGCGACGCGGTACTTCACCCGGTCGAACTCGAAGTCGCGCAGCACGGCCGCTTTCGTCGCGTAGAAGCGGTCCGGCGCTTCCGGATCGGGTGAGTAGTAGTCGGCGTGGTTCATCCGCTCGTCGGGCAGCCGGCGGAAAGCCCGGCGACCGGCCAACACGTTCTCCCACAGTTCTCCGGTGGAGCCGGCATCGGGGTAGCGCAGGCCGATGCCGACGATTGCGATCCGCTCACTGCTCATGCTTTCACCGTCTCCACGTACGTCCGTGTGTGTGCCCGGGGAGAAACAACGGCGCGTTGCCGGGAATAGCCCGGGACGCGACAGCCCTCGAAGAATTGCCCGCAAACCGAGACTGCCGGAGCGCGTCCGGCATTGCTTCTCCGATTGTGCGCCCTCGACTCCAGTTATTCCATAACGGCGTCATCCGATATCGAAGCATTCCATAACACCGTGATCGCCTTTCCTGGAATCGGCGGCCCGGCGTCGCCCGGTCGGACCAACGCGGGCACCGGAGAGCCCCGCGCGTCCAACAGGGGAACTGCGCAGCCCAGAAGAAGGAAACCCCAGTTCGGCACTGGATGCTTGGTTGGCCCGCGCGTCAAAGAGGACGCTGAATAGCCCCGATTGCCCCGGCCGAGGAGAACCCATGACGCGCACCGGCGCGAACCAGTCACCCACGCAGACGTCGGCAGGATTCACCTCGGTCGCGACGTCGACCTTCGTCACCGACAGCTTCCCGCGCAGGCGCGGGCTCATCATCCTGCTCAGCGCGCTGGGCGGCTTCGTGCTCACGTCGATCTGGTCCGCGCACTTCGTGGACTCCGTGATCGGCGACAACGTGGCCAACACCCTGCTCGGCCACAACGTCAAGGAGACGCCGATCGCCGGCATCGCGGCGGGCATCGCGTTCGCCTTCGTCAGCGGCATCGCCGGCACCTTCACGGCCTGCAACATCGCCGCGTTCGGCGCGGTCGCCCCGATGCTCGGCAGCTCCGGCTCCCGCTGGGCGAGGCTGGGCAACACGCTCAAGCCGCTGGGCTGGCTGTCGGTCGGGATGATCGCGGTGTCCGCGCTCTACGGCGTGCTGGTCGGGTTCGTCGGCACCCGGATGCCGCAGTTCGCCACCGCCGCGTCGCAGCCGGGCACGCTCAGCGGCCGCAGCATCCAGTCCATGGTCACGTTCGGGATCATCGGCCTGATCATGATCTACATGGGCCTGGCCGCCCTGGGCGTGGTGCGCGACCCGTTCGCCCGGATCTCCCGGCGCCGGCCCAACGCGCCCATGGTGTTCATGGGCGTGCTCATCGGCGGGTTCCTCATCGGCCGCCCGTTCGGCCTGTTCCGGCAGATGTTCCGGGACGCCGCGGAGAGCGGCAACCCGCTGTACGGGGCCGCCGCGTTCGTGCTCCAGTCGGTGGGCAACATCGTGATCATGGCCGTGCTGTTCCTGGCGCTGGCCTACCTCGGCGGCAGCCGGTTGCAGCGGTGGCTGACCGCCACACCGACGCGCATCGCCACCATCACCGCCGTCGCGCTGATCGTCGCCGGCGTCTTCACCTTCCTGTACTGGGACGTCCGGCTGCTGGCGCGGCGGGAGATCATCCCGTGGTACCCGATCGCGCCCTGGGCCTGACCTGTTGGAGTTCTGGGGGTTCGCACGACATGTCCACGACGCTGGGATCGCTGCGCAGGCTTGCGATGGCTCCTTCGCTGAAGGAGGTGACGTTCGGCGCGCGCGGCTTTCCCGGCGCGTCGTCCGAGTACGCCCCACGACTGGAGGCCATCCCGCAGTCCGTGATCTGCGGGTTCGAGTGGGGCATCGACTCCCGCGACCAGTGGGAGGTGGAGCGCAGGCTCGGGCTCGTCGAGCCCGAGTTGCGCGGTTTCGCCTACGAGGGCGCGGCGATGGCCTACACCATCCGCGACGCGATGGGCCGCGGCACGCGCACCCGCGACCTGCTGAACGGGCCGGGCGCGGACCACCTGCTGCCGGCCTACATCGGCATCGGGTTCGCCATGAACCACCTGCCCCGCGGGCTCTGGCGCAAGGTGGTGCCCGACCTGTCCCACTCGCCGTACCACCCCACGATGACGTGGCTCGCGGTCGACGGCTACGGGTTCGACCTGGCCTACTTCCACACCCGCAAGTGGGTGGACGAGCAGCGGGTGCCCGCGCCCTACCCGTGGCAGGGCCGCCCGGACTACTTCCCCCGCGCCGTCGACCAGGGCATCGGCCGGGCGCTGTGGTTCATCCACGGCGCCCAGGTGGCCGAAGTGGTCGCGGCGGTGCGCCGGTTCGACCCGGCGCGGCAGGGCGACCTGTGGAGCGGCGTCGGCCTGGCCGCCACGTTCGCGGGCGGCGGCACGGCCGCCGAATTGGCAACGCTCCCAGGCGCCGCCGACGCGCACCACGCCGAGCTCGCGTTGGGTTCGGTTTTCGCGATGAAGGCGCGCATCAATGCGGGGTTCGTTCCCGAGCACAGCGCCTCCGCTCTGGAGGCGCTTACCGGTATGACCCACGACGCCGCCTCGGATCTCGCCGACCGCACCGCGGTCAGGTCCGACGACGACGGCCCGGTACCGGACTACGAGCGGTGGCGCCAACGGATTCGTGCGCATTTCACCACAGTCCGGAACAATCTGCCCGCTTGATCACCCCAATTCGTTCGACCGCACGATCCGGTGCGCACAACTGAAGTAGCCGCCACCTCCCACTCCCTGCCACCATTTGGCCGACCGCATATTCGGCGACTACCACGACGGCGGGGGACGAGTGAATGCAATACGCGCCTTGCGGCGGCGAATACTAACCCCGGACATGTCCGAGACATTACTCGAGACCCGCGGCTTCCACGTAAAGGACCAAGCGGCGAAAGAATTGTTGGAGACCGTCGGGCGGATGTTCCTGACCGGGTACGCGTACGCCGTCGAGGCACGCCACCCGCAAGATGCCGAAGAACGTCTCGAAGAACTGCCGACGCGTTTCAAGGGATTCGCCTACGAAGGCGCGGGCATGGGGTTCGCGGTGCTCGACGGCATGCCGTTCGGGCACCGCCACCACGTCGCCGACTTCCTCCGGGGCCGGGCCGCGGACCACGTCTACATGGTCTACGTCGGCATCGGCTGGGCGATGGCCCGGCTGCCCCGGTTCCGCTGGCCGTCGAGCGCGCGGACCGATCCGCTGCTGCGGTGGCTCGTGCTCGACGGCTACGGCTTCCACCAGGCGTACTTCAAGACCGACAAGTACGTGCACGGCCAGGGCGTCGACGAGAACTTCCCGTGGCCCGCCGAAGGGCCGCGCGGCTACACCGCCAACGCGCTGGACCAGGGCATCGGCCGCGCCATGTGGTTCGTCGGCGGCACGGATCCGCAGGTCGTCGCGGACATGATCGACAAGTTTCCCCGGCACCGGCGCGGTGACCTCTACAGCGGTGCGGGGCTGGCCGCGACCTACGCCGGCGGCGTGACCGAGGACGAGTTGCGGCTGTTCCGCGACCGAGCGGGGCAGCACGCCGGCCTGGTCGCCCAGGCCGGCGCGTTCGCCGCCGAGGCGCGTGTCAAGGCCGGCTTGCACGTGCCGCACACCGCGCTCGCCACCCGCGTCTTCTGCGACCTCGAACCCGAACCCGCCGCCCAGCTCACCCAGGACCTGCGCCCGGCGCCGCCGATCGTCGACGGCGACGTGCCCGCGTTCGAGACGTGGCGGCAGAGCATCACCGCGCGATTCGTCCACCAGGAAGGAGTCAGCTCGTGACCGCCACAACTGGGTGGCTGCGCAGGCAGCTACCGGGGATCATCGCGCTCGTGCTGGTCGCGGCGACCTTCCTGGTCGCCCGCCTGCCCGAGTCGTCGGCCGCCGAGAAGCAGCGGCTCGCCTCCGGCTTCTCCTTCGCACCCCAGACCATCGCGCTCCCCGGCGGCTACACCCAGCAGGCGATCCGAAAGGTCAACCAGGACTACAGCCACATCGACGCGTGGATCTCCTCGGTCGGCTCGGCGATCGCGATGAACGACCTCGACGGCGACGGGCTGGCCAACGACCTGTGCTTCGTCGACGTCCGCACCGACCAGGTCGTCATCACCCCCACGCCGGACGACGGCACGCCGCGCTACGAGCCGTTCGCGCTGACCTCCGGCTCGCTGCCGATGAACGACGTGATGGCGCCGATGGGCTGCGTGCCCGGCGACTTCAACGAGGACGGCCGAACCGACCTGCTGGTCTACCTGTGGGGCCGCACGCCGATCCTGCACCTGGCCAAGGAGAGCGCGAAGGGCCTGACCGACGACACGTACCAGGCCACCGAGCTGGTGCCCGGTGCGAGCGGCGGCACGTACTCCGGTCCGCAGTGGAACTCCAACTCCGCCACCGTCGCCGACTTCGACGGCGACGGGCACGACGACATCTACATCGGCAACTACTTCCCGCACGGCCCGGTGCTCGACCCGAGCAAGGACACCGGCGTGGAGATGAACGCCTCGATGTCGTTCGCGCTCAACGGCGGTGAGGACTACATCTTCACCTTCACCGGCGCCACGAGCGGCGATCGGCCGACGGCCGACTACCAGCGGCACGACGACGCCATTCCGAGCGACGCCTCCAAGGGCTGGGTGCTCGCGTCGAGCTCCAACGACATCGACGGCGACCTGCTGCCCGAGCTGTACCTGGCGCACGACTTCGGCCCGGACCGCTTGCTGCACAACCGTTCCACGCCGGGCAAGCTCGAGTTCGCGTTCGTCGAGGGGGTCCGGTCGGGGTTGATCCCGAAGTCGAAGAACGTCGGCGTCGACTCGTTCAAGGGCATGGGCGTCGACTTCGGCGACCTCAACGGCGACGGCCTCTACGACATGTACGTCAGCAACATCACCACGTCGTTCGGCATCGAGGAAAGCCACTTCGCCTTCATGAGCACCGCGGCGGACCAGGCCGACCTCAAGGCCAAGCTCGGCGAGGGCGTCGCGCCCTGGCGGGACGAGAGCGCGCCGCTGCAGCTGGCCTGGTCGGGCTGGGGCTGGGACGTCAAGATCGCGGACTTCGACAACAGCGGTGAGCCGGAGATCGCGCAGGCGACCGGCTTCGTCAAGGGCGACGTGAACCGGTGGCCCCAGTTGCAGGAATTGGCCACCGCCAACGACGCCCTGCTGTCCAACCCGGTGTGGTGGCCGGTGGTGACCTCCGGCGACGACGTCGGTGGCAGCCAGCGGTTCGCCTTCTACGCCAAGAACTCCGAGGGCTTCTACGACAACCTGTCGCACGTCCTGGGGTTGGACATCCCGGTGCCCACCCGCGGCATCGCCACCGGTGACGCCGACGGCGACGGCCTGCTCGACATGGCGATCTCGCGCCAGTGGGAGGACCCGGTGTTCTACCGCAACGAGGGCAAGTCGGGCAACGGCTTCCTCGGCCTGCGGCTGACCCACGACGACGCCGAGCAGACCGAAGGCGCCGGCTCGCCGGTGATCGGCGCGCAGGTGACCGTCACGACCCCGTCGGGCCGCGAGGTCATCAGCCGGGTCGACGGCGGCAGCGGGCACTCCGGCAAGCGCAGCCACGAGGTGCACGTCGGCCTGGGCGAGAAGGCGTCCGGACCGCTGTCGGTGCACATCGAGTGGCGTGACCGGACCGGCGCGGTCCGCGAGCAGGACCTCAAACTCAGCTCGGGCTGGCACGACCTGCGGCTCGGCACCCAGGCCAAGGAGAGGTGACGGACATGGCCGACACGAAACCAAGCCCGCCGCGTCACGACCCGAAAGTCATCACGGCGCTGCGCCGGTTCGCGATCTCGATCTCGGTGTTCAACATCATCGGCTACACGGTCCTCGGTTTCGAGCAGCCGTGGGTCTGGCCGTTCATCGCGCTGGCCACCGGCTACGCGGTCGAGATCTTCCTGGAGATGGTCTCGGCGCGGCAGGAGGGCCGGCCGCCGCGGTTCGCCGGCAACGGTCCCCGGGGGCTGATGGAGTTCCTCCTCCCCGCGCACATCACCAGCCTCGCGATGAACATGCTGATCTACGTCAACGACAACGTGTGGGCGCTGGTCTTCGGCGTCACCCTGGCCGTCGGGGCGAAGTGGGTGCTGCGGGCGCCGGTGCGCGGCCGGCTGCGGCACTTCATGAACCCGTCGAACTTCGGCATCGCGATGATCCTGCTGGTGTTCCCGTGGGCGTCCATCGCGCCGCCCTACCACTTCACCGAGCACGTCGGCACGTTCGTCGACTGGCTGATCCCGGTCATCATCGTCACGGCGGGCACCATGCTCAACGGCATGCTGACCGGCAGGCTGTGGCTGATCATGGCCTGGCTGGTCGGGTTCGTCCTCCAGGCGGTCGTCCGCGGCATCCTGCTGGACACGTCCATCCTGGCGGGTCTGGGCATGATGACCGGCGTCGCGTTCGTGCTGTTCACCAACTACATGGTCACCGACCCCGGCACGAGCCCGTCGCGACCGGTGTCGCAGATCGCGTTCGGCGGTGGCGTGGCGGCGGTGTACGGCGTGCTGATGGGCATGAGCATCCCGTACGGCATCTTCTTCGCCACGGCGATCGTCTGCCTGATCCGCGGCGGGTTCCTGTGGGCGCTGCACATCGTCGACCGGTCCCGCCGGGAGTACGAGGCGCAGCAGAAGGCGCAGGCGGCCTTGGCGCCCACGCCGGAGGAGACGTCCACCGTGGACGCGGTGCGCAACGGCGCGCCGAAGGCGAGCGAGGTCGTGCGGACATGACCGGGATCGCGTCCGGCGTCCGGCGGACGCCACCCGGGCCCCCGCGCACCGCGACGCTGAGCCTGCTCAGGAAGCTGGCCGGGGACCGGCTCGGGCTGATGACGTCGGCCGCGGACCGGTACGGCGACGCGGTCCGGATGGCGATCGGCCCGAAGACGCTGTACTTCTTCAACCACCCGGACCACGCGAAGCACGTGTTGGCCGACAACGCGGCCAACTACCACAAGGGGATCGGCCTGGTGCACGCCCGTCGCGCCATCGGCGACGGGCTGCTCACCAGCGAGGGCGAGCTGTGGCGCAAGCAGCGCAAGGCGACGCAGCCCGCGTTCCAGCACAGGCGGATCGCCCGGCAGGCGGACTCGGTCGTCCACGCGGCGGCCGGGCTCGTCGACCGGCTCCGCTCCCACGCGGGCGGTGAGCCGATCAACCTCATGGACGAGATGACCGGCCTCACCCTCGACGTGCTCGGCCGGACCCTGCTGTCGGAGGACCTGTCGGAGTTCGAGTCCATCGGTCACTCGTTCGAAGCCGTGCAGGACCAGGCCATGTTCGAGATGGTCACGATGAGCGCGGTGCCGATGTGGGTGCCGCTGCCGCACCAGCTGCGGTTCCGGCGGGCCCGCAAGGACCTCCGCCGGATCGTCGAGGAGTTGGCGGCGCGGCGTGACGCGGGCGGCGCCACCGACGGCGACGACGTGCTGTCGAGGATGCTCGTCTCCATCCGCGAGGAGGAGGACCCGGCGGTCGGCGACCGGCGGCTGCACGACGAGCTGATCACGTTGATGCTCGCCGGGCACGAGACGACCGCCAGCACGCTGGGGTGGACGTTCCACCTGCTCAACGGGCACCCGGAGGTGGCCGAGCGGGTCCGCAGCGAGGTGCGGGCCGTGCTCGGCGACCGGGCGCCGGTGTACGAGGACCTGCACCGGCTGCGCTACACCTCGATGGTCGTCGAGGAGGTCATGCGGCTGTTCCCGCCCGTGTGGATCCTGCCGCGGGCGGCGCAGGAGGACGACGAGGTCGGCGGGTATCACGTGCCCAAGGGCGCGGACGTGCTGATCTGCCCGTACACCCTGCACCGGCACCCGGCGTTCTGGGACCGGCCGGACCGGTTCGACCCGGAGCGCTTCGACCCGGGCGCCAACCACGGCAGGCCCCGGTACGCCTACATCCCGTTCGGCGCCGGACCCCGGTTCTGCGTCGGCAACAACCTCGGGATGCTGGAGGCGACGTTCACCATCGCCATGATCGCCCGCGAGCTGGACCTGCGGACGGTCCCGGGTTACGAGGTCGTGCCCGAGCCGATGCTGTCCCTGCGGGTGCGGGGTGGCCTGCCGATGACAGTGCACACCGCCGCCTGATCGACGGCTTCCTCCGGCCCGGTGGCTTCGGCCACCGGGCCGAGTGGTTCTCACCGTCCGGCCGGACGACTTCGGCAATCCGATGCCGGCGAGGACGTGGGCTTTCGTCCCGGTTCGACGGTTCGACGGTTCGGCGACTTCGGCGGCCGGACCGGGGATCACGGCGGACCAGCCGTCCGCGTCCGCCGGATCGCTCTTCCTTTCGTGACAGGCGAAAGGCCCGCCACCCGGTAACGGATGACAGGCCCCTTCGGCAACGCGCGTCGGATCAGCTCGCGGCGTTCGCGCTCACCGCGACCATGCGAACGTCGAGCAGCGCCAGCAGAACCGGCGGGTCCAACACGCGCAACGAGCGGAGCCGCAAGTCGACGTGCTTTACCGGAACACCGGCCCGGACCGTCACCGGTCCGTGGGACGCGACCGCGAGCGCCTGGTCCGAGGCGAATGGCCCGCCACTCAGCACCGCCTCTCGGCCGAGTGCGACGGAGTGGGCCAGGACGTGCCAGGTACCCGGCGGAACCGATGTCAGCACATAGGGCCCCGGCCGCTGCATGACCGTGCAGCGGATGGGCGCGCCCTGAGGAATCCGGTCGGGGAACAGACCTATGAAGATCAGACCCGGCGCACCGCCGTGGGGCGCCAGAATCTCTCCTTGCAGCGACGACGTGCGCGTCTCCACGGAGTACTTGGCCGCCATCGGGATCTGCGGGGCGAACCCGCCGAGCTGGCGGTAGGTCGTCGGCGAGACACCGACACTGCTGCGGAACCTCGAACTGAAGGTGCCGACGCTGGTGTAGCCCACGCGGTGGCTGATGTCGGTGACGGTCAAGGAGGTGCACACCAGCAACCTCTTGGCCTCTTGCAGTCGGATGGCGGACAGGAACCGGCCGGGCGAGATCCCGGTGACCCGCTGGAACGCTCGTGAGAAGTGGAACTTGCTGTACATCGCGGTACGCGCCATGTCATCAATGGTGAATTGTTCACCGATGTTTTCATGCATATAATCGATGACTCTGGTGACCGCCCGTTCTATGACATCTTCCACTACAACCCCCATATAGCAGAGAACCATGTGTCACTGAATCACACCCGATCACTAACGGAATGCACACAGAACGCGCACCAAGGTCGACCCTGCGTTGTGCCCAACTCGGCCCTGCCGCCGACGTCTCCCCAATCCGCTCCGCATTCCCCCGAATTTTTGCAAAGTACCAGGGACCGAACAGCCCGCGCAAGGTGCGACGATGAAACATCCGACGCGCCCGGATGATCAATAAGAAGACCGATTCGCGATCTTGCGAACGTACCCCCCTAGTTACATTACCGACTGTCCCGGTTTGGTTACCATACGCAGGTCGAGACCCCCTCATATTGTGGACGGCGGCCCATCGGGTCGTCCTGCGCGCCACCTGCCGCCAGGCTCGACCACCATTGATGACCGCACCCCAGTGCGATCCGGTTAATCGACCCGCGCGTTAGTCGTCACCGGCGGACCGGGCCGGAGTTGCGTCATTCAGCCGTGGCGGCGATAGCGCGACCGGCCCACCGGACGCGAACGTACGCCCCAGTTCGCCGGGTAGGACGGCAATCAGGAAGATGCACGATCAACGTCCATGACCGGACCATGAGATCAACCGGAACCGAACAGGACTTCTGGTTTTTTCCCCGGATCGACACCCGGTGCACCGGGCCTCGTTCGGCTCCCTTTTTCACGCCGACGACAGGAGGAGCACGCCGTGCTACCGGACAATCACACAATGACGCTGGAGGCGTTCGCGGACACGATCGTGCCGGGTGAGAAGCGCTCACCGGACGACCGCGCGATAGCGGGAGCCGCGGCCGGTGACGGTGCGGTGGTCGCCGGCGCCGTGGCATTGCTGCTGACACCCGCGGCCGGGGTGGCCGAGGGTTTGGAGAGCCTGATGAACATGCTCGACAACCACGCGCGCGAGTACGCGCGCGAACGTGGTGTCGAGCTCGACGGCTCCGTGCCGCCGTTCGTCTCGTTGCCCTTCGAGGACCGCACGAACCTGGTCGCCAGGCTGGTCGCGCCGGGACACCCGGAGAAGGACGGCTGGGTGGCGCTCGCGCTGTTCAGCAACATGGCCTTCGACACGGGCGCCCACATGCCGACGCACGAGGCGATCGCCGCGGGCCACCCCGGCTTGACCGCCATGAAGTTCGCCAACCCGGACGCCGACGGCCTCTGGCGGTTCCCCGCCTACTCCTACCGCAGACAACTGTCTGCTCTGCACCCGCACACGACGCCTTCAGGGAGTCCCGAATGACAAGTACCGAGAGCACCGACGTCCTCATCGTCGGCAGCGGGTTCGGCGGTGCCATCGCCGCCTACCACCTCGCCGCCGGCGGCGCGAAGGTCGTCGTGCTGGAACGAGGTCCGTGGTTGGAGGGCAAGGACTTCGAGCACGACTTCCTGCTCGGCTCGTCCTACACCCGCATCTTCGACTTCGTCGTCGGTGACGGGATGAGCCTGCTGGGCGGCAACTGCGTGGGCGGCGGCAGCGTCGTGTACTTCGCCGCGATGCCGCGCGCGCCGCGGTTCGTGTTCGAGCGCAAGGGCGGCATCGGCAGGCGGATGTGGCCCGGCGCGATCAGCCGCGACACCCTCGACCCGTGGTACGACAAGGTCAGCGAAGCGCTGCCGGTGACCAAACAGGACTGGAACGACGTCAGCTACGCGGGCGGGCTGTTCGCCGCGGCGTGCAACCACGCGGGCCGCACGGCCAACCCCGTGCCGGTCGCCATCGACAAGGCCCTGTGCACCAACTGCAACTGGATGATGGCCGGGTGCCGGTTCGACGCCAAGCGGTCGCTGCTGCTGAACTACCTGCCCGCGGCCGTCGCCAACGGTGCCCAGATCCGGCCGATGCACGAGGTGCAGAAGCTGGTCCGCACGGAGGACGGCGGCTACCGGGTCAGCTACAACGTGATCCACGACGTGGACTACCGGGTCGCCGTCGACAGCGGCCAGATCGATGCCAAGATCGTCATCCTGGCGGCGGGCGCGGGCGCCACGCCGGTGATCCTGCAGCGGTCCGCGGACACCCTCGGCGAGATGCCGGACGCGGTCGGCAAGTACTTCTCCGGCAACGGCGAACGGCTCAACACCGCGGTCATCGACGAGGACAAGGCCCGCGACCTGCTCGGCCTGAGCCGCGAGGACGGCCTGTCCTACGCCGCCAACCAGATCGGCAAGGGCCCGGTCGTGGCCAGCTGGGACGACCTCGACGGCTCGCTGCCCGAGCACTCGCGGTTCTCCCTGGAGCAGCTGTACTTCCCGCCGGGCTTCGGCACCATCCTGGCCCAGGTGCCCGACGCCACCGGCCCGACGTGGTTCGGCACGGAGAAGAAGGAGCTCGTCGAGCAGTGGCAGTCGTGGCTGACCATCTTCTCGATGACCGAGGACGACAACGAGGGCGTGTTCGGCACTCCCCCGCCGACCGGCAACGCCTACCGCATCTCCCAGCAGATGCTCGGCCGCGGCCCGATCACCTACCGCCCGACGGCGAACACCCTGTTCGGCTGGGAGCAGTCCGACGCCGAGGTCAAGCGGATCATGGAGAAGGACGGCCTGTCGAAGGTCATGCCGTGGACCAACGACGTGGTCGGCGCGTACACGGTCCACCCGTTGGCGTCGTGCCGGATCGGCGACGACCCGGCCACGTCGGCGCTGGACGACCGGCACGAGCTGCGCGGCCACCCCGGCATCTTCGTCACCGACGGCTCGGCGGTGCCGGGCGCGCTGACGGTCAACCCGGCGCTCACCATCGCCGCGCTCGCCGAGCGCGCGATGCCGGGCATCGTCCAGGCGCTGCGGGAGCGCGGCGTCGACGTCACCTACGGCGCGCCGTCGCCCGACGGTGAGACCAAC
Source organism: Saccharothrix deserti (assembly GCF_009769385.1). Taxonomy (GTDB): domain Bacteria; phylum Actinomycetota; class Actinomycetes; order Mycobacteriales; family Pseudonocardiaceae; genus Actinosynnema; species Actinosynnema deserti. The sequence goes on from NZ_VKAB01000030.1 coordinate 24,424, forward strand.
GGCCGCAAGGGCGTCGCCGCCCAGGTCCGCAGCCTGGCCCGGGACTGACCCCGGTACGCGCCATCGGCTTCACGGACAGCGGGAGGACACGACGAGACGCGTTCGCCAGGTGGGCGCGTCTCGTCCCGTCGCGACGGGTTCCCCTCGGGTGTGCGGTCGCCCAGTCCGGCAGCGCCAGGATCACCGGGGGGCGCCTCCCCGCCGTTGGACGTCAACTGTCGAACAGTTCCGGCCGTCGTACGTGCGTCGATGCATTCGCCCAACTGGACAGTTGCGTCAAAACCGACCGCGCAACGCTACCCGAGGAGTCCTCATGGGAAGACTCGTCCGATCGGCGCTGCGCCGGTCGCTGGCCCGGATCCGGCACGTCTCACCCGTCCACCCCAGCCAGGCGACCGGTCGGGTGGCCGACGTCTACGCCGACGTCGAGGCCGACTTCGGCATGCTGGCGCCTCCGATCGCCCTGCACTCCCCCGCGCCCGAGCCGCTGGCGGCGGCCTGGTCGCTGCTGCGTGAGACGCTGATCGCCGACGGCCTGGTCGACCGGGCCGCCAAGGAGGCGGTCGCCGCGGCGGTGTCGCGATCCAACACCTGCCCGTACTGCGTCGAGGTGCACACCGCCACGCTGACCGGACTGGGCGCCGAGGCCCGGCACACCGCGATCGGGGCGTGGGCGGACCGGTCGGGCGACACCCTGCCGTTCCCCGCCGAACACCTGCCCGAACTGCTCGGCACCGCGACCGCGTTCCACTACCTCAACCGCATGGTGAACCTCTACCTCGACGACTCGCCGCTGCCCGCCAACGCGCCCGCGGTGGCGAGCCGGTTCCTCGGCCGGTTCATGGGCGCGACCGCGCGGAGCAACCACACCCCCGGGACGTCGCTGCGCCTGCTGCCGGCGGCCGAGTTGCCCGCCGACCTGGAGTGGACGGCGACCGGCCCGGTCATCGCCGACTCGCTGGGCCGGGTCGCGGCCGCGTTCGACCGGGCCGGCGCGCGCGTGCTGCCCGCGGACGTGCGCGACCACGTCGCGGCGTACGTGGCCGCGTGGGACGGCGAACCGAAGGGCATCTCGCGCGGCTGGGCCGAGGAGGCGATCGCCGCGCTGCGGCCGGGTGACCGACCCGCGGCGCGACTCGCGCTGCTGACCGCGCTCGCCTCCTACCAGGTGGACGACGCGGTGATCGCCGGGTTCCACCGGGACGACCGGTCGCTGGTCGAGCTGACGTCGTGGGCGAGCTTCACGGCGGCCCGGCGGATGGCGAGCCTGACCCACCGGATCGACCGCGCCTCGGAGGCGTGAGCGTGACCCGCGCCGAGAACGTCACCGGCACCAGGAATCCGTGGCGGGCGCTGGTGGTGCTGTGCCTGGCGAACTTCCTGATCCTGTTGGACACCACGATCGTCAACACGGCCGCGCCGGACATCATGGCCGGCATCGACGCGGGCATCGACGAGGTGCTGTGGGTGCTCAACGGCTACCTGCTGGCGCTGGCGTCGCTGCTCGTCATCTTCGGCCGGGTCGGCGACCTGCTGGGCCCGCGCACGGTGTTCATCGCGGGCCTGGTCGTGTTCACCACCGCATCAGTCCTCTGCGGACTGTCCTGGACGCCGGGGGTGCTGATCGCGTCACGGGTCCTGCAGGGTATCGGCGCGGCCGCGCTGGTGCCGCAGGCACTGGTGCTGATCACCGCGATCTTCCCGGCGGAGCGGCGCGGCGCGGCGTTCGGGATCTTCACCGCGGTGGCGGGCGTCGCCGCGGTGAGCGGCCCGACGGTGGGCGGTCTGCTGATCACGGAACTGGGCTGGCAGTCGGTCTTCTACCTGAACGTGCCGTTCGGCGTGGCGGGCGTCGTGCTGGCCTTCCGGCTCGTGCCGGACCTGCGCACCGCCAGGCCGCGCAGCTTCGACATCGTCGGCGTGGTGCTCGCGACGGGCGCGTTGCTCGGCCTGATCTACGCGCTCGTCGAGGGTGAGCGGCACGGGTGGGGCACGATCGCCGGCCCGATCAGCATCCCGGCGGTGTTCGTGGTGAGCGCCGTGCTGGCGGTGGCGTTCGTGCTGTGGGAACGGCGGCAGTCCGCGCCGCTGCTGCCGATGGAGCTGTTCCGCGACCGGAACTACACCATCGCCACCGCCGTCACGCTGCTGTCGTCCTTCGCGGTCTACGGGCTGTTGCTGGTCTACGTCATCGAGAGCCAGACCCTGCTGGGCATGAGCCCGCTGGAGTCGGGCCTGACGGCGCTGCCGTGGACGATCGCGCTGAGCGCCCTCGCCCCGGTCGGCGGCAGGCTGGCCGACCGGGTCGGCGGGCGGGCGCTGCTGGTCATCGGCTTCGCGGTGTTCGGGTTGGGCGTCCTGGGCGTCGGCTTCGTGCCCGACACCGACGCGACGTTCGGCACGTTCTTCGGGCCGATGGTGCTGGTCGGCGTCGGCATGGGCCTGGCGCTGGCGCCGGCCACCACGGAGGCGATGCGCGGTATCGCGCCGGAACGGGCGGGCGCGGCCTCGGGCGTGCTGAACACCGCGCGACAGGTCGGCTCGGCGCTCGGCGCGGCCGTGATCGGCGCCGCGCTGCAGAACCGGCTGGTGTCCTCGCTGCGGGAACAGGCGGCCGCACGGGCGGGCGAGTTGCCGGAGGGCGCGCGGGAGCGGTTCGTCACCGGGTTCGACGAGGCCGCCGGACGAGGGCTGCAACTGGGCACCGGTCAGCGCGGTGGCGTCGTGGTGCCGGACGGTCTGCCGCCGGACGTGGCGGCCGACTTCTCACGACTGGTGCACGAGGCGTTCGGCGAGGGTTTCATCGCGGCGACCAGGCCCACTCTCGCCGTGGCCGCGGGTGCGGTCCTGCTCGGCAGCCTGCTGGCGGTCTTCATGGTCCGCCACCGTCCCTCGGCCAAGCCCGCCAAGCCCGCCAAGCCCGTCGAGCCGGCGGACCTCACGGACGTCTGATCGCGCCGGCCCGGTGGCATCACTGGAACGACATCAGCCCGGAGCGCCGACATCCACCACCACATGGGGATGTCGGCGCTCCGGCGTTCACGCGCTACCCGGCGAACCGGTAGGAGCCGAGCAAGGTCGCGTCGCTGAACGACGGCGGCCCGCCCACCCGGTCGCCGAAACCCTTCTGGAACTCGGCGAACGCGGCGATCCCGTCGAGCGGGTTGTCGTCGGTCTCGTGCACGACGACGTGGACGAACGTCACCCCGTCCGCGAGCCGGAAGGTCGCGTACCTCATCCCACCGGGGTCGTCCGCGTTGAGCTGGGCGAAGATCTTCTCGACCAGCTGCTGGTTCTCGTCCGCGGCTTCCGCGTCCTTCGTCGTGTACTGGATCACGTGGGTGCTCATGGAATTCCCTCTCTCTGTGGAACAAACAGACCGGGAGTCGCGCGGATGAGGGGGGATGTCATCCGCGCGACTCCCGTGGCGGGTCAGTCCTGAGTGGACACGTACTCCGCCTCCGCGCTCGTCTCCTCGGGACTGGGGGTCTTTCCGGGGAGGAAGAGCGCGGCGAGCAGGCCCAGTCCGGCGAACACCGTCGCGACGAGGAACGCGGACTGGAGGCCTTCGGTCAGTGCGACCAAGGGGTCGCTCGCGGACACGCCACCGGCGACCGACACCGCGACCGAGGTCACGATGGCGATGCCGAGCGCGCTGCCGATGTTGAACGAGGTGTCGACCAGGCCGGCGGCCAGACCCGCTTCCTCCTCCGCGACGCCGTCGAGGGCGGCGATCTGGGAAGTGACGAACGCGGCGCCCATACCGGGGCCGAAGATCAGCAGACCCCAGAACAGGTCGCCGAAGAACGTGCCGTCACGGGACACCGAGATCAGCAGCAGCGTGCCGACCGCGATCAGCAGCAGCGCGGGCACGGCGACCGGGCGCAGGCCCAGCTTGGTGACCGCCGCCTGTCCCGCGAAGGCGCCGACGATCGACATGACCGTCATGACCGCGCTGGTGAGGCCGAACTCCAGGGCCGAGTACCCCAGGACCTGCTGCGCGTAGAGCGTCAGCGGGAAGAGCATGCCGTCGACGGTGAGACCGACCGCGAGGATCACCACGTTGCCGGTGACCAGGGTACGCAACTTGAAGATCCGCAACGGCACCAGTGGGGCGGCCGAGCGCGCTTCGATGATCAGGAACAGCACGAGGAGCACCGCCGCCACGGCGAACAGCGTGATCGTGCTGAGGCTGCCCCAGCCGACCTCCGGCGCGTTGATCACCGCGTAGATCAGCGCGACGAGCGAGCCGGTGATGGTGACGGCGCCCGCGACGTCGAACCGGCGCACGGCGACCCGTTCGCGGCTCTCGCTGATGAGCACCGGCACCAGCAGGAAGATCACGACGCCGACCGGGATGTTGATGAAGAAGATCCACTCCCAGCCCAGTCCCGAGGTGATCAGGCCGCCGAGCAGCAGACCCGCGGTCGCGCCGATGCCGCCCAGGCCGCCCCAGACACCGAGCGCCTTGTTGCGCTCCGCGGGGTCCTGGAAGATCGACACCACCATGGACAGCGCGGTCGGCGCCATGATGGCCGCGGAGACGCCCTGGAGCGTGCGGCCGACGATCAGCACGCCGCCCGTCCAGGCCACGCCCGCCAACAGCGACGACAGCACGAACAGCACGATCCCGACGAGGAAGACCCCCCGGCGGCCCATCAGGTCGGCTACCCGACCGAAGAACAGCATGAGGCCGCCGAAGGTCACGGCGTACGCGGTCAGCACCCACTGCACGCCGGCCACGTCGAAGTTCAGGTCCTCCTGCATCGACGGGATCGCGGTGAGCACGATCGTCGCGTCCAGGATCACCATGAAGAAAGCCGTGCCGAGCAGCGCCAACGCCTTCCAGCGCCGTGGATCGGGCGGCTCGGCCCGCACCGGCGGCTGCGAGGTGGTCCGGTCGATCCGTTCGTGATCCATACTGCACTCCTAGGACTTGCCGGTCCTTTTACGATGTCTTGAGGTTGCACAGTACTAGTGACTAGTCCTAAAAAGCAACTAGAAAGGTCGAGCACAGGACTTCGGCTGGTAGAGTGGCAGCATGGCGACCAAGCGCAAGTACGACGACGGGTGCGCGGCAGCTCACGCCCTCGATCTCGTGGGCGAGCGCTGGGCGTTGCTGATCGTCCGCGAACTGCTGTTCGGCCCGAAGCGCTTCACCGACCTGCGGGTCGGGATGCCCGGCGCGAGCCCCAACGTGCTGTCCCAGCGACTGCGCGAGCTGGAGGACGTGGGCATCGTGCAGAGACGGAAGCTCGCCCCGCCCGCCGCCGCGTGGGTGTACGAGCTGACGTCCTGGGGCAAGGAGCTGGAGCCGGTGATCACGGCGCTCGGCCGGTGGGGCGGCCGTTCGCCGTCCATGCGGCACGACGCGGCCATCAGCGTGGACTCGCTGATGCTGGCGCTGAAGACGTTGTTCGACCCGGTCCGGGCCGAGGGCTTCATCGCGGACCTGGTGCTGCGACTGGGCGAGGACAGCTTCCGGCTCCAGCTGTCGGCGGGCCGGATCTGGATCCTGCGCGGCGAGTTGGACCACCCGCACGCGGTCATCGAGACCGACCCCTCGACGCTCAACGACCTGATCTGGAGCGGCCGGCGCCTCGCCGACGCGCTGGAGGCGGGCGAGCTCACCGTCACGGGCGATCGGGCTCGGGTCGAGCGCTTCCTCGGGCTGTTCCCGCTGCCGGAGCCCGCGGTCGTCGGCTGACCCGCGGTCATCGGCTGACCCGCGGTCGTCGGCTGACCGCAGTCGTCGGCTGACCCGCGGTCATCGGCTGATCAGAACGCCTGCGGGCGCCCGCCGATCGCTCGGCAGGCGCCCGCAGGGCGCTTTCGGGGAACGCACGTCCGACGCACAGCGCCTCGCGGGCCGCCGCGGACTCCGGTCTTCGGCGTGGGTCAGGCCGTGGAACTGCTCGCGGAGTCGATGGTGCGCGGCGGGACGGGCTGCGCGGGCGGTTTCCCCGCGCGCAGCACGCGCAGGAGCGTGGCGGGCTTCATCAACGTGGGCGGGGCGTCGATCAGCCCCGCGACGCGCAGGAACGCGTTGGACAGGTGCGGGTCGTTCGACGCGGCGGCGTGCAGTCGGGCCAGGTAGCCGTTGATGAACTTGATCTTCGGGGTGCGCTTGCCCGCCACGCCGGGGTGGCTGAGGTCGCTGGTGGCGGCGATCTCCCACGGTCCGTCGATCACCCGCGCGATGTCGGCGAAGAACCGGCGGAACGGCGGCGCGGACCCGCGGCGCAGGTGGTCGCGCAGCTCCAGCGCCTCCAGCGCCGCCACCGTCATCCCCTGGGCGTAGACCGGGTTGAAACTGGTCGCGCCGTCGCCCATGACCAGCAGGCCGTCCGGGAACGCGGTCAGCTTCTCGTAGTGCCGCCGCACACTGGCCGGGTAGCGGATGGCCGCGGGCTCGTCGATCGGCTCGGCGTCGCGCACCCACTCGTAGATGTCCGGGACGGGCAACGACCGGGCGTAGCGGAGGAAGCCTTCCGGGTCGGTCGGCGGCTGGTCGCCGAGGATGCCGGTCAGCGAGAGCTGATACCGCCCGCAAGCCCGGGAGAACACCGCGCCGCGCGGGTGGCCGGGTGTGGCGACCGGAATACTGGCCAGGTCGTCGCCGAGCACGTTCTCGGACAGCCGGTAGTGCTGGGTGGTGTAGGTCAGACCGATCTTGACCTTCTCCTCCGGCGCCCGTTGGTAGCCCAGCTCCTCCAGCCACGCCGCGGTGCGCGAGCCACGCCCGGTGGTGTCCACGACCAGGTCGGCCGGCAGCAACTCGTCCACTCCATCCGACTGGCGCCGCACCGTCACACCGGTGACCCGGCCGCGGTCGGGCGTGGTCGCGAGTCCGAGGATGTCGGTGCGGTCCATCATGGTGACGCCCGACAGCGCCGCGGTCCGCACCCGCACCTGGCCCTCCAGCAGGGGGCGGACCAGCGACACGATGACCAGTCCGGTGTCGACCTGGCGGATCTGCCTGCCGTTGAAGTACCAGCGTATGTTGTTCCCGAGGTCCCCGATCGGCATCCCGAGGGCCTCCAGCTCCAGCGTCAAGCCCGGGTACAGGTCCTCGAGGACCTGGAGGCCCCTGGCGAGCAGCGCGTGCGCGTGCCCACCCTGCCGCACGCTCTTGCGCGGCGTCCCGCTCACCTCGGACAGGTCGTCGCGGTCCACCACGACGACTTCCGCGTACGACTCGGCGAGCACTCTCGCCGCCATCAGCCCCGCCATGCTCGCCCCGAGCACGACGGCGCGGTCTCCCACGTGGTTGGCCACGACGCCCTCTCCTAACATCGGAAAAACAAAAGTCGGCGCCCGACAAATACCGGGAATAGAGTTCCAGGGAATTTCAGGCGCTGCCGACGGCGACCGCCGACCGGGTCGGTGCCGTGAGTCCGCGAATGAGATCGGAGGCTTTCTCCGCGATGGCGATCGTCGGCGCGTTGGTATTTCCGCGGATGACCGTCGGCATGACCGAGGCATCCACCACGCGCAGACCCCGAACGCCCCGCACGCGCAGTTCCGCGTCGACCACGGCACCCATGGCGCAGGTTCCCGTGGGGTGGTACATCGTCTGGGTGGCCCGCCGCACGTGGGCTCGCAGGTCGGCGTCGGAGTCCGAGTCGGGCGGCGAGATCTGACGCTCGGTGTAGGGCCCGAGCGCCCTCTGGCGGGCGATCTCCATGCCCGCGCGCACGCCGTCGACCATCGCCCGCAGGTCGGCGTCGTCCTGGTAGTAGTTGTGGACGATCTTCACCTTGCCGGTGGGGTCGTTCGACGCGATCGTGACGCTGCCCCGGCTGCGCGGGGTGAGCAGGCACGCGCCGTAGGAGATGGCGTGGTCGGTCGGCGTGCCCAGGCCACCATCGGCGAACATCACCGGACCTGCGAGGAATTGCAGGTCGGGTGCGGCCGGAGCGGCGCCGCTGCGGAAGAACCCGCCCGCCTCGCCGATGTTGGAGCTCAGCGGGCCGGTGCCGTGCTCGACGTACTCCTGCACGTACTTCGGGTCGCCCGCCGCCAGCAGGCTGATCGGCTGGGAGTGCGCGAACACCAGCATCACGTGCGGGTGGTCCTGGAGGTTCTGCCCGACCAGCGGCTGGTCCAGCACGACCGGGACGTCCAGCGCGCGCAGCATCTCGGCGGGCCCGATGCCGGAGAGCTGGAGCAACTGCGGGGAGTTGTAGGCGCCCGCGGCGAGGATCACCTCGCGCTCGGCGCGGATGACCAGTTCGTCGTCCAGCCGCGAGCCGATGACGCCGGTGGCCCGGTCGCCCTCGAAGGTGACCCGGTGGACCCGCACGTTCGTCTCGACGGTCAGGTTCGGCCGGGACATCGCCGGGTGCAGGTACGCGACCGCGGCGCTGCACCGCTTCCCGTCCCGCTGGGTCACCTGGTACATGCCGAAGCCGTCCTGGTCGGCCCCGTTGAAGTCGTCGTTCGCCGAGAACCCCGCCTGCAGGGCGGCCTCCACGAACGCGGTGGACATCGGGTTGCGCGACCGGCTGTCCGACACGCTCAGCGGCCCGCCGACGCCGTGGTACTCCGACGCGCCGCGCTCGTTGTCCTCCGCGCGGATGAAGTACGGCAGCAGCTCGTCGTAGGACCAGCCCGGCTGGCCCCAGCTGTCGTAGTCGGCCCGGTTGCCGCGGATGTAGATCATCGCGTTGATCGAGCTCGAACCGCCCAGGACCCGACCGCGCGGCAGGTACACCCGGCGGCCGTCGAGGTGCGGCTCGTCGTGGGTGTCGAAGTCCCAGTCGAGCCGGGTGCGGAAGAGCTTGCCGAACGCCGCCGGCACGTGGACGTTCTCCGAGCTGTCGGCCGGACCTGCCTCGATGAGGCAGACCTTGACGTCGGGATCCTCTGTCAACCGCGCCGCGAGCACACTGCCTGCCGACCCTGCGCCAACGATCACGTAGTCGTACATCCGGTTCTCCTCCTCGGGGGACTACCCAAAGAATGGGCGAAGACACCTACCGGAACATCTTCGAGAATGCGCACCGAGGAGGCCGTTTATCCGAGAGTGCTCAATTTCGGAGAACCACCGGGAATGTCTTTTTGTGCCACGCACGCGGATGTAGCGTGGGTGCCCCGGACGAAAGGCAGCGCGCATGCAACCGTTCCGCATCGAGATCCCGCAGGCCGCCCTCGACGACCTCGACCGCAGGCTCGAGAACACGCGGTGGCCCGAGGAGGTGCCCGACGTGGGCTGGGCCAGGGGCGTGCCCGTCGGCTACCTCCAGGAGTTGGCGGAGTACTGGCGGACCGAGTTCGACTGGCGGGCCATGGAGCGACGGCTCAACGAACTCCCCCAGTTCACCACCGAGATCGACGGCACGACGATCCACTACGTGCACGTGACCTCGCCCGAGCCGGACGCGACGCCGCTGATCCTCACCCACGGTTGGCCCGGCTCGTTCGTGGAGTTCCTCGACGTGATCGGCCCGTTGACCGACCCGCGCGCCCACGGCGGCGACCCGGCCGACGCCTTCCACGTGGTCATCCCGTCCATCCCCGGCTTCGGCTTCTCCGGCCCCACCGGGGCCGCCGGGTGGGACGTGGACCGGGTCGCCAGAGCCTGGAAGGAGCTGATGGCCCGGCTGGGCTACTCGTCCTACGTCGCGCAAGGCGGTGACTGGGGTCTGCTGATCTCCTTGGAGCTGGGCCTGATCGACCCCGAGCACGTCAAAGGTGTGCACTTGAACATGCTGGTGACCTTCCCGCCGCCGGACCCGGCCGAGATGGCCGGTCTGACGCCTCGTGACCAGCAGCGGTTGGGACAGCTCATGAACTTCGACCTGGAGCAGTCGGGGTACATGAAGATCCAGGCGACCCGGCCGCAGACGTTGGCCTACGGGCTGACCGATTCACCGGTGGGCCAGCTCGCGTGGGTGGTGGAGAAGTACAAGGAGTGGACCGACTCGCACCTGGTGCCCGAGGACGCGGTGGACCGCGACCGGATGCTGGCGATCGTGACGATCTTCTGGCTCACCGCCACCGCCGGCTCCTCGGCGCAGCTGTACTACGAGTCGACCGACCGGACCGACCCCAACGTGGCCGCTCGGTGGGCCGGGCCGTGGCCGTTGACGATGCCCGCGGGTGTCGCGGTGTTCCCGCACGACGCGGCGCCGCCCATCCGGCGGTTCGCCGAGCGGGTGTTGCCGACGATCACCCACTGGACGGAGTTCGAGCGCGGTGGCCACTTCGCCGCGTTCGAGGAGCCCGACCTGTTCGTGTCCGACATCCGCACGTTCGTCCGCTCGCTGAAGCCATGACCCGTCGCCACGGCGCCCCACCCTCCGGGAACGCTGTCGGTTGATCGATCTCCGCGGCTGTGCCCCGCATGACGACCCGGTCGTGCGGGGCACAGCCGTGTGGGCTGCCGCACCCGGTCGACCGCTCAGGCCACACACGACAAGGCCCGCACACGACAAGGCCCCGCCCGAACTGCCGGGCGAGGCCTTGTCGTGTGCGTGTGTGTGCTTACTTCGGGGCGACTTTGCCGTCGGCGCCCAGACGGGACAGCACCTCGATCGTCGCCTCGGCCACGCGGCGCACCTCGTGCTCGTCGATGACCAGCGGCGGGGACATCACCATCACGTTGCCGTACGGGCGGATGATGACGTTGTGGTTGCGGCGCACCTCGTCGGCCACGCCTTCGGCCACGAACGGGATGCCCATGGGCTCCTTGGTCTGCTTGCTGACCACCAGTTCGATGCCGACCGTCGCGCCCTCGACGCGGACGTCGCCGACCTGCGGGAGATCCTTCGCGGGCGCCAGGGCGTCACGGAACCAGTCGCCCACGACCAGCGAACGGTCGACCAGCCCCTCCTTCTCGATGATGTCGAGGTTGGCGAGCGCCACCGCGCACGCCACCGGGTGGCCCGCGTAGGTGTAGCCGTGGAAGAAGCCCTCGTTGCTGGTGACGACCTCGGCGATCGCGTCGCTCATCAGCAGGCCGCCCAACGGGACGTAGCCGCTGGTGATGCCCTTCGCGACGGTGATCATGTCGGGCCGCATGCCGCGCCGCACCGAGTCGAACCACGCACCGGTGCGGCCGAAGCCGGTGACGACCTCGTCGGCGATGAGCAGGATGCCGTTCCTGGTCAGCACCTCGCGGACGCGGGGCCAGTAGTCCTCGGGCGGGGTGTGGACGCCGCCGCCCGCCATCACCGGCTCGCCGATCATGGCGGCGATGTTGCCCGCGCCGACCCGCTCGATGGTCTCCTCCAGCTCCTTGATCAGGGCGTCGGTGACGTCGAGGCCGCCGTACATCTCGGTCCGGTACGGCCAGACCGGGGACAGCTTCTCCACGTTGGGCAGGTTCGGCCCGACGTAGGTCTGCATCATGTCGAAGCCGGTCGCCGTGCCGCTGCCGTAGGAGGCGCCGTGGTAGCCGAAGCGGCGGGCGAGGATCCACGTGCGGTCCGGCTCCCCGCGCCGGTTGTGGTAGAGGCGGGCGGACTTGATCGCCGACTCCACGCTGTCCGAGCCGCCGGAGGTGAAGAACACCCGGTCGATCCCCTCGGGGGACAGCGCGTTGAGGCGGGCGGCGAGTTGGACGGCCTTGTCGTTGGAGTAGTCGAAGAACCCGGTGTAGTACTCCAGCGTCGAGATCTGCTCGGCCGCGGCGTCGGCGAGCTCACGGCGCCCGTGCCCGACTTGCGACAACCAGTTGCCGCCACCAGTGGCGTCGATCAGCTCGTTGCCGTGCGCGTCCCAGACCGTGGAGCCCTGGCCGCGAACGATCACCACGCGGTCGTTGCGGTCACCACGCTGGTGTGGGTGCACCAGGAACCGTCGGTCGAGGTCTGCCAATTCGGTAGCGGACGCAGACAGCGTCGGCAACGCGGAAGAGATCGTCACGAGCCTGTTCCTATCGTGAGAGCGACGAATGTCCGGGAGGAAAGAAACACGTGAGACTCGACTACGCCGTCACGTACGGGGCAACGGTAGCCACTTGTGGCGCACCCGCCCTTCTCTGAAAGTGCGCTCTCCGCCCCGATGCGTTTTCCCGCACGGCACCGACCGGTAACGTCGCAGGTCACCGGACAAATGCGGGGGCGACCACAGCAGGAGGAACAAGTGGCGAGCTCGACACTCCATTCGCACGGGGCGGGTAACGCCCTGAACACACGTTGGCACCGCACCGCGCTCTACGCGTTCCTCGTGATCGTCATCGCACACTGGGTGGAGCACATCACCCAGGCGGTGCAGATCTACGGCTTGGGTTGGCCGGTGCCGCGATCCAAGGGCGCGCTGGGCTTGTGGTTCCCGTGGCTGGTGAGTTCGGAGGTCCTGCACTACGGGTTCGCGCTGGTGATGCTCGTGGCTCTGTTCGCGTTGCGAAAGGGTTTCACCGGGCGGTCCCGCACCTGGTGGAGCATCGCGTTGGGCTTACAGTTCTGGCACCACATCGAGCACCTGTTGCTCATCATCCAATCGTCGACCGGCGTATTCCTGTTGGGCCGTCCGGTGCCCACCAGCGTCATCCAATTACTGATCCCGCGGGTGGAGTTGCACCTGTTCTACAACGCGGTGGTGTTCGCGCCGATGGTGGTGGCGATGCTCCTGCACCGGCGGCCGACCGAACAGGAACGCGAACACATGGCGTGCAGCTGCGCCGTGCCCGTCCGCGCCTGATCCGATGCACGATCACGGGGCGAGCGCAGGGCTCCCCCTGGGCTTCGCCCTGCTGCGGTTCCTGCTGCTGATCGCCGTGACCGTCGCCGCCGGCTGGGCGCTGGCCCGACCGTTCACACCCGCGTCGTCCGGGGTGCTCACCCGGCGGGTGGTCACCGCGGTGTCCGCGCTCGGCGGGATCGTCGCGCTGCTCGTCGCCGACGCGACCTGGCTGCCCGGTCCCGCCGCGGTGGCGGTGATCGCGGGCCTGGTCGCGCCGTCGTTGCTGCGCAAACCGGTGCCGGCGCTCGCCCGGTGCGCGGTGGCGGTGGCCTCGATGTCCACCGCCGCGGTCGTCGTGTGGTTCACCGGGCCCCCGTCGGCCGTCTCGCACGTCGTGCTGATGACCGGGTTCGTCGGCATCGCGTGGGCCGCGCTGTGCCCGCCGACGGTGGTGGTGCGCGTGGTGGGAGCGGGCACGGGACTGGCGCTGCTGGCAAGCCTCGCCCAGGTGGTGCTGGCCGGGCACCTCGCCACGCCCACGCCCGGCGAACCGCTGCTCACCAGAGTCCGCGTGGACCAACACCCGCTCGACGTCCTCGTCGTGCCTCACCGGCCCGGGTGGAACCTCGTGCACGTGCCGGACGAGCCGGTGCGGATCGGCAACGCCCAGGAGGCGTTGGTGGCCGCGGAGCCGCGGGCGGGCGCGAGCGGACGGTGGGCATTGGTGTGGTTGGCCGAAGGGCGTGGCACGTTGTGGCTGGAGTGCGCGGGCGAGCGCGCCACCATCCCGGTCGATCCGGGAGGTGACGCGTGGACCGGGCCCGATGTGCGCGGCGCGGAGGGGCCGGAGTACGCCGGCGCCGTGCTGGCGTCGGTGCTCGCCGGTCGGCGCACCGAGCAGCCGTGGCCCGCGCTGACCGACGCCGACGCGGCGGATCTCCGGGAACTCGTGGCCTCGTCGTCCGGGCCGCTCGCGTTGGTCACCGACTCCTCCGCTCGCTCGGCCGAGGCGGAACGGGTCGTGCGCGCGGAAGCCGAACGCGTGGGAGTGGAGATCGACCCGTCCGCCCCGGACCGCCTGGTGCTCGGCGGCCACGCGGCGGACGACGAGCGGACGCGCCTCGCGCCGTGGTTGCGCGCACCGGACCTGAGCTCACCGGAAGCTCGGCGGTACCAACACGTGCTGAGCGAGGCGTTCCGGGGCGAGGCCCCGTCCGCCGCCGGTCTGACGGCCTGGCTTTCCCGGCGCTGACGCTCGTCACCCCGGCGGGTTCGTGAACTCCGCGTCCGGCGTACCCGATCCCGCGCCCGGTCCCGTGAAAAAGCGGCGGGGTGGGCGGCACGTCGCCCGTCCCCCGCCGCATCGCACACCCCGTCAGGAGGTCGCGGTGTCCCGCGGGCAGTTCTGGTAGACGGCGAGCTTCCACTCGGCGTCCCGCTTGACGAGGATCCACGAAGCACGGATGGCGTTCTCCGCGGGCAGCTCGGACTCGCCCGCCGGCACCACGCCCCCGACGGTCAGCAGTGCGACGGCACCAGGGGCCAGCGGCTTCATGTCGAGCGGCCGGCCGGTGACGGTCGTGCCCTTGTAGTAGCTCGCGTACGCGGTCGCCATGAACTCACGGATCTCGTCGCGGCCCTTCTTGTACACCCCGGGCAGGATCAGGGTTCCGTCCTCGGTGAACAGGTCGGCGAACGCGTCCGCGTCGTGTGCGGCCCAAGCCGCGACCATGCGCGTGGAAACGCCCGCGATCAGCGCCTGCTCGGCCGCGGCGGCCTCGTTGGCGACTGGTGATGTGGTGGTCATTGCTTCTCGCTTTCGACGATGCCCATCGCCTCGTGCGGGTCACGGCGTGACCGACACCGACCATCGTTCCCGCGGGCCGGGGGGAAGTCTTCTCGGAGGATGCTCGACCGAGGATCGAACCCGGACATCGGATGACAGGCGTTCCACCGTTCACACCGCCACCCATCTGAGACGTGAAGTCGTGTCACACCAACCTGTTCTCTTGACCACTGCGTTACGTTCCAGTTGAGGGCGCAGCCCAGACATCGGACGACCCGGGCGTGCGGAGGCCTCACCACCGAGCCGCCCACCGGCTAGGGGAGGTCCACGTGGAGCTCAACCGGCGCAACTTCCTGGAGTTGGGCGCGGCAGGATTGGGGGTGGCCGGGTTGTCGACGATCGGCGTCACGGCGGCGAACGCGGCACCGACGGGTCCCGGCACCGAAGTGGTGGTGTTGACCGGCACCGACGCGGACCACACGGTGGACTGGGACTTCCAGGTCACCGAAGGGCGCAACAGCGGCGTGTGGAGCAGGATCCCCACGCCGTCGAACTGGGAGTGCCACGGTTTCGGCACCTACCAGTGGGGTTGGAACCTCAGGCCCGAGGAGAAGGGCCTGTACCGGCGCGGCTTCACCCCGTCGGTGTCGTGGGCCGACAAGCGCGTCTTCGTGGTGTTCGAAGGTTCGATGACCGACACCGAGGTCCGGGTCAACGGCACCCTGGCGGGCCCGGTCCACCAGGGCGGGTTCTACCGCTTCCGGTACGACATCACGTCGTTGCTGCGGCTGGGGCAGGAGAACCTGCTGGAGGTCACCGTCAGCCGGGACTCCACCGACGACTCGGTCAACAACGCCGAGCGCCGCGGCGACTACTGGAACTTCAGCGGCATCTACCGGCCCGTGTCGATCCAGGCCTTCCCCGCCGCCCGGGTCGACCGGATCGCGGTCGACGCCAAGGCCGACGGCACGTTCCGGATGGACGTGCACCTCGACGGCGTCACGGCGGCGGGTCGGGTGGTCGGGCAGCTCAAGCGGCTCGACGGCACGAACGTCGGCAACCCGTTCTCGTCGGCGGTCACGCCGGGCGCGGCGGTGGCGACGCTGTCCACGTCCGTGACCTCGCCTCGCACGTGGACAGCGGAGACGCCGAACCTGTACCGGGTGGACGTCCAGCTCACCGACGCCTCCGGCACACCGCTGCACGCCGTCACCGAGCGCTTCGGGTTCCGCACGATCGAGGTCCGTACCGGTGACGGTGTCTACGTCAACGGGGTGAAAGTCATCCTCAAGGGCACCAACCGGCACACGTTCTGGCCGACCCTCGGGCGTGCGTCGAGCCCGCGTCTGGCGCGGATGGACATCCTCCTGATGAAGGAGATGAACAACAACGCCGTCCGGATGTCGCACTACCCGCCGGACACCTTCTTCCTCGACCTGTGCGACGAACTCGGCCTCTACGTGATCGACGAGCTCGGCGGCTGGCAGAAGAAGTACGACGAAGGCGTCGGCGCACCGCTGGTCGCGTCCATGGTCACCCGGGACGTCAACCACCCGTCGATCCTGATGTGGGCCAACGGCAACGAAGGCGGCTGGAACACCGCCCTGGACGACGACTACGCCCGCTACGACATCCAACGACGTCCCGTGATCCACCCGTGGGCGACGTTCAGCGGCATCAACACCGACCACTACGAGACCTACGACAGCACCCGCGCCATCCTCGAAGCCTCGGACATCTTCATGTCCACCGAGTTCCTGCACGCCCTCTACGACGGCGGCGGGGGCGCGGGCCTGAACGACTACTGGAACCTGATGGGCTCCGGGCCACGCCGGGCGGGCGGGTTCATCTGGGCGTTCGTGGACGAGGGCCTGGTCCGCGACGACCGGGACGGGGCCATCGACACCACCGGGAACAACGCGCCGGACGGCGTCCTCGGCCCGTTCCGGGAGAAGGAAGCCAGCTTCCACACGATCCGGGACATCTGGTCACCGGTCCAACTGGCCAATCCCGACTACTACGCCTCCACGTTCCCGGCGAACTTCGACGGCACGGTCCGCGTGGTCAACCGGTACGACTTCACCAACCTCCGCGCCTGCCGCTTCACGTGGCAGCTGGTCAAACACCCCTCCCCCGGCGCCGCGAGCACCGAGTCGACGGTGACCAAGCACGGTGACGTGGCCGGTCCGGACATCGCTCCCGGCGCCACGGGCAAGGTCGCGCTCGGCCTGCCGAACGGTTGGCAGAGCGCCGACGCGCTGCGCGTCACCGCCAACGGCCCCGACGGCAAGGCGCTCTGGACGTGGGTGTGGCGGATCAAGAAGGCGGCCGACTTCGCCAAACGCGTGGTGACGCCCGCGCCCGGCGCCGTCCAGGTCGCGGAGGACGCGGGCGGCGTGACCATGTCCGCGCGCGGCACCGCGATCACGATCGACAAGACCACCGGCAGGCTGGCCCGCGTCACCCGGAACGGGTCCGCCGTGTCGCTCGCCAACGGCCCGGTCCCGGCAGCCGGTGAAGCGCGGTTGACCGGCCTCACGCACACCCGCGACGGCCGTTCGCACGTCGTGGAAGCCACGTACAGCGGCGATCTCGACTCGGTGCGGTGGCGTCTCGACCCGAACGGGTGGCTGCGCCTCGACTACCGCTACCACCGCACGGGCGAACACGATCTCCTCGGCGTCAGCCTGGACTACCCGGAGGAGAAGGCGCTCGGCCTGACGTGGTTGGGCGACGGGCCGTACCGGGTGTGGAAGAACCGGCTGCGGGGCGTGCGGCACGGCGTGTGGTCGAAGGAGCACAACACCACCGCCACCGGTGCGTCCGGCTGGGAGTACCCGGAGTTCAAGGGCTACCACGCCAACACCTACTGGGCGGCGCTGCGCACGACCGAGGGCACGATCACCATCGTCGCCGAGGACGAGAACCTCTTCCTGCGCCTGTTCACGCCCGACGTGGGCGAGGACCCGCGGTTCGCGACCGCGCCGTTCCCCGCGGGCGGTATCTCCCTGCTGGACGGGATTCCCGCCATGGGCAACAAGTTCCACGCCGCCGAGACGTTGGGACCGGAGAGCCGGAAGAACGTCGCCACCGGCGAGTACCGCCGCACTGTGCACTTCCGGTTCAGCGAGTGAAGTTCGTCAGCGCCTTGACAGGAGAGAACATGAGTCGGCTAGTGCGAACGATCGCGGTCATCGCTGTGGCGGCGGGGGTGATGGCTCCCCCGGCTTGGGCGGGAGCAGGAGCGGGCACGGCGGCGGCGCCGTCACCCGATCCCGCGTTGCGCGCCAAGTGCACGGGCACCGCGCCCATCAAGTGCCACTACGACCTCGCGCCCGGCCACTACGACGTCACCGTCGTGCTCGGTGACACCACCAGGGCCGGTGTCACCGAGGTGCAGGGTGAGGCCCGGCGCGTGCTGCTGGCCCCGGTGACCACGGCAGCCGGTCAGCTCGCGCGGTACCGCTTCACCGTGAACGTCCGCGAGCCGGAGGGCCAGCCGACCGGCCAGGGCGGCACCGGCACCCCCGGCCTCGACCTGGTGTTCACCGGTTCCGCGCCGCGGCTCAACGGGATCGGCATCGCCCGCGCCGCCGCACCCGCCGTGCTGTACCTGGCGGGTGACTCCACCGTGTGCGACCAGCCCACCGCGCCGTACGCGGGCTGGGGACAGGCGCTGCCCCGGTACTTCCGGGACGGGCTCTCGGTCGCCAACTACGGCGACTCCGGCGAGAGCTCGGGCAGCTTCCTGTCCAACAGCGCGCTGTTCCCGACGATGCGCCCGCTGGTCAAGCCCGGTGACGTGGTGATGATCCAGTTCGGCCACAACGACAAGACCACCACCGCGGACGTGTTCACCAGCAACCTCACCACCCTGGTGGACGGTGTGCGGGCACGCGGCGGCGCACCGGTCCTGGTCACCCCGCCGGTCCGCAGGCTGTTCGACGCCAACGGCCGGCTGACGCCCACCGCGCTGCACGTCAACGGGGTCGGCGTCGACCTGCCCGCACGGATGAGGAGCCTGGCGACGAGCCGCGGCGTGCCGCTGATCGACCTCACGGCCAAGAGCAAGGCACTGGTCGAGGACCTCGGCCCGACCGCGTCACAACGCCTCTTCCTGACCGCGGCGAACGACGGCGTCACCGACAACACGCACTTCTCCATGACCGGAGCGTTCGAGATGTCCGCGCTGGTGCTCCAGGGGATGCGTGAGCGGAGCCTGCCGATGCTCGGCTACCTGCGCTGATCAGCCGCTAGGTCAGGCGTTGGACGGCAGGGCCGGGTGGCTCTTGGCCCACACCTGCCGCAGCACGTCCAGCAGGGTCTCGGTGTCCTGGGCTCCCGAGACGGCGTACTGGCCGTCGACGACGATGAACGGCACCCCACGGGCACCGAGGCGCTGCGCCTGGCGCGTCTCGTCCTCGACCTGGTCCCGGTACCGGCGGTCCTCCAGCACCTGGCGGGTCTCGTCGCGGTCCAGGCCCAGTTCGGCGGCCAGGTCGAGCAGCCCGTCGATCTCGAAGACCGGGTGTGCCGAGCCGAAGTACGCGCGGAACGTCCGGTGCCACGCCTCGGTGTGCTTGCCCCGGTCGGTGGCGTAGGCGAGGAACTCGTGCACCAACGCGGTGTTGCCGACCGTGTTGTCCGCCACGATGTACGGCGTGAGGCCGTCCCGCTCGGCCAGCTCCCGCACGTGGCCGGTCGCCGCCTCGACCTGGTCGTCGTCCATGCCGTGCTTGGTCTTCAACATCTCCCGCGCGGTCATCACCGGCCCGCTGGGCATGCTCGGGTCCAGCGGGAACGACCGGTGGACCACCTCGACGTCCGCGCCGTGCTCGAACCGCTCGACCGCCCGGTCGAGGCGGTGGTTGCCCAGGCCGCACCAGGGGCAGATGATGTCGGACCAGATCTCCACCCGCACGGTGGACCTCCAATTCATACTGTTTGTTCGCAACGCCATCATGCGTCAGCATGGAACGGCGTACAAAAGGCACACCCGTGTGCGTTACCGGAGGAGGACGTGCGTGATGGAACCCGCCACGAAGCAGGCGGACACCGCCGCCGCACGCCCGGGGCCGTGTTCCCGCTGGCCCGACGAGAGCGTGGAGATCATCCGGGACGTCCTGGACCGCGCCGGCGACAAGTGGACCACGCTGGTCATCGCGGCGCTCCAGAACGGTCCGCTCCGCTACACCGACCTCCAGCGCGCCATCCCCGGCATCTCCCAGCGCATGCTGACGCTCACCCTGCGTCAACTGCACCGTGACGGCCTGGTCACCAGAACCGCCTACGCCGAAGTCCCGCCGCGCGTGGAGTACGCCCTCACCAACCTGGGCGTCACGCTGCTCGACATCGTCGTGTCGCTGATCGACTGGGCAGGCGCCCACCACACCGACATCAAGGACAACCGCCGACGCTTCGACGCGGGTCAAGTTCGCTGACAGTGTTGGATTGCGCCGCCTCCGGCGTCGCGAACGATCGACGGCGACCTCGCGGGGCAGGAGTTCCCCGGCTCGCCCTGGAGGCGTTCGGGCGAGCCGGAGAACTGTCGTGGTGCCGGACGGTGTTGAATTACCGCTGCTCCGCAGACGGCGGGCGCCCTCGCTACTTGCCGATCCGCGCACCCAGCTGCGGGTGGTCGCGCGGTTCGAGGTAGGTCGAGTAGCGGATGTTCCCGGCGCTGTCACGGGCCCCGATGAGGACCGACGCGTTGGTGCTCAGCAGCATCGAGTCGGTCCACGTGCCGGAGATGTTCCACGAGTTGTTCGTCCCGGTGGACGTGGACCCGAGCGCGACGGCGGTCTTGTTGCCGACCGACAGGTTGTAGGTGAGCACCGAGCGGGACACGTCGAAGTCGAAGCCGGTCTTGGCGGTGTTGCGGTACGCCGTGCTGCGGGTGATCGTCATCGAGCCGGGATTGCCGTTGTCGGTGTACCCGTGGGCCGCGTTGCCGTACGCGACGGTGTTCGTCACCACGTGCGCGACCGCAGGCGCGGGGCTGCCGCCGCCGAGCTTGAACCCGTTGCCGTCACCGGAGAAGTCCGGGAGGTTCCAGCGGTTGAAGCCGTTGCCGTAGGCCACGGTGTTCTCGATCCGGATGGGCGAGGTGAACAGCCACGCGTCGAACCCGTCGTCCACGTTGTTCCACAGCCGCGCGCCGCGCACGACGTTGCCCGTGCCCGACCCCTCCTTGATGGCGAGGCCGTCGGCGCTCTCCCCGTTCTTGCGCGGGTCGCGGTTGCCGTAGCTGTCCAGGTTCAGGATCTGGTTGTTGCTCGACGCGCCCTGGAGCTGGAAGCCGCTCTCGTAGTTGTCCCGCGTCACCAGCCGCTCGAACACGTTGTTGTTGCAGCCGGCGCAGTAGTACGCGTACGGACCTCGGATGATCTCCAGCCCGACCACGCGCCACCACGACGCCTCTTGGTGGAACACGCCGCGCTGCTCGCGGGGGATGCTGCCGCCGACCGGCGTGTGGCTCGCGGGCAGCGCCTCACCGTCGACCACGACCCGCTCACCGGGGTAGTTCGCCATGGTGATCGGCCGGCCCGACTCGCCGCTCTTGCGGATCTGGATGTTCGTCGTCACGGCGTACGTGCCGCCCCGGACGAGGATCGTGGTGCCGGGTGTGGCGAGGTCGACGGCCTTCTGGATGTTCCGCAACGGCCGGTCGACGGTGCCGGGGTTCGAGTCGCTGCCGTCGAGGGCCACCACGAGGGTCGGGTCGGCCTCCGCTCCGGCGGCGGGTGTGACGGCGAACAGCAGCAAGGCGAGTGCGGGAACCAGGCGGTGCAGGCGCATTCGTGCTCCTGGGCAGGGTGTGGGCAGCAGGGTCTGCGGGTGTCGACCCGAGAACGCGTTCCACGCTTCGCAGGTGTTGGCGGCATACGCGGGTGCCGCCGGCACGAGGACGGCCGCGGCGGTCAACCACCCCGCGGCGAGTACCTCCCACGTCTGCCGGAGAGAACGCTCCATCGAGTTCTTCCAGTTGGGAACGCTCCCAGACGGGTGGAGACCGGAGCCCTCGCTTGAACTCGCACAGGGTTCGGTCAACTCGCGTCAGATCGGACCGGAGCAGCGCTCCCACCCCATGACAGCGTCACGGCACGGTCGCAGTCAAGGAAAAACGGGAATGTTCGCGGACATGAACGGGTTCCGACCGACCGGAGCAACGTCGCATCCTGTGTGGACGGTCCGTGACGACGGCGGCCCACACCACACCCGCCGACGCCTTCGAGCAGCTCACGCCGCGTGTTAGCGATAACTTCCAGGCCGCGTTCGAGCGCCTGCCGCACATTCGCGCGACGCACTCAAGTTTGTTAACCGGGCAAACAAGACTTCGGGGAAGATTGACGTCTGCCGCCGTCGTTGTTAACGCTCTCACCCGACCGGCGGATCGATCCGCCGGACGACCCCGTGTTGTCTAGTCCATTGTGGACCGCCACGGCGATTCTCCCGGCCCGGACGTATTATGATCCGCGAATGGTCACCATCGCCGACGTCGCACGGGCGGCCGGGGTCTCGCCCAGCACCGTGTCGTACGTGCTGTCCGGGAAGCGCTCGATCTCGGAGACGACCAGGCGACGGGTGCACCACAGCATCCGCAAGCTCGGTTACCGCCCGAACGCGGGCGCGCGGGCGCTGGCGAGCAGCCGCACGAACGTGCTCGCCCTCGTCGTGCCGATGCGCACCGACCTGAACGTCCCCGTGGTCATGCAGTTCGTCACGGCCACGGTCGCCGAGGCCCGCTCCTACGACCACGACGTGCTGCTGCTGACCGCCGACGAGGGCCCGGAAGGGCTGCACCGGGTCGCGGCCTCCGCCCTCGCCGACGCGATCATCGTGATGGACGTCGAGGCCGCCGAACCCCGCGTGCCGGTGCTGCGGTCGCTGGGCCGCCCCGTGGTGCTGATCGGCGTGCCGGACGACACCCGGGACCTCGCCTGCGTGGACCTCGACTTCACCGCGGCCGGGTCGGACTGCGTCAGCCACCTGGCCGACCTCGGCCACCGCGACATCGCGCTCATCGGCCCCTCCCCCGCCGTCTACGAGCGCGGCACGAGCTACGCGGGCCGGTTCCTGCGCGGGTTCGAGCAGACCGCCGCGGACCGCGGTGTCGAGGCGGAAACGATGGCCTGCGTCCCGACCTACGACGGACTCCGGGACGTCCTGGACCACCTGCTCTCCCGCCGCCGCCCGGTCACCGGTCTGGTGGTGCACAACGAGGCCATCCTCGGTCCGCTGCTGTCCGAGCTGGCCAAGCGCGGCAAGCGGGTGCCGCAGGACATCTCCGTGCTGGCGGTCTGCCCGCCGGACTTGGCCGAGGCGCAGTCCGTGCCGCTGTCGTCGGTCGACATCCCGGCAACCGAACTCGGCCGACTGGCCGTCGAGCTGGCGATGCACCAGCTCGGCGGCCTGGCCGAGCTCGACGTCAAGTTGCTGCCGCCGCGGCTAACCGCCCGCGGGAGCACCGGTCCGGTGGTTGCCTAGGGTCACCAGGCTCACCGGTCCGGGATCACCCTGCGCGGCCTCCGTCGCGATCACGGCGAAGGTGAGCGTGTTGTGGTCGCGCAGCACACCGTTCGGGAGCACGAACTCCCGCTGCGGCCCGACACCGTTGAGGTACTGGCCCATGTTCCAGCCGTTGACGAAGATCAGCACCCGGTAGCCGCGGGCGGTGGCGTCGTCGAACCGCAGGCCGAGCGACACGTCGTGCCCGCGCGGCAGGTCCAGCCTGAAGTTCGTGCGGTACCAGGACACGCCCGGTGACAGCGTGCCCGGCGTCTGCTGCCAGCCTCCGGAGCCGGGCAGGTGCCAGCCGGCGCGTTCGCCGTACAGGCCGCCGGTGTTCATCGGGCCGCGTTCGCCGTCGCTGGGCCGTGAACCGCGGATCTGCCACGAGATCGGCGCGGTGGCCCCCTCGACCACCACCCCGAACAGGCCGCGCGGCTGCTTGAACCGGACGTCGTCGGCGGTCCAGTCGTCGTTGTGGCCCATGTTCTCGACCAGCACGGTCAACTCCGCCTGCTGCCCGTCGGCCAGCAGGCCTTCGGGCACCGCGAAGTCGCCCCGGCCGGGGTCGGGGTTCACCGGCTCGGAGTCGGCCTGGACGCCGCCCGCGGCCGAACCGAGGTACCGGCCGTTGAGCCACACCAGGTAGATGCCGCGCTTGCCGGTGATGGCGTTGACCGAGACGGTCTTCTCCGCCCCGGTGGGGGTGAACCGGCCGCGGTACCAGACGTTGCCGTTGTGGTGGCCGTACTCGTCGGCGTAGAGCACCGGCAGCGTCTTGGGCTTGATCGGGCTGGCCGTGGTGGTCTTGTCCGCCGTGGTCCAGCCGGATTCGGAGAAGCCGGGCGGTTCGGCGCGGTACTGCCAGTTCGTCAGCTCGGGCAGGCGCACCTGCTCCGGGCCGGGCAGCGAGCCGAGCAGGGAACCGCTCGACGTCCGGCGCACGGGCACCGGCCGTCCGCCGACGGTCAGGTGGCGGGCCGGGGCGAACACCTCGACCTCGGTCGCACGGTCGGTGTCCGCGCGCAGCGCCAGCCGGTCGCCGACCAATTGGGCGGACCGGGCCAACGCCGTGCCGCGGACCAGGACCGGCCCGGAGGCGGTGTCGAGCCGCCAGAACTGCGCGGCGGTCTCGTCGGTACCGAGCAGGAGCAGCATCGGCTGCCGCCCACCGCCGGTGATCAGCACGCGGGACAGGCCCGAGTGCGTGTAGTCCAGCCGCAGGTCGCCATTTTCGTACGAGCTGCGCACCTCGCCGTCGAGCACCTTCACGGTCGGTGCAGTGGAGTAGCGCAGCACCGTGGAGCCCTGTTCGCCGTCACGGCCGTAGAACACGGCCACGTCGCGGCCGGACACGGTGACGTGGGTCAGGATCTCGGAGTTCGACCACGCCAGGCGCTGGCCGCCCAGGTCGTAGCCGGCGACGAGGATCTTGGCGTCCCGACCGGCCACCCGCACCGGCACCTGGTAGCGACCGTCCGGGGTGGACCAGTCCAGGGTGGTGGGCAGGTCGGTGTCGGTGCGGCGGTCGGCGTGCCGCACCAGGACGAACTGGGTACGGGTGTCCGGGTTGGACCGCGCCTCGGTGTGCACCGCCGGGTCGGCGGACGTGGGCGCGGTGGCCGGGTCGGTCTTGAGGATCGGCGCCACCGAGGTCATGAAGTACCCCTGGCGCTTGAACTCGTCGTACTTCGTGGTCAGGCCGCGTGATTCGGTGATCGCCGCGCCGTAGTCGTAGGAGGTGTAGACGTCGTTGGGCTGCGGCAGCCAACCCCAGGACGTGCCGCCGTAGGCCATGTAGAAGCCGAACATGGTGGCGCCGCTGCTGATGACGTTCGACTTGTAGAACACCTTCATGTAGTCCGGGCCGGTCAACTCGCGGCACTTCTCGTACCCCGCGTTGTTGAGGTCGATCGCGCCCGCCTGGTACTCGGCGGCGTACACGGGCGCGTCGTCGTTCAGCCTGCGCGTCACACCCTCGCCCCACGACGCCCATGTCTTCGGATCGGGGCAGTTGAAGGACTGCGGGTAGTCGTCGACGCCGGGGATCTGCACCGCGCCCTGGCCGGACGACCAGTTGGCCAGGTACCCGCCGCAGCAGTTGTTGTGCACGATCGGCACGTCGATGCCGTCGGCCCTGGCCTTCTGCTGGAGCTGTTCCATGTAGGCCGCGTCGACGTTGACCCCGTACTCGTTCTCCACGTTGTAGGCGATCACCGAACCGCCGCGCGACACCTGGTGCCGGGCGATGATCGGGTTGATGTGGCCCAGCCACTCCCGGTAGGCCGCGGTGTAGCCGGGGTCGCTGGACCGGGCCCGGCCGTCCACCGCCTTCAGCCACGCCGGGAAGCCGCCGCCGCTGGTCTCGGCGTTGATGTAGGGCCCAGGCCGGGCCACCACGTACAGGCCGAGTTCGTCGGCCATCCGCAGCAGCCGGTCGACGTCCCGCACGCCGGTGAAGTCGTAGGAGCCCGGCGCGGGCGAGTGGTAGCCCCAGTGGAAGTACAGCGACACGCCGCTGAACCCGGCGGCCCGGATCTTCTCCAGCACGTCGCGCCACAGCTCGGGGCTGGGCAGCCGGAAGTAGTGGAACTCCCCCGACCACAGCATGACCCGCTCGCCGTCCACGGTCAGCGAGTACTTGTCGTAGGAGACCTCGTGCCTGCCCAAATCAGACATCGCAGAATCAGGCACCACCGAATCGGCCACCGCAGAATCGGCCACCGGTGCCGCGACCACCGGGGTGGTCGCGGCGAGGGAGCCGAGCAGCACGAGCGCGACCGCTAACAGTCTCACCGGATCCCACGCAGGGTCAGGGCGCCGCTCTCGGCGCTGATGAGCACGCCGTCGGGGTGCGAGCCGACCGCGCCGCCCTCCACGACGTCCACCGCCCGCGTGCCGACCAGGAGCAGCCGCCACTGCGACGGCGCGCCCTCGGCCTCGACCCGGATCTCGTCACCCTCGCGGTGCGTGCGGAACGTCGTGTCGCCGACCACCGTCACGTGGTCGCCGTCGGACAACTCGTACGCCTGCAGCGTGACGCCCTCGGCGTAGTCGTAGTCCGGCCGGTCGTCCACCGCGCCGACGGGCAGGATCGTGTTCGGCCGCACGAGCACCGGCGCGGTGAGGAAGTCGCAACGGTCGCGGACCCAGCGCGGGCCCTGCACGGTCTCACCGGTGAGGAGGTGCGTCCAAGTGCCCTCGGGGACGTAGTACGAGACATCGCCGTCGTCGGTGAACACCGGCGCGACCAGCAGGTCGTCGCCGAGCATGTACTGGCGTTCGAGGTGGGCGCAGCCGGGGTCGTCCGGGAACTCCACCACCATCGCCCGCATCATCGGCACGCCCTCGCCGGCGGCCTGCCGCGCCGCCTGGTCCAGGTACGGCATCAGCCGGAGCTTCAGCTTGGTGAACCGCCGCAGCACGTCCACCGACTCCTCGTCGAACAGCCACGGCACCCGGTACGACCCGCTGCCGTGCAGCCTGCTGTGCGAGGACAACAGCCCGAACGCGATCCACCGCTTGAACACCGCCGCCGTGGGCGTGCCCTCGAAGCCGCCGATGTCGTGGCTCCAGTAGCCGAACCCGGACAGGCCGAGCGACAGCCCGCCGCGCAGGCTCTCCGCCATCGACTCGTAGGTGGCCTCGCAGTCGCCGCCCCAGTGCACCGGGAACTGCTGCCCTCCCGCCGTGGCCGACCGGGCGAACACCACCGCCTCACCCTCGCCCCGCCGCTTGCGCAGCACGTCGAACACGGTCTGGTTGTACAGGTGCGTGTAGTAGTTGTGCATCCGCTCCGGGTCGGAGCCGTCGTGGTAGACGACATCGGTCGGGACGCGCTCGCCGAAGTCGGTCTTGAAGCAGTCCACGCCCTGCGCCAGCAGACCGTCCAGTTTGGACGCGTACCACGCGCGGGCGGCCGGGTTGGTGAAGTCCACCAGCGCCATGCCCGGCTGCCACAGGTCCCACTGCCACACGTCGCCGTTCGGCCTGCGCAGCAGGTACCCGTTCGCCTTGCCCTCGGCGAACATCGGCGACCGCTGCGCGATGTACGGGTTGATCCACAACGAGACACGCAGCCCTCGGGCGCGCAGCCGCTCCAGCATGCCGGCCGGGTCCGGGAACGTGCGCGGATCCCACTCGAAGTCGCACCAGTGCTGCTCGCGCATCCAGAAGCAGTCGAAGTGGAACACGCTCAACGGCAGGTCGCGTTCCAGCATCCCGTCGATGAACCCGGACACCGTCTGCTCGTCGTAGTTCGTGGTGAACGACGTGGACAGCCACAGGCCGAACGACCACGCGGGCGGCAACGCGGGCCGCCCGGTGAGCGCGGTGTACTTGCGCAGGATCTCCCTCGGCGTGGGGCCGTAGACCAGGAAGTACTCCAGCGACTGGCCCTCGACGCTGAACTGGACCTTCGACACCGCCTCCGAGCCCACCTCGAACGAGACGTGCCCGGGGTGGTTGACGAAGATCCCGTACCCGGCGTTGGTCAGGTAGAACGGGACGTTCTTGTACGCCTGCTCGCTGCTCGTGCCGCCGTCGGCGTTCCAGATGTCCACGGTCTGGCCGTTCTTGACCAGCGGCCCGAACCGCTCGCCCAGCCCGTAGACCGCGTCACCGACACCCAGGACCAACTGCTCGCGGACGTGGTGCTTGCCGTCCAGGGTCATGAAGCCGATGCCCTTGGTACCGCTGCTGGTCAGGTGACGACCGTCGGCGGTGAAGTCCACCCGCCACTCGTCGCCCCGGTGCACGCGCACCGACAGCGCACCCGCCGTCATCACCACCCCGGCCACGTCGTCGACCACCTTGGCCTCGTGCGCGGCGTCGGTGGCGAGGGCGAACGCCGGTTCCTTGGGCGTCTCCCCGGAGAAGTGCGTGATCTTCACACCGATCACGTCGGCCATCGGCGAGGTGAGGCCCAAGGTGACCACGGGCCCCTTGAGCGTGTCGCCGCGGTGCCGGATCGGGCGGGTCGACGCGTGCACGACGACCTCCCCGGGCCCCGTGGTGACGTCGTGCACCTCGATCGGATGCGCCGCCTCGACCCCGGGCCGCAGCAGCCAATAACCGTCGCTGAACTTCACTTGACCGCTCCTGCCGTGATGCCGCGGGTCAACGCGCGTTGAAAGATGAGGAAGAAGACGATGGCCGGGATGACCCCGAGCAACGCCGAGGCGCTGGTCATGGTGGCGTCCATCATCCGCTGGCCCTGGAGCACGCCCAGCGCCACCGGCACCGTCTGGTTCTCGTTCGAGATCAGCAGCACCAGCGGGAGGAAGAACTCGTTCCAGGTCCAGATGAAGAAGAACACGAACAGCACACCCAGGGTGGGCCTGCTGATCGGCACCACGATCCGCACCAACGTCTGCCACTTGTTCGCCCCGTCGATGCGCGCGGCCTCCAGCAGTTCACGCGGGAAGCCGCCGAGCGTCGAGGTGAGCAAGTAGGTGCCGAAGGCGGCCTGGATCACCGTGAAGATGATGATGACCGCCGTCTTCGTGTCGTACAACCCGACCTCGTTGGCCAGGAAGTAGAGCGGGTAGACCAGCGCCTCCTGCGGCAGGGTGTTCGCGATCAGGAACAGCACCAGGATCCACAGCCGGCCGCGCACCCGGCCGATGCCCAGCGCGTAGGCGTTGAACACCGACACCACGACCGCGAGCACGGCCACCGAACCGCTGATCACCACGCTGTTGAGCAACTTCTCGCCGAAGTCGACACGTTCCCAGAACGCGATGACGCCGTCCAGCGACACCCCGCTCGGCAGGCTGAGCGGCCCGCCGGTGGAGTACTCCTCCGGCGTCTTCACCGCGTTGAGCACCACGATGAAGAACGGCACCAGCATCACCACGGCGAGCACGATCATCGACCACAGCACGGCGTGCCGCCTCATCAGCGCTCACCCCGGTTCTGCACCCGCAGGAACACCGAGGTCAGCACCAGGATCAGCACCGTCAGCACGGTCGCGATCGCGGCGCCGTAGCCGACCTGGGTCTTCTCGAAGAAGTTCTGGAACGAGTAGTACGACGGGACGTTCGTCGAACCACCCGGACCGCCCCTGGTCAGCACGTAGATCGGGGCGAACACCTTCAACGCCGCGATCGTGCAGGTCAGCAGCACGACGAAGATCTCGGGCCGGATCTGCGGCACGGTGACGTGCCAGAACCGGCCCCACCACGACGCGCCGTCCAGCTCCGCGGCCTCGTGCAGCGACGGGTCGACCCGCTGCATCCCGGCCATGAAGATCACCACCGGGTAGCCGACCTGGATCCACAGCATCACGCCCATCACGGTCCACAGCGCCAGGTCCGGGTCGCCGAGCCAGTTCTGCGCCAACGAGTCCAGCCCGACGGCGCGCAGCACCTCGTTCAGCGCGCCGTCCTGCGGGGCCAGGATCCAGCTCCACACGATCCCGGCCACCGCGATGGGCAGCACCTGCGGCAGGTAGATGCACGCCCGCAGGATGGCCGCGTGCCGCGAGCCGAACTGCTTGCCGATGAAGTCGAACAGGGCAGCCGCGATCACCAGCCCGGCCAGGGTCGGCAGGATCGCCATCGCGACCACCAGGCCGACGTTGTGCCGGAAGGACGCCCAGAACGTCCCGTCCGACATCAGCCGCACGTAGTTGTCCAGGCCGATCCACTCCGGCTCGCCCGCGCCGGACCACTCGGTGAAGCTGATGCCGATGTTCATCCCGAACGGCACCAGGATCACCGCGAGCAGCAGCAGTCCGCCGGGGATGAGGAACAGCAGGTACGACCCGCGGTCGCGGATCGAGGTGGGGACCAGACTCATTTGCCTACGCTCGCCAGGTTCTCCTTGTAGTAGTCGGACAGCTCCGTCAACACCTCGTGCGGACCCGCCTGACCGGTGATCAGCTTCTGCACCGACGAGACCTGCACGTCGTAGAAGCCGGGCGCGGGCCAGTCCGGGTAGAACGCCAGCCGGTCGCCCTCGCTCAGCTCGCTGAAGTCGTCGTTGAGCTGCTTGGCCTTCGGGTCGGCCGCGGGCGTGTCGCTCGGCGCGACCGCCACACCGCCCGCGTCGCGCAGCTTGTCCTGGATCGCCGGGGACATGGTGATCTCGATGAAGTCGTAGGCCAGCTGCTTGTTCTTCGCACCCTTCGGCACCACCCACAGGTTGCCGCTGGACCCGGAGGTCATGCCCGGCCACGGCACCGAGGCCCACTGGAAGTCCTTCACCTGGGCCTGCACCCGGCCGTACCACCAGCTGCCGCTGATCATGATCGGGTTCTTGCCCTGCATGAACGCCAGGCCCATGTCCTCGGCCTTCACCCCGGCCGAGTCCTTGCTGATGTAGCCCTCGCGCAGCCACTCGGCGAACGTCTCCGCGCCGTACACCCACGCCTTGTCGTGGAAGTCCACGTCACCGGTGTAGCGCTGGAACCGGTCGACCCAGTCGCGGTCGGCCTTGGTGAGCGCCAGCTGGTACAGGATCTGGTGCGCCGGGTACTCCGCGCCGCCCACCGCGAGCGGCGTGATGCCGGCGGCCACGAACTTCTTCATCGCGGCGGTCAGCTCGTCGAGCGTCTTCGGCGCCGCGAGGCCCTGCTGGTCGAACATGTCCTTGTTGTAGTAGACCATCACGTACTCGGCGTAGTTGGGGATGCCGTACCACTTGCCGGATCCCATCACGCCGCGCTCGTCGTACTTGGCCGTGGTGTCGATGCCGGGGCCGAGCTTCTTGTCCCAGCCGCGCTTGGCGACCTCTTCGCTGATGTCGGTCAGCAGCCCCTGCCTGGACAGCAGGCCCGCGGTCGCGTTGCCCTTGTTGTACTCCAGGATGTCCGGCGCGTCCTTGGAGTTGAGCACCATCGGCGCGGTCTTCTGGATCTGTTCGAAGCCCTTCTCCTCGAACTCGACCTTCACGCCCGGGTGGGAGGCCTCGAACTGCTTGATCGCCTCCGCCCACGCCACGCCCATGGCGCTGTCCGGCCCCTCGTAGTGCCACAGCTTGAGGGTGTTGCTGTCGGAGGCGCTGTCCGAACCTCCGCAGCCGGCCACAGCCATCAGGGCCGCGACGGCGGCCACCAGGAGTCGCTTGGGCATCAGGAATCCCCCACGGTGAACTCGTCGATCCGGGTCTTCCCCGCGAAGACCAGGTACACGTCCTGCCGTCCGGTCGCGTCGCGCAACGGCGTCGAGACCGACGTCCAGGAGTACTTGTCGGCCGTGGTCGGCACGGCGAGCGTGCCCACCAGTCGGCCGGTGGGACCGCCGAGGCGCACCTCGACGGTCGTCGGCGCGTCCGCGTTCGCCACGCGCGCCGACAGCGACCGGGCGGACCGGCCGAGGTTCACGTCCTTGAAGGCGATCCACTGGCCGGCTGCCGTCGCGCCGACGGCGGTGCCGCGTTCCTTGGTGGTGTCCACCAGGGTCACGCCGGAGTAGTCGTCGAAGTTCTGCGCCTGAGTGGTCTTGCGCAGGTCGCGCGGCGGGATCGTCTCGCCGCGCACGGTGATCGGGCGGGTCAGCCCGCCGACGACCAGGTCGTGCGGCGCGGTCTCCACCACCCGCTTCTCGCGCGTCACGTCCCAGAAGGACAGATCGGCCGCGCGGACGGTGAACTCGACCGTCCTGGTCTCACCGGGCCGCAGCTGCACGCGTTCGAAGGCGCGCAGCTGCCTGACCGGCTGCGGCACCCGTGACTGCTTCTGCCGCGAGAACAGCTGGACCACCTCGGCACCGGCCCGACCGCCGGTGTTCGTCACGTCCACCCGGACCTTCACCTGACCGGAGGCGTCGACCAGTGCCCGGTCCAGTCGCAACTTCGAGTAGCGGAACGACGTGTAGCTCAGCCCGTACCCGAACGGGTACAGCGGCTTGCCGCGGAAGTACTGGTAGGTGTGCCCCGACTTGGAGATGTCGTACTGGAGCATGTCCGGCAGGTCCGCGTCCGACCGGTACCACGTCTGGGTCAGCTTGCCGCTGGGGTTGTGGTCGCCGAACAGCACGTCGGCGATCGCGTGCCCGGTCTCCTGGCCCGCGTGCGTGGTCCAGAGGATCGCGGGCAGGTCCGCGGTGTCCCAGTCGCCCGAGTACGGGTAGCTGCTCTCCAGCACGACGATCGTGCGCGGGTTGGCCTTGCGCACCGCGTCGATCACGGCCCGCTGGCCTGCGGGGAGCACGGTGGTGTTGCGGTCGTCGTCCTCACGGCCGTTGATGAACGGCATGCTGCCGACCACCACGACCGCGGCGTCGGCGCCCTTGGCCGCCGCCACGGCGCTGTCGACACCGCTGCGCACGACCTCGCGCCCGAACTTCGTCGCGGCCTCCGGCGTCTCGGCGCCCACGGTGAGCCGACCGTCCGCGCCCACGACCACGTACCTGTTCCGGCCGAACCACGACTGCGTGATGTCGTTGCCGGCGTACTCCAGCACGTACGAGCCGTCGGCCTGGGCCACGAGCTTGAACTGCTGCTGGACGAACCAGCCGTTGGGCTGCACCGCGTTGTTGACCAGGCTGCGCCCGTCACCCAGGGACACGGTCTTGCCGTTGGCCGCCGCACGGAGCGTGATGGTGCCCTCGCCCCAGTCGAACACGTCCAGCCCGCTCGCGCCGGTCGGCGTCGCCTCGGTGGCGGTCAGCGCCGCGCCGGAGTCCGCAGCGGACGCCGTGACGTAGTTGCCGGTGGCCAGGTTCTTCAGCCTGATCCGGTCCACGCCTTCGCTGGAGGTGACCTCGGCGCGTTCCGCGAGACCCTTCACCGGGGTGATCCGGTAGGGCATGGTGCCGGAGTACCAGTCCTCGTACAGCGTGTCGGCGAGCTGGCCGACGACCGCGACCTTCTTCGTGTCCGCAGTGGACAGCGGCAGGGTGTTGTTGTCATTGCGCAGCAGCACGACCTGCTCGGCGGCGGCCCGTCGGGCGAGCTGCCGGTGCTCCGGCGAGTCGATCACGTCCGGCGTGATGCTCGCGTACGGGTTGCGACCGGGCGGGTCGAACTCGCCGAGCCGGAACCGGATCGACAGCACGTGCCGCGCGGCCTCCTCGACCTCCGCCACGGACAGCAAACCCTGGCTGATCGCGGTCTTGATCGCCGTCGTGGTCGGGGCGGAGTTCTGGTCGTTCTCGGTGAAGCTGTCCAGCCCCGCCCGGACGGCCGCCGCGTTCCCCTCCGCCCTGGTGGCGTAGTACCGCTGCGAACCGGTGAGGTTCGACGCGCCGCCGGCGTCACCGACGATCAGCAGGTCCTCGTCGGTCCACGAGCGCACCACGTCGTCCAGTTCGGGGCCCACGTGCGTCGGGCGGCCGTTGACCAGGTTGTACGAGGCCATCACGCCGGTCGCGGCGTTCGCCGAGATGGCCGGCTTGAACGCGGCCTCGTCGTAGTCCTTGAGGATGCGCGGCGGGACGATCGAATCGACGGTGGTGCGGTGGTTCTCCACGTTGTAGGCCACGTAGTGCTTCAACGTCGGCGCGGCCTGGAGGTAGTCGGGGTGGTCGCCCTGCACGCCCTGGCCGAACGCGGTGGAGATCCGCCCGGTCAGGTACGGGTCCTCCGAGTAACCCTCCTCGTTGCGCCCCCACCGGGGGTCGCGCAACAGGTTCACCACCGGGGCCCACAGGTTCAGGCCGTTGAACGCCGGGTTCCGCGCGTGGAAGCCCCGGGCCTCGCGGCCGGTCACGGCGCCGATCCGTTCGACCAGTTCGGGATTCCACGTGTTCGCCAGCCCCAGCGCCTGCGGGAAGACCGTCGACTCACCGAGCCACGCGACGCCGTGCAGCGCCTCGGTGCCGGTCTTGAACGCGCCTATCCCGAGTCTCGGGATCGCGGGTTGGTACTGGTGCAGCAGCGACACCTTCTCGTCGACCGTCAGCCTGCCCAGCAGGTCGTCGACCCGGGTGGCGCGCGGCAGGTCCGGGTCGCGGAACGGGAGCTCTTGGGCGTGTGCCGGCAACGGGGCCAGTACCAGCGAGGCGACCAGTGTCAACAGCACCGGGCGGCGTGCTCTCGACACGGACGTCCCCCTTCGCATCAGGGCAGCGTGGAGCTCCCTCGTCATCGAAGCGCTTCGACATTGCACGGTAGAGGCCGGCCGCGACCGGCGCAACGGCCGGTTGAGTGAAGATTGTTAACGCTAATTAACTTGACACCACATATTGACAACGGCGCGCGCACCGGGTTACCAATATGCCCCCGCCACCGTTAACCCGCTGTTTCGCAACTGCTCGAAATGTTAACGCTAACAATCGCCGCCGACCCCTACCGACCCGAGAGCCGCCCATGCGCAAGCGCACCCTGCTCGCCGTCGTGACCAGCCTGGTCGTCGCCGCGTTCGGTCTCGCCGGACCAGTACCGGCCGCCCTCGCGGCCGGACCGGTGCCGCACTACCTGATGACGGCGTTCACCAACAGCAGCGAGTCGAACATGTACGTGTACGACTCGACGAACGCGACGAACTTCGACCTGGTCCGGTCCAACGCCTACACGCCGCCGTCAGGCCTGATCCGCGACCCCAGCGTCATGCGGCACACCGATGGTTACTACTACATCGTCTACACCACGAACTGGACCGGCGACACCATCGGCTTCGCGCGCAGCGCCGACTACACGACGTGGACGTTCCTGCGCAACGTCACCGTCGGCCTCAACGGCTCCACCGGCAGCACGTGGGCACCGGAGTGGTTCAAGGACTCCGACGGCAGCGTGCACGTCGTCTTCTCCGCGTCCACGGCGGGCACCGCGGGCCAGTTCCGGCCGTACCGGATCACCGCGACCAACAGCGCGCTGTCCTCGTGGACCTCGCCCACGGCCCTGGGCATCCCGGCGAACTACATCGACAGCTACATCGTCAAGGTCGGCAGCACGTACCACAACTTCCTCAAGAACGAGACCACGAAGTACATCGAGCACGCCACCGCGACGTCGTTGAACGGTCCGTGGTCGTTCGTCGGCACCGGCAACTGGGCGGGCTGGGGTTCCGGTCTCGAAGGCCCGGCCCTGGTGCAGCTGCCCAACGGCTCGTGGCGGATCTACTTCGACCAGTACGGCGCCAGGCGCTACTACTACGCCGACAGCTCGAACCTGAGCACGTTCGGCGCGAAGGTGGAGCTGCCCGGTCTGTCCGGCACCGCGCGGCACTTCACCGTGCTGCGGGAGAACGTCGGCGACAGCACGGCGGTGGCGACGGGCAACCGCTCGCTGCGATCGGCCAACGTGACGGACCGCTACCTGCGGCACCGCGACAACCTGGCCTACGTGGACCCGCTCAGCTCGTCCAGCGCGCTGAACGACCGGCGTGACGCCACGTTCAACATCGTCGCGGGCCTGGCGAACAGCAACTGCTACTCGTTCCAGTCGGTCAACTTCCCCGGCTACTACCTGCGGCACAACAACATGCGGTTGGCGTTGAACAACAACGACGGGTCGGCGGTGTTCCGCGCGGACGCGACGTTCTGCGGGCGGGCCGGTCTGGCGGGCGCCGGCACGACGTCGTTCGAGTCGTTCAACTTCCCCGGCCGCTACCTGCGCCACTACAACTACGAGATGCGGCTCGACCTGCGTGCGTCCGACTCCGTGTTCAACGGGGACGCCTCGTTCACGGTGACCGCACCGCTGGCCTGACCTTACTTGGAGTAGAACCGATGAACAGGGTTGTTCCCCGGTCGATCGTTCGCAGGCTGGCCGTGGTCGCGCTGGCGGCCATGACCGCTCTGGCGGGCCTGGTGGTGGTGACGCCCGCGGCGACGGCGTCACCCGCGGTGCAGTACACGAACCCGTTGGCCAACCAGCGGGCCGATCCCCACATCTTCAAGCACACCGACGGCTACTACTACTTCACCGCGACCGCGCCGGAGTACGACCGGATCATCCTGCGGCGGGCCACCACGATCCAGGGGTTGGCCAGTGCGCCGGAGACGGTGATCTGGCGCAAGCACACCAGCGGTGACATGGGCGCGCACATCTGGGCGCCGGAGATCCACTTCATCAACGGCAAGTGGTACATCTACTTCGCCGCCGGTCGGACCGACGACATCTGGAAGATCCGGATGTACGTGCTGGAGACCTCCAACGCCAACCCGCTCAGCGGCGGGTGGGTCGAACGCGGCCGGATCTCGACCCCGTTGGACACGTTCTCGTTGGACGCCACGACGTTTGTCGCCAACGGTGTGCGGTACCTGTCGTGGGCCCAGAACGACCCTGCGGTCGGCACGGGCACCAACCTGTACCTCGCCCGCATGGGCTCCACGCCGTGGACGATCACCGGCACGGTGGCCCGGATCTCGGTGCCCACCTACAGCTGGGAGACCGTCGGCCACCGGGTCAACGAAGGGCCGTCGGTGATCGAGCGCAACGGCCGGCTGTTCATGACCTACTCGGCCAGCGCCACCGACGCGAACTACTGCCTCGGCCTGCTGACCGCGTCCTCGACGGCGAACCTGCTCAGCGCCTCGTCGTGGACCAAGACCGCCACCCCGGTGTTCGCGAGCAACACCTCGACCGGGCAGTACGGTCCCGGCCACAACTCGTTCACCGTCTCCGAGGACGGCCAGAGCGACATCCTGGTCTACCACGACCGCAACTACCGCGACATCTCCGGCGACCCGCTCAACGACCCCAACCGCCGCACGCGGGTGCAGAAGCTGTACTGGAACGCCGACGGCACGCCGAACTTCGGCATCCCGGTCGCCGACGGCGTCACCCCGGTCCGGCTCAAGTCCTACAACTACCCGGACCGGTTCGTCCGGCACTGGGAGTACCGGGCGAGGGTCGAGGCCAACGTGAACCCGTTGGCGGACTCGCAGTTCCGCATCGTGACGGGCCTCAACGGTTCCGGCACGGTGTCGTTGGAGTCGACCAACTTCCCCGGCTACTACCTGCGGCACCGCAACAACGAGTTCTGGGTCGAGCGCAACGACGGCACCGCCCTCTTCCGCGCCGACGCGAGCTTCTTCCGCCGGGCGGGCCTGGCGTCCAGTTCGGCGGTGTCGTTCGAGTCGCAGAACTTCCCCGGCAACTACCTCCGCCACAACGGCACGACCGTCAACCTGACCACCGCGACGGACACCGTCGCCCGCGCCGACGCCACTTTCATCCTGGAGTGACGTCCTGAAGCGACAACCGGACGTGGACCCGCCCGTGACCGCACGGGCGGGTCCACGTTCGTCGTCAGGCAGCGAGTTGTCAGGCAGTGAGTTGTCAGGCGGTGAGCAGGGTCAGGCCGTAGGTGGACAGGATCTCGTTGATCGGCTGGAACCAGGTCCGGCCGCCGGACGAGCAGTTGCCGTAGCCGCCGGACGTGACGCCCTGCGCCTGGTCGCCGGTGATGAACGAGCCGCCCGAGTCGCCGCCCTCTGCGCACACGCTGGTGCCCGCCATCTGGTGCACGTCACCCTGCGCGTAGTGGATGGTCTCGTTGCGGGTCTGGATGACGCCGCAGTGCCAGCGGGTCGTGGAGCCGGAGCGGCAGACCGACGTGCCGACCGGCGCCTCCCACGAGCCGCGCACCAGCGCGTCGCTCACCGTGCCCCAGCCGAGCACGACCGGCACGTTCCACCAGCCGCCGCCGGTGCGGACCCACGCGTAGTCGTTGCCGGGGAACGAGGAACCGGCGAACTGGCCCTGCCAGGACCGGTCCCAGCCGTACACCTGCGCGCCGCTCCGGCCGCAGTGCCCGGCGGTGACGTAGCCGCCGTGCACCGAGAAGCCGATGGAGCAGCGGACGTTGCCGGTGTAGTACGGGTCGCCGCCGACGGTCCCGGCCGCGAACGGCACGGGCGCGGTGACGCCCTCGGTGTTCACCTCGACCGGGCCGAGTGCCCTGGCCTCGGCCAGGAACTCCGCGACCTCAGCGGTCTGCACGCCGGGTTGGACGTCGACCACCACCGCGCCGCTGCGCGGGTCCGGGTGCCAGCTGGTGACCGCGGACGGCACCTTGCCGGCCGCCGACAGCGCGTCCACGCGGTCCTTGACCCGGTCCAGTTCCACGGCGGTCCGGTCGACCAGCCGTGCCTCGGCGCCCGTGGCCAGGACCCGTTCGGCGGCCTCGGCGTCGGTCACGCCGACCACGAGCACACCCTTGTCCTGGTCGAACCAGCTGCCGCCAAACGACGACCCGGCCGCGGCACGCGCGGACGGCGCCCGCTCGGTGGCCTTCGCCTCCTGGTCGATCCTGGTCAGGGCCTGCTGCACGGTGAGGCCGAACGCGGCCCGCATCGAGGACACCAGTCCCGGTGACAGCTGTTCCGACGACGGTTGTTCCGACGACGGCTGCCCGACCGGAACCGGCACGGCCTGGGCGGTCGGCGCGACCACCAGTCCGCTCACCACCAGAGCGGTCGCCACACCGACCTTTGTCAACGTTGTCATGCGCACGTGGTCCTCCTTGTCCGCAGGGAGGCGCGTGGCCGGTGCAGGGTCGGCCACGCGCCAAGGCAAGTCGATCCTTGAGAGCGCTCTCACATCTGGTACTGGTTTAGACCATGCAGCACCCACAGCGCGCCGTCAATCCCCCGGCGACCGCCCCCGTCAGCAGTCCGCGGTCACCAGCGGACCGTGCGTCGACCCGTTCACCGGCAGGCTGATCTCGTGCACGCACTTCGGCACCTGGCCGAGGTCGTGGATGTCGTCGATGGTCAGGATCGCCAGAGGTCGGGTCAGCCCTGTCCGGGACGCGGCGAAGTCGATCCGGCCGGTGGCGCCTTCGAACTTGTTCGGCTCACGCAGTTCCTGCGCGACAGCCGCCCGGTGCACGGTGTGTGCCGGACCGGTCCTGGGCGACGCCTGGTCCGGGTTGGGCACCCTTTCCCGGTTCTGGTTGTTCCGCACCGCCTCCACGAAGAGACTGGCCGCGTCGTAGGCCACCCCGATCCGCTCCCCCGGCCACGACATGCGGTCGCCGGGCTCGGCGAGCAGCCGTGCGAACTCCGCGACCCGACCGCTCCCGGTGGTCGGGTCGCGGAGTTCGTGGTGACCGGCGCAGAACGCGACGAGCGGGCGCGCGCCCGGCTCGGAGCCGGAGGAGACGGTCTGCACGGCCGGCTCGCCCTTGCTCAGGCAGTCCGGCCCGGCCAGGACGACGCGAGCGCCCATCGACACGTACGAGACGGGGATGCCCTTGAACTCGTTCTCCGACCGCAGGCTGCCCTGCGCGACGAACCGCGAGACGGCGTCGTCGCCGATGACCACGGGCCGGTCGTTCCCGCACTGGCCGACGACCTCCTTGAGGAATCCGGCGAACTCCCCTTCCCGGCCGGCGTAGAAGGCGATGTTCTGCTGCCCGCAGACGATTTCGACCTCGCCGACCCGCTGGTTCCAGAGCCGGACGGCGGGTTCGCCGTCGATCGCCGCGCCCAGTTCTCCGACCAGGCTCTCGAGGTAGTTGTCCGACAGCCGCCGCGGGTGGTACACGGTGACGGGTTTGCCGACGCTGCGGGCGTATCCGGCGATCAGTGCGGCCTGCACCCGGTTTCCCGGCACGAGTTGGAAGTACAGCGGAGACCGCTCGCCCAGCGCCTCACCCGTCAACGACGTGGCCAGCACCGGCGTGCCGAGGTCGCCGAGCGCCCCGATGGCGCTCTCGGTGGCCAGCACGGTCAACCCCATGCCGATGACGCCCACGATCGAGGGGTCGTCGGCGAGCAGGGGCGCGAGCAGGTCGTCCACGACGGTGCGGGCGGCCTTCATCTGATCACCCCCGTTGGCCACGACCACCCGGAGCAACGGCTCGGAGGCGCTTTGCTTGTTCTGGGCTTTCTGACGGATCAGCACGCCTTCCAGCTCCTCGGCGACGGAGGCATCGGCGCCGGGATCGCCCATCGAGTGGGTCAGATCGGCGAAGTAGACCACGCTCACCATGGCCCGGACCGGGTTCTCCTCGTGCAGCCGTTCGGCCACGGCGTTGAGCTCGAACACCGCGAGCTGGACCGCGCGCAGCCGCTTGTCGGAGCTGAACACGTGCGCCGCGCTGTCGCTGTAGCCGACGCAGGACTTGGTGCCCTCGATCCACCGGACGGCGACGCCCGCCCTCGGATCGGGCAGGCAGTCGTGTTTCGCGCGCGCCAGCCCCCAGCGGCCACCGGTCAGCAACCCGGCGACCAGCACGACGCCCACCACCGCGACGACGACCGGTTTCCGTGCGGCCAACGGAGGTCTGCGCGGCTGGAAGCGACCCAGGTCGTGCCACGCCGATTCGTCGTCCTGGCTGAGGGTGCTGTCCGTGACGTCGTCGTCCACCTGCGGTGGCAGCCAGGCGAAGACGAACCGCGCGTCGGGGCGCAGCGACTGCCGGTGGGCGGGCAACCCGTCCACCCAGGCGTCCAGTTCGGCCTTGATCCGGCTGACCGGCGCCACCGGTCGTCCCGGCTGGAGGTCGTCGGGCTTGCGTTCCGCCGTGGCGATCACCAGCACCGGGTCGTGCTGGGTCGACTCGTTGCGGACGTCGTTGATGATCCGCAGCAGTTCCCAGCCGCCGTTCTCCTCGGTGATGCCTTCCAGGAGAACGACCGTGTACGCCGTGCGGCGCCAGCGGCGCAGTCGCAGTCCGCGAGGCCGGTAGGCCAGGCGCAGGTCTTGGAGGAACGCGTGCACCAGCAGCTTCTTCAGCTGCTCCAGGTTCTCCTCGTCGCGCCTGCCCACCGTGAGGCGTTCGGCGAACCCGGTGAAGCTGGTGGAGTGTCCCGGGACCATGAACGGCTGGCGCATCAACCAGCGCGGTTCCCTGCCGACCAACGGCGCGCCGTGCACCCACAACCAGAAGCGCAGTGGGCGGTGCCAGGCCAGGAAGACCGCAACCAGGAATCGCTCCAAGGCGGACTGCGCGACCGTCTGCGCCACCGCCGCGTGCTGCTCCGCCGCGGCGGAGCTGTCCGTCACCGCGTGCCAGTCGCGGAGCAGGTCCACGACCGTGCGGTCGTCGCGCCTGTCGCCGGGCGGCAGGCGCTGGCCGGTGAGCCAGTCGACGAGCCGGTAGTGGCGGAAGCAGCTCAACCGGTCCTCGCCGAACCGGTCGGACAGCAGCCTGCGGTGCAGCACGTCGAGCAGCGGCAGGAGTGGCACCTCGCGCTCGACTCCCGACCACCGCTCCCTGGCGTCCTCGGCGGCCCGCGCCGCGTCCACGTAGGCGAACGGCACCTTCCGCTTTCGCGGCGCGACGGCCCGGTCGAGGTGGCGGTACAACGCCTCCAGCACCGGGTTGCGACCGGAATCGCGGATCAGGCACAGCAGCGGCAGCGGGCGGTCGCCGCGAAGATCGCTCCGTCCCGGGCGGAGCCGCCAGCGGGGCCGGTCGACCAGGCTCCGGGCGACCGACAGCAGCGCGTGGACACCGCGGAACAAAGGGTTGTTCACATCCGCCTCTTCCGTCGGATTCGAGTTCCGAGCAGTATCGAGGCGGCCACGCGGACCGATTGTCCAATCCGTCACCCGTGCATTCGATCGAGTGAATGCGAGTGTCATTCAAACCACGATAAATGCGGTCGGGCAATACCGGGCGGGGGTGCCGTCCGCATCGCGCGAACGGCACCCGCCGCGGCTCAGGAGTTGCGCAGGAACCGGTCCAGCACCCGGACGCCGAACTGCAACGCGTCCACGGGCACCCGCTCGTCCACGCCGTGGAACAGGCCGGAGAAGTCCAGGTCGGCGGGCAGCTTCAACGGCGCGAAGCCGAAGTTGCGGATGCCCAGCTGCTGGAACGACTTGGCGTCCGTACCGCCGGACAGCATGTACGGCAGCACCTTCGCGCCGGGGTCCTCGGCCGTGATCGACGCCGTCATCGCGTCGACCAGCGCGCCGTCGAACGTCGTCTCGACCGGCGGCAGCCCCAGCCACTCGCGCTCCACGTCCGGGCCGAGGAGTTCGGCCAGCTCGCGGTCGAACGCCTCCTCGCGGCCGGGGAGGATCCGGCAGTCCACGGTGGCCTCGGCGAACGACGGGATGACGTTCGCCTTGTACCCGGCGGACAACATGGTCGGGTTGGCCGTGTCGCGCAGGGTCGCCCCGATCATCCGGGACAGCGCGCCGAGCTTGCCGACCGCGCCCTCGATGTCGTCCTCGGGGAACTCCAGCCCGGTGATCTCCGACACCCCGGCCAGGAACTCGCGCACGGACGGCGACAGCACCACCGGGAACCGGTGCTGGCCCAGCTTGGTGACCGCGGCCGCGAGCTTGGCCACCGCGTTGTCGTTGTGGATCATCGAACCGTGCCCGGCGGTGCCGCGGACCCGCAGCTTGAGCCACCGGATGCCCTTCTCGGCGGTCTCCACCAGGTAGGCCCGGACGTCGTCCTTCAGCGTGATGGAGAACCCGCCGACCTCGCTGATGGCCTCGGTGACGCCCTCGAACAGCTCGGGCCGGTTGTCCACGAGCCACTTGGCCCCGAACATGCCGCCCGCCTCCTCGTCCGCCAGGAACGCGAAGACGATGTCCCGGGGCGGCACGATCCCGTCCCGCTTGAACCGCCGCGCGATGGCCAGGGTCATCGCGACCATGTCCTTCATGTCGACCGCGCCGCGGCCCCACACGTACCCGTCCTGGACCGCGCCGGAGAACGGGTGCACGGACCACTCGGAGGCGTCGGCGGGCACCACGTCGAGGTGGCCGTGGACCAGCAGCGCGCCCCGTGACGGGTCGGCGCCGGCCAGGCGGGCGATCACGTTCCCGCGTCCCTTGGCCCCGGACTCGACGTAGGTGGTCTCGTAGCCGACCTCGCCCAGTTTCTCCGCGACCCACTCGGCCGCAGCGCGCTCCCCGACGACCGTGGCCGGATCCCCCGTGTTGGTCGTGTCGATTCTGATCAACTCGCTGGCGAGCGACACGACCTCGTCCTGCGCGAGCCGCAGCCCGGCCCCGTCATCCAAGATACTCACCCGGCCTTCCTACCATCAGTCACCGGGCGTCCGGGCGGTAGCGCTGGTGATCCGCGAAGGACGCCGGCGACGACGGGGCCGGGCGAAGTGGTCAGGCCTTCGGTGAGTCACCCCGCACGACCGCGAGCGAGCAGGGCGCGTGGTGGAGCATGGCGTGGCTGACCGAGCCGAGCAGCGCGCGGCGCACCGCTCCGTGCCCGTGGCGGCCGACGACCAGCAGCGCGGCGCCCTCGGCCTGTTCGATCAGGGCCTGGGCGGGTCGCAACAACGACACCACCTGTTCCGCCCGCACCTCGGGGTGTCGCTCCAGCGGACCCTCGAGGGACTTGGCGATCAGGGCCTCGGCCGAACTCCGGAGCTGCTCGGCGTCGATGCCCAGCCCGAGCCCCTGGCCCCAGACCCCGCCGGGCGCGAGCGCGTCCGCCGGCAGTCCGGTGGTGGCGTGCACGGCGACCAGGACGCGGCCGTGCCGGGAGGCGAAGTCCACCGCGAAATCGACCGCGCGGTCGCTCGGCACCGACCCGTCCACCCCGACCACCACGCGCCCGTCGTCGCCCCCGGCGTCACGGACCACCACGACCGGACCCGGGAAGTGGTGCGCCAGGTCCGCCGTGATCGAGCCGGTGAACACCCTGGCCAGGCCGGTGGCGCCGGACGAGCCGACGACGAGCAGCACCGCCTCCCGGGCGACCTCGCTCAGCACCGCGGCGGGATGTCCGTCGAACACACGGGTGTCCACCACGACCCCGGGTGCCACCTCTTCACACTCGTCGGCGAGTTCCGCGAGGTGGTCGTTCGTGTACGCGCGCACGGCCTTCTCGTCGACCAACTGGGGCAGCGGCATGGACACGGGCGTCACCACCACCTCGGGGAACGGCCCGCGGATGGCGTTCACGATGACCAGGCGCCTGCCTCGGCTCACCGCCTCGCGCGCCGCCCAGTGGGCCGCCTGCCGCGCCCGCTGCGAGCCGTCGAACCCGACGACCACCGCACCAAGCCCGACCGCACTGTCCGGGCTGGACATCGTCCACCTCCCGTGCTCGGCGAGAACCGACGTCACCTGGGTATCCAGGTCGGCCAAGACCGACACGTGAGGTGGAGGGTTGCGGCACCGGGACAAGTGGCAACCCAATGGCCGGCGGACCGAAAGGAGGACGCTGATGAAGGAGCACGAATTGGTTTCGGCCGTGCGCGAGAGCACGGGTATCGGCAGCACCGACGACGCCGAGCGCGCCGTGCGTGCCACGCTCCAGGTCCTGGGACGACGCCTGACCGGCGGCGAGACACGCCACCTCGCCTCGCAACTGCCGCCGGCGTTGTCCAGCGCGTTGCCCGAGGAGGGTGCGGGCGAGCGGTTCGGTGTCGAGGAGTTCTACCAGCGGGTCGCCGCCGAGGAAGGCCGGGACTGCACACCGCGGCAGGCCCGACAGCACGCGCGAGCCGTGGTCACGGCCCTGCGGAACACGTTGCCGCAGGGTGAGGTGGACGACTTCGCGGCCCAACTGCCCGCCGACTACGCCGATCTGCTGTCGACCGGGCCGGTGCACCACTGAGTCCGGGCCGGTGCACCACTGAGTCGACCGCACCACTGGGTCAACCGGGGGTCCCGCCTGAAGATCCCGGCCCGCGAGATCCCCGGCCCTGCGCACCCCTCAACGCGTGCCGCCGTGGCGGAAGCGGCGGCACAACCGCAGGGCCTGGTGACGGCCGGCGTGGTCACCCGGGATCTCGCTGTACCGCGCAGCCAGCCCCTC
Source organism: Saccharothrix deserti (assembly GCF_009769385.1). Taxonomy (GTDB): domain Bacteria; phylum Actinomycetota; class Actinomycetes; order Mycobacteriales; family Pseudonocardiaceae; genus Actinosynnema; species Actinosynnema deserti. The sequence continues at coordinate 68,937 of NZ_VKAB01000030.1, forward strand.
ACGTTCCACTGCCAGGAAGCCCGAGGCCCCCGACCCCCAATTTCAGTGGAACCGCCTCGGCAAGGCTACTGTGGCCCCCACCCTGGAATCAACTGCTGTTGCGGAGTAGCTTTGGCGTGCCACTCCCAGTGGAAATGCGGGCGAGTGGCGGCAGTCGTGCGTACGGGGGATGACCATGACCGCGGCCCATCAGCGACTATTCGCCGATATTCTCGACGACCTGTGCCTGCACCCCGGCGACCGGCCTCGGTACACGAATGTGGAACTGGCCGAGCAGATCCGCCTCGACGGCGGCGAGATCACGCACACCTACATCTCGCAGTTGCGCCGGGGCGACAAGGACAACCCCACGTGCCGCACGATCGAGGGCCTCGCCAACGCCCTGCGCGTGCACCCGGCGTGCTTCGTCGGCGGACGCACGCGGCTGCACGGGGACGAGAGACCGGCGTGGCGGCGGGACGCGCTGAAGCACCTGTTCAACACCGTGTACCCGGCCAACCGGGGCCCGTTCTCGCCGGAGGAGGTCGCCGCCCGGATCAGCGGCGGCCCGTACGGCTCCATCTCGGCCAACTACATCCGCGAACTCCTGGCCGGCACGAGTGACAACCCGAGGTTGAAGCACATCCTCGGGCTGGCGGAGGCGTTCGGCGCGGCGCCCGCGTACTTCTTCGACGACGAGCTGGCCGCTCGGGTCGACGAACAGCTGGAGACCCGGCTGGCGATGGACAAGCTCGGCGTCAACACCGTCATCCTGCGCACCGCGGAACAACCCCCGCCGCCGGGCGTCCGGAACAAGATCCTGCTCGCCCTGGTGCGGGCGCTGCACCCCGGCGTCGCGGCCGAGGACGCCATCAGACGAGCCCTGGAACCCGAAGCGTCCGGAGTGGTTGCCGACGGGGTGGTTGCCGATGACGAGTCCCGCTGACTCAGCCGTGCCGGGCGGCGGACACAGGCCCGGGTGGTGACCGGATGAAGGCGAAGGACCTGCGCGAACTGCGCGACGGGCTGATCCGCGAACTCGACCTCGACAAGTCCGCGACCACCGAGGCGGTGTGCGTCCGCCTGTGCGAGGTCATGGCCCTGCGCCTTCGGCGGGAGATCATCCTGCGGTTCGACGACCTCGGCGCGGGCGGCACGAGCGGGTTGTGGGCGGTGACCGATGACGACGTGCACGTCATCATCGTCACCACGGCCCGCAGCTGGGTGCACCGGCTGCTCATCCTGCTGCACGAGATCGCGCACATGCTCTGCGGCCACCAGCCGCCGCGGCTCGACGCCGAGGAAGGCCGCCGCCTGCTCTACCCGGACCTGTCGCCGTCGATGCTGCAGATCCTGGCGAGCCGGACCGACCTGTCCCGCAAGGAGGAACGCGAGGCCGATCGCGTCGCGGGCGTGCTGACGCGGGCGTTGATCGAGTGGGCGGGCCGGCGGCAGCACGCGCCGTCCCTGCCGGACGGGGACGACCTGGTGACGCGGGCGTGGTATTCGTTCGGGTACTCGCCCGAGCGAGGCCCCCGTGGATGACGTGCTCTACCTGCTCAGCGCCGGCGGCGTGCTGGTGCTGCTCGCGCACAAGTACCGGGCGTTCCGGCAGGCACCGCCCGAACGGCGGGCCGCGGTGCTGCCGATCTGTCTCAACTGCGTGACGGCGGCACCGGCGTTCCTGTTCCTCGCGCCGGTCATCGGGGTCAACTCCGACCGGCTCACCGGGATACCGAACCTGTCCGTGATGCTGGTCTACAGCTTCGGTGTCGCCTTCGTCGCGGCGAACCAGGCCATGCTGTTGTACTGGCGTCACCCGCCCGCGCGGGCGTGGCGGACGACGCGGCGGGTGCTGATCGTCTGCGCGTTCGTCCTGGCGACGATGATCGTGCTGTTCGTGCTGGGCGCGCCCGCCGAGGAGCACCACGGCGACTTCCCGGCGGCGTACGCGGACACGCCGTACCTCGCGGAACTGTTGGTGCTCTACCACTTCACGTTCCTCGTCGGGCTGCTCAACGTCGTCCGCCTGTGCTGGTCGTGGGCCGACGAGACGCCGGAGGACCAGCCGTGGTTGCGGCGCGGGCTGCGGCTCAACGCGGTCGGTGTCCTGGTGGGGTCCGCCTACGCCGCCATCGTGCTCATCGCCGTCGTGGGCAGTTGGTTCGGCGCGGAGCTGGGCTCGTGGAGCGTGGCCGCGCCGAAGACGCTGAACCTCGCGGTGCCGGTGGTCGTCGTCGGCGCGAGCATCGCGGCGTGGGGTCCGCGCCTGTCCCACCTGCGTGAACGGGTGGCACGGGTTCGGGACGCCATCCGGGACCACGTGCGGCTGCGTCCGCTGTGGCGGGCGCTGCGCGCGGTCGACCCGGCCATGCGGCACGCCCCCGGAACGCTGCGGGAGCGCTTCGACCCCGAGTACCGGCTGTTCTGGCGGGTCATCGAGATCAACGACTGGTTGCACCGACTGCGGCCGGGCCACGACCCGGCGGTCGAGCGCGCGGTCGAGCGACGTGCCGCGGAACCGGGCCTGGCCGAGGCGGAGATGTGGGCGGTCAAGGAGGCCGCGCAGATCAAGGCCGCCCTGCTGGCCCGTGCGCGGGGCGCCACGACGGCCGACACCACGCCGGCCGACCAGGACGGTCCCCTTCCGGCCAAGCACGCGTTCGCCAGTGAGCGCACCCGACTCGTGTTGGTGGCCAGGGCGTTCGTCGGCCCGGTGGTCGCCGAGGCCCTGTCCGGTGGCCGGCCGGCCACCACGGCGACTCGTCGGTAATCAGGTAAGGGAGAGCACCCACGTGCCGAGCACACGCGCACTGGTCCTGGGCGGCGGCCTGGCGGGGATGCTCGCGGCATCCGTCCTCGCGGAACACGTCGACCGCGTCACGATCATCGACCGGGACCGCTTCACCGACGACGGCCACCGCGGAGGGGCGCCGCAGACCCGTCACACCCACGTGTTGATGGCCGGTGGGAGCCGTGCCCTGGACGAGTTGCTGCCCGGCTTCACCGCGGGCCTGGTCGAGGCGGGTGCGCACCACATCGGGCTGCCGAACCGGCTGCTGGTGTTCACCCAGTCCGGCTGGCTGCCCCGGCTGGACGAGATGCAGTTCGTGATCGGGTGCAGTCGCGCCCTGCTCGACCGCGCGGTGGAACGACGGGTTCTCGCGATGGACCGGGTCGACCTGGTGGAAGCCGCCGACGTCGTCGGGCTGCTGGGCGACCGCACCAAGGTCACCGGAGCACGCGTGCGCGACCGCGACACCGGGACCGAGCGCGATATCGACGCGGATTTCGTGGTGGACGCGACCGGCCGCGGATCCAAGGCGGACCGCTGGCTCACCGCGCTCGGTCTACCTGCCGTGCGGGAGGACCGCGTCGACTCCGGCATGGTCTACGCGACGTGCGTGTACCGCGCTCCCGCCGGCGCGGAGGCGGGCTTCCCGGGCCTGAACATCGGCGCTGATCCCCGGTCGATGCGGTCCGGCCAGGGCGGTGTGCTGGTGCCGATCGAGGACGGCCGGTGGATCGTCAGCCTCGCCGGCACGCGCGGCGGTGAACCGGACGTCAGCCCGGAAGGCTTCCTCGCCTTCGCCCGCGGCCTGCGCCACCCCGCCATCGCGGACCTGATCAGCGCGGCGGAACCGCTCACCCGGCCGTTCGCGTTCCACGGCACGGTCAACCGCCGTCGCCGCTACGAACGCCTCTCCCCCTGGCCGAGCGGGTTCGTCGTGCTCGGCGACGCCGCGTGCGCCTTCAACCCGGTGTACGGGCACGGCATGACGGTCGTGGCCCGGCAGGCGATCGCGCTGCGCGACGGTCTGGCCCGACACGGACTCCACGGCCGCGCGGCCAAGCGCCTCCAACGGAGGTTCGCCGGCGTCATGAACGACGCGTGGGACATGGCCGTCGGACAGGACCTGCGCTACCCCGCCACGATCGGCCCGAAGCCGGGCCGTGCCACCCACCTCCAGGAGCGCTACCTCGACCGGCTCATCCTGGCGGCGACCGGCCGGGCCACCGTCACCAGGGCGCAGATCGACGCGTACACCCTGTCCGCGCCCATGCGACGGCTGCTGTCACCCCGGGTCGTGCTCGGCGTCCTGCGCGGTCCGGGCCGTCCGCCGCTGACCGACCCGCCGTTCACTGAAGCCGAGTCGCGGGTGCACGGAGCCGACCGGACTTGACCCGTTCCGCCGTCTCGGCCGCCTCGGCGGCGCCGATGCGTTCGAAGATCTCCAGGGCCTGCCGGAAGCAGGACAGCGCGGTGTCGGGTTGGGACAGGGCCGTGGCGCAGTTGCCGAGACCGTCGAGTGCGCGGGCTTCCTCCAGCGGGACGTGGATCTCCCGGGCGATGCGCAGCGCGAGGTTGTACCGGTCCCACGCTTCGTGCGGCGTGCCGGTGGCGAGGAGGAGGTTTCCCTGCTGGTTCAGGGTCTCGGCCACCCCCGTGCGGTGGCCGATGGTCTGGTAGATGTCCAGGGCCTGGCGGTGGGCTTCGGCGGCGGCCGGGTGGTCGCCCGCGACGCGATACGCCGCGCCCAACTCGTTGAGGCCGACGGCGTGGCCGAGTCGGTCGCCCCACGCGGCGCTGACGCGCAGTGCGGTGAGGTGTGTGCCGATCGCCTCGCCGGGGTCGCCGGTCAGCCTCAACACCGTGCCCAGGTGGTTGAGGGCGAACGCCTCGTTGAAGCTGTCGCTGAGCTCGTGGAAGTCGGCGGCGGCTCGGGACAGCAGTTCCAGTGCCGCCGCGTGGTTCCCGGTCGCCCGCCGCACCAGCCCCAGTTCGACGCGCGCATCAGCCTGTCCGCGGCGGTGGCCGAGGGTTTCGTAGATGTCCAGGGCCCGGGTGTGCGCCGTGGCCGCGGCGGCGAGGTCGCCCTGTGCCTGCCGCACGATGCCGAGTTCGTTCAACGCGTTGGCCTCGTGCTCACGGCTGCCTTCGGCACGGGCCAGCTCCAGTGCCTGCGTGTGCGCTTCGGCCGCTCCGGTGTAGTCGTCCAGTTGCCGCCGTGCGGCCCCCACCCCGATCAGGGCGAGGATCTGCCCCTGCGGCCGGCCCAGTTCACGGTGCGCGTGCAGGCCTTGCGTCAGCGTGTCGATCGCACCGCGGTAGTTCCCGGTCCGCGCCCGGTAATGTCCCAAGTGGACCAGACTGGTCGCCTCACGGGCGGTGTCGCCGATGTGGCGTGCCGCGGCGACGGCGACCTCCTGGACCAGTGCGGCCTTGTCCCACGGGCCGTTCGTGTCGAGGATGGTGGTCATGGCCTCCGCCAGGTCCACGACGTGGCGGTGCTCGGCGCGGTTCGCCGCGTCCAGCAGGCAGGCGATCAGGTTCGAGCGTTCGGCCCGGATCCACGCCCACGCCTCGGTCGCCGTGGTCAGGTGCGACTCGCCCGTGCCGAGTGGTCGGTGCGGTGGGATCAGCAGGTAGGACACGGCGTCATCGCTGATCAGGTCGTCGGCCGCGGCGGCGGTCCGCCGGTAGTAGGAGAAGAGCCGGTCCAGGACTTGACGGTGCTCGGCAGCTCCGTCGCCGCCGCCGACGGCACGCGAGTATTCGCGGACCAGGTCGTGCATCCGGTAGCGGTCGCGGGACGGCTCGTCGAGCAGGTGGTCGTCGTACAGGCCGCGTAACAGCGCACGGGCGTCGGACAGCGGGATGTCGGCCAGCGCGGCGGCGCTGTGTGCGTCCAGGTCGACGCCGGGGTGCAGGCCGAGGCGGTGGAAGAGCAGCTGTCCGTCCGCCGAGAGGTTCCGGTAGGACAGGTCCAGCGCGGTGGCCACCGCGACGTTCTCGGCGCGGATCTCGCCGAGCCGGTCGCGTGCCGTGCGGACGTCGTCCACGAGGTCTTCGACCGTCCACGACGGGTGGTGCCGCAGCCGTCCGGCGAGCAGTGAGATCGCCAGCGGCAGGTGACCGCCCAGTCGCACCAGTTCACCGACCGGTCCCGCTCCGGCGGCCTCGCGACCCGACAGCCGGACGAACAGCGCGGCGCCGTCGTGCGGCGGGAGGGTGCCCAACGTCAACGTCATGGCGTTGTCCAGCGAGGTCAACCGGCGGCGGCTGGTGATCAGCGTCAGGCATCCCGCGGTGGGCGGGAGCAGGTGCTCCACCTGCTGAGGGCCCGCCGCGTCGTCCAGGACGAGCAGCACTCGCCGGCCGGACAGGTGGTCGCGCCACAGCGCCGCCCGGTCGTCCAGGCTGGTCGGCATGTGCTTGGCGTCGAAACCGACCCCGCTCAGCAGGGACGCGAGCGCTTCGGACGGATCCAGCGGGTTCCGGCCGTCGCTGTGTGCGTGCAGCCGCAGGAACAGCTGGCCGTCCGGGAAGCGGTCGGCCATCCGGTGGGCGGCGTGGACGGCGAGGGCTGTCTTGCCAACGCCGGCCATGCCGTCGATCGCGACCACCGCCGACTGGTCACGGGCTTCGGCGGCGGCCAGCAGTCGCGCGACCTCGTCCGTTCGGCCGGTGAACGCGTTCGTGTCGCGTGGCAGCGTCCGCCGCACTCCGGGCCGGGGTGCGGCCGGTTCCGGCGGTGCGGTGCCCGTTTCCACGATGGGACGCGGGTCGTCGGGCAGGCCGATCCAGCCGACCGCCACGGTCTCCTTCAGCTCGACCCGGACCGGGTGGAACGTGTCCGGACCGATCGCGCCGTGCCGGACCACCTCCTCGAAGAACCACGACGAGACGATCACCGCGAGCACCCCGGAGGACGCGGCCAGCGCGGACTTCGACGGGGAGGAGTCGAGCAGCCGGAACGCGAGGTTGATCGCCGTCCCCGTCACCCCGTGGTCGTCGTAGCGGATCTCGCCCGCGTGCAACGACATCCGCAGCCGAATCCGCTCCTCGGGCGCGTGGGTGCTGTTGTGCTCGCGCAGGGCGCGGACCAGCTCCCCCGGCAACTGCTCCACGAAACGCGCTTTCGGCACGTCCGGGGGCGCGAGGACGAACACGCCGTCACCACGGTCCTCGCGGTGGCAGCGGCGCCAGGGGATGTCCGCCTTGGCGAACGCCCGCCGCAACGCCCGGTACACACCCGCGCGCACGGCCACCTGGTGGCGGTCCGTCCGGTCCGGCGCGCCGAACTTCTCGACGTCGACAACCAGGATCGTCCGGTGGACAGCGGATTCGATGCGCACCATCCGCGCTACCCTCGCCGACGGATCATTGTGGCTACGTCCGCGACGATACCCGAACGTCGAGCGCACCTCCCGCACCGACAGCGGTGCCACGACGCGCAGCGGGCGCTACCCCGCCGACGAGGCCCCCGCGCCACCTCGGAGTTCGTCCAGCAGGCGCCGGCAGTGGTCGAGATCGGCCTGGTAGTCGCCCGGGTTCGCGATGGCGAGGACCTGCCAGAGCTCCACGGCCTCGGTGAGCACGGCGTACTGGTCGTCGGGCCGGTCGTTGGCCGCGAGGGTGCTCGCCAGGTTCTCCAGGGACAGCGCGAGGTCGGGCAGGTGACGTGCGCGGTCGCTCTCGACCAGGCGGCGTTCCTGGGCGACCGCTTCCTGGGCGGCTTTCAGGGCGTCACGGGGGCGACCGGCGGCCGACAGGCAGGTGGAGAAGTGGTTGAGCGCTTCGGCCAGCTCGCTGCGGTACCGGTCGGAGTCGGGTGACACCAGGGGTCTGGTCAGCGCGACGGCCTCCTGGGAGGCGTCCACGGCCTCGCCGGTGCGCCCGTCGTCGGCCAGACCCGCCGAGAGGATCATCAGCGACCGGGCCAGTTCGGAGCGCTGCACCACGTCGTCGGGCGAGACCAGGGTGCGGCGCAGCGCGACGGCTTCCATGGTGACGGTGACCGCGTCGGCGGTGCGGCCGAGGTTGCGCAGGCAGACACCGAGGTTGTTGAGCGTGCGCGCCAGGTGCGGCAGGCAGCGGAGAGGGTCGCGGTGCAGCAGGGTCCGCCAGATCCTGATGGCCTCCTGGAAGTACGACACCGCCGATCGCTCGTCACCCACCGCCGACATGGTCACGCCGACGTTGTCCAGGGCCCAGGCGAGTTGGGGGCGGTACTTGTCCGGTTCGGCGTCGGCGAGCACTTGCCAGGCGTGACGCGCTCGGAGGGCGAATGAAAGCGCGGAGCGCGGATAGCCGGACTCCCACAACCGCTCGCTCCGCGTGCTCAACGCCCGCGCTTCATCCGCGGTGCCGTGACGAATCTCGGGCGTGTCCGCTGTCCCCGCGTGCCGCTCGATGAGTTCGGACACGTTGACGTCGTGTGAGACACCCAGGGGGCCGACCGGTTCGCGGTGTCCCGGTACGTCGACGGTGTCCCTCGGCTCTTCGCCCAACGTTGCCGCGGCCTCGTCGATCGGCAGGTAGTCGTCGTCGTAGTCCCAACGGGTGAGGGTCTTGCGCTTGGTCAGCACGGTCCCGCCGGCGCCGTCCTCGTCCTCCTCGTCGAACAACCACTCCTGGCAGACACGTCGTTCCTGCTCCAACACGACCGTGGCCGGGTGCCCCGCGCCCAGCACGGCCGTCGACCGGCTCATGGCCAGTTCCAGTCGTTCCAGTGCCTGGACGGCGTCGTCACGGGAACCGTCGAGCCTCGCCAGCTCGAACTCGGCGGACGCCAGGTTCGACAGCGCGGTCAGCGACTGCAAGTGCAACTCCCCCAGGACCTGCGCCGAACGTTCCGAAGCGGTCGCGAGCATCGACAGGGCTCGGTGTGCGGCGTCAGGCGCGCGGGTCAACCGGGCCAACTCGAAGTGGGCCGAGGCCAGGTTCGACAGCGCGGTGAGGGATTGCGGGTGTTCCAGACCCAGGGCGGAGGTGGTGCGGGTGGTGGCATCGTCCAGGGCTGCGACCGCGGCCCGCACCTGGTCCGGGTCACGGCTGTCGCGGGCGATCTGGAACCGCGCGGAGGCGACGTCGACCAGCGCCACCAAGGTCCGCGGGTGGGTGGCGCCCAACTTCGCGGAACTGCGCAGCAGCCCGACTTCCAGCGCGTCGACGGCCTGCTCACCGCGACTGCGCGAGCGCACGGCGCGGGCCAGTTCGAACTCCGTGGCCATGGCCGCGGTGAACGCCCCGAGCGCCAGCGGGTGGTTCTGGCCGAGCCGGTCCACCAGGGCGGCGACGGCGGACCGTTGCGCGGCGGCGGCGTCTTCGAAGGCGGCACGGTCGGAGCCGACCCGTGCCAGCACCGCGCCCGCCGCCGCGATCAACGCCGCCGCGCTCTCGTCGTCCCGCCCCGGTCCCCTGGTCCAGCGGCGCACCCCGTCGAGGTCGCCGGTCACCGCGTTCAGCGCGGCGAGGTTCGCGACGATCGTGCCCCGCAGCGGTGAGCCGATGCGCCCGGCGTCGATGTGCGCGTCCTCCAGCGCCGATCTCGCGGCGGCGTAGTCACCGCGTTCGGCGGCCAGCACCGCACCCAGGTTCCGCAGCCGGAGCCCGTCCTCCGCATCGGCCTCCGCCGAGGCGGTGTCGAGCAGCCGGTCGGCGTACGCGTGCTGTCCCAGGCGGTTCAACGCCATAGCGCAACGTGACACGCGTGGGTACGACAGCCGCCGGGGTGCCCGGACGAGTTCCTCCAGCAACGGCCCCATGGTCGGTGACAGGTTCTGCTGGGCCCTCCGGTCCTGGCCGAGCAGGAAGTCGGCGATGTTCTGCACCACGGCCAGGAGATCGCTCATGCCAGCTTCCTCTTGATCGCGCCGTCCACCACGCTGCGCGCGATGTGCAGTCTGATGCTCGCCAACTGGTCGAGGTTGAGCATCGCCTCGCCCTGCCAGCCGTCGCTGCCCTCCATCAGCTGCCTGCCGAAGCTGATCAGCTCGTCGACGGAGTCCTTCTCGCGGAAGGCGTTGACCAGGTTGGCGCTCTGCAACTGGTCGAACCGGTCGATCACCTCGCCGACGGTCGCCGCGAACAGCACGTTCGAGGCCCGATCGGGTTCCTGGCGATCGGGGTACTGCTCCAGCAGCACGCCGATCAGCCGCTCGCCGTCGTGCACGATCCGCTCCACCGGCCCGCCGGAGTAGCCCGAGTAGTCGCCCAGCACCGTGTCGGTGCGCAGCTGCAACGCGGTCAACTCCGCGCCGCCCTCGCACGTGTAGGACGTCTCGGGTTCGACCACCTGTCCGCCCAATTGCGGATCCGTCGGGCGAGGTCTGCACGGGGCGCGCCACGGGTCGTCCACCGAAGACACGTCGGCGATCGGGGCGGGCACGGGCGAGCGGTCGTCCAGCATGATCAGCGTGAGGTCCGCGTCCGGCAACCTCGTCTGCACCCGTGCCGACCGGACGACCCCGTCACCGAACACCACGTGCACGTCGCGCTCGTCGGCCGGCAGGTCCCGCAGGCAGTGCTCCGCGGTGACGACGAACCGCCCGGTCAGCAGGAAACCCGCGCCGAGGTCGACGTCACCCCGGCGCAACACCACCCAGTAGCCGTGGCCCGTCACCCCTACCTCGACTCAGACGCGTTCGACGGTCAGCGTCACCTCGAAAGTCGCCTCCGCGGAGGCCTTGCTCAGCACCACACCCGCCTCGGCGGCCAACGTGATCCCGAACGTCGCCTCGACGCTCGACACCCGCCAGCCCTTCGAGTCCTCCCCGTCCGAGGCGCTCAACGACGAGCGCACCACCTCGACCGCGGCCCGGATGCCCTGCTCGATCTCCTGCCGCCGCTCGACCAGCGGCGAACTCGTCCGCCGCCTGCTCGCGATCTGCCTGCTGCCGGAGGCGTCCAACTCGACGGTCTCGACACGGATGGCCGTAGCCCAAGCGTCGTCCATAGCCAGGACATCGCGCAACGGCCGGACGCGTTAGCGGACGTCCAGGTCCTACCCTTGGAGCCAAGATCATCAACGGCGAGTCGTCGAGGAGCATGTTCGCGGTGGGAGAGCAGACTGTGTCGATCGTGGAGTACCCCGTTCACGGGCGGGGTTCGGGGCCGTACGGCATCACGGCGGGACCCGATCAGGCCGTGTGGTTCACCGAGGTGCACCACGGTCGGGTCGGGCGACTCGGCCTCGGCGGAGAACTCACCTCGTTCCCGCTCGATCCACCGTCGGGTCGCCCGTCGCTGCTCACCACCGGGCCGGACGGGGCGTTGTGGTTCACCGAATCGCGGGGACACCGGATCGGTCGGATCACCACCGACGGCTCGATCACCACGTTCACCACGCCGTCCGCCGAAGCGGGACCTTTCGGCATCGCACCGGGTCCGGACGGGGCGCTCTGGTTCACCGAGCTGAACGCCGACAAGATCGGTCGTGTCACCGTGGACGGAACGATCACCGAGTTCCCCCTCCCGGATCGGGCCGCCCGCACGCACGCCATCACCGCCACCCCGGACGGGAACTGCTGGTTCACCGAATGGGGTGCCAACCGCGTCGGCCGCATCAGCCCGGACGGCGCCGTCGAGACTTATCGGTTGCCGACACCGGCTTCGGAACCCCACGGGATCACCGTCGGCCCGGACGGCGCGCTGTGGGTCGCCCTCGAGATCGGATCCATCGCCCGCCTGGCGCCGACCGACCAGTCGGACCAGAGGTGACCGAGGCGCCGGAACCGGGGGTGTGACGGCTACTGCTGCCAGGTCACCGGCTTCGCCGAGTCGTAGGGCGGCGAGGTGAGCCGGACGCTGGCGACCGGGTCACCGGGCTCACCGAACACGAGCCGGCACTGGTCGAACGACGCGCCCTTCTCGCTGAACTCCGGCAGGGACACCACCTCGTCCTCGCAGTCACCCACCTTCCCGTCGGTCCCGCCGAGCAGCATCCCCGGGATGTCGCCGCCGGCGGTCCAGGCGACGAGCGACGGCGCGACCATGTCGGTCAGGTCGGTGCCGTCGAGGTTCACCACGTGCTGCCGGATGAAGAAGAACGTCTTGCCGCGCAGCTCCGCCTTGTCCTTGTCCTTGAGCGGCAGGCCGTCGATGTCGGCCTGGGTCGCCGGGGCGCTGTCCACGGTCACCGTCAGGCCGATCAGGCCCGCCGCGTACGTGCCGGCGACCGGGATGACGCCCTGCTCCCCCAGCTTGAGCACGGTGCCCGGCGCGGTCGCCCGCTCGGACAGCTCCGGCTTCGGCTGCGTCGCCGGGCGTTCCTTGCGCGGCGGCAACTCGGGTCGGGCCTCCCCGCTCGTGGTGGCCGTGCAGCCGGTCAACGCGAACGCGGCGAGCAGGACGGCGAAGCTCTTCGGGCGCGTGACCACGTCCGGCAATCCCCCTTGGTGCGATGGATCTCCCGGGGAGGGATCGTAGGGGTGGCCGAAGGCTCGTGTACGGCGAATGGCTCAACCGGCGGTGAACCGGCGGACGACCGGCTCCAGGTAGTCCGCCTGTGGCCCACCGAGGCCCGCCAACTCGGCGTGCGAGCGGACGAGGGCCATCCGGTCCAGTTCCGGGTCACGGCCCAGTGCCGTCTCCGAGGCCACCAGCGCCGCGAATCGTTCGCGCACCAGTGATGCCGGCCGGGGTGGAGCGAGGAACAGGACGCCGACGTTCCCGTGCTTACCGCGCGTGACGAGCCACAGGGTCAGGTCGTCGGGCACCGCGTCGAGGCCGGTCTCCTCGATCAGCTCCCGAGCGGCGTGGCGGCGGAGGGCGGTCACGTCGAGGGCTTCGTGGTCTTCCGGCGGCTCGACGGACCCGCCCGGCAGCTGCCAGCGGCCGGGAGCGGCCGTCCACGACGACATCCGCCCGACCAGCAGGCGCCCGTCGTCGGTCGGCTGCACGACGCAGACGAACAAGGCCGGCAACGGGGTGGCACCCGGGACCAGGCGCATGGCGTAGGACCGGTACGTCGTCCTCACCCAGGTGAGGACCAGGCCGTGCGGCCCGTCCGGCTCCAGCTCCGCGCACGCCACCACCGGCCCGTCGAAGAAGCTCGGGTTGGCCCGCACCGCGTCGTCCCAGATGCGGTCCACGGCCAGCCGGTCTTCGGGCGACACGTGCGGCGCCGGAGCTTCGACCAGCCGGAGTCGGTGGGCTGCCACGATTTCGACGCCGAAAGGCCGCCGCGGTGTCTCGGTCACCGGCCCAATGTTGCCGGCCGGTGTGGAGGTCGTCGGCATTCTCCGCTCAGCGGATGGAGATCAGCGCCATCCCGCGGTGAACGGCGTCGAGTGGTGGATCGTCACGACCGAGCGTCAGGTCCCGGTGGTGCGCCTGCCGGAGCGGACGCGCCGCGGTCGTTGACGGCCGGTGGGCGTTGGAACAGGGTGTAGAGGTACACCAGCGCCGGGATGAGCACGACCGCGCCGGCGGCGAGCGCGATCGCCAACGCCGTCAGCGTCGAGCGACCTTGCGCGGCCTGTTCGACGGTGAGGCCGGGTAGCAGGACGTACGGGTACTGGGCGACCGCCCACCCCACCAGGATCGTCGTCACGGCCAGCGCGGACACCAGCCTGGCCAGGACGTACCGGCGGGTCAGCAGGAGCGCGATCGCGCCCAGGCCCGCCACGACGGAGAGCGCCAGGACCGGCAGACCGCGACCGGTGAGGCCCGCGAAGAGCACCGGTGCGTCGGCGCGCAGCACCGCGACACCCGCCAGACCGACCGCTCCGGTGACGGCGGCCGTGACGAGAGCCCGGAGCCGGAACGCCTCGGCCAGATCGGGCTCACCGTCGCGGCGGGCGTCCGCGCACAGGAAGACGGCCGCGAGGTAGGCGCACACCAGCACCGCCAACGTTCCGCCGAGGAAGGACGTCGGGTTGACCCAACTGCGCACCACGTCACCGGCCGCGATGCCCGGAGGCACCCGCCCGGAGGCGACCCCGCCCACGACCGCGCCGAAGAAGAACGGGGTGAACAGCGACGACAACGCGAACGCCGCACCGAAGAAGCGGCGCATGGCCGGTGTGCTGACGCTCTTGCGGTACGCGAACGCCGCTCCCCTCGCGATAATGCCGAACGCCGCCAGGGTGAGCGGGATGTAGAGGGTGGTGGCCGCGGCGGCGAAGGCGCCGGAGAACCCGGTCCACAGCACCACCAGCACGAAGATCAACCAGACGTGGTTGGCCTCCCACACCGGTCCGATCGAGCGTTCGATCAACGCCCGCGTCCGCCGTCCGCGCCGGGTGCCGCCGGCCAGCAGGTCCCAGACACCACCACCGAAGTCCGCGCCGCCGAACAACGCGTAGGCCAGCAGGCCGACGAACGCCGCGCCCAGCACCGCTTCCGCGAGCGTCATGACGACCCCGGCCGTTCGCCGGCTTCCTGCGGCGCCAGCGTGTCGTGGCCTCGGGCGAGGCGGCGCAGGACCACGGCCGTGAACAGGGTCAGTACCGTGTAGACAACAACCACTGCGACCAGGCCGTACCCGAGTCCCGGCGCCGGGCTCACCGCATCGGCGGTACGCAGGATCTTGTAGACGATCCACGGTTGCCGGCCGACCTCGGTGGTGATCCAGCCCGCCTCCATCGCCACCACGGCCCCCACGCCCGACACCGCGACGGCCCGCAGGAACCACGCCGTCTCCGGCAACCGCCTGCGCCGCCACCACACCAACCCGAACCACGCGGCGAGCAGCAACAACGCCGTCCCGATGCCGACCATCGCGTTGTATGCCAAATGCACGACGTTGACCGGCGGGTGCTCGTCGACCGGCACCTCCTCCAGACCCGGCACCACCCCGTCGGGGTCGTGGTGGATCAGCAGGGACAACGCGTACGGGATCTCCAGGGCGTACCGCAGCTCGCCGTCGCGGTAGATGCCGCCCAACGACAACCCAGCCCCGGACGTCGTCTCGTACTGCGCCTCCATCGCCGCCAACTTCGCGGGCTGGTTGTCCGCGACCGCGTTGGCGATCCAGTCGCCAACGCCGATCTGCACCGGTGTCACGATCGCGGCGACGGTGAGCGGGATGAGCAACCCCATGCGGTGGTAGCGGTCACGACGTCCGCGCAGCATCCCGACCGCGTAGACCGAGGCGACCAGGAACCCGGTGACCATGAACGCCGCCAGCCACATGTGCACGAACTGCGGCCACGTGGACGGACCGAACATCGCCGCCCACGGCCGCGCGTCCACCACGGCACCCTCGGCGTCGAGCCGGAAACCGGTCGGGTTGTTCATCCACGCGTTCGCCGAGACCACGAAGAACGCCCCGGCGATCCCGGCCAACACCATCGGCACCGCGCTGAGCATGTGGGCGCGCGGCGACAGGCGGTTCCAGCCGAACAGGTAAACGCCGACGAAGATCGCCTCCACGAAGAACGCGAAACCCTCCAGCACGAACGGGAAGCCGAACACCTCGCCGAAGCGGTCCATCAGCCCCGGCCACAGGATGCCCATCTCGAACGACAGCAACGTGCCCGAGACCGCCCCGGCGGCGAACAGCACACCCATCGCCTTCGCCCACGTGTGCGCGAGTCCGGTCAGCTCGGGATCGCCCCGCCGGTGCCCGCGCCACTCGGTGAACACGACGATCGCCGGGAACGCGATGCCGAAGCACGCGAAGATGATGTGCCACCCCAACGACAACGCCATCTGCATCCGCGCAGGCCACAGGTTCTCCGCGCCACCAGCGGTGATGAACTCCAGCACTGCCATAAGAATCCCTTACTGCCGGCGGATGGCTTCAGTGGTCGCTGACGCGGTGCTTGAGCCCGCTGTGCACGAAGTGCAGCCAATCCGACACCGCGACAACGGACAGCGTCGTCGCGGCCAACCGGGTGGCTCGCGGCGCGAACACCAGCCCCGCCGTGAGCGCGCTGGCGATCCACACCCCGGAGCAGAACGGGCAGGTCACCAACTCGCCCACCGCGTGCCGGGTGTCGTCGCCGCGCACCGACTCGTTGACCTCCGCCGCACCGGCCGGTTCGTCGTACCGGGTGAACGGTGCACGCAACACGCTGGTCACCGCGCCCTTCGTCAACAGCCGACTGGCCTTGTGGGTCGCCAGCGACATGAGCACGACGTCGCCGAGGGCAACCCGATCGGGCAACCGCACACCGGCGCGCCGGCCGACCGCGGTGGCTCCGGCGACCAGCGCGCCGTACGAGCCGAGAGTCGCCAGGTACCCCCGCAGTGGCCGCTGGTCGCCGGCGGAGTAGGCGGCGCCGACCCGCCTGAACACGTCGGTGAACGGCATGGCCAAGGTGTAACCGCAACCTGCGGGTTCAAACGCTGTGTTGGACTGCGCCGCCTCCGGCGTCGCGGGCGAGGTCGCCTGGGCTGTAGTCGATCCGCCGCTCCGCGGGGGCAGACCGTTCGCGCCTGATTTTCCGACGATCGAAAAGCGTGATCGCCGGGAAATAAGTCGCGAACGATCGACGGCGATCTCGCCGAAACGCTATGGCGGTCAAACCTGTTCTGAGGGGTACTGCCATTACCCGGAACAACGTAACCTCCCGCGCCCGCGACAAGAGGTGTTGCATCAAAAGGGCGTCGGCATCGACTGGAATGAGACGTGAATGCCGATTGCGAATGTCGAGCCTCCGGGCGCCTCGGACGAGGAAACCGCAAGATGGAGGGAACCACATGCGAGCGACTGTGATGTACGGCGCCGGCGACGTGCGCGTGGAGCACGTTCCCGACGCGGAACTGCACGAACCCACCGACGCCGTGGTGCGGGTGGTGCGGGTGGTGCGGGTGGTGCGCTCGTGCGTCTGCGGCAGCGACCTGTGGCCTTACGGCTCCATGCCCGACTCCGAGCAGGGCAGGCGCATGGGGCACGAGTTCCTCGGCGTCGTGGAGGAGACCGGTTCCGAGGTGACCGCGCTGAAGCCCGGCGACCTCGTCGTCGCGCCGTTCGTGTGGGCGGACAACACCTGCGACTTCTGCCGCGAGGGCCTGCACACGTCCTGCCGGCACGGCGGCCAGTGGGGCGCGCCGGACGTGGACGCCGGTCAGGGCGAGGCGGTGCGGGTGCCGCAGGCCCAGGGCACGCTGGTCAAGCTGCCCGTGGGCGAGGACTCCGCGCTGCTGTCGTCGCTGCTGACCCTGTCCGACGTGTTCTGCACCGGCCACCACGGCGTGGTGACGTCCCGCGTCGGGCCGGGCAAGTCGGTGACCGTGGTCGGTGACGGCGCGGTGGGGCTCTCGGCGGTGCTGGCCGCCAGGCGGCTCGGCGCCGACCGGATCATCCTCATGGGACGCCACGCCGACCGCACCGACCTCGGCCGGGAGTTCGGCGCCACCGACGTGGTCGCCGAGCGCGGCGAGGAAGGCGTCGAGAAGGTCCGCGAGCTGACCCGCGGCGACGGCACCCACGCGGTCGTGGAGTGCGTCGGCTCCGAGCAGTCGCTGAAGACCGCGCTGGGCGTGGTCCGCGACGGCGGCCTCCCGGTTACGAGAGCCCCGGCACGCTATTCCGGTTGGTTGCCGGTGGCCGAGCCGACTTCGTACGGCGTGTGGTATCCCTCGTAGGTGAGGTGCATGGTCATGCCGTCGGCGGCGTGCTCCAGGTTGTGGCAGTGGTCCATCCACAGGCCGGGGTTGTCCGCGCGGAACGCGACTTCGTAGCGTTCACCTGGTGCGACGTTGAGCGTGTCCGTCCACCACGGACTTCCGGTGGTGGATTCGCCGTTGCGGCTGAGGACCAGCATGTGGTGGCCGTGCAGGTGCATGGGGTGGTCTTCGAAGCTGCGGTTGAGGAAGTCCACCTTCACCAGTTCACCTTGCCGCACCGCGAAAGCCGGTGTGTTCGGGTACACGCTTCCGTTGATCGTGGGGCGTTGGCCGAAGTGTCCGTTGTAGAACGTGATCGTTTCACCGAGCAACACGGTGAACGTGCGGTCGAACGTGCTGTCCGGTCCGAACCCGGTGTCAGCTGGTGAGCCGTAGCCGATCGGGTCGAGAACGGGCCCCTCCGCGACCGGACGCGCTTCGCCACTGCCGTCGGGCGACACCAGCAGGGTCGGGGTGGTGTCGCTGTCGGTGTTGTCGTCACGGGTCAGAGCGATCCGCACCGCACTTGGCGGCATGGTGAACACGATGTCGTACCGGCCACCACCGCCGACGAGCAGTTGGTGCTCGGTGAGTTCGGTCGGCTCGGACAACTCGGTGCCGTCGATGGCGGCCACCCGGAACGGCACACCCGTGACGGCGTAGGCGCGTGGCTGGTTGTCGGCGTTGACCAGCCTCAAGCGGACCCGGGAACCGGGCGGCACCGCGTGGCGGGTCACCCCGGTGGACGGCGTGCCGCCCGTGACCGACAGCGCCGTCGACCGGCCGCGATCGCCGTCCCAGGCGTGTGCCGGCACGGCCAGGTCCACATCGGCCGGCGTGGGCGGCTCGACCACGATCACGCCGAACAGCCCACGCCGCACCTGCTCGGCGGACTGCTGGTGCGAGTGGTACCAGAAGGTGCCGACCTGCTCGGCGACGAAGCGGTACACGTGCTGCCCGCCCGGCGGCACCGCGTCCTGGGTCAGGCCCGCCACGCCGTCCTCGGCGTTGGGCACGTCCAGCCCGTGCCAGTGGATGGTCACCCCCGCCGGGATGTCGGCGTTGACCAGCGTCACCTCCACCAGATCGCCCTGGTGGACGCGGAGTTCCGGACCGGGCAGGGTGCCGTCGTAGGTCCAGGCGTCGATCGTCTCCCCGGAGACCAGCCGGACCCGGCCGACGCGGGCGGTGAGCGTGTAGCGCACGTCGGGCTCACGGTCGCGCGGCCCGGTCAACGTGCTGATGTCGGTCCCACCATGACCGCCGTGCCCGGCGTTCGCCCCGCCGCCGTTGTCGACCGCACCGTGCTCGGCCATGTTCGCCGCATCCGGCAGGCGGCTCGCCACCGACCCGGCGACGACCCCCGCCAAGACCAGTCCGATGACCACCCCGGCAGCCACGGCGACGCGCACGCCACGACGCAATCGGTCCCCGATCCGGTGCTGCCACAGCCACGCCAGCCCAGTCCCGACCGCAAGTGCCACCGGCATGAGCAACGCATCGACGACGTACGGCGGGGCCGGCGGACTCACGATCGCGTACCCGTGCAGCAACGCCGCCATCGCGGCAGCCGGCCTGCGCCAAGCGGCCCCACCACCCATCGGCGGGGCGAATGCCACCGCCGCGAGCAACGGGGGTAACGCCACCAGCACGACGTCGGCGGCGAAACGCCAGTCCACCGACCACAGGTACCCGGCGGCACCCACCTGACCGAGCGCAAGCGCCGCCCCGCACCACCGCATCACACACTCAACCCGGCCAGGGAGCACGAACGCACCGACGCCGTAGAGCAGGACCAGCGTGATCGCCATGATGTTGAGGACTCCGAGGATCGCATCCATGGTGGGCCATGCTCATCGCCGGACCGGGTGATCCACGTCGGTCAGCGGGCCTGTTTCCGAAGCTCATCCCGGGGACCTACGGCCATTCGCCGGCGGTACGGCCTCAGCCCCACGTGGTACGCCGCGGATAAGACCTGGATCCGATGCGCGGACGCGGCCGATACGTGCAGGATCTGCGAAGGGAACCCGAATCCGGAGATGAAGGTGATCGCCACCGTGCGAAAGGTGCCACCGGTCGTGACGGACCTCGGCGTCGGCGTGGCGTTGGCGGTGCTGGTGCTCACCGCCGCCTGGACCGGCTGGGGTCCCCCCGGCGTGCCGAACGCGCGCGAGGTCGACGTGGCGGCGATCGGGCTGACCGCCGTGCTCGCGGGCGCGCTCGCGGTGCGCCGCCGCTACCCGTCCGCGGTCGTGATCGCCGCCAACGCGCTCCCCCTCGCCTGGCTCCTCGCCGAGTACCCCGGCCGCCTGATCACGCTCGCACCCCTGATCGCCCTCTACACCGCCACGGTGCACCGGGGATGGCGCCAGGGGATCGCCGCCGTCGCGGTGACGGGCTTGGGCATGACGCTGATCGCTCTCACCGTCGACGGTGTCAGCGTGGTCGGCGAACCACCGCCCAACCCGGAAGTCGTCTTCACCGCCTACGTGATCGGCATCGCGGTGCACTACCGCCGGGAACTCGTCTCCGCGCTCAGCGGCCAGCACGCCCGCGAGGCGCAGGCGCGCGAGGAGCGGGCCCGGCGGCACGCGGTCGAGCAGCGGTTGCGCATCGCCCGCGACGTCCACGACATCGTCGGCCACGCCATGGCCACCATCAGCGTGCAGGCGGGGGTCGCGATCCACGTGATCGAGCAACGGCCCGACCAGGCCCTCCGGGCGCTCACCGCGATCAAGAAGATCAGCGACGAAGGACTCGCCGACGTCAAATCGATCCTCGCCACCCTGCACGCGGAGGACGACCCCGCCCTGCCCCGGACCCCACCGCCGCGCCTCGACCAACTCGACCCGCTGCTCGACGCGACCAGGGCGGCCGGGCTCCGGGTCGACCTCACCGTGCACGGCGACGAGCGACCACTGCCCGCCGCGGTCGACCTGGCCGCCTACCGGATCGTCCAGGAGAGCCTGACCAACGTGCTGCGCCACGCCGGCGCACGCACCGCACGGCTCGACCTGGACTACGAACCCACCCGATTAGCGATCCGGATCCGCGACGACGGCACAGGCCCGACCGACACCGGCTCCACCGGCCGCGGCATCGCCGGAATGCGGGAACGGGCCACCGCGCTGTCCGGGCAGCTCACCGCCGACGTCCACCCCGACGGCGGCTTCGAGGTGCGCTGCGTGCTGCCCACCCAGGACGAATCATGACGACCGAACCCATCCGGGTGCTCATCGCCGACGACGAAGCCCTGGTCCGGGGCGGCTTCCGGGTGCTCATCGAGACCGAACCCGGCATGACCGTGGTCGGCGAGGTGGCCGATGGCGCCGCGGCTGTCGAACTCACCAGACGCACCCGCCCCGACGTGGTGCTCATGGACATCCGCATGCCGGGGGTCGACGGACTGCAGGCCCTGCGCCAGATCGTCGCCGACCCCGACCTGGCCGACGTGCACCTGCTCGTACTCACCACCTTCGACCACGACGAGTACGTGATCGAAGCCCTCGACGCGGGCGCCGGCGGCTTCCTGATCAAGAACACCAACCCCAGGCAACTCCTCGACGGCATCCGCGTCGTCGCCGGCGGTGAGGCACTCCTCTCCCCCGGGCTGACCCGCCGACTCGTCGCCCGGATCACCAGCCGGACCGGGACACCACGCGTCAACGCCGAGGCACTGGCCCGGCTCACCGACCGCGAACGCGAGGTCACCGCCCACGTCGCCCACGGCATGAGCAACGACGAGATCGCCGCCGCCCTGCACATCACCCAGGCCACCACCAAGACCCACGTCAGCCGGGCCATGACCAAACTCGGCGCCCGCGACCGCGCCCAACTGGTCGCCATCGCCTACCAACACCGCCTGGTCGAACCACTCCCACCCGACTGACCGGCCACGCCCTCAGTTGCACAGCGGCCGTTCTTCGGTGGTCGGCAGGAACGTCACCACGGCACTCGGGATCACCGCGCTGCCGGCGTCGACGGTGAACTCAAGTCGGTCGGCGGCCGTGAGCCGCATGGAGCCCGGCAGGTAGTTGACGCTGCCGCGGGCGAGCGGTTCCCCTGGCGGGTCCACCACCGGCTGCTCGACCTTCCACGTCCGACCGGCGAAGACCGCGTAGACCACGCCGCAGTGCGCGAGGAGGCCGAATGGGTGGGCGACGCCGACCTCGGCTTGCGCGGGACCGGTGCGCGGCGCGGCCGGCGGCTGGTTGTCCAGCACCTCGGGCGCCTTCGTCGGACTGCTGCTCGCGTGCGTCGACCCGGTGGGCAGTACGGCGTCGGCCGGGGGCGCGGGCTGGTCCTGCCCGCTCGCGCACGCGGACAGGGCTAACAGCGCCACCGTGGTGAGCACGACCGTCGATCGCCGGAGCTTCATCGTCCGCTGCCCTTCGGAAGTGGGGATGGCGCTTGCCACCACCTGGAGACGTGGCGCCGGCCGGTCCGGGTTGCCCGCACCAGTATCGACGACCTGCGGCCACGCCGGGTCACACATGGCACCGTCGTCACGATGGGTGAATTCGACCGATCGGGCACTGCGGGACGCGATCGCCGGCGGCGACCTGGACACCGCGCTGCACCAGCTGGAACACCACGGCGCGCGGCAGTTCCTCGAGACCTGATCGACCGACCCGAGTAACTGTGATGTAACTCACCGCCGAGCCGACCGCAATGAAGCCGTCGACAATCGACAGGCATGACCACCTCGATCGGACCAGTGGCCGCGGACCCCTACCCGTGGCCCTACGACGGCGCGGTGCCGGTGGGCAACGTCGCCGTGATGTGCATCGACTGGCAGACCGACTTCTGCGGCCCCGGCGGCTACGTCGACCGGATGGGCTACGACCTCACGTTGACCAGGGCCGGACTGCCGGCCACGCAGAAGCTGCTCGCCCACGCGCGGCAGCTGGGCGTGCTCGTCATCCACACCAGGGAGGGCCACCCGCCCGACCTGTCCGACCTACCGCCCAACAAGCGCTGGCGCTCGGCCCGGATCGGCGCGGAGATCGGCAGCGACGGACCCGGCGGCCGGATCCTCGTCCGGGGCGAACCGGGTTGGGAGATCGTCGAGGAGGTCGCGCCGATCCCCGGTGAGGTCGTGGTCGACAAGCCGGGCAAGGGCGCGTTCTACGCGACCAACCTCGACCTCGTGCTGAGATCCCGGTCGATCAGCCACCTCATCCTCACCGGCATCACCACGGACGTCTGCGTGCACACCACCATGCGCGAGGCGAACGACCGCGGGCTGGAGTGCCTGGTCCTGTCCGACTGCACGGGCGCCACCGATCACGACAACCACCTCGCCGCGCTGAAGATGGTGACCATGCAGGGCGGGGTGTTCGGTGCGGTGTCCACCTCCGAAGCCGTGATCGCGGCAACCTCCGCGTCCTGAACGGGAAGGCCGCACCGTGACCGCACTCTTGAAGCTCGACGCGGACCCCTCCCCCTTCACCTTCGACCCTGCCACCACCGCGCTGCTGGTGATCGACATGCAGCGCGATTTCGTGGAACCCGGCGGCTTCGGCGAAACGCTCGGCAACGACGTCACGCTGCTGCGCGCCGTGATCCCGCCGCTGCGGGCGGTCCTGGACGCGACCAGGGCGGCCGGCATGACGGTGATCCACACCAGGGAGGGCCACCTGCCCGACCTGTCCGACCTGCCGCCCGCGAAGCTGCGCCGCGGCACGCCGTCGCTGCGCATCGGTGACCCCGGTCCCAAGGGCCGCATCCTGATCCGCGGCGAGTACGGCCACGACATCGTCGACGAACTGGCGCCGATCGCCGGTGAACTCGTGGTCGACAAGCCCGGCAAGGGTTCCTTCTACGCGACCGGCCTGGACGAGGTGCTGCGGTCGACCGGCGTCACCAGCCTGGTCGTCACGGGCGTCACCACCGAGGTGTGCGTGCACACCACGGTCCGCGAGGCCAACGACCGCGGCTACGAGTGCCTGGTGCTCGCCGATTGCGTCGGGTCGTACTTCCCGCAGTTCCACCAGGCCGGCCTGGCCATGATCGCCGCTCAGGGCGGCATCTTCGGCTGGGTCGCGCCGTCCCGGGCCTTCCTGGCCGCGTTGGCCGGACGCCCGGCACTCCCCCAGACCTGAACGGAAGGGACCACACATGTCCGCCACCACCAGCGCGACCACCGGCCACGACCGCGGCAAGCTGCCGCTGTGGGTCGCCGGCGACACCAACGCGTTCTTCGGCCTCGGGTTCAACGTCCTGGTCAACGTGCTCGTGCTGACCGGGTTGTGCATCGGCGTCACCAAGATCCCGGCGGTCGACGTCTTCGGCGTGATCCTGCCCGCGCTCGGCGTCCAACTCCTGATCGGCAACGTGTACTACGCCTGGCTGGGCAGACGGTTGGCCCACAGGGAGAACCGGGCGGACGTCACCGCCATGCCCTACGGGCCCAGCGTGCCGCACATGTTCATCGTGACGTTCGTGATCATGCTTCCCGTGTACCTGGCCAGTGGCGACCCGGTGCAGGCGTGGCAGGCCGGGTTGGCGTGGTCGTTCATCATCGGCCTCATCGTGCTGGCGGGCGCGTTCGTCGGCCCGTACATCCGGCGCTTCACCCCGCAGGCGGCCATGCTCGGCACGCTCGCCGGCATCTCGATCGCGTTCATCTCCATGCGCCCCGCCGCGCAGATGTGGACGGCCGCGTGGATCGCGCTGCCGGTGCTCGCCCTGATCATGATCGGGTTCTTCACCGGCGTGAAGCTGCCGGGCGGCATCCCGATCGGGCTGGCCGCGCTGACCGTCGGCACGGCGATCGCGTGGATCGGCGGCTACATGCACGCGCCCGACGTGGCCGCGGCGGTGAAGGACATCGGCATCGGCCTGCCCACCCTCCAGTTCGACCGGCTGTGGCAGGGGTTGTCCGACATCGGACCGCTGCTGGCGACCGCCATCCCGTTGGGCATCTACAACTTCACCGAGGGCATGACCAACGTGGAGAGCGCGGCGGCCGCGGGTGACAACTTCAACCTGCGCAGCGTGCTGCTCGCGGACGGCATCGGCGCGGTGGTCGGCGCGGGCCTGGGCTCGCCGTTCCCGCCGGCGGTCTACATCGGACACCCGGGGTGGAAGGAGGTCGGTGGGCGGACGGCGTACTCGCTGCTCACCGGCGCGGTCGTGTCGGTGCTGTGCTTCTCCGGGATGTTCGGGCTGCTCAGCGCGCTGCTGCCGGTGCCGGCGATCGTGCCGATCCTGCTCTACATCGGGCTGCTGATCGGCGCGCAGGCGTTCCAGGTGGTGCCCAAGGCGCACGCGGTCGCGGTGGTGATCGCGCTGATACCGAACATCGCGTCGTGGGCGGTCGGGCAGATCGACAACGCGCTGGCCGCCGCCGGCACCACGGCCGCCGAGGTCGGCGAGGAAGCCCTGGGTGGCGCGGGCGTGATCTACCACGGGTTGAAGCTGCTGGGCGACGGCGCGATCCTCGCCGGGCTCGTGCTCGGCGCGATCACCGCGTTCCTGATCGACCGGAGGTTCCTGTGGGCGGCCGGGTACGCGGCGGCGGGTGCCGTGCTGGCGTTCGTCGGGCTGATCCACGCCGAGAAGGTGCAGTGGAACGCGTCCGGCCAGGTGGCGTTGGGTTACCTGTTCTTCGGCGTGGTGTGCCTGGGCTTCGCGCTGCTGGCCAGGACGTCACCCGGTGAACCGGCCGTCGAACCGGTCGCGGCCGAGTGAGCACCCCGGACACGGCGGTGGTGGTGGACGACCCGGCCGTGGTGGCTGAGGTGTGGCAGGTGTTCGAGCGCTACGAGGCCGCGTTGGTCGCCGGTGATCACGCGGTCCTGGACGAGTTGTTCTGGTCGGGTGCGCAGGCCGTGCGGTACGGCATCGCCGACCTCCAACGGGGCGGCGCGGCGATCCGGGCGTGGCGGGCCAGCCAGGGTCCTCTGCCCGGCCGCGTGCGCACCGGCACCACGGTCACCACGTTCGGCGCCGACACCGCGTCGGTCACCACCCTGTTCCACTACCCCGGCCGGCCGTTGGTCGGGCGGCAGAGCCAGACGTGGGTGCGCCTGCCGGAGGGGTGGCGCATCGTGAGCGCGCACGTCTCCGAGATCCCCACGTGACCGTTGCAGCATGTCGTGGGGCACGCCGTCGAAGCCGACGGCGTGCCCCACGGACTCGTGATCAGCCGGCGGGAGCGCTGTGGCGGTCCAGGGCGGCGGCAGCCGGCGGGGACGTCTCGAACAGGTCGTCGAACACCCGCGCCCGGTCGAACGACATGGCGTGGGCGCGGGCCCGGCCCTCCATGAACTCCCGCTCCTCGGGCGACATCTCCAGCACCGCCCGGTCGATCGCGCCGGCGATGCCGGCGACGTCACCGGCCTCCACGATGATCGCCGTGTCACCGACCGCCTCGCCGGTCCCACCCGTCATAGTCGTGATCACGGGACCACCGCCGGCGAGCATCTTCTCGGTCAGCGCGATGCCGAAGGTCTCCACGAAGTCCGGCTCGGGCTTGGTCGGCAGCGCGTAGGCGGCGCAGCCGCGCATCAGGAGCGGCTTCTCCTCGTCGTCCACGTCGCTCAACAGGACGACCCGGTCGTCGTCCCGCGTGAGCGCCCGGATGTCCTCCAGGGCGGGGCCGTTCCCGGCGATCACGAGCTTCACCCGCGACCGCGCCTCGGACCGGGCGAACGCGGTCACCAGGTCGTAGACGCCCTTGGCCCGCGCCACCCGGGACAGGAACAGCACGTAGCCGTCGCGTTCCAGGCCGCGGCGCTTGAGCGCGGCGTCCACCAGCACCGGGTCGAGGTCGAGGTATGCGGAGGTGTCGATCGGCGGGTAGCTGACCGACACCCGGCTCCGGCACTCGTCGGCCAGCCGGGTGCCGCAGCGCGCGTCGACCTCCTCGGCGGAGGCGACGATCTCCTGCCGGGTGTACTCCGACACCGCGAGCACCTGGTCGTTCGCCAGGAACGTGGTGAACAGGGCCACCGCCGCCCCGAACCGCCCCTCGCGCAGGCAGTTGCGGATCACGTTGGTGACGTCCGAGCCCACCGCCTTCGCCATGGTGCGGACGTCGGGCCGGTACCCGGCCGCGCGTGCGGCGGTGACGGCCTCCCCCACGACCGCGGTGTGCGGCGCGAGGTACATCGACAGGCACGTGGTCGGGACCGGCTCGGCGAGCAGTTCGACCAGGCGGCCGATGAGCCCGGCCATGTACCGGCCGTCGGGCACGCGGTAGTCGCCGACCGGTTCGGGCCGCTCCACCGTGATGCCCGCGCTGTAGGGCGTGATCCGGTCGAGCGGCTTCAGCGGCAGCCCCGCCGCCTGGAGGGCGGGGATCGGCCAGGTCAGGAGGCGTACGTCGTCGAAGCCGCGGGTCAGGGCGACCTCGGCGAGATTTCGGGCCTCGCCGGAGTGCCCGCAGATCACCGGATCTGCCCGGACCACGATGACGAGGCGGCGGTTCGGCCTGCTCATGTGCGGGTTCCCGTCGCGGATGAGTCGGACAGTGACGGCGGTCGGATCTTGCGACCCCACTCCGAGGGCTCGGGGCCGAGTTTCAGGTGCAAGGTGCCGCCCGCGTGGATGTCGGACGCGCGCAGGTGCGCCACGTCCAGCGGCTTGCCGTTCAGCCGCGCGGATTGCACGTACTGCGGCGGCGGCACCCGTTCGAGCCCGTCGGAGCTGATGGGCGTCTCGCGGTGCCCGCTGGTCTCGATGACGAACTCCCGGTCCCTGATGTGGATCTTGGCGTGCTCGAACGCGGGCGCGTTGACCAGGAACAGGTTCTGCCCGGCGATCGGGAACAGCCCGAGCGAGGCCCACACGTACCAGGAGCTCAGCCCACCGGAGTCGTCGTTGCCGGGCAGCCCGCCGGGACCGGTGCCGAACTGCCAGGTCAACGCCGCGTGCACGATCTCGGCCGTGCGGTCCGGCCGGCCCGCGTAGTGGTAGGACCACGGCGCTTCCATGTCCGGCTCGTTGTTGAGGCCCTCGAACCGGTTCAGCGAGTAGCCGACCGCCATCTCCACCGGGTCGGGCTGCCTGCCGGGCTGCACCACCGGCGGCGCGCCGTAGCCGAAGAACGCGTCCAGCATGGCGACGAACGCGTCGTCACCACCCGCCATCGCGATCCGGCCGGCCATGTCGTGCAGCAGGCGGAACGAGTAGTTCCACTTGCCGCCCTCGTAGAACGACGAGTCCCACAGCAGGCCGGTGGCCGGGTCGAACGCGTTGGACCACAGCAGGCTCCGCTTGGCGAGGTCGGCGGCGAGCTGGCCGTCGTTCAGGGCCCGTGCGACGCCGGCGGTGCAGTGGTAGGCGTAGGCGAGGTCGAGGGTGTGCGAGATCGGGTGGACGACGCCCTGCTCGTAGAAGTCCTCGCCGTACATCCGGCGCAGGTCGGCCTCCATGTGCACCAGCGCCCAGTTCCAGTCCAGGTCGCCCAGGCCCAGGGCGTGCACGTCGGCCAGCGCGGTGTGCACCAGTGCGCTCGCCTGCCGGAAGAACCGGTCCGCGCCCCGTGCCATCCGGTACCCGATCGGGAAGTTGCCCTCCTCCTCGCACACCCTGATCAGCGACTCCAGCAGGTCGACCGCCCGGTCCGGGACGATCGCCTCCAGCAGCGGCAGCTGGGTCTTGTAGATGTCCCACATCGTGCAGACGTCGAAGGCGAACGGCCCGGACGTCGGCCAGAACGGGCTCTCGTCGTCGGCGAAGCACGGCTTGATCAGCGAGTGGTACAGGGCGGTGCCGAACACCTGCCGCCGTGCGGGCGACCCACCCTGGACCTCGATCCGGTCCACGTGGTCGCGCCACTGGGTCTTGGTGTGCTCCCGGACGGGGTCGAAGCCGGGCGGCCCGTCGCCGCACTCGCGGTACAGGTTCTCCCGGGCCTGCTCGGGACCGCGCAGGGAGAACCCGATCCGCACCTCGACGCTCTGCCCGGCCCTGGTCGGCCCGAGGAAGAGCAGCCCGAACGGGCGCAGCGTGGTCTGCCGGATGCGGTCGAAGTCCAGCCGGGTGCCGCCCTCGATCAGCCGCCGGTCGTGCCACAGCATCTGCCGCCAGCCCGGGGTGTCGACCTCGATGTGCACCGACAGCGGCACACCCTCCACGACGACCGTGCCCTGTGCGCGTCCGTTGCCGATGCTCTCCACGTGCGCCCGCAGCGGCACCGTGCGGCCGTGGTCGATGGCCAGCCCGCCGCAGGACAGGTCGACCACGACCCGGGCGCTGCGGTGCTCGGGGAACGTGTACCGGTGGATCGCGACCTTCGCGCCGACCGTGATCTCGCACCGGACGCCGGTGTCGAGCGTGGCCGCGTAGTACCCGGCCTCGGCGACCTCGTCGTGCAGCGGCCACGCCTGCCCGAGGGTGTCCAGCGGCTGCACCATCGGGGTCACCCGCACGTAGTTGTAGTACTTGCGGATCGCGCCGGTGCCGGATTGCTGGAAGTGCGTGAACCCGGAGGCCTGCGGCCGGTCGAACATCTGCTCCGGCAGGCCCTCGGTGTTCTTCGTGTAGAGGCCGTACCCCGTCGGGTAGGCGCCCGAGTAGGCGCAGGCGGACACCATCCCGAGCGGGGACGTCGCCCCCGGGTGGGTGTTCCCGATCTGCGCTTTCGGCCACCACCAAGTGGCCGCCAGACCCTGCGCCGCTGGCAGTGAGGTCGGGGCCGTACCGATGAATGGATCAATCTCGTTCAGGATGGCGAGACTGTAGAACAGCGCGGGCGGCTCCAAGGTTTCAGCGACGTGAACTCCGGTGGTGTCGCGTGTGTCCTTTCGGGTGACGTCCGATACCCGCAGGTCTCGGCGGTCTGGCGGGTCTGGCGGGTCAGCCGCGCTCGGCGTACTCCGGCAGCCGGCGGGCGACCTCGTCCGGGGAGGGCATGCGGGCGATCTCGTCGGCGATCGCGCGGGCCGCGTCGCGGTGGTCGGAGCGCCCGGGACGCGGCAACAGCGCGCGGACGTGTTCGGCGATGGCGTCGGCGCCCAGTTCAGCGGGCAGGAGGCGCAGGCCCGCGCCCGCGGCGGTGACGGCATCGGCGTTGGCGAACTGGTCGGCGCCCTGGGGCAGGATCAACTGCGGGGCGCCGACGGTGAGCGCGCCGAGGGTGGTGCCGCTGCCGCCGTGGTGCACGACCACGTCGACGTGCGGCATCAGGTCGGCCTGCGGCACCCAGGTCCGGACGGTGACGTTGTCCGGCACGTCGCCGAGTTCGTCCAGGCGCACGCGGCCGGTGGCGACCAGTACGCGTGCGTCCAGCGTCGCCAGTCCCTTGATCGCCGTGGCCAGCAGTTCCGGGGTCCCGAACGCGGTGCCGAGCGTCAGGTAGACCAGCGGCTGCGAGGCGCTCCGAGCCTCCCGAGTGGGCAGTGCTCCCGGTTCGGAATACGGGACGGGGCGCAGTTCGATCCGGTCTTGGGTGGCGAGGAAATCCTCGTCCTGCAGGGACGGCGGGCAGATGTCGATGTGCGGCCGTCCGGGAGCCTCGGTGTTCTTCGTGGGCAGTTCGAGACCGATCCCTTCGGGGATCATGCGGCCGAAACCGTGCCAGAGGCCCGGAATCCCGGCCCGGTGCGCGGCGACGGCCGCTCCCGGCAGGCCCCATTCGTGCACCACGAGGTCGGGGCGCAGCCGTGCCAGTTCCGGTTCGAGGTCCTCGGCGTACAGCTCGTAGAACGAATCCGCCGGGCGGAACGGCCGCAGTCCGTTCGCGGCCAGCGGTGCGTGCACTCCCTCGCCGGCCGCGAAATGCACCTCGTGCCCGGCATCCCGTGCGGCGATCGCGAGCGGGATCAGGGGGTAGGTGTGCCCCACCGACGCAAGGCTGGCGAACAGTACGCGCATGCCGACGAACCTACGCCCACCACGTCGGCATGATCATGTACTTCACGACGACTCGTCCAAGTACCCGATGGTCAGGCCGAGGACGCCCACGGGTCGATCGGCACCACGTCGGTGATGAGGCCGGTCTCGTCGAGCAGGCATCCCATCCGTTTCACGGCGCGCAGCGTCACGGCACGGTCGGTGAGGGTGAGTGCGGGCAGTCGTCTGGCGAGTTCCGCCTCCAGGCGCTGGATGTCGCCGAGCGATCGCAGCCACAGCGTCATCACCAGGTTGTCCGCTCCCGTGACGGCCGCGCACAGCCGGACTTCCGGGAGTTCGGTCAACGCGGTCGCGGTGCGGTCCAGTTCGTCGGGTGGCACCCGCGCCCAGAACGTGGCGGCGATCGGCCACCCCGTGATCGGCTGCGCGACCTCGCACCGCAGCGACAGCAGCCTGCTGTCGACCATCTCGTTGAGCCAACGGCGGACGGTGGACCCGCTCTTGCCCGTGCGGGCCGCGATCTCGGCCGCCGGTCTGCGTCCGTCGTCCAGCGCGCGCAGCACCTCCTGGTGGTGCTGCTTCCAGACGACGCCGCTCCCGTTCTGTGGAGGTTGCGGGCCGAGTTGCGCACGACGCTGGGGCTCCAGCGCGCCGAGCCGCCAGTGGTTGCCCTCGCCGTAGACGGTGGTGACGGTGTGCGTCCGCGTCCTGCGCACGCCCGGCAGCCGTTGGAGCTGGTGCAGCACGACGCGGGACAGCGTCGCGAGATCGGGGGTCAGGAGGGTCAGGAACAGGTCCCGCCCGCTGCTGATGATCGAGATCGAGGCGATCTGCGGCAGCCGCGACAGCACGTCGACGGCGTGTTCGCGGGCGCCCGGTTCGATGTCCAGCTCGATGAACGCGTTGCAGTGGTCCTTCGCCCACAGCCGCACGTCGGGGTAGGCGGTGACCCGCGCGAACCCCGCTTCGGTGAGCCCTTGCCAACGCCGTGCGGCGGTGGCCGGGTCGATGTCGAGCAGCCGTCCGACCTCGTGCCACGTCGCGCGGGGTGCGGCCTGCAGTGCGTGGACGAGCCTGAGGTCCGTCTCGTCGGGCGTGAGCGAATCCTGCACAGAACGCCGTCCTGGTGAGCGATTACGGCAGTTTGAGCCTTGAGAGTGGCACCCGACGTGATCCTCGGCAAGTACCCGACCCGAACCCGAGGAGAGATCACCCATGCCAGTACACGAGGACGCCGCCGCACTGCGGGACGACCTGGTCCGGTTGCGCCGCCGCCTGCACGCC
The DNA here is from genome assembly GCF_009769385.1 of Saccharothrix deserti. Taxonomy (GTDB): domain Bacteria; phylum Actinomycetota; class Actinomycetes; order Mycobacteriales; family Pseudonocardiaceae; genus Actinosynnema; species Actinosynnema deserti. Next base: position 100,348 of record NZ_VKAB01000030.1, read on the forward strand.
GAGCCCGAGATCGGCCTGGACCTACCGCGCACGCAGGAGAAAGTGCTCGCCGCACTCGACGGGCTGCCGCTGGAGTTGTCGCTCGGCGACGCGCTGACCTCCGTGACCGGCGTGCTGCGCGGCGCCCGACCGGGGCCGACGCTCCTGCTGCGCGGCGACATGGACGCGCTGCCCGTGCAGGAGCGCACCGGGCTCGACTTCGCGTCCCGCGTGGACGGTGCGATGCACGCGTGCGGGCACGACATGCACACCGCGATGCTGGTCGGCGCCGCGCACCTGCTCGCCGCTCGGCGGGACGAGCTGGCCGGTGACGTGATCTTCATGTTCCAGCCGGGCGAGGAGGGCTGGGACGGCTCGGCCGCGATGATCGCCGAGGGCGTGCTGGACGCCGCGGGCCCGAAACCGGCCGCCGCCTACGCGCTGCACGTGTTCAGCGCAGCCGTGCCGCACGGGGTGTTCACCGCCCGCCCCGGCACGACGATGGCCGCCTCCGACGGGCTGGAGGTCACGGTCGTCGGCTCCGGCGGACACGGCGCCAGGCCGCACCGCGCGAAGGACCCGATCCCGGTGGCGTGCGAGATCGTCACGGCACTGCAGACCCTGGTCACGCGCCAGTCCGACATCTTCGACCCCGTGGTCCTGACCGTGGGCTCGTTCCACGCCGGGACCCGCCGCAACGTCATCCCCGACACCGCGCGGTTCGAAGCCACCCTGCGCACGTTCTCCGCGCAGGCCAAGTCCAGGACCAAGGACGCCGCGATCACCCTGGCCCGGTCGATCGCCCAGGCCCACGGCCTGCGCGCCGAGGTGACCTACACCGACGGCTACCCGATGACCGTCAACGACCCGCGGGAGACGGCCTTCGTCGGCGACACGATCACCGACGTCCTCGGCGAACACCGCTTCCGCCCCCTGGCCAACCCGCTGCCGGGAAGCGAGGACTTCTCCCGCGTCCTCCAGCAGGTCCCCGGCGCCTTCGTGCTGCTCGGCGCCGGCAACGGCACCACCGACAACCACTCCCCCCTCGCCCAGTTCGACGACGCAGTGCTGTCCGACGGTGCCGCCGTCCTCGCCGAACTCGCCCTGCGCCGGGACAGGAACGCGCCAGCCGGGCAGGTGGAATGTCGGGATTCCGATTCGACGGAGCAAATCGAACAAAATCAAACACGGCACTGACGGCGAGATCTGGCTGTTTACACCCTTGACACAGGGACGTCACGCGTCGTTTTATGTGCGCCAGCGTTTGTTTCCGTCAGGTTTTGCTCGGTTGCGGTCTGCTTTGAGCTGCCTGTGGCGGCCGGCAGCCCGGAGTGAAGGGAACGCCCATGCGTCGTGCTTGGCTGCCGATAGTCGCGTTGGTGATGAGTCTGCTCCCGCAGACAGTCCTGACCGGCACCGCACAGGCCGCGACCGTCACGATCTCCAACGGAACCCAGTTCACCGACACCACCGGCGCCGTGGTGCACGCGCACGGCGGCGGCGTGATCAAGGTCGGCACCTACTACTACTGGTTCGGCGAGAACCGGAACGAGGACAACACGTTCCGGTACGTGTCGGCCTACCGCTCCACGGACCTGAAGAACTGGGAGTTCCGGCGTCACGTGCTGACGCAGGCCACCGACCCCGAGTTGGCCGTGGCCAACATCGAGCGGCCCAAGGTGGTCTTCAACAGCACCACCGGCAAGTACGTCATGTGGATGCACAAGGAGAACGGCGCCGACTACAGCGAGGCCCGCGCCGCCGTGGCCGTGTCCGACACCGTGGACGGCGACTACTCCTGGCAGGGCAGCTTCCGGCCGCTGGGCCACATGTCCCGTGACATCACGCTGTTCAAGGACGACGACGGCACCGGCTACATGATCTCGGCCGCCCGCGAGAACCGCGACCTGCACGTGTACCGGCTCACCGCCGACTACCTGACCGTCGAGAGCCGGGTCCAGCTGCTGTGGGCGGGCCAGCTCCGCGAGGCTCCCGCGCTGTTCAAGCGCAACGGCGTCTACTTCCTGCTCACCTCGGGCGCCACCGGCTGGAACCCCAACCAGCAGAAGTACGCCACCGCCTCCAGCGTCACCGGGACGTGGAGCGCGCTGCAGGACGTCGGCGACGCCACCGCGTACGGCTCGCAAACCACCTACGTACTGCCGGTCCAGGGCACCTCCGGCACCTCGTACCTCTACATGGGTGACCGCTGGGGCAACTCCTTCGGCCAGAACGTCAACGCCTCGCGGTACGTCTGGCTGCCGCTGCGGTTCCCGACGAACACCACCATGACCATGGACTGGTTCCCGCAGATCACCATCGACACCGCCACCGGCACGGTCGCCGGCGTCGGCGGACCGTGGGAGGCGGTCACCGCCCGCCACAGCGGCAAGTGCGTCGACGTGCCCGGCAAGTCCGTGGACAACGGCGTGCAGCTCGCCCAGTTCACCTGCAACGGCGGCCTGAACCAGGCGTGGTGGTTCAAGGACCTGGGCAACGGCTACCACCAGCTCGTCGCCAAGCACAGCGGCAAGTGCATCGACGTCGCGAACAACTCGACCGCCGACGGCAACGCGATCATCCAGTGGCCGTGCGGGTCCGGGAACAACCAGCAGTGGCAGCTGCAGGACGCGGGCAGCGGCTACGTGCGCCTGGTCTCCCGCCTCAGCGGCAAGTGCCTGGACGTCAAGGACGCCTCGACCGCCGACAACGCCAAGCTCGTCCAGTTCACCTGCGGCTCCGGCACCAACCAGCAGTTCCGGCGCGCGGTCTGAGCCCTCGCACCACCACGGGGCCCGGCCGGAGAAACCGGCCGGGCCCCTTGCTGTTCCGGGCCGGATGGTTGGGAACACCGCATTGCCGACCGCCGCTCCTCTACTTTTCCTCAACACCTGTCGATCACACTGCGCATCACGGCGACCAAAGGAGGTTTCGTGAGCGGCAGACTGGGGTTTCCACGGTCGGCGCACCGCGTCGCGGTGTTGCGGTCCGCGCTGGCGGTGGCGTTGGTGGGTGTCCTGTTGGCGAGTGGGCAGGCGTGGGGCGACGACCGGATCGAGTTGCTGTGCTCGAACGACACCGGTGACGACGAGAGGATCAACGCCGCGATCAGCGGTAGCGCCGCCGGTGGCGAAGTGGTGCTGACGGGGACGTGCCTGATCAACGGCACGATCCGGCTCGTGGGCGACCGGACGCTCCGGGGCGCGTCGCGCAGCGGTGCCGTCATCCGGCAGGCGCCCGGGGCGAACCTGGACGCGATGCTCGCCAGCGACAGCTACCTGGACGACGTGACGTGGACCGGCGACCCGGTGACGGTGCGGTCGCTGACCCTGATGGCCGAACGCGACACCAACCCCGGCGCCCACGACGCGCTCGTGCTGCGCTCGTGGCAGTCGGTGGTCGAGGACGTGGTGGTCCGGGACGCCGCCCGGCACGGCATCCGGGTGACCAACCTGTCGGCCAACGGAACCACGTTGCAGAACACCCAGGTCAACGGGCGGATCGCGGGCAACCACGTGGAGAACTCGGGTGCGCGGGGCGTGCACGCGGAGGACACCGGCAACTCGGTCACCGACTGGCAGCTGCTGGACAACTGGATCGCCGACTCCGGCACCGACGGCATCGGCCTGGACAACGCCGCCGGCTGGCTCGTGCGCGGCAACCACGTGTACGGGGTGGGCCGCGTCGCCCTGTGGGCCGACCGGATGTTCGGCTCCTCGATCTCCGACAACTACCTGGAGGACTTCGGCGAGTCCGGCATCCGGCTGTCGCTCCAGGGCGAGGCGGCCTCCACGGTGTCCGGCAACCGCGTGTTCGACTTCTCCGGCGGGACGGGGACGTTCCTGGAGACGCGGGTGAACTACGGGACCGGCAACCTCGCCGTCACCGGCAACACGGTGCGCGGCAACGGGACCGGCGTGGGCCTGGACTACCAGCGGGGCCCCGGCGCCGGGCTGGTGGTCACGTCGACCGGCAACCTGGTGACCGACGTGGCGACACCGCGCCGTGTCGGCGCCGGCGTGACGGTCACGGCCGGCGTCTGAAACAGCCGGGCGCCTCGCCGGGGCTCACCCCCGGCGAGGCGTCCACGCTGTCAGCCGGCACGTCAGTGGGACACTCCTCGGGTGGCGGCACGCAACGCCGCTCGCATCGTCTCGGCCAGGCCGTCTTCGTCCACAGATCCGGCGTCGGCCACGCGCCAGGCGTAGTGCTCGAACGCCGCCCGCAGCGCGCCGTTGATCATGGCGGCCCGCACCCTCGTGTCCAGGTCGTCACCGGGCACACCGGCCCGCTCGGCGAAGACGTCGGCGAACACCGGTTCGGCGTCGTCGTGCGCCTGCAGCCACACCGCGCGCAGCCCCGGCTCGGTCCGGGTCATCCGGACCAGGACCAGCAGCGTGGGCATGTCCTGCACGATGTCGTCGCCGGTCCGCGCCATCTCGTCCAGGACCTCGCTGATGTCCTGTCCGGGCCGCCAGGTGCGCAACGCGCGCGCCATGTTGTCGATCCCGGCGGTCAGCAGCGGCCAGACGCAGCTCTCCTTGGTCGGGAAGTACCGCCACAGCGTGCGGACGGAGAGCCCGGCCGCGGCGGCGATCTCCTCGGCGGACGTCTCGGCGACACCTTTGGCGGTGAACAGCCTGACGGCCTCGCGGGCGATCTCCAGCCGGGTCGCCGCCTTGCGCCGCTCGGTCAGCGGCGGGCGTCCCGTCCGACCCTCCGGCGGGTTCGCCCCGCCGACCGGGGTCGTGTGGCCACCTGACATCCCGCCTCCCCGCGCCTACCTGTCTACCGGTCTACCACCGGAAACATAGCATGGTGTCACTTTGCGCCTTTCTGTCACATCGCGACATAAACTGCTACGGTGACGTTGCCCTCGCAGTCGCGGACATGCCGTCCACACCGCGTTGGGACGACCTTTCAGCAGGAGCACAAGGGAGCGGCACCATGAGCAGCACAGGGCTGGAGAACAGCAGCGTCATCGTCACCGGCGCGGGTTCGGGCATCGGACGGGCCGCCGCCCTGCGGTTCGCCGAGGAAGGCGCCAAGGTCGTGGTCGCCGATCTCAACGTCGACGGCGCCAAGGCCGTCGTCGAGGAGATCCAGGCGGCGGGCGGCACGGCCGTGGCGGTGGTCGGCGACCTGAGTGAGCAGGCCGTGGTCGACGAGGTGGTCTCGACGGCCGTGGAGACCTTCGGCGGCGTGGACGTGCTGGTCAACAACGCGGGCATCATGGACCGGATGTCCGCGACCGCCGACGTGACGGACGCGGAGTGGGAATCGGTCATCAGGGTCAACCTGACCGCCCCGTTCATGCTCACCCGCGCCGCGCTGCCGCACATGCTGGCCAAGGGCAAGGGCGCGATCGTCAACACCGCCTCGGAAGCGGCCCTGCGCGGCAGCGCGGCCGGCACCGCCTACACCGCCTCCAAGCACGGCGTCGTCGGGCTCACCAAGTCCGTCGCGGTCATGTACCGCAACTCCGGTATCCGCGCCAACGCCATCGCGCCCGGCGGGACCCAGACCAACCTCGTGGTCACCCCGGACCCGAGGGCGCACGGCCCGGCCGTCGTCGGCGCGCACATGCACAACATCGGCCGCATCTCGACCGCGGACGAACAGGCCGCCGTGATCGTGTTCCTCGCCTCGGACGCCGCGAGCAACGTCAACGGCACCATCGTTCCGGTGGACAACGGCTGGGCGGCCAGCTAGCACCGGTTCCCTGTTGTCCGAACAGGTCGCCGACGGCGCGCCGACCGGTGGGTCGGCGCGATCGTCGAGGCCGCGAACGTCGGCTTCCGCCAACGGCGAGTGCCTATTCCGGCTGGATCCACGCCACCTGGATGCGCTGCTGACCCAGCTTGCGGGACACCAGCGTGCCCCGGCCGGGAGGCTGCGGCGACGGCCTGAGGTTGCCCACGATCACACCCTCCTCCCTCGATCCCGACCCCACGAGAGTCGGTGCCGAGATCTCCTTCAGCTTGCCGAGGATCGGGTCGTACATCGCCCGCGACGCACCACCCATCCGACGCACCGCGACGATGTGCAGACCGACGTCCTTCGCCTGCGGGATGAACTCCATCAACGGCTGCAACGGGTTCTGCCCGCCCTGCGGTGCGACCAGGTCGTAGTCGTCCACCACCACGAACAGCTCCGGTCCCTTCCACCAGGAGCGGTTCTTCAACTGCTCCTGCGTGACGTCCACCCCCGGCAACCGCTTGTGCATCGAAGCCCGCACGTCCTTGACCATGTCCGTCAGCTGTGCCGACGACACCGCGTAGGACAGCAGGTGGTCGGTCTCGATGTAGCCGAGCATCGTGCGCCGGTAGTCGACCAGCATGATCAGCGCCTCGTTCGAGGTGTAGCCGGTCATGATGCCGCGCACGATGGTACGCAGCAGGTTGGTCTTGCCCGACTCGCCGTCCGCCAGGCACATGAAGTGCGGGTCGGCGTCGAAGTCCAGGTACACCGGCGCCAACTCGTCCTCGTTGACACCGATCGGCACCAGGTGACCCCGGTTCGGCCGGGCCTGCTGCACCTGACCCATGAAGTCGCCGTACGCCAACAGGTCGGGCAGCAGGCGGACCTGCGGCGCGCGCCTGCCACGCCACGCCACGTTGACCTTGGCGATCATGTCCTGCACCCCCGCCGCCACGTTCTCCGCGTCCGACGACGCGTCGATGCGCGGCAGCGCGGTCAGGAAGTGCAGCTTCTGCGGCGACAGACCACGACCGGGACGACCCGCGGGGATGTTCACCGCGACCCTCCGGTCCACCTCGGACTCGCTCGGGTCACCGAGACGCAGCTCGAACCGCGTGCCCAGATGGTCCTTCATCGCGGGCCGGATCTCCGCCCACCGGTTCGCCGCCACGACCACGTGCACGCCGTAGGACAGACCCTGCGCCGCCAGCGCCTGGACCATCGGCTCCAGCGCCTCGAACTCCTGCCGGAAGTTCATCCAGCCGTCCACGACCAGGAACGCGTCACCGAAGTTGTCGTCCCGGATCTCACCGCGCCGCTTCCGGTTGCGGAACTCGACCATCGAGTCGATGCCCTGCGCCCGGAACCGCTGCTCGCGCTCGGAGATCAGGCCCGACAGCTCGGCCACCATCCGGCGCGCCTTGTCCACGTCCAACCGGCTGGCGAAACCACCCACGTGCGGCAGGTTCTCCAGCGCGGCCAGCGTGCCACCACCGAGGTCGAGGCAGTAGAACTGCACTTCCTCGGGCGTGTGCGTCAACGCCATCGACGTGATCAACGTCCGCAGCAGCGTCGACTTACCCGACTGCGGACCACCCACGATCGCACCGTGACCGGCCGCACCCGAGAAGTCCGCCCACAGCAGGTCGCGCCGCTGCTCGAACGGCTTGTCCACCACGCCCAACGGCACCTGCAGCCTGCCGTTGCCGAAGAACCCCGGCGCGGTCAGACCGCGATTCTCCGTCGCCTGCAACGGCGGCAGCAGGATGTCCAGCGACGGCGGCTCGTTGAGCGGCGGCAGCCACACCTCGTGCGCCGGCGGCCCCTGCCCGACCAGACGGTCGACGATGACATCCAACAGTGAGCGACCGTCCGGACCATCCGGTTCCGACACGTACGCGGCGTCGAAGCGGACCAGCGGCGAGCCCTGCACGGACAGGTACCCCGAACCGGGGATGAGCGGCAGGTCGTAGGCGTCCGGCACACCGATCGCGGCACGCGACTCCGCGGCGGAGAACGTCTTCAGCCCCAGCCGGTAGGACAGGAACCCGTCCAGACCGCGCAGCCTGCCCTCCTCCAGGCTCTGCGAGGCCAGCAGCATGTGGATGCCCAGGCTGCGCCCGATGCGGCCGATCTGGATGAAGATCTCGATGAAGTCCGGCTTCGCCGTCAGCATCTCGGAGAACTCGTCCACGCAGATGAACAGCAGCGGCAGCGGGTCGAGGTCGGCGCCGTTCTCCCTCGCCTTCTCGTAGTCCCACACGTTCTTGTAGTTGCCCTTGGCCAGCACTTCCTGCCGGCGGACGACCTCACCGGCGATCGCGTCCTTCATGCGGTCGACCAGGGTCAGGTCACCCGCCAGGTTGGTGATCGTCGCGGCGACGTGCGGCGCCTTGTCCAGGCCCAGGAACGTCGCACCACCCTTGAAGTCGACCAGGATCATGTTCAGCGAGGTCGACGAGTGGGTCGCCAACATGCCCAGCACCAGCGTGCGCAGCAGTTCCGACTTGCCGGAACCGGTCGCGCCGACGAGGAGTCCGTGTGGGCCCATGCCCTGCATGGCCGTTTCCTTGACGTCCAGCATCACGGGCCTGCCGAGGTCGTCCACCCCCAACGGCACGCGGTAACGATCTTGAAGAGGCCGAAGACTCCACGCTCGCTCCACGTCGAACGACTCGGTGCCTCCATCGAAGCCCAGCATCTCCAAGAAGGTGGGCGCCGGGACGTCGACCGGCGTTTCCTCGGGCTCCGGCTCGTTGTCCTCCAGGTCCCAGCCGGGGAACGAGGGGTCGCTCAGCCTGCGGATCACGTCCGAGACGTGATCCTCGTCGTCGTCGTGGAAGGTGATCGCGGTCAGGAACCGACGCCCCGCGTAAAGACCCCAGCCGGGCTGCTCCGGCAGCGTCGCCGCGAGTTCGGGGCTGATCTTCGACTCGCGCGGGTCGTCGAGCTGGAGTTCGACGCGTCCGAGCAGCAGCGGTGTGATCTTGGGCGGGAGTTCCGCCCAGTGCCGGGCGGTGACGAGCACGTGGACGCCGAAGTGCAGCCCGGAGCTGGCGATCTGGTGCACCGCGTCGTCGAGCAGCGGCACGGCGTCGTGGAACTGCTCCCACCCGTCGATGACCAGGAACAGGTCACCGTGCACACCCGGCGGCAGCGCGCCGCGCTTGCGGAGTTCCCGGTAGGTGTTGGTCCTGGTGACGCCCAGGGCTCGGAACATCCGGTCGCGCTCGTCCAGGGTCTGGATCAGCCAGTCGAGCAACCGTTCGACCTCGTGCCGCTTCGACGGCGCGATCACCGCTTTGAGGTGCGGAAACGTACCCAGCGTTCGGAAGCTGCTGCCGCCGTCCAGGCAGTAGAAGCTGATCTGTTCCGGGGTGCGACCGTGTGCCAGTCCGCTCATCAGGGTGTGCACGAGCGTGGACTTGCCGGAGTAGATGCGCCCGACGACGGCGAGGTGCCCCTCCTGGCCGGCGAAATCGATCCGGAGCACGTTGTCCACGCGCCCGCCGTTGTGCTGGGCCTGACCGATGGGCGAAATCAGGTCGAGGTAGTCCTCCGGCCGCTCCGGGGGCAGCAGATCGGTGAGCCTCGGCGATTCGGAGTCGCCGTCCACGACGATCCGCCGTGACCGCACCTTGGCCACGCGGAAGGTGCCTTCCGACTTGTTGCTCATCGTCGGCGTCTGCTTCAGACCGGTCTGCTTCACCTCGTCGCGGACGAACGAGTAGAGGTCTTCGACGTTGATCGAGTCCGCACCCACCCGGGCGGCGGCGCCGGTGCCGATCCCCTTGATCACCGCGTCGGTGAACGCGGAGACCCGCTGCCGGCGTTCGTCGTAGAACAGCTTGTCCTGTTCGTAGGCGAATTCGAGTTCGTTCGACGCGGTGAGGACGAACGTGCCCTGACCGAAGTGCTGCTTGACGTCGCTCCAGTCACCCGACCGCTGGGTCGGGCGCTGGGTGAACGTGCCGCTGTAGCAGCAGTCGAGCAGGACCAGCTTCGATCGCGCCCGACACTCCTCCAGCAGGTGCTGCAGGACGACGCCGGGCACCGCGGTGGCGTAAGGCCGGTTCCGGTCGGTGTCGCTGGCGGCGAAGAACAGCTGGTCGTAGTCGTTCTTGATGCCGTGCCCGGTCAGGTAGAGCAGTACTTCGTCATCGACGTCACGGTCACGCAGGAATTCCTCGACCGCGCGTTCGGCCGCGCTCTTCGACGGGTCGAGCAGGACCGGAGCGGAGTCGAAATCGCCGATATCGGGGTCGAGCAGCAGTTGCGAGAGGTGTTTCGCCTCTTCGACGACCGATTCCAGCGACGTCAGCTTCGGGTCGAGGTAACGCGATGTGGCGATCAGCAGCGCAACGCGCTTACCCATGTCGTTACTGCCCTGCCTGGTCGTCCTCGCCGGCCGCCAGCATCTGGGCCAGCTCGTGCTGGTCCGCTTTCGAGATGCCGTTGAACGACCACGTCTTGTCGCCGAGGGTGACCTTGACGCTGCGGTCCTTCGCCCGATTCACGAATGCGACCACGACCTTGCCCACGGTGGCGATCGTCGAGGTGGACAACACGCCGGTGATGACGAGTTCCGTGAGCTGGGGCGACCAGCCCGACTTGCTGCCGGCGGGCGCCTCGCCCTCCGACCTCGCCACGTTGACCAGGCCGAGCGCGCGGATGTCGTTGAGCAGGGACGCGGTCAGGCGATGCAGTTCACGCTCGTCGGCGGCGCTCGCGTCCACCGTGAGTGTCAGGTCGCCCATCCGTGATCTCCGCTTCAGGTCGCAGTGCCAGTGATCAGCAACGGTATATCAAGCGCCGGCCCCACTGATGCGAATCGCCCCGACTCCCCCGCATCCGCACAATTGCGGCGGGTGATGTCTTCACTCGATCGTGGTGGAAACAACCCTCATCGGGGAACCGTCCGCTCGCGCGAGTCCAGGTGGTCCGCGACGCAGGCCAGGTAGAGCTTGAGCACGAAACGGGCGTCGCGGGTGCTGCGGCCGGTCAGCTCCTCGATCTTGTTCAGCCGGTAGACCAGCGTGTTGCGGTGGATCCGCAGCTCGGCGGCGGCGCGGACGAGGTTGAAGCCGCACTCGCACCAAGCCGTGATCGTCTGGCGCAGGATCGGCCAGTCGGTCTGGCCCCGCAGCTCGCCCAGGAGTGCCCGCGCGAACCTGGTGCGCAGGTGCCGGCCGCTGGACGCGACGAGTTCCTGCACGCGCAGGTCGTCGATGTGGACGACCCCGGCCGACCGGCCCAGCCGTGCCGCCAGGTAGAGCGCGGTCGACGCGTCCTGGTACGAGTCGTGCAGTTCGGGGACCGACGTGGCCCGGCCGCCGATCCCGACCGTGCAGTCCGTTCCGATCTCGCCCGACAGCCGGAGGCACCGGTCCGGCAGCGAGGTCTTCTCCAGGTGCAGCACGACGAACCGGCCGGAACTCGTGCTGCCGACGATGTCCTGCGGATCGTCGAACACCCGGCGCAGCGCGCGGTTGACCTTCGTGGGCTCAGCGGGCGCCTCCACGTCCACCACGACGGCCACCCGGCGTTGCCGCAGGTCGTACCCGAGTTCGTGGGCGCGGAGGGTCAGCGGCTCGGGCTCCGCCGTCTGCCGGTCGTAGTGCGCCACGTCGCGCAGCAGGTCCTCGACGGCCTTCTCCCGGAACAGCCGCGAGGACAGCAGCACCGACTCGCGGAGCAGCAGCTCCGTCTGGTTGCGCACCAGCCGGCCGAACCGCTCGACCTGGCCCGGCGAGCCGGTGATGCCCACCGTGCCGACCGCCTCGCCGTTGAGCACGAGCGGCAGCGTGATGCCCGGTTCCACGCCGCTGAGCCGACGGGCCGCCTCCGGGTCGTGGCTCATCGCGCGCCGTCGGCGCACCACCTCGACCGAGGCCTCGTGGAAGCTACCGACCCGCTCCGGGTCGCCACTGCCGATCACGATGCCGTCCCGGTCGGTGATCAGGACGTTGAAGCCGATGATCGCGCTGGTGTCGACCGCGATCTCGTTGGCGATCGAGGACGCGAGCACCACTCTCACCTCTTGTACGGAACGTATGGCGGGCCACGCCGATCGGACCAGCACTTCTGGTCAGAGTAACCAGTGACCTGCGGCATTCGGACGCCTAGCGTGTGCCCAACCTCATCGCCAGTTAGGACGTGCGCCAATGTCGAGAACCGCATCGCTCGCCGTGAGCGGCCTGCTGATCGCCGCGTTGACCGCCTGTTCGTCCGGTGACGCGGCCGACCGGGGCGCCGGCGACCTCGGCACCATCGAGCCCGGCGTGCTCAAGGTCGCGATCCAACCGTACGCGCCGTACACCGACTACCAGGGCGGGCAGCTGAGCGGGCTGGACAGCGACATCCTCAACGCGGTCGCCGCGAAGCTGAACCTGAAGGTCGAACCCGAGGTCACCGACTTCGCGGGCATGCTCGCCGGTGTCCAGTCCCGACGCGTCGACATCACCGTCGGCGGCGTCGCCTGGTCGGCGGACCGGCAGAAGCAGGGCCTGTTCACCGACCCGCCGTACTACTCGCCGCCCGCGATGGCGGTGAAGTCCGGCAAGGAGTACAAGACGATCTCCGACCTGGAGAACCTGCGCCTGGCCACGGTGGAGGGCTACGTCTGGGTCAAGTCGATCCAGGCCGTGCCCGGCGCCCAGCTGCTGGCGTACCCGGACGGCAACGGGGTGATCGACGACCTCGGCGCCGAACGGGCGGACGTCGGCTTCCTCGACCCGCTGATCATCATCGCCGCGCAGAAGGCACGGCCCGAGCTGGGCATCAAGACCCAGTACCTGACCCCACCCAGTGACGCCGACGTGCAGCAGAAACCGGCGTACGAGTACTTCCGCTCGTACATGACCAGCTTCTACCTGCCCAAGGAGTCGACCGCGCTGGAGCAGGCGATCTCCAGGGAGATCCGGGCGATGTACGGCAACGGCGAGCTGACGGAGCTGGTCGAGAAGTACGGCGGCGACCCGGAGCAGTTCCTCAAGCCCGCGCCGCACATCGCGCCGCTGCGCCGGGACGTGGACCGGCCGTCCGACTGGACCCCACCGTCGATCTGAGTCGATCTGAGGAGTGAGGCGTGTTCCAGGTTCCGTGGTCGGAGTACTCCGTCGACCTGTGGGAGGGTCTGCTGAAGACCCTCTCCTACACCGCGGTCGGCTTCGTCGGTGCGGCACTGCTGGGGCTCGCGGTCGCGCTCATGCGGCTGAGCCCGGCACGCCCGTTGCGGATCCCAGCGGTCCTCTACACCGAGGTGTTCAAGAACGTCCCGCTGCTCGCGGTCATCTTCCTGACCTACTTCGGGCTCGGCTCGATCGGGCTGAAGCTCGACGCGTTCCAGGCCGGGACGCTCAGCCTGGTGATCTTCTACGCCGCGTACCTGTCGGAGATCTTCCGGTCGGCCATCAACGGCGTGCACGGCGGTCAGCAGGAGGCGGCCGAGGCGCTGGGCATGCGGCGGATCAGCACGTTCGGCAAGGTGGTGTTCCCGCAGGCGCTGCGGCTGGCCCTGCCGGGCACGAACACCATGCTGGTGGACCTGCTGAAGTCCACGTCGCTGCTGGTGACGATCTCGGCAGCCGAGTTGATGTCGCAGGGCAGGTTGATCACTTCGGCGACGTTCCGCGCCCTGGAGGTCTACCTCGTGATCGCGGCCGTCTACTTCGTCCTGTGCTACCCGCTGTCGCAGGGGTTGCTGTGGTTCGAGCGGCGGATCCAGGCGGGCACGCCGCTGTCGGTCGGGCGGCGGCGGAGGCTTCGTGCGGCGAAGGCGCTGCTCGACCGGAAGATGTCCGCCCAGGAGATGTCTACCCAGGAGATGTCGGCACAGGAGATCACTACGCCGGAGGTGCGGGCATGACCGAGGTGACGGAGAACCGGACGGCCACCGACGTGCTCACGATCGCCGGGCTGAGCAAGTCGTTCGGCGGCAGGCTCGTGCTCGACGACGTGTCGCTGTCGGTCCACCGCAGCACGATCACCGCGATCATCGGGCAGAGCGGCGGGGGCAAGACCACGTTGTTGCGCTGCCTGAACCTGCTCGAACGACCCGACCGCGGCCTCATCGCGGTCGACGGCGAGCCGATCTTCGACCGGCGGGTGGTGTGCCGCGACCTGCCTGAGCTGCGTCGTTCGGTGGGCATGGTGTTCCAGCGGTTCAACCTCTTCCCGCACCTGACGGCCGTGGAGAACGTGATTCTCGCGCCGCTCGACGCCGGTGTTCCGGAGCGGGAAGCCGTCGAACGGGCGGTCGGGCTGCTGCGCCGGGTGCGGCTGACGCACCGGGCCACGGCGTACCCGGAGCAGATGTCCGGCGGGGAGCAGCAGCGGGTGGCCATCGCACGGGCGCTGGCGCTGCGCCCGTCCGTGCTGCTGTTCGACGAGCCGACATCCTCTTTGGACCCGGAGTCGACCGGCGAGGTGCTGCGGGTGATGCGCGAGCTGGCCGGCGACGGCATGACGATGGTCCTGGTCACCCACGAGCTGTCCTTCGCCAGGGACGTGGCCGACCGGGTGGTGTTCGTCGACGGCGGGCGGATCGTCGAGGAGGGCGAGCCCGGCCAGGTGCTCGGCAACCCGCGAGAGCCGCGCACCCGTGAGTTCCTCACCCACTTCTCCCAGTCGCACCAATCGAAAGAGTGACGATGCCGTCAACAGCAGACGCCCCGGTGGTCGTGGTCGGCGGCGGCGTGGTCGGCCTGTGCATCGCCCACTACCTCACCTCCGCCGGTGTCGCGGTGGAGGTGATCGAGCGGGCGTCGTTGGGTTCCGGCGCGTCGTGGGGCAACGCGGGCTGGGTCTGCCTGAGCCATTCCGCGCCCGTGCCCGCGCCGGGGGTCGCCCACTACGCGCTGCGGTCACTGGGCAGGCCGGAGTCGCCGCTGTACCTCCGGCCGTCCCTCGACCCCCGGTTCCTGGTGTGGTTGTGGCGCTTGTGGCGCAGCAGCGGCGAGTCGGCGTTCCGGCGCGGTTATGCGGCGGTGACCGCGCTGAACGAGCCGACGTTCGACCTGTTCGAGGGGCTGACCGACGCGGGGGTCGACACCACGTTGCGGCGTCCAGGCCTGGTGCACGCGTTCCTGTCCGCCACCGAGGCCCGCCACCACCTGGACGTCCAGCGTGAGATGGCCGACGGGCACTACGACCTGCCTTCGCAGGTGACGGTCGGACCGGACGCGCACCAGCTCGACCCGGCGCTGTCCCCGTCGGTCCAGGCGGCGTACCTGGTGCGCGGTGAGGGCGTCGTCGACCCGGTGCGGCTGGTGGAATCGCTCGCCCGGGTGGTGAAGGGCGCGGGTGGGCACATCCGGGAGAACGCCACGGTCACCGGCTTCCGCAGCACCGGCGACGGGGTCACGGCCGTGCGGACGAACGAGGGCGAGCTGCCGTGCCGGGCCGTCGTGATCGCGGCGGGCATGTGGTCGCAGCCGCTGTTGGCGCAGCTCGGCGTGCGGCTGCCGATGCAGGCGGGCAAGGGCTACAGCTTCTCGATCGACCTCGACCCCGCGCCGAGCCACGCGTTGTACTTCGGCGACCGGAGGGTGGTCGCGTCACCGATGAACGGCGCGACCCGCATCGCCGGAACCATGGAGTTGAGCGGCAACAACCGGAAACTCGACTGGCGCCGCGTCGTGGCGATCGCCCTGGGCAGCCGCCACTACCTCGGCCGCTGGTTCGACGACCCCGACGACCTGCCGCAACGCATCCGCGACCCCTGGGTCGGCGGCAGACCGTTCCTGGCCGACGGGCTCCCGGTGATCGACCGCACGCCCAGCCACGACAACGTCTTCGTGGCCACCGGGCACGGCATGCTCGGCGTCACCCTCGGCCCCGCCACGGGCCGTGCCCTGACGGACTACTTCCTGACCGGCCGACGCCCGGACGCCCTCAACGCCTTCCGCTTCCGGTAGGTGAACGGTCCCCGGTCCGGTGGGCGAGGTCGACGCCCACCACGAACGCCCAGGTCGAAGGAGCCGCCAGGAGCGCTCTGACCAGGCGAATCAACGCCTCTGCGACTGATGTTCAACGCCCGTGCGGACAAGGTTCCGGAGCTGGATGTTCCGGAACCACTCAAGAAGGAAGGCTCCGCATGGGCAAGGTCAAGTCATTCGTGGTGGCAGGCGCTTCGGTCATCGCGGCTCTGCTGGTCGTCGCCACGCCGGCGTCCGCTCACCGAGAGAGCATCACCCACGGTAGCGACGAGGCGTTCACCGACTCCACCCACCTCGTGATCACCGCGTGCGACCGCGAGGCGGACGGCAACGGCGTGCGCGCCGAGTACGAGACCTGGAGCACCACCCGCATCTTCAGCGTCGGTGACGCGAACGGCAGTGCCTCCGGCTGCGGCAGCGAGTTGTCCGAGAACGGCTACGAGATCTACCGCTTCCGGGTCTGCGAGGCGAACGTGGGCTGCTCCCGCTGGGAGTACACGGACAGCTGATCCACAACGGGTGGAGGGTGGACGACTCACCCGTCGAGAGGGGCCAGACGGGCGCGCACGCGCTCTGCTTCGGTGACGCGGTGCTGGCTCTGGTACAGCTCCAGTGCCCGTCGCCAGGTGTCGCGTGCGTGACCGTCCTGGCCGTCGTCGGCGTAGACCTGGCCGAGCCGGTCCAGGACCTCGGCCTCGCCGGCGCTGTACCCGAGGTCGCGGAACACGGCCGCGGCCGACCGGAAGTAGTCCACGGCCGAGGAGTGGCGTCCGGTCCGGTGGGCGATGTAGCCCAGGCTGTCCAGAGCGGCCGCTTCACCTTCGGTGTCCTGGTGCCGGCGGCACAGGCTCAACGAGGCCAGGCAGGGCGCGTACGCCCGCTCGTAATCGCCCAGCAGCGCGGCGCACCAGCCCACCGAGTTCAGCATGTCGGCCTCCCACACCGACTCGCCCAGGTCCCGGAACAGGAGCACGGCCTGGTCGGCGTGCTCGATCGCCCGTCGGTAGTCCTCGCGCTTCTCCCACGCCAGCGACAGGAACCGGTGGGTGTGGGCCTGGTCGAGTGGCTTCTCGGCCAGCGCCAGCGACCAGTCCAACCGCGACGCCGCCTCCTCGTGCCGGCCAAGTCGGACGCAGGCGACGCCGAGGAACCGGTAGGCCAGGCTCCGGACGCCGACGTCACCGAGCTGGTCGGCGGCCCGGACCGCGGCCGACCAGACCTCGAACGCGTCCCGCGCGTGGCCCTGCAGGCGGTGGAACGTGCTCAGCGCCCAGGCCAGTCGCCACACGTGGCCGTGCCGTCCCTGCTCGGCCGCGGCCCGCTGGACGGCCAGCAGGTTCGCGTGCTCGGCGTCGAACCAGGCCATGGCCGCCGCCGCGTCGGCCAGGTTCTGCGGCGGGCAGCCGGGCGGTGGGAGCGTGATCGGTGTGCGGTGGGGTGCGAGCAGGCGGTCGCCCGCGTAGGCCGTGTGGATGTAGAACTCGACGAGTCTCAGCGAGGCGGCGTCCCGGACGTCCGCGGCACGGCGGCAGGCCTCCTCGGCGGCGTGCAGGCGGACGAGTTCGTGCATCCGGTAGCGCCCCGGCGCGTGCCGCTGGATCAGGCTGGCTCGCTCCAGGTGGTTCAGCAGCACCTGCGCCCGTGCCGGTGGGACGCCGGCGAGCGCGGCGGCGGCGGGCAGGCCGATGTCCGGGCCTGGCACCAGACCGAGTACCGCGAACATGTCGGCGGTGTCGGGGTCGAGTGCCCGGTAGGACCACGAGAACACCGCGCGCAGGTTGGCCGTCAGCTCGCCGGCGTCCAGCGCGTCCAGCCGCGTCGAGGTGTCGTGGAGTTCTTCGGCCAGCGCCCGCAACGGCAGACCCGACAGCGCGGCGCGGGCGGCGACGATGCCGATCGCCAACGGCAGCCCCGCGCACAGGTCCAGCAGCTCGGCCACCTCGTCGGGCTCGGCGGCGATCCGCTCGGCGCCGAGGTGGGCGGTGAGCAGGTGGCGCGACTCGGTGGCGTCGAGCACGTCGAGGTTGACCGGCAGCGCGCCGTGCGTGGCGACCAACGCGCCCAGCCGGTGGCGGCTGGTCACGATCACCGCGCACGTCGCGGTGCCCGGCAGCAGCGGGACGACCTGTTCGGTGTCGCGGGCGTTGTCCAGCACCACGAGCGCGCGCTTGCCGGCGATCACACTGCGGTACAGCGCGGCCTGCGCATCGGGATCGACGGGGATGCTGGCGGAGTCCACGCCCAGTGCGTCGAGGAACCCGCGCACCGCCATCGTGGCCGGTGTCGGTGTGCCGCTCGGGTCGAACCCGCGCAGGTTGACGTACAGCTGCCCGTCCGGGAACCGCTCGACGTTGCGGTGCGCCCAGTGCAGGGCCAACCACGTCTTGCCGACGCCGCCGATCCCGCCGACCGCGGAGATGACCGCCGTGCCACGACCGACGGCCGCGTCCAGTTCGGCCAGCTCACGCGTCCGACCGGTGAACACCCCCGGCGGCGCGGGCAGTTGACGCGGCACCGGCGTCGACGCGACGTCCAGCTTCGGGTCGCAGCACACGATTCCCCGGTGCACCTCCCGCAGCGCCTGGCCGGGCTCGGCCCCGATCTCTTCGACCAGCTGCCGCCGGATCCGCTGGTAACAGGCCAACGCGTCGGCTTGGCGTCCCTCGCGGTACAGGGCGAGCATGAGCTGGCCGGCGAGCCGTTCGTCCAGCGGCCGGGTCGCGACCCGCGAGGTCAGCTCGGCCACCAGCCCGGCGTGGCGGCCGAGTCGCAGCCGCAGATCGGTGTGGTCCAGTTCGGTGGCGACGCGCCTGGCCTCCAGGTCGTCCCTCAGGTCGTTGACCCACGGCGTGTCCAACCCCGCGAACGCCTCGCCCCGCCACAGCCGCAGGGCTTCGTCGGTGAGTGCGAGCGCCCGGTCGTCGGTGGCCGTTCGGGCCTGTGCGAGCAGGTCGCCGAAGCGGTTCAGGTCGACCGAGAACGGGTCGGCGTCCAGGACGTACCCGCCCGAGCGCCGCACGATCCCCACCCCGCCGACCGCCAACGCCTGGCGCAGCCGGAACAGGTAGGACCGCAGCGTGCCGCGAGCCCGGTGCGGAACCCGGTCGCCCCAGACCCGGTCGACCAACTGGTCACCGGACACGACCTGCCCGACGTCGGCCGACAACGCCACCAGCACACAACGCTGCCGAGCCGGCCCGACGTCCACGACGGCACCGTCCACCCGGACCTCGACCCGGCCCAGCAACAAGAACTCCACGGCCAACGCCGGCACCCCCTAGCGCCCAACGCCGCCAAGCATGAACCTCGGGCGGGCCGGCGTCGATCCACTCGGGGAAGTTCGGCCATCGCACCCCGCGCTCTCACCGGTTACGCCAGTCCGGGCCCACGCCGGTTCACCCGTTCGACAGACACCGGGTCCGCAGTCGGCCCACGACCAGGCAACCGCGCGGTACAGACGGGCAGACCTGCTCCGGCGACCTCCCGCACGCCCGTTCCCCCACGATGGGCAGAGCCACCGCCGGACACCACATCCGACAGAGGATCACCAAGCTGATCAGAGACGCTCGGCAGTTCGGCCATTTGCCGGGTGGGGCTCGTGCCGGTGGGTGACAATCTGCGCACACACAGCACGACCGGGAGGGTTCATGAACGATCCGGCACATCGGGCAGCGCTGGAAGCCCGCAACGCCGCGCTGCGGTCCCAGGTGGACACCATGCTGGTGAACCTGGAGCGGCAGACCGCCGCGCTGAAAGAGGCGCAGGCGGCGGCCCCGCAGACCGCCACCGCGACCTCGCCCGACGGCCTGGTGCAGGCCGTCGTCAACGCCGCCGGTGTGGTCACCGACGTGAAGCTCGCGCCCAGCGCCTTCGAACGGAGCACGCCGGACAAGCTGTCCCGCGCGATCGTCCAGACCATCCAGCAGGCCACGCTCGACGTGCGGCGCCAGGCCGAGGAAGCGCTGGCGCCGTTCCAGAACGCGATGCCCGACCTGCCGGACCTGTTCCCCGGCGCGCCGTCGCTGAAGAACCTCCTGCCACAACCACCGCCGCCCGTCGAGCGCCCACGCCGCGCCCGCGACGAGGACCCGGACGAGGAGTCCGGCCCGGTGCTGCGGGGCGACGGCTGGTGAGCGGCTTCGAGGTCGACCCGGTCGCCCTGCGCGCCGCCTCGCCGAAGTTCACCACGGCGTCGGAGAAGCTGCGCGACGCGTTGGCGAGCCTCGGGTCCGTGCTGGACGCCGAGGGCGCGTGCTGGGGTGGTGACGAAGCGGGCCAGAAGTTCGGCGAGGGGTACCAGCCGGGTGCCCAGCTCGGCCGGGAGGCGTTCGCGGGGCTCGCGGACGGTCTCCAGTCCATCCGCGAGGGCCTGGACGCCTCGGCCGCCCAGTGGGAGCAGGTCGACCAGGCCGGGGCGCAGACGTTCGGGAGTGGTGGCTGATGGGCATCGAGATTCCGGGCGCCGTGGAATGGCTGGTGCCGATCGTGGTCGGCGCGGACTGGCCGGAGGGCGACGAGACCGCGCTGCGCCGAGTGGGCGTCGCGTGGGAGCAGGCCGCGAAGACCGTCGAGGAAGTCATCGGCGACGGCAACGCGGCGGCGCAGGCCGCATTGGGCGCGATGGAGGGCGAGACCGCCGAGGCGTTCGAGCGGTACTGGAAGCAGTACGTCGAGGGCAGCCAGTACCTCGTCGAACTGCAGAAGCTGTGCGACGACCTGGCGGACGGCTGCGACGAAGCGGCGCTGAACATCGAGTACACCAAGCTCAGCATCATCGCCGCGCTGATCATCCTCGCCGCCCAGATCGCCATGATGATCGCATCGGCGGTGGCCACGTTCGGCACCAGCACCGCGGGCATCCCGATCGCCCAGGCGGCGACCCGGCTCACCGTGCAGATGATCTTCCGCGAGCTGGTCAAGCAGATCCTGATCAACGTCGCCATCAACGTCGGCGTGGACGCCCTGATCCAGGGCCTCCAGTTCGCCAAGGGCGACCGCGAGAGCTGGGACGTCGGCAAGACCGTCGAGGCAGGCGTGTCGGGGCTGGCCGCGGGTATCGCGGGCGGTCTGGTCGGCGCCGGGTCCAAGGCGCTGGGCAACACCACGACGAACTTCCTGCAGGCCGCGGGCCGCGGTGCGGCGGAGGGCGCGATCGCGGGCGCGGGCGGCAACCTCATCAACAACGCGCTGCACGGCAAGTTCACCCTGGAGGACACGGTCAAGGGCGTCGTGTCCGGCGCTTCGTCGGGCAGTGTCGGCGGCGCGGTGGGCGGCATGTCGAACCGGCACGGGGGTCTGAACGCCACCTGGGACACCGGGTCGGGCGGCGGCTACACGGCGGGCCACAACACCCAGGGCCACACGTTCCAGAGCCCGGACGGCGCGACAACCCGGGCCAATGTGGACGGAAACCCTTACACGGGCGGCTGGAACTCCGGACGCGCGCAGAACATCCCCGGCGACGGCGGGCCGGCCAACGTCAACGACCCGCACGACGACGACTACCGCGGCGGGTCCAGCGCCAACCCACCCCGCATGGTGGGCGACCTGGACCTCCCGGACCCGCAGTAAGTCACAGCCAGGGCTGCCAGCCGGGCAGTGGGGCGTGATCCGGTCGGGTCTCGCCCCAGTCCGGGCTGCCCGGCGGCAGCGCGTGGTGCTCCGCCACGAGCATCCTCCGCCGCACCCGCAGCCAGTCCGCGAGCAGTGCCGCGGACAGCGTCAAGCCGATCGCGCCGGCCACCGGCACGAGCCAGACGAGCACCCAGCCGACCGTCCCGACGCACGCGGCGGCCACCAGCCGCCACCCGATCCCGGTGGTCTTGAAGCCACCGCCCTCCTGCGAGCCGGTCGTCGCGCCGACCGCCCACGTGCGCAGACGGTGCCAACCTTCCAGGTCGAGGCCGTTCGCCGGAGGCGGCGCGGCGTGGCCTGCCCGGTGCCGGATCAGTTCGCGCAGGAGCCGGGCCTCGTCCACGGGCAGCAGCCACTGCTGCCGACCCGCTACAACGCGCAGCGCCGGGGCGTTGCCGAGCCGGGTGCGGAATCCACCGGGCCGCGGCCAGACCACCAGGTCGCCACCGGTGAAGGCGCCCGTCTGGTTCACCGTCACGTCGTGCAGCCACAGTGCCTGGGGGTGGGCGCCTCCCTCGCCGCCGGCGCCCGGTTTGACGACCAGCCGCTGCGCCTGGAGCCGCACCGCGTCGCCGCCGCGGGTGCGGAACGGCAGCTCGACCGCGGTGCGGGCGAGGTCGGTCCCCTTCCAGCGCAGGAACACCGCGCCCGCGGCCCACCCCAGCAGCGGGCACAGCAACAGCAGCGGCATGGGCGCCCACTCCTGCCGCGCTGCCAGGGCGAACAGCGCCACCGGCACCAGCAGCCACGCCACCCGGCCCCACACACGGGGTGTGCGGCAGTTCAGCAGCCACACCACCGCGACCACGCCGACCCAGAGCAGGTACCCCACCGGAGCGGAGACCCGCAGCAGCACCACCACCGGGATCGCCAACGCGACCAGGGCCAACGCACCCGCCGCCGCCCATCGCACGATCGGCCCAGGGCCTGCCGGCAGCGGTGTGTGCGGACCGTGCACCGGGTGCACGCGAACACCCACGGGCTCCGGTGCGGGCAGCACCTCGGGTACGTGTTCCCCTCGGGTCACCACGGGGGCCACGTCCACCGGGAGCTGCCTGCCCACGCGGCCCCGCACGGCCTCCACGAACAGCCGCGGGTTCTCCACCGGCAGCACGTGCTCCTCGGTCCCGGTCCGCACCACCACGACGTCACCCGGCGGGACGGACAACCCGCGCCCGTCCGGCAACGTGATCCAGGGCGGCTCCCCGGCCACGACCTGCCGCACACCCAGCGCCGTGATCCGGTCCAGCGGCACCGTCTTCACCGTGGGCTGCGCGGTCATCCGTCCACCGCCCGACCGCACCTCGACCACCAGCGCGTCCCCGGTCACCCGCACGGAATCGCTGTACCAGAACGGTTGTGCGTGGGTGCGCACCGCGAACTCCGCCTCGTACCGGCCGTCCAGCGCGGGCACCGATCGCGCCGCCCACCGGACCAGCGCCATCGGCGCCATCAACAACGCCAGGTACAGCACCGCGTTGAGCGCGGGGTGCGTGTCGAAGCGATCAGCCACCGCGCCCGTGACGCCGAGCGCCTGCACGGCGGACACCACCAGCACCGGAACCGTCCAGTTCCGCGGGCGGAAGCGCTGCCGCCATCCCACGACCAGTGCCACCACCAGCCCGCCGACGGCCGCGACGAGTGGAAACGCGGGCGGGAACAGCAGCACCGCGACAGCGGCGTAGGCGACGTGCACCACGAGCGGACCGAGGAGCGGCATCAGCCGGTCACCTCCCACGCGCTGTCGATGACCACACGCTTGTCGGCGGACAGCGCCGCGCGCACGGCGGTGACGAACTCCCGTGCCTGATCCGAATGCATGGGACACATCTTGGCCTGCGGCGGCGTGCACCGAGCTGTGAAACGACGCGATTCACGTCATTTGTTCGAGCGACATTCGTCGAGCGACGGTCGCTAGTCGGCCAGGAACACCTCGCGTTGGGACGCCATGCTCTCGAATGCCTCCAGGCTGGCCTGCCGCTCGGTCGGCAGCGCGGCGAGCATCGCGTGCAGCAGGGCCGCGCACAGTGCCGTCGACGCCGCGTGCGAGTCGAACGCGAAGTGGGAGCTGACCGGCGCGGTCAGCACGAGGTCGGCGTGTTCGGTCAGCGGGTTGATCGGCTGGTCGGTCACCAGCACCGTGCGCAGGCCGACCCGTTTCGCCCACAGCAACGCGTCGAGCATCTCACGCGGATAGCGCGGCAGCGCGAAGGCGAGCGCCCAGCTCGCACCGGCGTCCACCGCCCTGGTGAGCCCGTCCTCCAGCAGTGAGCCGGGAACGTCCAGCACCCGGACGTCCAGGTGCACCTTCGCCGCGAAGTAACCGAACAGGTGGGCCAGCGGCGCGGACACCCGCAGGCCCATGACCGGGAGCGGCTGGGAGGCGGCCAGTGCTTCGGCTGCCTCCCGCAGCGGTCCCGGGTCGGCGAGGTTGTCGCGCAGGGACCGCAGGTTCCTGATCTCGGTTTCCACCAGGAGCTGGATCTCGTTGAGCTCGTCAACAGGTGCGGTCGCCGCGGGCTGCGTGAGCACGAGCGATCGCACGGCCGCCCGGAACTCGGGGAACGTCTCGAACCCGAGGGCGAAGGCGAACCGCGTCACCGACGCCTGGCTCACCCCCACGCGTTCCGCGAGGTCCACGGTGCCCAGGAACGCTGCCTCCTGCGGGTGTTCGAGCAGGTATCGGGCGATCCGCCGCTGGGCGGGCGACAACCGTCGTCCGCCCAGCAGCTGCCGCAGAGCTGTCGAGTCCATTGCCGCTCTCATCGTCCGATCAGTGTCCGAACAGGGTCCGTCCGATCAGGGTCCGTCCGATCAGGAGGTGAGCCCCTGCTCCTTCAGCCACGCCTCGGCCACGCTGTCCGGGTCCTCCTTGTCGTTGTCGACCCGGGAATCGAGCTTGGTCAGCTCCTCCGTGGTCAGCTTGTCGTTGAGCGCGGCGAGGGCGGCGATCACGGTCGGGCTGGCCTTGGACTCGTTGATCAGCGGCACCACGTGCTGGGCGGGGACGAGTTTCTTGGGGTCCTCCAGCACCACCCAGCCGTTGTTGCCGATGTTGACGTCGGTGCTGAACAGGTTCGCGACCTGGATGTCGCCGCCCTCCAACGCACCCCTCGTCAGCGGGCCGCCCGCGTCGAGCGCCTTGAACTCCTTGAACTCCACCCCGTAGACCTCCTTGAGGCCCACCAGTCCGACGAACCGGGTCTTGTCCTCCGCCGGTCCGCCGAAGACCAGTTCCGCGCCGTGCGCCTTCAGGTCGTCGAGGGTCTTGAGCCCGTACTTGTCCGCCGTCTCCTTGGTGACGACGTAGACGTCCTTGTTCTCCGCCGGCGCGTAGGGCAGCACCTTCAACCCCTTGGGCAGCACCGGGCCCAACGCCTGCTGGACCTCCTCGGCCGCGCTCTGCTTGGCGTTCTTGTCCAGGAACTGCAACAGACTGCCCTGGTACTCCGGCAGGACGTCGATGTCGCCCTGCTGCAACGCGGGCACGATGATCTCGCGCGAGCCGAGGTTGGCCTTCACCGACGCGTCGACCCCCTTGGCCTTCAACACCCCCGCGTAGAGGTGGCCCAGGATCACGTTCTCGCTGAAGTTGGCGGTGCCCACGGTGAGCGCGCCTTCCGAGGCGGTGCCGGACTGGCTGCTCTGCGGATCCAGGGACGTGACACCGCCGGAACACGCCGTCATCACCAGGGCGACGCTCGTCAGAATGCCTGCGGTGACGAGTCTGGGCTTCATCGGTTGCTCCTTCGGCGTTGCAATGCGAGTCCACGGGGCGTGAGCGCCCGCTGCAGCCCGCTCAGGGCCAGGTCGAGCGCGATCGCGAGGACCGCGATCAGCACGGCTCCGCCGAAGACCTGGGCCAGGTCGTTCTGCGCGAAGCCGTCGAACACGTAGCGGCCGAAGCCGCCGAAACTGATGTACGCCGCGATGGTCGCGGTCGCCACCACCTGGACAACGGCCAACCGCACGCCGTTCATGATCAGCGGAACGGCCAGCGGCAGTTCGATCTGGAACAGCACCTGCCACCCGTTCAGACCGGTGCCGCGCGCGGCGTCACGGACGTCGTGGTCGACCGCCGCCATGCCCGCGTAGGTGTTCGTGACGATCACCGGGATGGCCAGCACCACCAGCGCCACGTACACGGGCCACAGGTTCAGCCCGCTGACCAGGAACACCAGGATCACCACGCCGACCGTGGGCAGGGCGCGGCCGAAACTGGCGAGGTTGATCGCGAAGAACGCGCCCTTGCCCGTGTGGCCGATCAGCAACCCGATCGGCAGTGCGATGAGCACGGCGACCACTGTGGACAGCAGCGAGTACTGCAGGTGCTCGAACAGGCGTTGGACGACGCCTTCGGGACCGGACCACCGCGTGCCGTCGGCGAACCAGCGCAGCACCTCGGCGATGAGCTCACCCATGGTTACCGCCCCCTCCTGGTCCACGGCGTGAGCGCGTGCTGGGTGACGACCAGCAGCAGATCAGCCACCAGCGCCAACATCAGCGTGATCACCACACCGGCGATGACCGGCACCGCGAAATCGCGCTGGAACCCGTCGATGAACAGCTGGCCGAGCGCGCCGTGCCCGATGAACCCGGCGACGCTCACCAGGCTGATCGTCATCACGGTCGCGACCCGCACACCCGCCATGATCACCGGCAGGGCGAGTGGCAGCTCGACCGTGAGCAGGGTGCGGGTGCCGCCGTAGCCCATCGCGCGGGCGGCCTCGCGGACGTTCGGCGGCACCGACGCCAGGCCCTCGACCGTGTTGCGCACGAGCACGACCAGTGTGTAGACGGTCAGCCCGAGGACGGCGGTCTCATAGCTCAACCCGGTGAACGGCAGCAGGAGGATGAACAGCGCCAGCGACGGGATCGTGAACAGCACCCCCGAGATGCCGAGCACCGCGCCCTTGAGCAGGGGGAACCGCACGGCCAGCACACCCAGCGGCAGGGCCAGCACCAGTCCGCACAGGACGGCGACCGCCGCGATCGCGCTGTGCTCCAGCGTCGTCATCGCGAGTTCGCCGGCGTGGTCGGAGATCCAGGACCACCTCACGGCACCAGCACCTCGGCCCGGAACCGCGCGGCACGCTCGTTGATCTGCTGCGGGCTCGACACGCCGGCCACGCACCCGTCCTCGTCGACGCGGACGGCTAGACCCACGGGAGACGAGACGGTGGCGTCCAGTGCCGCGAGCAGTGAGGCGTTCGCGGTGAGCCCGGCGGCGACGATCGGCTCGGCGTCGGCCAGCACACCGTCGGCCGGCAGGTGGTCGACGTGGACCCAACCCCGTGGCCTGCCGTTGTCCGTCACGGCGAGGATCCAGCCGTCGCCCGCCCGCCGCGCTTCGGCGACCGATGTGGACTCGGTCACGGTGGTGACCGGCTCGATCGGCACGTCGGCCAACGACGTCAGCGAGAGGAGTTTGAGACCCCGCTCGGCACCGAGGAAGTCCGCCACGAAGTCGTCCGCCGGGTGCGTGAGCAGTTCGGCGGGCGTGGAGAACTGCACGAGGTGGCCGCCGGTTTTGAAGATCGCGATCCGGTCGCCGAGCTTGACCGCCTCGTCGATGTCGTGGGTGACGAACACGATCGTCTTGTGCAACTCGTCCTGCAACCGCAGGAGTTCGTCCTGCAGAAGGGTGCGGACCACCGGATCTACTGCGCCGAACGGCTCGTCCATCAGGAGGATCGGCGGATCGGCGGCCAGAGCCCTGGCCACACCGACCCGTTGCTGCTGGCCGCCGGAGAGCTGGTGCGGGTACTTCCCGGCCAGGTCGCGGGCGAGCCCGACGGTGTCGAGCAGCTCCACCACGCGATCGCGGACCCGTTTGCGGTCCCAGCCCAGCAGGCGCGGCACGGTCGCGATGTTGTCGCCGATCGTGCGGTGCGGGAACAGGCCCGACTGCTGGATGACGTAGCCGATGTTCCGGCGCAGGGTGGAGGCGTTGACGTCGCGCACATCGCGACCGTCCACTCGGACCTTGCCGCTGGTCGCGTCGATCATCCTGTTGATCATCCGCAGCGTCGTGGTCTTGCCGCAGCCCGAGGAACCGACGAGGACCGTGAGCTGCCCCTCGGGGATCTCCATGTCGAGTTCGCGCACTGCCGTGGTTCCGTCCGCGAACTTCTTGTTCACGGCCTCGAAACTGATCAAGACGATTCACCTCTTGTCATGTGTGAATGCGTTCATGCATGCTCTGGTCCACGTCGAGCAGTGTCAAGAGGCCGAGCGCCATACTTCACCTGCTCGTAACGGCGCAACGGTGCACCGCCGCCGCACGACCCCGAAGGGCCGCCCATGCACCCAGACGTCCCGGCCACGTTGCCCACCGTCGACCCCGTGGTCCTGAATGGACAAACCATGACCAGTGCCGAGGTCATACGGGTCGCCCGCTCGCGCACCCCCGTCGTGGTCGACGACGACGGCAGGCGCCGGGTCGACGCGTCGTGGCACGCCGCCCAGCGCGTCGTCCTGCACCGACCGGTGTACGGACGTACGACCGGCGTGGGCGCCAACCGGTCGGAGACCGTGAGCGCCGAGGACCTGACCGAGCACGGGCTGCGGCTGCTGCGCAGTCACTCGGGCGGGTTGGGGAAGCTGCTCCCCGAGGAGTACGTGCGCGCGATGCTCGTGGTGCGGCTCAACCAACTGCTCGCCGGCGGCGCGGGACTGCGCCCGGCCGTGGTCGACGTGCTCGCGGACGCGCTCAACTCCGGCTCCTTCCCCGCCGTGCACGAGTTCGGCGCCATCGGGACCGGCGACCTGACCGCGTTGGCGGAGACCGGCCTCACACTGCTGGGTGAACGCTTCTGGCTCGGCTCCGAGGCCTCCCCCGCGCCGATCACCCTCGACTCGGGCGACGCGCTGGCGTTGATCAGCAGCAACGCCCTCACCATCGGCATGGCCGCGATCGCCTGGCACGAAGCGCACCAACTCCTGTCCGCCGCACACGTCGTGACCGCGCTGTCCTTCCTGGCCGTCGACGGCTCGCACGAGGCCCTCGCCGAACGCGTGCACGCGGGCAGACCACACCCCGGCCAGGTGAGAGCCGCCGCCGAACTGCGCCGACTGCTGGGTGCGCCCGTCAAGCCCGCCGCGCGGATCCAGGACCCGTTCGGCTACCGCTGCTTCCCCCAGGTGCACGGCCCCGCGCTGGACGCGACCGCCGACCTCGGCCGGGTACTCGACGTCGAGATCAACGCGGCCGCCGAGAACCCGCTGATCTGCGCCGACGACGACACCGCCTACCACCACGGCGCCTTCCACAGCGCCTACCTCGGCCAGGCGCTCGACCGCATGAGGCTCGCGTTGCTGCACACCGGCCAACTGTCCACGGCACGTCTGGCGAGCCTGGTCGAGCCGAGGTTCACCGGCCTGCGACCGTTCCTCGCCGACGGCGCCAGCGGCAGTTCCGGCGTGATGATCCTGGAGTACAGCGCGAACTCCGCCCTGGCCGAAGTACGCAGCCTCACCGAACCCGCGAGCCTCGGCACCGCCGTCGTGTCACGCGGCCTGGAGGAACACTCCAGCTTCGCCTTCCAGTCGGCACGCCAATCCCTGGCATCGCTGAACGCCTTCCGACTGGTCCTCGCCTGCGAACTGGTCGCGGCGCTCCGCGCACTCCGCATGCGCGACCTCGCA
The DNA here is from genome assembly GCF_009769385.1 of Saccharothrix deserti. GTDB lineage: Bacteria > Actinomycetota > Actinomycetes > Mycobacteriales > Pseudonocardiaceae > Actinosynnema > Actinosynnema deserti. Next base: position 129,246 of record NZ_VKAB01000030.1, read on the forward strand.
CCCTCCCCGAACGCACCCCTGCGCACCGCCTACGACCTCGCGTCGGCAAAGCTGAACCCGACCATGGCAGACCGCCAACTGAGCCCCGACGTCGAAGCCGCGGCGACCCTGGTGGACGACTTCGCCGACCTGTAGCCGGACGCGGCGGTCGTCCTCGACGACCGCGGTCGAACGCTCGTCGCCCTCGGGCATCGCGACCCCGCACGCGATGCGCTGCGCACGGGTCTTGCACCGGGCGCGGTACGGGACGAAGACGACGAGCGTTCAGACCGCGCCGGATCAGCTGAGCCAGGGGCTGAAGTGATCGGCCACGACGGAAGTCAGGCCGCCCACGCTGAGGCTGCCGTCGACCTCGATCACGCGCAAACCGTGTTCCCGTGCCCTTTCCACCACGTCCTGGGCCAGTAGACGGTCTCGTTCGACCCGATTCGCCTGTGCGCGTTCCGGATCGCTCACCGCGGCGGAAACCCTTCCCGCCCTGGGCAGTTCACGGAGTTGACGTTGCCGGAACGCCTCGGTCGGCACGAGGAACACGGCCTGTCGCGGCTCGGCGAGCAGCGGAGCGACGAGTTCCGGCCGCAAACCCCACCCCTCGGCGACGAGTGGACGGCCGCTGGACAGGGCGCGCAGGTCGTCGAGCACCATCCCGAAGCGCTCGACGTGGCTGTGCTTGCAGTGCTCGGCCATCTCCTGCGGTGACGGTCGCACCCAGGTCGTGTCGGGATCGTGCGCGTGGAGGGTTTGCCACGCGTGCCGGTGCGGATAGCGGCCGGCGTGGGCCAGCGCGCGGTCGTAGTGGCCTCGGGCGTCGTGGAAGTCGTAGTGGTACGCGGTCAACCCGAATCGGCGCGACAAGAGCCAGGCGACGGTCGACTTGCCCGCCCACTGCGCTCCACCGATCCACAGGACAGTGCTGAGTTCACCAGAAGGTCCCCACCTCATGGTGGCAAGGGTGACGGCGATCGAGTGCCGGAACAAGTCTTGTTTTTGCTGGTCAGAGCTGGTTAAGTTGGTATCTGTCAGGTTCACGGGTCCCCACCTCGAACCGGCGGGGTCAGACGATCGGTGTGTTGTCGGCACGCCGCCGCCAGTTCGTCGCGCGCCGTTGCCGAGCTTCGCCTCGCGGCGGGCGCGTTCTCCTGGACGCCACCGACGCCCGCCGCCACGACCCGAGCCCGGAGTGGGTGGACAGGCCGGGCCCGCCCACCCACCGCGGTCAGCTCAGCACCAGCTGCGTGACCGACGGACCCGGCAGGGCCACGGACACCTGCCCGGCGCTCACCGCCACCGTCCCGAGGTTGGTCGGCTTGGCGTAGCTCACCGTGTTGCCGTCCTTCTGGTGCACGGCGGCCTGCGTCAGACCGGACCCGACCCCGATCACGGCGTTGTGCGGCGTCGTGCCCTTGTTCACGATGACGACGACCTTGGGGTTGGCGGAGGCGTACACCTCCACGTTGTTCCCGAGGGTCGTGGACGACCGCACCAGGCTGCTCCCGAAGTGCGCCAGCGCGGTGCCCTCCTGGCCGGTGAAGAAGCCGACGCCCTGGTAGACCGGCATCCGCTCGTTGCGACCCGCGCCGTTGGTGTTCGGCTGGTCGTACAGCAGGCCCAGCGCGCCGTTCTTGTCGCCGTACACGTAACCGCGCGCACCCGCCTCGGCGAGCCGGCCGAACACGCTGGCGCTCCACCAGATCGCCGCGTTCCGGTACTGGACGGGCTCGGTGCCGATGTTGTCGCAGCCCGCCGGGTTCGGGTGGACGCCCCAGTCGGAGTTGGTCTCACCGATCTGGATGCCGATCCGGTCCGCCCGCGAAGGCACGACGCTCGCGATGATGTCGCGCACCGCGGCCACGTCGGTGCTCCACTGCGCCGTCTCGGCCAGCAACGTGCTGTCGCACGCCGCGTGCTCGCCCGCGCCGTACTTGTGGAAGTCCACGAAGTCCGTCCGGCTGCCGCTGACCGCCAGGAAGTCCCTGATCCAGGCCATGTTCGGGTCGCCTACGGCCGGGCCGCCGACGCTGATCGCCGGGTCGACGGCCTTCATCGCGTCGTAGACGGCGTTGAAACGGGCGCCGTAGGCCGCCGGGGAACCGTCCGGCTTGGCGTTCGGCTCGTTGCCGATGATCCACCGGCCGACCCGGTTGCCACCGAGGTTGAAGTGCCGCACCAGGTTGGCCGCGTCGGTCGCGTTCTCCGGCACGATCAGCACCGGCTCCGCGCCGAGGTCCTTGATCGCGGTGACCCAGGCGTCGCCGGCGACTTTCCGGTCCGCCCCGTCGCCGCCGGCGACGATGGCGCTGGTGGGATCACCCGGCGTGGCGTACACCAGCTGCATGCGCAACGAGCCGTACCGGCCCGCGAGCATCGCGCGGTGCTGCGGGTCGTTGGTGATGTAACTGTCGTACCCGTAGCCGGTGATGTCGGCGCTGAACGTGTCGCGGGGCACCGGCCGCACCACCGCGCCGAAGTCGACGGTCACGTTCGCGACCGCGGCCTGCGCGGGCGTGGTCAGCAGCGGAACCAGCGCGACGGCCGCCGCCGCGCCGATGAATCCGCGTGACCTCGACCTGCGTGATCTCAAACTGTGTGATCTCAAAAGAAGGCACCCTGTCGTGAGTCCGGCGCCGGGCCGGACAACCCCAGTAGTGAGATCAACATAGCCGCACCCACTATCGACGCACTTCCATGCGGGGCCGGTCCAGGGCGCCCAGCACCGCGTGCGCGACGCGGTCGGGGGTCAGCGGGCGGCTCGGGAAGTTCAGCGCGGAACCGCCCCCGGCGACCTCGTGGCGGAGCATGGGGGTGTCCACGGAGCCGGGGTGGATCATGCTGACGCCGACGCCGGTCTCACGTTCCACGGCTTCCTCGTGCCCGTCAGTCGACGCCCAGACCGCGCACGAGGTCGGCGACGATCTCCGCGGCGCTCTCCGACCGGGTCACCGAGCCGACGCCTTGGCCCGCGTAGAGCGCCATCGCCTCGACGGCGCCGGTGGCGTCCGCGGCGGGATTGTGCGGGCTGAACCTCGGCACGGCGGTCCGCACACCGCCAACGCTCATCTCCGCGACGTGGTCACCCGTGAACTCCTCGGCCGCCCGCAGGCAGGACCGCAGGACGCGGTGCGCCACGGGAAAGGTGTCGGTGGAGAAGGCATCGGTCAACACGGTGTCCTCGTAGCCCGCGTCGAGCACGGCCGCGAGGTGTACCGGGTGCGTGGCGGCCTCACGGGCGGCGAGGAAACGCGTGCCGACCCGCACGGCCGAGGCACCGGCGGCCAGGGCCGCGGCGACGGCGCGGTGGGTCGCGATCCCGCCCGCGGCCACGACGGGGACGTCCACCGCGTCGAGCACGCCGTCCAGCAACGGCAGCAGCCCGATACCGCCGGTCGTACGACCACCCGCCTCGATGCCGCGGGCTACGACCAGGTCGCAGCCCGCGTCCACGGCGGCGCGCGCCTCGTTGGCGGAGACGACCTGCCGGGACACCAGCGCCCCACCGGCCTTGGCCCGCTCGACCAGCGCCGGGTCGGCCGGACCGAAGTAGAACTCGACCAGCGGGGCCTTCGCGGCGGCGATCTCGACGACCTCCTCGTCGGCGAGCGGCTGGATGAAGTTCACGCCGTAGCACCGCGTTCGGCTGTTGAGCACGTCGATCGCCCCGGCAAGCGCGGAGGCGGGCATCGCGACCGCGGCGAGCATGCCGTGGCCCCCGGCGGCCGCCACGGCGGCGGGCAGGTCGGGGACGGCAGCGGCGAAACCGATCGGCGCCTGCTGGACGGGCACATCACAGCCGACGAGCCGGGTGAACGGTGTCGTGAACCTCATGGCGCGGTTCCTCACGTCGGATCGTCCGGGGGGGCTGGTGACAGTGTCTGTCCCCCGGACCGGCTCAGCGCGTCGAACCCCGGCAGGGGTGCACGGGCGGGTGTACACACCCGGTCGACGGTGCCGGGAGCGACCGCGGCGCCCGCGTCGAGCACCCCGAGCAGGAGCCGGGTGTCCCGAGAGGGAGATGCCCCATGAGCCGCACTCCCTCCGGTGGTCGCGTCGGCCGGCACGGTGCAGCGGCGGCCAGGTGGTCGTGGACTACAGGGCGCTTGTCACCCGATTGGGTGAAGCGATGCATAATGTGATGACCTGACAGTGATCGAAACCGCCACCTGGAACGCACCCATGAGCCATGATCAGCCGCTGCCCGCCTGGACGGCGGACGCGACACCCGAGGCCCGCTACGGCACGCTGCTCGGCATGGCGGCCGCGATCGGCTCTCTCCTGGACGAGCGCACCGGAGGCCACCGCCGCGCCGACGTCGAGCGGTTGGTGCTGCTGCCCGCACCGGCACCGGCCCGAGCGGTCGAACTCGTGCGCGGCTGGCAGACCGAACTCGCCAACGCACGGCGCAAGCCGAAGCTGCCCGAGCTGGACGACCTGCTGCGGATGTTCGAGGAGGTCACAACCGGCCTGGCACACCACCCGCTGCCACCCGGCGTGCCCCTGGCCGCAGGCAGGGTGGCCGCGGCGATGAACACCACCCGGCACGCGGTGCTGTGACCACACCGGTTCCGTCGTGCAGCCCTGCTCCCCGGCCGCCGGCCACCCACGCCCCGGCCGCCGGTCAGGCCCAATGCCAGTGACTCAGGCTGTTTCCCCAGCTCAGGCAGGTGCGGCAACGGCTGGGCGGCACCGACTGGCGTCGTGATCGCGACACTCGGACATCTGCTGTCGCCAGCCCCCTTGGGGCGCTGACGGACCGCACAACGCGGGGCGCGCCAAACACCGCTCCGTGGAGCCTTCGAACGGGTCCTGACGTGCGGATATTGGCGCTAGGTCACTGGTATTGGCCCTGGGACAACCCGGACGGACCAACCGCAAGCACACGATCCGGGACTGTCCGTGCCCGCGCTGACTACCTGACAATCAAGCCATGTCAGAAAAAGCCGGCGCGGACGGTTCACCCAGCGTCTTGGTCGTGGGGGCCGGGATGTCCGGGCTGGCCGCAGCGCGGGCACTGCGCGAACTCGGCCACCCCGTCACCGTCCTGGAGGCACGCGACCGCGTCGGCGGGCGGATCTGGACCGACGAGCACGGGGTCGACCTCGGCGCGCACTGGATCCACGGCACGGACGGCAATCCGATCACCGAACTGGTCGAGGACCTGGGTATCCCCTACAGCTACGTGGGCGGCGACAGCGCCTACACCGGGGGTTTCGACAGCCTGGACCTGTTCGGCGCGGACAACCGCCTGGCGAACCACCGCCGCAAGAGCCGCACCCTGGAACTGGCCGACGACGTGCTGCACGAGCTCGAACAGCGGGCCGAGACCGCGCGCAAGGGGCAGCACCCGGACATCCCGCTCGGCGAGGCCGTCCGCCAGATCCTCGCCGAGCGCCGACTGTCCCCCGAGGACGAACACGCGGTCCGCTACCACCTCAACGTGATCCTGCGCGAGGACGTCGCCGAGGACCCCGACAACCTGTCGCTGAAGTTCTGGGAGGACGGCTACCTGGTCTACGGCTACGGCGACAGCATCCTGCACCAGGGCTACCAGTCGGTTGTCGACGCCCTCGCCGAAGGGCTGGACGTCAGGTTGCGCCACGTGGTCACGCGGATCGACACCGGCGCCGGGCCGGTGCGGGTCACGACCGACCGGGGTCGCTTCGAGGCGGACAAGGTACTGGTGACCGTGCCGCTCGGTGTGCTCAAGGCCGAGGCGGTGCGCTTCGAGCCCCCGCTGCCCGAGGCCAAGCGGTCGGCGATCGCCCGGCTGGGCTTCGGCACCCTCAACAAGATCGCCCTGCACTACCGCGAACCCTTCTGGCCGAAGGAGCAGTACGTCTTCGGCTACCTGTGCCGCGACACCGACCGCTACCCCACGGTCGTCATCAGCATGTGGAAGTCCCACGGCAAGCCGATCCTGGTGATGCTGCTCGGCGCCTCGCTCGGCCGCGAGATGGAGACCTGGTCCGAAGAGGACGTCTCCACCTACGCCACCACCGTCGTCAAGGACATCTTCGGCGCCGGCGCGCCCGCACCCGAACACATCTCGCGCACCGCGTGGTCCACCGACCCCTTCGCCCGGGGCGCGTACACCTGCATCGGCGTCAACGCCTCGTCGAAGGACATCGGCACGCTCGCCGAACCGGTTGGCGACCGGCTGTTCTTCGCCGGTGAGGGCACCAATCCCTACCACTGGGGCTGCGTGCACAGCGCCTACGAGTCCGGCAGGCGCGAAGCCGCGCGGATCAGCGGGAACTCCGCCACCTACACCCCGCCGAGCGCCGGGACCTCCCGCCGCCAGTCGCGCAACACCGACCGCATGCTGCGCTTCGTGCGGATGCGGATGACGCACATCACCGAGCGCGAGCTGACCGAGCGGGTGGCGTGCCTGCGGGAGAGCGTCGATCCCCACGGGGTGCGGCTGTTCGCCTCGCTGGTCGACTCCGAGTTGGAGACGCTCGCCTCGATGTTCGACGAGATCCCTTTCACCGCAGGCGATTCCATCTGCCGGGAGGACGACGCCGCGCACGGGGTGTTCCTCGTCGCGAGCGGCGAGGTCGAGGTCGACTTCGGTGGCATCTACGAACGCGCGGTCCTGGGCCGCGGTGCCCTGCTCGGCCACTACGACCTGTTCTTCAACGCCCGCACCACATCGGTCACGGCGCTCAGCGACGACGTCGTGGTGTTCTACCTGGACCACTACCGGTACCAGAGCTTCCTCTACGCCTTTCCCAACGTCATGATGCTCATGATGTCGGATCTGGTCACGCGCTGGGAGCAACTGGAGAGCGCGCTCGGCTCCGCAACGCTGTCCGCTCCCACGCGGAAACCGGGAGCGGCCTAGGCCCGATACCAGTGACTGGAACCGGAATTCACAGGCCGGGAACTGTTTGAAGGCGTCACGGAAGCGGTGGTCAGCGCGCCTCGCGCCGTACGGTTGATCAGCGTCCCGAGTGGCACAGTCAACATGGAAGACAGGCGCGTGCGCGATTTGCGACAAGACAGGGACCGTCGACTGGACAAGGTCTGCGCGAGGTTGGACCGGGTCATGCGCACCAACAGTCACTCACCGGTTCTCGAACCCGAGGCCATCGTGGAAGCACGACTGCTCGACGAAGTCCTGGAACCGTTCGACGGCGACCTCGAAGTGCGACACGCCCTCGGTTGGCTGCACTGGCTCCGCCATGAAGCGCTCGACAGCGAGGAAAGCACGACCGAGAGAGCGAAGGCAGCGGAGATGTTCCTCCCGTGCTTCCTCTTCGGCGAGGACAACGTGCCCGCTCCTCTGCTCGTCGAACTGGCCGAGCAGGCGGCGCCGGGCGCGTCGCGCGCGCTGCGCCGGGCGGCCGACTCCGGCGACGCCGAGTTGAGCTCGCGAACCGCAGTGCTCTGGCGTGCCATCGTCAAAGCTCTTCCCGAGGACCACCGGTTGCGGGGGATCGCATTGTCCAGCCTCGGACACGCCCTCCTGCTCCGACACGGCCATACGCGTGAGCCCGGCGACCTGGACGAGTCGATCGCAGCGGGTCGCGAGGCTCTGACCCACCCGGCCGAGGTCGTCGAACGCAGCGGATTCCTGCACAACCTGGGACTGGCGTTGCAGGTGCGGTTCGAGGAGACCAACGACCAGGCGAGCCTGGTCGAATCTGTGGCGGCCCACCGGGACGCCGTGGCGATCACACCACCTGACAGTCCTTTCCGGACGGTCGTGCTGTCGGGTTTGGCGACGGCGATGGTGACCGCTCAGGACCGCTTCGCCGATCCCGAGCACTTGAGCGCGACGATCGACATGCTGCGCGCCGTACTCGCAGACACCGCGGATGACGATCCACACCGGGGAGGCAGGCTGTCCAATCTGGCCCTGACGTTCCACAAGCGCTACGACTTGCTCGAGGATCCCGAGGATCTTCAAGAGGCAGTCCACGCGGCACGTGGGGCCATCGAGGTCACGGGGCAGGACGACGGCAGGCTGCCGGGGTACCTGACGACGCTGGCCGACGTGCTCCACGGCCGGTTCGAGCACACCGGGGATTCCAGCGACGTCGACGAGGCCGTCGTCGTAGCCCGACGAGCAGTCGCCCTCACCCCGCCAGGCCATCCCCAATCGGCGGGGCGTCTGCTCAGCCTGGCGAACGCGCTGCGATGCCAGGCTCGTGGTACCGATGACGAGGACGGCATGAGGCAGGCGGCGCTGATCTACGCCGACGCGGCGCACGTCGTGACCGCGCCTCCTTCGCACCGCGTCAGAGCCGCGCGCAACGCTGCGGCACTGCTCGCGCGGACCGAGCCTCGACGAGCGGCAGGACTGCTCGAGATGGCGGTGCGACTGCTGCCCGCGGTCACGCCGCGCGAGTTGGAGCGGCACGACCACCGACACGTGTTCGACGACCTGACCAACCTGGCCGGAGATGCCGCCGCGCTGGCGCTGTCCGATGACAGCGTTCCGGAAGAGCAGCGAGCGCTTCGCGCGTTGCGCCTGCTGGAGACAGGGCGCGCGGTCGTGCTGGGGCGCCAGTTCGACCTTCGGGGTGAGCTCGCCGATCTGCATCGCAGGCACCCGGAACTGGCCACCCGCTTCACGACCGCGCGAGACCTGTTGGACCGCCCCCCGGTCCCGTACACCATCGGTCCGGACCGCCACCTGCTCGCTGACGCGTTGGAGTCGGTGCTGGCCGAGATCCGCGGCCTGCCCGGGTTCGGGTCGTTCGGCCTTCCCCCGGACTTGTCCGATCTGCTGGTCGAGGGCGGCCGAGGACCGGTCGTGGTCTTCAACACGAGCGTGCACCGCTGCGACGCACTGCTGATAACCGGGGAAGGTGTGCGTGCCGTTCCGCTGTCGGGGATGACGCTTGAAGCGCTGATCGAGAACTTCAGGACCTTCTACGACGCTCTGCACACGCCCGACGAGGCAGTAGTCCTGCCACGAGTGCTGAGTTGGTTGTGGGACAAAGCTGTCGACCCCGTCTTCGCGGCCCTGGGATACGACCGCGGACATGACGGAGTTCGGCGGCTCTGGTGGGCCCCGGGTGGCATTCTGGGCCTGTTGCCGCTGCACGCGGCCGGCCACCACACCGATCCGCGGGACGATCCGGATCGGCGCACCGTTCTCGACCGGGTGGTGTCGTCCTACACGCCGAGCGTCCGGGCGCTACGGCACGCGCGTACGCGCACGACCGAGAAGTCCCTGCGGAATCGGGCGTTGATCGTCGCGATGCCGACGACACCCGGTGCAGCCGGCGGCAGCCTTCCGGCTGCCGCCGCGGAAGCCGAGGTGGTGCGGCGGCTGGTGCCGGAATCCGTGCTCTTGGCGGAACACGACGACATCGGGGGCGCGGTAGGTGGTCCGACGAAGAACAACGTGTTGAAGATCCTGCCGGAGTGCACGATCGCACATTTCATCTGCCATGGCTGGGCAAATCACCTGGACCCGTCGCAGAGCGTTCTGCTGCTTCGCGATCACCAAACCGATCCGCTGACCGTGGCGACGTTGGACCAGATCCAGTTGGGCAGTGCACACATCGTGTACCTGTCCGCGTGCGCTACCGCAGTGGTTCACCACCGAGCGTTGATCGACGAGGCCACACACCTGGCCTCGGCGTTCCAGTTGGCGGGATTCCCTCACGTCGTGGGCACGCTTTGGGAAGTACGAGATCGCCCGGCCGTGAGGGTCGCCGAGAAATTCTATGCGACGCTGACAGCGGATCAGGAACACCCGAGCCCGGCTCTCGCGCTTCACGCCGCCGTGCGCGCCGCTCGTGACCGTTACCCCCATCGTCCGTCTGCTTGGGCGTCCCACCAGCACTTCGGCGCCTGATCCGGGCATCGTGCCGCCATGACCTCCCGGCATCGGCGGAGTTGGAATGACACGGCTGCAAGCCGAGCGGTATAAAAGTCATCCGAGTGCCTACGAGGCCGGCGCGCTCTGATCAGGAGCGGTTGCACGCAGGAGCAGGGACGCGATGACGGCTGTGACGGTGTCCACCATCGCCGCGCTCGCCGCAGGCGTGATCGTCGTACTCTGGCGCACTTCTCTTCGGACCAAGCCGGCACGTGCTCCGCGTCCCCTGGAGACGAACCGGACGCACCTCTACCGGCTGGACGGCGGTGGGGTGGAACGCCGACTGGGGGTGGTGACCGGCGACCTGCGCCGCGTCCGCTCCGCACAGGTGTGGGTCAACCCGGAGAACACCGAGATGAGGATGGCGCGGGTCGACGAGTTCTCCGTTTCCGCGATCATCCGCCACGAGGGTGCCCGTCGTGACGCCACCGGCCGGATCACGTCCGACCTGATCGTGGACGAGTTGGACCGCCTGGTCGGTTCGCGGCGTCCGGTGCCCGCCGGCACGGCGATCGTCACCGGTGCGGGCGCGTTGGCGCGGTTCGGGGTGCGGTACGTCGTGCACTCGGCCGCCGTCCACGGTGAGCCCGGAGCGGGTTACCGCCAGGTGCGGGAAGTGGGCCGGTGTGTCACCGCGGTGCTCGCGGCAATCGATCGGATCGACGACCACCGGCCGGTCGAGTCGGTGCTGTTCCCGTTGCTCGGCGCCGGGCAGGGTGGTGGCGACCCCCGCAAGACCGCGGTCGTGCTCACCAGCGCGGTCACCGATTACCTCGCCGCGACACCGACCTCCTCGATCAGGACCGTGCACGTGCTCGCTTACACGGACGTGGAGCTGGACGCGTGCTTCGAGGCGTGCAAGCGGTTGGGCCTGCGGCCCATCGCCGGCGAACAGGTCCAGGACGCGCCGGTGCTCACGGCCGCCGACACCGGGGACGGGATCGGCGGCGTGCCCGCGAATCCGGCGGAGCCGCTCGCCAAGACCCTCCACATCGGGTTCTCCATCGATGTCGTCGGCTTCGGCAGCCGCCCTGCGCCCGGCCGTGATGCGGTGCAGCAGCGGCTGGTCCGACTGCTGCGCGGGGTGCTGGCCGACGCGGGGATCGACCTCGACCAGGTGCGCCACGAATGGCTCGGCGACGGCGCGTCCGTCTACCTGCCGAACGACCTGGACCCCAGCCGAGCGCTGGCGGTGCTGGTCACCGCCACTTCCCGGCGCCTCGCCGAGGACAACCGGGCGCACGCCGACCGCGTTCGGTTGCGCATGGCGATGACACTCGGGCTGATGGGGCCCGGCGAGACGGGTTTCTCGGGCCCGCTCGCCGTGGAGCTGGCCCGTATGACGGACGCCGCTCCCCTGCGCCGGGCCATCGCGGACGAGCCGCGTCACGACCTCGCCGTCCTGGTGTCGGACTACCTGTACACGCACGTCGTCCGACTGGGTTACGCGGACCTGCCGGCCGCCGCGTTCCGCCGGGTGGACGTCGCGGTGAAGGAGTTCACGGCTCCCGCTTGGCTCTGGTTGCCGGGATCGACCGGATGAGCCGGCGGCACGAGCGGCGCCGGGTCACCGGAAGGTCCCGATGAGGACGAACGCGGCCCAGGTGCCCGGATCCGCGTAAGCCCCGACGCCGCTGTCCGGCAACGCGAGCTCCGCCCGGCGGAGGGCGCGATCACCGGGAGGGCGCCTCGGGCACGGGACGGTCCGGCTGGTCGTCCAACACGTGCACGAGCCGGTTGACCCGCTCGCGCACCGGTTCCGGTGGCGGCTCCCGATCACGCCGTTCGTCACCCAGGCGAGTGATTCGCAACGGGCTGGCCAGTTCGAGGGCGATCGTCGCCGCGCGCAGCGCCTGTCGGTCTCCGGCCTCGGTCGCGGTGATCGCCGACGCGAGGAGCTCGGCGATCTCCTCCCACTCGGCCGACGTCGTCCGCCAGCCGAGGACGTCCAGGGCGACCTCTCGGGCGTCGTCACGGATCTCGTCGTCGCTCACCGTGCTCATGTCGCGACTCTATCCATGGCATCGTGGACGGGCGAGCTACCACGCGAGGGGAGGTGTCCGCAATTATCGTGTCCCAACAGGAATTGGTGGTTCACCTCTACACGCACGCGGAAGGACCACACCAGGCCGAGGCAGCAGCGGAAGTCGCCGCGATGTGGGACCGCTGCCGTGACGAGCTCGGCACGACGGACGCCGTTCCCGGTCTCGGTCTGCCCGTCGAACCCGGCGGGCTCGGTCCTCCTGGAAGCGGCACGATCGCTCTGGCAGCCGCACAACGTCCGGACACGCACGTCCAGGTCCTGCTGCGGCTGCACCACGACGTGCTCAACCTCTCCGTGTTCGCGGGTCCACCCGGGACGACTTGGCCACAGCAGGAAAATCTGTTGGCGCCGGTGTTCGGCACGCCCTCCCGGGCCTTCATCGGAACGGCGTGGCTGTATCTGGGCAAGGATGACGAACCCTCGGCGGCAGGCGGCCGGGAGCTCGCGCCGGGCATCGTGCTGCGGGAGACCTCCGCCCGCGTCGACACCCGCGTGGACAGGCGCTTCGTCGTGCTGGCGCCGACGGACCGCGATGACCAGCTGAGCGACTGGACGTGGGGCAACGGCGGTGTGGCGATGTCCCCGCTGGCGCGGTACCTCATGCACGTGGCCAAGTTGCGTTACCAGATCCGGGTGCACGCGGCCCTGCCACCGGCTTCCGAGCTGTGCCGGCGACTGGAAGACGCGTTGGCACGCGGCGACCACGACGAGCTGAAGGCGAGCCGGTTCGACATCGCCCGGCAGCTCGCCGCCCTCCGGGCCATGCGACGGACCGTGGAGATCGCGAGCGCCAACGCGGTCACCGCGCTGGGACCGGCCGCGGGCGCGCCGGGTGGCACGGACCCGATAGGCGACGACCGCGCGCTCGCGGACTTCTTCACCCAGAGGCTCGACGACGACATCACCTACCTCGAAACGTCCGCGGAAGGCGCACGACAGATGACCGATCTCCTGCCCGAGATCACCCGACGACGCCGTGAACCGACCTTCGGCATCGTCACCGCGATGCCCGAGGAGTTCGCGGCCGTGCGGTTCATGTTGGACGACGAGGAGCGGCTGAACGTCCGGGGAGATCGGGCGAACTACTTCATCGGCACCATGCCCAGCGCGGTCGCGGACGAGCCGCACGTCGTCGTGGTGACGTTGCTGGGCGAGACCGCCAACAGCTCCGCCGCCGACGGCTGCGCGAACCTCGCCCGCAGCTTCGGGACGGTCAACTGCGTGGTGATGTGCGGCATCGCCGCCGGCGTGCCCGCGGTGACGGAGCCGCGCAAGCACGTTCGGCTGGGTGACGTCGTCGTGGCCAGCTGGGGAATCGTCGACTACGACCACGTCGTGGACCGGCCGGACGGCACCGAGCAGCGCCAGTCCCACCCTCGACCGTCGTCCCTGCTGAAGCACGCGGCCAATCTCGTGGAAACCCACGAGCGCATGGGGAACCGACCGTGGGAGGCGCACATCGACGCCGCGGTGAGCCTGCACCCCGACTTCGCGCGGCCTCCCGCGGACACCGACGTCGTCTACGCGACGGACGGCGGGACAGCCGTCCTCCCCCACCCCGACCCGCTGACGAGCGGACACCGGCCGGGCAGACCGAAGGTGCACCACGGCCACATCGGCAGCGCCGACCGCTCGCTGCGCAACCTGGCCAGGCGCGACGAGGTCGCCGCCCGCCACGACCTGCGCGCGTTGGAGATGGAGGGCACGGGCATCGGCAAGTCCAGCTTCGCCAACGGTCTGGAGTGGTACGTGGTGCGGGGCATCAGTGATTACGGCGACCTGCGCACCGGTCACCTGTGGCGCAACCACGCCGCGCTGGTCGCGGCGGCCTACGTGAAGGCGTTGCTCGCCGAGTGCGCGCCGATCGAGGTTCGCGGTGGGCACGTGACCGGCAACCGCTAGACACGGGCACGAAGGGAACGACCATGCTCCGCAAGTTCCACGTCGACCGCGCCTACCGGGCCAGGAAACAGTTCTTCGCCGAGAAGACGCGGCCGAACCTCGACCGCGCGATAGACCTGCTCACCGCGGCCCTGCGACGATTTCCGCCCTATTCGGACGACGTCGAACGAGTGCTGCTCGCACTGAACCTGGGCAACCTGCTGACCGTCCGGTTCAAGTGGACGAAAACGCGCGCCGACGTGAACGCCGCGGTCGAGTGCCTGCGGGAAGCGGCCGACCACCCGCACGGTCCGCGTCACCTGTGCGCGATGGGGTTGACCGAGGCGCTCGAAGCCCGGTACACGCACTACTTCGAGGACGAGGACGCCCGCGAGCTCATCGACATGCGGCGCGAGGTGCTCAGGCTGACGCCGGGCAACCGCCCCGAGCACGTCGCCGCCCTCCTGGCCCTGGACCGCACGATCAAGCTGTGGGCGGTCGCGAACGACGTTCCCTACGAAACCAGGATCCCCCTGGACGACGGCCTGCGTGACGACGAAAGCACGAGGTACCTGACGTCCGGCGTGGCGGTCGTCCGCCGGCTCGAACACGGCGGTGATCCGCCGGAACTCGACCGGGCGATCCGCCTGGTCCGGCACGGGCTCGCCTTGGCCGTCAGCCCCCACCGGCGCACCACCTGCCAGGTCTTGCTCGCCTGGCTGCTGCTCAAGCGGTATGACATCGCCCACGACACAGCCGACGTGGACGAAGCGCTCAAACTCTGGGGAAAGCTCGCCGATGTGCGTGGAGAGCCTGTCGACGGCATGCCGCCGGTCGAGGTCGTGCTCGACACGTTCGCGCGCACGCTGCACACCGCGTTCAAGCACACCGGCGCGATGCACTACCTGAAAAAGGCCGTGACCTACGCGTGCCGAGCCGAACGAGAACATCCCGCCGACGGCGAAACGCACTACACGTACCAGTACAACCTCAGCATCGCGCTCGGCACGCTCGCCGACGAGACGGACAACGACGCCACTCGTGACAAGGCCCTGCGGTTCATCAGATCCGCCAACGACGCCTGCCCGGACTCGAATCCGCGGAAGCCCTCCTACCTGTCGAGGCTGTCGTCGGCCCTCCGGGACGTGCCCGGCGAGGTGGACGAAGCGGTCCGGTTCGGCCGAGCCGCGCTGGCCCTGGCCGGGCCCGGTCACCAGCACCACGTCGAAGCCCTGAAAGCGTTGGGCGCGGCCCTGATGAGGCGCGGCAAGGCCACGGCTCACGCAGGCGACCTGGACGAGGCGATCCGGCACATGGGCGCCGCCGTGGCGGCCACCCGAGGACGGATCCACCACGAGAGCCTCGTCGACCTCGCCGTGTGCCACGTCGCGCGCTACGAAACCCTGCACGACGAGGAGTCCCGTCGAGCAGCCGTCGCCGCGTTGCGCGTGGTCGCGGGGTGGCCGTTGGGCACACCGGACCGACGGGTCGACGCCGCGCGCGAGTGGGGCTACCTCGAACGCCTGGCGGGCAACTGGGCGGAAGCGGCCACGGCGTACGAGACAGCCGTCGAACTGCTCGGTCATACCGCACCGAGCAGCATCCCGGTCGCGGACCGGAACCGGGTGTTGGGCACCCGGTACGGCTTGGCGTCCGACGCGGCCGCCTGCTTCCTCCAGATCGGTGATGTGGAACGCGCGGTCGAACTGCTCGAACTGGGCCGAGGGGTCATGCTGGCGCGGGGGATCGACGCCAGGAGCGACCTGGCGGAGCTGACCACCGCGCATCCGCGGCTGGCGGAGGAGTTCGAACGCCTGCGCACCGCGGTCGACACCATGGACGCCGACGAGACGGGCGGGCAGGCGTTCGACGACGCCATGAACCTGCTTCCCCGCGACCGGGGCGACCGTGAGCCGCCGAGCACCGGCGACTTCGGCTGGCGCGAGCGGTTGATCGCCCGACGGGACGCGAAACTGGTCGAGATCCGCGGGCAGGACGGCTTCGAGCGCTTCCTGCTCGCTCCGCGTGCCGCCGACTTGGTCGCCGCCGCCTCGGACGGCCCGATCGTGATCGTGAACGTCAGCCCCGTCCGCTGCGACGCGATCATCCTCGACCGCGGCGGGATCGACCTGGTCGCGCTGGAAGGCGTGTCACCGGATTCGATCGAGGCCGCACTGGATGACGACGAGGACGACTACCGCTGGTTCACGCGTTCCTTCGGCTGGCTGTGGGACATGGTGGCGAGCCCGGTCCTCACCCGGCTGGACCTGTCCGACCACCCGCGGCTGTGGTGGTGCGCCACCGGAGTGCTGTCCGCGCTTCCGCTGCACGCGGCGGGCCACCACGACCGACCGGGCCAGTCGGTGGTCGACCACGTCGTCAGCTCCTACACGCCCACGGTCCGAGCGCTGATCCACGCCCGCAAGCACTCGGCGGTCCGACCCGGAGGTCCGGTGGTGGCCGTGAGCATGCCGAGCACGCCCGACCAGGACACCCTTCCCGGAGCCGCCGCCGAGGTCGCCCTGCTGTCCCGCGAGTTTCCCGGTTCCACCGTGACGTTGACCGGGCCGCAAGCGACGCACACGAGCGTCCGAGAAGCCCTCGTCGGTGCACGGGTCGCCCACTTCGCCTGCCACGCCGTGGCGCAACCGGGCGAGCCATCGGCCAGTCGCCTGCTCCTGGAGGACCACGAGGCGCACCCACTGACGGTCCACGACATCTCGCGCTTGCGGCTGGACTCCGCCGAGCTGGCGTTCCTGTCCGCGTGCGAGAGCGCCGACAGCGGTGGGGTGACCGTGGCGGACGAGGCCCTCAGCCTCGCTGTGGCGTTCCAACTCGCCGGCTTCCCGCGAGTGGTCGCCAGCCTCTGGCCGGTATCGGACACCGCGGCGAAGCGCATCGTCCGGGACTTCTACCAAGTCTTCGCCAACACCTCGGGCGGGGACGCGGCGGCGAAAGCGCTGCACGAAGCGGCGCTCCGATTCCGAAAGCGACGCCCCGAGCTCCCCTTCCTGTGGGCGCCGTTCATCCACTCGGGTGCGTAAACACACCCGTCACGGCGGCTACCGGCGTGGCCTCGGCTCACCGGGCCAACGACGCCAATTCGCAGCACGCCGTCAGCCCACCACCGGCGTCGGTTCTCCCCACTCCCGGTCCCGCTCGACGGCCTCGCGGTTCTTGGCCGCGTCGCTGAGGGACTGCACCTGAGCACCCGGCACCGAGGCGGCGACAAGCTCGGGCCGACTTCCGGGTTTGGCCAGTGGCTCGTGGACTTTGACGCACCTCCACCGATCGCCCTGGCCGCCTTCGCTCTCGCACACTCCCTGCGGGTAATAGGAATCGTCGACCCGGACGAACGCGAACACCTTCGCGCTCCCGGACGGGAGACGGATCTCCACGGTGCCTTCCGCCAACGAGGCGGGAGCGTCGACCGTCGTCGGAGCTGGAGCCTCCGTGGTCGGCTGCACGGGAACCTGCGACGACGGCTCCACCGTCGACGCGACGGCCGGCTCGCCGGAACCGGAGTCGCCGACCAGGACACCCACCAGGAACACGACCGCCAGCACCGCGACCACAACACCCGCGAGGACGACGGGGTAACGGCGACTGCGCCGTGCCGACTCGAGTTTCCGCGCTATGTGGCCCACCGGAGCGGATGGTCGGCTGCCTTGCGACCACCGCTCGAACGCGGCCTTGCTGATCTCGTCGTTACCGCCCTGCCAGGCGCCGCTGCCGAGCATCGTCGCGAGCTGGTCGGACTGGCACTTCGCGACCAGCTTCGCGGCGTGCTTGCGCCCGTCCCGACGTTCGAGGTCCTCGAACCCCGGTCCGTAGAGGACCTGCAGGAACGTGTGCAGCAGTTCGTGCCTCGCATCGACCTCCACGAACCTGGTCACGGTGTCCACCGCGCGAACGTCGAGCACCTCGCGCAACTGTTCACGACGCCAAGGGTCCCGCTTCAGCCGTTCGAGGTGGGTCGTGAAATCCCGGAGGGACCTGGCGGCGATCAACGGGTCGACGCCCTTGGCCCTGACCTCCCGGGTCGGCACCGCGCTGGAAGGCACCGCGCTGTGCGGCACGCTCGCGTGCACCGGCCGAGGCGGCACGGGTTCACCCGGAGTCGGCTGGTACGGGATCGACGGTTGGTGGTCGCGCCGCCCCGGGAACGACATGTCGCGCACGCCCTCGTCGGAACGATCGGTGCGGTCGGGACGGCCGGAGCTGTCCGGGTGCTGAAGGAACTCGGGGCGAACCGCGGCGTTGCCGCCCACCGCCACCACCGGAACGACTCCCTCGCCGAACAACTCGGCGACCAGCCGATCGGCGACGTCGGTGTGCCGCCGCTGCACCGGTGGCCGGTCCAGGTTGACGATCGCGCGGCGCACGACCCCGGTGGTGGACGGCTGCACCGGCAGGAACACGATCTCCGGCAGGTTCTCCACGCTGGAGTCGTGGCGGTCCTCGTAGGTGGAGAACGACCACCGCCGGTGGTGCGACGACTGCCTGGCGAGGTACTGGTCCGCCGCCGCGCGCAGTGCCCACACCATCGCCGGCCGGAGCTGGTCGGGGCACCCGATGACGCTCAACGGGTCAGCGGGATCGTCGAGCAGCCGGGCCAGCACGGTGACCAACTCGGTCCGGTACTTGGCGATCTGCGCGCGCAACCGGTCGTCCACGTCGGGAACGTCGTCGAAGTACGTCGGCGCGATCGTGGCCAGCCGAATCCCGGAATCGACCGTGTCCTCCCAGATCCACCGTTCGGGTGGCAGCATCCCGAGGCCCAGGGCACGCGACACGTCGAGGACCGAGGCGGGCCCGATCAGCGCGTGCGCGTTCCCACGACCGACGGAGTGCCCGCGCCTGACCCTGCGCATGGCCACCGCCGTGTCACCGAACAGCAGGTACGACAGGGCACTCTGCGGCGGGTCGACGCTGTCGACCGGCTGGAGCCGGACGTGGTCCTTCAACCTCGCCAGCCAGCGCCGGTGCTCCTCCCCTTCCGATCCCCCGAACCCCTCGAACGAGGAGGCGATGATCGTGTGCCCGGTGGTGTCGTAGGACCACCCGAAGAACGCCTGGTGGATCACGTCGCCGGAACGAGGCGCGGTCATGGCATGCCCACCCTTTCCGCTTCCGGCCCGGTGATCATCCCGGTCATCGCGAGGATCGAGACCAACGGCTCCAACGCCCTCGTCGGGCGGAAACCCCGGGGGAAGTGCTTCTTCGACGGGTCGGCCGGGTCGGTGACGACGGCGTCGCCGCCACTGGCCGAGACGAAGTGCAGCGTGCACCGCGTGAACGCCTCGAACGGGCGCAACGACGCCCCCGCGCCGACGTGGTGCAGGTACGCGTAGGCGTCCCGGCTCTCGGCCCGGATCCTGGCCGCGTCCACGACGCGCTCGTCACCACGGCGCAGCCAGCGGTCGACCGGTGGCACGTAACGCAACCGGTCCGACTTGGTCACCGCGATCACCGCGGGCAGCCCACTGCCTCCCGGCAGGCCCCGCAGTCGTTCCACGGCCAGGTTGAACGACAGGTTCTCGCTCGGCGGCGCCGACTGCCCGGTCTCCAACGGGTCCTCCGTGGCGTGGACGAAGACCACCGCGGTCGCCCCCACGAGGAACCTGGTCGCCCGGTTGCGGGCCGCGGTGTTCTCCAGGTCCTCCCCCGCGACGTCGAAGAACGTCACCGGGCGCTCGCCACCGGGTCCGCGCAGCAGGAGGATGTCGGCGGCCTCGACGATGCCCGTGCTCGTGCCGGGCAGCGTGCCGCCCTCCTCGAACGGCTTGATGAACTGCTTGCGGAAGTTCTCGTGCCTGCGGAAGTCGAGCGGCGCCGCCGTGATCCCGTGCGCGGCGAGGCCGTTGAGGTGGACCTGCCGCACCATCGCGGTCAGCAGGTGGGTCTTGCCGGACGCGGGTGCGCCGACCAGACCGACCACCAGCGGATCGCCGTAGTCCGCGTAGGTCGCGGGCAGGTAGTGCTCGGCGGTGTCCGCCGACGGGTTCGGGCACCGGCGGTAGCCCTTGCGCGCCAGGTCGGCCCGCTTGATCTCGGGCAGCCCGGACACGTCCACCGACTCGTAGCGGCTGTTCTCCTCGTCGTACAGGGAGATCGCGGAGTCCTCGGGCCAGTCGAAGTCGTCGGCGCAGATCGGGCAGCGCAGCCGACGCCGGGGGCGTCCCCGGTCCGCGGTGGTCACGACAGCACCACCATTCCGGTGATCAGCAACGCGATCACGAACGCCGCCACGACGGTGACGACCCGTCTGTCCCACGCCTCGGGCAGGCTCCACGACCCGGCCGGCTTCCACGCCTCGGGCGGGTTCGACGTGTCGGCCTGCGGCTTGTGGGTATCGGCGGACTGGTCCTGCCAGTCGCCGACCGGAGGCGCGACCGGTCCGCGCTTGCCCCGGCTGACGAGCTCGAACATGTCCCGCCCGGCCGCGATCACCGCGTCCGGGTTGGTGAACGCGGGCACCCGGCTGTCGCCCCGCAGCATGTCGAGCAGGTCCGCCGCGTACGGCCGCCGCTCGACCGGGTTGCCGAAGACGGGGTCCAGCAGCGCACGCAGCCGTTCCGGGTCGTGGTCCCGGTCCGGCCGCGCCCCGGTCGACCGCACGCCGAGGTGCAGTTCGCGGATGAGCAGACCGGCGGCCCACAGGTCGTCGCGGGTGTCCACCAGGCCCGTGCCGGCCAACTGCTCGGGTGAACGGGCGAGCGAACCGCCGCCACGGCGTCGCGGCTCACCGATCCGCTCGGCGAACTCGAAGTCGACCAGCTGCAACCGCCCGTCGTCCCACCTGACGACATCCATGGTCACCGCCCCGTGCACCACGCCGGCCAGGGCGGTCAACCACAGCGCACGCAGCAACTCGTGCTCGAACCTCCTGCGCCGGGCGTCGTCGAACCGGGTCACGGCGCCGGCCGCGGGCTCGCCGATGTACTCGTGCAGCAGCACGAACGGCTCCTCGACGTCGACGTTGTACGCCACCAGCCGCGCCAGCTCGCGCGGGTACGCGTCGTGGAACACCTGGCCGAGCCGCGTGCCCGCGCGCACCTCGTTCTCCAACAGCTCGTAGAGCCGGGGGTTCTGGCGGCCGGCCGCCCGCGAGACGTACTTGCGCACGTACACCCGCTGGTTCACCCGGACGAGCCGCTGCTGGAGCACCGATCCCGGCGAGACGAACTCGTTGACGTCGTCGACCGTGATCTCCCGCAGCACCCCCATCACGTCCCGACAGCGCACCACTTCGCTCTGCCCCACCATCTACCGCACCCCACCCAACACCTGGCGGACCGATTCCGGCCGCAACGGCAGCAACCGCAGCGCTCCGACGAGCTCCCCGCCCTCGCCCCAGGTGACCCGGGGGTCCGCGACGAGCTCCCTGTGCAGGCCCTCCTGTTCGAGGACCCGCCGCAACCCCGCCGGCGCGAAGCGGACCAGGCCGGGCTCGGCGCCCGTGCTGAGGTAGCCGAGCTGGCCGCCGCGGCACAGCTGGGTCATCGCGCCGTCCACGTCGACGCGCAACGCGGCCAACGCCGCGGGCGACTCCGACCAGACCCGTGCCATCAGGGCGTCGCGCGGCGTGTGGTCGTCGCCGAACCGGGTCGCCGCCAGCAGACCGTGCCGCCGGACGTCCGCGCCGTACTCGCCGAGCAGCCGGTCCAGCCGCTGGGCGTACACGCCGTCCGGTGCGGGCATCCCGGCCGCGGCGGCGCGCCACGCCGGTTCCAGGGCGGTCCGGCACAGGTCCGCGAGGTCGCCGCGGACCACCGCGTACAGCTCGTGCGGAACCGGCCGGACCAGCCGGACCGGGTCACCGGGCGACGGCGGCGGGCCCACGTCGACGAACAGGCCGTTCCCGGC
Organism: Saccharothrix deserti; assembly: GCF_009769385.1. GTDB lineage: Bacteria > Actinomycetota > Actinomycetes > Mycobacteriales > Pseudonocardiaceae > Actinosynnema > Actinosynnema deserti. The sequence goes on from NZ_VKAB01000030.1 coordinate 150,872, forward strand.
TTCGGCGAGCGTCGCGCCGATCTCGTCGAGTCCGGCGGCGACCTCCGCGGCCACGGCGGCGCTCACCTGCCTGCGCCGCATCGGCAGCCACTCGCGGGCCGTGGTCTGCTCGGCGATCCGGGTCAGTTCCTCGATCACGTCGTGCAGTGCCGCCACCCGCAACGCCGCCCGCCACCGACGCACCGCCGCACGCCAGCTCAACACGACGGTGAGCACGCAGACGGCGACCACGGCCAGGGTCACCAACAGGCTGGTCGACGGCGGGACCTGCACCGACGACACGCGTTGCGCGACGACACCGCCGCTCACCACCCCGGCGACGGCGATCACCCCGTACACCAGTGCCGGAACCGCCGCGTCGGACAGGCCGAACTCCTCCTGAGGGCCCGGTCGTCGGCCGAGCAACAACCACCCCGAACCGAACCAGGCCGCGGCGAGGAGCCCGCCGCCCACCCAGCCCGGCCACCCGGAACCGAGCACGAACGCGAGCACGGCGCAGGTGACGAAGACCAACGGCAGGGACCACAGGCGCAGCGGCCACTTGCGGAACCCGGGCATGTCCAGGCTGAGCGGTCCCCGCTTGCGCACCTCGTCCAACGCCGCCATGCACCCCTGCGGGCCGCTGCGGGCCGCCAGGACCCGCAGTTGTCGCGCCAGCGCCGCGAGTGCCGCGCCCGCGCCGAGCCGGCCGTCCACGGTCCGCCGCAGCTCGTCGGCGATCTCGCCCCGGTCGGCCTCCCACGGCTGCGGCACACCGAGTTCGACCACGTCCTCGACCGACGCGCGCCCGCCCTGGATGTGCTTGTCCATGCGGTCGAGCAGTTCGAGCACCGCACGGCGGTAGTTCTCCGCGGCCTGGCCGGCCCAGAGCACCTGGGCGCCGAGTTGCGCCGTCGGCCGGGCGGAGCCGAACAACGCCCGCGGCGTGCCGAGGATCCGCGCCAGCTCGACGACGTGGTTCAGCCGCCGCACCGCGTCCGCCTGGGACGCGAGCACGGGCCCGGAGAGCACGGCGCCCTCCCTGCCGTTGTGGGTGTGCGCCAAGGACACCGGCTCTTCGAGGTGCTGCGACACCGCGTCGTCCTCGGCGCACAGGGACCGGACGCCCGCCGCCCTGGCTTCGGACAGTTCGACCGGGTCGGCGGCGCCGGACACGAACCGGACACCCGGGTTCGCCGCGGCGCCCGCGAGTTCCTCGGTCACCGCCACCACCCGGTCGAACAGCTTCGGCACCCGCAAGGCGGCGACCAGGTCGTCCAGCGCGAGCACCGACCGCTCCACCGGGCTCGGGTGCGCCTGCCCCGGCGCCCAGTCGACCCCCTCGGGATCCCCGACCCACAGGACGGTCGCGTGCCGCAGCACCGACGGCACGGTGAGCACCGCGCCGTCCGCCCGGTCTTCCGCGCCCGCCTCGCCGATCGCGACGCACACGACGTCGGTCACCATGTCCTCGCCGATCAGCGACATGTAGGTCTCGGCGTGCTCCACGAGGGACTGCGCGTGGTCGAGGACGACCACGCCGCCGGCGAGTCCGTCAGGCAGGTCGGCGGGTGTGTCGCGCAGGTCGACCACTACGACCTTCGACGTGCTCATCGCGTGACGTCACCACCCAACCCGTGTGCGACGTCGACCTGTTCCCGCAGGTCCAGGAGGCTCTTCGTGGTGATCCCGACGGGCTGGCGCAGCGCCTCCGGCAGGGTCCGCGACCAGAACTCCCGGAAGACCGCGAGTTGGGGGTCCCGGCCCAGCACCGCGTGCTGTTCCGCTTCCTTGATCTTCTGCAGTTCCGTTCCGGCGAGGTCGACGATGGCGGCGAACTGCGGCTTGGGCGGTGACGGGAACCGGTCGGCCCCCTCCGGCACCGAGGACATGAGCCTTCGCGCGAGACTGCGCCGGGTCGGGTTGTCGTCGGTGAGGATCCAGCGTTCGTAGGCCTGCATCAGGGTCGCCCACGACGACAGGCTGCCCAGCGGGCTCAGCTCGAGCTTCATCGCGACCGCGTCCCGCCCGCCGACCTCCACCGTGACGTGGTGAGGGCTGGCCGGCGGACCGTCGATGGTGATCTTCCCGTCCCACGCCGCGCACAGCAGCCGGTGCAGCACCTGCTTGCGGTCCTGTTCGCCCATCAGCAGGTAGTCGCTGTCCTGGCTCAGCCGCCGCCGCCAGGACAGCGTGTCCTGCGGCTGCGGGTGGCGTTGCGCCTCGGCCCAGAGCCGGACGACCCGGCGCAGCTCGGGCACCTCGGTCACGCCCATGGAGCTGCGGTTGAGCACCACGACCATGGTGTCGGCCTGCACCGCGCGGAACTCCGGCTCGCCCACCATGTCGACGGGCAGCGAGACCTCACGGCGGAGGAACCGCTCGATGTCGTCGTTGCGCTGCGCCGCGGGATAGGTGAACAACGCCTTGAGCGGACCGTGGCCGTCCGGGGCGAACCCGCCGGGCACCAGCTCGGCCAACTTCTGCCGGAACCTGTTCAGGTCGCCCTCGGTGACGCTGCCGTCCCGCCGTTGCACGGCATTGGCCAGCAGGTCGTCCATGCGGGGCACCAGGGCGGGGCGACTGCGGTCGCCCGGACGCAGCCGCTCGGTCACCGCCTCCTTGATCCGCTGGCGGATGTAGGCCACCGCCGCCTCCGGGTCCTGCCTGCCCTTGGCGAACGCCGTGGCCCAGCCGTCCTGGCCGAGCAGGAGGTTGAGCACGTGCCCCTCGTGCGGGTTGGGGCTGAGGTACTGGGCGAAGTCCTGCTTCAACCGGGTGAACACGCTCTGGTAGAAGCCCTCCAGGCCGCGGTCCTCCGCCGGCAGCAGGTAGGTCACGCCGACCCGGGACTTGTACAGGTCCCGCGACCGCAGGTCGAACTGGTGCGGGTCGTTGCGGGCGTGGCTGAGGAACTGGTCGCGGATCGCGCCGAGCTCCTCGACGAACGCGCCCCACGGCCTGCTCCACAGCCGGTGGCTGTCGTTCCAGGCGCCGTTCCAGATCCGCCGGGTCTGCCACGCGTACCAGGCGTCCTGCTGCCGGAGCACGGCCTGCACGGACTCGTCTGAGATCCGCAGTCGCTGCGTGATCTTCCGGCGCAGGTCCTTCGGCAACGGCGGCGTGGCGACGTTCAGGCCGGGCGGCGCGGGCGGAGGTGTCCGCCAACCCTCCAGCAGGGACCGGAACCCGCCCTTGTCCAGCGGGTCCACGAGGTCCCGGTGACCGAACACGACCCGTTCCAAGCGGAACAGGTCGAGGTCGCGCAGCAGCACGGCGGCCGCGGCGGTCGGGTCGAAGTCCTGGGCCAGGGTCGCGATCGGCCCGGCCAGCGCCTCGTGGCCCCGGTCGACGTTGAGCTTCATCGCCTCGGCCCGTTGGGTCATGGCCGCGGCGACCGCGCCGTAACCCACCGGGTTGCCCGGCGGCGGGATGCGGGACGGCGTGGCCTCCAACAGCCGGTCGAGCCCGGAGGCGGTGATGAACTGCCGGATGTGCTGCTTGTTGGTCTCGGCCGCGCCGGGCGGGACCAGCAGCTCGTTGACCGCGTTGGCCAGCAGGTGCGAGCTGACCACGTCGGTGAGTTCGAGCAACGGCGTGGTCAGCGCGGCGACCGCGCTCGTCGTCACACCGCGTCGGCCGACACCGGTGTCCGCGATGGCGTGCCGGTCCACCTTGCCGTTGATGAACCCGTCGGCGAACGAGTGGTAGGGCTGGTTCGCGCCCTCGTCGTTCTCGTCGTCCTCGGTCGGACCGGCCCCGATCAGCGAGGTCATCAGCGACACCATGGACCGGTTCAGGTCGTCCCGCCGCACACCGCCGACCGGGCGGCCGAACAGGAACGCCGTCTGCACCGTGTTGGGCAGCAACTGCACCTGGTCGAGCTGCGGGTAGCGGACGGAGACCGCGCCGTAGGAGCCCGACTCGTCCAGCTGCCTCGTCGTGCCCTGCGCGTTCTGGTCGTCGATGAGCCGGAACAGGTCCACCAGGGCGGAACCTGCGTTGAGGTCCGCCGGTCGTCCGCCGCCCTGGCCGTCGTCGAACGCCGAGGGCATCAGGACGAGCGGGTAGATCTCGGCCTCCTTGCCGCCCCGCTTCATCAGCTCGCCGATCAGGTGCAGGTAGTCGTAGTAGATGCCGCTGCCCGTGCCGCCCGCGACGGAGAACACGACGAACACGATCACCGGGTCCACGCGCTGGGTGCGCTTGCCGCTGACCACGAACAGGTCGCCCGCCGACTCGTTGATGTCCGCGATCGCGTCCTTGATCCCGAGCAGCGCGGTGTCCGGGTTGCGCCTGATCGTCTCGAACAGCACGCCGCGGCCCACGGTCGGCAACTGGCCCGCGCCGCGCACCAGCGGCCCGATCCGGGGATCGCTCTCCCTGGACGGCAACCAGCCGACGGTCTGGTCGTCGAGGTTGATCCGCAGGCTCTCCGACACCTCCGCCGAGTTGCCCAGGCGGGCCGGCACGAGGTCCGCGATCTGGTGCATCGTCTTCTGCGCCGCCTGCTCGTGCTCCCGGCCGGGCACGACCTCGCGGCGGACCCGCTGGAGCTCGTTGGCGCTGAGGTCGGCGTAGACGAACTGCAAGCAGGACGGCAGCTGGTACGGCAGGAAGTTCGGGTTCTGGATGTCCGACAGCAGCCGGGTGCCGTCGGGACCGCAGAGCTCCTCCCGCAACCGCTTCTCGAACTCGGCCCCGACCTTGCAACCTGTCCCGCCGAGTCCGACGAACAACATCGGTTGATAGATCCTCATTGCGTAACCGTCCTCACGGTGGCGAGCGCACAGCGAGCGTGCAGCGGAATCGGTTGTGCGGGAACGGATGCGTCGGCGCCCGCACTCCCCACTCGGGAGCGGCGGTTCCGGCGCGGTCCGTTCCAGGTCCGGTCAGTCGAAGGGGTTGTTGGGGTCGACGTAGTAGCCGCGGTCGGCGGACGGCGCCGGTCCGGGCGGGGGCGCGTGATCGCGGCCGTTCGCGGAGCCACCGGCGAACGGGTCCGCGTAGGTGTTGTCCCCCGGCGAACCGCCGCGCGAGGGATACGGCGCGGTCGGCGCGGCGGCTCCCGTCGTGCCCGCGAACGGGTCCAGCGGCGCGGACGGTGCCTGCGACATCGCGAACGGGTCCGGTGCGGGCGGCGCGAACGGATCGGCCGGCGCCCCAGGGGTCGTACCCCGCTCGTCCAACACCACTACCGCGAGATCACCGCCGATGTCGTGGTGCTCGCCCGGCGTCACCACGACCGACGGCCGCCCCGGCGGGGTGAGCACGATCGTCCGACCGGCGCGACGCACCTCGTACACGTTCGCCTCGCCCGGCCCGGCGTGCTGCAGTTGCAGACCGGTGAAGTCGTCGTGCACGAGGAACGTGAAGACCTTGCCGTCCGGGTCGCGGGGCACCAGATCCGAGATCGCGAACCCACCGCGCCACAACTGGGCGCTCAACCCGCGAACCCGCTTCGCCCTGCTGCGCGCCCACAGCCTCAACAGACCGAACACCACCGCGACGACCAACACCACGGCCAGCGCCACCCACACCCAGAAGAACCTCTCCACGATCCCCGGCGCGGGTTTGACCGTCGTGGAGAACAGCCGCTCGGCCACCACCGCCGACGGATTCGCGTCGTCGACCAGCCGCAGCTTCGCCCCGCTCACGCCCTCCGGGGTGTCCGGGCCGAACCGCAGGGCGAACGCGGTGTTGGTGACACCCGTCTTCGCCTCCACGTCCGAGGGCTCCACGGTCAGCGACGTCCCCTGCGTGACGTCGACGAGTTCCAGCCGCAGACGGGCGGGCTTGCCGGAGTTGTTGGTGACTTCGACCGTGCCCGGCACCGTGCCGCCCGGCGTCGCCGACGCGCTGTTGTCGTCGAACAGGATCCGCGACTCCAGGAGCGAGGCGGCCTTCTGCACCTTGGTCGACAAGACCCGGGTGTCGCCGCCCACGCCGATACCCGTGACCTGGCCCGTGAAGGTGAGGTCACCCGTCGCGTTGTCCGGCACCTTGAGCTGCCCGCCGAACGTGCCGTCGCCGTCCGGATCGGCCAACGTCACCTGCTGCGCGGGAAAACCCGAGCTGCCGGTCAACGTCACCACGAACGCCAACCCTTCGAGCGCCTGCCGGTCGACGACCGCGCGCCCCCGTGCCCACACCTGCATGTCGACACCCACGGTCTGCCCCGCAGCCGGCTGCGGCGGGCTGACGGTGAGATACGCCTTGACCGCCGCCTGGTAGACCACCGTGGCCGCCACGTCCATCGCGGCCACCTCGGCCGACGACAGCCGGACCGTCCACCTCCCCGGCTGAGGGTCGGTGATGCGCAACGACTCCGTCTCCGTGGCCTGCCCCGCGAACTCGAAGTCCTTCCCGCCCTCGGCAGGAGCGGCGTTGTTCGCATTCGGAGCCAGGTACGAGACCTGCACCCGCGCGTCACGCTTGTAGACGAGGATCGACGCGTCACTCGCGATGACCGGGATGTCGACGTGGAGGTCGACCGAGCCACCCTTGGGGACGCTGCCCGTGTCCGGCGGGCCGTACTTGATGCAACTGGCGGAACTGAACGCGTTCGCCACCGCCGAGGTCAGCTCGGTAGACGTGGGCACAACCTGCTCGTGCGGATCCGGCGCCGCCGGTGTGCAGCTCTTGCCCTTGGCGAAACCACCCAACGCACCCACGTCGACCGCACCGAACCCGAGCGGCCACACCTGGGCGCCCGCGCCGTCCAACTGGGCCAGCACATCGCCCACCTTCGCCCTCGCCGCCTCGTTGCGGCGGTCCGGCGAATCACCCCACTGCGGGCTCCCGGACACGTCGAGCTTGCCGTCCGTCAGCAGGAACACGACCTTCTTCTCCGGCCCACCCGAGCCGACGAAATCAAGGGCCTGCTGCAACGCGGCCACGTGATCGGTGCCGTCGCCCTCTTCCTCGGTCCTCTTGTGCAGGTCCCCGATGCATTTCGCGACCGAATCACGCTTCTGCGCCGCATCAAGCCGAGTCGGCGGGCACACGACGTCCACCGCGCTCTGCCCAGGCCGGTCGGAACTCCCGAAACCGACCACGGAGATCACCGAGCCGGGCGCCAGGGCACTGAACAGAATCGTCCGCGCGGCTTCCTTCTCCTTGACGACGTCGGCGTCCTCAAGACTCCCCGACTGGTCGACCAGGACGACTACCTGAAGAGGCGGCAACGTCGCCGGCACGTCCTGCGCGCCCCCGACCGGCGCGAACACAGGCAGCGACGCCCCCACGCACAGCGCCGCCGCGACCAGAGCCAACCGACGCCTGCGGTTCCCCCCATATTCCATGCGGATCGCCAATCTGTGCTCGCGCATCGTGCGACTCGATGCAATTCACCGTCGTCCAACACCCCCCAATCGCCATCTTGGCGGATCACCGTTACACCGATAGGAGCTTGTCCGCAATTTTCGGCCGATGCGACTCGATCGTTACCGAAAACGTGAGCCGAAGTCGCCTTTCGCGCGACCGGATAACACCACCACCGGCGTTGTCCGCAATTTTCGTAATTCAATGCAACTGAGAGTATCCGCAATTCTCGTAGTCAGACCATCCCGCCCCGACCGCCGTCAACGAACACACCCAGCACACGCAGCAAGCCGGCGTCGATCAGCGCAAGCCGTCGGCAGACTGTTCGCAGGCGATCCCGGACGCTGCCTCGGTCCCGGCGAAGAAGGGGGCGACTGACGGGGCCGAACCCGCCACGCGAGACTTGATCTTACTCGGTAGGCTCTGTCGACCCGACAATCCACAAGGAGTCTCGATGACGGATCCCGCGGACTCGATCGAATCGATGGAGCAGCTCGCCGTGGTCTGGCGTGGCATGGTTCTCGATCGGGATTCGGGTGCTGATGTGCGAGACCTCCCGGGCATCGCCGTCCGCTGGGCCGAATGCCGGTTCGCATTCTGGAACTGCGTCACATTGACCGATGTCGGCGCGGACGCGGAGCTCGTCGAGCAACGTCTGAGCCAGGCGGCGGACATCATGCGCTCGAAGCAGCACCCCGGCTTCCTGTGGCTCTTCGAGGACCTCCTGGATGACGACGCACGCGCCGTGCTCAACGCGGCGGCCGAGCGAGCAGGTCTCCAGCACGCCTTCCCCGGCACCGGCATGGCAGGGGACCTGCTGCCCACCTCCGAGCCGAGCCACCCCGACCTGACGTTCGTGCGCGTGACCACCGACGAACAGCTGCGGGCCTATGCGGACCTCAACTCGCGCGCCTACGGGTTCCCGCTGGAGGACGGCCGCGACGGGCTCACCGGCTCCACGCTGTGGAAGAACCAGGCGTACGCCTACCTGGGCTTGCGGGAGGGTGTTCCGGTGGCGTGCGCTGCGACCGTCGAAGCAGCAGGCCGTCTCTTCGTCGCGCTCGTCGCCACCGACCCGGAGTGGCAGCGCAGGGGCTACGGCGAGGCGGTGACGCGGAAGGCGCTGTACGAGGGCGGCCGGGCTACCGGACTGACCCGCGCCACCCTGCACGCGACCGTCGCCGGGGCGCCCGTGTACCTGCGGATCGGCTTCAAACCGAACTCGCCGGTGCACTTCTACAGCCTCAAGAGCTGATTCGACCACCGCGGCCGCGGTGATCACACGGTCCCGTCGCCGGTCTCCCCGTGATCCACCGCCGGAGGGTGCAAACGCGCCACAGGTGGCGCACGCTCATCCGGGAACGGTGGTTACCGGGCCCAGCGGGGCACGGGGGTGACGGCTTCCGCCGGGTGCTCGGCGGTCAGCGGGGGTGCTACACCGCGAAAGGCCGCCAGTTGGGTGGCCGAGAGGCAGAACACGCGGTTGCCGGCGGACTCCGCCCACGTGGTGAGGGCCTGGTGTGGCAACTCGCGGTTGGAGGCGGCCAGGACCACGTTGCCCGCCCGCTTGCCCAGGAGCAGGCCCGGTTCGGCGAGGAGCACGACGTGCGGGAACACCTCGGTGAGGGACGCCACGGCGCGGAGTGGCAGGGTCATGTCCGCCGCGGACCACATGTTGCCCAGGTAGAGGCCGTCGGCGCGGAGGACCCTGGCGATCTCGCGCAGGAACTCGACGGCGGCCAGGTGGATTGCCACGGCGCCCGCCTGGGCGACGTCCATGACCACCACGTCGGCGGTGGCGTCGGGGGTGCGTTCGATTCCCGACTCGCCGTCCTCGACCCGCACCTGGAGGTTCGCGATCGCGTCCAGGTCCAGGTGCGAGCGCACGAGGTCGACCAGTGGGCCGTCCAGTTCGTAGACCGTCTGGGGCGAACCCGGACGGGTCGCGGCCAGGTACCTCGCGATCGTGAAACCACCTCCGCCGACCTGGAGGGCCGACACCGGCTCGCCGGCGGGCCAGTGCAGGTCCAGGACTCGGGCGGCCCACGTGGCGTACGGCATGCGCAGGTACGTCGGGTCGGCCAGATCCACATAGGACTGGAGGACGCCGTCGACCGTGAGCAGCCAGCTGGTCGGGCGGTACGGGTCCGGCGCCAGTCGTGCCGTGCCGAACTTCACCTGCCGGTCCACGGCCTCCCGGGATTCCACGGCCGCCACCTTAAGGCACAAGCAGTGCGAGGCGCAGGCATGGCGCCATCCATTCAGCCTCGGCACGATTCGACACCCGACTACGGCCTCCGCGCTGCGTGGCAGCCCATCCACCTGCCCATAGATCGGATGAATCGGGCGTGCAAGCTTCGATAGCCTTCCGATTGAGACACCGAGCCGGACAGCGAGCACGCCTGGGCGGCCACAGGGTCATCGATCGGATATTTTTCCTGCTTTTAACAGATCCTACCTTTCCCCTTGCATGCCGACACCTTCGAGGGTCGACGCGACGTCCACCTGTCCGGGAACGCGGACGCCCACTACATCCCCTCAAGGAGGTCGGGACGGTAGTTGTCAAGTCAAGTGAGACAGGTTGTGTCTACGGGGCTGGTTGGGGTTGCTCGGCGGGCTGGTTGATCCAGGCCACGTCGGGCAGTGCGGGTGGACGGGGACGGCGTGCGAAGCGCTCCGG
>NZ_VKAB01000031.1 GCF_009769385.1 Saccharothrix deserti
GGCGGTGGTAGGACGGGTCGGTCAGGGTCTCCTGGTAGCCGGTCATACCGGTGGAGAACACCGCCTCGCCCAGGCTCGCGCCGACCGCGCCGTAGGCCTCACCGCGGAACACGCGGCCGTCCTCCAGCACCAGTGCCGCATTCGTCATGAGTCGCCTCCCAGCGCTTGCACCCACTGCTCGTACACGTCCTTGTCGTCGCCCCGGAACCCGGTGTCGAACACCTGGTCCCCGAGCTGCCAGCGCACGACCAGCAGGCCGTCCGCGGTCATCACCTTGCCCGCGAGGCCGCGCGCCGTGCGGGCGCCGCGGACCTGCTCCGCCGGGATCCACATGGCGCTCGCGCCGCTGCGCTCCACCAGCACGCCGCCCTCGGTGAGCTTGAGGGTGGCCTCGGCGCGGTGGCCGATGTCACCGACCGCGACCCGGTCCTGCCAGTCGTCGCCGATCGTGGTGCCGACGTACACACCGGTCGTCTCCAGCATCGTCGCGCCGGTCTCGGCGGGCGGCTCGGGGAACTCCGGCAGCACCTCGGCCTGTCTGCGGGCGCGCCGCTGCCAGCCGCGCCACATGCCGTACAGGCACAGCAGCAGGATGGCCAGCACGGCCAGGGACAACAACACGCGCGTCATGCCGGAATCCTTCCGCCGACCGCCGTCACGCGCCCGCGCAGCAGGGTGGCGACCACCGCGCCGGGCAGCTCCATGCCTTCGAAGGGGGTGTTGACCGCGATGCTCGCGAACTCCGCGCCGCGCACCGTCCAGGTGGCGTCCGGGTCGACCAGGGTGAGGTTCGCGGGCTCGCCGACCTCGATCGGACGCCCCTGGTCGGGCAGGCCCGCGATCTCGGCGGGCCGCTCGCTCATCACCCGCGCCACGCCGCGCCAGTCCAGCAGGCCGGTCCTCACCATCGTCTCGACCACGATCGACAGCGCGGTCTGCAGGCCGAGCATGCCGGGCCGGGCCGCGGACCACTCGCAGTCCTTGTCCTGCACGGCGTGCGGCGCGTGGTCGGTGGCCACGCAGTCGATGACGCCCTCGGCCAGCGCCTCGCGCAGCTTGTGCACGTCCGCCGCCGTGCGCAGCGGCGGGTTGACCTTGTTGACCGGGTCGTAGGTCTCCAGCCGCTCGTCGGTCAGCAGCAGGTGGTGCGGCGTGACCTCGGCGGACACGTCCGTGCCGCGGGCCTTGGCCCACCTGAGCACGTCGGCGGTGCCGGTGGTGGACACGTGGCAGACGTGCAGCCGGGCGCCCGCGTGCAGCGCCAGCAGGCAGTCCCGCGCCACGATCGACTCCTCGGCGGCGGCCGGCCAGCCCTGCAGACCGAGCCGGGACGCCTGCTCACCCTCGTGCGCCTGCGCGCCGACCGTGAGCCGGGGCTCCTCCGCGTGCTGCGCGACGACCACGTCCAACGCCTTGCTGTACTCCAACGCGCGCCGCATGATCAGCGGGTCGTGCACGCAGTGGCCGTCGTCGGAGAACACCCGCACGCCCGCCCTGGCCATGGTGCCCAGCTCGGCGAGCTTCACACCCTCCAGGCCCACGGTGACCGCGCCGACCGGGTGCACGTCGACCAGGCCGACCTCGCGGCCGCGGCGGGCGACGTGCTGGACGACGACCTCGTTGTCCGCGACCGGGTTCGTGTTGGCCATGGCGAACACCGCCGTGTAGCCGCCCAGCGCGGCGGCGGCCGAGCCGGTGGCGATGGTCTCGGTGTCCTCGCGGCCGGGTTCGCGCAGGTGGGTGTGCAGGTCGACGAAACCGGGCAGCAGCACCGCGCCGTTGCCCTCGACGACTTCCGCGTCCTCTGCCTCTACGGACCCGATCGCGGCGATCACGCCGTCACGGATCAGCACATCGGTCGGGTCACCTTCGCCGTACGGTCGCACTCCCTTGAGGATCAAGGGGTTCACGCGGTTTCCTCCTCGTGGGCAAGCAGGTGGTAGAGCACGGCCATGCGCACGTGCACGCCGTTGCGCACCTGGTCGGTGATGGCGGCGCGGGGCGAGTCGGCGACCGCCGAGGCGATCTCCATGCCTCGCAGCATCGGACCGGGGTGCAGCACGACCGCGTGCTCGGGCAGCAGCTTCAGCCGGTTCTCGCTCAGGCCGTAGGCGATGGAGTACTCGCGGGCCGACGGGAAGAAACCGCCGTGCATCCGCTCGGCCTGCACCCTCAGCAGCATCACGGCGTCGAGGCTGGGCAGCTCGGCGTCCAGCTCGTGCGAGACGGTGACCGGCCAGTTCTCGACGCCGACCGGCAGCAGCGTCGGGGGCGCGACCAGGGTGACGTCCGCGCCCAGCGCGGTGAGCAGGTGCACGTTGGACCGCGCGACCCGGCTGTGCAGCACGTCGCCGACGATCGCGATCCGCCGGTCGCGCAGGTCACCGAGGCGTTCCCGCAGGGTGGCCGCGTCCAGCAGGGCCTGGGTGGGGTGCTCGTGCATGCCGTCGCCCGCGTTGACGACCGACGTGCCCGCTTCGCGCAGCCAGCCCGCGAGCCGGTGCGCCGCGCCGGACGCCGGGTGCCGCACGATGACGCAGTCCGCGCCCGCCGCGGCCAGGGTCAGCGCGGTGTCCCGCAGCGACTCGCCCTTGCTCACGCTGGAGCCGGAGGCCGAGACGTTCACCACGTCCGCGCTCATCCACTTGCCCGCGATCTCGAAGCTCACCCGGGTCCGGGTGGAGTTCTCGAAGAACATCGTGATGACCGTGCGACCGCGCAACGTGGGCAGTTTGCGCACTTCACGGCCTTCGAGGGCCTGCTTGAGGCTCGCCGCCGTGTCCAGGATGGCGGTCGCCTGCGCCGGGTCGATGCCCTCGGTGCTGAGCAGGTGCTTCACCGCAGCACCACCCCGTCCCGCTGGTCGAACTCCTCCAGCAGCACGTGGACCTCCTCGGTGCGGGCCGTGGGCACGTTCTTGCCCACGTAGTCCGCGCGGATCGGCAGCTCCCGGTGACCGCGGTCGACCAGGACGGCCAGCTGCACGGCACGCGGGCGGCCGTGGTCGCGCAGGGCGTCGAGCGCGGCTCGGATCGTGCGGCCGGAGAACAGCACGTCGTCCACCAGGATGACGAGCTTGTCGTCGACGCCGCCCTCGGGCAGCTTCGTCGCCTCCAGCGGGCGGGTGGGGCCGCGGCGCAGGTCGTCCCGGTAGAGGGTCACGTCCAGCGTGCCGGTCGGCACCTCGACACCGGCGAATTCGGCGATCCTGACGGCCAGCCGGCGGGCGAGCGGGGCTCCCCGACTCGGAATCCCCATCAGGACTACTGCGGGTGCGCTCGGTGCACCAAGAGCGGTCTTCTCGATGATCTGATGAGCCATTCGGGCGACAGTGCGCGCGACGTCGCCGGCCGACAGGAGCTCGCGCTCCCCGGCCGGGTCCGTCGCACCACGTTGACGTGGCGCCACGGTTGGACCTCCTTCCCCGCCTCGCTGGACGGGTCCTTAAAGGACGTCGGACACCCGGCTGCGACCGGGCTGACCAGCACCGTATCAGGCTCCGGCGGTCAATCTTCCGGGTGGTGTGCGTGGCCTCGCCCACCTGTCCTATCGAGATCAGCTTGACCTGGTGACCACGGAGAGCAATCATTACTCTGCGTATTGATCTAAGCCTCCCCGCGCCAGTCCCCTACCGGCTGACGGGGCGAATGAACGGAGAACCGCCACATGGGCGACTACGCCAAGGCGCTGGGGGCAAAGCTCCGCGCGATCCGCCAGCAGCAGGGCTTGTCTTTGCACGGCGTCGAGCAGAAGTCCGGCGGTCGCTGGAAGGCCGTGGTCGTCGGCTCGTACGAGCGCGGCGACCGTGCCGTGACCGTGCAGAAGCTCGCCGAGCTGGCCGACTTCTACGGTGTCCCGGTGGCCGAGCTGCTGCCGGAGGGCCGGGTGCCGTCCGGTGCGGAGCCCGCCACCAAGATCGTCATCAACCTGGAGCGGCTGCAACAGCTGCCCGCGGAGAAAGTGGGGCCGCTGGCCCGGTACGCGGCCACCATCCAGAGCCAGCGCGGCGACTACAACGGCAAGGTGCTGTCCATCCGGACCGAGGACCTGCGGTCGCTGGCCATCATCTACGACATGACGCCCGGCGAGCTGACCGAGCAGCTCATCGACTGGGGCGTGCTGCCTCCCGAGGCCCGTCCGGCCAAGGAGGACTGAAGCGCGCGGAAGGGCCACCCGCCAGGTTCGGGACGGGTGGCCCTCCACACCGTGTGCTTTAGCGGACTGTGCGCGTTAGAGGACTGTGCGCGTTAGAGGACGGCCCTGAGCTGGTCCGCGATGACCGCGATCCGGCCGAGCACACCGTTGACGAACCGGGGCGAGTCGTCCGTGGACAGTCCCTTGGCCAGCTCCACCGCCTCGTCGATGGCGACCGCGTCGGGCACGTCCGCCGCCCACAGCAGCTCGTAGAGCCCGATCCGCAGCACCGCCCGGTCCACCGCGGGCATGCGCTGGAGCGTCCAGCCCTCCGCGTGCTCGGAGATCAGGTCGTCGATGCGCGTGCGGTGCGCCGTGACGCCTTCCACGAGGGCGATCGTGTAGTCGTTCACCGGCGGCACGTCCGTCGACCCGACCCGGTCCGCGAGCAGCGTCACCGGGTCGATGCCCCGCTGGTCCGCTTCGTAGAGGACGTCCACCGCGCGTTTGCGGGCCTTGCTCCGTGCGCCCATCTCAGCCGTTCACTCGGCCGAGGTAACGGCCGTCGCGGGTGTCGACCTTGATCTTCTCGCCGGTGGTGACGAACAGCGGGACCTGGATCTCCGCGCCGGTCTCCAGCGTGGCGGGCTTGGTGCCGCCGGTGGAGCGGTCGCCCTGCAGGCCCGGGTCGGTGTGCTGGATGACGAGCTCGACCGAGGTCGGGAGCTCGATGTAGAGCGCGACGCCCTCGTGCATGGCGACGATCGCTTCCTGGTTCTCCAGCATGTAGTTCGCCGCGTCGCCGACGGTCTCGGCCGGGATGCTGATCTGGTCGTAGGTGTCGCCGTCCATGAAGACGAAGTCGGCGCCGTCCTTGTACAGGTAGGTCATGCCGCGCTTGTCGACGGTGGCCGTGTCGACCTTGGTGCCCGCGTTGAAGGTCCGGTCCACGACCTTGCCGGACAGGACGTGCTTCAACGTGGTGCGCACGAAGGCGCCACCCTTGCCCGGCTTGACGTGCTGGAACGCGGTGACGGTCCACAGCTGGCCGTCGAGGTTCAGCACCAGGCCGTTCTTCAGGTCGTTGGTGGTGGCCACGGTGGTGGGCTCTCCTGTTGCGTGAGTGAGGGCGATGTCGGCCAAGCCGACGAATCCGACTTCAGCCGATCCGACTTCAGACGACCACGAGTTCCTTCGTGGTCAGGGTGAGGAGCTCCGGGGCGCCTTCGCGCACCACGAGCGTGTCCTCGATGCGGACACCACCCTTCCCGGCCAGGTACACACCGGGTTCGACGGTGACCGCCATACCGGGGAGAAGTGTACCGTCACCCGCCTTCGACAACGCTGGAGCCTCGTGGATCTGCAGGCCGACGCCGTGCCCGAGACCGTGCAGGAACTGGTCGCCGTACCCGGCCTGCTCGATCACGCCGCGTGCCGCCGCGTCCACGTCCGAGACCCGCGCGCCGACCTCCAGCGCGGTCCGGCCGGCCTTCTGCGACGCCGCGACCAGTTGGTACAGGTCGCGCTGCCAGTCCGCGGCCCGGCCGACGACCAGGGTGCGGGTCATGTCCGAGTGGTAGCCGTCGACCAGCGCGCCGAAGTCGAGCTTCACGAAGTCGCCGTCCCTGACCACCGCGTCCGTCGGCCGGTGGTGCGGCACGGCCGAGTTCGCGCCCGCCGCCACGATCGACTCGAACGACGGGCCCGCCGCGCCGTGGTCGAGCATGCGGTTCTCCAGCTCGCGGGCGATCTCCTTCTCGGTGCGGCCCGGCCGCAGGCCGCCGTGCTCGATGAGGCCCGCCAGCGCCCGGTCGGCCGCCGCGCACGCCATCCGCAGCGCCTCGACCTCGGCGTCGTCCTTGACCAGCCGCAACAGCTCGACCAGGTCGGACGCCCGGATCAGCTCGACGCCGTCGGCCGCCTCGGTCAGCGCGTCGAGGCCGTCCACGGTCACGTGGTGGCTCTCGAAGCCGACCCGGTCCGCGCCCGCCTTGGCAGCCCGGCCAACCAGCGCCACGTCGCACGGCCGGTCGATGACCCGTTCCAGGTCGGGCACCTGCGCCGCGGCCTGGGTGAGGTACCGGCCGTCGGTGCAGAACACCGTGGCGTCGTCCGAGTCGGCGTGCACCAGCAGCGCCGCGTTCGACCCGGTGAACCCGGTCAGGTAACGGACGTTCAGCAGGTTCGTGACCAGCAGGGCGTCCAGTTCCAGGTCCCTGAGCGTGGCGCGCAGGGCGGCTCGGCGAGTGGAGTGCGGCATATCAGCAGCCTAGAGCCCGATGGGCCGCACCACAGTGCCACTCGATGGGGTGAACCGTGCTCAATAGGGCGACACCGTCAGTCACCCTTAGGGTGACGATATGCGCACGTGGCTGGTCCGAGGGTTCTGGATGGGGTTGTTCCACGGCGGGGTGCAGACCGGCACCTCGGCGGTGAGCGTGCACAGCCCCGAGGCCGCTTCGTCGATCCGGTACATCGCGCTCGGGCTGGTCGTCGTCATCGGCGTGCTGTGGGGCGCGTTGGACGCGTGGCGGCAGCTCGACGGGCGCGGCATGGTGTGGTTCTCCGCCGCGCTGTTCGCCGGGCCGCTGGCCGGGATCGCGGGCGTGGTCGGCCGGTCGCTGGTGGACCAGACCGGGGTGGAGTCGCTCGGGCCCGCGCTGACCGGCGGTGCGGCGTTCACCGCGTTGCTGGTCATGGCGACGGCGGCGGTCGGGATCGGCATCGGCAACGCGCTGCCCCAACCCGACGAGTCACAGCCCGATGGGTCACGGCAGCCCGACGGGTCGCGTTAGCGGCGCAGGTCCCCGGCCTTCTCGTACGAGTCCCAGGCCGTCTTCGAGACCTGGGTGAGCTGCGAGGAGTTCAGCGTGACGATCTCGACGGCGGCTTCCGACGTGCCGAGGACCCACAGCTTGTCCTCGCCCAGCAGCAGCCCGATCTGACCGTCGGGTGCGCGCAGCGCCTTCGTGCCCGCCGGGATCTCGGCGACGACGGGCAACTCGTCCACGATCGGCGGACGGCGGTCCAGCACCCTGGCGGCCAGCCGGTCGGTCACCGAGCGGCGCTCGATCCGGACCACCTCGCCGTCCAGCACGAGGTCCGTGGTGTTCGCCGGTGACGGCACGGCGTACCCGTGCAGCACGGCCGCCGACTCCTCGGTCGTGCAGCCGGGCACGCCCGCGAGGTCCAGGCCGAACTGCTGGAGGTCGGTCGGCGCCGCCGCCGCGCCGTCCACGGTCGCGCGGACCACGTCCACCGCGATCCGGCCGCACGGGTCCTCGGCCGACACCGGCGCGTGCCCGAGGGGCGTGCGGACCAGGCCGGGGCCCTCCCGCCACTGGCCGGGGATGTGCACCTGTGGGTGCGGGTTCGCGGTGAACTCCTTGTTCCAGAAGGTCAGGGTCGTGCCGGCCTCGGTCTCGTGCGCGATGACGAACGCGTGCAGCACGTCGGAGTACATCCAGTCGGCGCTGAACGCGTCCACCACCGAGCGGGTGCGCTTCGTGCGCGTGTCCGGCACCTGCTGGAAGCCCTGCGGGCCCAGCGCCTGCACGCCGGAGGCGAACGTCGGGTCCTTGGAGCGCAGCACGAACTGGCCCGCGCCGTTCCACCCGGCGGCCTCGCCGGTGGTGTCGGTGAACATCAGGTGGAACCAGCCGTCCACGACCAGCACCGACGGCTGGCCGGCGCCGTAGGTGTTCTCCCTGGTCTTGTCGTAGGACGGGCTCACGATGGGTTTGCCGCCCGCGGCACGGGTCCACACCACGCCGTCCGGGCTGGTGGCGACGCCGATCGCGTTGCCGTGCGCGTGGTCGCCCGCCGCGCCGGTGTAGTAGAGGTAGTAGGTGGCGCCGAGCTTGATCACCGACGGGTCGCAGGTGTGCACGCCGTCGAAGCCGTTGACGCTGCCGGACAGCACCGGCGTGGCCGGGGTGCCGTTCGGCGCGACGAACGGGCCGGACACCGCGGCGCTCTCCGAGTAGAGCAGGTCGTCGCCGGCGGGCGGTGCGGCGCTGAGCTGGCTGCACCACCACATGCGGTGCCTGCCGCCCTCGAACATGAGCGTGGGGCCGTAGTTGTACGGCGAGTCCCCGCCGCCGTAGGCCACCACGGCGGCGCTCCACCGGCCGCGGTCGGTGGCCAGCGGCACCGGCGTCGGCGGCGGCTTGGGCGTGCTGCTGCTCGGTGCGCTGCTGTCCGACGTGGACGCGCTGGACGTGGGCGGTGCGCTGCTCTCGGCGGGTTCCGACGCCGGGTCGGCGGTGCTCGGGGCACAGGCCGTCAGCAACACGACGGCCAAAGCGGATCCGAGGAGCCTCGCCGCTCCCACATCGGGACTTGCCATGGCGGGGCAGATCTCCACTTCTCCAGACGTCCGGACACCGGGAGCACGGCAGGGCACCCGGTGCGGTTCAGTGTAGAGATCCACTCCGCCGTTCGGGCGTCAACCGGGGGAGGCCACCAACTCCACTTCGATACCGTCGGTGTTCTCCAGATACCCCGCGTAATGATCCGGGCCACCCGCATGGGGGTATCTGTCCGCGAACAACGACGACCAGCCGTGCCCGGTCGCGGCGGTGACCAGCCGGTCCACCTCGGTCCGGCCCGCGACGTGGAACGCCAGGTGGTTGAGACCGGTGCCGAGGCGGTGGTGGGCGTCCATCGCGGGCGAGTGCTCGACCACCAGGTAGGTGGGGCCGAGCCGCCAGCTCACCCCCGCCGACCAGCGCTGGTACTCGACCCAGCCCAGCTCGCCGAGCAGCCAGCCGATGCTGTGCTCGGCGCGGGCCAGGTCGGGCACCCACAGTTCGACGTGGTGCAGGTGCCCCGCCGTCACGTGTCCACCGCCGTCACAGCAGGATGCTCCCGCCCGACTTCGGCTCGGCCGCCACGGCGGAGTAGGCCGCCGCGATCAGCGTCGGGTCCGGGCCCTCCAGCCGGCCGGGCTTGGCCAGGCCGTCGAGCACCACGAACCGCAGCACGCCCGACCTGGTCTTCTTGTCCGTGCGCATCCCCTCCATGAGCTGGCCGAGCGCGTCCGGGTCGTAGCCGGTCGGCAGGCCGAGCGAGGTGAGGATCGAGCGGTGGCGGTCGGCGGTCTCGTCGTCCAGCCTGCCCGCGAGGCGGGCGAGTTCGGCGGCGAACACCAGGCCGACGCTGACCGCCGCGCCGTGCCGCCAGCGGTAGCGCTCGCGGCGCTCGATGGCGTGCGCGAGGGTGTGGCCGTAGTTCAGGATCTCCCGCAGGTCCGATTCGCGCAGGTCGGTCGACACCACGTCGGCCTTGACCTGGATCTTGCGCCGGACCAGCTCCTCGATCACGTCGCCGGACGGGTCCAGCGCGGCCTCCGGGTCGGCCTCGATCAGGTCGAGGATCACCGGGTCGGCGATGAAACCGCCCTTGACCACCTCGGCCATGCCCGCGACCAGTTCGTTGCGCGGCAACGTCTCCAGCGTGGCCAGGTCGACCAGGACGGCGGTCGGCTCGTAGAACGTGCCGACCAGGTTCTTGCCCGCGTCGGTGTTGATGCCGGTCTTGCCGCCGACCGCGGCGTCCACCATGCCCAGCAGGGTGGTGGGCACGTGGACCAGCTTCACCCCGCGCATCCAGGTGGAGGCGACGAACCCGGCCAGGTCGGTCACCGCGCCGCCGCCGAGGCCGATCACCACGTCGGAGCGGCCCAGGCCGATGCGGCCGAACACGTCCCAGCAGTACCCGGCGACCCGCAGGTCCTTGCCGTCCTCGGCGTCGGGCACCTCGACGCGGTGCGCGTCGATCCCGGCCTCGGCCAGCGCCTCGCGGACCGCGTCGGCGGTCTCGGTCAGGGTCGGCGTGTGGACGATCGCCGCCTTGTCCGTGCCCTTCAGGGTCTCGACCAGGTCGCCGAGCAGGCCGCGGCCCACCACCACGTCGTACGGTCGTTCCGCGGCCACGCGGATCCGCACCGGCTCGCCCATCACCACTCCCCTCGTCGGGTCACCATTCGACCACGTCCGCTTCGAGCACGTCGGCGCCCCACACGCCGGCCAGCACGGCGGCCTGGTCCTTGATCGCCTTCCGCGCCGCGCCCCTGACCTTCGACCAGCCCGTGACCTGGAACGTCACCGTGCGACCGCTGAACTCGTGCCGCCACGCGCCGGCCACCCGGCCGTGCAGGACGAGCGCGCCGGGGCTGCCGACCGGCCGCCACACCTGCCTGGCCACGTCCGGGTCGGCGACCAGGTGGCGCGGGCCGAGCAGGTACGGGTCGCGCGGGAACAGCAGCAGCCCGGCGGGCGGGTCCGGCGCTTCACCGCCGGCGGAGCCGGCGATCAGACCGAGGTCGTCCTCGTGCACGAGCAACCGCTTGCCGTCGACCCGGACCGGGCGCAGGTCGGGCCAGTTGTCCTGGGGGCCGGCGCCCAGCCACTTCTCCGCGTCGGCCTTGGCGAACGGTCCGACGAGCCGCGCGTAGTCGCGCAACAGGGTCGGCTCGCCGGGCTCTTCGCGTTCTGGTTTCGCCTTCGGGCGGCGGAAGGTGAGCTTCGCGCCCAACTGCTCCAGCTCGATGCCCGCGAGGAGCGTGCCGAGCCGGAACAGGTTCTCGATGACGTGGTCGGTCTCGCACCCCGGGCAGTAGGGGGTGGCGATCGCGGGCAGCAGCGGGCTGATCGCCGCGGACAGCTCGCCCTTGGTGGCCGTGTCGCCGGGGAACTCGCGGTGCATCAGGTCCACGACCAGGTCGACGTGCTCCAGGTCGGGCGGCGGGTACGTGCCGCACCACGCCGCCAACTGCTTCTCCGTGCGCGGTCGGAGCTGCCGTCGCAACGCGGGCAGGTCCTCACGGCGGTGCAGGTGCGGTGCGCCGCGCAGGCTCAGCACCCGGGCCAGGTCCTCGGTGCCCTCGCGGCGGCCCCGGACACCCAACGCCGCCGCGCCTGTCTTCGGCGGGCTGTCCACCACGCCGAGCGCGAGCACCGCCTGGTCCCGGCCCACCTGGTCGCCGTGCAGGCCCTGCACCGCGGCGCGGTGCGCGAGGACCCGGGCCCCGGTCAGTTCCACGGAGTCATTCTCGCGCCGTCACGCCTGCCGGGTGAGGTGGGCGAGGATGGCGTCGACCACCTGGTCCGGCTTGAGGTCGTCGGTGACCACCTCGATGGTGGCGACCTCCCGGTACAGCGGCAGGCGGGCGTCCAGCAGGGCCTTGAACGTGGCGCGCGGGTTCACGCCGGCCAGCAGCGGTCGGGCGGTGGACAGGCCGGTGCGCTTCACGCCCTCGGCCATGCCGACGTTGAGGAAGACCACGGTGTGGCCGGCCAGGCGGCCTCGGGTGGTCGCGGACAGCACCGCGCCGCCACCCAGTGCGAGCACGCCTTCGTGCGTCTTCAGGGCCTCGGCGACGGCCTGCTCCTCCAGCGCGCGGAACGCGGCCTCGCCGTCGCCGGTGAAGATGTCCGCGATCGAGCGGCCCTCGGCGGCGACGATGTCGTCGTCGGTGTCGCGGAACGGGGCGTCCAGGCGTTCGGCGAGCAGGTGGCCGACCGTCGTCTTGCCCGCGCCGGGCGGTCCGAGGACGACGAGCTTGGGGGTCACAGCCCCTCCCAGCGGGCTTCCAGCGCCTCCAGGTAGGACGCGACGTTGCGCTTGGTCTCGGTGATCGAGTCGCCGCCGAACTTCTCCAGCGCCGTCTCGGCCAGCACCAGCGCCACCACGGACTCCAGCACCACGCCCGCGCGCGGCACCGCGCACACGTCCGAGCGCTGGTGGATCGCCACCGCGGGCTCTCCCGTTCGGACATCCACAGTGGACAGAGCACGGGGAACGGTCGAGATCGGCTTCATGGCCACGCGCACGCGCAGCGGCTCGCCGTTGGTGATGCCGCCCTCCAGGCCGCCGGCCCGGTTGGAGCGCCGCGTGACGCCCTTCGGCCCGGTGCCCCGGTCGATCTCGTCGTGCGCCTGGCTGCCCCACCGCTCGGCGGTGGTGAAGCCGTCGCCGATCTCCACGCCCTTCATCGCCTGCACGCCCATCAGCGCGCCGGCCAGCCGCGCGTCGAGGCGGCGGTCCCAGTGCACGTGCGAGCCGAGGCCCGGCGGCAGGCCGTAGACGATGACCTCGATGACGCCGCCGACCGTGTCGCCCGCCTCCTTGACCGCCTCGACCTCGGCCACCATCGCCTCGGTGCCGCGCGCGTCGAAGGCCCGGACCGGGCTGGCGTCGACGGCGGCCAGGTCACCGGGGCCGGGCACCGGCGCGTCGGCGGGTGTCTTCGCCTTGCCGATGGACACCACGTGGCTGATCACGTCCACGTCGAAGACCTGCTTGAGGAAGTGCCGGGCGACCGTGCCGAGCGCGGTGCGGGACGCCGTCTCCCGGGCGCTGGCGCGTTCCAGCACGGGGCGCGCCTCGGCGAAGCCGAACTTCTGCATGCCGGGCAGGTCGGCGTGGCCGGGGCGGGGCCTGGTCAGCGCCTCGTTGCGGCCGGTCGGCTTGAGCAGGCTCGGGTCGACCGGGTCGGCCGACATCACCGTCTGCCACTTGGGCCACTCGGTGTTGCCGATCCGGACCGCGATCGGGCCGCCCTGGGTGAGCCCGTGGCGGACACCGCCCAGGATCTCGACCTCGTCGGCCTCGAACCCCATGCGGGGGCTGCGACCGAAGCCCAGCCTGCGGCGCTCCAGTTGAGCGGTCAGGTCGGCAGTGGTGACCTCGACCCCGGCGACCATGCCTTCCAGCACGGCGACGAGGGCAGGTCCGTGGGACTCCCCAGCGGTGATCCAGCGCAGCACACGGCAAATCCTTTCACAGTGTTGGATTGCGCCGCCTCCGGCGTCGCGAGGGCTCGGTCGCCTGGAAGTCGACCGCTCGCGCCTGATTTTCCGACGATCGAAAAGCGTGATCGCCGGAAAATGAGTCGCGAACGATCGACGCGACCTCGCGGAGTGGTCGGGCTCTCACCCTGCGGACACGGCCACCAGCCACGTGGCCGCCAGCAGGCCCGGTCCGTGGGGCACGCCGTCCAGCCGCCACCACAGGCCGACAAACAGCGTGATGGTGCTCGCCAGCAGCGCGCCCACCGGTAAGGCGAGCCACGAGACCGTGGCCAGCACCGCGCCCAGTGAGCCGGCCAGCTTGACGTCGCCCCCTCCCATCGCGGACGGCACCAGCAGGCGTACGAGCAGGTGGAAGCCGCCGAAGAGGACGCAACCCGCCAGCGCACGCCACAGGTCTGCGCCGCACAGCCACAGCGTCAGGCCGATCACCGGGTACGCGGGCAGCGTCAGGGCGTCCGGTAGCCGTCGGTGCCGGAGGTCGGTCGCGACCAGCAGCACACCCAGCCACGCCAGCAGCAGCGGCACCGGGAGCCAGTGCGGTGGCGCGAGTGCCCAGGCCACGAACCACAACACGGCTGTCGGCACTGCGCACCACAGCCAGCAAACGTTCGCGCCGCGCGGCAGGTGGCGGAGGAGGCCGGCGCCCAGAGCGCCGGCGAGGAAACCCGAGATGACCATGAACCCAGCGTCGTCGCGGGAACACGGGCAGCGCAACGAGAAGTGCGGGTGAACGGTCCATTCACCCGCACTCGCCCGTCACTGGAAGATCAACGCTGCCAGGAGAACAGCGCGTCACCCGCCGACACCGGACCACCGGCCTGGTCCAGCAACACCTCCGGCGCCGCGTCCAACGCGATCACCGGGCAGATCGGCGCGAAACCCGCCGCCTCCACCTCGGCCGGGTCCCACGTCACCACGGGCTGCCCCGCGCGCACCGCCTCGCCCTTGACCACGTGCAGCGTGAAGCCCTCGCCCTTGCGCTTCACCGTGTCGATCCCGAGGTGCACCAACACCGCCGCACCCTCCGAAGTGGCCACGACGAACGCGTGCGGGTGCAGCGTCACCACCGTCCCGTCCACCGGGGACACCACCTCGGCGCTCACCCGATCAGGTTCGACCGCCACCCCCGGACCCACCATGGCCTGCGCGAACACCGGGTCCGGCACCTCGGTCAACGGCACCACCCGACCACTGACCGGGCTGGCCACGCGCAGCGTCACAGCAGGTCCTCGATGTCGCTGGCGATGGTGTCGGCCTCGGGGCCGACGACCACCTGCACGACGTTGCCCGAGCGCATCACGCCGTGCGCGCCCAGGCCCTTCAAAGCCTTCTCGTCCACCAGGGAACCGTCTTCCAGCTCACAGCGCAGGCGCGTGATGCACGGCTCGATCTCCACGATGTTGTCCGCACCGCCGAGCGCGGCGAGGATCCGCTCCGCCTTGTCGTCCGCCACTTCAAGTCCTCTCTCGACACCTGGCCTGAGGGTGCCACCGCTCGGGCACGGTCCCGTAACGGCGGTTGACACCCGGTCGGCGCGCGGAGCATCCTCCCCGCACCAACTGGTCTAGACCGGAAAGTACCAATCCCGCTTTACTGACGCGAGCACGGGGAGGTGTCATGAACCGCACCGAGATCGTCGACGGGCCCAAGCCCAAGCACGCGCAGCTCCGCGACATCCTGCGGCGCATGGCCGAGCAGGAGCTCCCGCCGGGCTCCCCGATCCCGTCCGAGCGCGACCTCGCCCAGCAGTACGGGGTGTCGCGCATCACAGTCCGCGCCGCGGTCGGGCAACTCGTCGCCGAAGGGCTCCTGACCAGGGCGAAAGGCCGGGGCACGTTCACCGCCCGGCGTCGGATGGACGTCCAGCTCTACCTGGAGTCGTTCACCGAGGACATGCGTCGGCGCGGGCTCACCCCCGCGACCGAGGTGCTGGCCTGCGCCGAGGAGGTGCCGCCACCGGAGGCGGCCGCCGCGCTCGGCCTGCCGCCGCACGAACCGGCGTGCAAGCTCGTCCGCCTGCGCCGCGCGGACGGCGTGCCGCTGGCCGTCGAGCGGGGCTGGTACAACCCCCGGGTCGTGCCCCACCTCGACCGGCACGACCTCACCACCTCGCTCTACACCCTCATCGCCGACACCTACGGGGTGCAGCTCGACCGCGCCGTCCAGACGGTGTGGGCCGAGGGCGCCGATCCCGAAACGGCGAAGTTGCTGGGTGTCCGCACCGGCAGCTCGCTGCTCGTCTTCCACCGGGTCGCCGGCTCGCAGGGCAGACCCGTGGAGGACATGACGTCCTGGTACCGGGGCGATCTCTACCAGGTGACCATGCAATTGGACCGGACCGTCCCGGAATCCGGCCCGCACCACTCCGCCAAGGGAGGTACCCCATGAGCGCCAGCGCCCCTCAGGCGACCGGCGGTCGTGAGATCAAGGGACTGGCCGGTCTCCAGCGCTTCGGTCGCAGCCTGATGCTGCCGATCGCCGCGCTGCCCGTCGCCGCTCTGCTGCTGCGACTCGGCCAGGACGATCTGCTCGGCAAGGACGGCCTCGGCTGGAACGAGGTCGCCGGCGTCATCGGCGGCGCGGGCAACGCGCTGTTCGCGAACCTGCCGCTGCTGTTCGCCGTCGGCGTGGCCATCGGTTTCGCGAGGCGCGGTGACGGTTCCACCGCGTTGGCCGCCGTGGTCGGCTTCGTGGTGACCGAGGCGGTGTTCAAGGCCATGTCGCCGCTCGTGCTGCCGCTGCCGGACGACGCGGCCGCGGACGCCAAGCAGGAGCTGATCAACTACTCGGTGCTGACCGGCATCGTGGTCGGTCTGATCACGGCCGTGCTGTGGCAGAAGTACCACCGCATCAAGCTGCCCGCCTACCTGGCCTTCTTCGGCGGCCGGCGGTTCGTGCCGATCATGGTCGCGGGCGTGATGATCGTGGTCGGCGTGCTCATGGGCCTGGTGTACCCGTGGTTCGACGCGGGTCTGACCTGGGTCGGCGAGACGATCTCCGGCAGCACGATCATCGGCGCGGGCCTCTACGGCACCATCAACCGGCTGCTCATCCCACTGGGCCTGCACCACATCCCGAACACGTTCATGTGGCAGGTCTTCGGCGAGTACGAGGGCAAGACCGGCGACATCCAGCGGTTCTTCGCCGGTGACCCGACCGCGGGCACGTTCATGACCGGCTTCTTCCCGATCTTCATGTTCGCCCTGCCCGCGGCGGCGCTGGCCATCGTGCACACCGCCCGCCCGTCGCAGAAGAAGATCATCGCCGGCATCATGGGCTCGGCGGCGCTGACCTCGTTCATCACGGGTGTGACCGAGCCGCTGGAGTTCGCGTTCATGTTCGTGGCGTGGCCCCTCTACCTGATCCACGCGGTGCTCACCGGCACCTCGCTGGCCATCAGCAACGCGTTGGGCATCCACGACGGGTTCGGGTTCTCCGCCGGCGCCATCGACTACCTGCTCAACTTCAACATCGCGACCAAGCCACTGCTGATCCTGGTGCTGGGCGTGATCTACGCGCTCATCTACTACTTCCTGTTCCGCTTCGTCATCACCAAGTGGAACCTGAAGACGCCGGGCCGCGACGCGGACGAGGACCCGGAGGACGACCCGAGCGTGGTCGAGGGCAGCGGCGACAAGGCAGGCAAGGCCGACGAGGAAGGCCGGCGGGACGCGACGGCGTCCTGACCGCGAACCGAAGGACGAGAGGACGGATCATGCCTGAGCGACGGGTCACCGTGGCGAGCAAGGTCGGACTGCACGCACGCCCTGCCGCACTCCTGGCGAAGGCGGCGGCCGGGCAGTCGGTGAAGGTCACCATCCGCAAGGACGACGGCCAACCGGTCGAGGCGGCGAGCGTGCTGGGTCTGATGACGCTCGGCGCGATGCACGGCGACGAGGTCGTCCTGGCCGCCGACGGCGACGGCGCGGACGCCGCGCTGGAGGCGATCGCGCAGATCATCGCCACCGACCTGGACGCGGGCTGATCTCCCTCAGCACGACGACCGGGCCCTGCTCGCACTCTCGCGCGCGAGCAGGGCCCGGTGACGTGCGAGGAGGTTGCCCGAATCCGCAGGTCGCGTGTTCTGAGTGTTGAACTCACCCACCCTGAACGTTCGACTCTCGCGTTCTGAACGTAGGACTCTCGCGTGAGTCCTACGTTCGCGTGCCGAGAGTCGAACGTTCGGGGTGGGTGAGTTCGACTCTCGGGGGTGGGGGCTAGACCGGTAGGGGGAGCAGGTTGTCCGTGGCGGTGCGGAGGGCTTGGCGCATCGCTTCGCGCGGGGCCGGGTGGCCGGTGAACTGCTCCGCCTGGCCGAACGCCTGGTGCAGCAGCATGTCCAGGCCGGTGGCCAGGGTGCGGCCCTGCTTCTCCACCGCGTACGCCAACGGCGTCGGCCACGGGTGGTAGATGACGTCCAGGACGTTCGGGGCCTCGGCCAGGGCCGCGGCGATCGGCTCGGTGGCGGCCGGCGGCACGGTGCTGACCAGGACGTCCGAAGCAGAAGCGAGAGCGGCGAAGTCCGCGGTGTCCCAGGTGACGACGTCCAGCGCCAGGCCCAGGCGGGACGCGCACGAGTCGGCCTCGGCCGCACGGGACACCGAGCGCACCACCAGCGACACCGAGCGAACGCCGACCGAGGCCAGGGCCACCAGAGCCGCCGTGGCGGTGCCGCCCGCACCCAACAACACGGCGTGGGTGCCCGAGGTGAAGCCGCAGGAAGCGCGGAGCGCGCCCAGCACGCCGTCCACGTCGGTGTTGTCGGCGCGCCAGCCGTCGGGAGTGGGGATGAGGGTGTTCGCGGCGCCCACCTGGACGGCCCGCGAGGTCGCGGTGGCGGCCACGGCCAGGGCCGCGCGCTTGTTCGGCATGGTGACCGACAAGCCCGCCCACGACGGGTCCAGGCCGGCGACCAGGGCCGGGACACCGGACGCCTCGCACTCGATCCGCGTGTACGCCCAGTCGGACAGGCCCAGAGCCGCGAACGCGGCGTTGTGCAGCACAGGGGACAGGGAGTGGGCCACCGGCGAGCCGATGACCGCGGCACGGCGCGGCGCGGTGGGCGTCACGGTCAGAAGACGCCTTCCGCCCGAGCCTTGTCCACCGCGGCACGGTGCTCCGGGAACGTGTTGTTGAAGCACGTCGTGCCGTCCTTCTGGCACTTCACGAAGTACAGCCACGCCCCGGGTTCCGGGTTGATCGCGGCGGTGATCGCTTCACGGCCGGGCGAGCCGATCGGCGTCGGCGGCAGACCCTTCACGCCCGCGCTGTAGGTGTTGTACGGCCCTGACTTCGCCCGGTCCGCGTCGCTGGTGGTGATGTGCGGCCGGTCCAGCTTGTAGTTGACCGTGGAGTCCAGCTCCAGGATCTGCCCCTTCGCCAGCCGGTTGTAGATGACCTGGGAGATCTTGCCGAAGTCCTTGGTCAGGCCTTCCTTCTCGATCAGGGAGGCGATGACCAGCACCTCGTACGGCCGGAAACCGGTCTTGCCCGAACCGTTCGGGATGCTGTAGCCCTGCAGCCTGTTCAAGGACGTGGCGATCACGCTCTTCAGCAGCTCGGCGGCGTTCGCGCCCGGCTTGAGGTGGTACAGGCCCGGCACGATGAGGCCTTCGAGCCGGTTCTCCTTCGGCGCGGCGTTGACGTCCGCCAGCGCCCAGTCCGGGACGCCGAGCGCGGCCGGGTCGGCGTTGTCCGCCGCCTCGCGCAGCTCCTGCGGCGTCACGCACTTCTTGTTGCCGTCCAGCTCGACGCACGAGGCGTCGGACAGCATCGACAGGATGCCCTTGGTGACCTTGCCGTCCAGCCCGGTGATGTCGTGCAGCACGTTGCCGCCCTTGACCTCCAGCGGCACGACCTTCGACGCCGGGTCGATCATCCGCGTCACCGCGGCCTTGCCGGACATCTTGGTCTTCATCAGGTAGAAGCCGGGCTGGATGGCGTTGACCCGCGCGTCCTCCGCGCCCGCCGTGGTGAACGCCCTCGCGCTGGCCACCACGCCCTGGTCGTACAGGGTGTTGGCGATTGCGGAGACCAGGTCGCCGTCCTTGACCTCGACCACCACGTCGGTCTCACCGGAGCCCGCGAAGTCGGGGTACGAGCCGATGCCGCTCAACGTCTTGTACCCGTAGTACGCGCCGACGCCACCGCCTGCCAGCACCAGCGCCACGACGACCCACAGGATCGTCCGCTTGCGTCTGCGCTTGGCCCGACGGGCGGCGACCGCGGCGTCGCGCTTGCCGCGGGCCCGTTCGTCGTGGCGCGCGTCGGGATCGGCGAACAACCCGAGGTCGTCGTTCACGAGCCGTCCTTAGCTCCGGGGGCCCGTTCCTCGGCGGATCGGGCCACGTGTCGCGCCCGTGCGTCCAGCCAGGACTGCAGGATCTCGACCGCGGCAGCCTGGTCAACGACAGCACGTTGCTTCTTGCCTCGCACACCCCGCTCGGCGAGCACCCGGCTCGCCGTGACGGTGGTCAACCGCTCGTCGGTGAGCCGAACCGGCACCGGGGCGACGCGCTCGGCCAACGACGCAGCGTACGCCGCCGCAGACTCCGCCGCCGGCCCGTGTTTCCCGGCCAGTGTCCTGGGCAGGCCGACCACGACCTCCACCACGTCGTGCTCGGTGACGAGACCGGCCAGGTCAGCCAGGTCCCGACCGGTCTTCACGTCACGCGCCAGGGTGACCAGAGGGGTCGCCAGGAACGCTCCCGGATCGCTCAAGGCGACCCCCACCCGCACCGCGCCGACGTCGACGCCCAGTCTCCGACCGAGGCCGGGATCGTCGACGCCGGGGCGATCAGCGCTGCTCAACGGCGCGGTCCACCTCATTGCGCAGGGCGGTGACGGCGTCACCGACACCGCTCGGGTTCGTGCCGCCACCCTGGGCGAGGTCCGGCTTGCCGCCGCCACGACCGCCCACGGCGGGGGCGAAGGCGGGCACCAGCTTGCCGGCGGCCAGGCCGAGGTCGCGGGCGGCGGCGGTGGTGGCCACCACGAAGCTGACCTTGTCGCCGTCCGGGGCGAACAGGCCGACCACGCCCGGCTTGGCGCCGAGCCGGTTGCGCACCTCGCCGGCGATGGTCCGCACGTCGGCGCCCGACGTGCCCTCCGGCAGCACCAGGGCCACCAGGGACACACCGCGCACGTCCAAGGCCTGGTCGGCGAGCGAGCCGGCGTTGGCGACCAGCTGGGCGGCCTTGACCTTCTCCAGCTCCTTCTCGGCCACCCGCAGCCGCTCCACCAGGGCCTCGACCCGGGCGGGCACCTCGGCGTCGGGCACCTTCAGCATGGCGGCGACGTTCTGCACCAGGGCCCGTTCCTGGGCCAGGTACTTGAAGGCCTCGATGCCGACGTAGGCCTCCAGCCGGCGCACGCCGGAGCCGACGGACGACTCGCCGATCACCGTGATCGGGCCGATCTGGGACGAGTGCTCGACGTGCGTGCCACCGCACAGCTCGCGCGACCACGGTCCGCCGATCTCGACCACGCGCACGGTCTCGTCGTAGGTCTCGCCGAACAGGGCGACGGCGCCCATCTCCTGGGCACCGCCCATGTCGGTGTAGACCACGCGCACCGGCAGGTCCTTGCGCACGGCCAGGTTGGAGACCTCTTCGATCTCGCTGCGGGCCTCCTCGGACAGGCCGCCGGTCCAGGCGAAGTCCAGCCGCAGGTAGCCCGGCTTGTTGTACGAACCGCTCTGCAGGGCGGACGGGCCGAGCACCTGGCGCAGGGCGGCGTGCACGACGTGCGTGCCCGAGTGGCCCTGGCGGGCGCCGACGCGCCACTCCGGGTCGACCCTGGCCTCGACGTGCTCGCCCTCGGCGATCTCGCCGCTGACCACGCGCACCTGGTGCACCCACAGCTTGCGGGCCACCTTCTGGACGTCCACGACCTCCAGCTCGGCGCTGCCGGAGACGATCACGCCGGCGTCGCTCTCCTGGCCGCCGGACTCGGCGTACAGCGGCGTGCGGTCGAGCACGACCTCGACGATGTCGCCCTCGCGAGCCGACCTGACCCGCTTGCCGCCGTTGATGATGCCGCGCAGGGTGGCCTCGCTGGCCAGCTCCTGGTAGCCGGTGAACTCGGTGGCGCCGAGTTCCAGCAGCTCCCGGTACACGGTCTGGTCGCCGTGGCCGGTCTTCTTGCCGGCGGCGTCGGCCTTGGCGCGGGCGCGCTGCTCGGCCATCAGCTTGCGGAAGCCGTCCTCGTCCACGGTCAGGCCGGCCTCGGCGGCCATCTCCAGGGTGAGGTCGAGCGGGAAGCCGTACGTGTCGTGCAGCTGGAAGGCCTTGTCACCGGGCAGGGTGGCCCGGCCGTCGGCCTTGACCTGGGAGGCGGCGCTCTCGAAGATCCGCGACCCGGCGTCCAGGGTGCGCAGGAACGTGTCCTCCTCGGCCTTGAGCACCTGGGCGATCCGGTCGAAGCCCTTGACCAGGTCCGGGTAGGCCGGGCCCATGGCGTCCCGGACGACCTCGGCGAACTGCACCAGCACCGGCTCGGTCACGCCGAGCAGGCGGGCCGAGCGGACGATGCGGCGCAGCAGGCGGCGCAGCACGTAGCCGCGGGCCTCGTTGCCCGGCGTGACGCCGTCGCCGACGATCAGCACGCCGCTGCGGGCGTGGTCGGCGATCACGCGGAAGCGGACGTCGTCGGTCTCGTCGGCGCCGTACTTGCGGCCCGACAGCTCCTCGGCCTTCTGGATCACCGGGCGGACCAGGTCGGTCTCGTAGACGTTGTCCACGTCCTGGAGCAGCACGGCCACCCGCTCGACGCCCATGCCGGTGTCGATGTTCTTGGCGGGCAGGTCCCCGACGATCGGGAACTCCTCCTTGCCGCCGCCCTCGCCGCGGACGTTCTGCATGAAGACGAGGTTCCAGATCTCCAGGTACCGGTTCTCGTCGGCGACGGGGCCGCCCTCGGCGCCGTACTGCGGGCCCCGGTCGTAGTAGATCTCCGAGCACGGGCCGCACGGGCCGGGCACGCCCATCGACCAGAAGTTGTCGGCCATGCCGCGCCGCTGGATGCGCTCCAGCGGGAGGCCGGCGACCTTCTGCCACAGCTCGATGGCCTCGTCGTCGTCCAGGTAGACGGTCACCCACAGGCGCTCGGGGTCGAAGCCGTAGCCGCCCTCGTCCTGGGACCTGGTGATCAGCTCCCAGGCGAAGCGGATGGCGTCTTCCTTGAAGTAGTCGCCGAACGAGAAGTTGCCGGCCATCTGGAAGAACGTGTTGTGCCGGGCGGTCTTGCCGACCTCGTCGATGTCGCCGGTGCGCACGACCTTCTGGATGCTCGTGGCGCGCTTGTACGGCGGCGGGGCCTCGCCGAGGAAGTACGGCTTGAACGGCACCATGCCGGCGTTGACGAACAGCAGGTTCGGGTCGTCCAGGATGAGCGAGGCGCTGGGCACGTACTTGTGGCCGGCGTTCTCGAAGTGCTCGCGGAATCGCTTGATGATCTCGTGGGTCTGCACGGGTCTTGTCCTTCTGGGGTGTGGAAGATCAGGGCGCGGTGAGGCGAACGAACGACCTACCTGGCGTCGTTCGCCCTGCGCGCTCGCCGACCCGGCGTGAAGCCCGTCTGACGTTCCACGGTCTCTTGCAACTCCTGTTCGCGCTCCGACATTCCGGCGCGCACCTCGGCGCCGAAGGAGCCGATGGCGCCGGCCAGCTCGCGCAGGCCCTGGCCGACGTTCTCGCCGATGCCCGCGGGCGTGGCGGCGTGCGCGGCCTGGCCCGCCTTGCGGGTGGCGAACACGCCCGCGGCGATGCCGAGTCCGAACCAGAACAGCCGCCTCATCGCCTGCCCCTGCGTCGAGTGTGCTTGCTGGGAGCTTCCTTCGCCGCGCGCCGGGCGCGGATGGCCTTGCTCACGCCGTAGGACAGCGCGGCGGCCTTGACCAGCGGCCCGCCCAGGGTGGCGGTGAACAGCGAGGTGAGCGCGGAGACGTTGCCGGTGACCGCGCGGGCGTTGGCGGTGATCCCGTCCACCCGCTCCAGCTGCGCGTTCACGTGCGTGATCGTCGTGTTCGCGCCGGTGAAGATCGGGTCGCTGTTCTGGTGCGCCTTGCGGATGGCGATCGTGGCCTCGTCGAGCGTTCGGCCCAGCTTGATCAACGGGATCGCCAGCAGGAGCACAAGCAGCACGAACGCGCCGGCGGCGACCAGCGCGGCGATCTGCCCTGGCGACACGGATCCTCCTGGTGGATTTGCGGGCTCGAATGGTGGCCAAGGTTACCGCGAGCCTCTTGGCGGCTCCGAACGAGATCAGGCGTGGACGCGCGCGCACTCGTGCCAAGGGGTGGGACGTCTCGCCCAAGACCCCCCATTTGGCCTCAATGAGATCGCGGTTTCGGCGGCTAGCGTTGGTCTCGCGGTGATCGTCACACCCCGCGGTGATCATCCTGGGCTTGACACACACGACACCGAATAGATGAGGTAAGCCTAACCTTGGTCGATCGTCGGAGGTGCCGTGTTCGCCGTCAGTTCCTCCGGACGACCGATCCCGCCGGGCAGGCCTACGGACGTGCTGGCCGAGGCGCACCGGGTGCTCGGCGACCTGCCGGAGCGGGGCATCGGCGCCGACGCCGCGCTGGCCCGCGTCACGACCGTGCTCGCCGACTGGGGCGTCGACCTGGCGAGCCCGTTCGCCGCCGCCCACCTGCAACCGCCGCCGCTGGCCGTGGCCGTCGCGGCGGACGCGCTGGCCAGCGCGGGCAACGCCTCGCTGGACACCTACGACTCCGGTCCGGCCGCCATCGCGGTGGAACGGTGGGTGGTCGCGGCGCTCGCCCGGCTGGCCGGGTTCGACGCGGACGCCGACGGCGTGTTCACGCCCGGCGGCACGCTGTCCAACCTGACCGCGCTGCTGCTGGCCCGGGACGCGGCGGCGGCCCGGCTGGGCCTGGACGTGCGGTCCGAGGGCGTGGCGGCGCTGCCCGACCCGGTGGTGTTCTGCTCGGAGCTGGCCCACTTCTCGGTGGCGCGGGCGTGCGCGGCGCTGGGCATCGGCGAGCACGCGGTGCGGCCGGTGTCGGTGGACTCGCACCGCCGGATGCGGCCGGACACGCTGGCGTCGATGCTGCGCGCGGGCGGCACGCCGGTGGCCGTGGTGGCGACCGCGGGGACCACGGACTTCGGCTCGGTGGACCCGTTGCCCGAGCTGGCCGCGCTCGCCCGCGAGCACGGCGCGTGGCTGCACGTGGACGCCGCCTACGGTTTCGGCGCGGTGTTCTCGGCGAAGCTCGCCGGCCTGGTGGACGGGCTGGCGCTGGCCGACTCGGTGACCGCGGACCTGCACAAGATCGGCTGGCAGCCGGCGGCGGCGAGCGTGCTGCTGGTGCGCTCGGCGTCGTTGTTCGCGCCGCTGGAGCGGTCGGTGGCGTACCTGAACCCGGAGGACGACCGGGTCGAGGGCTACGACGGCACGCTGGGCCGGTCGTTGCAGACCACGCGCCGGCCGGACGCGGTGAAGGTGGCCGCGACGCTGCTCGCGCTGGGCCGCGAGGGTCTGGGCGCACTGGTGGACCGGTGCCACGAGCTGGCTGGGCACGCCGCCGCGCTGATCGCCGCGGACCCGGCGTTCGAGCTGGTCGGCGGGGTGACGTTGACCACGGTGGTGTTCCGGTACCGGCCCGCCGACGAGTCGCTGGCCGACGAGGTGAACGCGCGGCTGCGCCGGGCGTTGCTGCGCGCGGGCGAGGCGCTGATCGGCCGCACCGAGGTGGACAAGGTGACGTGCCTGAAGCTGACCCTGCTCAACCCGAACGCCCGGGAGGCGGACCTGGTCGCGCTGCTGGCGCTGGTCCGCGAGGCTGGATCGACCGCCGAACGATTGGTGGAGGGAGCGGCGTGAAACCAGATCCGTTGGAGGGCGACCCGCGGTCGACCGCGGAGCACGCGCACCTGGAGGCGTTGTTGCGCTGCTGGGTGCGGGAGCGGAACGTGCCGGTGCCTTCGGGTGGCCGGGTGCGGATCGACGTGCTCGGGCTGCCGCTGGAGGCGGAGGTGCGGTACGCGTCGCCGACCGGGCGGCACCGGTTCGGGCCGGTGACGCTGGCGGGCAGGCCGGCCGACCCGGTGCTGGCGGTGGCGCTGGTGGGCGCGGAGTTGGGCGGTGACACAGCAGACCTGGTGGAGCGCACGGCCGAGTCGGTGCGGCGGGTGACCGGGTTCGTGGCCTACCGCCGTCGTGAGCCGGTGGGTCCGGCGGACCGGTTCCTGGACAGCGAGCAGCGGTTGCTGCTCGGCCACCTGCACCACCCCGCGCCCAAGAGCCGGGACGGCCTGTCGGACGCGGACGACGCCCGGTACGCGCCGGAGCTGCGCGGGTCGTTCCCGCTGTTCTGGTTCTCGGCGGCCGAGGAGGTCGTGTCGCACGGCTCGGTGGCCGGTCCGGACGCGGTGACGCTGATGTCCACGCTGGCCGGGCGCAGCCCGGAGCCGGGTCGGGTGCTGGTGCCCGCGCACCCGTGGCAGGCGCACGACCTGCTGCACCGGCCGCGGATCGCGTCGTTGATCTCGCGCGGGCTGCTGGAGCCGCTGGGCGAGTTCGGACCGGCGTGGTCGCCGACGTCGAGCCTGCGCACGGTGTACCGGACGGACGCGCCGGTGATGCTGAAGCTGTCGCTCGGCCTGCGGATCACCAACTCGCGGCGCGAGTCCACGTCGACCGAGCTGCGCCGGGGTTCGGAGATCCACCTGCTGCTGGAGTCCGGCTACGCGGCGGGCACGGAGAAGGCGCACCCGGAGTTCAGCATCGTGCGCGACCCGTCGTGGATCGCGGTGGACGAGGGCGGCGACGTCACCGGGCTGGACGTGGCCGTGCGCGAGGTGCCCGCGGACATCGGTGACTCGCGGTGCCTGGCCGGGCTGGTCGCGCCGCGTCCCGGCATCGGGCGCACCCTGCTCGGTGAGCTGGTGCTGCGGCTCAACGCCGCCGAGTGGGTCGCGGACTACACCGACCGCGTGCTGGTGCCGATGCTGCGGCTGTACGCGGAGACCGGCATCGGGCTGGAGGCGCACCAGCAGAACACGCTGGTGCGGCTGGACCCGGCGGGCCGGGTGGTCGGCGGGCGGTACCGGGACAACCAGGGCTACTACCTGGCGTCCTCGCACCTGCCGAGGGTGCTGGAGCGGCTGGGCGTCGAGGCGTCGACGCTGGCCGTGGTGGACGACGCGATCGTGGACGACCGGCTCACCTACTACCTGCTGCGCAACCAGGCGTTGGCGGTGATCGGCTGCATCGGCGTGGAAGGGCTGGCCGACGAACGGGACCTGCTGGGCGTGATGGCGTCACGGCTGGAGGCGGCGTTGCCCGCGCTGGCCGAGGCCGGTCCGGACGGCGACCGGTTGGCCCGGCGCTGGCTGGAGGCGGACGTGCTGCCGTGCAAGGCGAACCTGCTGACCAGGCTGGAGGGCATCGACGAGGTGCTGGCGCCGCTGGACGCGCAGTCGGTGTACTTCGACGCGCCGAACCCGTTGCGGGAGGGCCGGTGCGCCCGGTGAGCCACCTCGACGCCTACCGGCCGGCCGACGACCTGTCCGCCGTGCCCGGCCCGCCGCTGCCGGTGCTCGCGGACGGCTGGCACGCCCGCGCGGTCGACCCCGACACCCGCGACCTCGACCTCGTGCACCGCTGGATGCAGGCGCCGCACGTGGCCGCGTTCTGGCACCAGGCGTGGCCGCGCGACCGGTGGGAGGAGGAGCTGCGGCGGCAGCTGTCCGGGGTGCACTCGCTTCCGGTGCTGGTCGACCAGGGCCACGACCCGGTGATCTACCTGGAGGTGTACCGGGCGGCGCGGGACGTCGTGGCGGAGGTCTACCAGGCCCGGCCGCACGACCTCGGGCTGCACGTCGCCGTCGGTGACCTGGGCATGACCGACCGCGGGTTGGTGCGCGGGCTGCTGCCGGTGCTGACCGCGGCCCTGTTCGACGCCGATCCGCGGTGCACGCGGGTGCTGCTGGAGCCGGACGTGCGGAATCGGCGGGCGATCGCCTCGTTCACGGCGGGCGGGTTCGAGCCGGTCGGCGAGGTGCTGCTGCCGGACAAGGTGGCTTTGCTGATGGTGCGCACGCGATGAGCGCCCGGGGGCCGGTCGCGGATGTGGTGGCGATCGGGTGCGGTCCGTTCAACCTGGGCCTGGCCGCGCTGGCGTCCACCGTGGACGACCTGGACGTGGTGGTGCTGGAGGCGCGGCCGGAGCTGCGCTGGCACAGCGGGATGATGTTCCCGGACGCGGTGTTGCAGGTCAGCTTCCTGGCCGACCTGGTGACGCTGGTCGACCCGACGCACCCGCTGTCGTTCCTGGCCTACCTGCGCGACGCGGACCGGCTGTACCCGTTCTACGTGCGGGAGAAGTTCCACCCGACCCGGCGCGAGTACGAGGACTACCTGCGGTGGGCGGCGTCCCGGCTGCCGGTGCGGTTCTCGCACCCGGTGACGTCGGTGCGGTGGGTAGACGACCGGTTCGTGGTGTCGGGGGCGCGGTTCTCGGTGGAGGCGCGGAACCTGGTGCTGGGGGTCGGGACCACGCCGTCCGTGCCGCCGGCGTTGGCGGGGCTGGGCGACCGGCTCGTGCACAGCTCCGACTACCTGCACCGGTCTCCGTCCGCCGATCGGGTGACCGTGGTGGGTTCCGGTCAGTCGGGTGCGGAGATCGTGCTCGACCTGTTGCGGCGCAACACGGCCGGCGGGCCCGCGGTGACGTGGCTGACCCGCACGCCGGTGTTCGCGCCGCTCGACTACACCAAGCTGGTGCTGGAGATGACCACGCCGTCGTACGTGCGGCACTTCCACTCGTTGCCGCAGGAGCAGCGGGACGCGTTGCGGGCCGAGCACTGGCGGCACTACCGGGCGATCTCGTCGGAGACGTTGGAGGAGCTGCACGACCTGCTGTACCGGCGGGAGTGGGAGCACGGGCCGGCGCCGGTCGAGCTGCGGCCGGGCGTGGCCGTGGTGTCCGCCGACGTGGTCGCGGACGAGGTGGTGCTGACGTGCGCGCACCGGGACACCGGTCGGACGTTCCGGCACCACACCGACCTGGTCGTCGCGGCCACCGGGTACGGGCAGGCGCCGACGCCGTTCCTCTCGCCGCTGGAACCGCTGGTGCACCGGGATCCGCAGGGCCGGTACGTCGTCGCGCTGGACCACTCGATCTCGCTGGACCCGTCCGTCACCGGCCGGGTGTTCGTGGCCAACGCCGACCTGCACAGCCACGGCGTGGCCGCGCCCGACCTCGGCATCGGGGCGGTGCGCAACGCGACCATCGTCAACGCGGTGACCGGCCGCGAGGTCTACCCGCTGCCCAAGCACACCGCGTACACCAGCTTCAGCGCCCCTAGGGACGACGGGCAACCGGGAGACGACGTTGACTGACCTGTGGCGCGAGTGCTCGGCGGCGTTGCTGGCGAAGGCGATCGGCGAGTTGTGCTTCGAAGGGCTGCTGACCCCGCTGCCGACCCCGCTGTCGCCCACGTCCGGTCGTGGCTACGAGCTGCGGTTCGACGACGCGGTGTACACGTTCTCGGCGGCGCGCACGGCGTTCGACGGGTGGGCGGTGGAGCCGGGGTCGGTGCGGCGGGCCGCGGCGGGCATCCTCGGTGACGACGTGGTCGAGCCGTGCGACGACGTGCAGCGGTTCGTGGTGGACGCGTTCCGGTTCCTGCGGGTCGACCCCGCCACCACCGCCGGTTTCCTGGCCGAGGTGACCGCGACCCTGGCCGCCGACGTGGCCCTGGCCGCGACCGCGTGGCCCGCGGCGGAGTTGGCGTCGTTGCCGCAGGCCGAGCTGGACGGTCACCTGACCGGGCACCCGTGGCTGATCGCGAACAAGGGCCGGATGGGGTTCTCGGCGGACGACCTGACCCGGCACAGCCCGGAGTCGCGGACGCCCGTGCGGCTGCCGTGGCTGGCCGTGCACCGGGGGTTGGCGGAGTTCCGCGGCACGTCCGAGCTGTCGGAGGAGGGCGTGCGGGCGCGGGAGCTGGACCCGATGACGGTCGAGCGGTTCACCGAGGCGTTGCAGGAGGCCGGGGTCGATCCGGCGGCGTACGTGTGGCTGCCCGTGCACCCGTGGCAGCTGGACCACGTCGTGCGCACGCTGTGGGCGCCGGAGCTCGCCACCGGCCGGATCCTGGAACTCGGTGAGGCCCCGGACTGGTACCTGCCGACCCAGGCGATCCGCACGATGTCCAATGTGGACTCACCGGCGCGGTACCAGGTCAAGCTGCCGCTGCGGGTCCTGAACACGTCGGTGTACCGGGGCATACCGCCGCACTGCACGCTCGCCGCGCCGGTCGTCACGCAGTGGCTCTCGGGGTTGTGGCAGGCGGACAAGACGATCGGCGAGTGGGGCACGCAACTGCTGGGCGAGGTCGCTTCGGTGACCGTCCGGCACCCGCAGCTGTCGCGGGCGGGCGACGTGCCGTACCAGTGGTTGGAGACGATGGGGTGCATCTGGCGCTCGCCGGTGGCGCTGCGCCCCGGTGAACGCTCCTGGTCCCTGGCGGCCCTGCTGCACGTCGACCGCTCCGGCCGGCCCCTGGTCTTGGAGTACATCGGTGACACGGACCCGGCGGTGTGGTTC
Organism: Saccharothrix deserti; assembly: GCF_009769385.1. Taxonomy (GTDB): domain Bacteria; phylum Actinomycetota; class Actinomycetes; order Mycobacteriales; family Pseudonocardiaceae; genus Actinosynnema; species Actinosynnema deserti. Next base: position 29,533 of record NZ_VKAB01000031.1, read on the forward strand.
GCCGCCCTGCTCCGAGCCCTGTTCCGGCCGCTGCTGCACGTGCTCTACACGTACGGGATCACGTTCAACCCGCACGGCGAGAACGTCGTGGTGATCACCGACCCGGACAACGTGCCGGTGCGCGTCGCACTGCTGGACCTGGTGGACGACGTGAACGTGTCCGTGGACCGCGTCCCGGCGCGCGGCCTGGAACCGGACACCCACGACCCCGTGCTGCCGCGCAAACCGTGGCCGGTCCTGCGCCAGTACATCGTGGACGCCCTCCTGGTCGGCGTCTTCCGCCCGCTGTCCACCCTGCTCCCCCTCGACCACGACCGCTTCTGGGGCATGGTGCGGGGCGAGGTCGACGCCTACCGCGACCACCACCCCACCCTGGCCACCCGCATGGAGGAAGGCTCCCTGACCGCCCCGGAATTCCTCCGCTACCCGCTCAACAGCTACCGCATCACCCTGGGGTACCAGGACCTGACCGCCCGTCCCCCGGTCCCGAAAACCGGCACCCTCGCCAACCCGCTGCACGACGTCCACCCCATCGCACCGCTCGACGGCTGGTGAGGGGTCGGCCGCCTCGTCCGGTATCCCCGGCCGGACGAGGCAGCCGGTGTTCCTAGCGGCGGGCCAGGGTCAGGTAGGCGAAGCCCAATCGGCCGCGGTAGCCCTTGAGCCAGCCCTCGCGGTGGTCGTCGACGATCGCGCGGACTTCACCTGCCCGCGGGTGGTCCGGGTGCTCCAGCAGCCACCGTTCCCGGCCCGCGCACCAGCGGGACTCGAAGCTGTCCCACTCGTCCAGGGTAGCGGTGGTGAGGGACAACAGGCGGTAACCGCAGCTCATGGCCAGGTCGACCAGCTCGGCCAGGGTGCCGAACCCCTCACCGACGACCTCGACCGACCGGGGGCTCGGCGGCTGCTCCCAGAACGCGTCGCCCAGCAGGAGCGTGCCGCCGGGCCGGAGGCGGGCGCGCATGGCCTCCAGGGCGTCCTTAGTGCCGCCCCACGCGTGCGACGCGCCGATCGAGATCGCCACGTCCGCCGGCTCGGTTTCCCAGGTGGTGACGTCCGCCAGGTCCAGCCGGACGTGTGACGCCAGGCCGCGGGCCTCGATGTTCCGCCGGCCGCGGGTGATGGCGTGGTCGTCGCTGTCGACGCCCAGCCCCCGCGCGGTCGGCTCGTGCTCCACCGCCCTGAGCAGCAGTTCCGCCCAACCGCAGCCGTAGTCGACCACCGTTGCCCCGGCCAACGGCTGCAAGGTGGTGATCAGGTCGTACGCCTTGCTGTCCGAGAGCGGCGAGTTGAAGTCGAGATAGGTGTGGCCGTTCTGTGGGACGTCTGTCACGGGCGCCACCGTGTCAGACGGGGCCTGGATCGGAAACGGAATTTCTACTCCTCGCCGCGGACCACCCGGCGCAGCTTCGGCAGGCGTTCGGCGATCACGCGTTCGGCGCCGCGGCCGGTCGGCTCGTAGTAGTCGCGGCCGACCAGGTCGTCCGGCGGGTACTGCTGGGTCAGCACGCCCTCCGGCACGTCGTGCGGGTACCGGTAGCCCCGGGCGTTGCCGAGCTTCGCCGCGCCCGCGTAGTGGCCGTCGCGCAGGTGCGCGGGCACGGACCCGATCGCGCCCTTGCGCACGTCCGACATGGCCTCGCTGATCGCGGTCGTCACGGCGTTCGACTTGGGCGCGGTGGCCAGGTGGATGGTGGCCTGGGCCAGGTTCAGCGCGCACTCGGGCAGCCCGATCAGCTGCACGGCCTGTGCGGCGGCCACGCACGTCTGCAACGCGGTCGGATCGGCCATGCCGACGTCCTCGCTGGCGTGGATCACCAGCCGCCGCGCGATGAACCTCGGGTCCTCCCCCGCCTCGATCATCCGGGCCAGGTAGTGCAGCGCGGCGTCCACGTCCGAACCGCGGATCGACTTGATGAACGCGCTGGTCACGTCGTAGTGCTGGTCGCCCTGCCGGTCGTAGCGCACGGCCGCCTTGTCGACCGTCGCCTCCACCGTCGCCAGGTCGAGCACGCCGCCCGCGCCGACCGCGTCCGCCGCCGCCTCCAGCGCCGTCAACGCGCGCCGGGCGTCACCGCCGGCCAGCCGGACCAGGTGGTCCTCGGCCTCCTGCTCGACGGTGATCGAGCCGCCCAGGCCGCGTTCGTCCTCGATCGCCCGTCCGACCAGCACGCGCACCGCGTCGTCGGTCAACGGCCGCAGCTGGAGCACCAGCGAGCGGGACAGCAGCGGCGAGACGACGGAGAAGAACGGGTTCTCCGTGGTCGCCGCGACCAGCAGCACGATCCGGTCCTCGACCGCGCCGAGCAGGGCGTCCTGCTGGGTCTTGGAGAACCGGTGCACCTCGTCGATGAACAGCACGGTCGACTCGCCGGCGCGGACCAGGCGGCGGCGCGCCTCGTCGATGACCGCGCGCACCTCCTTCACGCCCGCCGACAGCGCGGACAGCGCGGCGAACCGGCGGCCGGTGGCGTGCGAGACGAGCGTGGCGAGGGTCGTCTTGCCGGTGCCGGGCGGGCCGTAGAGCATGATCGACGCGGGCGACGAGCCCTCGACCAGCCTGCGCAGCGGCGCACCCGGACCGAGCAGGTGGTCCTGGCCGACGACCTCGTCCAGGGTGCGCGGGCGCATCCGCACGGCCAGCGGCGCGTTGGCGGCGATGCGCGCGGCCTTCTCCTCCTCGTCGACGCCGAACAAGCCCTGGTCGAACAGCCCTTCGTTCACGTGTTCGACTGTAGCGGCCCGGCACGAAGCCGCTGGCCGGCGCCGGTCGAGCGGTGTGCGAAAATCAACACCCGTGCCGTCACCTGCCGTTCACGCGCGCGCCGTGCTGCTCGCCGGTCCCTCCGGTTCGGGCAAGTCCACCCTCGCCGCCCACCTCGGTCTGCCCGTGCTGCGGCTGGACGACTTCTACCGCGAAGGTGACGACCCGCTGCTGCCGCGCGACGAGGCGGGCCGCCCGGACTGGGACGCCGAGAGCTCCTGGAACACCGCCGACGCGCTCGCCGCCGTGGTCGAGTTGGCCACCACGGGCACGGTCGACGCGCCGGTGTACGCGATCGGCGAGGACCGGCGGGTGGGCTGCCACACGGTGACCGCGCCGGGCCTGTTCATCGCCGAGGGCCTGTTCGCCGACCGGCTGGTCGCGGGCTGCCGCGAGGCGGGCGTGCTGGCGGACGCGATCGTGCTCGCGCCGAACGCCGTGGTGACGTTCGCCCGCCGGTTCGCCCGGGACGTGGCCGAGGCGCGCAAGCCGGTGCCGTTCCTGGCCCGCCGGGGCCTGCGGCTGCTGCGCGAGCACTCCGGTGTGGTGCGCCGCTGCGTGGACGCGGGTATGCGGCCGGTGCGACCGCACCGCGTCGAGCTCGCCACGATCGGCGACACGGCGCCCGCGGCGGTGTAGTCGCGGCGTGCCGGGGGTACTGCTGGCGGCATGGTTGAGTTCGAGCACGAGCAGACGATCCCGGTCGACGCTCAGGTCGTGTTCGACCTCGCCCGGGACGTGACCGTGATGGACGCCTGGCTGCCGGACGGGCTGCAGGTCGAGCCGAGCGGTCCGGAGCGGGTCACCGGGCGGGTGTCGATGGGCGACGAGGTCGACGAGGCCGAGGGCTACCTGGCCGAGGACCCCGAGCAGCGCCGGCTGGAGTGGGGCGACCTGGAGGGCGGCGGCTACTCCGGGTGGCTCCAGGTGGACGACGCGGGTCCGGGCCGCAGCCGCGTCGTGCTGCACCTGGACATCACCGGCGACCACCCGGAGGCGGTGGGTGGTGAAGCGCACGAAATAACCGACGAACAACTCACCCAAGCGCTGGAGCGACTCGCAGTGCTGGCCACACAAAGCGTTACGTGACAGTTTTCACTGATCATCAAGTTTAAACGCGGAAAAGCGCCGCCTAGGGTGAACGTCGTTCACATGGGCACGTCTGCACGTCGAGGCCCCGGATCACTTTTCAAGGAGCTTCGATGTTCCGCGCTCTGCGCGGCCGCAACTACCGCCTGTGGGCGTTCGCCGACCTGATTTCGGTGACCGGCTCCTGGATGCAGTTGATCGGCCTGAACTGGGTTGTGCTCGAAAGCACCGGCTCCGCCACCTCCGTCGGTTTTTCGGTACTGCTGGGAACGCTCCCGTCCGTGCTGCTCGGCCCGTGGGCGGGTTCGCTCGCCGACCGGCTGCCGGTGCGCCGGATCATCCTGGTCTGCCAGACCCTGCACGCCTTGCTGGCCGGACTGCTGGCCCTGGTGGTGTGGCAGGGCGCGCCGATCACGGCGGTGTTCGCGCTGACGTTCGCGGCGGGTCTGGTGTCGGTGTTCGACGCGCCCGCGCTGGGCCGGTTCGGCGGGCAGGTGGTGTCCCGCGAGGACCTGGGCAACGCGGTCGCGCTCGGCTCGGTGCTCAGCTCGACCGGCCGCATCCTGGGCATGAGCAGCGCCGCCGTGCTCGCCGCCGCGTTCGGCTCCCCCGTGCTGTTCCTGATCAACGCGGTGAGCTTCCTGGCCGTCATCTGCTCGGTGCTCTCCATCCGCCGCGCCGAACTGCACCCGTTGGCGAGCAGCCCGCCCGAACGGGCCGGTGTCGTCGCCGGTCTCCGGTACGTGGCGGCCAGCGGACGGCTGCTCCTGCTGTTCGCGCTCGGTTTCACGCTGTCCAGCCTGGGCCGCAACTACCAGGTCACGATGGCCGCGATGAGCCCGGACGCGACCGTGTACGGGCTGCTGTCGACGGTGTTCGCGATCGGCACGGTGCTGGGCGGGCTCGCGGCGGCGGCGCGCAAGACGTTGACCGTGCGGCTGCTGCTCGTGGTCGCCTGCGCGACCAGCCTGCTCCAGGTGACCAGCGGGCTGGTGCCGGGGATGCTCGGGTTCGCCGTCGTGCTGCTGCCGATCGCGGCGGGCGCGGTGGTCATCGACACGACCATGAGCACGCGCATCCAGTTGGACACCGCGGACGGTATGCGCGGCCGGTTGCTGGCGGTCAACTCGGCCGTCGGCGCGGCGGCGGGCGCGGTCGGCGCTCCGCTGCTGGGCTGGCTGTGCGAGCGGATCGGCGCGCCGGAGACGTTGGTGCTCGCGGGTGCGCTCACCCTGCTGATGACGATCTTCGCCGCGTCCGTGCTGGCCGCTGCGCCGCACCGCCGGACCGCGTTGGCGCACCGCGTGCTGCGCCGTCCGCACCAGCCGGCGACGCCCTCCGGGCACCCGCACGGACCAGTGCACGCGCACGGACCGGTGCGACCTGGGAATCGTCCCAGGCGGCGTGCCCGCGTCCGGGCGTAGCGCCGCACCCCCATAGGGCCGCTCGCCTGCGGCCACGCAGCCGCAGTGCGTAGCCGACCATTCACAGAACGATATGACCGAAGTTACAGTCGTCCCTCTGGGAGCGTTCCCAGAACCTCAACGAGGAGGTGAACGACGTGACGGCCCGACGATGGATCGCGCTGGCCGCGGCCGGTGTGGCCGGCCTGCTGATCGCGACGCTCGTGAACGTGATCAGCCCCACCACGGCGTCCGCGCACGGCGCCATGATGACGCCGGGCAGCCGGACCTTCCTGTGTTGGCGGGACGGCCTGAGCCCGACCGGCGAGATCAAGCCGCAGAACCCGGCGTGCTCCGCCGCGGTGGCGGCGGGTGGCGCCAACGCGCTCTACAACTGGTTCGGTGTACTGCGCTCCGACGGTGCCGGCCGCACCCGCGGCTTCATCCCCGACGGCAAGCTGTGCAGCGGCGGCAACCCGACGTACTCCGGGTTCGACCTCGCCCGCAACGACTACCCGTTGACCCACCTGACCTCGGGCGCGAACTTCGCCTGGACGTACAACAAGTGGGCCGCCCACCCCGGCACGTTCCACCTGTACATCACCAAGGACAGCTGGAGCCCGACCCGCGCGCTGGCCTGGGACGACCTGGAGAGCACGCCGTTCCACAGCGTCACGGACCCGGCGAACAGCGGGCCGGTGGGCAGCGTCGAGGGCAAGTACTACTGGAACGCGAACCTGCCCTCCGGCAAGTCCGGTCGCCACATCGTCTACTCGGTGTGGACCCGTTCGGACAGCCAGGAGACGTTCTACAACTGCTCGGACGTCGTGTTCGACGGCGGCAACGGCGAGGTGACGGGCATCGGCGGCGGCACCGGCCCGACCACGACCACCACGACCACCACGACCACCACGACCACCAGGCCGAGCACCAGCCCCAGCACCACGACCCCGACCACCACCACGTCGAACCCGCCGGGCGACTCGCACTGCATGGCGATCTACAAGATCACCAGCGCGTGGTCGGGCGGTTTCCAGGGCGAGGTCGAGCTGATGAACCACAGCACCAGCCCGTACAACGGCTGGACCGCGACGTGGAACTACGCCAACGGTCAGACGATCAACAGCCTGTGGAACGGCGTCAAGTCCGGCTCCGGCTCACAGGTGGTCGTCAAGAACGCCGACTGGAACAAGACGGTGGGTGTCGAGCAGTCGGTGACGTTCGGCTTCACGGCGAGCCACACCGGCACCAACTCGCTGCCCACGGTCACCTGCACCAGCCCCTAGCCCCTGCCGGGCTGATCCGGGGACTCCTCACTCCAGGCGGAACCCGAACGGGAGCTCCAGCCGGTGCCGGGCGAGCAGCTCGGTGTCGGCCAGGAGCTCCCGGGTCGGTCCGTCGGCCACCACGACCCCGCCGTCGATCAGCACGCTGCGCGGGCACAACTGCAAGGCGTAGGGCAGGTCGTGGGTGACCATCAGCATGGTGCGGTCCAACCCCAGCAGCACCTCGGCCAGCTCTCGGCGGGCCACCGGTTCCAGGTTCGCCGAGGGCTCGTCGAGCACCAGGATCTCCGGGTCGCAGGCCAGCACGGTGGCCAGCGCGACGCGGCGGCGCTGCCCGCCGGACAGGTGCAGCGGCGACCGGTCGGCGAACTCGGCCATGCCGACCGCGCGCAACGCGCCGTCCACCCGTTCGTCGAGTTCCGCGCCGCGCAGCCCGAAGTTCGCCGGGCCGAACGCCACGTCCTGCCGCGCGGTGGGCAGGAACAGCTGGTCGTCGGCGTCCTGGAAGACCACGCCGACGCGGCGGCGGATCTCCTTGACGTGCTCCTTCTCCACCGGCAGCCCGGCCACCTCGACCCGGCCGGAACCGCCGCCCAGCACGCCGTTGAGGTGCAGCACGAACGTCGTCTTGCCCGCGCCGTTGGGGCCGAGGACGGCGACGCGCTCACCGCGTTCCACCCGGAGGTTCACCCCGAACAGGGCCTGGTGGCCGTCCGGGTACGCGTAGGCCAGCTTCTCCACCACGAGTGCGGGCGCGGACCGCTGCGGCTCGGCAACAGCACTTCTTTCGGCGACGCCCGCCCCGGCGCCGTCGGGCATCCGGCCCGTCCAGCCGCGCGACACCATGGCCAGGTGCACCCTTTCGCCGCGTTCGTACGAGCGGATGAACAGGCTGCCGATACCGCGTGCGGTCGCGCCCAGCTGCCACAGGAACCTCGGGTCGTCACCGCGCGAGATCCTGGCCACCCGCATCCGCTTGGCCTCGCCCACGATCACCTCGGCGTAGCGGAGCATCAGCGTGGCGATGGTGATCAGCACCGACGGCATGCGCAGCCGTTGCAGGCCGAGCAGCAGGTCCTGCGGCGCGGTGGTGGCGGCGAGCGTGAGCGAGGTCAGCAGGCCGAGCGTGCCCTTGGCCAGGATGTTCCACCCGGCCAGCGCGCCCTCTTCGGACACGGACACGCCCAGCACGTCGATCCGGTCGCCCGCGCCGGTGAACGGCAGCACCAGGGCCAGCAGCACGAACGGCAGCTCGATCACCGAACGTGCGGCGAACCAGCGCACCGGGATACGTGCCACGGCCCAGACCGCGCCCAACGCCAGCAGGTAGACGCCGAACGCCCAGAACTGGTCGCGTGGCGTGGCCACCACGCACAGCACCGCCACCACCGTGGCGACGATCTTCGTCTGCGGCGCCAGGCGGTGCACCGGCGAGTCACCGGGCCGGTGCAGGAAGCCGTGCTCCCCGGCGCTCACCTCACGTCGGAATTCGTATCGGACCGCACGCCGGAACGCTTGCGCAGCAACCAGAACAGCCCACCCGCGACGGCCAGCGTGAGCACCACGCCGATCACGCCCGCGAGGCCGGTGAACCGGTCGTCGCCGCCCACCGCGTAGTCCGCCAGCGGCCACCCGGCCAACGGGTGGTCCTGCGCGTGCTCGGCGATGCCCTGCTGCTCGGTGACGTGGTCGAGCCCGTCCGGGTCCGAGTCGGCGAAGTAGGAGACGACGCCCGCCAGCACCAGGCTGACCACCGCGAACCCCAGGAAGAAGCGCTTCACGCCTTCAGCTCCAGCTTCTGCGGCACGCCGCGCAGCAGGTACACGAGGTCCGGCCGGGCCGTCGCGACCGCGGTCACGGTGACCGCGGTGATCACGCCCTCGCCGATGCCGATCAGCACGTGCACGCCGAGCACGGCGGCGGCGACCGTGCCGAACGCGACACCGCCCTGGCCGCCGATCGCGTACTCCAGCACGAAGCCGAACGACGCCAGCACCGTGTTGACCAGCGCGGACACGAACGCGACCGCGGCCAGGCCGCCCTTGTTGCGGGTGGCGAGCCGCCGCAGCGCGACGGCGGTCAGGTAGCCGATCGCGGTGCCGATCAGGGCCATGTTGGTGACGTTCGCGCCGAGCGCGGTGACGCCGCCGTCGGCGAAGAAGAGGGACTGGACGACCAGCACGATCGTCACGCACAGCGCGCCGACCCACGGCCCGACCAGGATCGCGGCGAGCGCGCCGCCGAGCAGGTGGCCGCTGACGCCGGGCAGCACCGGGAAGTTCAGCATCTGGGTGGCGAACACGAACGCCGCCACCAGGCCCGCCATCGGCGCGGTCCGGTCGTCGAGGTCGCCGCGGGCCTTGGCCAGCGCCACGCCCACCCCGACCACCGCGACCGCCACGAACAGCAGCGACGTCGGCGCGTTCAGCAGACCGTCGCTCATGTGCATTGCTACCGGCTCGGACACACACCACACGCTAGTTGCAAGTAGACCGCTATGGCCAGCACTGTGCAACAAACCCGCACAGGCTCAAGGTGAGGTGGGTGGGTGGGTGGGTGACACCCGACCGGCGTACACCGCTGTCGCCCACCGCGGTCCGCTCGTCCAATGGGGCCGCGCCGACCTGTTCCGATCACCACGGCGCACCTGTCCCCGAACAGGTGCCGGCCGGTCCTCGACCCGACCACGGGCCGAGGACCGGCCCAGGCGTTCCGCCCTGACCAGCGCGGATTGTGCGGACGCGGCTCGTGGGGCGCTACCACTATGCTCTGCCTGCGATGACTCTTACCGACCGGTTGCCGGCCTCCCCCGATCCCGACCTCCTCTACGACACCTTCGCCGAGTGGGCGCAGGAGCGGGGGCTGTCGTTGTACCCGGCGCAGCAGGAGGCGTTGATCGAGATCGTCTCCGGCTCGAACGTCATCCTCAGCACACCGACCGGCTCCGGTAAGAGCCTGGTCGCCATCGGTGCCCACTTCGCGGCGCTCGCGGAGGGCAAGCGGACCTTCTACACCGCGCCCATCAAGGCCCTGGTGTCGGAGAAGTTCTTCGCCCTGATCGACACGTTCGGCGCGGAGAACGTCGGCATGATGACCGGCGACGCCAGCGTCAACGAGACCGCGCCGATCATCTGCTGCACCGCCGAGATCCTGGCCAACATCGCGCTGCGCGACGGGACGCAGGCCGACGTCGGCCAGGTCGTGATGGACGAGTTCCACTTCTACTCCGAGCCGGACCGCGGCTGGGCGTGGCAGGTGCCGCTGATCGAACTGCCGCAGGCGCAGTTCCTGCTGATGTCGGCGACGCTGGGCGACGTCGCGTTCTTCGAGAAGGACCTGACCCGCCGCACCGACCGCACGACCACGGTGGTCCGCTCCGCCGAACGCCCGGTCCCGCTGAACTTCCAGTACGTCACCACCCCGCTGCACGAGACGATCGAAGAGCTCCTGCACGGCCGCGAAGCGCCGATCTACGTCGTCCACTTCACCCAGGCGTCCGCGCTGGAACGCGCCCAGTCGCTGATGAGCGTGAACGTCGCCACCCGCGCCGAGAAGGACGCCATCGCGTCCATGATCGGCCGGTTCCGGTTCACCTCGGGCTTCGGCAAGACGCTGTCCCGGCTGGTGCGGCACGGTATCGGCGTGCACCACGCGGGGATGCTGCCGAAGTACCGGCGGCTGGTGGAGCAGTTGGCGCAGGCCGGCCTGCTGAAGGTCATCTGCGGCACGGACACCCTCGGCGTCGGCATCAACGTGCCGATCCGCACGGTCGTGTTCACCGCGCTGTCGAAGTACGACGGCCAGCGCACCCGCCACCTCAAGGCGCGCGAGTTCCACCAGATCGCGGGCCGGGCGGGCCGGGCGGGCTACGACACCGTCGGCACGGTCGTGGTGCAGGCGCCCGACCACGTGGTGGAGAACGAGAAAGCGCTGGCCAAGGCGGGTGACGACCCGAAGAAGCGGCGCAAGGTGGTGCGCAAGAAGGCGCCCGAGGGTTTCGTGTCGTGGAGCGACCAGACGTTCGAGCGGCTGAAGAACGCCGAGCCGGAGGCGCTGACGTCCAGCTTCCAGGTCAGCCACGCCGTGCTGCTCAACGTGATCGGCAGGCCCGGCGACGCGTTCGGCGCGATGCGGCACCTGCTGGAGGACAACCACGAGGACCGGCCCGCGCAGCGCAGGCACATCCTGCGGGCCATCCAGATGTACCGGGGCCTGCTGGCCGCGGGCGTGGTGGAGCGGCAGAACGGCGACATCCGGCTCACCGTGGACCTCCAGGTGAACTTCGCGCTCAACCAGCCGCTGTCGCCGTTCGCGCTGGCCGCGATCGAACTGCTGGACCGGGAGTCGCCGAGCTACCCGCTCGACGTGCTGTCGGTGGTCGAGTCCACTCTGGACGACCCGCGCCAGGTGCTGTCCGCGCAGGAGCACAAGGCGCGCGGCGAGGCCATCGGCGCGATGAAGTCCGAGGGCATCGAGTACGACCAGCGGATGGAGCTGCTGGAGGAGGTGACGTACCCGAAGCCGCTCTCCGAGCTGCTGGAGGCGGCGTTCACCACCTACCGGCGCGGGCACCCGTGGGTCGCCGACCACCACCTGTCGCCGAAGTCCGTGGTGCGGGACATGTTCGAGCGGGCGATGACGTTCGCCGAGTACGTGTCCTACTACCAGCTGGCGCGCTCCGAGGGCCTGGTGCTGCGGTACCTGGCCGACGCGTACAAGGCGCTGCGGCAGACTGTGCCCGAGGACGCCAAGACCGAGGAGCTGAGCGACCTCCAGGAGTGGCTGGGCGAGCTGGTCCGCCAGGTCGACTCCAGTCTCTTGGACGAGTGGGAGAAGCTGCGCAACCCCGCCGAAGAGGCGGCGGAGACGTCGCTGAGCGACACCCCGCCCGCGGTCACCGGCAACGTGCGGGCGTTCCGGGTGCTGGTGCGCAACGCGCTGTTCCGGCGGGTGGAGCTGGCGGCGCGGCGCAACTACTACGAGCTCGGCCAGCTGGACGGCGAGGCGGGCTGGACCGCCGAGGAGTACCAGGACGCGCTGGAGCCGTACTTCGAGGAGCACGACGAGATCGGCATGGGCCCGGACGCGCGCGGCCCGGCGCTGCTGGTGATCACCCAGGAGCCGGGGCTCTGGCGGGTGCGGCAGATCTTCGACGACCCGGCGAAGGACCACGACTGGGGCCTCACCGCCGAGATCGACCTGGCCGAGTCCGACGAGATCGGCACGGCCGCGGTGCGGATCACCGAAGTCGGCAGGCTGTAGGCGCCACCGGGGCCGTCGGGGCGGAGTCCATCCGGTGGTACTCCGGTGCGAACCGGGGTACCAGCATGTCAAGGTCGGGAGAGATCGGAGGCGGTTGACCCTGTCGCAGGACGAGTTCGGCGTGCTGGGGTCCCTCGTGGTCCGCCGGAACGGCCGTTCCGTCCCGGTCACCGCCGCCAAGCACCGCATCGTCCTGGCGACCCTGCTGCTGGGCGCGAACCGCTCGGTGCCCGCGAGCGACCTGATCCGCCGGGTGTGGGGCGAGACGCCGCCGGACCGCGCCGCGCAGACGCTGCCGGTGTACGTGATGCGGTTGCGGCGCACGCTCGGCGAGCCGCAGCTCATCCACACCACGCCGACCGGCTACCGGATCGACCTGCCGCCCGACGCGCTGGACCTGCACCGGTTCGAGGCGTTGGCCGACGAGGGTGCGGCGCTGGCCGCCGCCGAGGACTTCACGGCCGCCGCGGCGGTGTACGAACGGGCGCTGGAGTGCTGGCACGGACCGCCGCTGGCGGACGTGCCGTCGGAGTCGCTGCACGAGACGGAGGCGCCGAACCTCGCCGAGCAGCGGTTGCGGGTGATCTCCGAGCTGGCGGACGTGAAGCTGCGGCTGGGCCGGTGCGACGAGGTGATCGCGGACCTGCGCCGGCTGACCGCGCAGCACCCGTTGCGGGAGCGGTTCTGGTCGCAGCTGATGGTGGCGCTGTACCGGGTGGACCGGCAGGCCGACGCGCTGGACGCGTACCGGCAGGCGTCGACGGCGTTGGCGCGTGAGCTGGGCGTGGACCCGAGCGACTCGCTGCGCGCGGTGCACCACGCGATCCTCACCGGTGACCCGGCGCTGCACCAGCCGGCCGCGAGCAAGTGGGCGCCGGTGTCGCAGCTGCCCGCGCCGGTGGGCAACTTCGTGGGGCGCGGCGCGGAGCTGACCCGGGTGACCGGGCTGCTGACGCGTGCGCCGGCGACCGTGGTGGTGTGCGGGCCGCCTGGGGTGGGCAAGACGGCGTTCGCCATCTCGGTGGGGCACGCGGTGCGCGACCGGTACCCGGACGGTCAGCTGTACGTGAACCTGCGCGGGCACTCCACGTCACCGCCGCTGTCGACGTCGGCCGTGCTGGCGCGGTTCCTGCGGGCGATGGACGTGCGGGCCGACCACATCCCGGTGGACGAGGAGGAGCTGGTCCGCGGCTACCGGGCCCGGCTGCGCGGACGGCGGGTGCTGATCACGCTGGACAACGCGGCGTCGGTCGACCAGGTGCTGCCGCTGCTGCCCGGCGACCCCGGCTGCTCGGTGGTGATCACCAGCCGCAACGAGCTGCGGCTGCCCGCCACGACGGTGCGGCTGGACGTGCTGCGCGGTGACGAGGCGTGGAAGCTGCTGGCCCGGACACTCGGGCCGGAGGCGGCGGTGGCGGAGTTCGACGCGCTCGGCGAGCTGGCCCGGCTGTGCGGGTACCTGCCGCTGGCGCTGCGGATCGCGTTGGGGAACCTGGTCGGATCGCCGCACGCGGACATCGCGTCGTACGTGGAGGAGTTGCGCGGCGGTGACCGGCTGACCGCGCTGGCGGTGGACAACGACGACACGGCGGCGGTGCGGCGGGCGTTCGACCTGTCGTACGCGGCGTTGACGCCGGACGCGGCGCGGCTGTTCCGGCTGGCGGGGCTGATGCCGGGGCCGGATTTCAGCGTGTTCGGCGCGGCGGCGCTGCTGGACGCGCCGGAGGACGTGGCGCGCGGGCTGCTGGAGGACCTGGCGTCGGCGCACCTGGTGCAGCGGGTCGGGGTGGACCGGTTCGCGCTGCACGACCTGCTGCACGACTACGCGGCGGACCGGGCCGCGGCGGCGGACGAGGACGTGGAGTCGGCGCGGCGGCGGCTGTTCGACTGGTACCTGCGCACCGCGATCGAGGTCGGTGACGTGCTGTACCCGGAGCTCGGCGTGTCCGGGCCGCCCCGGATGAGCCCGGACGTGGCCAGGGCGTGGCTGGACGCGGAGCGGGCCAGCGTGCTGGCGGCGACCGAGCACTGCGCGGCGCACGGGCCGTTGCCGATGGCCTGGCAGCTGATCAACGCGGTGAGCGGGTACCTCGGGTCGCACGGGCACCACGTGGAGTTCCTGAGCGCCATCGACGCGGCGCTGGGCGCGGCCAGGACGGCCGGCGACCGCGACGCGGAGACGCGGATGCTGATGTGGCTGGCGACGGAGCACCGGAACCTGGGCAACCTGCGCGCGGCGCAGCGGTACATCCAGTCCAACCGGCCCTCCGAACGGGTGGAGTGGCTGCACGTCGGGCTGGTCGGGATCGTGCACATGGAGCTCGCCGACTTCCCGACCGCGCTCGCGTCGTTCGAGCGGATGATGGAGCTGGGCGAGCGGGAAGGCGCCCTGCCGCACGTGCGGATCTCGGCGCTGGCCGGGCTCGGCGCGGTGCGGCTGATGCGCGGTGAGCTGGAGGCGGCCGAGGCGCTGCTGACGGAAGGGCTCGAACTGGCCCGCGCGGCGGACGGGGTGAACATCGAGGCCGCCTGCGCCGCGATACTCGGGCGGTGCCGCACGGCGGCCGGCGACTACCGGCAGGCGGTCGAGTTCCTGCGCCACGCGTTGGCCGCCTGGTACCGCAGCGGGGCGCGGCACTCACGAGCCGAGAACATGGCCCACCTGGCGGCGGCGCTGTGCCTCGACGGGGAGCACGCGGAGGCACTGCGGGCGGCCCAGCGGGCACTGGCGCTGGTGCAGGAGCTGGGCGGGAGTCCGCGGATCGAGTCGGAGGTGCACAACGCCCTGGGCCTGGTCCTGCGGCACCTCGGCGAACCCTCCCGCGCCGTGGCGGCCCACCTGCGCGCGCTGGAACTGGCCGCGTCGGCGGACTACCGCTACGGCGTGGTCCGGTCGCACGTCCACCTGATCCGCGCCCTGGCCGCCGACGGCCGCCACGCCGAAGCCCTCCACCACGCCCGCACCGGCCACGACCTCGCCTCGAACAGCGGCTTCGGCGAGTTCGAACAGATGGCCGCCACCGCCCTGGCCGACCTGACGTGAACCATCCCCCGCGCGTCGACGTAATTGTGTGAAAATGCGGGCGGTGACCGGGGGGTGTCGTGGGTGTTTCGGTTTCGACTGCCAATTGAGACCACTCCTCCGGGTCGTTGACCTGCTCGTCGTGGAACGAGAGCATCGGGTTTCGATACTTCGACGGCTCACTTGTGGGGGATGTCATGGATTCCGATCCGCACGTCGGCCTGGCGCGGATCGCGGACGTGACGCCCCGCACTTCCGCCGAATTGGTCTCCGCGCTCACCGAGTTGGCCCGCATGGCGAACGAGTGGTCGGACGTGGTGCGCGGGTTGCAGGAACCGACCCGTCGGATGGTCGGCAGCGCGGCGGCGGCGTCCGTGTCGCTGGCCGCCCGCCGGGCCGAGGAGGCGTTCCTCGAACTGGAGATGACGCTCGGTGACGCGCAGGCGGCGCGGCGGTCATTGCCCTTGGCCACCCCGAAGGGTGAGGATAGGCGTCCGGTGGTCTAATCGCCGACGCTGCCGACCACACCGCATTGGAACTCCATGACCTCAGGACTTCCCTGCCCTCTCTGCGAGGGCCCGGAGCGCCGTGGGGCGCTTGAGCGCACGCTGCGGGTGCTCGCCGTGGACGACGAGGCCCCCGCGCTCGAAGACCTCGTCTACCTGCTCCGCTCCGATCCGCGTGTCGCCCACGTCGAGGGGGTCACGGACGCCACCAAGGCGTTGCGGACCCTGCACCGGGCCATGGACGCCGGCCAGCCGGTCGACGCCGTGTTCCTCGACATCCGGATGCCCGGACTGGACGGGCTGGACCTCGCCCGCGTGCTGTCCCGGTTCGCCCAGCCGCCGCGCATTGTTTTCGTCACCGCGCACCAGGAACCGGCGGTCGAGGCTTTCGAACTGAAAGCGCTCGATTACCTGCTCAAGCCCGTTCGGGCGGAGCGGTTGGCCGAGTCGGTGCACCGGATCGTGCACGAAGTGCTCGATTCGAAGACGGTGGAACCGACCACGACCGCGCCGGCCGAGAAAACCCCCGATGTGGGTGACGAGGTCATTCCGGTCGAACTCGGGGGCATCACCCGGTTCATCCGCCTGGCCGACATCCGGTACGTCGAGGCGCACGGTGATTACGCCCGCCTGCACACGGCGACCGGGAGTGGATTGGTACGCGCCGCGCTCAACGGGTTGGAAGAGCGGTGGCGGTCCGCCGGGTTCGTGCGCATCCACCGCAGTCACCTCGTGTCACTCGGGCACATCGACGAACTGCGGCTGGAGGACGGCCACCTGAGCGTCAACATCGGCGGCGCGGTGCTACCGGTCAGCCGGCGGCACGCCCGGCACCTCCGGCAACTGCTGGTGCGCCGCAACCGGCAGCCGTCGTGACCTCCCCGCAGCGCCCCCACACCCAACGGGTGGTGGTGACGAGCCCGCGCACCCGCGCGCCGCGCGCTCCCCGCCCGTACCCCGCGTCGCGGGAGATCGACGAGCAGAGCGAGTTGGGCGCGGTCTACATGCGGTCGCTGATCCGGACGCAGCGGCGGCTCGGGCTGCTGCTGTGCGCGGTGGTGTGCGGGAGCGTCGCGGCCCTGCCGCTGGTGTTCACGCTCGCGCCGTCCGTCGCCGCCGAACGGCTCCTGGGCCTGCCGCTGCCGTGGCTGCTGCTGGGCTTCCTGGTGTTCCCCGTGTTCGTGCTCGCGGGCTGGTTCTACGTGCGCCAGGCCGAGCGCGGCGAGCGGGAGTTCGCGGAACTCGTGGAGCGTTCGTGAGCAGTACGTACGGCATCATCGCGGTGTTGGTGGTCGCGGTCGGCACGATGTTGGTGGGCACGTACGGGCTGCGGATCTCGCGGACGACGTCCGACTTCTTCGTCGCCTCGCGCACCGTGTCGCCGTGGTGGAACGCGTCGGCGATCGGGGGCGAGTACCTGTCGGCGGCGTCGTTCGTCGGCATCGCCGGGCTGATCTTCGCGCACGGACCGGACATGCTGTGGTTCCCGGTCGGCTACACGGCGGGCTACCTGGTGCTGCTCGCGCTGGTCGCCGCTCCCCTGCGGCGCAGCGGCGCGTACACGCTGCCGGACTTCGCCGAGGCGCGGTTCGCGTCGCCGGCGGTGCGGGCGGTGGCGAGCATGTTCGCGCTGGGCATCGGGTGGCTGTACCTGTTGCCGCAGTTGCAGGGCGCCGGGCTGACGTTGAACACGGTGACGGGCGCGCCGAACTGGGTGGGCGCGCTGGTGGTCGCGGTCGTGGTGACGATCAACGTGATCTCCGGCGGGATGCGCAGCATCACGTTCGTGCAGGCGTTCCAGTACTGGCTCAAGCTGACCGCGATCGCGGTGCCGGTGGTGTTCCTGGTGATGGCCTGGCACGCGCACGGCGCGCGTGACCTGAGCGGGCCGCAGCTGCCCGAGTTCCCGGAGCAGACCACGGTCACCTTCGACAGCGACACGAACTTCCAGGTGTCGGAGCCCACGGGCTACACCGGTTCGGGCCTGGTGGACGGGCAGCGGGTCGACGGCGGCGCCGAGTTGACGGCGGGCGACCACACCGTGGCCGCCGGGTCCCGGCTCACGTTCCCCGAGGGCGCGGTCGTGCCGCACGTGGTGTCGATCCCGTCGAACACCAACGACGTGTGGGCGCTGCCCATGCGCGGCGGCGAGCGATTCCCCTTGTACGCGGTGTATTCGCTGATCATCGCCACGTTCCTGGGCACCATGGGCCTGCCCCACGTGATCGTGCGCTTCTACACCAACCCGAACGGCCGCGCGGCGCGGCGGACCACGTTGATCGTGTTGGGGCTGCTGGGCGTCTTCTACCTGATGCCACCGATCTACGGCGCGCTCGGTCGCCTGTACACACCCGAGCTGCTGATGACCGGCGACACGGACGCCGTGGTGCTGGTGCTGCCGAGCCGGATGATCGACGGGCTGGGCGGGCAGTTGCTCGGCGCGCTGGTGGCCGGTGGGGCGTTCGCCGCGTTCCTGTCCACGTCGTCCGGGCTGATGGTGTCGCTGGCGGGTGTGCTGAGCCGGGACGTGCTGCGGTTGCGCGGTGTGCGCGGGTTCCGGGTGTCGACGGTGCTGGCCGTGCTGGTGCCGTTGGGCATGACGTTGCTGGTGGGCAAGGTGCCGGTGGCGGACATGGTGGGCCTGGCGTTCGCGGTGGCCGCGTCGTCGCTGTGCCCGTTGCTGGTGCTGGGCATCTGGAGCACCCGCATCACCACGGTCGGCGCGGTCGCCGGGATGGTCGCCGGCGGTCTGCCCGCGCTGGTGGCCGGTCTGGTGACGATCAGCGCCGGTGGCCGCGGCGAGTGGTACCACGTGTTCCTGGCCCGGCCCGCCGCGTGGACCGTGCCGTTGGGCTTCGTCGTGATGTACGTGGTGTCGCTGCTGACGCCGCGCAAGGTGCCGCCGGGGGTGAACCACGTCATGGTGCGCTTGCACGCGCCGGAGAACCTGGGTCTGCGCAGTCAGGACCGGTTGTGACCGCGATGTGGACGGCGGGCGCGATCCTGCTCGTCGGCCTGGCCGTGGTGATCACCCTGTGGCGGACTTCCCACGCCCGCAACGACTTCCTCACCAACGAGCAGCGGATCACGTTCGAGACGCTGCACACGGCGTGGTCCGCCGCCCCGCCGTTGCGCGCCGGGCTGGTGCCGGAGGCGGCGAAGAAGTCGGCCAAGCACCTGCGGACGTTGTTGGGCACGCCCGCGTTGGCGTTGACCGACGAGACCGAGGTGGTGGCGTGGGAGGGCGACGGCGACCACCACGCGGCCGAGGCGATGGGCCTGGCCGCCGACGTGTTCGACACCGGCCGCACGCGGGCGTTCGACATCACCTGCTCCGCGCCCGACTGCCCCGTGCACACGGCCGTCCTCGCGCCGCTGACCGTGGAGGGACGGGTGGTCGGCGTGCTCGCGGCGTACAGCCGGGAGGCGTCGGCGGGGCTGGTGCGGGCGACGAACGAGGTGGCGCGGTGGGCGTCCGGCCAGTTGGAGCTGGCCGAGCTGGACCGGTCGCGGACCCGGCTGGTGGAGGCGGAGGTGCGGGCGCTGCGGGCGCAGATCTCGCCGCACTTCATCTACAACTCGCTGTCCGCCATCGCGTCGTACGTGCGCACGGACCCGGAGCGCGCTCGCACGCTGTTGCTGGACTTCGCCGACTTCACCCGCTACTCGTTCCGCCGGGCGGGCGACTTCACCACGTTGTCGGAGGAGCTGAAGTCGATCGACCAGTACCTGGCGCTGGAACGGGCCCGGTTCGGCGAACGGCTCAAGGTGACGTTGCAGATCGCGCCCGAGGTGCTGCCGGTGACCGTGCCGTTCCTGTGCCTGCAACCGCTGGTGGAGAACGCGGTGCGGCACGGCATGGAGGGCAAGGTCGGGCCGGGGCACATCTCGATCCTGGCGGCCGACGCGGGCGAGGAAGCGCACATCACCATCGAGGACGACGGCATCGGCATGGACCCGGACGCGCTGCGCCGCACGTTGGCCGGTCAGGTCGGTGAGACGGCCGGGATAGGGCTGGGGAACATCGACGAGCGGCTGCGGCGCTGCTACGGCGACGACTACGGCCTCGTCGTGGAAACGGCGCAGGGCCTCGGGACGAAGATCAGCGTGAGGGTGCCGAAGTACCAGGCGGGCGTGCACGCCTAGCGTCCTGTCAGGTCGGAGCGCTCGACCGGGCACAGCGCTCGACCGGGCACTAGGAGTCCGCCAGCCACGCCAGCAAGCGGCCCTGCGACCAGCAGCGGCCGATGGCCTCGGCGCGCAGAGCCGACCGGTCGGACACCGCCAGGCCGATGATGCTGTGGCCGGAGGCGCGGCGATCGCCGAGTGTCGGTATCGTCGGCGCGACTCCGACCCCCTCCGCCGACACCCACGCCACCGCCCGGCCGGCCGCCGCTTCGTCGAGGCGGTGCAGGAAGCGCTGGCGGCTCTCGAGCGGGAAGCGCGACAGCGCCCACGTCGTGGTGACGACAGGCAGGGCGTCCGCGGGCACACGGGCGAAGGCGTCGGGCAACACCTCGACGGCGTCACCTCGCAGCAGCAGCGGAGGGGCCGTCGCCGCCAACGCCATCTCCGCTTCGAGCCTCGCGATCCGCTCCAGCTGATCCGGCCACAGGCAGGCGCGCAACCACCGGGCGTCATCCGCGTCGGTCACGTCGACCGGATCGAGGTCGACGCCGACCCGGGCGACGACCTCGGGCATCGCCCGCGTCGGGATGGGCCGGTCTCCCACGATCGAAGACGACATCCGCACGGGAGATGACGGGTCGCCCAGCGATTGTCCGTTGCTGTAGGTGATGCCAACGCGATCGACATTGAGATTGAGGCCGGCCGAACAGCCCACGTCGATCAGCCCGACCGCATTCGCGCCCACCCGGCGCGCCGCCTCGGCAATGGCCGGGTACAGCACGGCGCAGCGCCCGGTCTCGTTGGTCCGCGGCTGCCGGCGCACGGCGACGGCCACGACCGAGTCGGTCATTCGCAGCAGCGTGTCGATCGCCGCGCCGGCGGCAGCGTCGCCGTCCGCGGCGGCATAGGCCGCGGCAAGCGCGGGGGCGCGTCCGGCGAGGGCGAGGTCGTGCAGCGCGGCGAGGATCACCGTGGGGCTCCGCTTGCGCGCAGGCGCCGCCTCGATGGCGCGCAGCGCCTCGTCGGACTCACTCAGGGCGACGGCGACGCGCTCGTACAGCGGCGATGTCCCGGCGGCGTCGACCTCACCGAAGTGCCGGTACACCTGAGCGAGTGTGCGGGCCCTACCCACGGGGTACGGCGCTTCCTGCGGTCGGCCACGGCATCCCGACGATTCCAGCCATTGGAACGAGACCCCGCGATCAACCGGTCAGGCGATTCAGGCCGCGACCACGTCGTCCAGGCCGAGGGCCAGGGCCGCCACGCCGGCGTTGGTGAGGCGGGCGGGCGCCCGGTGACCGGGCGCGACAGGGGTTGCCGCTTCGATGAGGCCCGCGTGCACGAGGGCGCGCGCGGTGGTCGGGTCGCAGAACGGCAGACCGTCCACGCGGACGTCGGGCTCGGCGCTGCGGGTCAGGTCGACCCGGTTCGCGGCAGTCGCTCTCAACAGGGCGACTTCGCGTCTGGACAGCTCCTTCATGAGTAACACCTCCATTGGGACGAACGGCGCAGGGAACGTCCCGGTTCACATTTACAGGGACGTCCGAAGACCCACGCCGTTGCCCTGACCGTTCAGCCCGCGGCTCGGGCGCCGCGTCGTTCCGCCGCTTCCAGCACCAGCCGCAGCCACTCCGCGTCGTCCGCCGCGCCTTCCATCGCCACCCGGCGCAGCCGCAGCCACAGCCCGGCCTCGCTCCACTCCTGGAACCGCCGGTGCACGGTCGGCACGGTCACGCCGAACGTCGGCGGCAGGTGCCGCCACGCGCAACCGCTGGTCAGCACGAACACGATCGCGGTGAAGATGGCCCGGTCCGACACCCGGCCGCGTCCGCCGCCCTGGCGGCGCACCTTCGCGGGCGGGATCAGCGGCTCGACCACGGCCCACAGCGACGGCGGCACCAGGCGCACGGCCAGCTGCTCGATCACGTCGGCGTGCGGCGGTCGGGGAGGCGTTTCCGGCGCCCGGCGCACCCACGGCTCCTGGCGCTGGGCGTCACCGCGCTGGCGGGCGCGCAGCAACATGGCCAGGGCGTCGTCGGTGCGCCTGGGCGCGACCGCGGGGTGCGTGTGCTGCTGCACCTGGCGGGCGATCTCCGCGCCCACCGTTCGACCGAACGGCTGCGCAGGTCGTACGTAGTTGGTCATCAGGTCCTCCGCCCAGGACGTCGTGATGCCCATCACGCTAGGAACACGGACGCTCCCTGGTAAGGGAACGCGCGACGAACGGGAGTGGTCCAGCGTCACGCGGACACCCGTGTTCCGCCGAACGGCTCCACAGGAGCGACGAGCGGATGAACGGTCATGTGAGCGCTAACTTTCCCGAGACCGCAATCGCCCGGATACGCTCGGTCGTGTGACGACTCCGCCGCGACTCCTCGCCACCAGCGACCTGCACGTGACTTACCAGCAGAACCGCGACATCGTCGAAGCGATCCGGCCGCACTCCCCCGACGACTGGCTGATCGTCGCGGGCGACGTGGCGGAGAAGTTCGACGACATCGAGTGGGCGCTTGGCGTGCTGCGCGGCCGGTTCGCCAAGGTGGTCTGGTCGCCGGGCAACCACGAGCTGTGGACCACGAAGGACGACCCGGCGCAGGCACGCGGCGAGATGCGCTACAAGCAGCTGGTGGAGCTGTGCCGGAGCATCGACGTGCTCACGCCCGAGGACGAGTTCGCGGTGTTCGAGGGTGCCGGCGGGCCGGTGGCGGTGGCGCCGCTGTTCACACTGTACGACTACACGTTCCGGCCGGCGGGCACGACGGACAAGGCGTCCGCGCTGGCCGTCGCCCAGGAGGCCGGCGTCATCTGCACCGACGAGTACTTCCTGCACCCGGACCCGTACCCGAGCCGTGAGGCGTGGTGCGCGGCGCGGCTCGAGGAGACCGAGCGGCGGTTGCTCTCCGTCGAACCTGCGTTGCGCACGGTGCTGATCAACCACTGGCCCCTCGTGCGCGATCCCACGTTCATCCTGCGGTATCCCGAATTCGCCTTGTGGTGCGGCACCGAGCGGACCGCGGACTGGCACCTGCGGTTCCGCGCGGCGGTGATGGTCTACGGGCACCTGCACATCCCGCGCACGATCCGCAAGGACGGCGTCCGCTTCGACGAGGTGTCGCTCGGCTACCCGCGGGAGTGGCAGCCGCGCGGCTGGACCGCGGCGCCGCTGCTGGACGTGCTGCGTGAGGGGGACGCCCGGTGATCACCGACCTGCTCGCACCCCCGGTGTCGGCGTTCGAGGTCTTCGGCGACCCGGACACCGTGGTCCTGTTCCCCGAAGAGGAGGAACACATCGCGCGATCGGTGGACAAGAGGAAGAAGGAGTTCACCACCGGGCGGCACTGCGCGCGCACGGCGCTGGCGGCCCTCGGGTACCCGCCCGTGCCGCTGCTGCCCGGACCGAAGCGCGAGCCGTCGTGGCCGGCAGGGGTCGTCGGCAGCATCACGCACTGCAAGGGCTACCGCGCGGCGGCCGTGGGCCGGACCTCGGACGTGTGGACCATCGGTATCGACGCCGAGCCGAACGAGCCGACGCCGTCCGGGGTGCTGGAGGCCATCGCGGTGCCCGGCGAACTGGCCCGGATGGGCGAGCTGAGGGCGTCCGGCGACAAGGTGGCGTGGGACCGGCTGCTGTTCAGCGCGAAGGAATCCGTCTACAAAGCGTGGTTCCCGCTGGCGCGGACGTGGCTGGGGTTCGAGGATGCGGAGGTGGCCATCAACCCGGACGACGGCACGTTCACCGCGAGGATCCTCGTCGAGGCGCCGGTGGTGGACGGCGTGGCGTTGGACGGGTTCACCGGTCGCTGGCTCGCGCGGGAGGGGTTTGTGGTGACCGCGATCGCGGTACCCGCGCGCTGATGATCAAGGCTGGAAGGCGGCGGCGGTTATGGGCGACGAGGTCGGGCGACAGGAGTTCACCCGCGACGACCGCACGCGGTACCGCACCAAGGTGCGTCGCTGCCTGGACGTGTTCGCCCGGATGCTGAAGGAGTCGCGGTTCGAGTTCGACCGGCCGACGACCGGGCTGGAGATCGAGCTCAACCTGGTCGACGACGCGGGCGACCCGGCGATGCGCAACGCCGAGGCGTTGGCGGCCATCGCCGACCCGGATTTCGTGACCGAACTCGGCCAGTGGAACCTGGAGATCAACGTCGCGCCCCGGCTGCTGACCGGCGGCGGGGTCACGGCCTTCGAGGAGGTCGTGCGGAGGTCGTTGAACGAGGCCGAGCACAAGGCGCGCGGCGTGGACGCGCACATGGTGATGATCGGGATCCTGCCGACGTTGCAGCCCAAGCACCTGGCCGTGACCGCGCTGTCCGGGAACCCGCGGTACGCGTTGTTGAACGAACAGGTGCTGGCGGCGCGCGGCGAGGACATCCAGATCGCGATCAGCGGGGTCGAGCGGTTGCAGATGACCGCGGACTCGATCGTGCCGGAGGGCGCGTGCACGAGCACGCAGTTCCACCTGCAGGTGTCGCCGGACTCGTTCGCGGCGTACTGGAACGCGGCGCAGGCGATCGCGGGCGTGCAGGTCGCGGTCGGCGCCAACTCGCCGTTTTTACTGGGCAAGGAGCTGTGGCGGGAGACCCGGATCGCGTTGTTCCAGCAGGCCACGGACACGCGCAGCGACGAGCTGAAGGAGCAGGGCGTCCGGCCGCGGGTGTGGTTCGGGGAGCGGTGGATCACGTCGATCTTCGACCTGTTCGAGGAGAACGTGCGGTACTTCCCGGCGTTGCTGCCGATCTGCGACGAGGAAGACCCTTTGCAGGTGCTGGAGCGGGGTGACACGCCGGCGCTGGCCGAGCTGCGGTTGCACAACGGCACCATCTACCGGTGGAACCGGCCGGTGTACGACGTGGTGCGGGACCAGCCGCACCTGCGGGTGGAGAACCGGACGTTGCCGGCGGGGCCGACGGTGGTCGACATGCTGGCGAACGGGGCGTTCTACTACGGGCTGGTGCGGATGCTGGCCGAGGAGGAACGGCCGGTGTGGTCGCAGATGTCGTTCAGCGCGGCGGAGGAGAACTTCACGGCCGGTGCGCGGGCGGGGATCGACGCGCAGGTGTACTGGCCGGGGCTGGGCACCGTGCCGGTGGCGGAGCTGGTGCTGCGCCGCCTGCTGCCGCTGGCGCACGAGGGGCTGGTGCGGCTGAAGGTCGACACGGCCGAGCGGGAGCGGCTGCTCGGGGTGATCGAGCAGCGGTGCCTGACCGGCGTGAACGGCGCGACCTGGCAGGCCCGGTCGTTCCACCACCACTACGACCACACGGCACTGGACCGGCCGGAGGCGTTGCGGCGGATGCTGCGTTCGTACCGGGACCTCATGCACACCAACGAGCCCGTGCACACCTGGCCGGTGTCCTGAGGAGGCTTCAGCGCGTCGACAGCGGGACCCTGCGGAGGTGCGTGCTCGCGTTCCACGCCGACACCAACCCCGGCAGCAGCACGTGCCACGGCAGGCGGGCCAGCACGTCCCGCCGCACGGCGAGCACGATCCGCCCCGACGTGCCGCCGTCGAACCACACCACCCGTAACGGCGCGTCGCCCGGCACGTCCTCCTGCCCGGCACCTCCCAGGGCGGCATCCTCAAGGGCGGTATCGGACTGCGACACCACCCTGCGGACGCAGGACTCGGCCGTGAACCCGTCCGACCGCAGCACCTCGTGCCGCACGAACAGGGACCTCACGGCGGCGACCAACCGTCGCTCACCCAGATCCGCGCGCACCTGCAACGTCATGGACTCGTACCCGGCGATCGGGACAGACCGTGTGGACACGCGGAAGCCTTCCGTCATAGTTAGGTAACCCTAACTTAGCACTCCGGCGTCGGTCCGCGGACGATCTGGGCGAACTCCTGCGGCGATCGGGGTGTGTGGGCGATCACGGGCGACGGAGGCGGGCCTGCTCGCTCTCCGCCGCCGCGCGATCGGTGCCTGAGCCTCGGGGGGCCGAGCCGCCCCGCCGCCGGTCCGTCCAGCGTGTTCAGCTCCGACACCACGGCGTCCTGGGACAGTCGCAGTTCGTACTCGACCGTGTCGTGGGCCAGCGACACGAACGCGGCGCTGCGACCGGTCTCCCGTCCACCGGGGCACGTGGCGATGGAGCGCCAGTCGCTCCAACCCGCACTCGTCCGGACCCGGATCCCGCCGGTGGCGGTGCCCAGGACGCTCAGGTGCGTCGGCGTCACCTCGCCGGCCTCCAAGCGGTGCGTTCCGGAGCCGAGTGCCCTGGCGCGGTGCAGGGTTTCCGGCAGCACCCGTTCTTCGGCGGCGGTCGCGGTTTCCCGCCCGACCGCGACCGCCGCCGACCGCTGCGGCGACCCCGAGCCCGCCCTTGACCGCCATCCGTCGCGACAGCACCGGCATGCGTCTTCCCCGTTCACTCGAATGCGCTCTTGCGCATCGCATGGCGGGTCTGAACGGACCAGTGGCCGCTGGGCTGAACATCCGCATTTTGCGGAAACTTCCCGTGCCGAATCGGCTCCGGTCGACGGCGGTGCGGCCAGTACGACGGCGGTGCGGCTAGTAGTCGTCGCCGCCGAAGAACGTCTCCTCCAACCGGTCCGCCGTGCCCGCGAGCAGCGCCAGCGGTTCGGTGAACTCGTGGATGTCCAGGTCCACCAACGGCAACGAGTGCCGCAGCACGACGTGGTCCCCCATGATCGCCGCGCCGCACGCGATGGTCGAGTTGCCGACCTCGGTGAGGAACGCGTGCAGGTCCACGCTCGTCGCCAGCCCGATCGGCGACGCGATCTGCACCCACTCGTGCAGCTTGTCGAGCACTTCGCGGACCAGGATGACTACCTGGGTCCGCTCGTCGTCCTCGTCGAACTGCTCGAAGTTGAACAGGATCCGGATCTCGTCCTCGTTCTCCGAGATCACGTCATAGGTGTCGTGCACGTATGCGGCGAGGTCGCCCCAAGTGGCCATGCGATCACCCTACGGGCGCGACGGCCGCCCACACCGCATCCCCGACCAGATCCGCCGCCACGTCCAGGTCGAGACCACCCATCAGGTAACGCCGGGCGCACTCGTGCGCGGGACCCATCACCACGGGGTCCAGCGCCCACAACGGAACCTCGCGCAGCTCGCCCGCCGCCATCCGGGCCGCGAACCAGCGCGCGACCGGCTCGAACACCTCCGCCTTCACGGCGGGATCGGCGGTCGACGGCGCGCCGTACAGGAACCGGGCCCGGCCGGGGTGCTCGACGACCCACCCCAGGTACCGCGCCACCACCGCCCGCACGGCCTTCTCCGCGTCGCCGACGTCCAGCGCGGGGATCATCGCGGCGACGCAGTGCGCGAAGCTCTCCCCGTGCAGCACGGCGAACAGCCCGGCCCGGCTGCCGAAGTGGTGGTAGACGCTGCCGTTGGAGACGCCGGAACGGGCGGTCAACGCGCTGATCGTGACCGCGTCCAGCCCTCCCTCGTCGACCAGCGCGAGCGCCGCGTCCAGCACAGCCCGCTGCCCCGTCGATCTCACCGCGTTAGAGTACCGCTCTAGAGCGCCGCTCCCCCCAGGAGGTCACCGTGGCCCGTTCCATTCCCGATCTGCTGCGCGAACGGGTGCGTGCCACCCCGGACGCCGAGGCGCTGCGCTACCGCACCGGTGACTCGTGGACGTCGCTGACGTGGACCGACGTCGGCGAACACGTGCGCAGGCGTGCGTTGGGGTTCCGCGAGCTGGGTGTGCGGGACGAGGCGCGCGTCGCGATCATGGCCACGACGAGCGTGGACTGGATCCTCACCGACCTGGCCGTGCTGGCGGCGGGCGGCGTGACGACGACCATCTACCCCAGCAGCACGCCGGACGTCGTCGCGCACATCGTCCGCGACTCCGAGAGCGTCTTCGTGGTCGCCGACCCGGAGTTGGCCGGCAAGGTCGACGCGAAGGTGATCACGCCGGACTGGGAGCCGAAACCGGTGGCCGATTCGGCGGCGGACGCCGTCTACGACGCCATGGTGGACGAGCTGACGCCGGACCGGCTGGCCACGCTGATCTACACCTCCGGCACCACGGGCACGCCCAAGGGCGTCGAGCTGACCCACGACAACTGGCTGCACACCGCGGAGGCGATCAGCGACCTCGGCATCCTGACGCCGGACGACCTGCACTTCCTGTGGCTGCCGATGTCCCACGCGTTCGGCAAGGTGCTCCAGGTCGCCATGCTCGCGACCGGCGCGCCCACCGCCGTTGACGGCGACGTGGACCGGATCGCGGCCAACCTGCTGGAGCTGCGCCCGACCGTGGTGGCCGCCGCGCCGCGGATCTTCGAGAAGATCCACCAGCGCGTCGTCGCTTCGATGCGCGAGACGGGCGGGGTGAAGGCGAAGCTGTTCGACTGGGCGTTGGCGGTGGCCGAGCACCCGGAGTGGCGGATCCGCCGCCGGATCGCCGACAAGCTCGTGTTCAGCAAGCTGCGGGAACGGGTCGGCGGCCGGATCAAGTACTTCGTGTCCGGCTCCGCGCCGCTGTCCCGGCCGGTCGGCGAGTTCTTCGACCGCGCGGGCATCACGATCCTGGAGGGCTACGGCCTGACCGAGTCGTCGGCGGCGTCGTTCGTGAACCGGCCCGGCGCGAACAAGCTGGGCACGGTCGGCCGTCCGCTGCTCGGCACCGAGGTGCGCATCGCCGAGGACGGCGAGGTGCTGATCGGCGGGCGCGGCATCATGCGCGGCTACCACAACCTGCCGGAGGAGACCGCCGAGACGCTGCGGGACGGCTGGCTGCACACCGGCGACATCGGTGAGCTGGACGAGGCAGGCCGGTTGCGCATCACCGACCGGAAGAAGGAGCTGATCAAGACCTCCGGCGGCAAGTACGTCGCGCCGCAGGCGGTGGAGGGGCTGATCAAGTCCAACAGCCCGTACATCGGGAACGTGCTGGTGCACGGCGACCGGCGCAACTACTGCGTCGCGCTGGTCACCATCGACCCCGACCTCGCGCCCGCCGACCTCGACGCGGACGCCGAGGTCGGACAGGCCGTCAAGGCCGCCAACGACAAGCTGGCCAGGCACGAGACGATCAAGAAGTTCGCCGTGCTCCCGAAGGACTTCACGGTGGCCGACGGCACCCTCACGGCGAGCCTGAAGATGCGCCGCAAGGAGATCGAGAGCCGCTACCGGGAGGTGTTGGACAGCTTGTACTCGGACTGAGCCGGCTCCACCGACCGGTCCGCGGGATCCGCCACGGGCCGGGCCCGGTGGGCAGGTCGGTGGGCGGGCCGGGCCACGGCGATCGCCCACACACTGGCCACGAGCACGGCCACCACCTCGGTGAACACCAGCAGCCGCTCGATGTACCCGAGGGGGAGCACACGCCACCACGACGTGCCGACCACGAGGTTCACCAGGATCCCGTACAGGATCGGCGTGAACGCCAGCGCGGACAGCACGCCGAGCCGGAACGTCCAACGCGCGTGCCCGCCCCACACCGGGTCCCGCCGCCACGGGCGGGCCAGCAGCATCGCCGCGATCGGCAGGGCGATGAACGCCAGCAGGCTGCCGAAGCGGTGGATGCTGCCGCTGATGCTGGGGCCGATGGCCCAGTTGTTCTTGGGGAAGATCACCACCAGGGTGAGCCCGACCGACCACGCGGCGAACGCGATCGCGCCCACCGAGTTCCACTTGGCCATCCCTCTGCGCACCAGCACGGTGAGGGTCGCGGCCGACCCGAGCACCAGCAGCACGACACCCGTGTCGAACACCCAGCGGTACGGCCCGAGGGCGTACTCGCTGATGGTGCGGCGCAGGTGCCTGGTGGACTCGGTGAGGCCGTACAGGTCGAGTCCCCCGATGAGGGCGACGGTCAGCAGGACTGCGACAGCGCCCCCGAGGGCGACGAAGCGGGCCGGGGAACGGGTCGGAGCGAGTTCAGCGGTCAGCACACCCGGCAGAACGGACCGTGACCGGGGTGTTGTTCCGCCGTTCAGGGAACCGACAGCTTCACGACAGCTTGTCGCCAGGGTTCAGTCGCCGGCGTTCAGGTGAGTCGGACGGCGGCGGGGAGGCCGGACGTGGGGCCGGTGGGCCAGGCCAGCGGGTCGGGGCCGAGTTCCCACAGCTCCGCCACCTGCAGCGCGCACCACGGCGACACGGGACGCGCGCCGGCCAGCACGGCGGGCGCGAACTCGGCCCACGGCACCCACTCGAACGAGTCGACCTCGTCCGGGTTCGGCGTCGGATCACCGGAGACCAGGCCCCGGAACACCGGGCACATCTCGTTCTCCGTGACGCCGTTCTCCATCACCGCGCGGTAGCGGAACGAGGGCAGCACCAGGTCGAGGGTGACGTCGGCCAGCCCCAGCTCGTCGGCCAGCCGCCGCGACACCGCCGAGATCATCGACTCGTCGGGCGCGGGGTGGCCGCAGCACGAGTTCGTCCACACGCCCGGCCACGTCTTCTTGTGCAGGGCGCGCCTGGTCAGCAGCAGCCGGCCGGCCGCGTCGAACAGGTACGACGAGAACGCCAGGTGCAGCGGGGTGGACGCGTGGTGCACGGAGGCCTTGTCGGCTACGCCGATACCGGCACCGGACTCGTCCAGGAGTACGACTTGTTCCACGCGCTCACCCTGCCACAAGAACGATCACCGCGCTCTGGCAGGAACCCCTGGGTTTCGCACCGGCTCAGGTCTCCTTGCAGAACTCGCCGATGGGGATGCCCACGTGCCGCTGCTCGGTCGCGACGTAGCCGAGCAGTTCGTCGCCGCGTCGCAGCTCGGTGACGTTGCGGACCTTCCCGCCGGGGCCGAGCACCCGAACGTGCCAGTCGTCCTGCACGGTGAGGCTCACCTCGACGCCCTCGGGCGAGTGCGCGGTGATGGTCAGGATCGGGCGCGATTCGAGCTTGGCCCGGCCGACGGTGAGCTTGCGGGTGCGGCCCTCGGAGTCGACGGCGAGCACCGTGCTGCCCGAGCGCAGCTCGGACAGGTAGTTGGTGCGGTTGTCCGGGCCGAGCACGTAGGAGTGCAGGGCGCCGGCGTTGACCCGGAACGGCCGGGTCGGCATGTAGGGCAGCGGGTGGGTCTCGCTGCAGCACAGGATGAAGCCGGAGGAGAACGAGCCGACGAGGATGCCCTCGTCCTCCCGGAAGTGCGAGGCGGTGTCCACGCACACCCGGTCGCCCAGGCCGTTGTGGGTGATGCCCTCGACGGTGAGCGTGGTGAGATCCAGCGGCGGGGTGGTGGCCTCCAGCAGCCGGGCCAGCTTGAACACGTCGGTGGCGTCGCGCGGCGCCATGAGCACGCCGTCCGAGCCGTGCTCCAGCACGTCCAGCACGATCGCGGCCTCTTCGAGGTCGGCCACGACGGTGACGAGCTTGCCGGGCGCGCCGTCGGCGGCGGCGATGACGATCTCCAGCGGGATCTTCGTCGGGTCGGTGAACGCGACGACGGTGTGCCCCAGCCGCACCGCCGCCGCGCACGCGAGCTTGAGCGTGCGGTCGTCGCGCACCTGCACGAACGCCGCGTCGGTGGTGAGCCGGTCCAGCCGGTCCTGGTCGTCGACGACCACGGTGACCAGGTGCGGGCTGTCGACCGGGGTGTCGGTGACGAGCACGCGGGTGATCGTCGGCGGCAACGTGTCCAGCAGCGCCGGGTCGTCGGAGACGACGCCCGCGATGCGGGCGTGCACGGCGGCGTCCACGACAGCTTCGCGGTGCGCTTCGGGGACGGTTCTGAGGTCGATCCAGGCGAACTTCAACGGTTCTCCAATGGTGAGAAAGCCGGACGACGTGGTCATGACGAGGCGACGACGCCCGTCATCGCGCGGACCAGGTCCGCATCGGTGTCGGCGTGGACGATCGACGCCAGTTCAGCGACCAGCGACATCGGTGCGGGCGCGGTGAACACGCGGCGGCCGACGGCGAGGCCCGCGCAGCCGACCGCCATCGCGGTGCGGGCGTGGTCGACCACGCTGCCGCCGGTCGCCGGACCGCCCGCCACCAGCACCGGGATCGGGCAGTTGGCGATGACCTCGGCCATCCGCTCGGCGGGCAGCGCGAGGTTGGTCTTGACGATGTCGGCGCCGAGGTCGACCGCGATGTTGACCACGTGCGCGAGCAGCGTGGCGTCGTTCGGGTCGGCGACGCGCGGTCCGCGCGGGTAGACCATGGCGATCAGCGGCACGTTCCAGTCGTCGCACGCCTTGGCCACCGCGCCGAAGTCGGCGAGTTGGCGGCCCTCGGTGTCCGAGCCGATGTTGACGTGCACGCTCACCGCGTCGGCGCCCAGCCGCAGCGCCTCGTCGACCTCGCCGACGAGGACCTTGGCGTTGGTGTCGGCGGCGTGCGCGGTGCCCGCGCTGAGGTGGACGACCAGCGCGCAGCCGGCGAGCACGTCCGGGTCGATCGTGTGGACCCGTCCTTTGTGGACGATGATGGCGTCGGCGCCGCCCACGACGACGGAATCGATGAGGTCGTGCCACCGGTCGCGCGGCACCACCGGACCGTCGGAAACGCTGTGGTCCAGCGGGACGAAGAGGTACCTGTCGTCGCGCGGACGGGAAAGGCGTCGCAGCCGCAACGCTTTTCTCATGTCGCTCACACCTCCCCAGAACTCGACGAACACAGAACTCGACGAACACAGAACTCGACGAACACAGAACTCGACGAACACAGAACTCGACGAACACAGAACTCGGCTGACACAGAACTCAGCGGACACGGGACTCGGCGATGGCCATCCAGCAGAGTGGTCGAACCAGTGAGCGCGGCGGTAGGTGTGAGGTGGCGATAACTCCTCAGTTATGCACCTGTTGGAGCAACGGAGCGGGATCTTCTCGACGCAGCGTCATCCCCTACCCACTCTCGCGGTCGGTGTTTGGCGTGTTCGCCTTGCCCTAGGCTGCCGCAGTGAACATGGAGCTCAGGCACCTCCACGTCGTCCTGACCGTGGCGGAAGCGGGCAGCATCAGCCGAGCCGCTTCACTGCTGAAGATCGCGCAGGCCGGTTTGACCGCCCAGTTGCGCCGAATCGAACGCGGATTCGGGGGTCCGTTGTTCCTGCGGCGCACCGACGGCGTCGAGCTGACCGAACTGGGTCGCCACGTCGTGCTGCGATCCCGCGACCTGGTGGAACGCTTCGACGATCTGCTTGTCACCGCACGCAAACTGGCCGCGGAGAACGACGTGACGGGCATCCGGCTCG
The DNA here is from genome assembly GCF_009769385.1 of Saccharothrix deserti. Lineage (GTDB taxonomy): Bacteria > Actinomycetota > Actinomycetes > Mycobacteriales > Pseudonocardiaceae > Actinosynnema > Actinosynnema deserti. The sequence goes on from NZ_VKAB01000031.1 coordinate 62,133, forward strand.
GCGGCGTCCCCGGTTCCCTGACGCCGTTGCTGGTGGGCGTCGTGCGCGCCTTGTTACCGACGCACCCGCAGACCACCCACATCGAACGCGGTGGTGACACGGTCGTCGAACTGGTTCGCACGGCGAAGTTGGACGTGGCGCTGGTGACCGAGTTCCCGCAGAGTCCACTGCGGATTCCCGAAGAAGTCGCCTGCCGGACCGTCGTTTCGGAACCGATGTTGGTCGGAATCGCCGCCGGACACCGGTTGTCCGGTCGCGGTGAGATTCGGCTGTCCGAACTGGCCGATGAGGAATGGGCGGTGCCGGACGAGAGCCACGGCGGCGGACGGCTGCACCTGCACCTGGCCTGCGAGGCGGCCGGATTCACACCGCGTTGCGCGCATTTCGGCGTCGATCCGGCTTCGGCCGCGGAACTCGTGCGTTCCGGGCACACCGTGGCGTGCTTCTTCCCGACCGGGCACGACTTGCCCGGCGTGCTGTTGAAACCGGTCGTGGGCAATCCGGTCCACCGGCGCGTCACGTTGGTGTGGCGCCGGGACTGCGCGGCGGCGGAGTACGTCGACGAGATCCACACGGCACTGCTGCGCGCTTACCAGGAGCGGATCTGGGGCCACGGTCACCGTCCGGCGAAGCTGGCCGCCACCGGGCTGACCGCGGCGGCGAGCTGACGCCGTGACCGCACATGTCCGGCTCTGTCCGGTTGGGACGGTGACCGCGACGGCGCCGAACCGGCGGAACCCAGCGGTCCAGGTGCGCCACAACCACCGCGCACGAGCACCCGATCACCGGATCACTGGTCCGAGTGCCGGAGCACGCTCTCGACCTCGGTGCGGAACGCGTTGACGCCGTCCTCGCCCTCCGGCGCGCCGTGCGCCTGGAGCAGGTGCAGCAGCGCCACGCCGTTCGCGGACCGGCGGGACAGGGCGCGGAACGAGAACGCGGTCTCGTAGACGGTGACCGCCGTGGCCAGCGCCGCCGCCACCGTGGCCAGGAACGCCCACAGCGCACGCCGGCCACCGTCCGCCACGGCCACCGCGCCCAACGCCGCCGCCGCGGTGAACAGCAGCACCGTGACGGCGGTCGCCCAACGCCGCGCCGACGTGTAGCGGGCCTGGGCCTGCTCGAACCCGGCGAGCCGTTCGCCCACCCGGTGCCTCAGGAAGGCGCGCAGGAACTGCTCGCGGTGGTCGTCGACGACCGTCGGCGGAGCCGACAATCCGGTGGGGGTCATGTGCGGCTCACCGATTCGTGGCGGAACCGCGCCACCGCCGTCGCCAACTCGCGGGAACGCTCTTCGCGCTCGGCGTCGTCGACGGGCGGTGGTGCGGCGAGGTGGTCGAAGTACAAGGCGCGCAACTGCTCGGCGCGAACGCGGGCGTCCGGGTCCTCACCACTCCGGGCCACCACCGCGAGCACCGCCGCCGCCGCGCCGGACACGGCCAGCAGCACACCGGGCCACGGCGAGTCCCGCAGCCACACCTGCAACGCGGCGAACACCGTGGTGCCGAACCCGGCGGCGATGGCGAGCACCACCAGCAGCCGCGCGCGTTCCCTCGCCCTGAGGGCGGCGACCTCGCACTCGTGCAACGCGGGGGCCACCACCTGGTTGGCCTCGTGGATCGCGTCGGCGAGCAGCGGGTAGTCCAGCACGTAGCCGGGGTCGATCACGGGGTGCGGCTCGGGCGCCCGGAACCGCACCCTCGGCCACACGGCGGGCGGCGGCACGGTGGCGTGCAGCTTGGCGCCGGGCCGGCTGCCCAGCACCCGCCGCACCACCGCGACCACCTTGTCCGCGCCCTCGTCCAGGTGCACCACGGCCACCTGACCGCTGCGCACCAACACGGCCAGGTCGTCGTCCGGGGCGGCGTCGGGGGCGGCGTCGGGGGCGGGGGCTGCGATCTCGTCCGCGAGCGCCCCGGTGCCGGCCAGCACGAGCAGCGGCCGGTCCCGACCCAGGTGGTCGACCAGCGCGGCCCGCGCCACCGCATCTCCGCCGATCAGCAGCGCGAGCGCCGGGCGCTTCGACCCGGCGACGGCGTCCACCGCGCGGAACAGCGCGGGCACCTCCTCGCCCCACTGGGAGCCGGGCACGAGCACCGCCGTGTCGTGGTTCACGTTGAGCCGTACCTCACCCTCGGCCGGTTCGGCGTCCTCCGCGGCGACCCGGCCGGACGGCGCGACGCCCACCAACCGGGGCCAGCGGCCCTCCAACGACTCGGCGGCCAGGCCGATCAAGTGCGTGACACCGACGTCGGCACCCGCCGTGACCACGACGGCGTCCGCCCGCGCGGCAGCGGCCAGGACCGCACGCAGCACGGGCAGCACGGTGGCGGCGAGTCCGGTGTCCAGGGCGTCGGCCGAGCCGAACACCGCGAGAACGGGGCGACCGCGCGGCAGGCCGAGGGCACGCGCCCGGATGTCGGCGTCGGGATGGGCCAGCCGGCGCACCCGTGGGCCGGTACCCGCTGTAGGCATGCCGGGCACCCTAGCGGTGGCTCACGCGAATTTCACCTGTCCGGGTGCGAATTTCGGCGCAGGTAGAGTGCCGGTCGTGTCGATTGACCCCGCCGAACTGGAAATCGCCCTACGGGTGCTCGCCCAAGTGGACGAACTGGACACCGAGCACCCCGACGCGGTCGCCGTCCGCCGGGCCACCGCCGGCATCTGGAAGAGCCTCCGCAAGCGCCGCAAGGCCGACCGCCGCGCCTCGGTCACCGCCAACGACCGCGCGGTCATCGAGGCGACCGCGACCGGCTCGCCGTCCCGGATCGACGACGAGACCCGCGGCCTGCTGCTGCGCGAGCCGGAGCCGGGCGCGAAAGCGGGCACGCTGCTGCGCGCCCGGTCCTGCTACACGTGCAAGCGCCGGTACACCGAGGTCGACGCGTTCTACCACCAGCTCTGCCCGGACTGCGCGGCGCTGAACCGGGCCAAGCGCGACCAGGGCGCGGACCTGACCGGCAAGCGCGCCCTGCTCACCGGCGGCCGGGCCAAGATCGGCATGTACATCGCGCTGCGGCTGCTCCGCGACGGCGCGCACACCACCATCACCACCCGGTTCCCGCGCGACGCGGTGCGCCGGTTCGCGTCCATGCCCGACAGCGCCGACTGGCTGCACCGGCTCCGCGTGGTCGGCATCGACCTGCGCGACCCGGCCCAGGTCGTGCAGCTGGCCGACTCGGTGGCCGCCGCCGGTCCGCTGGACATCCTGATCAACAACGCCGCGCAGACCGTGCGCCGGTCGTCCAACGCCTACGCCCCGCTGGTCGCGGCCGAGTCCGAACCCTTGAACTTGGCGCAACTTTCGTCCGGCCCCCTGCCCGAACTGGTGACGTTCGGGCACACCATGTCCGCGCACCCGGTGGCGTTGGCGGGCACGTTGGCCGACACGATCCCCGCCGTGACGGCGCTCGCGCTCACCGCCGGGTCCAAGGAGATCGACGCGGGCGGCCTGGTGCCGGACGAGGCGCCGGTCAACAGCTGGGTGCAGCGGGTCAACGAGGTGGACCCGGTCGAGCTGCTGGAAGTGCAGCTGTGCAACAGCACCGCGCCGTTCATCCTGATCTCCCGGCTGCGCCCGGCGATGGCCGCCTCACCGGCCCGCCGCAAGTACGTGGTGAACGTCTCGGCGATGGAAGGCCAGTTCAGCCGCGCCTACAAGGGGCCGGGCCACCCGCACACGAACATGGCCAAGGCCGCGTTGAACATGCTGACCCGCACCAGCGCCGAGGAGATGCTGACCGACGGCATCCTGATGACCGCCGTCGACACCGGCTGGATCACCGACGAAAGGCCGCACCCGACCAAGATGCGGCTGGCCGCCGAGGGTTTCCACGCGCCGCTGGACCTGGTCGACGGCGCGGCCCGGGTGTACGACCCGATCGTGCGCGGTGAACTGGGTGAGGACCTGTACGGCTGCTTCCTGAAGGACTACGCGCCCTCGCCCTGGTAAGCCCCGGTGAGGTGTTCACCCTTTTCAGGCCGCTCCCGAAAGCAGTAGCGCCGATGCGCCGATCGGGTATGCCGCTCAACGAGTTCGCGCCCGTGTGCGACTCTCCGTCGGTAGGCTGAGGCTTTCGGTAGGCCGCCGCGAGGCGACGGGGGTGTGCATGAACCGCGGGCCGGTCAACCCGTTCCCGCTGCCCGGCTGGGAGAGCACGCCGATGCGGCCGCTGCGCCCGTGGGACCGGCGGGCGCACCGCGGCTACTACGTGCCCGTGGACGGCACCGAGAGCGCCTTCCAGGAGTTCCAGCAGGAGATGGGCGACCTGACCGGACTGCTGGAGTACGGCCGGTCGGTGCTGGTCACCGGCGAGTCCGGGTGCGGTAAGACGGCGCTGGTCAACCGGTGCGCGGACTGGGTCGTCGGCGAGCTCGCCGCGCTGGGGATGCGCGGTGTCGTGCTGGACCTGACCGGGTGCCTGCCGACCGATCGGGAGCTGTCCATCGACGAGCGCATCGTCGAGGTGTGCGACCAGATGTTCGACCTGCTGGTGGACCACGACGCGCTGCGGCCGGAGGCCGCGGACCGGCTGAAGGGCGACCGGGACGTGCCGCGCCGCGTGTTCCCGCGCCTCGGCCGGGCGCTGCGCGAGGACATCGCGCTGGTCGTGCTGCTGCCGAGTCCGAACGAACTGGTGGACGAGGTGATCCGCTACGCGCGGATGTTCAGCAGCGCGAAAGTGCTGTTCCTGGCGGAATCCGCGTACCTGGACCCGGACGACGTGGCCGATGTCGTGCGGCAACTGGAAACTTGGGTTCCGCCGATCACGCTGTACCTGGGTCCGCTCGATTCCGGTGACGCGGAGCGATTCACCGAAGACCGGCTGTCGCGTCACGCGGAAGTGGGAAGTTATCCACGGATGAGTGACGACGCGATGGAATTGGTGGCGAAACTCTGCCAAACGGTCGCAATGTTGCAGAGGTATCTACACGGCACCTACGAGCACCGACTCGATTCGGGGCTAAGCTACACCGAAGCCGATCTGGTGTCCGTCGAGGACATCCGAGCGTTCTTGAACAAGAAGTCCACCGGAATGGACTGGGGAATGGGCCATGAGCGTTAGCAGCGATCCCCCGCCCCCGCGGAAGAACCCCTTCTCGCCGATGGCGGTCGCCCGGATCACGGACTTCGACGCGGACCCGGACGCGGTCGACGTGGCGATCACCACGGACGCGACGCGGCAGGCGCTCGCCCACCTCACCACCTACCTGGACGCGCCGCCCGCGCGCGGCGGGCGTGACCGCACCGGCACGGTCGTGGCCGTGCTGGGCGACTACGGCACCGGCAAGACGCACCTCGCGGTGCGGCTGGTCCGGCACGCCCGGCAGGTGCTGGCGGACCCGACGCACGCGCTGTACCTCGACGCGACCGCGGAGAGCTTCATCGAGCTGTACCGCCGGTTCATGCAGAAGCTCGGCCGCGAGGGCGTGCGCGCCCAGGTCAGCGAGTACTACGCGGACATCGTCGCCGACTCGCTCCAGAGCAGCGGCCTGACCAGCGACATGCTGGAGTGGCTCGGCAGCAGGCAGTTGGAGCCGCAGGAGGTCGTGGAACGGCTGGGCCTGATGGAGAGCGCGTTGCTGCGCAAGGTCCAGGACACGTTGCGCGAGGTCACCAACAACAAGGACTTCGGCACCGCGCTCACCCTGCTGCTGCGGCCGGGGTTCGAGCACTCGGTGTGGTCGTGGCTGCTCGGCGGCACGCCGGACCAGGTGCTGGTGGAACGGGGCATCGCCACGCCGATCGACACCGAGGTGGCCGCGCTGGAGGCCATGGGCGTGTTCGCCCTGCTGTTCGGCGGCAGGCAGCGGCGGTTCGTGCTGGCGGTGGACGAGCTGGACAAGATCTTCTCCGCGGACAGCCGCCCGCAGGCCCGGACGATGGCGGCGTTCCAGACGTTGCTCCAGGTGTTCGCGAAGGCCGGTGCGTGCCTGGTGCTGTGCGGGTTGCCGGACTTCAAGTCCGTGCTGCCGCCCGCCGTGCGGCAGCGCATCCCCTACACGGTGGTGATGTCCGGGCTCAGCCAGGGCGAGGTGCGCGAGTTCATCACGCTGGCGCAGGAGCAGGTGTTCGGCACCCGGCAGCTCGCGCCGTTCACCGTGGACACCACGCGGTACCTGCGGGACATCGCGCGCGGCAACGCGCGGAACGTGATCCGGTTGTGCCACCGGGTGTTCCGGATGGCCGACGACAACGCCCGCACGTCCGGCGGCGGTGACTTCGCGGTCACCGAGGACATGGTGCGGCAGGCGGCGCGCGACCTGTTCGGGTCGCTCAGCTCGGACGACATCGACGGCGTGGTGCGCCGGCTGCTCGACGCGAACGGCCTGGACTACCTGCACCGGCACCTGCTCGGCGTGGCCGAGGACTCGTTGGTGGACTTCTGGGTCACGTTCCCCGACCGCACCGGCGGGTGCGCCGTGCTGCTCAGCCGGTCGCTGCTGGACAACTCGGACGTCGGCGCGGTGATGCGGCGGATCTCGGCGGTGCGGGAAGCCGACCCGGACGCCGAGCTGATCCTGCTGGTCAACGGGGTGGTGGCGGACGGCGTGGCGATCCAGCTGCGGGAGCTGCTGGGCCGGGAGCCGCTGGTGTACGTCGAGCGGACGTTCGCGGACGACTTCAAGGCGCTGGTCGGCGCGACGAGCCGGCGGCTGGGCGGCGACACGGACCCGTTGTCCGCGCTGCGGTCGCAGATGGACCGGTTGACCAGGCAGCAGTCGAGCATCTACGGGTTCATCGAGCAGCTGACGGAGCACGTGGACGGTGTGCGTGCGTCGTCGGACCGGCAGCTCGGTGCGATCCAGCGGCAGCTGACCGCGTTGGCGGGCGGTGGTGCGCCGGGACGTGCGGCGCCGGAGGCGTCGGGCAGGCTGCCCGGCGAGGTGGAGCGGCTGTTCCGGGACGCGGTGGACGCGTTGGAGGAGCTGACGCAGGTCGACGTGATGTTCGAGGAGGCGTTCGACCACGCGCCGACCGCGACCCAGGAGGCGGTGCACCGGCGGCTGCGGACCCCGGAGTTCACCCAGGCCGCGGCGCAGGCGGTGTTCATGCAGAAGGCCGTGCAGGCGTTCCGCGCCGCCGTGTCGCAGTGGTACCAGTCGGCCGGCGAGCCGGACGCGGAGGACCAGCTGGACGAGCTGTGCGGGATCTACGACGGGATCGTGGAGTTCCTGCCGCTGTTCCTGCTGGACCCGCTGTTCAAGCTGCCGCCGTGGTCGGGACGGGCCGGCGGCCTGGTGGCCGAGGTCAACCAGGGCTCACGCCGCAGCCGCGTCCACGAGGCCCTGCGCAACCTCAGCCCGCGCGTCCGCCGCGCCGTCTTCCGCTCCTCCCCCGCCTGACCTACCACCCGGTCAAGGGGTGCGCTTGATCCGCTGGAGGGCGGCCACCGACGGCACGGTGGCGGGCTGTTGCCGGACCTTCGGCGCGCGCACCGGTTGTCGCACGGGCTTCCGCACCGCCTCCTGCAGGCGGTCGTAGGCGCCGTTCGTCACGGCGTTGAGCAGGTTCACCACGACGACGGCGGGCGCGACCACGGCGATGGAGCCCGGGAACGTCGGCTCCAGCAGCAACGCCAGGATGATCGCGGTCAGCCCGTTCTGCTGTCCCAACGCGAGCCGCACCCGGTCACCGCGCCACCGCTTCGGCACCGTCAGCACGACCGCCACCACGGCCTGCGCGCCGAACGCCGCCACACCGAGCACCACACCGACCCCGGCCAGCGCCCAGCTGAACTCGGCGGCCAGCACCAGCCCGACGGCGGCGATCGCGGCGAACATGCCCGCCTCCGCCAGCCTGTCCACCCACCGACCCAGGTTCGGCCGGAAGAACAACCCCAGCAGCGCCAACGCCAGCAGCAACGCGTACTGCACGGCGACGAACCCGATGGCCAGCACCGCGACCACCATCACCGCGCGCACCGCGTACCGGACCGACCGGCCGCCCTCCTCGGCCTTGCGCACCCGCCCGCGCACCAGCGTCCACAACATGTACGCCATCCCGGCCAACGCCAGGTTGAGCACCAGGTTGACCGCGAACGACCCCACGCCGCCGACCGCGCCGCCGTTGAGCGCGAACGCGGTGATGTAGACCGTGAGCAGCACGGTGATCGGGTCGTCGAACGACGCCCACGCCGACAGCAGCGCCTTCGCCGAGTCCGACATCTTCGACTTGGCCCGCATCGCGGCGACCGACAGCGGGTCGATCTGCGCCACCGCCACCGCGAGGATCAGGTGGTTCGGGTCGCGGAACACGAAGAACATCACGCCGAAGACCAGCGCGACTTTGGCGAGCACACCGAGCGTGACCGCGATGACGACGGTGCGGAACTGCTTCCGGAATTCCGCGATCACGATCCCGCTGGTGCTGGCGTACAAACCGAAACCCAGCAGCGCCGTGATGAAGAACCCGTAGGCCGGTGACTGGTCGACTTCACGAAGTCCGAGTTGCCACGCGGCGAGCCAACCCGCGCCAAGGGCCGATAACAGGGCGGCCGAGCGGATCACGGGCGTCACCATTACACGGTAGGCAGCGATGGGTGGGCGTTCAAGGACCGATCGGAGTGAGTTCGACGGCCAGCGCGGACATTCGATCATCCGCCGCGCGGACTCGCGCCTGGTCGATCGTCACGCCCACCAGGTATTCCCCGGCACGGATCCGGTAGTAGTAGATCGCGCCCATCTCGACGTCCAGCACGAGCCGTTCCATCAGCCCGCCGACGACGGGGCTCACCGCCCGGTTCAGCTTGGTGGTCAACGCGCCCAGCTCCTGCACGAAGCCGTGGTAGAACCGCCGGCGCGCGTCCACGGTGATCTGCTTGAAGAACGGGGCCAGCGACGGGTCGCCGAGGCAGTCGACCATCGCCAGCACCTCGCCGTCCACGACGTGCGCGACCAGGTGCAGGTCCTGCGCCCGCACCGCGTGCAGGCACGCGGCCAGCGGCCCGTCCCCCGCCGTCACGTGCGGCTGCGCCTCCTCGTCCACGGACAGCGGCGCGACGGCCTCCGCGCTCTCCCACCCGCCGGGGTTGAGCGAGCCGAGGCTGAGCTGGGCGCGGAGCCGGGTGGCGAGTTCGGCCACCGCCCGGTCCGCCTCGTCCACCGCCGGGTGCCCGAACAGCGGGCCGGTGCCCGCGTGGTCCAGCACCAGCCCGACGACGTGCTCGGTCGGCACGACGGAATCGCAGAACAGCGCGCCCTCCTCGGTGTGCAGGACGGTGCGGATGAGCCGACCGGTGCGCACCTCCTGCAGGGTCCGGTCGAGCGTGGCGACCTGGAACGTCAGGTGCCTGCCGAGCCGCTTCAGCTCCTCGCGGCGGGTGCCGCCGGGCAACGCGTCGGGTTCGGGCGCGGGATCACCGAGGGCGTCGACGCCGAAGTCGAAGACACCGCTGCTGTAGTGCGCGAGGTAGTGCAGCGCGGGGCTCTGCTCGATCGCCGCGCGGCACGACAGCCTGGCCAGGTCGAACTCGGGGCCGACGTGCTCGGCCTGCTCCTCGTGCAGCTCCACGCCGGTCCCTCCTGCGCGCTCAGGTGTGCGGGATGTCGACATCGCACTCCCGCCAGTCCTGGTCGGTCGGGTGCGCCGCGAGCCGCACGTTGTGCGCCGCCACGGCGGTGTGCGGGTGATCGTGCCCCAGGAACTCCACGCAGTCGCTGTGCGTTTCGGCGATCAGTTCGGCGGCCATGTCCGCCTCGCCCGCCGCGGCGAGCACCCGCGCCTGGTCCACGGCCGACGCCAGCGTCCACGGGTGCGTGTCGCCTAGGCGCGAGCGCAGGGTCTCCGTCGCGTCCTCCACCTGGCTCACCGCGCCCGCCGGATCGCCCGCCGCGCGCAGCGCCAGGCCGAGCCCGAGCTTGCACAGCGCGACGAACGGGTGGTGGTCGCGCAGGCCGACGTGCCGCTGGAAGCCGTTCAACGCGGTGCGGGCGAGTTCCACGGCCAGCTCCGGGTCGCCGCCGACCCGGCGGTGGTCGGCGGCGAAGCTCAGCGCGCAGCCCAGGGTGTAGGGGTGGTGCGGGCCGATGACCTCGCGGTAGTCGCGCAACGCCTTGCCGGTGCGTTCCTTGGCCGCCTTGGGCCTGCCCGCCAGGCGCAACGCGATCGCGTAGTTCCAGTGCACGCCGATCTGGGTCTGGTTCAGCTCCGGCCGCAGCGCCTGCAACTGCTGCGACGCGAACAGCAGCGAGTCCAGCGCTTCGGGGTAGCGCCCCAGTTCCCGCTGGTACAGCCCGATCTGGGCGAGCGTCGCCCAGGTCCGCGCGTCGCCGGTGCCGAACAGGCGGCGGCGCCTGCGGTAGTTGTCCTCCTCCAGGACGAGCGCGCCCGCCGCGTCACCGGACAGGAACATCGAGGACGCCAGGTTGTTCGCGGCACGGCGGGTGTCCGGGTGGTCGTCGCCGAGCACCGACCGCAGGCCCTCCCAGGTCGCCTGGTCCTCGGCCAGCGCCTCGGCGAACAGGCCGAGCCCGCGCAGGTCCCCGCCACGGCCGCGGGCGGTGATCAGCGGACGCGGGTGGGTCAGGTCCAGCGCGCGGCGCTGCTGGGCCAACGCCAGGTCGTCCAGCCGCAGCGCCTCGGTCGGGTCGCCGAGCACGCGGTGCACGTTGGCCAGTTCGGTGGCCAGCCGGTTGCGCAGCGGGTCAGCCGGGCCGAACAGCCGGGTCCACGCGTCCAGCAGGGCGCGGCCGGGTCCGACGGCCGCCCGGCGCACGCCCGCGCCGCCGTCGGTGAACAGGAACCGCACCTGGTTGACCAGCCAGCGGCGCACCTTCGGGTCGGTGCTGCCCATCGCCCCGGACGGGATGACGTGCTTCTGCAGCTCGGCGAACCGGGCGTGCCGGGTCGGCGACTTGTCCTCGACCTCGGTCGGCGCCAACGCGGCCAGCGCGCTCAGCACGCCCGCCTGCCGCGCCTCCAGTTCGGCCGGGCTCATCCGGTCGCGCAGCGCGCTCTGCACGACGCGGTGCAGGCGCAGCGAGTACTGGTCGCCCCAGTCGACGCGGAACAGCCCGTACCGCGCGCCGTACCAGAGCACCCGGTCGATCTCGGCGGCGTCCAGCTCCAACGGCTCCGCGTCCACCCCGCCCGACTCGACCAGCCGGCCGAGGAACGCGGGTGAGCGCACCAGCCCCAGGTCCGCGCCCTCCGGCGACAGGAACGCGCACAGCTGCGCGACCAGCACCGCCAGCCGACCGGTCGCGTTGGCCCGCAACGCGTCCACCGCGACGTCGACGATCCGCGCCACACCGTCCATTTCGGACCGGCCGAGGCGTTCGAACAGGGTGCGCGTGGCCCAGGTCGCGGCGTCCGCGTCACGGGAGCCCGCGCCCACCTCGGCCCGTGCGGTCTCGCCCAGCCAGGACGACGCCAGGTCCAGCGCCAACGGCAGGTGGTCGACCGCGTCCGCGACCCTCCCCGCGTCGTCCGCGGTCAACCCCGGCACGCGGTCGAGCAGCAGCCGCACGCTGTCGTCCGGGCGCATCCGCACCAGCTCGACGGCCTGCCCGGCGGCCGGCCCCGAGGTGATCAGCACGTGCCCGGTGGTGCCCGTCGGCAGCAGGTCCGCGATCAGGTCCGGGTCGTCGGCGTTGTCGTAGACCAGCAGGAACCGCGCGTACGCCGGGTCGTTCGCCAGTCGTTCCAGCGCGGACAGCGTGCCGTAGTCGGTCGAGCCCGGCTGGTGCAGCCGGGCGGCCAGCTCCGCGAGACCGCTCAGCACGGACTGCCGGTCGTGCGCGGACAGCCACCACACCGCCGTGTAGTCCGACGAGAACCGGTACGCGTACTCCAGCGCCAGCTCGCTCTTGCCGACACCGGGCACGCCGTTGACCGTCACCACGGCCCGCTCGCCACCCGCCTCGGCGAACTGGTCGCGCAACGCCTCCAGGTCCTCGTCACGGCCGACGAAACCGGGGTGCCGCGGCGGCAGGTCGAACACCTGCGGGTCGCTGCCGGGCACCCGCATACCCGGTTCGTGCACCGTGCCGGGCCGGTCGATCAGGCCGAAGTGGCTGAGCAGCCGGGCGCTCAACGTCTCCGGGGTGTGCTCGTGCACGGACAGCGCGCCGTTCGCGGGCCCGTCCTCGGACAGCTGGAGCCGCAGCACGGTCAGCTGCCGTTCGGGCAGCTCCACCGGGCCCAGGTGCGGCGAGGACAGCACCACCACGCCGGGCGGGACGTCGGCCTCGAACCACTCCCCCGCATCGGACAGGCGGCGGACCTGCGCGCCCGCCCGTTCCAACTGGCCGCGCACCCAGTCCGCCCACGGCCGGTCACGCGGGGAGTGCACGACGACCACCCGGTCCGGCTCGGCGGCCGACGTCAGCCCGAACACCCGCCGGTAGCGGGCGCGCAGCACCGGCGACACCGGCGACACCTCGGTCACCGCGCCGTCGGTCACCGCCGCCGCGAGCCTGCCGTACTGGGCCTCCAGCACGCCGCCGCTCGTCGGCTCCTCGACCAGTATCGCGAGCAGCGGGTCGAACGCGTCGAACGGGCGGTAGGGGATCTCGATCGTGCCGCCGTCCGGCACCCGCTTCGCCTGCCCGGCCAGCAGTTCGGCGAACGCGGCGTGGATCGCGGAGCGGATGCGCTGGGCGCGGGACAGCTCGTCCGCGTCGTCGAACAGCGTCGCCACCGGCACCACGTCGATCCGGATCGGCGCGCGCTTGCGCAGCCGTGCGGCCAGGTCCGCCGCGTCGGCGATGGCCCGGGGACGCGGCCGGAAGCACACCACGGCCAGCTCGCACAGCGTCGCGATCAACGTCAGCGACTCGTCGCCCGCGCCCGTCGGCGCGTCGATCAGCACCTGGTCGTAGTCGGACTCGGTCAGCCGCGCGCGCAGTTCGGCCATCGCGCCCGCGTCACCGTGCCTGGTCTCCGGCTGCGGGCGGCCCGCCGCGTCGGTCGGCATCGGCGACACCACGTCGATGTGGCCGGGCTCGGCGACGTCACCGGCGGGCGGCGCGAACCGCTCGACCGCGGGCACCGGGTCCTCGTCGTGCAACGGGTCCGCCCGGTACGCGGCGAGCAGGCCGCGCCCCAACGGGTCCGGCAGTCCCAGGCGGCCCACCAGGAACGGCTCCAGGTACTCGCGCACCCGCGGCACCTCCGAGCCCCAGTCCACCACCAGGACCCGCTGCCCGGCCGCGGCCAGCGCCCACGCCAGGTTCGCCACCGCGCTCGTACGACCGGTGCCGCCGGTCGCCGACAGGAAAGCGGTGACCCCGGTGTGGGCCGGGGTGGTGCGCGGGGTGCTCATCCGCCCGCCGGGATCACAGGGAACTCTCGAACGCGGCGAACCGGTTGGGCAACTCGGCGTTCTCCGCGAGGATCCGGTGCAGCGCGGCGCGCAGCGCGGTGTCCGGCAGATCGGCCAATCGGGCCAGGTCCACGCCCGTGACGTCCAGGAGTTCGGACTCCAGGACGGGTTCGGAAGCCATGTCCGGCGCACCCCCTCACCGCAATGCTGCGGGTTTCTCAGCTCCACGCCTGATTGCCGGCTCCGCCGACGGCGCACTTCCCATCGTAGTGAACGACAACCGCCACTGTCGGGAATCCTCCGATTGGCGGAGGTAGCGGACGGCGTGCTGTGTTTGATTGCCTGTGGGGTGGCCGGAAAATCGGGGGGTTGATGACGGTGGGTGGAATGGATGGACATCCGTTCCGCCAGTTCGTGCTGAAGCTGCACAGCCGGTGCAACCTGGCGTGCGACTACTGCTACGTCTACGAACTGGCCGACCAGCGGTGGCGTTCCCGGCCGCGGGTGATGTCGCCCGAGACCGTCGCGCACACCGCCGAACGGGTGGCCGAACACGTGCGCGGGCACGGGTTGTCGGACGTGGAAGTGGTGCTGCACGGCGGGGAACCGCTGCTCGCGGGCCGTGCGGCGATCTCGTCGCTGGTCTCGCGGTTCCGTTCGGTGGTGCCGGCGGAAGTGCGGTTCACCGTTCAGACGAACGCGACTTTGCTCGACCGTGAATTCCTGGAGCTGTTCTCCTCGCTCGGTGTGCGGGTGGGCGTGAGCGTGGACGGCACACCGGAAGCGCACGACCGGCACCGCGTTCGGCCGGACGGCACCGGGAGTTGGGCCGCGGTGCGTGTGGCGTTGGAGTCGTTGCGCGCGTTCCCGGCGGTGTACGGCGGTCTGCTGTGCGTGGTGGATGTGCGCAACGACCCGGTGCGCACCTACCAGTCGTTGCTGGAATTCTCACCGCCCGCGGTGGATTTCCTGCTGCCGCACGGTAACTGGTCCGCGCCGCCGCCGGGACGGGTCGCGGACGCGCTCTCGACGCCGTATGCGGATTGGCTGATCGCGGTGTTCGACGTCTGGTACGGGAAGCCGCACACACGCGTGCGGGTGTTCGAGGAGTTGTTGGCGGTGTTGTTGGGCGGGCGTTCCGGGGTGGAGGGGATCGGGTTGAGCCCGTCCGGTCAGGTGGTGGTCGAGACCGACGGCACGATCGAGGCTTCGGACATCCTCGCGTCCTCCTCCCCCGCCGCCTCCGCGACCGGGCTGCACGTGGCGCGCGACCCGTTCGACGCGGCGTTGGACCTGCCGGACGTGCGCGCCGGGCGTTCGGGGTTGGCGGGGTTGTCGGACGAGTGCAGGCGGTGCCCGGTGGTGCGGGTGTGCGGTGGCGGGCTGCGGGCGCACCGGTTCCTGGAGGGCGCCGGGTTCGACCGGCCGTCGGTGTACTGCCCGGACCTGGTGCGGCTGATCGGGCACGTGCGGTCGCGGGTGGCGGCGGACCTGGCGGCGTTGGCGTGACCGTGCCGCCTGAGCCGTCTGAGCCGACCGTGCCGCCGTTCCGGGTTTCCGCTGCGGACTTCGCCGCTCTCGCGCGTGGCGGGGGCGGGGTGTCGGCGGTGCGGACGTTGCGGCGGGCGCGGCGCAGCCGGACGTTGCTGATGATCCGGTCCATCGCGGCCGATCCGGCGGCGCGGCCGGCGTTCTCGCTGTTGTGCGAGGTGGCGCGGGTGGCGCCGGAGGCGGTGGACCGGGTGCTGGACCACCCGTCGGTCGGGGCGTGGGCGACGCGGACGGCGTTGGCGGTGCGGCGGGGTGCTACGGCCCGACGGAGTACGGCCCAGCCCGCGGAGTTGGCGTTCACGGCGGCTGCCGCGGCGGTGCGGGCGGGGGTGGCGGTGGACCTGGTGTTCCCGCCGGTGGAGGTGTTCTCGCTGCCGTCGTTGGGTGTGGTGGTGGGGCCGGGGTTGGCTTACGAGCCGTTGCCGGAGATCGATCTGGGCGGGTTCTCGCTCCAGGTGGACCTGTGGGCGGGTGGTGGGGTGCCGCCCGAGCTGCCGGTCGCGGCGTCCGTCGACCTGCCTTGGTGGCGTGACGCCCTGCGGTCGGCATGGGACCTGTTGAACCGTGACCACCCGGCGTCGGCCTCGGAGTTCACCGAGGTCGTCTCGGTGCTCACGCCGATGCCGTCGTCACCTTCGGGGACCAGCAGCGCGACGTTGGCCGACGCGTTCGGGTGCGTGTTCCTGTCCCCGATGCCGGACGCGGAGACGTTGGCCGTGACGCTCGTGCACGAGGCGCAGCACAGCAAGCTGGTGGCGTTGATGGACCTGTTCGCGCTGGTCGAGCCGAACCAGGACGCGCTGTTCTACGCGCCGTGGCGCGAGGACCCCCGTCCCGCGGCCGGTCTCCTCCACGGCACCTACGCGCACATGGGCGTGGCCGGCTTCTGGCGCTCCCGCCCCGGCCCCGCCGCGCAGGTCGAGTACGCGCGCTGGCGTTCAGCCGCCCTGATCACCGCCGACACCCTCCTGACCAGCGGCAGGCTGACCCCGACGGGCACCCGCTTCGTCGAGGAGATGGCAGAGGTCCTGCGCGCCTGGTGCGCCGAACCCCTCCCGCCTGCCGCCGTGGCCGTGGCCGCCGCCGAAGCCGCCGCCCACCGGGCCCGCTGGCGATCCGCCCACGGCACCTGACCACCGAGTGGCGCAGGACGCAGTCCGGCGACGCGCCGCGCTTGGTCCGAAAGGTTGACGGGTCGGCCCGCGATACTGCCCGCCATGCTCACCGCCGACGGCCATCTGGTGCACTCCCCGGCGGACCTGGTCGACCTGTTGGAGTGCGAGCACCGCAGCCGGCTCACGCTGGCACTGGCCGCCGGGCTGCCCGACGCGCCCGTGCCGGACGCCCAGCCGAACACACTGGCCGCACGGCACGGCCTCGCGCACGAGCAAGCCGTCCTGGCACGCTTCCGCGCCGAGCACGACGTGGTCGAGATCCCGCAGCCCGCACCGACGCACGAAGCGCTCACCCAAGCCGCCGCCCAGACCGCGGCTGCCATCGCCGCGCGGGCACCGGTGATCTACCAGGCCGTCTTCTACGCCGACGGCTTCCAGGGCCGCGCCGACTTCCTCGTCGCCACCGACCGCGGCTACGAGCCGCACGACGCCAAGCTCGCCCGGCACGCCACCCCGGCCGCCGTCGTCCAGCTCACCGCCTACGCCAACGCGCTGGCACACCACGCCGGCCCCGCCATGCACCTCCTGCTCGGCGACGGCACCACCAAGACGTTCCAGGTCGCCGACTTCCTCCCCCTGGTCCGCGACCTCCAGGCCCGCCTGCACGACCGTCTCGCCGCACCCGCGTCCCTCCCCGAACGGCTCTGGGACGACGAACGCCCGGCCTGCGCCACCTGCCGGTTCGGCAGGCACTGCGCGACGGGCCGGGAAGCGGACCGCGACCTGTCCCTGGTCGCCGGCATCCGCACCGACCAGCGGCGCAAGCTCGTCGCCGCCGGCCTCGGCACGATCGACGCCCTCGCCAACGCCACCCGCACCGACCGTCCCGCAACGATGTCCGCGGCAACGTTCACCGGCCTGCGCGCCCAGGCCGCGCTCCAGGTCATCCAGGACGACTCGCGCACCCAGGACGACCCGACCGGCAAGGTCGCCTACGAGGTCGTCGCACCGGAAGCACTGGCCACGCTGCCCGTGCCCAGCCCCGGTGACCTGTTCTTCGACATGGAAGGCGACCCGTTCGCCCTCAACGGCGAGGGCCTGGAGTACCTGTTCGGCGTGGTCGACGCCGACGAGAGGTTCACGCCGTTCTGGGCGCACACCCGTCCACAGGAGAAGGCGGCGTTCGAGCGGTTCGTCGACTTCGCCACGCAGGCGCTGGAGGCGCACCCGGAAGCGCACGTCTACCACTACGCGCCGTACGAGGTGAACGCGCTCAAGAAGCTCGCCGCCCTGCACGGCACACGTGAGGACGCCGTCGACCACCTGCTGCGCTCCGGCGCGCTGGTCGACCTCTACGCCGTCGTGCGCAAGGCGCTGCGCGTGTCCCAGCGGTCGTACTCGATCAAGTACCTCGAACCGCTCTACATGCCCGCCGCACGCGCGGGCGAGGTGACGAACGCCGTCTCCAGCATCGAGGCGTACGAGGAGTTCCTGGCGCTGCGCAACGTCGACCCGGCGCGGGCGGAGGACGTGCTCGCCGGCATCGCCGACTACAACACCTACGACTGCGTGTCCACGCTCGGGCTGTACCGGTTCCTGCTGGAGGTGCGGGCGGAGGCGGGCATCGAGCCGCACGTGGCCGAGCCGTCGTTCACCGAGGAGATCGAGGACGAGCTCGCCGCCCAACGCCGCGCCGAACGTGCCGAACGGCTGGCCGCCGTGGTCGACCCGCTGCTGGAGGGCCTGCCGGACAACCCGGCGGACGCGACCGACGACGAGCGGGCGCGGGCGTTGCTGGCCGCCGCCGTCGGCTACCACCGGCGGGAGACGAACCCGGCCTGGTGGGACTTCTTCCGGCAGATGGCGGCGCCGCTGTCGGAACTGGAGTCGGACAGCGCGTGCGCGGTGCCGGTGTCGGTGCGGGCGCAGGACTGGGCGATGCCGTCCGGGCGGGTCCGCAAGGCCAAGCGCGAGGTGCGGGTGTGGTGCGATCCCGACCGGCCGCACCCGTTCGTGACCAACGACCAGGTCCGGCTGCTGTACAAGGGCTCGCCCGCCAACGTGACGCGTGACGCGGTGGTGCTCGGCGAGTCGGCCGAGGACATGGTGCTGCTGGAGAGCGTCGCGCCGGACGACGTGCACGGTGAGCAGCCCATCGCGGTGCTGCCGGGCAGCCCGGTCCGGCCGACGCCCAAGGACGAGGCCGTGTACGACCTGGCGCGGTCCGTCGTGGACGTGTTGCCCTCGCTGCCTCCGCACCCCGGCATCGACCTGATCCGCCGCACGCCGCCGCGCCTGAAGACCGGGTCGCTGCCGCGCGGTGAGGACCTGATCGCGGACGTGATCGCGGCGGTGGACGCGTTGGACGGCTCCGCGCTGGCCGTGCAGGGGCCGCCGGGCGCGGGCAAGACGTACCTGGCCGGACGGCTGATCGCACACCTGATCCGCGGCGGGCGCAGCGTCGGCGTGACGTCCACCAGCCACAAGGCGGTGGAGAACGTGCTCGGCGCCGCGTTGGCGGCCGGTCGTGAACTGGGCGTGCCGATCCCGACCGCGAAGCGCGCGAAGGGCGCGCCCGCGAAGGACTGCGCGTGGGAGCAGCCGCGCGACAACCCGGCGCTGGTGCGCTGGCGCAACGACCAGGGCGGCGGGCACCTGGTCGGCGGCACGGCGTGGACGTTCGCCAACACGGCGCTGCGCGAGCAGCCGTTCGACGTGCTGATCGTGGACGAGGCCGGGCAGTTCGCGCTGGCCGACGCGCTCGCCGTGTCGACGTGCGCGCGGAACCTCGTGCTGCTCGGCGACCCGCAGCAGTTGCCACAGGTCGTGCAGGGGACGCACCCGGCGGGCGCGGAGGCGTCGGCGTTGGGCCACCTGATCGGTGACGCGGACGTCATCCCGCCTTCGCTGGGCTACTTCCTCGACCAGACGCGCCGCATGCACCCGGCGGTGTGCGAGCCGGTGTCGAACCTGTCGTACGCGGGATTGCTGCACGCCCACCCCAGTGCCGCCTCACGCGGGATCGACGGCGTGCCTTCAGGTGTGTACGTGCATTCGGTGGCCCACTCGCACAACACCACGTCGTCGATCGAGGAGGCGTCGGCGGTGGTGGGCGTGGTGCGGTCGCTGATGGGTCGCATGTGGACGGACGGGCCGAACGCGCGGGCGTTGGACGACTCGGACATCCTGGTCGTGGCACCGTACAACCTGCAGGTGCGACTGGTCCGACGTGAACTGGAGAAGCACGGCTACGAGCACGTGCGCGTCGGCACCGTCGACCGTTTCCAGGGCCAGGAAGCGCCCGTGGTGATCACCACGATGACCTCGTCAGCGGCCGTCGACCTACCGCGCGGCCTGGACTTCCTCCTGTCCCGCAACAGGTTGAACGTCGCGTTGTCACGCGCGCAGGCCGTAGCGGTCGTCGTGTGCTCACCACGGTTGGTGGAGGCCGACATCCGCGACGTCGACCAGCTGCGTCTCGTCTCGGGCATGATCGGCCTGATGGCCGACGCCGACCGGTGGGACATCGACGTCGACCACACTCAAGCCCTATGACACCTTGCGCGGCACCTTTTTAACGAGCTTGGGCAACTCCTGTTCGAGATCGTCCACTTCCAAGCCGATCTCGGTCATCCTGCGGGCGATCTCGACAACCGGCACGTTTCTCGCCAGTGCATGCCCCAGGACCTGCCTGATCGGCACTCGGGGTCCGAAATCGGACCGGAGGGCACTATCCTCGAAGTTTTTGATCATGTACTCGTGCCCTTCCAACGCCAACCCATCTCGCGCCGACGCGTTCGCCAGTGCCCACCTCGGCAACCACGCCACATGACGCTCAAGCTGAACACGAAGTAGCGGCGATGCAGCGTGTCCCTGTCCCTGGATTCCGACTGAAGGAGCTGCGGGTCGAGAGGGAAGCAGCCGGTGACAGCCGCGTTCACTCTCTCCTCGTCGGTGCGGAGTCGCGCCGCCTTCTCGATCGCGGCCGATGTCACGATGTCGGCCACTCCCGGGCTGGTCACGGCCACACCGCAGATCCAGTCGAAGTCGAGGTACTCCGGGTCCGACTCGATCAGCGCGGGCGCCGCGTCCACGAGCAGGCTCTCGACGTGGTCGGAGACGTCGTCCAGCACCGCCGTCCGGTCGACCGTGAGGCGCGGCATCCAGTGGCGCGTCAGGTTCACGACCGCGCCACGCAGGTCGGCCGAGTCGTCCAAGGTCTTCAGCAGTCCGTGCTGCTCGGCGGGACGGACGTACAGGCCATCGACGAGCAGCGCACCGCCTTTCTCACACCAGACCACCTGTCCCGTCGTGACGCGCGGAGCGGGCACCAGCGGTCCCGTCGCGTTGATGCCGTCCGTTTCGCCAGGCAACCGCAATCGGCCCCGGAACACGAACGGGTCCCACTGGAAGAACAAACCGTCGTGCTCGGCAATGGTCGGAAACTCGGCGATGCCCAACAACCGCTGGAGAACCTCGACGCACGACGGCGCGTCGTCACCATCACGGAGGTACAGCTCGACACCCTGGTCGAATTCGATCCGCCCCACCCAGCCCTGCGGAAGGCCGCGCGCCGTCCCGTAGTCCTGTCGCGTCTGGCGGTAGCGGCACGCGTCCAGGGCGTTCTGGTACAGCTCGCGGATCGCCAGCGACCTGTCACCGTAAAGGGGTTGCCCCATGAGCAGCTCCCGGATGCGGGTCTGCTCCAAGCGGAAGCGGGTGACGGGGACGGTGAAGACCGGTCGGCCGTCGCGCACGGCCGGTTCGACCCGGTCGGCCGACGCACGGGCCGGTAGGCCGAGCAGCGGCTGGAGGTGGGCGTCGTCC
The DNA here is from genome assembly GCF_009769385.1 of Saccharothrix deserti. GTDB lineage: Bacteria > Actinomycetota > Actinomycetes > Mycobacteriales > Pseudonocardiaceae > Actinosynnema > Actinosynnema deserti. The sequence continues at coordinate 82,894 of NZ_VKAB01000031.1, forward strand.
TCCGCCACCGCGTGGACCGCGCCGAGCACCGCGTCCACGCGGACGACGTGCTCCCGCAGTGCCTCCAGCACGGCCTCGTGCCGGCACTCGGCCACCAACCCCAGGCCGATGCGGACGGGTTCCCAGCTCAGCTCCTCCACTGTGGTCCGCAGCTCCGAGAGGTCCACCGGCTCCGGGATGCCGAGGTGCTCGACCAGGACCGTGGACAACGTGATCGGTTCGACGGCGAGCACGTGCCCGAGCGCCAGCAGGAGGCCCACCAGGCGCTCGCGCACCACGATCCCGCCGAGGTGGGTCGTCTTGGACGCCAACCCCAGGCGTTGCGGGTTGCTCAGGTCCCCCGGCGGGAGCCGGAACAGACGTGTCAGGCGATCGAGCACGTCGATGACGACCCTGCGGAGCGGAGGGTTCTCGACAGGGATCGCGTCCAGTGCCGTGGGCCGCCTTGTCGGCTCTCGATCCAGCGGTGGAACAGCCACCAGGCGATGTCGTCGGAAGCGGTGGCCCGGTCGGCGAGACCTCGCTGCGCCGCCCGCGTGACCAGTCGACGCTCCTGCTGACCCGACAGGTACCGCTCGTAAGACCGACGGTCCTCGTCGCCGCCGATGGGGTCGAGGTTCACCGGGTCGACGTGCGCCAGCCCCGCCGCTGCCTGTGCCGTGTGGGCTTGGTGGACCAGCGGCGCCAGTGCCGGCAGCGTCGCCTCCAACGGCGAGAACTCCAGCGACTCCCGCGCGCGGACCACGCGGATCATCGCCGCTGTGCGAACAGGCCGCCCACGCGCTGAGACCACCGTGAGTAGGCGCTTGACAAGCGGCGATGTCACCCGAATTGACCAACATCAGGTGTGAACATCTCACCGGGCGGGTCCGTATAGGGGTTTGCGTCACCTCCGCCGCGTCACCGCCGTACACAGGAGCAACCATGCAGTTCGCACGGGTCGTTCGGGCATCGTTCTGCGTCGCGGCGGCCGTCGCGACCGCGAGCCTGCTGACCGCCTCCCCCGCCTCCGCGCACATCCCGACGATCAAGGCCGAGTGCGTCGGCGACGAGGCGAGACTCGCCGTCAGCCTGAGCCGTTACGACGGCAGGAGGTCCAACTGGCTCAAGGTCGACGACAACGGTGAGGCCATTGCGAACCACGAATTCCGCGAGTCGTACTCGAAGACCTACCGCAGGCCCGGAACCGCGCGGCACGTGTTCACGGTGACCGTCTTCGCGTGGGACGACGCCTACCCGTACGCCTATCCGCAGCACCCGTACGCCTATCCGTACGGCGGGTACCAGTACGGCTCCCCGTACGGCTACCCGCCGGGCGGCTACGCGCCGCGCGGCTGGTCGTTCACCAAGAAGTTCACCGTCGAACCGTGCGTGGTGCCCCCCACGACGACAACGACGGTCCCGGCCACGACGAAGCCCCCAAAGCCCTCGAAGCCGGAGAAGACCACCACGACGCCGGTTCCCGTCACCACCACACCCGTGACGACCACGACCACCGTGGAGACCACGACGACAACGACCACGACGCCGTTGACGTTCGACTGGCCCACCACGCGACCGAAGGCGGTCGTGATCCCCGCCGCCAACGACAGCGAACTGCCCGACACGGGCGCGGACGTGACCGCCCCGTTGGTGCTCGGCGTGCTGCTCCTCACCGGCGGCGTCATCGTGCTCGTCCTGCTGCGCCGCCGAATCCAGGGGTAGATAACGGAAAGCGACCGTCCCACCTTACGCGAAGTAATTACGGCTACCCCATTCGGGTAGTTAATTGCACCCCGCTAGGGTGACGTCGTTTCTCCTCAGCCCTTCCCTCAGGAGCCCCTCATGCAGCTCGCACGAGTAGTCGGTGCGGCCATCGGTGTCGTCGCGACCATCGCGACCACCACTCTGGTCATGGCACTGCCGGCCTCGGCGCACACCCCGACGCTGACCCCGAAGTGCGAAAACGGCACGGCCAGCCTCACGGTGAAGCTCAGGGCCTACGCCCAGAGCACCGATCAGAAGTCGAACCACATCAAGGTCACCGTCGACGGCAAGGAGGTGGAGAACAAGGACTTCAGCGCGAGCTTCGACGGGGCCTACTCCGCCACCGGCGACGTGAAGCGCGAGTTCGTCGTCGAAGTGACCGCGTACGACGGCAACCAGTTCTCCTTCAAGAAGACGGAGACCGTCGAGCCGTGCGTGGCGGTCACCTCGACGTCCAGCACCACCACGACGACCACGACGACCAGCACCACGGTTGAGACGACCACGACGACGACCGAGGCGACCACCACCACCACGGAGCCGACCACGTCGGAGTCCTCGCCGGCCGGCACCACGACGACCACGACGACCACGCCCGCGATCGTGGCGGTGGCCGACACGGGCGGTCTGGCCGACACGGGCGCGAGCATCGCGATCCCGCTGGTGATCGGCGTCGTCCTGCTCGGCGGTGGCGCGGCCCTGCTGATCGTCCTGCGTCGGCGGGCAGCCGGTAACCAGTAGCCGGTAGCCGGTAGCCGGTAGCCGGTAGCCGGTAGCCGGTAGAGCAACGAACACGACTCGGCCCCGGTCCTTCCACAGTGGAGTGACCGGGGCCGAGTGCTGTGCGGGGCCAGGGGCTAGGGGCTAGGGGCTAGGGGCAGCACCTGGATCTTGCGCCCCTGCCCCGCCTGGAACCGGGACAGCGCCGAGGCGTAGTCGGCCAGCGGCAGGCGGTCGCTGATGAACACCTCCGGGTCGAGCACACCGGTGGCGAACAGGTCGGCCGCCCGTTCGAACGAGTGCAGCACCGCCATCGAGCCGGTGATGGTGATCTCCTGGTTGTAGATGCGGTACGGGTCGATGGTCACCCGCGCCGCGTAGTCGGAGACGCCGAACTGGAGGAACGTGCCGCCCTTCGCGACCCGGCCCAGCCCGTCCTGGATCGCCTTCTCGTTGCCGGTGGCGTCGATGACGACGTCCCAGCCCTCCGGCCGGTCCAGCTCGTCGGCCGACGTCGCGGTGCCGCTGACGCCCAGCAGCTCGGCGGTGGCCAGGCGCTCCGGGTTGAGGTCGACGATCTCGATGGACGACGCACCCGTGAGCTTGCCGAGTTGCAGCATCATCAGGCCCATCGTGCCCGAGCCGTAGATCAGCACCCGACTGGCCAACCGCGACCGCAGCACGTCGTAACCGCGCACCGCGCACGACAGCGGCTCGATCAGCGCGGCGTCCTCGGTGCGCACGTGGTCGGGCAGCTTCACGCAGTTCGCCACCGGCGCCAGCGCGTACTCGGCCGCGCCGCCGCCCGTCGTGACGCCGATCGCGGCCCACCGCTCGCACAGGTTGTTGCGCCCCGACCGGCACATGCGGCACTCGTGGCAGTACAGCGACGGGTCCACCGCGACCCGGTCGCCGACCTCGACCTCGGTGACGTCCGACCCGATCTCCGCGACCACGCCCGCGAACTCGTGACCGGGCACCACCGGCAGCGTCGGCGCGAACTCGCCCTGCAGGATGTGCAGGTCGGTGCCGCACAGCCCGCACGCCGCGACGTCCACGACGACCTGGCGCGGGCCGGGCGTCGGGTCCGGCACCTCGGCGACCTCCACCGCGCCGACCCCGGTGATCACGGCTGCTTTCACTTCACGGCTCCCAGAGAAAGGCCCTGGACCAGCTTGTCCTGGGCGGCGAACCCGGCGACGAGCACCGGCAGCGACACCACCACGGCGGCGGCGCACACCTTGGCCAGGAACAAACCCTGGCTGGTGACGAACCCGGTGAGGTAGACCGGCGCGGTGCCCGCGACCACGCCGGTCAGCACGCGGGCGAACAGCAACTCGTTCCAGCTGAAGATGAAGCAGATCAACGAGGTCGCCGCGATACCGGGCATGGCGACCGGCGCGACCACCCGGCGCAGCGTGGTGACCAGGCCCGCGCCGTCCAGCGCGGCGGCCTCCAGGATCTCCCCCGGCACCTCGGCCAGGAACGACCGCATCAGCCACACCGCGATCGGCAGGTTCATCGACGTGTAGAGCACGACCAGGAACGAGATGTTGTCCAGCATCCCGGTGTACTGCGCGACCAGGTAGATCGGCAGCAGACCGGCGACGACCGGCAGCATCTTGGTGGACAGGAAGAAGAACAGCACGTCCGACCACTTCTCGACCTTCTTGATCGAGAGCGCGTACGCCGCCGGGATCGCCAGCAGCAGCACCAGCACCGTGGAGCCGATCGACGCGCTGAGCGAGTTGATCAGCGGCGGCCACGGGTCGGAGTCGAAGAACGCGGCGTAGCTGTCGAACGTGACGGGCGCGGCCAACGACGGCGGGTTCGTCGCCGCGTCGGGCTCGCTGTGCAGCGAGGTGAGCACCATCCACGCCACCGGCGCGAAGAACAGCAGGCCGGCGAACCACGCGGCCAAACCCAGGATCCGGCTCATCCCCGCACCTCCTCGCGCAGCAACGACGACACCACGCGCAACGCGAACGTGGCGATGACGATCGACCCGACCACCACGACCACACCGGCGGCGGACGCCTGGCCGTAGTCGTGCGCCTGGTAGAACGTCTGGTAGATCGTGTACGGCAGGTTCGCCGTGCCCAGACCGCCGGACGTGATGGTGAAGACGGCGTCGAAGTTCTGCACGATGTAGATCGACCCGAGCAGCGCGCCCAACTCCAGGTACTGCCGCAGGTGCGGCAGCGTCAGGTAGCGGAACACCTGCCACGGCGTGGCGCCGTCGATGCGCGCGGCCTCGACCGCGTCCTGCGGGCGGCTCTGCAGGCCCGCCAACAGGATCAGCATCATGAACGGCGTCCACTGCCACACCAGCGACGCCTCGACCGCGAGCAACGGCATCCCGCTGATCCACTCCGGCTGCGGCGCGTCGGCGCCGAACAGCCACGTCAGCACACCGTTGAGCAGGCCGTACTCCGGGTTGTAGAGCGCGTGCTTCCACAGCAGCGCGGCGGCGACCGGCACCACCAGGAACGGTGCGATGAGCATCGTGCGCACCAGGCCGCGCCCGGCGAACTTGCGGTCCAGCAGCAGGGCCAACCCCAGCCCGAGGACGAGGCTGACCAGCACCACGGTCGCGGTCAGCACGGCCGTGACCCCGATGGCCGACCGCAGGTCCGGGTCGGTGAACACGGCGGTGTAGTTGTCGATGCCCGCGAAGCCGCGGTTCGTCGGATCGAGGGAATTCCACCGCATCAGCGAGATCACCAGCGTGGCCACGAACGGCAGCTGGGTAACCACGATCGTGAAGACCAGGGCGGGCAGGAGCGGGGCGCGCCGTACCCAGCGCGCCGCCGCCTTCACCTGCCCCGTCCGCGCCGGGGGCCTGGGCTCGGCCCGCGCCACGGCCTCCCGCACGGCGGTCACCGGGTCCTCCCGATGGGGGTGGGGTTGCTCATCAGTTCCCCCGGTACTTCTTCGCGACGGTTTCGGCCAACGCCTGGCTCTCGTCCAGCGCGGCGTCCACTGTGGTCGAACCGGCGATGGCGGCGCTGATCTTCTGCGACACCTGCGTGCCCAGGTCGGTGAACTCGGGGATGCCGACGAACTGGATGCCGCTCACCGGCCGTTCCTGCACGCCGGGGTCGGTCGGCTTGGCGCCCGCGATGGCCGCCTCCGCCTGCTTGGCGAACGAACTGCCCGCCGCCAGGTACTCGGGGCGCTGGTAGGTGGACGAGCGCTTGCCGTCCGGGACCTTGGACCAGCCCAGGTTCTTGCCGACCAGCTCCTCGTAGCCCTTGCCGGACGCCCAGGACACGAACTTCCACGCGTTGTCGGCCTTCTTGCTGGCCTTCTGGATGCCGAACGCCCAGGTGTAGAGCCACGCGGAGCTCTCGGTCTCCACCACGGGAGCCTGGGCGAAGCCGAGCTTGCCCTTCACCGGCGAGTCGTCGGCCTCCAGCAGACCGGCGGCGACCGTGGCGTCGTACCACATGGCGACCTTGCCCTGGGTCATGTTGTTCAGGCACTCGGCGAACCCGGCCTGCGGCGCGCCCGCCTCACCGTGCGCGCGGACCAGGTCGACGTAGAACTTCGTGGCTTCCTTGAACTCCGGCGCGTTGACCTGCGCCTGCCAGTCCTTGGTGAACCACGTGCCGCCGAACGTGTTGACCACGGTGGTCAGCGGCGCCATCAGCTGGCCCCAGCCGGGCTGGCCGCGCAGGCAGATGCCCTTCATGCCGGGCTGCGCGCCGTCGACCTGGGCGGCGATGTCGGCGACCTGCTGCCACGTCGGCTTCTCCGGCATGGTGAGGCCCTTGGCGTCCAGCACGTCCTTGCGGTACATGAGGAACGACGACTCGCCGTAGAACGGCTCGGCGTACACCTTGCCGTCGGCGGCGGTCAGCGACTGGCGGATCGGTTCCAGGATGTCGTCCTGGTCGAAGCCGGTGTCCTTGGCGAAGTAGTCGTCCAGCGGGGTGAGCCAGCCGTTCTTCGCGTAGATCGGCGTCTCGTAGTTGCTGATCGTGGCCACGTCGTACTGGCCGGCCTGGCTGGAGAAGTCCTGGCTGATCTTGTCGCGGACGTCGTTCTCGGGCAGGACGGTGAAGTTGACCGTGATGCCGGTGTCCTTGGTGAAGTTCTCCGCGGCGAGCTTCTGCAGGTCCTGCATCTGCGGGTTGTTCACCATGAGGACGTTGATCGAGTTGTCGGATCCGCCGCCACCGCCGCCCGCGCCGGCGCACGCGGTCGTGGCCAGGAGTACCGCGGCGGCCAAGCCGCCATACCGGAATGACTTCATCGTCCTGCCTTCCTCGGGGCGAGCGGAACCAGACCCCTGGTGCGTCGGGGTCTCGGGCTGGGGATCGGGGTGGTGACTCGGCTGTGCGGTTTTCAGGCCCGGACGACTTTGGGTCCGAGCAGCGAGTAGCGGTGCGCCTCGCCTGCGGGCAGCACGGAGTCGGTGACGACCGCCTCCAGGTCGGCGACGCCACCGAACCGGTGGAAGCTGGCGACGCCGAACTTCGTGTGCACGCCGACGAAGATCCGCCGGCGGGCCGACGCCAAGGCCTGCGCCTTGACCGCGCCCACCGCGGGGTCGGGGGTGGTGAGGCCGTGCTCACGGGAGATGCCGTTCGCCCCGATGTAGGCGAGGTCGATCACCATCTCCGACAGCATGCGGGTGGCCCAGTGGTCCACGGTCGCGAGCGTGCGGCCGCGGACCCGTCCGCCGAGCAGGAGCACGGTCGCGGAAGGGACTTCGGACAGCACCGCGGCGGTGGGCAGCGACGCGGTGATCACGGTCAACGGCCTGCCGGTCGGCAGGGACTCGGCCACGAGCTGGGGTGTGTAGCCCTCGTCGATGAACACCGTCTCCGCGTCACCGAGCCGGTCCGCGGCGGCACGGGCGATCCGCCGCTTCTCCGGCACCATCGACGCGGACCTGAACTTCAGCCCGGTCTCGTACCCGGCGCTCTCCACCGGGAACGCGCCGCCGTGCGTGCGGCGGACCAGGCCGTGCTCGTCCAGCAGGCGCAGGTCGCGCCGCACGGTCTCCTGCGCGACCTCGAGTTCGGCCGCGATCTCGGCGACGTCGACGCGGCCGTCCGCCCGTGCGCGGGCCAGGATGCGGCGCTTGCGTTCGTCCGCCCGCATCTATCGCCTCCTGCCCGCTCGGACCGTCGCTGCCCGTTCGGGCCGCGCATAAGGTGTAACACCGGGGAAACAGTGTGGCTAGCGCCACACCCAGGTGAACGATGCCCGGGTTTCGCCCGTTTCGCCTGACCGAACGCACACCAACGGCCCGGATCCGTGCCCGAATCGACATGACCGGGTGCCCGTTCCCACTCGTATGGACAAAACGAGCAGGCCCCCGAGTTCACGCGACTCGGGGGCCTGCTCGTGCGACTCGCGCCCGGATCGGGCACCGGGGGTCAGGCCGAGGCGGTGGCCAGGGCCGGGTAGTCGATGTAGCCCTTCTCGGTGCCGCCGAAGAAGGTCGACGGGTCCGGGGTGTTGAAGGGGGCGCCGGTGGCCAGGCGGGCGGGCAGGTCCGGGTTGGCCAGGAACAGGGCGCCGAAGCTCAACGCGTCCGCGGTGCCGTCGTCGAGCAGTTCCAGGTGGTCCGGGCCGGTGACGCCGTCGGGCGTGAACGGGTTGAGGATCAGGGTGCCGGAGAAGCGCTCGCGCAGCTTCAGCGTCAACGCCCGCGCGTCCGCCTCGGCGATGTGCAGGTAGGCCAGGCCGATCGGGTTGATGGCGTCGACCAACGCCGGGTAGAGCTCGTGGTGGGATTCCTCGGCGATGTCGTTGTACTGGTTGGCCGGGGAGATCCGCAGGCCGACGCGGTGCGCGCCGATCGCCTCGGACACCGCGCGGACGACCTCGACCACGAACCGGGTGCGGTTCTCGACCGAGCCGCCCCACTCGTCGTCACGCAGGTTGGTGTTGTCGGCCAGGAACTGGTGCAGCAGGTAGCCGTTGGCCCCGTGCAGCTCGATCCCGTCGAACCCGGCCTCGACCGCGTTGCGCGCGGCGGCGGCGAAGTCGGCGATGGTGGCCTCGATGTCCGCGTGGCTCAGCTCGAACGGCGTGACGAGGTCGAGCATCTCGGAGCCGGTGAACACCTTGCCCTCCGCGCGCACCGCGGACGCGCTCACCGGGTGCAGGTCACCGGGCAGCAGGCTCGGGTGGCCGATCCGGCCGGCGTGCATGAGCTGCGCGAAGATCCGCCCGCCCGCCGCGTGCACCGCGTCCGTGACACCGCGCCAGGCCTCGATCTGCTCCTCGGTGTGCAGACCGGGCGTGTGCGTGTACCCCTGGCCGACCGCGGACGGCTGGATGCCCTCGGTGATGATCAGCCCGGCACTGGCGCGCTGGGCGTAGTACTCGGCCATGACCGGCGTCGGCACGGTGTCGTAGGCCCGGCTCCGGGTCATCGGCGACATGACGATCCGGTTCGGCAACTTGGTGCCGGCCAGGTCCAACGGCTGGAACGCGGTGCTCATCGCTGTTTCCTCCAGGGTGTGCTGTTACCTGTCCGAACAGCTATCCCCCGAAGTCTATTCCGAAATCCACTGTTGTGACGGCACTCACGATCCAGCGCGACTAGAATCGAAGCATGGCCCCGACCGGAGAAACGCGCACGTCACTGCCCATTCCCCAGGTCGCCGAGAACGGCAGGGTCAGCCATGCCATCTTCCGCGTCGCCCGATTGCACCGCATGCTCGCCGGTCAGCTGCTCAGGCAGGCAGGTCTGCACCCGGGCCAGGAGCAGGTGATGATGCACCTCTGGGACTGCGGCCCGCAGCGGCAGGCCGCGCTGTGCGGCGTGCTGGACTCGGACTCCCCGACCATGACCAGGACCGTGCAGCGCCTGGAACGCGCGGGCTTCGTGCGCCGCTCCCCCGACCCGACCGACGGCCGCGCGACGATCATCGAGGCGACCGCCGCCAGCCAGGCCCTGCGCCGCGAGGTCGAACGCGTCTGGCGGGAGCTGGAGGAGGCCACGCTCGGGGACATGGACGACGACCAGCAGGCCGAGACCCTGCGGGTGCTCAGCCTGGTGGAGTGCAACCTGGCGACCCGGACGCACCGGCCCGTACCCGGTCAGGACGGGTCTGCCGGGCCTGCCTGATCCAGGCTGACCCGCACTCGTCCGCAAGCTCGACCGCGACGCGCAACACGGCGGACGACGGCACGACCCGGTCCACCAGCCCGGTGCGCAACGCCTCGTCGGCGGTCACCCGGCGTGCCACCACCACCTGACCGCCGGTCACCCGGACGAAGCCGCCGTCGGAGGCCAGCACCCGCAGGTCGCACACGCTCACCAGCTCCGCCGCCTCACCGCACACACTGCCGCCGATCGCCGCGACCACCGGCACGGGCAGGTTCGCCAACGCGTCCCGCACACCGCGCAACGACGCCGATAACGCCTCGCGCTGCGCCGCCGAACTCCGGACCAGCCGCTTGATGTCGGTCACGCACAGCCCGCGTCCGACGAGGAGCACGACGGCACGGGCGTCGACCACCGCGGGCAGCAGCGTGCGCAGGTCGTGCGGGACGGTGTCCGAGGGCTCGTCGACCCGGATGACCGCGATCCCGCCGGTGACATCGAGTGAGACGGCCATGAGGCGGCAATCGTGGCCGAGGTTTCCCCCGGTTGTCATGTTCTGCCCCACTATCGAGTGATCGCGGGGTACAAATCCCCTGTGAAGCGGTGGGTGGTGGCGGCGGTGGCGCTGGTCGGGCTGACCGGGCTGACCGGCTGCGCGGTTCCGGTCGCGGGCAAGCCGACGCCTGGCCCGACGTCGTCGGCCGCCGGGGCGAAGCCCGAGGTCGTGCGCTGGATGAACAACTTCTGCGGGGTGGCCCAGTACATGGTCGCCTCGGGCGGGGTGACGTTCGACCAGAACCAGACCGATCCGGCGGCGGCGAAGAAGTCCATCAGCGACAACCTCGGCCGCGTGGTCGACGTGCTCGACGTCGTCCTGCACGACCTGGACGAGCTGACGCCCGCGCCGACCCCCGCCGCCGACACCGCGGTCGAGATCATCAGCGAGCCGCTGACCAGGGCGCGGGACAAGTTCGTCTCGGCCAAGTCGACCGTGGACGGCGCGCCGGAGCTGACCGCCGACGTGTTCTCCACCGTCATCCAGGACATGACCGAAGCCGTCACCGTGATGAACGAGGCCGTGGAGAAGATGGGCGTCGTGTCGCTGCCCGACGAATTCCGTGACGCCGCCGCACAAGCCGAAAACTGCGAGAGCTAGCCGCCGTCTGCGGAGCAGCGGCCATGTCACAGCCAGCCTCGCCGCACGGCCTGCACGCCGGCCTGGAACCTGGTCTGCGCGCCGGACCGGTCCATCAGCTGACGCACCCGCCGCTGCACGGTGCGCGGACCCAGACGGAGCTGCCGGGCGATGCTCTCGTCGGTCAACCCCGCCGCGAGCAGCGCCACCAGCTGGGTGTCCACCTCGCCGCCGGAACCGCGCGGGCTGAACGGGATCGCGTTGTCCCAGTACAGGTCGAACATCGACACCAGCACGTCCAGCAGCGGTGACGGCCGGATCAGCAGCACCTGGTCGACCACGCCGCGCACGGCCACCGGCAGCACGGCCACCCGCGCGTCCACCACGGCCAGCTTGAACGGCAGCGTCGGCGTCACCCTGGCCCGTTCCCCGAACGCGACCAGTTCCGCGATCTCGGCCAGCCGACCGGGCAGCTCCACGCTCGACCGGTCGTAGATCACGCGCCACTGCACGTGCCGCCGCCGGGTGTCGACCTCCATCGCGGTGTGCTCCTCCACCGGCGTGATGTACGGCGGCTGGTCGAGCACGCACACCTCGGTCCGCGCGCCCGCCAGCAGCGCCTGCCACACGTCCCGCACCTGCCCGGCGCCGTTGACCAGCTCGACCATCGACGTGTCGTGGTGCTGCTCGGCGCGGTTGCGCAGGTAGACCTCCATCAACGACGCCGCACCGGCCCGCGCCCGCCGGTGCCCGTCCTCGCGGGCGGCGATCAGCATCTCCACCGCCAGATCCGGCGGCACGGCCTGCCACACGTCGTCGGCGAGGCGCTGCACCACACCCAGGCGCACCAACTCCTCGAGCACCTCGGGCGGCGCCCCGGCCTCCTCCGCCGTGCACGAGCCCGTGCGGACCAACCTCTCGTACACACGCGCCTGCTCGGCGGAGACACCCAGGTGTTCGAACACGCCCGCATTCTCCCCGATGCTCCGGACATCCCAACCGCCGTGAGCCGTCCGGCCCAACGCGGTGACGGGAACACGTCAGTGACGCGAAACTGCCGCGTTCCGCCTCTGGGCCGGCGCCCGACCTCGTGCCTACCTTGCACGCACTTCGCCGCCGTTCTCAGATCCCTGACTCCCTCGACGGCAGGCGAAGTCCCTGTAGTCGGAAGGAACAAAACCCCCGTGAACGGATTGCGACGCACCGCGCTGTGCGCGGCTGCCGTCTCGGCCACGCTGCTGTCCGGCGTGACGACGACGGCGACCGCCGCGCCCGTGGCGCATCCCGCCGCCGACCCGTTGGCGCAAGCCGCACAGTCCGAGTCGATGTCTTCTGGCACAGCCCGTCCGTACGAGCGGCTGATCGTGGGCTACAAGTCCACCGCCACCGAGGCGAGCTCGGACACCGCCGCCGCGCAGGACGCGAAGGCCAAGGGCGACAAGGTGGGCCGGGACCTCAACCTCCGGCGCCGCCTCGGCACCGGCGCCGCCGTGGTCGACCTCGGCGGCACGGTCGACGGCACCGCCGCGTCCCGGGCCATCGAGGAGTTCAAGGCCGACCCCGACGTGGCCTACGTCGAGCCGGACCTGATGATGCAGCCGCTGGCGGACCCGAACGACACCGACTACGCCAAGCAGTGGGACCTGTTCGAGGCCACCGCGGGCATGAACGTGCCGGGCGCGTGGGACAAGGCCACCGGCCAGGGCGTCACGGTCGCGGTCATCGACACCGGCTACGTCGCGCACTCCGACCTGGCGAGCAAGGTCGTGGCGGGCTACGACTTCGTCTCCGACGCGGCGCGGGCGCGTGACGGCAACGGCCGCGACTCGAACCCGGCCGACAACGGCGACTGGACGAAGACCGGCGACTGCGGCACGGACTCGCAGGGCAACCCGGTGCCGGCGCGCGACCAGAACTCCAGCTGGCACGGCACGCACGTGGCGGGCACCATCGGCGCGGCCACGAACAACACCAAGGGCATCGCGGGCATCGCCTACGACGCGAGGATCCAGCCGATCCGCGTGCTCGCCCAGTGCGGCGGCAGCACCTCCGACATCGCCGACGCCATCGTGTGGGCCTCCGGCGGCACGGTGTCCGGCGTGCCGGCCAACGCCACCCCGGCCAAGGTCGTCAACATGAGCCTGGGCGGCCAGTCCGCCTGCTCCGCGACCTACCAGAACGCGATCGACTCGGCGGTCGGCCGGGGCACGGCGGTCGTCGTCGCGGCGGGCAACTCCAACGCCGACATCTCCGGCTTCACCCCGGCGAGCTGCAACAACGTCATCGCGGTCGCGGCGAGCAGCCGTGAGGGCAACCGGGCGTTCTACTCGAACTACGGCAGCAAGGTCGACATCGCCGCACCCGGCGGCGAGACCCGGCGCGGCACCGACACTCCGGGCACGATCACCACGCCGCAGAACGGCATCCTCTCCACGGTCAACGGCGGCGCCACCACGCCGGGCACCGAGAGCTACGCGCCGTACCAGGGCACCAGCATGGCCGCGCCGCACGTCGCCGGTCTGGTCGCGCTGGTGGCGCAGGCGAACACGAGCCTGACCCCGGCGCAGATCGAGACGCTGATCAAGAACAACGCCCGCCCGCTCGCCGGCACCTGCACCGGTGGCTGCGGCGCGGGTCTGGCCGACGCGGCGAAGACGGTCGCGGCGGCGGGTGGCGGCACCACCCCGCCTCCCAACGGCACGTTCCAGAACGCGACAGACGTGCAGATCGTCGACCTGGGCACGGTGACGTCCTCGATCGCCGTGACGGGCCGGACGGGCAACGCGCCGTCGGCGCTCAAGGTCGGCGTCGACATCAAGCACACCTACCGCGGTGACCTGGTCCTCGACCTGATCGCCCCGGACGGGTCGGCGTACCGGCTGAAGAACTCGTCGTCCGGTGACTCCGCGGACAACGTGGTCGCCACCTACACCGTGAACGCCTCCACCGAGGTCGCGAACGGCACGTGGAAGCTGCGGGTCCAGGACGCGTACTCGGGCGACACCGGCTACATCGACGTGTGGAACCTGACCTTCTGACCGCCCCGACCCCATCGACCTGACCGAGGGGTGTGCCCGGTCCCGTGCGCGGGGCCGGGCACTTCGGCGTCAGGCGCGTGCTGGTGACCTGCGACGGAGCCCGTTTCCGCAGATGTGCGGTCCCACGTCCGGTCGTCCGCAAATCTGGGGGCACGGCCCCCATGTGCGCCACGGCGTGCCCATGACACTTTGAGCGCGTGTTCCCGTCCGCCGTAGACCGGCCCCCGACCACGTGGTGGCTCAGCGGTGTGCGCGGGGACCACCGAGAGCTGGTCGTCCCCCGTGGACGGCCCTCATGGGCCGCGTTCGTGGAACGCGCCGCCGCGACCGCGGCCCGTGCAGACTTCACCGACGGCGGCTGGGACACCGTCGGCGCAGCCGACAATCCGATCGAGGCGTTCGCCGCCGTCCTGAGCCCCTTGGTGCGCGCGGCGGTGGCCCGAGACCCCCGGCTGGACGCCGACTTCGCCCGCGCGCTGGGCAAGCGGCTGGCCCGGATCGCGGCACGCACCCTCGTGCTGGAGCTGAACCTCGAACGGGTCGCCGGGCGGCTCGCCGGCGACACACCGCGCGAGCGGTTCGCCGATTTCGTCCGCAACGTCGACCTGACCGCGCTGTTCGCCCGCTACCCGGTGCTGGCCCGGCTGCTCGGCCAGACGTGCCTGCACGCGGTCGAGGCGCAGGGTGAGCTGCTGGACCGGTTCGCGCGGGACCGGCCGGAGATCGTGCGGACCCTGCTCGACGGCCGCGACCCCGGCCCCCTCGCGCACGTGGAGTCCGCCAAGGGCGACTTGCACGCACGCGGCCGTTCGGTGGCCGTGCTGACCTTCGCCGACGGCCGCCGGATCGTCCACAAGCCGCGGCCGGTGGCGCTGCACCGGGCGTTCGCCGACCTGCTGACGTGGTTCGACGGGCACACCGGCCTGGGGCTGCGGCTGCCGCGTGCCGTCACCCGGCCGACCCACGGGTGGCTGGAGTTCGTGGAGCACCGGCCGTGCGCGGACGTCACCGAGGTCGGCCGGTTCTACCACCGGCTCGGCGGGCTGATCGCGCTGCTGTACGCGGTGGACGGCACGGACATGCACTACGAGAACCTGATCGCGGCGGGCGACCAGCCGGTGCTGGTGGACGTGGAGACGTTGTTCCACCCCACGGTCGGCATCCCGGCGGACCCGGCGGCCGGTGCGCTGGCCCGGTCCGTGCACCGCACCGCCGTGCTGCCGCGCGTGCTGCTGGGCGAGCACGGCGCGCTGGACGTCGGCGGCATGGGCGGCGACCACGGCGACCGGTTGCCTGCCGACGGCGTGGCGTGGCTGCACCCCGGCACCGACCGGATGCGGCTGGTGCGCAGGCCCGCGCCGATGCCGCCGGCGCACAACCGCCCGGTGGTGGACGGTCGGGAAGCCGAGCCCGCCGACTACCAGGGCGCGCTGCTGGCCGGGTTCCGCATCGGCTACGACGCGCTGTACGACCACCGCGCCGAACTTCACGCGCGGCTGGGCGTGTTCGCCGACCTGCCGGTGCGGTTCGTGCCCCGGATGACCCAGCTGTACGCGACGTTGCTGGACGAGTCGACGCACCCGGACGCGCTGCGCGGCGCGGCGGCCCGCCAGGACGCGCTCGACCTGCTGTGGGACCAGTCGTCGGACGACGACGTGGTGCGCGCCCTGGTGCCGCACGAGATGAGCGACCTGTGGGCGGGCGACGTGCCGCTGTTCACCACCCGGCCCGGCAGCCGGGACGTGTGGACCTCCACCGGTGAACGGGTGCCCGACCTGCTGCCGGTGTCCGGTCTGGACGCGGTCGCGGCCAAGGTCGCCGCGCTGGACGAGGTGGACCGCCACGACCAGCAGTGGCTGATCAGCGCCGGGCTGGCGAGCCGGCCCCGCCCGGTGGACCACCGCAGCGGCCTGGCCGTGGCCGCGCCGCTGGAGGCGTCCGTCCCGGACCCGCAACGCCTGCTGGTGGCCGCGTGCGGTGTCGCCGACGAGGTGCTGGCGCACGCCACCGCCGCCGCCGGCCGGGTCAACTGGGTCGGACTGGAGCTGGTGGACGACCGGTACTGGGCGGTCGCCGCGATGGGCGCGGGACTGTCCAACGGCTACACCGGCGTCGCGTTGTTCCTGGCGCAGCTGGGCAGGCTCACCGGCGCCGCCCGCTACACCGAGCACGCCCGCGACGCGCTCGCCCCGATCCCGGGCCTGCTGGCGGCGTTCGCCGAGGACGCCGAGATGGCGGTCGCCGTGGGCAGCGGCGCGTTCCACGGCCTGGGCGGGATCTGCTACGCCTTGGCGCGCCTGGCGAACCTGCTGGACGACGCGGAGATCGCGGGCTGGCTGCGCACCGCCGTCGACATCGCCGCGGCCGTGGAGACGATCGGCGAGGACCCGGCCAACCTGGTCGAGGGCTGGGCGGGCGGACTGGCCGCGATGGCGGCCGTGCGGGCGGAAAGCGGCCTGCCCGCCGCCGGTGCGCTGGCCCGTGCCTACGCCGACCGGCTGCTGGCCGCGTCACCCGGCGGTGACGGTTTCGCCCGCGGCCGGGCGGGTGTCGGCTGGGCGTTGCTGCGCTACGCGCGGACCGGCGGCGACGACCGCCACGGCGTGGTGGGTCGGGCGAACCTGCGCGCCGACCACGCGTTGCGGCAACGCCTGCTCGACGTGGCCGAAGCGGACCACAGCTGGTGCTCCGGGCTGTCCGGCGCGGTGCTCGCGCACACCGCCCACCCGGACCAACCGGTCGACGCCTGCACGCCGCACCTCGACCGGTGCCTGAACGCCCTGGCGGTGCACGAGCCCCTGCGAGACCTGAGCCTGTGCCACGGTGAGCTGGGCGTGATCGAGTCCCTGACCGTCCTCGCGGAACGCGGGCACGGTCTGGCGTCGGCCATGCAGACCCGGCGTGCCGGACTCGTCCTCGGCGCGCTCGACCAGTACGGAGCGCGCTGCGGCACGCCGGGAGGCGTGCCGTCGGCCGGCCTGCTCACCGGGCTCTCGGGAATCGGGTACGGCTTGCTCCGCCTCGGTTTCCCCGAGCAGGTGCCGTCCGTGCTCCTGCTCGAATCCCTGCACGACACCTACCCCCGCGAGGAGAACCACCGATGAGCGACGCCAACCACGACGAGGTCACCACCTGGAGCGAGGACCAGGACGGCGACCACCCCGCCGGGGAGATGGCGCTGTCCCGCAAGACCAAGACCGGCGCCCGCGCCCGCGCGTTGGCCGGCCTGACCCTGGCCGTCGGCGCGTACGCGGTGGTGGCCGTGAGCGAATCCACCATGACCACGGTGAGCGCCCCCGGTCTGACCATGGGCTGACCACGTCATGACCGGGTAACGAGCCGCGCCGGACCGCCGAACTGCCCGCCCGCACTGGGGGTGCGGGCAGTTTGGCGTGCGGTCGTTCGGCTTGACTAAGGTCGGCCCATGCACACCCGCGCGCCGGTCGTGGTCGGCCGCGACGAAGAACTCCACGTGCTCGAGCGAGTGCTGGCCGACGCCGGCGACCACCGCGGCCGCGCCGTGTTCCTCGTCGGGGAGCCGGGCATCGGGAAGACCCGGCTGGCGCGCTTCGCCGCCGGCGCCGCGTTCGACCGCGGTATGCGGGTGCTGCGCGGGCGCGGCAGCACGATCGGGCCGATCGTGCCGTTCCGGCCGCTGGCCGAGGCCCTGATGTCGTTGCTCCGCGCGGGAGACGGCCCGAACCTGCGCGAACTCGGCCCCTACCAGCCGGTGCTGGGCAGGTTGGTGCCCGAGTGGAGCCCGAAGACGGGTGGCTCGGAGGAGCAGTGGCAGGCGCACTCCGTGCTGGTGCTCGCCGAGGCGGTGCTGCGGCTGCTGGCCGTGGTCGGCCGGACCCAGCCGTGCCTGGTGGTGCTGGAGGACCTGCACGACGCGGACGCGGAGACGCTGGCCGTCGTCGACTACCTGGTGGACAACCTCGACCAGGCGCCCGCCGCGCTGCTGGTGACCACCCGCGCCGACCCCGGCCCGACGCTGGACGTGGTGCGCCTGGCGGCCCAGCGCGAGGCGGGCGTGCTGCTGGAACTGCGCCGGCTGGACGAACGCCAGGTGCGCCGGATGGTGGAACTGTGCCTGGAGGCCGAGAGCCACCAGGTGCCCGCCGAGGTCGTCGAACGGCTGTGGGCGGACAGCGCGGGCAACCCGTTCGTGGTCGAGGAGATGCTGCACGGCCTGGTCAACGGCGGTCTGCTGGTGCGCGGGCCGGGCGGCTGGCAGGTGCTCGGCGAACTGCGCATCAACGTGCCGTCGGCCCTCGTGCGGTCGATCGCGCACCGCACCGACCGGCTCGGGCCGCAGGGCCGCGAGGTGCTGTCGGTGGCCGCCGTGCTGGGACACCGGTTCCCCCTGTCGGTGCTGCGGCGGGTGACCGGAATGGACGATCGCGGCCTGCTGTCGCACCTGCACGCGGGGGTGGCCGCGCAACTCGTGACACCGGACGAGCCGGTGCCCGACTGGTACGCGTTCCGGCACCCGCTGACCGCCGAGGCCCTGCTGGCGCAGCTGCCGCCGCCGCACCGGGCCGAGTTGGCGCGGCGCACGGCGGACGCCGTGCGGCAGCTGCACCCCGACCTGCCCGGCGAGTGGTGCGCGCTGGTGGCGTCGTTACGGCTGGACGCCGGGCAGACCGCCGAGGCGGGCGCGCTGCTGGCCGAGGCCGGGCGGCGGGCGCTGGCCGACGGCGCGGCCGGGTCGGCGGTGCGGCTGCTCGACCACGCGCACCGGCTGCTGGCCAGCGAGGTGGACGTGTCGATCCGCGCCGACGTGCTGGACTCGCTGCTGCCCGCGCTGGCCGAGGCGGGCCAGTTCGAGCGGGCGTTCGCGCTGGTCGACGCGGTGACCGAGTTGAGCGCCGCCGGGTTGGGCCGGGTGCGGCGGGCCGAGCTGCACACCAAGCTGGCGCAGGTGGCCAACACCGCGGGCCGGTGGACCGACGGCATGGCGCACGTGGAGACGGCGCGCGCGCTGCTCGGCGCGGACGCGGGCGACGAGCACAACGCGCGGCTCGACGCGGTGGCGGCCTTCCTGGTGCTGAACCTGGACGAGCCGGACCGGATCGAGTCCGCCGAGTTCCTCGCCAGGCGCGCGGCGGACGCGGCCAAGCGGGTGCCGCTGCCCGAGGTGGGCTGCGAGACGTGGCAACTGCTGGGCGTGCTGGCACGGGAGCGCGACCTGGATGAGGCGACCGAGTGCTTCAGCCGGGCGCGGGCGCTGGCCGAGGAGCACGGGCTGCCCATCCAGCGGGCGTACGCGGTGATCCGGCAGGCGGGCTTGGACTGGCTGGCCGAGGGGAAGTCGGCCGAGCTGGCCGAGGCCCGCGAGGAGGCGCTGCTGATCGGCGCGATCAGCGTGGCGTACAACGTGGACTCGATCCTCGGGCTGGACGCCGTGCTGCGCGGGCGGTACGGCGACGCGGCGGAGAAACTGGCGAGGACCGTCGCGGACACCCGGCGGATGCAGCTCAAGCACCTGACCCTGTACGGGCTGATGGCGCAGGCCACCGCGGCGGCGCACCAGGGCAGGCGGACCGAGATGGACGCCGCGATCGAGGCGTTCGACGACCTCGGCGGGGTCGGCTCACAGGAGCGACCGCTGTGCTACGGGTTGGCGCGGGTGTTCTGCGCGCTGCTGGAGGAGGACCGCGCGGCGGCCGGGCACGACCTGGCGCGGGCGGTCGCGTACGAGGCGGAAGCGCCGACGGTGTACCACCTGTCCGGCAAGCACGGGTTGCGGCTGCTGCTGGACGCGCTGAACGGGGTGTCGGACCTGGAGGCGTACCGCGCGGTGACGCGGTCGGCGGCGGCCCGGATGCGCTGGAACCGGGTCTTCGCGCAGTTCGCGCTGGCCGTGCTGCTGGGCCGGGAGGGTCGGGAGGCCGAGGCGGCGCAGGCGGTGCGCGCGGCCCGCGAGGCGGCGGCCATCTACCCGCTGGCCAAGAACCTGGGGTTGCGGCTGGTGGCCGAGGCGGCGGTGGCCGACGGGTGGGGCGAGCCGGTGGGGTGGCTGCGCGGCGCCGAGGAGTACTTCCACCAGGCCGGTCAACCGGCCGTGGCCAGCGCGTGCCGGGGGTTGCTGCGGCAGGTGGGCGCGTCCGTGCCGCAGCGGCGGACCGGGTCCGACCAGGTGCCGAGGGAGCTGCGAGCGCTGGGCGTGACCGTGCGCGAGTTCGAGGTGTTCCGGCTGTTGGCGGGCCGGTTGGGGAACAAGGCGATCGCCACCCGGCTGCACATCTCGCCGCGGACCGTGGAGAAGCACGTGGCCAGCCTGATCATGAAGACCGCGCAGCCGGACCGGGAGTCGCTGAGCTCGTTCGCCGCGTCGCTCGGCTCCGCCGACCGGCCCTAGTGCGTCAGGCGGGCCCTAGTGCGTCAGGCCGGCCCTGGTGCGTCAGGACACCGGCGCCGTCACGCGGATGTCGGAGTTCCAGTCCGTGAAGCGGTGCAGGGTGCGTTGGAAGACGTTGTCCTCCAACGTCTTCAGCACCTGTTCCACCCGCACCGGCAGGTCGCCCGGCCCGACCCACACGGTGGCGGACGCGGTGAAGCCCGACTCGTAAGCCGCCAGCAGTTGGGTGCGACGGGTGGTGTCGGTGGTGCGTTCGGCTTGCAGCCTCAGGTCGACGAGCATGGTGTACCGGTGCGTCGGCACGCCGTCGACCTCCTCGTCGCCCTTCGCCACGATCAGGCTGCCGGCGAGGGACTTCACCACCGCCGACGGGTCCACCTGGTCCGGCAGGCCGGCCACCGTGGTGTCGGCCCGCACGGGCGCGCGGTCCGCCAGGTCGAGCCTGGTCCACGAACCGCCCGACGTCCGGGAGTAACCGGCGTCCGCCAGCACCACGACGTCGGTGGACGAGTCCTGCCGCAACGACACCAGCCGGCCCTCACGGGCGCGCAGCAGGCCGCCGTCGAACGTCACGCGCAGCCCGGACATGGTGGTCTCGGTGTCGAACCGGACGGATCTCTGCTCGTCGGCACGGGCGGCGACGGCGGTGATCAGCGTCGCGCTGTCGTCCACGACCGGCCCGAGGGTCGGTTCCGGCAGGCCTGTCCGCTGCGCGCAACCGGCCAGGCCCACGGCGGCCAGCACCAACGCGACGACGGACCTGCGCATGACTCCCCCCACGGACGGTGAACACCGCCATCCTCCCTCACCCGTGCGCGACGACGAGTGCGAACCCCCAAAGTGCCCGGGTTACCGTCTGACCATGTCCTACGTGCTCTCCGTCAACATCGGCTCACGCGTCGAGTTCGACCAGGCCTCCGTCGGCCACACCGGTATCGGCAAGCGCCCCGTGCACGGCCCCGTGGAGGTCCGCTCGCCGGGTCGGCACGGCAGCGGGGTCGCCGGCGACCACATCTCCGACGCGCGCCACCACGGCGGCGAGGACCAGGCCGTCTACGCCTACGCACGAGAAGACCTGGACGAGTGGTCGGTGGAACTGGGCCGCGATCTCCGGCCCGGACTGTTCGGGGAGAACCTGACCACTGTGGGCATCGACGTGTCCGGCGCGCGCATCGGCGAACGCTGGCGGATCGGCGGGGTGCTGCTCCAGGCGACGAACCCGCGCGTCCCGTGCCGGACGTTCGCCGGCGTGTTGGAAGAACGCGGGTGGGTGAAGACGTTCACCCGGCGCGGGCTGCCGGGCACGTACTTCCGGGTCCTGGAGCCGGGAACCATCACGGCGGGTGACGAGATCGTCATCGAGCACCGGCCGGACCACGACGTCACGGTGGCGATGGCCTTCCGGGCCGTCACCTCGCAGCCCGAGCTGCTGCCGGGCCTGACCGCGGCGGGCGAGGACCTGCCCGAGGACCTTCGGCGCCGGGTCGAACGGCGGACGTCCGACCCGGCGTAGCCCGCTTCGTCCCTACTGCTTGGCCACCAGCGTGAGCACGTCGTACCTGGCCACCGACTCGCCCTTCTGGTTGACCAGGTCGGCGTCCCACCGGACCTCGCCGTAGTCCTGGTCCTCGCGCGGCGTGATCTGCTTCGCGGTCAACGTCACGGTCAGCTCGTCGCCGGGGAACGTCGGCGTGAGGAACCGCAGGTTGTCCAGGCCGTAGTTGGCCAGCACCGGCCCCGGCTCGGGCGAGACGAACAGGCCCGCCGCGAACGACACGACCAGGTACCCGTGCGCGACCCGACCGCCGAAGAACGGGTTCGCCGCCGCGGCCTCCTCGTCCATGTGCGCGTAGAACGTGTCGCCGGTGAACTCGGCGAAGTGCTCGATGTCCTCCAGCGTCACGGTCCGCGGCCCGGCGACGACCGTGTCGCCGATCCTCAGCTCCCGCAACGACTTGCGGAACGGGTGCACGTCCGACTCGGTGCGCGGCGCGCCCGCGACCCACCGCCCGGTGACCGCGCTCAACATCCTCGGGCTCGCCTGGACCGCCGTGCGCTGCATGTGGTGCAGCACGCCGCGGATGCCGCCCATCTCCTCGCCACCGCCCGCGCGGCCCGGTCCACCGTGGACCAGCGCCGGGAGCGGCGAGCCGTGGCCGGTGGACTCCTTGGCGTCGTCGCGGTCGAGCACCAGCACCCGGCCGTGCCACGGGGACACGCCCAGCACGACGTCGCGCGCGAAGTCCGCGTCGTGCGTGACGACCGAGCCGACCAGGCTGCCCGCGCCCCGTGCGGCCAACTCGACCGCGTGCCCGACGTCGTTGTAGGCCATCAGCGTGGACACCGGCCCGAACGCCTCGACCTGGTGCGGCTGGGCGTGGTCCGGGTCGGCCTTGAGCAGCACGGGCGACAGGAACGCGCCGCGCTCGGCGTCGGCGTCCACCACGTCGACGTGGTCGAGCGAGCCGTAGACGACCTCGCCGACCTCCAGCAGCGCCTTCAGCGACCGCCGGACCTCCTCGCGCTGCTCCAGCCCGGCCAGCGCCCCCATCCGCACGCTCTCGTTGGCGGGGTTGCCGATCACGACCTTCGCCAGGCGCGCGTTCGCGGCGTCCGCGACGGCGTCCACAAGGGACGCGGGGACCAGGGCGCGCCGGATCGCGGTGCACTTCTGGCCCGCCTTGACCGTCATCTCGCTGACGAGCTGCTTGACGAACAGGTCGAACTCGGGCGTGCCCTCGACCGCGTCCGGGCCGAGGATCGAGCAGTTCAGCGAGTCGGCCTCGGCGTTGAAGCGCACGCTGTTGCGCACCACGGTCGGGTGGGTGCGCAGCACCTGGGCGGTGGAGGCGGACCCGGTGAAGCCGACCAGGTCCTGCCCGGTCAGGTGGTCCAGCAGGTCGCCCGCGCCGCCGGTGACCAGTTGCAGCGAGCCTTCCGGCAGCAGGTCCGCGGCGAGCATCAGCTCGACCAGCTTCTCGGTGATGTAGGCGGTCTGGGAGGCGGGCTTGATCAGGGACGGCACGCCCGCGATGAACGCGGGGGCGAACTTCTCCAGCGGGCCCCACATGGGGAAGTTGAAGGCGTTGATCTGCACCGCGACGCCCAGCAGCGGTGTGGCGATGTGCTGGCCGACGAACGTGCCGCCGCGGCTGAGCGGCTCGACCGCGCCGTCCACGTAGACGGTGTCGTTGGGCAGTTCGCGCTTGGCCTTGCTCGCGTAGCCGAACAGCACGCCGATGCCGCCGTCCACGTCGATCAGGGAGTCCGTCCTGGTGGCGCCCGACCGGGCGGACAGGGCGTACAGCTCCTCGCGGTGTTCCCGCAGGTGTGAGGCCATGGCCTTGAGCAGGGCCGCCCGCTGGTGGAACGTCAGCTCCCGCAGCGCCGGTCCGCCGACCCGCCTGCCGTGGTCCAGGGCCGCCGCCATGTCGATCCCCTGCGACGAGATCCGGGCGATCTCCTCACCGGTCACCGCGTCGTGCAGCGGCGCGCCCTCGGCGGACGAGGCGTGCCAGCGACCGGACACGTAGCTGCGCAGCATGGACATCGCGTGTCGACCTCCTTGTCGGGCCGGTGGGTGTCCCGGCATGACCCGACAGTAGAGCCTCCCGACTTTCATCGTGGCTTGATTGAAGCGGTGCGGCACTTCGGCCCGGCAACCCGCCCGCCGGCGGCCCAGCCGGAATGCCGCGCCCCCGGACGTCGTTGACCTTGTCGTGAGGCTTTCCGTGCTGGACCGGTCGCGGGTGCGCGCCGGTCACAGCCATCCCGAGGCACTGCGCGACACGGTGGCGTTCGCCCGCCAGGCGGAACAGCTCGGCTACCACCGCTTCTGGGTGTCCGAGCACCACGGCGTGCCGGGCGTGGCCGGCTCCGCGCCGACCGTGCTGGCCGCCGCCGTGGCCGCCGCGACCTCCCGGATCAGGGTCGGCACCGGCGGCGTGATGCTGCCCAACCACCAGCCACTGGTCGTGGCCGAGCAGTTCGGGGTGCTGGAATCGTTGTTCCCCGGCCGCATCGACATGGGTCTGGGCCGTTCGGTCGGCTTCATCGAGGCCGTCCGCAAGGCGCTGGGGCACGACAAGGAGGACGCCGCCGAGTTCGGCCCGAGGCTCGCCGAACTGCTGGGCTACTTCACCGGCGACCAGGCGGTGCGCGGCTACCCGGCGCACGGCCTGCGCGTGTCACCGTTCGTCCTGGCCACCGGCGCCGGAGCCCGGGTGGCCGCGGCCCACGGCGTCCCGCTCGTCATCGGCGCGTTCCGGGGCGAGGACGCCATGATCGACGCCATCACCGCCTACCGCGACCGGTTCCGCCCCTCGACCTGGGCGGCGGACCCGTACGTGGTGATCTCCTCGACCGTCGCCGTCGCGGACACCACCGAGGACGCCTGGCGACTCCTGGTACCGGAGGCGTGGTCGATGGCCTACTCGCGCACGAGAGGCGAGTTCCCGCCGCTCCGCTCGCCCGACGACATCCTCGCCCAGCCCATGACCGACCGTGAGCGCACGCTGTTCGAGCAGTCGTTGCAGGGCCACGTCTTCGGCACACCGCCGGAAGTCGCCAAGGCCCTCGACGCCCTGGTCGACCGCACCGGCGCGGACGAGGTCCTGGTCACGACGAGCACCCACGACCGGGCCGCGATGCTCGACTCGTACCGCCTACTGGCCGGGCTGTACCTGTAGCGGCTCAGTACCTGTAGCGGCTCAGTGATCGCGTTGCTGCTCGGCCAGGAAGCGCTCGAACTCCGCGCCGAGCTCGTCCGCGCTGGGCAACGGCTGGTCCTCGGCCACCAGCAGGTTCTCCGAGGCCTCGGTGAACGCGTCGTACTGCCGCTCCAGTGCCTCGACCACCTGCGCGACCTCCGACGACTCCGCCACCTGACGGGCGATCTCGGCGTCCGTCCGCCGCGAGGCCTCGTTCAGGGCGGCGGCCTGGATCACCAGACCCGTCGACTTCGTCAACGCCTGGAGCAGACCCAACGCGGCGGCCGGGTAGGTGCCCTGCGCGAGGTAGTGCGGGACGTACGCGGCGAGACCCATGGCGTCGTGACCGGCCTCCCCGAGCCGCAGCTCCAGCAGCGCCGACAGGTTGCCCGGCACCTGCACCCGGCTGAACGGCGAGCCCTCCATGACCAGCTCGGGCCTGGTGGCGTGCGAGATCACCGACAGCTTCCGGGTGTGCGGCACGCCCATCGGGATGCCGTGGAAGCTGATGGCGAGCCGAAGCTGCCACCGCTCGACCAGCGACCGCACCGCCTGGGTCACCGCCTCCCACCGGCGATCCGGCTCGGGGCCGGTCATCAGCAGGAACGGGGTGCCCACCGCGTCGTGCAGCAGGTGGACGACCAGCTCGGGCGCGTCGTAGTGCTCCCACCGGTCCGTGGCGTAGGTCATGGTCGGCCGCCGGGCGCGGTAGTCGATCAGCTCGTCGATGTCGAACCGCGCGATCACCCGATGCTCGTGCACCTCCAGCAGGTGCGCGACCAGCACCGATCCCGCCGCACCGGCGTCCATGAAGCCGTCGAAGTGGTGCAACAGCACCGCTCCGCTCAGGTCCGGGACGTCGGAGTCGACCTCGTACAGATCCTCCGGGTCCAGCGCCACCTCGTGCCTCCCCAAGTGCTCACATGCCAGTCCTCCTTTCCGTCAACGTCGACCGACCGCTGATCCATTCCCCGATCCCGTCGAGCATCCTGGCCAGGCCGAATTCGAAGAGCGTGTCCAGCCTCAGGTCCAGGTCGGCGCCCACCGCCCGGCTGAACATCGGGAACCTGCCGGTGGCGGCGATGTCCAGCAGGGCCGGCGCCTGCTGGTCCACCCACTCGTCCCCGGTGATCCCGGTGTGCTGCCGCTGTTCGGCTTCCGGCTCGATGTTGACCGCGACACCTCGCACGAAGCCGAACATGGTCACCGCGGCGTGCATCCTCTCCTCCAGGCTCAGCCCCTTCCCGTCGAGTGCGCTCAACACCCACTCGGTGTGCGCAACCGCGCTGGGCAGCAGTTGCGGCCTGGTCATCGACATCGCCGGCGCGAGCCACGGGTGCTCCTGGAACAGCCTCCACTGCAACCTCGCGGAAACCTCCAGTCGCTCCCGCCAGGCCTGTGGCGAATTCCGCGGCGCCGGGTCCGGCAACTCCTCCTCCCTCAACACGTGGTCGATCATCCGCAGGACCAGTTCGTCCTTGTTCTCGACGTGCCGGTACAACGACATGGTCGCCACGCCCAGCTGTGACGCCACCCGCCGCATCGACAACCCGTCGAGCCCTTCCGCGTCGGCGACGCGGACCGCCGCGAGGACCAGCCGCTCGCCGGTCAGGTCGGTCTCCTGCGCGCGCGGTCGCGCAGCTTCCCCACCCTCCGACGACACGACCGTGCCCACCCCGGCCACGGAGCGCACGAAGCCCTCGGTCCGCAAGGTGACCAGCACCTTGGTCGCCGTGGCCATCGCGACGCCCCAGTTGACGGTGATCTCGCGCGTCGAGGGCACCCGATCACCGGGGCGCAGTTCGCCCGACTCGATCCGATCACGGATTTCGCGCGCTATCCGCTGGTAGATCGCGTCAGTCATGCCCGCCTCCTCGAATGTAGTGCACCGGAGTCTAGCGCACTAGTGCACCATCGAGTGATTGACCAGGTAGTACAGACATGTACGTTGTACACATGAACACCGTATTGATCTCCGGCGCCAGCATCGCCGGCCCCGCCCTGGCCTACTGGCTGCACCACCACGGGTTCACCCCGACCGTCGTCGAGCGGGCGCCCGCGCCCCGGCCCGGCGGCCAAGCGGTCGACCTGCGCGGCACGGCCCGCGAAGTCGCCGAGCGGATGGGCATACTCGCCGAAGTGCGCGCCGCTCACACGGGCGCGCGGGGCATGGCGTTCGTGAACGCTGAAGGCAAGCGCACCTCGACCATGGCGTCCGACACGATGGGCGACTCGGGCGGCGTGATCGCCGAGCTGGAGATCCTGCGGGGCCATCTGGTCCGCATCCTCCACGAGGCGACCGCGACCGGGGTCGAGTACGTCTTCGACGACGGCATCACCTCGCTCACCGAGACCGAGCACGGTGTGGAGGCGACCTTCGAGCGCGGCGAGCCCCGCACCTTCGACCTCGTGATCGGCGCGGACGGGCTGCACTCCAAGGTGCGGTCGCCGGCGTTCGGCCCGGAGTCGGAGTTCGCGCACGACCTCGGCGCCTACATCTCCACCTTCGGCACCACCCAGCGCGAAGACCTCGACGGCCGGCAGCTGATGCACACCGCGCCCGGTCGCACCACCGGCATCTACCCCACGCCGGGAGGCCGGGCCAAGGCGATGTTCGTGTTCGCCTCGCCCCCGGTGGAGCACGACCGGCGTGACACCGCGCGGCAGCGCGAGCTGATCGCCACCACGTTCGCGGGCGACGGCTGGGAGGTGCCCCGGCTGCTCGACGGCATGCGTGACGCGCCCGATTTCTACTTCGACCGGCTCCGCCAGATCCGGATGGACACGTGGTCGTCCGGTCGGATCGCCCTGCTGGGCGACGCGGCCTTCTGCGCGTCACCGATGGCGGGCAACGGCACCAGCATGGCGCTGGTCGGCGCGTACGTCCTCGCGGGCGAGCTGGCCACCGCGCCGGACCACCGGACCGCGTTCAGACGTTACGAGGAGGAGATGCGCGAGTACGTGGCGCGGTGCCAGAAGTTCGCGCTGAGCGGGGTCGACAGCCATGATGCCGAAGTCGCGGATGTTCACCCGCATGCGCGATTTCAGCCTGCGCGTCCTGCCGCACATCCCGGGCGCGATGAAGTTGTTCGGCGATCTCCAGAAGATCTCGAACACGGTGACGCTGAAGGACTACGCTCCCCGGAGCTTGACCTCCAGCTGACTCCAGGTCTTACGTTCCGGGCATGGACATGGAAACCACCGCCTGGATGTCGCTGTACCACGTGACGAACGCGCAGAACGACAAGCGGCCGTTCTCGGTCGCCACCCTCCGCCGCATCTGGGCGTTCGCGAACCCGCACCGGGCGCGGCTCTTCCAGTACCTCGCGCTGAGCGTGGTGGTGGCGGTGCTGGCGGTGGTGACGCCGGTCCTCGCGGGCCGGATCGTGGACGCGATCGTCAACGGCTCGACGTACGAGGTGGTACTCGGTCTGGCGGGCGTCATCGCGGGCATCGCGATCGTCGAGGCGGCGTTGGGCCTGGTGACGCGGTGGCTGTCGGCGAGAATCGGCGAAGACCTGATCCTGGACCTGCGGACCACGGTCTTCGACCACGTGCAGCGGATGCCGATCGCGTTCTTCACCCGCACCCGGACCGGGGCGCTGGTGAGCCGGCTCAACAACGACGTGATCGGCGCGCAGCGGGCGTTCAGCGACACCCTGTCCAGCGTGGCGGGCAACCTGGTCACGCTGGTGCTGACGCTGGTGGTGATGATCGGCCTGTCGTGGCAGATCACGCTGCTCGCGCTGGTGCTGCTGCCGGTGTTCGTGGTGCCGGCGCGGCGGATGGGTTCCCGTCTGGCGAGGCTGGAGCGCGAGGCGGCCAACCACAACGCGACGATGAGCACGCAGATGACCGAGCGGTTCTCGGCGCCGGGCGCGACGCTGGTGAAGCTGTTCGGCCGGCCCGCGCACGAGTCGTCCGAGTTCGCGGAGCGGGCGCGGCGGGTGCGGGACATCGGGGTGCGCACGGCGATGGTGCAGACCGTGTTCCTCACCGCGCTGACGCTGGTGTCGGCGCTGGCGTTGGCCGTGGTGTACGGGCTGGGCGGGTTCTACGCGCTGCGCGGTGAGCTGGACCCGGGTTCGGTGGTGGCGCTGGCGTTGCTGTTGACCAGGCTGTACGCCCCGCTCACGGCGCTGGCCAGCGCGCGGGTCGAGGTGATGAGCGCGCTGGTGAGCTTCGAGCGGGTCTTCGAGGTGCTCGACCTGAAGCCGTTGATCACCGAGAGGCCCGGTGCGCGGTCGGTGCCGGACGGCCCGGTGTCGGTGGAGTTCGAGAACGTCCGGTTCGCCTACCCGTCCGCGGACAAGGTGTCCCTGGCGTCGTTGGAAGAGGTCGCGGTGCTCGACAGCCGCGGTGGAGTGGAGGTGTTGCACGACATTTCGTTCCGGGCCGAACCGGGCCAGGTGGTGGCGCTGGTCGGCTCGTCGGGCGCGGGGAAGTCCACGATCGCCTCACTGCTGCCCCGGCTGTACGACGTGGACTCGGGCACCGTGCGCCTGTCCGGCGTGGACGTCCGCGACCTGTCGGCCGACTCGGTCCGCGAGGTGCTGGGCATGGTGACGCAGGACGGCCACCTGTTCCACGAGTCGATCCGGTCGAACCTGCTGCTCGCGCAGCCGTCGGCGACCGAGGAGGAGCTGTGGGAGGTGCTGGGCCGGGCACGGCTGGCGGACCTGGTCGAGTCGCTGCCGGACGGGCTGGACACGGTGGTGGGCGAGCGCGGCTACCGGTTGTCCGGTGGTGAGCGGCAGCGGTTGACGATCGCCCGGCTGCTGCTGGCGAAGCCGCGCGTGGTGATCCTGGACGAGGCCACCGCGCACCTGGACTCCACGTCGGAGGCCGCGGTGCAGGCCGCGTTGGGTGAGGCGCTGGCCGGGCGGACGGCGGTGGTCATCGCGCACCGGCTGTCGACGATCCGGGCGGCCGACCTGATCCTGGTGGTGGAGGCCGGCCGGGTGGTGGAACGCGGCACCCACACCGACCTGCTCGCCGCGGGCGGGCGTTACGAGGAGCTGTACCGGACCCAATTCGCGGAGGAGGCGCGAACGTCATAGAGCACAATCGTGGTCATGCGAACCATCGGGTTGATCGGCGGCATGAGCTGGGAATCGTCCGCCGAGTACTACCGGCTGCTCAACGAGGAGACGAGGCGCAGGCTCGGCGGTCACCACTGCGCGCCCAGCCTGCTGCTGACGGTCGACTTCGCCGAGATCGAGCGGTTGCAGCGGACCGGGCAGTGGGAACGGTCGGGCGAGCTGCTGGCGGAGGCCGCGCGGAAGCTGGAAGGCGCGGGCGCGGAGTTGGTGCTCTTGTGCACCAACACCATGCACAAGGTGGCCGACGCGATCACGGACGCCATCAAGGTGCCGTTCGTGCACATCGTGGACGCCACGGCACGCAGGTTGACCGACTACCGCAAGGTCGGGTTGCTGGGCACCCGGTTCACCATGGAACAGGACTTCTACCGCGATCGGATGCGTCAGCACGGCATCGAGCTGGTCGTCCCCGAGGAGCCGGACCGCACGCTCGTGCACGACGTCATCTACCAGGAGCTGACGAAGAACCGGGTGGAGCCGGCCTCCCGCGCCGCGTACCGGGACGTGATGGCACGCCTGGTGGACCGCGGCGCGGAGGCGGTGGTCCTGGGGTGCACCGAGATCACGCTGCTGGTCGACCAGTCCGACAGCACCGTGCCGCTGATCGACTCGACCCGCATCCACGTGGAGACGGGAGTCGACCTGGCCCTGGCCTGAAGCCGAGCGGCCGGCTCCCGCACCGCCTTCTTCCCCATACCGCGCGATTGCGGCATCGACCTCCGACAATCGGGTCCGGTTCAGACATTCCCGCCGGTCTTCTGATGCGCCACATTGGACGCCGCCCCGTAGTAGTAGGCACGCACGCGGTAGGTGGCGGATTTCTCCGTGGGCAATGTGATCAGCCCGAACGACCGCACGTCCGGGTCGAGCTGCGCGGCCACCGAGAAGTCCGCCGCCCCGGCGGGCCGCACCTCCAGCAGGTACCCCTCCTCCCCCTCCGCGTGATCGGTCCACGTGAACAGGATTCCGTTGGCGTGCTTGACCTCGGCGCGGAAATCGGTGGGACCGGCATAGGCGGAACGCACCGGACGGGCCCCGCTCGGGCCGTTGATCGGCGCGGCCCACGCGTGGCCGTCGGACTCGGGCACCTCGTCGCCGGGCGGCAGCGTGACGTCCGCGGTCGCCGAGGTCGGCCCGTGGTACGACCGCACCCGGTAGTAGAACGGGGTCTGCGGGATCAGGTCCGGGTGCTCGTAGGCGGTCCGGTCGGGCGGCGCGAACTCCAGGACCGTGTAGGCGCCGTCGGGAACGTTCGCGTACTCGACGACCTGCCCCGCCGCGCCCGGTTCCGCCTCCCACACCAGGGAGACGTCGGTCGGCGAGGTCAACGTGGCGGTGAGCCGTCGGTGCTGCTCCTGGCCGCAGGCAGCCAGGAGCAGCACCACCAGCGGGACGAGACGCCTCACTTGCGCCAGAACCGGACGCCGCTCCACACGACCGTCGCCGGCCCTTGACCGCTGTTCGTGCGGTAGGCGCCGAACTTGTCGTAGAAACTGCCGCCGGGGCTGGCGTAGGTGTGCCGTTGCGACCCGTTGATGTAGGTGCGGTGCTGACTGCCCACCGCGTGCACCGTGTTCACCCGCACGGTCGTGCCGACGGTCGCACCGGTGGCGACCGTCGCGCCGCCGTGCACCGCGTACAGCCGTCCGCCGCGTTCCACGGCCAGCATGAAGTACGGCCCGGCGTCCGAACCGTCCCGGAACGTCTGCTTCAGGCTGATGCGGGTGCCGCCGAGGCTGGTGATGCGGAAGGAACCCTCGAACTGGCGGGTGCCCCCGGTGTACGTGGCGTACCGGCGCTCGGCGCGCTGGTCGCCACTGGCGGTGGAGCAGGTGAGGCGGAAGGTCAGGTCCGCGACATCGCCGCAACCCCGTTCCTGCACGGTGAACGAGGGTGAGTACGAGGTCCACGGTCTCGACTCGACCTGGGCGTGCGCGACCGGCGAGGCCATCAGCAGCCCTCCGGTCAGCACCGCTCCGACCAGGGCTCGGAGCGTTCCGGACATGCTCGCCTCCTTCGACTCCCCTGGCAGCGGGGAGCGTCAAGGCGGTGGCGCAAGTCACTGTAATTGGTCTGGACGACTTGGACAAGGAGCACCCCGTCGGGGATCTCCCCGAGGCCGCGGACATCCGCGTGCGGCAGAGTGGACGGCATGGAGCTGACCCCGCGCGCCCTGTTCGGTCTGGCGAGGAACACCGTCGAGACCGCCGTGTCCGTGCCCGGCCGGGTGCTCGACCTGCTCGGCGCGGCCGAGGCCGTCGTCCGCCGGGCCGACGAACTCGTCACCCGCACCGAACGGGTGCTGGACGAGACCGAGGCGCTGGTCGGCCGGGCCAAGGCGGTCACCGCCACGGCCGAGGACGTGACGACCGACGTCGGCCGCACCGCCCGCACGTCACGCGAGCTGCTCGACAGCTACGCGCCGATCGCGCAGAAGGCGCAGCCGTTGGCGCAGCGGTTCGTGGACGACCTGTCGCCGCACGAGGTGGACGCCGCCGTGCAGCTGGTGGACCAGCTGCCGGTGCTGACCAAGCACCTGATCGACGACGTGCTGCCGATCCTGGCCACGCTGGACCGCGTGGGGCCGGACATCCACCAGCTGCTGGAGGTCACCAACGACGTCCGGCAGGCGATCCTGGGCATCCCGGGGTTCGCGTTCATGCGCCGCCGCGGCGAGAACAAAGAGGACATCTAAAGCGTTCTTCGTGCCCAGGGTGCGCAGGATTCACCGAGAACTCGACCTGAAAGGTCGACGCCTCACGGGGAGCGCGTTCCCCCGTGAGGCGTCACGATCCGTCGCATGCCGCAACGAAGAAGACCGCGCAGGTCCCGGCCGGACTGGTCCCAGATCTCCACGCTGCTCACCGCGCTGGCCGCCGTGGGCGCGCTGGTGTTCACCGGCTTGTCGGTGCGCGCCACCCAGGAGCAGCTGGACCTCGCCCGGGCCGCCCTGGTCTCGGACCGGTTCACCAAGGCCGTCGAGCACCTGGGCAACGACAAGATGGACATCCGCCTCGGCGCGGTCCTCGAGCTGGAGCGCGTCGCCCGCGACTCCGCGGACGACCAGGAGGCCATCGGGTCGTTGCTCGCCGCTTTCGTGCGCCGCGCCCGCCCGCTCAACGGTCCGTGTTCGGACGACCTGAGCCTCGGCCACACCGACGTGTCCGCAGCCCTGCGGGTGCTCACGACCGCATCCGTCGGTCCCGTCACGGACCTGAGCCTGACTTGTCTGTCCGGCGCGGACCTGCGGCGGGCCGACTTGAGCGGGGCCAAGCTGAACGGCGCCGACCTCACCGACCCCCGGCCCGCCGGCGCGAACCTCAACGACGCGAAGCTCGGCGAGGCCAAGCTCCGCGACACGGACCTGCGCTACGCGTTCCTGCTGCGCGCCGACCTGACTCGCGCGGATCTGAGCGCAGCCGATCTCAGGAACGCGCAACTCCGCGACGCCGACCTCACCGGCGCCAACCTCCAACGCGCGAAACTGACCGGGGCAGACCTCACCGGGGCACGGCTCACGGGAGCGAACATCCGGGACGCCGTCATGGCCGAAGATGTGCGGGCGGACGCCGTCGCCCGCGGCGCGGTAACCGATCCGACCCCGTCTACCCCGGCCGGGTGCACCTCCTGACCCTACGGAGGGAAGCACCTCCTCTCGCCACACGGTGCGACTTAGCTTCGGACCATGACGAGCAGAACCCAGGGTGGGCCGTACCGCCCTTCAGTACCTGACCAGCCGGGCGGCGCGCCGGTAAGCGGCACATACGCGGCCATCGACAAAGACGGCGTCGTGCTCGGCACCAAGTACTACGCCAAAGGGCAGTCCTTCACCTGTTACGAGCCGACGAACAACTGCGACGTGACCTGGCACCTTCGCGTGACGCACGTCGCCGGGGAGTCCGAGTAGCGGACTGGCCGTGCGTCCATGGCGGGTGATTTTCACGGGTCGAGTTCGTGACCGGGGGCGTCCGGCGTGATGTTGCGCTGCTTCAGCTCGGCCTCGAACACGTGCCGCACGCCGCCGAGCAGCCGGTCCCGCGCCGTGCGCTCCCACTCGCGGATGCAGCGGTAGTAGCCGTCGTCGTAGTCTTCGAGCAGCTGGAACGTCCAGCGGCCGTGCACCACGTTGCGGCCGACGAGTTCGGTCTCCAGGCCCTCGGCCAGGTCGGCGTGCCCGGCTTCACGCAGCAGCCGCGCGGCGTGCTGGACCTGCGCGTCACCGACACCGGTGAGCTGGTGGAACGAGAAGAGGTGCCCGCGCGCCCGTTCGGTGGTCTCCAACGCCTCGGTCAACGCGCCCACGGCCTCGACGGTCGCGTCGTCCACGCCGTCCGGTCGTCTGCCACCCGTTTTCCGCATGGGCTGGTGTTACCCGCGCCGAACCGTCCTACCCGTCCACGATCGGCTGAACCCGCCCGCTGGACGTGAGGTCGACCGTGAACTCCTGGTCGGCCTCGTCGGCACACGGCTCGCGAACCGCCTCCGCGCCCTCCACGACCGCGCCGCCCCGCAGCCCGACACACGCCGAACCGCCCGCGGACCGGAACCGGTAGCGCTGGTCGCGGACGAGTTCGACGCGGAACAGCTGGTCGTCGTTGTCGTCGGCGCAGTGGTTCTGCGGCTCGACGAGGTGTTCGGCCGGACCGGAACGGATCACGGTCAGGCAGCCGATGACCTTCTCCACCGGGTGCTCCCACTTGATGGTGGTGAACTCGTCCCCGACCGGCTGCAGGAACACCCGCGGTCCCGGCACGGCACACGGCCGCAGCGCCGCGATCTCCGAGGGGTAGCGGCCGGAGCTGTCGCGCCCCTCGGTCAGGCACAGGTCGGGCGCGTCGGCCGCGTGGATGGTCGCCCAACTCCCCGCGGACACGAGTGGCAGCAGTTGAGCACTGGGGAGCACGTCCCCTTGGAGGAACACGGTGGTCATGCCGAGCACGGCGACCACGACGGCGGCCAGCACGACCGACGGACGCTGCCACAGCGGCCGGTCGGAAACCGTTTTCCGCTGCTCAGGGACCTCGACCGCGTCGTGGATCCCCGTCGCCAACCGCTCACGTGCCCGCAACCACGCCGCCGGCTGCTCGACCCCGCAGGCGCGCACGTACACGGCCGGCAACTCCGGCCGCGGCAGGCTGTCCTTGCGCAGCATGTCGGCCACCGTGCTGCGGGCCAACACCTCACCCTGCGCCGCCGCACGCTCCTCGAGCCCGCGCAGGGTGAGCCCCGACCGGTCCTTGAGCTCCCGCAACATCGCCACGAACTCGACCACATCACGTGCCGCATCCGGCTGGGCACCCCGCGACGTCACAGAAAGAATCTTGGTGGTCGCCCGCCGTCCGGGCAAGGGCCGCCGAAACCCTGTCCGGTACGCCGGACAGCAGCGGAACTGTCCGGGACAGGCCGATCCTCTTGCCGGTGCACGTCGGCCCCGGACACGCTGACTTCCGCGCCGGACGAGGGGTGCGGCGCAACAGCCGGGGGCACGAGGCGGGCACGGCACAAGTGATCACGCGAGGCGCCGTGCCCGCCGTCCCGAGTCACTTTCCCAACCTGGCCGGCGGTCCGTGTTCAGGCTGCGATGGGCACGGGTGGTCGGTCGGCCTGATCGACGGCAGGAACAGGGCCGTCTGGGCGGTCCACTGCTTCACGTCGGCCGGACTCGCCCGCACCAACCGCTGGTACGTGTCCATGCCCAGACCGCGCCGCAGCACCTCCGCCAACGGCCCGCAGGCGCAACACGTGGAACGCACGCACGCCTCGACATCCGCGACGACGGCCCAAACACCATCGTCGGACAACAGCGCGGGCGTGAATTCCATACCCCGATGATATTCGAACGGACGTTCGCAGATCATCACACGACCAGGCGAAACGATCACGTCAGAAACGGAGGTTCACCAAGTACTCGTAGCCGATCCGGGCCGTTGCGAGAGCGTCACGCGGCTGGTCGTTCTCCACGATGTACTCGGCCACGTTCGTCGCCCCGAAGATCCGCGCGAAATCGATCGTCCCCGTACCCAGATCGGCGAACGACCCGTCGGCCGCACGGTCCTTCACGTGGAACTGCCGAACACGCGGGAAGTGGGCGCGGTACACCTCCACCGGATCCGCGCCACCCGTCACGGCCCAGTACAGATCCACTTCCAGGTGCACATTGCGCCGCGTCGTCCCCGCCGTGATCACGTCGAACGGCCGCACGCCCTCCACTAGCGCGAATTCGTGCGCGTGGTTGTGGTAGCCGAGGTTCAACCCCGCACGGCGCAGCTTGTCGCCCGCCGCCTCCAGTCGCGTCGTGAACGCCTGCCACTCGGCCAACGTCCCGTAGTTCACCCACGGCACCACCACGTACTTGTGGCCGAGTGTGTGCGCGTCCGCGATCACGCGGTCGAGATCACCGTCGATGCCGACGTGGCTGGACGTCGCCCGCAGCCCGCAGCGCCGCAGCACGGCGGCGAACTCGGCGGCACTGCGACCGTACGTGCCGGCCAGCTCGACCTTGCGGTAACCGATGTCGGCCAACGCCGACAGCACGGGCTCCGGGTCGTCGCCCATGATGCTCCGCAACGTGTACAGCTGGATGCTGATCGACTCCTTCGGCACCCGACGGCACAGGTGGCCGGAAGCCGACGCGGTGGCGGGTAGGGCGACTGCCGCGCCGGCGGCGACGGCGGTGCTCAGGAACGTGCGGCGGGACGGCATGGCGGCTCCTCGATCATCGGGACATGTCCTTGCGGGGAGAGCGGAAGGGGCACAGTTCTCCGATCCGGACGTTGCGAGACCACACGCCGCGGACGGCGGCGTGCTGTGGTCCAGCTCACAGGCTGGAGCGCGAGCGCAATTCTGTTCAGAGTCGACCGAAGTTGACAAGACTTTTGCTGGTTCTCGACAAAAGTCATGCACGAATGGCCGAAAATCGGGGTGGTTCCCGCTTCGGCATCACAGTCGTCGGGGGCTGATCGCCGGGTAGCGTCGGTGGCGTGGAATTCGAGGCGCGGGTCGCCGGGTACGGCGAGGTGTCGGCCGAGCTGGCGTCGCTGGACGGCCGGCGCCTGCGGCGGCTGCTCGACGCGGCCCCGGTCGTGCACTCCGGGATCGGTGGAACGGCGGTGCGGTTGGAGATCGCCGGACGACCGGTGTTCGCCAAGCGCGTGCCGTTGACGGCGATCGAACGGCGTCGCGAGGGGTCCACCGCGAACATGTTCGCGCTGCCCGCGCACTACCAGTTCGGCGTCGGCTCGGCCGGGTTCGGGGTGTGGCGCGAGCTGGCCGCGCACCTCGCCACGACGGGGTGGGTGCTCAGCCGGCGGCACGAGGGCTTCCCGCTGCTGTACCACTGGCGGGTGGTGGACGGGGCGTCGTCGGTGCCGGTCGACCGGGCGGAGATCGCGTCGTCGGTCGAGTTCTGGCACGGGTCGGTCGCGGTGCGGCGGCGGTTGGAGGCGTTGGCCGAGGCGTCGGCGGCGGTGGTGTTGTTCTGCGAGCACTTCCCCGGCACGGTGCGGCAGTGGGTGACGGGACGGGAGGTCGCGGACGCCTGGGACGTGATGGCGACCTACGCCGACAGCGCGGAGTTCCTGCGGGACAACGGGTGGGCGCACTTCGACGGGCACTTCGGCAACGTCCTCACCGACGGGCGGCGGCTCTACTGCACGGATTTCGGGCTCGCCACGTCGTCCGCGTTCGAGTTGTCCGCCGAGGAGGCCGAATTCCTGGCGCTGACGGCGGGTCACGACGAGAGTTACGCGGTCACCAGGGTGGTGAACTGGTTGGCCGGCGCGGCGGTCGGGATGAAGGAACACCTCGCGCTGGCGGAGGTCCTGCGCCGGGGCGGAACGGGCGGGTTGCCCGCTGCGGCAAGCGCTTTCCTCTGGCGGCACGCGCCGATCGCGACGGTGGTCAACGAGTTCTACGCCCGCTTGCACACCGAGAGCCGCACCGCGCCCTATCCCGCCGAACGGTTGCGTGCCGCGGTCGCGTAGTCCGGTAGCGGCGGGGTGTGAACGGCGTGGTGCGGCATGATGTCCGCGTGCGCGATACGGCAGGCCCGTGACGGGCGGTTACCTGAAAGGCCGGATCCGCCGCGAGGACATCATCACGGCGGCGGTCGCGGTCTACGGCGAGGCCGGGTACCACGGCTCTTCGCTGCGCGAGATCGCCAAGCGCGCCGGGATCACGCACGCCGGCCTGCTGTACTACTTCCCGACCAAGGAAGCGCTGCTCGCCGCCGTGCTGGAACGCCGTGACGCGGAGGACGCCGAGCGCGAGCAGCTGGAAGCCCCGCCCGGTCTCGACGTCCTGCGCCACTTCCTCGCCCTGGCCGAGCACAACGTCCGCCACCCCGGCATCGTCGACCTCTACTCGCGCCTGGCCGCCGAGGCCGTCGCCGCCGACCACCCGGCGCACGACTACTTCGTCCGCCACTACCGCGGAGCGCGGGCGGGCGTGGTGGACTCGTTCCGCGCCCTCGCGGACAGCGGCGAGTTGCGCCCGGACGTCGACCCGGCGGCGGCGGCGCTGACGTTCATCGCGCTGATGGACGGCTTGCAGGTGCAGTGGTTGACCACGCCGGACGAGGTGGACCTCGTCGGCTCGCTGCGGTTCTACCTGCGGAGCCTGCTCACCGTCCCGCTCGACTAGTCCCGGTCGCCTGGTCCCGCTCGACTAGGCGGCCACGTGCGGGTTCCAGTCGACCGGTAACGCGGGCGGCGGCTCGACCGTGCTGGCGACGTCCACCGAACGCCCGAGCGTGATGGACTCCTCGATGGCCACCATCGCGTCGAGCACGTGGTAGGCGAGCGCACCGGACGCCCGTTCCGGCTCACCGGCCCGGATCGACCGCGCCAACTCCAGCACACCGGTGCCGCGTGACGCCGAATGTCCTTCCGCCGCAACCGTTTCCACACCGTCGAACAGGTGCAGCGTGGTCGCGCCGTCGAACCCGTTCGGGTCGGGCAGCACGGCGGTGCCGAGCGTGCCGGCCACCTCCACGAAGCCTATGCGCGGCAACGCCGAGTCGAAGCTCAGCACCACCTGCGCCGACCCGCCACGGGTGAACTCGACCAGCGCCGTCACCGTGGTCGGCACGGTCACCGCGAACTCGACGCCCGCACGCGGCCCGGCCCCGATCACCCGCGTGTCCCGCGCCCGGCCGCCGGTGGCGGTGACCCGGCGGATCGGGCCGAACAGGTGCACCAGCCCGGTCAGGTAGTACGGCCCCATGTCGAGCAGCGGCCCGCCACCCGCCTGGAACAGGAACTCCGGCGCGGGGTGCCAGCTCTCCGGCCCCGGCGTCTGGAACAGGGCGAGCGCGGTGCGCGGCTCCCCGATCCGACCGGCGTCGACGGCGCGCCGCGCGGTCTGCCACCCGGCGCCCAGCACGGTGTCCGGCGCGCACGCGACCCGCAGTCCCCGTTCGGCGGCGCGGTCGAGCAGCTTGCGGGCGGACTGCCGGTCCAGCCCGAGCGGTTTCTCCACCCACACGTGCTTGCCCGCGTCGAGCGCGGCCAGGCCGACGTCGACGTGCGCGGCCGGGATGGTCAGGTTGACCACCAGCTCGATGTCCGGGTCGGCTAACAGCTCGGCGACCCCGCACGATCGCGGCACGCCGTGCCGGGTGGCCTGCGCCGCCGCCCGCGCCGGGTCGAGGTCCGCGACGGCGAGCACCCGCACGTCCGGGAAACCGGTGAGGTTGCTCAGGTACGTGTCGCTGATGACGCCCGCGCCGATGACGCCGACGCCGACCGGGGCGCTCATGCGCCGACCCCGGCCAGGAACGCGTGGCTGGCCGCGATGCCGTCGAACACGTCACCGTCGTAGGCGTCGAACTCGACCACGTGCAACGCGTCCGGCGCGGCGGCCAGCACCTCGGCCACCGGCACCCGCCCCTGCCCGGCCGGCACCTGACCCGAACCGTCCTGCGCGAGCCCGCCGTCCTTGACGTGGATCGCGTGCACCCGGTCGCCGAGGCGGCGCAGCAGCGCGGGCGCGTCCTCGCCGCCGACCGTCGCCCAGTAGGTGTCGACCTCCAGCACGACCCGGGGATCGAGTCGGTCGGCCAGCACCTCGAACGCGCTGCGGCCGTCGATCCGGGACGCCAACTCCCACCAGTGGTTGTGGTAGCCGACGCGGACACCGTGCTCGGCGGCGACCTCGGCGGCGGCGTTCAGGGCGGACGCGGTGGCCGCGATGTCCGCCGGATCATTCCACTTCTCGGGCCCCACGAACGGATCGATGACGACTTCGATGCCGCAGTCGGCCGCGACGGCGAACACGGCGTGCTGGTCGGCCCCGATGAGCTGCGCGTGCGCGGTCGGCGCGGTGAGGCCGTGTTCGGGGAGCACGGTGCGCAGGACGTCCGCGTTCTCGACGACCCCGTAGGGCTCGACGCGGGTGAAGCCGA
Organism: Saccharothrix deserti; assembly: GCF_009769385.1. Taxonomy (GTDB): domain Bacteria; phylum Actinomycetota; class Actinomycetes; order Mycobacteriales; family Pseudonocardiaceae; genus Actinosynnema; species Actinosynnema deserti. The sequence continues at coordinate 123,182 of NZ_VKAB01000031.1, forward strand.
TCGCGGCGAGCCGCCGCAGGGTGTCGTCGGGATCGGCCGCGAACGCGTCGCGGACCGAGTACAGCTGCACGGAGGTTCTGCTCATCCCAGCTCCTGACGTCGACGTCGGCGGCAGTGCGTGCGGTGCTGCGGTGCGCGATGCCCTGCGGGCACCGGGTGGAAGCGCTCCCAAGATTTCTACCACTTGGTAGAAATCTTCACCAGAGTCCAGCCCGCCGCGAATCGGCGCGGAGCTGTCACGAGGTCGCGGTCTTGCGGGTGCGGCGCGCCCGCGCCGGTGGCGGCACCACCGGCGCCTCGCACCCCGAAGGGCACTGCGCCAACTGCGTGCACACCACGACCGGCCCGACCATCGACGTCACGACCAGCGAACCGTCCGCCCTGGTGGTGAGCGTGACCGTGGCGGACGGCTCGGCCGACGGCGCGTGCCGCGCGTGGTCCCTGGTGCGCCGGTTGAACGCGGCCAACCCGATCAACCCGAACGCGGTCAACCACACCAACCCGAGCGACGCGTAACCCAACGCACCGCGCGACGTGAACCCCGCCGCCGCACCCGCCTGCATCGACCCGTACGTCGGCAGGAACCGCACCACGGCCTGCGTGTCGGCCGGGTTGATGATGGGGTTCTGCACCATCACGTCCACCAGCGACACCATGATGATCACGAACATGCCCGCCAGCTCGGTGGACAGCGCCAGGCCGAGCACGATCCCCAGCCCGCCGTAGGTGAGGCCGCTGGTGAACAGGCTCAGCGTCATCAGGCCCGGTTGCAGCGGGTCCCAGTACAGCGTCATGACGAACCCGGCGTAGCCCGCGACGACCGCCGCCACCAGCACCAGACCGGCGAGCTTCGCCACCAGCAGGCACGCCCGGGAGTGGCCCGCCAGCACCAGCCGCTGGTCGAACGCGCTCGACCGGCGCACCGCGGCGAACATCATGAACCCGATGATCAACGTGACCGCGTTGATCGCGCCGGACACCATGGCCAACTCGTTGGCGTTCACCGGCAACGGCCCGCGCACCACCCGGGAGTGGTACTCCACCGTGTCCGACGGGATGATCGCGCGCACGATCCCCAGCCAGACCGGGATGAAGAACACCACCAGCGCCAACGCCAACCGGTTGCGCGCGTGCTGGGCGACCTCGAACCCGATCGCCTTCACCAGCGACGCCTGCCACGTCGTCTGGTCGTCCAGGGAAGCCTTGTACGACTTGATGTCCGCCACGACCGCGGCCAACGGACTCACGCGCACACCTCGCTAGCGCTCGGCGTGGCAAGAGCCCAGGACGCTGTGTTGAATGATTCGCTCGCAAGCTCGCTCACGTTGCCACCCCTGCCTCTTCCACGACCTGACCGCCGCGCAGCCGGTGCAGCCGGTCGAACCGTTCCACGTCGTGCGCGATGTGCGAGATGACGAGCACCGACTGGCCGCGGTCGCGCAACTCCTTGGTGATCGACCAGAACGCGAGGTAGTTGTCCCAGTCGAAACCCTGGTACGGCTCGTCCATCAGCACCACGCCCGGGTCGTGCATGAGCGCCAGCACCAGGTTCAGCTTCTGCCGGGTGCCGCCGCTGAGCACACCCGCCTTGGTGCGCCGGTAGCCCGCGAGGTCCAGCCGTTCCAGCAGCTCCTGCGCCCGATCGAGTGACGGGAGGCGGTAGGCGCACTGGAAGTAGCGGAGGTGCTGCTCCACGGTCAGCTCGTCGTTGACCACGATCCGCTGCGGGCAGTAGCCGAGCCGGTCGCGGTGCACCACGGCGCCGCGATCGGGCTTCAGCTCACCGGAGAGCACCCGCAGCAGTGTCGTCTTGCCCGCGCCGTTCTCACCGATGATCCCCATGATCTCCCCGCGCCGCAGGGAGAAGTCGACGCCCCGCAGCACCTGGCGCGCGCCGAACGCCTTGTGCAGGTCGACCGCGCGCAGCGTGAAGTCCGGTGTGGACATGCCGGTCACCTCGCGCGGCGGGTCGCGCAGGTGACCAGCTCCGCCAGCGGCGGCTTGGCGGCGGGGTCCATCGACGCCGACCGCAACGCGCTCAACGCCCGTTCGGCGCGGATGCCGATCAGCCGCTCCACCCGTTCCGCGGCGCCGGTCGCGAGCACCACGTCCCGCAGCAGCCCGGCCCGCTGCTCGTCCAGGTCCGGATCGCCGTGCAGGGCCGAGATCACCTCCCGCTGCTCGGGTGTGGCCTGCTGCCACGCCAACGCCATCAGCACGGTCGGCTTGCCGCCGCGCAGGTCGTCCACGTCGGGCTTGCCGGTCACCCCCGGGTCGCCGAACACGCCCAGCAGGTCGTCGCGGAGCTGGAACGCCTCGCCGACCGGTCTGCCGTAAGCGCTGCACGCCCGCATCAGCGTCGCGTCGCCGCCGGCCAGCGCGGCGCCGATGCGCATCGGCAGCTCCACCGAGTACCGGGCGGTCTTGAGCCGGATCATCCGCCACGCCGCGCGCACCGGATCGACCTTGGACCGCGGCTTGCCGCCCAGGTCGAGGTACTGCCCGGCGATCAGCTCGGTGCGCATGGTGTGCAGCAGCGCGCGCACCTCGCGCCACCGCGCCTCGTCCACCTCCGCCCGGTCCAGCAGCTCGTCGGACCACGCGAAGCACAGGTCGCCCACCAGGATCGCGAGGTTCACGCCGAACCGCTCGGCCGCCCGCCCGTCGCCGGCGCCGTGACCGTCGAACCGTTCGGCGAGCACCCGGTGCACGGTCGGCCGGCCACGGCGCAGCACGGAGCCGTCCATGATGTCGTCGTGCACGAGCGCGAAGGTGTGGAACATCTCCAGCGCGGCGCCCGCCCACACCACCGCGCTGTTGTCGGGTGAGCCCCCCGCCGCGAGGTGACCGCAGTGGCAGAACTGCGGCCGCAACCGCTTGCCGCCGGCGACGAACGCGCGCAGCACGTCCACCAGCGGCGGCAGGCACGGGTCCGGCGCGGTGCTCGCCTTCTCGGCCATGAAGCTGTCGAGCGTCTCGTCCACCTTCGCGCGGACCTCGGCGAGATCGCCGCTCACGGCGTCGATGACAGTCATGGTTCCTCCAGAGGCGCGAACAGGACCGGGTTCCGGCGAGGAAGACGTGGGGAGCGGGGTGCGGCGGTGGACACGGTCGCTTTCAGTGAGCGGACGCGGACGCGTTCCCGGCGATCCGAAGCTAACACCCGTGGGGAGCGACCGGCGGTCCACGACGTACGCAGACCCCGTTCGGGGTCGACCCGGTGGGCCCCACCTGCGCTTCTCCCCCGGACAACCGCCCTTTGACGTGGGATGACGCGACCACGGCGACGCTGAGGTCGCCGGTTCCCCGATTTCCCGGGAACACACGCACACGTCCGTGTGGCAGCCGGCGTCTCGTTCGCGTGAAACGTGTCAAGCCCCTTGAACCGGCTCGGGCGGTGGGGCACGTTCGCCTCATCCCCGGTTGCCGCAAGGGCTTTCGAGCACCAGGAGTGGCCCGATGACCGACACCACCATCCTCCGCAGGGCTGTCCGCGCGCCGGCGCCCGTGATCACGGCACCCGCCGACCTGGCCGGTCTGCCTCCCGGCGCGCTGGACGAGCTGGCGTGCGAGCTCAGAGCACGCCTGGTCGACGCGGTGCCCCGCACCGGCGGCCACCTCGGGCCGAACCTCGGAGTGGTCGAGCTGACCCTCGCCCTGCACCGGGTGTTCCGCTCGCCGCGCGACCGGATCGTGTTCGACACCGGCCACCAGTCCTATGTGCACAAGATGCTCACCGGCCGGGCGGACGAGTTCGCCGACCTGCGCCGCGAGGGCGGCCTGTCCGGCTACCCCAGCCGGTCGGAGTCCGCGCACGACCTGGTGGAGAACTCGCACGCGTCCACCGCACTGTCCTATGCGGACGGTCTGGCGCGGGCGGCGCGGCTGCGCGGCGAGCACGACCGGCACGTGGTGGCGGTCGTCGGCGACGGCGCGCTCACCGGCGGCATGGCGTGGGAGGCGTTGAACAACCTCGGCACGAGCGACCGCCCGGTCGTGGTCGTGCTCAACGACAACGGCCGCTCGTACGCGCCGACGGCGGGCGCGGTGGGCAGGCACCTCGCGGCGTTGCGCGCGGGCGGAGGCGGAGGCGTGTTCGCCGACTTCGGGTTGCGCTACCTCGGCCCGGTCGACGGGCACGACGTGGTCCGGGTGGAGGAGGCGTTGCACACGGCGAAAGCGTTGCGGCGCCCGGTGGTTGTGCACTGCGTGACCAAGAAGGGCAAAGGTCACCCGCCGGCGGAGAACGATCCGGTGGACCACATGCACGCGGTGTCGCCGCCCGCGTCGGTCCGAGGCCCGGGGTGGACGTCGGTGTTCGGCCAGCACCTGTTGGTGCTGGCCGACCGCCACCCGGACCTGGTGTGCCTGACCGCGGCCATGCTGCACCCGACCGGGTTGACCGCGTTCGCCGAGGCGTTCCCCGATCGGGTGCTCGACACCGGGATCGCCGAACAGCACACCGTGACGTGCGCGGCGGGCCTGGCCATGGGCGGGCTGCGGCCCCTGGTCGCGGTGTACTCGACGTTCCTGACCCGGGCGGCGGACCAGGTGCTGATGGACGTGGCGCTGCACCGCCTGCCGGTGACGTTCGTGCTCGACCGCGCCGGGGTGACCGGCGAGGACGGTCCCAGCCACCACGGCGCGTGGGACCTGGCGCTGCTGCGCGTGGTGCCGGGGATGAGGGTCGCCGCGCCGCGTGACGGTGCCCGGCTGCGCGAACTGCTGGACGAGGCGGTCGCCGCCGACGGGCCGACCGCGGTCCGGTTCCCCAAGGGGGTGCTCGGCCCGGACGTCGACGCGGCGGGCCGACTCGGCGGGGTGGACATGCTGTACGGGACGTCCCGGCGGGACGTGCTGCTGGTGACCGTCGGCCCGCTCGCGGCCGACGGTGTGGCCGCCGCCGTCGCGCTCGGCGGCGAGGGCATCGGCGTGACCGTGTGCGATCCGCGCTGGGTGACACCGGTCGACCCGGCCGTGGTGGCGTTGGCCGCCGAGCACCGGCTGGTGGTGTGCGTCGAGGACGGCGTGCGCGGCGGCGGGATCGGCGAGGCCGTGGCCACCGCCCTGCGCGAGGCCGGGGTGAGCCGCCGGGTGCGGGTCCTCGGCCTGCCCGACGACTTCCTGCCGCACGGGTCGCGCGCCGACATCCTGCGCCGGTACGACCTGGACGCCGCCGGCATCGCCCGCACGGTGTCCCGATTCCTGCCGGGGTGGGGCTCGTGACCACCATCGACGCGCCCATCCGGCTCCGGCCGTTCTACTGCCCGATCGACGCCGCGATCCACCCGCGCGTCGCGGAGGCCGAGCGACAGGCGGTCAACTGGATCGACCGCATCGGCATCTGCGCGAGCGACCGGGACCGCAAACGTTTGCTGGGCACGAACAGCGCCGAGTTCTACGCCCGGTTCGCCCCGTACGCGTGCGAGGAGGGCCTCCAGACCGCCGCGCGGTGGGTGTACTGGGGTTTCATCTTCGACGACACCCAGTGCGACGCGGGTTCGCTCAGCGGCGACCCGCACACGTTCCTGGCCATGGCCGGCACCGTGCAGCGCGCGCTGGAGACGCCGTGGCACGAGGTGGTGGACGACCGGTTCGCGTTGTCGCTGCAGGACATCGGCCGCAGCATGCGCCGGTGCGCCACCCCGGTGCAGGTGCGCCGCTTCGCCGAGGCACACCGGGCGTGGCTGTACGCGGTGGCGTGGCAGGTGGCCAACCGCTCGCGCGACCACATGCCGGACCTCTCCGACTACACCACCATGCGCCTCAACTCGGCGGGCGGCGCGCCCACCATCGCGCTGCTGGAGATCGCCAACGGCGAGGAGGTGCCGGGCGCCGAAATGGACTCGCCGGCCGTGCGCGCGTTGACCGAGATGACGATCCTCGTCGCGTCGTGGGACAACGACCTCCACTCGTACGCCAAGGAGGTCCGCGAGCAGCACACCGACCAGAGCCTGGTCACGGTCCTGGCGCACCACCGGCGGCTCACGCCCGACCAGGCCGTGGACGAGGCCTTGGCGTTGCGCGACCGGGTGATGACGCGGTTCCTGCGCCTGCGCGAGCGGGTGGCCGCGCGGCCGTGCAGCGATGCCCTGCGGGTCTACCTCGACTGCCTGGGCCACGCCATCCGCGGCAACATCGACTGGGCGATCAACGTGCCCCGCTACCACGGCATGCCGCATCCGGGGTGGGCCGACGCGCCCTCCGACACCAACCCCGCACCCTTGCCGATCCCCGCCATCGCGTGGTGGTGGGACGACCTGTGAGCCCCCGGAGAAGTCCCCGGAAAGTGCACCGAAGAGTCCACGGAAAGAGTTCGCCAAGGAGCGACCATGCACCGCCTGACCACGATGACCGCCACGGCCGCCGCCCTCGTCGCCGCCTTCCACGCCACCGCCCCGACCGACCGCGACTGGCGGCCCCAGGGCGACTTCAGCACCGCCGAGGCCTGCCAGGCCGCCGGCGTGGCCGGGGCGCTGTTCGGTCAGTGGGACGACTGGATGTGCGATCACGACCACGTGCTGTGGGTGGACAAGTGACGGGCGGCCCAGTTCGGCGGCCAGGGACGTGACGCCGGCGTCCTCGATGCCGCACGCCGATCGCGGCGATCTCGCGGTGCTGCCCGTGCTCACGGCCGCAGGTCGGCGGCGGCGCGGGAGGTCGTCACCACGCGGCCGACCGTCATCACCACGTGCCCGTCGGCCTCGGACTCGCCGGTGAACGCCACCGTGTCCGCGCGGGCGTCCAGGATGCGCACGTGGTGCCGGACCACGCAGCCAGGCGTGACGGTCCGGTGGAACTCGACGTCCGTGATCGCGCCGAACAGGATCACCCGGTCGGCGTCCTCCTTCGGCTCGTCCCACAACGACAGCAGGACGGCGGCCTGGCACCACGACTCCACCAGCAACGTCGGCGGGTAGTCGTCCGGCGCGCCCGCGGCGAGGTCCGCGTACCAGGGTTCGTTGGCGCTGACCGCTTTGAGCGCGGTCAGCGACTCCCCCGGCACCAGCTCCACCACCCGGTCCACCAGCAGCATCGGGTAGCGGTGCGGCAGCACCCGGATGATGTCGGCCGGCGAGGCGGTCACTGTTCGATACCGCCGATCTCGTACCGCAGCCTGATCCGGGCGACCACGCCGTCGTCGTCGCCCACCACCGCCGCGCATCGCCGGACCGATCCGGTTTCCTCCCAGTCCAGCCGCACGGTCAGCTCCGTCCCGGGGAACGCGGGGCGGAGGAAGCGGGTCGACTCGATCGCGGCCAGCCGTGGTGTGCCCGGAGCCGTCGCACATGCGGCGCGGTGCGCGAACTCGACCACGGACACGCCGGGGAAGATCGGGAACCCGGGGTAGTGGCCCGCGAACACCGGGTCGTCCGCCGCGACCACCATGCGCGCGACGGCAGTCGGGCCGGAGCGTTCCACCACCTCGACGGGTGACCCGAGTTGGCTGACGGCGTGCCGGTCACGGGTCATCGGCGCCCGACCCGGCCGAGGACGCCGAAGTCGGCCGTGACGTCGGGCCACACCAGCGTGGCCGCGCCCCAGGTCAGGCCACCGCCGAAGGCCACGGTCAGCACCCGGTCGCCCGCCTTGACCCGGCCGTCCGCGGCGGCCTCCGCCAGCAGCACCGGGATCGACGCGGCGGCCGTGTTGCCGACCGTGTCGACGTTCGACAGCACTCTCGACTCCTCCACGCCGATGCGGTGCGCGACCGCGTCGCAGATGCGCCGGTTCGCCTGGTGCGGCGCGAGGTGGTCGACGTCGTCGGGGCCGAGGCCGGTGCGCGCGAGCGCGTCGAGCGCGACGTCCGACATCCGTTCGACGGCCTGCCGGAACACCTCCTTGCCGCGCATCCGGAAGTACTGGTCGCCCGCCGGGACCTGGATGAGGTCGGCGCCGGTGCCGTCGCTGCCGAGCACGCACGGACCGACCGCACCCAGACTGATCGCGCCCAGACTGATCGCGCCCGGCTCGCCTTCTCCGACGACGATCGCGCCCGCGCCGTCACCGAAGATCACCGCCGTGCCCCGGTCGGCCGGGTCGAGGATGGTGGAGAACGTCTCGGCGGCGATCAGCAGCACGGTCCGCGCCGCGCCGCTCGCAATGAGACCCACCGCGTTCGCCAGCCCGTACAGGAAACCGGTGCACACGGCGGACACGTCGTGCGCGGGCACGCCGATCATGCCGAGCCTGGACGCGACCTCGGGCGCGACGGCCGGGCACGACCGGTCCGGTGTGGTGGTGGCGACGATCACGGCGTCCACAGTGGACCGTGATGCCGAGCGCAGGGCCCGCGCTCCGGCGTCCACGGCCAGGTCTGCGGTGGACGTGCCCGGCCCGACCCACCTGCGGGTGCGGATGCCGGTGCGCGACCGGATCCACTCGTCGGTGGTGTCCAGGCTCGTGGCCAGGTCGTCGTTGGTGACGATCCGCTCCGGCAGGCTGCCGCCCACCCCGAGGATCACCGCTGCGCTCATCGTCGTCCCTCCCGGCTCACGCCTGCGCGATGGCGAGCACGGCGTTCTGGCCGCCGAAACCGAACGAGTTGCTCAACGCCAGGTCGATCCCGCGCGGCACGGCGGTGGTCGCCACGTCGATGTCCAGCCGCGGGTCGAGCGCGTCGAGGTTCGCGGTCGGCGGCACGATCCCCTGCTCGACCGCGAGCACCGTGAACACGGCCTCCGCCGCGCCCGCCGCACCGAGCATGTGCCCGGTGACGCCCTTGGTGGACGTCACCAGCGGCCGGGACGGCAGCAGCTCCGCCAGCACCCGCCCCTCCACCAGGTCGTTGAGCTGGGTCGACGTGCCGTGCGCGTTGACGTGCCGGACGTCCGCCGGCGCCGCGTCCGCGTCCGCCAACGCCGCCCGCACGGCCGCGATCACGCCACGCCCCTCGGGGTCCGGGTTGGTGATGTGGTGCGCGTCGGCGCTCGCCCCGTACCCGACGACCCGCGCCCGGACCCGCCGCCGGTCGGCGCGCGCGTCCACCGCGCGGCGCAGCACCAGCACCGCCGCGCCCTCCGCCGCGACGAACCCGTCCCGGTCGGCGTCGAACGGCCGGGACGCCGTGGCCGGATCGTCCCTCCTGGACAGTGCGCCCATCCGGCCGAAACCCGCCATGGTCAACGGGTTGAGCAGCGCGTCGACCCCGCCGGCCAGCACCACGTCGCACCGGCGCGCGGCGAGCAGGTCGCAGGCGACGCCGATGGCCGTGGCCCCGGACGCGCACGCGGTCGACACCACGAGGTTCGGGCCGTGGAAGCCGAACTCCATCGCGATCTGGCTGGCGACCATGTTCGGCAGGTGCATCGGCAGCAGCAACGGCGACACCCCGGTCGGGCCGTCGTCGAGCAGCACGCCGTGCTGCCGTTCGAACGTCTCGCCGCCGCCGGCGGAGGTGCCGATCACCACGCCGACCCTGGCCGCGTCCCAGGTCGTGCGGTCCTCGTCGGCGACGGCCTCGCGTGCGGCGACCAGGGCCAGCTGCGCGAACCGGTCGAGCCGGACCGCACGGCGCGCGCCCAGCAGGGCGTCGGCGTCGAAATCGGGGACGCGGCAGGAGATCGACACCTCGTGCGCGGCCAGCACCGGGTCGTGCGCGGCGGTCGACCGGCCCTCGCGGACCGCCGCCCAGCTCGCCTCCACGCCCACGCCGCCGGGCGTGACCAGGCCCAGCCCGGTGACCGCGATGTCGAGGCCGGTCACCGGTCCGTCCCGGCTCGTTCCTCCATCAGCGCGACGATGTCGCCCACGGTCTCCATGTCGAACAGCTCGTCGTCGCTGATGTGCAGGTCGTGCTCCTTGCCGAGCACCATCGACAGCTCCACGAAGGCGAGCGAGTCCAGGTCCAGGTCGTCCTTGGTGGCGTCCGGGGTGATCTGCTCCGGCGCGACCTTCAGCGTGCTGACGAGGATGTTCTTCAGCGTCTCGTACACGACATCTCTCCTCGTTCACCCGGGTCCCCTCCCGTCCATCGAACCTCATGGCCCGGACCGGCGCTCAAGGAGGTTGCCACCGGCGGGCCGACCGGGCTTTTCCGCGATGGAAAGCGGATTCCCCGGTGACGCGCCGGGGTACTCCGGTCACATGAAGTGGCGCATCGGTGTGGCGGTGGCGGTGCTGGTCGTGGTCGCGGGCTTGGTGGCGGCGGTGTTGATGGTTCCGCGGTTCGGTGGGCTCGGCAGCGACACCGTCGACCGGAGCCAACCGGCGTTGCTGAAGTCGTTGCGGGATCTGAGCCAGTACCACGCTTCGGCCGGCGACTTCCAGGTGGTGCTCGACATCGAGCGCGACGTCCGGTACGTGCCCGCGGTGCTGGCGGGGCAGCGGACGCTGTTCGTGGCGGCGGGGACGGTGAACGCCTACGTCGACTTCGGCCGGTTGGGCGAGGACGCGCTGAAGGTGTCGCCGACGAACGCGTCCGGCGAGGCCCGTCTGGTCGAGTTGGCGTTGCCCCCGGCGGTGCTGGACAAGCCGAACCTGGACCAGGAGCGGTGTTACGTGTTCGCGCAGGAGCGCGGGCTGTTCGACCGGTTGGCGTCGTTGGTGGAGGCGCAGGACCAGCAGCCGTTCTACGTGGCGGCGGAGCGGAAGATCGCGGACGCGGCGCGGGAGTCCGGGCTGGTGCAGCGGGCCGACGACAACACCCGCAAGATGCTGACCGGCATGTTCGGCGCGCTGGGGTACCGGGTGGAGTTCAAGAACCTGGACTGACGCGTCCCGTCAGGTGGGCTGTTCGTCCGTGATCCAGCCCGCGAGGGCGTCGAGGATCGCGGTGAGCCCGAACTCGAACTCGTCGGCGAAGTCGGTGCCGGGCCGGAGGACGTGCTCGGTCGCCATCTCGACGAGGTGCGGGTAGTCGTCCGGGGAGAAGTGCCGCATGATCTCCTCCGTCACCTCGGCGGCGGTGTCGGGGCCGTGGAAGGGAAGAGCGGCCTCCTGGACGGCGAACCCGTAGACGTAGCTGTCGAGCAGGGCGTAGGCGTGGGCGGTCATCGCCACCGAGAAGCCCGCCCGGCGCAGGGTGCCGATGGTCGCGTCGTGGTGGCGCAGGGTCGCGGGGCCGGGGGTGGTCCGCGACTCCAGCAGCCCGATCGCCCAGGGGTGGCGCCGGAGCACGTCACGGGCGGAGGTCGCGCGCCGGTGCATCTCGTGGCGCCAGTCGCCGCCGGGTGACGGCAGTTCGATCCGGCTGAACACGAGGTCGACGATGCCGTCCAGGATCTCGTCCTTGTTGGCGACGTGGTGGTAGAGCGACATCGGCTTGACGCCGAGTTCGTCGGCGAGCGAGCGCATGGTCAGCGAACCGACTCCCCCGGCGTCGGCGATCGCGACGGCGGCGCGCAGGACCCGTTCCCGGCTGAGCGGGGCGCGGTTCGCGGTTCGGTCGCCGACTTGCTTGGGCATGTGGTCTCCCCGACTGGTGACACGTTCGTACTTAGTACGTTACCGTGCGCCTTACTTAGTACGGGAACAGGCCCGCCACCTGCGACGGAGGGACGAACCACCCATGTCATCGAGAGCCATCGGACGGACCATCGGGGCCTTGTTCCTGCTGGCGTTCGTCGTGTACATCGCGGGCGGCGCGCTGGTCGGCTCGGGGTCGGGCCGGGTGGCGGCGGGGGCGCTGCTCATGCTGGTCAACTCGGCCGTCGTCGCCGCCATCGGCGTGCTGGCGTTCCCCGTGCTGAGGCCGCACGACCCGATCTCCGCCCACGCGTACCTGATCGGCCGGGCGGCCGAAGCGGTGATGCTGGCCGTCGGGGTCGTCTTCCTGCTGCTCCTGGTGCCGCTCGCCGAGGAGCACGCGGCTGTCGACAGTTCCGTGCTGTCCGCGTTGGGGAGGATCGCGGTGCAGGGCAACCACTACAGCTACCAGATCGCGATGATGTCCGTGGGTGTCGTCGGCGTGCTGTTCTGCCGGGTCCTGCTGCGCGCGCGTCTGGTGCCCCGGTTCATGGCGGTGTGGGGAGTGATCGGCTACGCCGTCTTCCTGCTCGGCGCGGTCCTCGAAGTCCTCGGTTACGGCGTCGGCGTGGCGCTCTCCGTGCCGGGCGGCCTGTTCGAGATCGCCTTGGGAGCCCTGCTCATCGCGAAGGGCTTCCCCGACCGCGTCGCCGTGGTCGCCGCGTATGCTGCCGGGCGATGAGGCGCAAGCTCCGGCCGCCGCTCGACCAGCGCCACGGCCTCGACCCGGCACGTCTGCGGCTGCCCGACGACGGGCCGTGGGCGACCGTCCGCGATCACCTGGTCGACCGGTTGCCGAGGGTCGCGCCCGAGCGGATCGACCTCATGCTCGCCGAAGGCCGCATCTACGACCTGGCCGGACCGATCGCGCCCGACGCGGCGTTCACGCCCGGCACGTCCGTGTGGTTCCACCGGGACCTGCCCGACGAGGTCGCGGTGCCGTTCGAGATCGGGGTCGTGCACCGCGACGACGCCATCGTCGTGGTCGACAAGCCGCACTTCCTGGCCACCATCCCGCGCGGCAGGCACATCGTGGAGACCGCGCTCGTCCGGCTGCGCCGCGAGCTGGGGCTGCCGCACCTGAGCCCGGCGCACCGGTTGGACCGGGTCACCGCCGGGCTGGTCATGTTCGTGGTCGAACCGGGCCTGCGCGGCAAGTACCAGACGCTGTTCAAAGACCGCGTGGTGCACAAGGAGTACGAGGCGATCGCGCCGCACGACCCGGCGTTGACCCTGCCCACGCGGGTGAGCAGCCGGATCGTCAAGGTCAAGGGCGTCATCACCGCGCAGGAGGTGCCCGGCCCGCCCAACGCCGAGACGCTGGTCGAACTGGTCGAGCACCGCGACGGGTGGGGCCGGTACCGGCTGGTCCCGGCCACCGGCCGCACGCACCAGCTGCGCCTGCACATGGCGTCGCTCGGCGTGCCGATCAGGCACGACGACTTCTACCCCGTCCTGCACGAGAAGCCGCTGGACGATTTCACCAACCCGCTCCAGCTGCTGGCGAAGGTGCTCGCGTTCACCGACCCGGTGACGGGCGAGCACCGTCGCTTCACCAGCAACCTCGGGCTCGCGTTCTAGTCCAGGTAGCCGAGCAGTTGGGCGATCTGGGCGGTGCGGGAGTCGAAGATCCGCGCCGCCAGGTCCTTCGCCTGCGGGTTGATCCCGCCCTCCTTCTCCAGCTTCGCGATGGCCACCGCGTTGTGCTGGTGGGCGATGAGCAGGTTCAGGAACGCCTTCTCGAACTCGCCGGAGCCGGTCGCGGCGAGTTCCGCGATGGCCTCCGGGCTGGTCGAGTGGTCACCCCCGTGACCGGCGTGCAGCTGCGGGTCGTCGCCCGCCTTCTCCGGCTGCTCCCAGTCCGCCAGCCACTTCGTCATCGAGTCCACTTCGGACAGCTGGGTGACCTCGATGGCCGCCGCGAGCGTCTTCACCTCCGCGCGCACGGCCCGGTCCTCGGCCAGGCGCACGATCTCCAGGCCGGCCTTGTGGTGCGGCACGGACATCTGGAGGAACATCACGTCGGTCGCGTTGAACTCGTCGCTCTCCACGACGGTCGACACGGGCGGTGGCGCGGCAGCGGGTACGGCGGTGGGTGTGGTGCCGCAGCCGGTCGACACCAGCAATCCGGCAAGTGCCAGCAATCCGGCCGGCAGGGTCGTGAGGCGTCGCAAGGTCGTCCTCCTTCGCCGAACGGCCCGTCCGCGCCGCGGCAGGGGGCGGCGCGGACGGGCTGCGTTGTCCCAAGCGGTCAGGGCAGTGCGGTCAGAGCTTCTGCCACAGGGCGGCGGTGTTCGGTGGTTCCCAGCCCACGAGGGACGTGTGGGCCTGGATGCACCGGTAGCCGACGCCGCCGTACGTGACCTGCGAGCCGACCGAGTACGCGGTGTTGGGCGCCCACGTGCCGCCCACCGGGGGCGCCGTCGTGGTCGTCGTGGGCCGCGTGGTGGTGGTCGGCGGTGCGGTCGTGGTCGTCGGGCCCCCGCCACCGGGGCCCACCTGGAGGTCGACGCACGAGTAGAACGCCATGGGCGTGTCGGCGATGTTCCAGATGGCCAGCAGCTTGATCCGGCCGGTGCGACCGTCGAGGCCCACGTTGTGCGTCACGGTGGCGCCGGGCTGGCGGCCCCCGTCGTTGAACTCGGCGATCCTGGTGCCGCCGACGTAGTACTCCCACGTGCTGGTGGCGTGCCGGGCGGTGAGCGTCCAGTTGAACGCCACGTTGTTGCCCACCGAAGTGGTGGGCCACGCGCGGCTGTCGTCGTTGAGCTGGGCGAACTGGCCCAGTCCGGCGTGGCAGTTGCGTTGCCCCTTCGGGCCTTCCACGCTCTGGGGCTCGTAGATGATCGGTCCGCAGTTCGAGACGCGGCCCTGTGCGCACATCGCCTGCCTGCTGGGCGGCGAGGAGATGTAGCCGTGCGCGCTCGCCGTTCCCGCTGACACCACGACGATGAACGGTGCGATGCCCACGCCGGCGAGTACCGCCGCGAGCTTGCGTTTCAGGCTCATGTGTCCAGCTCCTTCGGAGGAGATCCGACGGTGGATCTCCCTGGCAGGGTCCATTTCCGCGGCGGCCGGATCACGCGAATGTGTGACGTAGTGCGAGGAAGATGTCACGCAACGCGACGTGGTCTAGACCATAATCGGGAACGTCATCCGGGTCAAGGAGCTGAACCGCCCGGCGGAGCCGCACGTAGGCCTCACTGTGAACGGACATCCCGGTAGGCGTTCCGCCGCACTGGCCGCGGCCGTTATCGCGGCCCTGGCCGTGCCGACACCCGCGGTCGCGCAGCCGAACGCGTCGGACGCGCTGGCGAAGTACGAACAGTTGGCGCGCGAGGCCGAACGGCTGCACGAGGAGCACCTGAAGGCCCAGGACGACCTCAAGGCCAAGCAGGGCGACCTGGACCGCGCGAACGCCGACCTGGCCGACGCCACCCGCGTCGGCGACCTGGCCAGAGCCGACCAGGAAGCGTTCCGCGGCCAGGTCGACGTGCTCACCGAGGCGTCGTTCGAGGGCGCCCGGTTCACCCAGCTGTCCGCGCTGCTGGTCAGCGACTCGCAGCAGGACTTCCTGAACCGGATGAGCGCGCTGGGCGTGCTCGCCGCCGACAACGAGGAGGCGCTGAACCGCCTGTCGGTCGCCGTCGACACGGCCGAGCAGGCCACCGCCGACGCACAGGACGCGCAACAGCGCGCGACCACCGCCGCCGGCGAGGCGCAACGGCTCGTCACCGACCTCGCCGACCGCAAGACGGCGATGAACAAGCAGGTCACGGACGCGCGGGCGCAGTACCGCTCGCTCAGCGCGACCGACAAGGCGGTGCTCGCGGCGCCCGGCGACACGTCGGCCGTCGCCGTGCCCGCGGGTGCCGCCGGCGCGGCACTGCAGTTCGCCCTCTCGCAACGCGGGAAGCCGTACGTGTTCGGCTCCAACGGTCCCAACTCGTGGGACTGCTCCAGCCTCACCCAGGCGGCCTACCGCGCGGCGGGCGTGACCATCGGGCGCACCACCTACGTGCAGGCCACCGTGGGCCGTGCCGTGACGAGAGCGCAGGTCCAGCCCGGCGACCTGATCATCTACTACTCCGGCCAGTCGCACGTGGCGATGGCCGTGGACGGCGTGCGCGCCGTGCACGCGTCGACCGAGGGCGTTCCCGTGAAGATCGCCGACATCGACTCGATCGGCCCGATCAGTGTGATCCGCCGTGTGGTTGGCTGACACTGGCGGGCATGGAAGAGCACAAGGTCATCGCCGACGACGGCCGCGTGTTGTGGGCGGCCGAACTGGGGCGGGGCGAACCGCTGGTGCTGTGCCACGGCGGCCCCGGGCTGTGGGACATGTTCGACGGGCTCGCCGAGTTGCCGGCCGAACGGGTGCGGGTCATCCGCTGGGACCAGCGCGGCGGCGGCCGGTCCGAGCGCGAGGGGCCGTACACCACGGCCCGCACCCTGGCCGACCTGGACGCCGTAAGAGTCCACTTCGGACTGTCGAGGACGGCTCTGTTGGGTCACTCCTGGGGCGCCGACGTGGCGCTGCACTACGCGTTGGACTACCCGAACCGGGTCACGTCGCTGGTCTACGTCTCCGGCACCGGGTTGGGGCAGGAGTGGCGCCACGAGTACCGGCGCAACCTGGCCGAACGGCTGGCCGACCAGCCGGAGGGTCCGACCGGGCGTGAGGCCGCGGTCCGGCTGTGGACCGCGGACTTCGCCGACCCGCCGACGGCCCGGCAGAAGGCGGAAGAGCTGGCCACGCCGTGGTTCGGCGTGAACGAGGAGGCGAACGCCGCGTTGAACGCCGAGTCGCGCACGTGGGACGAGCGCGACCTGGTGGGGCGGTGCCGCGAGCTGGCCGTGCCGACGCTGATCATCGACGGCGCGGAGGACGTGCGGCCGAGGTGGGCGGTGGACTCGCTGGCCGAGGCGCTGCCGGA
This sequence comes from Saccharothrix deserti, assembly GCF_009769385.1. Taxonomy (GTDB): domain Bacteria; phylum Actinomycetota; class Actinomycetes; order Mycobacteriales; family Pseudonocardiaceae; genus Actinosynnema; species Actinosynnema deserti. The sequence goes on from NZ_VKAB01000031.1 coordinate 139,585, forward strand.
CGTGGCGCGGGTCGTGCTGCCCAGCGCCGGCCACGTGCCGTGGGTCGAGTCGCCCGGATCGTTCGGGTTGGCCGTTCTCGCGCACCTGGCCCATTGAGCGGCGGGGAGGGGCCGTGGCGGCGCACGGCTCCTCCCCGTCTTTTTCGTTGTCAGCAGCCGGTCTCGTGGTCCGCCTGACACCTCACCGCGCCGTGCGGCCCACGTACGCCACGACCTCCGGTCGGACGACCACCCGGTGGCCGTCGGCGTAACCGGGCCGCACGGTGCGGGCCACGGTGTCCACCAGCTCCGGGTCGTCGGTGACCTCCGTGCCGACGACGTGGTGCCGGGCGTCCAGCGGGTGGCCGTCCGGCACGACCACCCGGACACCGCCGGCGGCGAGCACGTCGTACGCCTGGCACGCCACGTCCTCCGGCAGCCGCGGCAGCAGGTCGGTCAGGCCTCGCACCAGCACGTCGTGCCTCTCGTGCCTCTCGTGCCTCTCGTTCCGCCGGACCGGCGGCGAGCGGGTGCGTGACACCTCGGCCGCCGCCGCACCCAGCAGCACGGCCGCCACCAGCAGCGCCAACGCCGGGACGACGGGCGCCGACACGGACGCGGGCACGGACACCGCCGCCCACCAGCCGTCCGGGGTGGCCGACGAGCCGACCACACCGCCCTCGGCCACCAGCAACGACACCGCCGCCCGGTCCACCTCGCCGACCACCACCGCGACCCGGTGCGTGCCCTCCCGGCTCGGGACCTCGTTCGCCCGACCCGGCCGCACGACCACCGCGCGGGTGCCCTCGGGCAGGACCCGGCCGACCTCGTCGGCGATCACGATGCCGTCGGTCTGGTCGGTTTGGTCGGCTTGGGCGGCTTGGGCGGTGCTCAACGCGGCGCCGGCGATGGCCCGCGCGTCGACCGACGGTGTCGCGGGTGCCAGCGTCGCGCCGAGGGCCAGGTACGCGCCCAACGCGGCCAGCACGACCACCCCGCCGACGATCGCGGTCCGGTGGTCGGTCGGTTTGATCACGCTTCCTCCACAAGGAGGTAGTCGGCCGGGCGCGACGCCGGCCGGCGGTCCGTACGGGTGAATCGACGCGACGCTGCCGGCGTGTGACGCTGGGCGACGACGCCGCCGCGCGGGTCGACGGCTTGGCCCGATCGTGACTGGCCGGGGCGTCCACCGGTCACGGACACTGATCGACATGCCGCACATCGAGTTGGACAACCCGCTACCCGGTATCACCGGGCTCCTCGCCTACCGCCCCGAGACGGGGCGCCCCCTGAGCGAGCTGGTCGAGGTCCTGCTGCGCGGTCCGAACGGGCTGTCGCGCGGCGAGCGGGAGCTGATCGCCGCGCACGTGTCCGAGTTGAACAGCTGCAGGTTCTGCGCGTCGTCGCACGCCGCGTTCGCCGCCGCGCAGCTGCCGGAGGACCACGTGCACACGCCGAAGCTGGTCGCGTTGCTCGACATCGCGACGGCGGTCGTGGAGAGCGGGCGGGCGGTGACGTCCGAGCTGGTGGCGAAGGCGAAGGAGACGGGCGCGAGCGACGTGGAGGTGCACGACACCGTGCTGATCGCCGCGGTGTTCTGCATGATGAACCGCTATGTGGACGGTCTGGCCACGTGGGCGCCCGACGACCCCGAGGCGTACACCGCGATGGCCGCCCGCGTGGTGCAGGAGGGCTACACCAGGCCCCTCTGACCCCTGCCTCTCGTCACCGCTGATCGCGGCGGAACTCGGCCCACCACCGGTCGCCGGTGCGGTCCACGAGCACCGCGCGGAGGTCGTCGTCGGCGTACGACTCGATCTCCGCGCGCACCAACGGCCAGGGCGGGCCTTCCACGGGCGCGTCGTCGGGCGCGTCGTCGTCGCGGGCCGAGGCCAGCACGAGCAACGTGCCGCCCGGCGCGACGAACCGACGCATGTGCGCGATGCCGGTGGGGCGAACGTCGGCGGGCAGGGATTGGGCGATCAGCACCTCCAGCACGACGTCGAACGCACCCCACCACTCGGCGGGCGGGTCCAGCAGGTCCGCGACCACGAACCGCGCGCCCGGAAACCGCTCCCGCGCGACCCGCACCGCCGTCGGCGAGATGTCGAAGCCGATCGTGTCGAACCCGAGCTGCGCGAGGAATCCCGCGTCCTGCCCATGCCCGGCGCCGACGACAAGCGCGCGCTTACCGCTCCCGTCGACTCCCTTGAAGCGCTCGATGATCAACTGGTGCGGCCCGTCACGCGCCCAGGGCACTTCCACCTCACCACGTGAGGCGGCGGCGTAGAGCCGTTCGAACGCCGTGGACGGGTCGAACGCCCCGCCACTCCCCTCGGCCCCGGTGTGCTCGATCAAGGCCGCGATCACCACATCCCAAACCCCGGCCGGCAACTCGTGACCAGTGTCCTCCAGCACGAGCAACCGCGCACCGGGCACCTCGCGCACCATCGCTTCCGCGTGCCCCACGGGAACGAGCGGATCAACGTCCCCGTGCACGACCAACACAGGCACCTCGATCGAACCCAACCGAGCCCGCCAAGGCTCCCCACCGCCCACTTGGAGGTGGTTGGCGCTGGACGCGATGTTCAGCGCCCGATCAACCACCCGCCCCGCCACCTCACGCGCGGCACCCACATCCACCGGCCGCGACCCGACGAACGGCCGTTGCGCCTCGACCAGGTACTCGATCACCGCGTCACGGTCACCCCAGTCAGGCACAGGAGTCCCACCGCCCGCGAAGTGCTCCAGCAGCGCCGGCGACATGGGCGGCAGATCCGGCTCGTTCGGCCCGGCGGGACTCGACGAGATCAACGTCAGCGACGCCACCCGATCCGCGAAGTCGAGCGCCACGAGCTGCGCGATCCCACCACCCATGGAAATCCCGACCACATGCGCCGCCGACACCCCCAGGGCGTCCAACACCCCAACCGCGTCCGCCGCCAGATCCGGGAACTCGTACCCGGGCTCCCCGGGCGGATACGTCACGGACCGCCCGGTATCCCGATGGTCGTACCGAACCACGTACCGCGCCCCAGCAGCCAGGCGCACGCAGAACTCATCGGCCCACGACAGCATCGACCCCGACGCCCCGGCGATCAGCAGCACCGCCGGATCGGCCGCCGACCCGAAGGTCTCCACACACAGGTCGACACCATTGGCCCGCACGATCCGCTCGGTCACCCCGCCACCGTAACCGTGCCTGTGGGTCGACCCGCTCGGCGCTTACCCCGACCGAGCCCTCGCCTCTCGCACCGACTGCACCAAGCCTGCGCCCTGTCTGCGCCCTGCCTGTCTGCGCGCTGTCTGCTCTGCCCGCGTCGCCTGCCTTTGCCTACGGTGCCCTCGCCGCCATGCCGCCTCCTTCCAACCCGGCAACGTCAATGGTGCGCTGAAAGTTGCCCATTGACGCATTCATCCCTCGTTCGGGTGATCTTGGACATCGATCACCGAGGCGCTCACCTGCGGAAATGGGAGATTAGTCTAGTGCGGCGGCTTGCGCTACCAGCTCTGCCTGGCGGAATCGGTCCTCTGTGAACGGCATCGTCACCACTCGGTCCGCTCCCGCTTCCGCCAGCCGGGCGAAGTGCTCCCGCGCCTGCGAGACCGACCCGGTCACCACGACCTCCCGCGCCTGCTCCTCGGTCAACCCGTAGTCGGTCATCGACCGGATCCGGTGGTCCACCACGGAATCCGGCACGTCCCCCAACGCCACGCTCACCCCGACCGTCACCCCGCACACCGGCCGCCCGTGCTCCTCCGCCAACTCCGCCAACCGCGCCACCCCCGACGCCACCGCCCGCAACGGCACGAAAGCCGGATACCAGTGGTCGCCGAACCGTGCCGCCCGGCGCAGAGCGGTCCCGCCGACCAACACCGGCGGCATCACGGCACCTGGTGCCAGCACGACCTCCGCCCCGTGCACGGACACCGCCTTCCCCCGCACCAGATCCGGCAACACCGACAGCGCCGCGTCCGTCCGCCGCCCCCGCTCCGAGAACGGCACGTCGACCGCACGCCAAGCGGCCTCACCGTGCGCGGAACCGCCGCTGCCGACCCCGAGCAGCACCCGCTCCCCCGACAGGTGCTGCAACGTCGCGATCTGCTTCGCCGCCCAAGCCACCGGCCGCAGCGGCAGCACCATCACGCCGAACCCGAGCCGAATCCGCGTGGTAGCAGCCGCCACGGTCGCCAACACCAGCGTCGCGTCCAGGAACGGGTTCACCGGGATCAGGTGATCGCCGTGCCACACCGACTCCAGCCCCAACCCCTCGGCGTGCTGCGCGTGCTCGACCGCGTCCGAGCCGAAGCCGGGCAACGTGATCCCGACCTCCATCACCGCACCTCCAGCAACGTCTTGCCGACCGTGGCGCGACCCTCGATGGCGGCGTGCGCGTCGGCGGCCCGTTCCAGCGGGAACCGTTGGCCGATCACGGGACGCAGCCGTCCCTCCGCCGCCCGCACCAACACCTCCGACACCAAAGAGCGCATTTCCGAAGTGGACGGCCGCGTACCCCGCACCAACGTCACCCCACGCGCCGCCGCAACCGAAGGATCGATGTCCGCCCAAGTCCCACCCGCCAGCCCGTAGCTCAACATCCGCCCGCCGTCCCGCAGCAACCCGAACGCCTCACCGGCCAACGCCCCGCCGACCCCGTCGAACACGACGTCCACCGGCGGGACGCGAGACGCCCACCCGGCTTCCCAGCACCTCAGGCCCGCCGAACTCCGTCATCCACACCGCGCGCATCGCATCCCCCAGTAGCCCGGTCGAGTGATGCCCACAGCCTGTGACCTCGACTTAACTGGAGGTCAAACTCGGTCTTGTGAATGTGCGGCGAGTCACCCTAGAGTCTCTGGGAGCGCTCCCAGGAAGGGTTCCAGGAGCGTCGTCAACCGTCAGAGCAGACGGAGGAGACCCAAGTCCATGAGATCGCTTCCTTCTCCCCGGTGGCGCCGTCAGGCCACCGCAGCCCTCGCATTAGTGGCGGTGAGCGGCGCGTTAGCGTCCGGAACGGCCCACGCAGCGGACTACGAGCGCCTGATCAACGGCACGTTCAGCAGCGGCTCGGCGGACCCGTGGTGGGCGAGCGCCGGCGTGTCGAACCGGGTCGTGAACGGCGAGTTGTGCGCCACCGTCACCGGCGGCACGGCCAACCCGTGGGACGCCCTCATCGGCCAGAACGGCGTGCCGTTCGAGGCGGGCCAGCCCTACACGATGTCCTTCGACGCCTACGCCTCGGTGGCCCGACCGGCGGCGGCCGTCGCCGGTGAGGGTGTCGACCCGTACCGGCAGATCGCGAAGCACGACATCGCGCTGACCACGACGAAGCAGCGGTTCACCTTCACGTTCACCTCGGAGCTGGACTTCCCGGACGCGGGGCCTGGTCAGGTGACCTTCCACCTGGGCGCGCAGGCGGCCGACACCACGGTCTGCGTGGACAACCTCTCGCTGATCGGCGGGGTGAAGCCGCCGGGCGGCGACCCGAGCGTGCCCGCGAAGAAGGTGAACGTCGACCAGGTCGGCTACGTGCCTGGCCTGCCGAAGCACGCGACCCTCACCTCCGACGCGACCACGCCGCAGACGTGGACGTTGAAGAACTCCGCGGGCACCACCGTGGCCACCGGTCAGACGACGCCCAAGGGCGCGGACGCCGAGTCCGGCGACTCCACGCACCTGATCGACTTCTCGTCCTTCGACACCGCGGGCACCGGCTACACGCTGACCGTCGGCACGGAGACGAGCTACCCGTTCGACATCGCCACCGACGCGATCAAGAAGCTGCGGTACGACTCGCTGGCGTTCTTCTACCACCAGCGCAGCGGTGTCGAGATCGAGGCGCAGTACGTGGGCGACACCTACGCGCGCCCGGCCGGTCACCTCAACGTCGCGCCGAACCAGGGTGACGACGACGTCCCCTGCCTGACCGGTGTCGACTGCGGTTACACGCTGGACGTGCGCGGCGGCTGGTACGACGCGGGCGACCACGGCAAGTACGTGGTCAACGGCGGCATCTCGGCGTGGCAGGTGCTCAACACCTACGAGCGCGCGAAGCTGATCGGCGACGCGGCCGCGCTGGGCGACGGCAAGCTGGCCATCCCGGAGAAGGCGAACGGCGTGCCGGACATCCTGGACGAGGCGCGCTGGGAGGTCGAGTTCCTGCTGAAGATGCAGGCGCCCGACGGCATGGTGCACCACAAGATCCACGACGCGAACTGGACCGGTCTGCCGACCCTGCCGCACGAGGACAGCCAGCCCCGCCGGTTGTCCGCGACGAGCACGGCCGCGACGCTGAACACGGCGGCGGTGGCCGCGCAGTCGGCGCGCATCTGGAAGACGATCGACCCGGCGTTCTCGGCGAAGGCGCTCGCGGCGGCCACCAAGGCGTACGCGGCGGCGAAGGCGAACCCGGACAAGATCGCCGACCCGAACGACGGCACCGGCGGCGGCGCGTACAGCGACGCGACGGTGACCGACGAGTTCTACTGGGCCGCGGCGGAGCTGTTCGCCACGACCGGTGCGGCGGCCTACCGCGCCGACGTGACGTCGTCGCCGCACTTCAAGGGCGCGAGCCTGGACGCGCGCGGCTTCGACTGGGGTTCCACGGGTCCGCTGGGCGATATCACGCTGGCGCTGGTGCCCAACGGCCTGCCGGCCGCGGACGTCTCGGCGATCAAGTCGGCGTTCACGTCGGTCGCGGACTCGCACCTGTCGCAGATGGCGACGCAGGGCTACCCCGCGCCGTACCGCACGTTGACGGGCTACGACTGGGGCTCGAACGGCCTCATCGCGAACAACATCGCGGTGTTGGCGCTGGCGCACGACTTCACCGGCGCGGCCAAGTACCGCGAGGGTGTGTTCCAGGGTCTGCACTACCTGTTGGGCCGCAACCCGATGTCGTACTCGTACGTCACGGGCTACGGCGAGCAGCCGGTGAAGAACGTGCACCACCGGCACTGGGCGAACCAGCTGGAGCCGACCCTCCCGACCGCGCCCGCGGGTGTGCTGTCGGGTGGTCCGAACAGCGCGCTGCAGGACCCGGTCGCCGCGCGTCTGCTCCAGGGCTGCAAGCCGCAGAAGTGCTTCGTGGACCACATCGACGCGTACTCGCTGAACGAGGTCACGGTCAACTGGAACTCCGCGTTCGCGTGGATCTCCAACTGGGCGGCGGAGAAGGTCACCGCGCCGGTGGCCGGCTCCTGCAAGGTGGTGTGGCGGGCCTCGACCTGGTCCACCGGCATGTCGGCGAACATCACCGTGACGAACACGAGCCGTCAGGCGTGGTCGGCGTGGAAGCTGGAGTTCACCATGCCGGGCACGCAGAGGATCACGCACGGCTGGTCGGCGACGTGGAGCCAGGCGGGCCAGGCGGTCAGCGCGACGAACGCGTCGTGGAACGGCGCCGTGCCGCCGGGCGGTTCGGTCGGCATCGGTTTCAACTCTTCGGGGTCGGGTTCGGGTGAACCGACCGACTTCCGGCTGAACGGCCAGTCCTGCACCAGGGGCTGACCGCGTGGACCGGTGGCGGGCTCCCCGCGCAGAGCCCGCCACCGGTCGACCACCTCGCGAAACCACCACGGCGTGGTGCTGCCGGGGATGCTCGCCGACGAGTGGTTCGCCGGCAGCCGATCACGGGTCGACCGATCACGGGTCGGCCCATCGTCCGATTAGGACTGTCCGGCGGCCTTCAGCGTGGCCAGCAACTCCTCCGGCGCTTCCGCCACGACGTTGTGCCCGACCGGAAGTTCGGTGACGTGCCAGGCCGGGTCGTGGCGCAGCCGTTCGTAGGTGCCGGCGAGCGGGGTGTCGGCCATGCCCGCGAGGAACATGTACCGCCGGTCCGGGACCTTGTCCACGGCGCCGGTCAGCAACGCGCGCTGGAGCAGCGTGGGCAACGGGTGGGGCGTGGCGCGTTCGTCGAAGAACGGCAGCGGCGCCATGGAGAACCCGTCGCCCGACGAGCCCTCGACGTACCAGGTGCGCCAGTCGCCGTGCACGATGTCGTACGCGGACTCGCCGTCGCGCGGCACGAACGCGTCCACGTAGACCAGCGACCTGATCCGGTCGGGCACCCGGTCGGCGACGGTGGTGATCACCATGCCGCCGTAGCTGTGCCCGGCCAGCACGACGTCGCGCAGGTCCAGCCGTTCGAACAGGTCCAGCACCTCGGCCGCGTGGTCCTCCAGGTTCACCCGACCGGTGCTCAACGTGACCGCGTGCACCTCGTGGCCCTCGGCGCGCAGCCGCTCGGAGATCGGGTCGTAGTACCAGCCGCCGTGGCAGGCGCCGGGGATCAGCACGTAAGTCGTCATGGGCACCACGCTAGTGTCCTGAGTCGTTGATTCGTTGTATGTTGTCGCCATGGCTCGTCGTGGACCTGCGTTGCCCGAGTTGGTGTTGACCGACATCGAGCGTCAGACGCTGGAGGGGTGGGTGCGCCGTCGTTCGACGGCGCAGGCGTTGGCGTTGCGGTCGCGGATCGTGTTGGAGTGCGCCGAGGGCGTGTCCAATA
>NZ_VKAB01000032.1 GCF_009769385.1 Saccharothrix deserti
GCTCGTTCAGGTGCGGCAACAGCGCCGCGAACCGGCACCCGAGCTGCGACAGGACCTCCCGCGTGATCGCCATACCAGACCAACGAGCACCAAGATCGAAAGCAACACCTTGATCTTTTACGGCTTCTGTACGCCCCGCAGCGCACGGCGGCCGGTGCCTCGGCGGGCGTCGCGGCGCTGTTCGTGCTCTACCTCGGCGGTGCGGTGGGCACCGTGCTGGGCGGCAGCCTGGCGAACCGGTGGGACCGGGTGGCCGTCGTGCGCTGGTCGTACCTGATCACCGTGGTCGCCGTCGCAGGTGTCGTGTTCGTTCCCGGTCCGGGGTTCTACCTGTTCGTGGCACTGACCTCGGTCGGCCTCTACATCCCGTTCTCGCTGCAGGTGACCCTCGCCCAGGACTACCTGCCCACGCGCATCGGCACGGCCAGCGGCATCACCCTCGGCTTGACGGTGAGCATCGGAGGGCTCGTGAGCCCCTTGATCGGCAGCGTCGCCGACGCCACGTCCCTACAACTAGCGCTCGCCCCGCTCATCCTGATGCCCGCCCTGAGCTGGCTGCTGTTCCGAACACTGCCCGAACCGGGCTTGCTGTTGCAAAAGACTTGCTGTTAGCTACTCCTGGCAATAGTTGACCTTCCCTGCTGAGGTGATGCGTGTGCGGCGGCTGCTGATCGGCGTCTTGGTTACGGTCGCGTCAGCCACCGCGTGCACGTCACCCGACGGCGACACGGCGGCCGACACCGGGCAGTCCATCGTGATCGGGGCCGGTGGCGAGCCGGACAACCTCAACCCGATCCTGGGCTACGCACCGGACGGCGCGTCGAAGATCTTCGACGGCCTGGTGTCCCGCGACGCGCAGCTGAACCTGGTGCCGGGACTGGCGGAAGAAGTGCCGACCGCCTCGCCGGACGGCCTCACGTGGACCGCGACACTGCGCGCGGGCGTGGAGTTCTCCGACGGCACGGCGCTGTCCGCGCAGGACGTCGTGTTCACCTACAAGTCGGTGCTGGACGCGAAGACCAACTCCACGATCGCGTCGCGCTTCGACGCGCTGGCCGACGTGACCGCGCCGGACGACCGCACAGTGGTGTTCCGGCTGTCCCACCCGTACGCGCCGCTCGTGCAGCAGCTGACCCTGGGCATCGTGCCGCGCAAGGCATTCGACGGCGTCGACGTCAACAGCGCGCCCTTCAACACCGCCCCGATCGGCACCGGCCCGTACACGGCGGCGGAGTGGCGCAAGGGCGAGCGGATGGTGCTCAAGGCCAACGAGGACTACTGGGGCGGCGCACCCGCGATCAAGACCGTGACCGTGGTGTTCGTGCCCGACGACAACGCCCGCGCCACGCGGATGGCCGCCGGCGAGTTCGACGGCACCGTCCTGCCGCCGAAGCTGGCGAAGTCGTACACCGGCAAGTCGGGCTACCGGATCGTGCGGAACCCGTCCGCCGACTACCGCGGCCTGGGCATTCCGTCCGAGCTGCCGTTCACCTCCGACCCGAAGGTGCGCCGGGCGATCAACCTCGCCCTCGACCGCCAGGCCATGGTCGACACCATCCTCGCGGGCGCCGGAAATCCCGCCGCGACACCGATCTCGCCTCACCTGAAGGACTGGTACGACCCGAACGCCTCGTTCGCGCACGACACCGCCGAGGCCGAACGACTGCTCGACGAGGCGGGCTGGCGGAGGGGCACCGACGGCATGCGGTCGCGTGACGGGCAGGTCGCGCGGTTGCCGATCCTGTACCCGGCGCCGGACGTGCTGCGCAAGGAACTCGCGCTGGCGGCGGCCGGCGACATCGCGAAACTGGGCATCGACGCGCCGGCCGAGGCGACCACGTTCGAGCTGATGCTGCAACGGCAGAGGGAGGCCGCGAGCGTCTGGGGCGGCGGAGACCCGTACGACCCGGACACCGCGGCCTACACCCTGCTGCACTCCCGCTACGCCGGTCAGCCCGGCTACCTCAACATGACGCTCTACCGGAACCCCGCGGTGGACGCGGCGCTGGACACCGGCCGCCGGAGTCTCGACCCCGCCACGCGCAAGCAGGCGTACACCGACTTCCAGCGGGCCTACACCGCGGATCCGGGCTGGGCGTTCCTGGTGTTCCTCGACCACACCTACGTGCTGCGGGACGAGTGGGACGGCCAGGCCGAGCAGGTCGAACCGCACGACCACGGGCTCGTGCACGCGGTGTGGTGGAACCTCGAACGCTGGACACCCAAGCCGTGACGGCCGTCGCGACCGCACGGACCCGCAGGCGCGGTCGTGCCCTCGGCCTGCTCGTGCTGCGCCGGCTCGCGTTCGCGGTCCCGGTGGTGCTGCTGGTCGGCTTCGCGCTGTTCGTGCTGGCCAAGGCGTCACCGTTCGACCCGGTCGAGCGCTACTTCGGGCTGCGCATCATCGGCGCCTCACCGGAACGCGTGGCGCAGGTGCGGGCGAACTGGGGCGTCGACCAGCCGGTGGTCGAGCAGTACCTGGCCTGGCTGCGGCACGCGGTCGCCGGGGACTTCGGCGACTCGCTGTCCCTGCGGCAACCGGTGTCGCAGGTGATCGGCGAACGGCTCGGCTGGTCGGTGTTGCTCGTCGCCGTCGCCTTCGCCCTCGCGTTGCTGCTCGGGTTGGTGCTCGGCACCGCCGCGGCCTGGCGTCAGGGCGGTTGGCTGGACCGGACGATCACCGCGGTCGCCTACGCACTGGAAGCCGCACCGGTGTTCTGGCTGGGACTGGCCGCCCTGTACGTGTTCGCGCTCGAACTGCAGTGGCTGCCCGGCGGCGGGCTCACCGATCCCGACGCCGCGCTGGGCGTCGGGCAGGTCGCCCGGCACCTGGTGCTGCCGGTGTCGGTGCTCGCGCTCTCCCACGCGCCCTGGTACGTGCTGTTCGTCCGGCAGAGCCTGCTCGAATCGTTCACCTCCGACCACGTGATCGGCGCGCGGTCACGCGGTCTACCGGATCACCTGGTCGTGTCCGGGCACGCGCTGCGCACCTCACTGCTGCCGTTCCTGACCCTGCTCGGCGCCCGGCTGCCCGAGCTGATCACCGGGGCTCTGCTCGTGGAAACCGTGTTCTCGTGGCCCGGCATCGCCAGAGCCACCGTCGACGCCGCGCTCAACGTGGACTTCGCGCTGCTGGGCGCCCTCACGGTGCTCGCCACCGCCGTGGTGCTGCTCGGCAACCTGCTCGCCGACGTGCTCTACGCGGCGGCCGATCCGAGGGTGGGTCTGGATGGTTGACACCCCGGTCTGGCGGCCGGTCCCGCGATCACGTGTCGCCGCCGCGAGCACGCCCCGATCGCCGCGCCGCCGACTGATCCCCGCCGCGGTCGTCCTCGGCGTGCTCGTCGGCGCGGCGCTGGTCGTGCCCCTCGTGGTCGACCTCAACCAGCAGTACGTGGACCTGGCCTCGGCCGACCGGCCGCCGTCCCTGGCGCACCCGTTCGGCACCGACGAACTCGGCCGCGACGTCCTGCTGCGCTGCGTCTACGCGTTGCGCGTGTCGCTGGCGGTCGGCCTGGTCGCCGCCCTGATCTCGTCCGTGGTGGGCACCGCGGTCGGCGCGCTCGCGGGCACCGCCGGCGGTTGGGTCGACCGCTTCCTGATGCGCCTGGTCGACGCCGTCGCGTCGGTGCCGCACCTGCTGCTGGGCATCGTGATCGTGGCGATCCTGAGGCCCAGCCTGACCGCCGTGGTGATCTCGATCGGCCTCACCCACTGGCTGACCTCGGCACGGATCGTGCGCTCGGAGATCCTCTCGCTGCGCAGCCGCCCGTTCATCGACGCCGCGATCGTCGGCGGATCGTCCCGCACGCGCGTCCTCGCTCGGCACCTGCTGCCCAACGTCGCACCGCAGGTCCTGCTGGCCACCACGCTGATGGTGCCGCACGCGGTGTGGCACGAGACCGCGCTGTCGTTCCTCGGGCTCGGCCTGCCGCCGCACGCCGCCAGCATCGGCAACATGATCAACGACGCGCGGCGGTCACTGCTGTCCGGCGGCTGGTGGATGTCACTGGCCCCCGGCGCCGTCCTGATCGCCGCGACCCTCGCCATCTCCGGGCTGAGCGGGGTCTGGCGCGACCGGCTCAACCCCCGCCGCAGGTCGGAGCTCACGTGGTGAACGAACTCGTGCTCGACCACCTCTCCGTGCGATTCGCACTGCCGGGCAAGTTCAGCCTGCCGGGCGCCACCGTCGCGGCGGTCAACGACGTGTCCCTGCGGATCCGTCCGGGCGAGTGCGTGGCGCTCGTGGGCGAGAGCGGCTGCGGCAAGACCGTGCTCGCCAACGCGCTCCTCGGGTTCCTGCCCGGCAACGCGCAGACCTCCGGAACGGCGACCCTGACCGGTGACGGGCCGTCCCTGGACCTGCTCACCACGTCCGACACGGTGCTCGCCACGACCGTCCGCGGGCGCCGCATCGGCCTCATCCCGCAAAGCCCGGCCGCCCACCTCACCCCCGTGCGCACCGCCCGTGCCCAGCTCGAAGAGGCCGTGCGCGTGCACCACCCCACCGACACCGCACCCCGCGACCACGCGCACCGGGTAGCCGCCCGCGCCGGGCTCTCCCCCGACGACCTCGACCGCTACCCGCACGAACTGTCCGGCGGCATGGCACAACGCGTCGCCAACGCGCTCGCCCTGGTCGGCGACCCGTGGCTGCTCATCGCCGACGAACCCACCACCGGCCTGGACCGGCACCTGGTCGACGGGCTGATCGAGGAGTTCCGCCGCATGGTCGCCGACGGCCGCGCGGTCCTGCTCATCACCCACGACCTGGCCGCCGCGCAACGGATCGCCGACCGGATCGCGGTCATGTACGCGGGGCGGATCATCGAGATCGGCCCGACGCGGAAGGTGCTCGAAGTGCCGCGCCACCACTACAGCCGGGGCTTGGTCGACGCCCTGCCCGACCGCGCGTTCACCCCGATCCCCGGCCAGCCGCCCCTGCTCACGGACCTGCCGGCCGGCTGCTCGTTCGCGCCCCGGTGCGACCAGGCGGCTCCCGTCTGCGCCGAGCGCCCGACCCTCACCGACGACGACCACGCCGTCGCGTGCCACCTCCCGTGCTGACCGGACTGCGCGCCGACGCGATCACCGCCGGCTACGACCCCCGCCACCCGGTCCTCACCGACTTCAGCCTGACCGTCCACTCCGGACAGACCTTCGGCCTGGCCGGCCCGAGCGGCAGCGGCAAGTCGACGCTCGCCCGTGTGCTCGCCCTGCTGCACAAGCCTTTCGCGGGCACCGTCCACCTCGACGGCGTCCCGGTGACCGGTTTCCGCCAGCGCGCACCACGGGCACAACGCACCCGCATCGGCGTCCTGTTCCAGCAACCACGCCTGTCGGTGGACCCGCGGATGACGCTGCGAACGGCGATCGCCGAACCCCTGCGCGCCAACGGCCGACCGGCCGACCGCGTGGACGAACTGGCCGAGCTGGTGATGCTCACCCCGGAGTTGCTCGTCCGGCGGCCGCACGAGGTCAGCGACGGCCAGCTCCAACGCGCCTGCCTCGCCCGAGCCCTCGCGCTGCGCCCCGGTTACCTCGTGTGCGACGAGATGACCACCATGCTGGACGCCTCCACCACCGCAGCTCTCGTCAACGTCATCCGCGACTACCAGCGGCAGACCGGCGCGGGCGTGCTCGCCATCTCGCACGACACCGTGCTGCTCGACCACTGGGCGGACCACGTCGTGACGCTGGACAACGCCACTGCCGGGAACTAGCGATGCGTGGTCATGACGCCTGTGCGTCCAGCAGGCTCTGCTCAGCGGACCGAGCGGCCAGGATCGGCAGGAAGCTGTGGAATTTGGCTCTGCCGGCGAGTTGCCGATAGGCGTCGGAGACGGCCTCGCGGACGACCTGGTAATCGATCTTGCCGCCGAGGCGCCGGGCGACCTCCTCCGCGGCCTGGTCCAGCTGCACATCGATCCTGGTGTACAGGTCGTGCGGATCACGCACCGAGTGGCCTTCGAGTTTGTCAGCCATCATGATGTTCCTCCGTCACTGCACCATCGGAACCAGGCTACCCCAGCACCACGTGACGGGCCTGTCAGATCACCTGTCGTCCGCCCGTCCCGGCAGCGTGACGGTGACCGCCAGACCGCCGCCCGGCCGTGGTTCCGCGTGGACGTCGCCGTCGTGGGCGCGGGTGATGGCCTGGACTATCGACAGCCCGACCACGGCCGGCGCGATGGCGCCTCCGGTCAGCAACCGGTCGAGGAAGTCGTCCTGGACGGCCGTTTCGACGCGGAACTCCGCAGGCGGCACTCCACCGGTGGTCGACGGTGCGGCGGGGTGTCGACCCGGGAGCCCGCGGGCAGTCGCTGCGCGGTCAGCACGTAGGTGAAGCCGAGGAGCGCCGCGCCCGCGAGCAGGAAGAGTCCACCCTGGACCAGGGTCAGCCTGGCGCGGATCGCCAGCCTGGTCCGCCTCACGGGATCCGGTACCCGACGCCCGGCTCGGTCACCAGCACGGGCGGATCGCCGAGCTTGCGCCTCAGCTTGAGGATCGCCATGCGCACGGCGTGGCTGAACGGATCGGCGTGGACGTACCGGCCGTCGCGGTACACCTCGCGGCGGTGCGGGTCCAGCCGGATACCGGCGCGGTGCAGCACCGGCGGCGCGGCGGGCCGGGAACGCCGCCCGAGCGCCGGCACACGTGCCGCCAGTTCGGGGAACGCGAACGGTTTGGCGAGGTAGTCGTCGGCGCCCATGACGAGCCCGGCGACGCGATCGTCCACACCGGAGGCCGCCGTGAGCATCAGCACGCGGACATCCGAGCCCGCGTCGACCACCTCTCGGCAGACTTCGTCCCCGTGGACCACGGGAAGATCCCGGTCGAGCACCACCACGTCGTAGTCGTGCACGTGCAGTCGTTCCAGGGCGGCGGCGCCGTCGTGCACCACGTCGACCGCGTGGGCGTCGCCGCGCAGCCACTCCGCCACGGCGCCCGCGAGCAGCGGCTCGTCCTCGACCACCAGGATCCTCACCCGGCCATGCTCGCGGACCGCGCGTCACCTCCGCGTCAACGTTTTTGGTTACGCCGAGGAAATACGCCGCCGTGTCGACTGTGTCACGTGACCACGCAAATGGAAGTGGACTACCAGCCCAGTCAGCCGCACGGCTGGCCTTCCGGGCGGGGCCAGACCGTCGGGGTGACGATCGGCGGGCACGTACCCGCCCGCGATCTCACCCTCGGCGGTCGGGCGCACCGGATCAGCCTGCGACCGTTGACCCACCTGACCACACCGTCGGCACTCTTCACCGAGACCCTCGGCGCGGCGTTCGGCGCGCGTTACGCGTTCCGGTCCGCCGGCGCCGGCGGCGGGTTCAGCGTGCGGTCGTACAACGTCCTGGTCGAGGAAGCGACGCAGCACAGCCCGTTCCACTACGGCGCCGACCTGTACGTCGTCGGCAAGCCCGCCCGTCATCGTGGCGTGCCGCGGTGGATCCAGGTCGTCAGCCAGGTCAGACCGACGCCGTTCGTCTACAACGGCGGGGGGCCAACCCGTTCCACATCTCCGGGGGTCCCGTTTCGATCTACGGCGAGCGGGTCGTCAACTTCGCCCACCAGACGGCCATGCCCGTCCTGGCGCCTCCCGGCGATGAGCCGCCGGTGGAGGAAGCCTTCGCCGCCGAGGTGTTCCTCGTCGTGGACACCGGCTGGAAGGACTCATCCGGCAGGGGCGTCGTCGACGTCTTCGGCGGCTTCACCTGGGGCTGGCAGATCCGGCGAGTGCCCGCCGGGTGAGCCGTCCCGATCCTCGGAGAACCGATCCGGGCCGGTCCTGCGGGTCATTGGAAGATCACGTCGCTATCGCGTTCGGAACGGTCATGCGGTGACGGTGGCGGCCACGATGCACGTGTCGTCCAGCGGGGTGGCGGGGACCAGACGCGAGGTCAACGCTCCCGGCATCTCCGCCGGGTCCAGGTCCGCGACGAACCGGCGGATCTCCTCCGCCAGGTAGTCCAGGTCGTCACCGCCGTCACTGGTGGAAGGCCGGCGCTCGATGAGGCCGTCGGTGAACAGCAGCACCGTGTCATCGGGTGCCAGGGCCGTGCGCGCCGTCGCGTACACCGCCCCCGGCACGGCGCCCAGGATGGGGCCCATGGGCCGGTCGAGCAGGTGCACCTCGTGCGACCGCAGCAGCAGCGGCGCGGGGTGCCCGGCCTGCGCCCACGACAGCCTGCGCGTCGTCGGCTCGAACCTGCCGACGAACGCCGAGGCCAGCGTGACGCCCTCGCTCCCGGTCAGCATGCGGTTCAGCACGTCGAGCACACCGGCCGGGTCGGGGTTGGTGAGCGCGGCCCCGGTGAGCGCGTACCGCAGCTTCGCCATCGCCGCCGCGGTCGCCAGGCCGTGGCCCGCCACGTCGCCGATCGCGAGCAGCGTGCTGCCGTCGTCGATCGAGAACGCGTGGTACCAGTCGCCGCCGACCTCCGCCCACCGCTCGGCCGCCAGGTACCGCACGGCCACCCGCATCCCCGGCAGCTCCAGCGGCTGGCTCGGCAGCGGCAGCACGGCGGAGCGCAGCTGGTTCGCCACCTGGTGCTCCTGCGCGAACTGCTCGCTGAGGTCGAACATCCGCTTCTCGGCCCGCCGCGTCGCGGTCACGTCCTGCAGCACCACGTCCAACCGGATGGCGTTGCCCTCGACGTCCAGCACCGGTTCGCCGATGAACCGGGCGAACCGGATCTGCTCACCGGCCCGCAGGCGCAGCTCGGAGTCGGTGCGCTCGCCTTGCTCCAGCATCCGCCGCACGGCGTTCTGGAGGATCGGCAGGTCCTCGGGGACGATGGAGTCCCTGATCTCGTCCAGCGACATGGGGCCGAGTGCCGGGTCGCGGTCGAAGATGACGTAGAGCTGGTCGGACCAGTTGATCTCGTTGGTCACGAGGTTCCACTCGCCCCAGCCGATGTTGCCCAGGCGCTGGACGCTGCGCAGCCGCTCCAGCTGCAGCGGGTCCTCGTGCTCGTGCCACGCCAGGATCAGGCCGTCACCGAACTTGCCGATGGTCAACGTGTACCGGCCGCCCTGCGGCAGACCGGGGCTGTTCTCCTCGTAGTCGAATGTGCTGACCACCTCCCGGACCCCGGTGCGGAGCACGCGGTGGTAGGCCTCCCACAGCTCGGTCCCCGCGACGGTCGGGTAGGTGGTGAGGATGCTCCGCCCGACCAGTTGCTGGTACCGGCGGCCGGCGAAGTCGACCGCATCGGGGCTGGCGGCCTCGAACCGGAAGTCCACCACTTCCCCGTTCGCGCCGTGGACCGCGCCGAGCAGCGTCACCGAGCCGGGCAGCACGTCCAGCAGGTGCTGTGCCCAGAGGGTCCAGTTGCGACTTCGCGCGGGGCCTTCGGTGCTCAGCAACGCCATGAACGTGGACCCCGCAGCTCGCACGAGCACCTCCAGCTCCCACTGCTCCTCGGACGAGAACTCGTGGTGCTCGGTCCACAACAGCCCGACGACACCGGCGATGCGCGTCTCGTCCCGGAACGGCAACCAGGCACGCGAGCACCACACCGTCTCGGGGTCGCCGATCATGACGTAACGCCGACGGGCCTCCTCCAGGTCGGGCAGCCAGTGCGGCAGGCCGCTGCGCACCGAGGTGAGGATGCCCGTCATGAGCTGCAGCGGCACCCGCTGCCACTCCAGCCGCACCTTGGTCGGCACGTTCGCCGCGGCCTCCAGCCGCATCCCGCCGTCGGGTTCGACCAGGTAGATCAGCACACCGTCGCAGCCGACGTGCTCGCGGATGAGTTCCGCCAGCTCCTCGGGGTCGGCCGCCGTGCCGATCGCCGCGAGCGCCACCGGCTGCGGCGTGCGTTCGCCGATCGGGGCGGGCGAGGGTTTCGGGATGTCGACCTGCCGCACGTAGCGGGACGGGTCGAAGGAGCTGTCGGCGAACACAGGACGCGGGCCGTGCGGCGGCGGTGGCGGCGGCACGCCGAGCACGCCCGCCGCGATGACGACCAGGTCGCTGCCCGTCGCCTGGGCGAGCCGCACCATGTCCTCGAACGCCTCGTCGGGCCGGCACGACAGCCGCTCGGCGAGCACCCCCTTGGCCTGCTCGACCACGGCCTGCCTGCGCGCAGCGGCTCTCAGCCGGTCGATCTCGTCACGCTGCCGGGCGACGAGGTCGGCCAGCGCAGAACCGGCCGGATCCCGCTGCGCTGCCATCACGTCCAGCATCGCGCCTATACCCACCGCACGGCCAGCCGAACCGTCGGATTGTTCGTCCACATGGGTCAACACCGCGATCGCCCACGACGTGCGGATGGCGGTTGGCACAAGCAGATTGAGGCAGGCGGGATGAGCGGCGACGTCCGTCCCGTGGGCCGTTTTTCTCCACTTGTATCTTTAGGAACACATGTATACTTTCTCCCCCGTGCAGCCCGATCGAGCAGAGAAAGCCCACTCCCAAGACCGGAGGGTGCGGCGATCGCGCGCGGCCCTGATGGCAGCCGCGGTGCGCTTGGTGTCCGAGCGCGGCACGACCGCGATCGCGGTCACCGACCTCACCGAGGCGGCGGACGTGAGCCGGAAGCTGCTCTACATGCACTTCGGCGACCGGGACGCGCTCCTCGTGGCTGCCGCGGTCGACCTGGTGGAACGGAAGGTGATCCGGAAGGCCGAGGACGCCGGCGAGGCCCTTCGTCCGCAGGTGCTGGCGTTGGCGCGGCACTTCGCGGAGCACCGACCGTTCTACCGTCCGATGCTGACCGGATCGTGCGCGTTCGCCATGACCAGGACCCTGAACGACCTGTTCGCCTCGCTCAACAGGACGACCGTCCGGGAACTGTTCGGTGAGCTGCCCCGGACCACGCAGCACGACTTGGCGCTGTTCCTCTCCGGCGGCGCGAGCGCGGTGACCAACGACTGGCTGCTCGACGGCGCGGACCCCCTCGATCCCGAGGAGCTGGCGGACCGCCTGCTCGGCCTCGCGTCGGTCCTCACCCCCACCCTCCCCTCGTCCGGTTGACGGAGGTCGTACCCGATGAACGCGAGCAGCCCGTCCGCCGGTCGAGCTGATCCGCGGGCACTTCACGTCATTCGTCGACCCATTCGAGCAGGTCGCCGGGCTGGCATTCGAGTACCCGGCACATGGCTTCCAGGGTGCTGAAGCGCACCGCCTTGGCGCGACCGTTCTTCAGCACCGCCACGTTCGCCGGCGTGAGCCCGATGCGTTCGGCGAACTCGCCGACGCTCATCTTGCGCTTGGCCAACTCGACGTCGATGCGCACCACGATCGGCATCAGATCACCGAATCCATGTCGTTCCGCAGGGTGGTGGCCTGCCGCAGCAGCGCACGCATCACCACCATCAAGAGCCCCAGCACGGTGACGCCCGTCGTCAGCAGGAACAGCAGGAGCGGCACTCCGGGGTCGTCCGCGTTGAAGCCGACGTAGAGGAACACGCCCACGAGCACCACCCACGCGGCGCCGACGGCCCACACGATCGCGTCCACCCACGCCAAGGAGGCCTCGCTGAAGATGCGGTCCTTCTTGACCAGGCTGAGCAACTTCCAGGTGGACACGACCACCACCTGAACGCACAGCACCCAGAAGATCGACACGGCGGTCAGCGGCCACCTCAGGTACGCGAGGTCCGGCGACTCCTGCGCCATGTGCCTGAACTGCCCGGGCAGCGACATGACCTGGAACAGGACCAGGACCCCGAACAGCAACACGAGGAAAACTCTGAGAAGGGCTACCGCCCAGCGCTCTGTGGCCATGCGATCGAGTATCGCTTGCTACCTATCGACTGTCAATCGGTACCTATCGTCTCACGATGGCCATGTGGCACAGCGAGCGATGTGCTGACGGTTTTTTCGCGGCCTCAGGCAACGTCACCGAGGCAATCGGTATCTGAGGGGGTGAACGAGGGAGGACAGATGACCTGCTGCAGACCGCGCTGCTGGGGACCGCACGGCGTTGGTCCAAGCTCCACCGACGAGACCAGCCTGACACCTACGTGCGGCGCGCGATGTACAACCACCAGGCCCGGCGGTGGCGGCTGAGGGCCGCGCGGCCGGAGTCACCGATGGCAGACCCGCCCGACCTGGCCGCCGCCGGCGACCACGCCCAGCAGATCGCGGACCGGGACGGCCTGACGGAGGCCCTCGGCCAGTTGCCCCCACGGCAGCGGGCCGTCGTGCTGCTGCGGTACTGCGAGGACAGGTCAGAGGCCGAGGTACCCGATCCCGGTCGGCGACCGCACCGGCCTGCTCGGCAAGCAGAACGGCGTCACGATCCTGTGGGTCCCGCTGCCCGGCCACGGCAACCTCAGCGTCTCGGTACCCGACGCGGTGGGCTTCACCCGGGAGGACCTGGTCCGGTTCACCCTGGGCATCACCAACGGTTGAGAGCACTCCGCGGCGGCGCTCCGACCGCGCCGCCGCGGTGCCCCAGGGGAGCTGCCGGTCGGCAACGACTCGGCAACGACGCGGAGGCAGTGGAGAAGTTCATGTGAACCGTGCACGGCGCTGGTCCGTATAGCGAACCGCATGCCCGCGCCAGAGCGCGACCCGCCGTAGCACCTCCACAGGAGCTCTCATGCACTTCGCTCGGATCGTCCGGGCAGGTCTCCTCGTCCCCGCGACCCTGGTCACCGTCGGTCTGGCCACGTCGCCGGGCGCGACAGGCGCCGCGGTCGGCTGCGACGTCGACTACACGATCACCAACCAGTGGCAGGGCGGGTTCGGGACCAACATCACGGCGACCAACTTCGGTGACCCGATGTCGAGCTGGACGCTGGAGTGGACGTTCGCCGCCGGGCAGAGGGTCACCGCCGAGGCGTGGAACGGCGCGTACACCCAGACCGGCAGCACGGTGCGGGTGAGGAACGTCAGCTACAACGGCACGGTGCCCACCGGCGGGTCGGTCACGCTCGGTTTCAACGGCACCTGGTCGGGTTCCAACCCCGTGCCGAAGTCGTTCAAGCTCAACGGGGTGCCGTGCACCGGCTTACCCACCACCACGACAGTGGCACCAGCACCAGCACCAGCACCACCCGCCCCGCCCGCGACCACGACCGAGGCATTCGCCCCGACCACCACAACGACGGAGGCACCACCACCACCGGCCACGTCGTCGACCACGACCGAGCCGACGCCCACGGAGACGACGCCGGGCACGTTCCACTGGCCCACGACGAAGCCGAAGACGGTGGTCGTGCTGTCCGCGGACCGCGAGAACCTGGATGCCGGCGGAGGCTCGGTGCTCGCGCGGTGGGTCATCGGCCTGCTCCTGCTGACCGGCGGCGTCGTCCTGCTGCTCGAACTGTGCCGCCGCGTCCTGCGGGGCTAGCGTGATCCGCCCGGACTCCCCCGTGGTCGAGCGCCCACCCGGCCGGCCGACGCGTGGCACGTACCGTGATGGCGTGAGCATCGCACCGCCACCGACCGTGACCCTGGACGACCAGTTCGCCCGCGCGCTCCCGGAGATGGCCCTTCCCTGGCAAGCCGAGCCCTGGCAGGCCGAGCAGGCTCCCGCGCCGCGCCTGCTCGTGCTCAACGGGCAACTGGCCGAGGAGTGCGGCCTGGACACCGACTGGCTGCGCAGTTCCGAGGGCCTGCGCCTGCTCCTCGGCACCCACGTCCCCGACGGTGCGACTCCGGTGGCTCAGGCCTACGCCGGGCACCAGTTCGGGCACTACGCCCCGCGTCTCGGCGACGGTCGCGCCCTCCTGCTCGGTGAGGTCGTCCACGCCGACGGCCACCCGCGCGACCTGCACCTCAAGGGCTCCGGGCGCACGCCGTTCTCCCGTGGCGGCGACGGCCTGGCGGCGGTCGGTCCGATGCTGCGCGAGTACGTCGTCAGCGAGGCGATGCACGCCCTCGGGATCCCCACGACCCGCTCCCTGGCCGTGGTGGCGACCGGACGCCCGGTGCGCCGCGACACCCTGTTGCCGGGAGCCGTGCTCGCACGGGTCGCGAGCAGCCACCTGCGCGTCGGCAGCTTCCAGTACGCCCGCGCCACGGACGACGTCGACCTCCTGCGCCGTCTCGCCGACCACGCGATCGCCCGTCACCACCCCCACGCCGCCGACGCCGAGCGCCCCCATCTCGCGCTGTTCGAGGCGGTCGTCGCCGCCCAGGCGTCGCTGGTGGCCCGGTGGATGCTCGTGGGTTTCGTCCACGGGGTCATGAACACCGACAACATGACGATCTCGGGCGAGACCATCGACTACGGACCCTGCGCGTTCATGGAGGCGTTCGACCCGGCCACCGTGTACAGCTCCATCGACCACGCCGGGCGCTACGCCTACGGCAACCAGCCGCTCGTGGCCGAGTGGAACCTGGCGCGGCTCGCCGAAGCCCTCCTCCCCCTGCTCTCCGACGACCAGGAGCAGGCGATCGCACTGGCGGTCGAGGCACTCGGTGCGTTCCGCAGGCAGTACAACGGCGCGTGGTCGACCGGGATGCGGGCCAAACTCGGCCTGCCCGACAGCCTCGACGACACGGTGACCTCACCGCTGGTCGACGAACTGCTCGCCCTCCTCCAGGACAACCACGTCGACCACACGTCGTTCTACCGCCGCCTCGGCACGGCCGCCCACGGCGACACCGAACCCGCACGCGAACTGTTCCTCGACCTCGCGGCGATCGACGACTGGATGGCCCGCTGGCGGGCCCTCGGACCGGACGCCGACGCGATGCAGCGGGTCAACCCCGCCTACATCCCCCGCAACCACCTGGTCGAGGAAGCCCTCACCGCCGCCACGGAAGGCGACCTGGGTCCACTCGAACGACTCCTGGACGCGGTGACCGCACCCTACGACGAGCGCCCCGGCCACGAGCGCTACGCCGCCCCCGCCCCGGACGACTTCGGCGCCTACCGAACCTTCTGCGGAACCTGAGCCTCTCCCCGCTGTCGCGCACGCCCCGCCGGCAGAATCGGGTGTCCGAACAGGACACCTGAGAGGGGCGCCCGGTGAAGTACCTGATGCTGATCTACGGCAACGAGCAGGTGTGGAACAGCGTCGACGCGGAGGGGTTCGCGAAGCTGGTCGCCGAAGTGGACGCGTTCAACGACGCACTGCGGGAGTCCGGTGAACTCGTCGACTCCCAGGGCCTGATTTCCCGCCCGCGGTCCGTGCGCGTGGTCGGGGACGCGCCGGTGGTCACCGACGGCCCGTACCTGGAGGCCAAGGAGTACGTCGGCTCCTACTTCGTGGTCGACGTCGACAGCGAACAACGCGCGCTGGAGATCGCGCGGTCGTACCCGGCCCTGCGCTACAGCCGGGGCCTGGGCGGCGGCATCGAGGTGTGGCCGCTGATGAACCGGGGCGGCGGCGACCTTTGACCTCGGGCGAGCCGGTCGAGCACCTGTTGCGCACCCTCGCGCCGCAGGTGCTCGGCATCCTCGTTCGTCGTCACGGCGACTTCGCCCGGTGCGAGGACGCCGTGCAGGAGGCGCTGATCGACGCCGCCGGCACGTGGTCGCGGGCCGGCGTCCCGGAACACCCGCTGGGCTGGCTCACCACGGTCGCCGCGCGCCGCTACGTCGACCAGGTGCGCTCCGACGCCGCGCGGGAACGCCGGGAGCAGGCGCTGTTCGACGCCGTGCCGCGCGACGAGTTGCTCGCCGCTCCGCCGGACGCCGAGCCGGTGCGTGACGACCTGCTGGAACTGCTGTTCCTGTGCTGCCACCCCGCCCTGACCGCGCCGTCGCAGATGGCGCTCACGCTGCGGGCGGTCGGCGGGCTGACCACCGCGGAGATCGCCGCGGCGTTCCTCGTGCCCGAGAAGACGATGGGCCAGCGGATCTCCCGCGCCAAGCAGCGGCTGAGGGAGGCGGGCGCCCGGTTCGCACTGTCGCCCGACCCCGAACGGGGGCCTGAGCTCCAGGTCGTGCTGCACGTGCTGTACCTGCTGTTCAACGAGGGCTACAGCGCCAGCGCCGGGCCCGACCTGCGTCGGCCCGACCTCACCGCGGAGGCGGTGCGGCTGACGCGCCGACTGCACCACCGGCTGCCCGACTCCGGTGAGACCGCCGGACTGCTCGCGTTGATGCTGCTGACCGAGGCGCGCAGCGCGGCCCGCACCGGACCCGGCGGCATCCTGATCCCGCTGGCCGAGCAGGACCGGTCCCGGTGGGACCGGGCGGCGATCGCCGAGGGCACCGACCTGGTGACCCGCAGCCTGGCGGTCCACCCCGTGGGCCCGTACCAGGTGCAGGCGGCGATCGCGGCCGTGCACAGCGAGGCGACCTCGGTCGAGGACACCGACTGGCCGCAGGTCCTGGCCCTGTACGACGTGCTGGAGCGCCTCGCGCCCAACTCGGTCACGGCGCTGAACCGAGCCGTCGCGCTCGGCGAGGTGCACGGCCCACAGGTCGCTCTGGACGTCGTCGCCGAACTGGAGCGGGGAGTGCTGGCCGGCAACCACCGACTGCTCGCCGTGCGCGCGCACCTGCTCGAACGGGCGGGTGACCTCGCCGCCGCGAGCGAGACGTTCCGCCAGGCCGCGCGCCTGGCGGGCAGCGTGCCCGAGCAGCGGTTCCTGCTGCTGCGGGCGGTCCGCTGCGCGTCCGCCGGGTGAGGCCGGGGACCCGCCGGAAAAGTCTTGTCGCGCCGACGTAGAAATCCGGTCGTCGGCTCCGATCCCCTCCCGAGCGAGCCCGCCGGGGCATCGCCGGGAGGAAGGAACGCAGCATGACCAAGGTGACCGCGCAGATGTCGGTGTCCCTCGACGGCTTCTACGCCGGACCGCGCCACGAGGGCGACGGCGACTGGCTGGAGTCCGCGGAGTCCGCGGCGTTCTTCCGCGTCACCCGCTGGGCGATCAACGCGATGGCGTGGCGGGAGCGGCAGGGCTTCGCCGGTGGGGAGCAGGACACGAACTCGGACATCATCCGCGAGACGTTCGAGGCCGCCGGGGCGTACGTGATGGGACGGCGCATGGCCGACTGCGGTGAGGTGCCGTGGGGCGAGAAGCCGCCGTTCCGCGCGCCCGTGTTCGTCGTGACCCACCGCCCGCGCCCGACGCTGGAGCGCAAGGGCGGAACGAGCTTCACCTACGTCACGGACGGCATCGCGAGCGCGGTGGAGCAGGCGAAGGCCGCCGCCGGCGGCAAGAACGTCGCGGTCGCAGGCGGCGGCAGCCTGGTGCGGCAGGTGCTCGCGGCCGGTCTGCTCGACGAACTGGACCTGCACGTCGTGCCGGTCGTGCTCGGCACCGGGATGCGGCTGCTCGACGCCGACCTCGGCCTCGACGCCAAGGAGGGCATCGAGCTCACGCCGACCAGGGTGGTGCACACCCCCGACGTCACGCACATCCGCTACAGCGTCGACGGCCGCGCCCCACTCGTGCTGGACGACCGCGGCCGTGGCACACGGTAATCGGACCACCGGAATGGGTGATTGCCGGACCGTTTTCGCAGGGCAACGCCGTGTTGCTACCCAATGTGGAGAATTCGCTCTCGGTGATTACGCCGTTGTGCCACCATTGCCCTGTTCGAGCGGTACGAGGGGTCCGCCGAACCTGACTCAGCGCAGTCGCCTGGGTCGCTTGTCTGGTTAGACAGATCCTCAGGGGAGGAAGATCGTTTTGTCTACGACCACAGAGACCGAGTACCTGGGTGAAGACGTCCCGAAGGACGCACCGACGGACGCCACCACGACGCCGGTCGTGCCGGAACCCGAGCAGGATGACCAGCACGAACACGTGCACACCCACGACGACGGCCACGTGCACACCTACGTGGACGGCGAGCTGTCGCCGATGTGCATCGGCGGCGGCTGCATAACAAAGTTGCCGACGGCCTGACCTGTCAAACGTGATCGCGCCCGCCGATCAGATCCTGATCGGCGGGCGCTGTCCGGTTGCGTTCTGTGATGTCATAGACAGGTGCCAGTGACTGCTGCCCGCGACGAAGCCATTGTCATCCGTGAAGCGCGCGAACTGCACCGCCGCGGGGTAGACGCGTCGTGCGCCGGGCGGCATCGCGATGCGGTGCGGTTGCTGCGGCGCGCGCAGAGCCTGACGGACGCGGTCGATCCCGCTGATCCGGATACCCGGTCGGATTGGCTCGTGACGCGGATCCGGTTGTCGTCGTCGCTGATAGCACAGACGGCGGAGACCTCCGGCCCGGCGGCGGGACTGGACGGGCTGGCCGAGGTGCGGCGGCTGGTCGAAGGCGTGGCAGATCCGCTCATGAAGGAGGAGCTGCGCGGAGGCGTCGAGCACAACCGCGGTCTGCTGCTGCTGAACGCGGGGTTGATCGAGGACGCCATCACCGTCTTCGACTCCGCGCTCGAGCACCACGAACGGCGGCTCGAGACCGGCGACCCGATACCGGCGCTGGTCGACCCGACCGTGAAGACGCTATTCAGCAGGGGGACGGCGCACACCCGACTCGGGTCGGTCGGCCAGGCGCGGCAAGACCTGACCAGAGCCGCCACGCTGGCGACCGAGCACGGGTTGCTGGACCGGGCGGCCGACGCGAGCCGCGGGCTGGGCGTGCTGGACCTTCGGATCGGCGATGTCCCGGCAGCGCTGCGGCGCTACGAGAACAGCGAGCGCTCGTACCGCGAACAGGGCGTCGACGTGCCGGTTGAGCTCGGCACGGACCGGGCGCACGCGCTGATGGCCGCAGGGCTGGCGGACGAGGCCGGCAACCAGCTCGACAGCGTGCTCGCCGTGCTGCGCGCCGAGCACGGCACCGCCCGGTACCTGGGCAACGTGGAGCTGTACCGGGCCGTGGCCGCGTACATGACCGACGACCTCGACCTGGCCCGCAGCATGGCTTCCTCGGCTCGGCAACGGCTGCGCCGCTGGGGCTGCGAGACCTGCGTCGCCAATGCGACGCTCATCGGCCTGCGCGTCGATACCTTGGTGGCGTTGCGGTCCGGCAGGGTCCCCCGGTCGCTGCCCAAGCGGGCGTTGGACTTCGCCGACGCGTTGCCCGTGCCCCGGCTGGCCGAACAGGCAGCGCTCGCGCGGATGCTGGCGGTGCGGCTGGAGATCCGACGTGGCGACATCGAGGCGGCCGAGAGCATCCTCGACCTGGTTCCCCGGCCGGGGAAGCTCGCGCCGATCGACTACCGGATGCTGCGCCGCCTCTGCCGGGCCGAACTCGCCGTCGCCCGAGGCGAACGCGCGACCGCGCTCGCCGAGATCAGGGCCGGTCTGACGGACCTCGACCACGTGCGTGACCGGATGGCCGGCCTGGACCTGCTGTCCGGGACCGCGCTGCACGGCCGGGAGCTGACCGAACTGGCCGTCCAGCTGGTCCTGGACGGCGGCAACGCCCGCCGGCTGTTCTCCTGGTTGGAGCGGACCAGGGCGCAGACGTACCGCTACGAGCCGCTGACCGGCGTCGACAACCCGGAGCTGGCCGAACGGATCGCGGAGGTCCGCAGCCTCACGCAGTCGATCCACCAGGCCGAGCACGAAGGTCACCCGACCGCCGCCCTGCACACCCGCCGTGCCGAACGCCTCCGCGAGGCGAACCGGCTCGGCTGGCACACCGGCCGGTGGGGCAGGCCGCGCCCGGTCGCCGGGTTGACCGATGTGATGGCGCAGCTGGGCGACCGCGCGCTGGTCAGCTTCGCGTCGTCCGAGGATTCCCTGGTCGCGGTGGTCGTGGTGGGCTCCGACGTGCGACTGGCCCGGCTCGGGTCGGCCGAGCAGGCCGCTGAGCACGCCCGGATGCTGAACGCGGACCTCAACGCCCTGGCTCCGGACCACCTGCCGGACCCGTTGGTGCAGGTGATGTCGGCGTCGGCCCGCAAACAGGCTGATCGGATCGACGCGCAACTGATCCAGCCGCTGGCGAAGCTGATCGGCGACCGGGAGCTGGTGATCGTGCCGACCGGCGCCCTGTACGCGATCCCGTGGGGCGTGTTGCCGACGCTGCACGGGCGGCCCACGGTCGTGGCGCCGTCGGCCACCGCGTGGCTGGCCGCGGATCGCGCCGAGCGCGGGTCGGCGGGGCGGACCGTGCTGGTCCGCGGCCCCGGACTGCCCGCCGCCGTCGGTGAGATCGACAAGCTGGGCGCGCACTACGGCACCGCGGCGCTGATGTCCGACGGGCAGGCCACGGTGTCGACCGTGCTGGAGGCACTGGACGGCGCGGAGATCGCGCACTTGGCCGCGCACGGCGTGCACGAGCCGGAGAACGCCCTGTTCTCCCGGCTCGAACTCAGCGACGGCCCGCTCTACGCGCACGAAATGGCGGGTCTCGCCCACCCGCCCCGGCAGGTCGTGCTGGCCGCCTGCGAACTCGCCCTCAACCGGATCCGCCCGGGTGACGAGCCGCTGGGCTTCGCCAGTGCCCTGCTCGCCAGCGGCTCGCAGATGGTGGTCGCCCCGCTGAGCCGGGTGGGCGACCAGGCGTGCGCCGCCGCGATGGACGACTACCACCGCAGCCTGGCCGCCGGAGCCCGACCGGCCGTGGCACTGGCGGACGCCATCGCCGTCGACCCGATGAGGCGCCCGTTCGTCTGCCTCGGCAGCGGGTAGGGGTGAGCGGCTGGTCGGCCACTCCCGGGAGCTAGTAGATCCGCGCCGAGGTGTAGATCAGGTTGAAGCCGCTGTTGACCAGCGTCCCCCCGGAGTCGAAGCAGACGATCCAGATCGAGGTGTCGTTCGCGAAGCTGTAGTCGTTGAGCTGCATGATGCTGCAGTGGTTGCCGTAGCCCCGAGCGGCCACGTGCATGGTGCTGGGGATGTAGCCGTTGGCGAAGTGCGCCTTGTACTTGCCGGTCGACATCCGCTCGAGCGTCACCGGGCCGTTGCCCGACGCCCACTGCGTGGTGATCACGGGCGCGCCCGCCTCGGCGATCCTGCCCAGAACCGTGTCCACAGCGGACAGGGGCTGCCGACCGGCGACGTGCTGGACCTCCGCGTGCAGCTCGCGCACCCGGGTCGCCAGGTGCTCGTCGTGGTCGTCGCGGGCCAGGCTCACGGCGGCGATCAGCAGTTCGGCGGCCTCCTCGGTGTTGCCGTCGTTGAGCCTGCGCACGGCCAGGCAGTAGCGGAAGTAGACCTCGTCGCGCACGGACTCCGCACCGACCGCGGCACGCAACCCGAGGCCGAGCACGACCGCCCACGCGCCCCAGTGCCGCGACCACATGAGCCCCGCGGAAGCCACGCGGGCCAACGACAACGCGGTGTCGTGCATCCCCGCGTCCAGGGTCCGCTTCAGCGCTCTCTCGATGACGCGGATCTCCCAGGCGATGGCATCCGGGAGCGCCCCCGTCACCCACTCCGCAATGCGGTCGACCAACCCGGGGAGCTCGGATTCCGGAACCGGCGGCACGAACCCCGCCACGAGATCGGTGACGCGATACCGGTCGTTCTCGCGTTGCGCCAAGCCCTTCCGCGCCAACTTGCCCGCACCACGGGCCTCGGGCACACCGCACACCGTGGAGAGCAGTTCCCCGCCCCACTCCACGTCACCGAACGCGACGAGCGCGCGCAGGGCGTCGCGCGCCCGATCGGTGAGCGAGGTCAGCACGACGGGGATGACCACCGCGAGCGCCTCGGAGCCCGACAGGCCCTCCGGCACCTTGCCCTGGCTGCGGGCGGAGTCCCGCAACACGGCGCGCTCCAGGACGTCCTGGGGGTTGCCGTCGCACTCGTCCCAGTCGCTTTCGACCGTCTCGCGGTCGAGGGGTTCGCCCAGTTCGTCGTCCACCATCGCGATCGCGTCGTCGAGGCGCAGCCCGCCCAACGACCGCTGCTTGGCCACCACCCACAGGTCGTCGCGCCGGGACGACAGGACGAACACGCTGCGGGGCATGGCCGAGATGACCACGCGTGCCTCGTCGGGAGGCAGGTCCACGCCGTCGAGCACGACGAGCGCGCGCACCTCGCCGAGCATTCGCCTGGCGAGGCTGTCCGGCACCACGGTGTCGGGGTCGAGTTCGTAGCAGGTGTGCACGAGCTCCTGGACGATGTCCTCGGCGCACAGCGGAACCCGGTCGAGCCAGACCAGACGGGCGTCGTCGGCGACCACGCGCGCGGACAGCGTCCCGGTGTTCGCCGCGTGCTGGAGCAACAGGGTCTTGCCGATGCCACGTGGGCCGGCCAGCACGACGTGCCTGCCCGCGGCCACGTTGTCGCGCAGGAACGACAGGTCGTCCTCGCGGCCTCGGATCGGCGCGCGCAGGGTGTGTTCGAGGTTCAGCGGCAGATCCCGTCGCACGAACTCGCTCCGTGCGAGGACTCTCCGCTGCACCTCGCGTCGCTGATCGACCGCGTCGTAGATGTGCAGGTCCCGGCCGGCCTGGAAGATCCGCGCGGCCCCGGATGCCACGGCCTTCTGGCCAAACGCCTCCTGCCCGGTTCCGGGCCGTCGCCAAATACCCACCGCTCGTCATCGTCCCGCGACTGTCCACTCTTGAGTCCGCAACGGTGCGGACAAACGAGGTTGTCCCGGATCCGGTGGCCGGTCGGGCCCGGTCCGGGTGGTCGGTCACCCGCCGATGTGCGGTGCGCGTGCGGCGGAGGAGCCGTCCCGGATCAGCTCGCCGGTGAGGTTGCCGTTGGCCGCCGAGCCGAGGAAGACGGCGATCCTCGCCACGTCGTCGGAGTCCGAGAGCCTGCGGGTGGGTGTGGCCGAGGCGAGGGCGGTGACGACGGACTCCGGGATGTCCGGCCGGTTGTCGGTCAGGGTGAAGCCGGGTGCCACCACGTTGACCAGGATCCCGTCCCGTCCCCCCTCCCAGGCGAGGCTGCGGGCGAGCCCGTACAGGCCGGACTTGGCCGTCCCGTAGGGACCGGGGCCGGGCAGGCCTTCCTCCGCGACACCCGAGGAGATCAGCACGATGCGCCCCCAGCCCTTGGCGCGCATGCCCGGCAGGACCGCGCGGACCGATGCGGCGGCTCCCACCAGGTTGGCGTTGATCATCGCCTGCCACTCCTCCAGCGGCACGTCCTCGAAGCGCACGCCGGGATCCGGTGGCGCGTCACCACCCCAGCGGACGGCGTTGGCGACGAGGACGTCGATCCCGCCCCACTGCTCGACCACGGTCGCGGCGGCGCCACCGATACCGGGCAGGTCTTCGAGGTCGAGCCGGACGACGAGCGCCTGCCCACCCGCCGCCTCGACCTCCGCGGCCACCTTCTCGGCCTTCTCGCGGTTGTTCCGGTAGGTGATCGCCACCCGGGCGCCCTCGCGCCCGTAGGCACGAGCCGTCGCGGCTCCGATCCCGGTCGTCGCGCCGGTGACCAGCACGACGCGCCCCTTCAGCCCGGTGTCCATCGAACTACCTCCATGTTCAGATAATCTTGAATCACTACTAACTTAGAACAAGATGATCTGAAGTCAAGAAGATATTTCGACCTTGCTATCCTGACGACCATGACCGCCTCTCGCGCCCCCGAGAGCTCACCCGGCAGCCGGCTGCACGAGGACCTGCACTGGGTGTTCGCCCGCCTGAAGCAGGGACTGGCCACCGCGGAGGCCGCGGTGGTGGAGGCGCACGGCATGAGCCACTGGGGCTACACCGTGCTGATGGCGATCGTCGACTCCCCCGCCCGCAACCAGCTCGCCCTCGCCCAGGCCGTGTCGGTCGACAAGAGCAAGCTGGTCCTCATCCTCGACGAACTGGAGAACAGCGGCCTGGTCGTCCGCCGACCCGACCCCGCGGACCGCAGAGCCCGCATCATCGAGGTCACCCCGCAGGGACGCCGCGCTCTCCAAGCCGCCCGCGAGGACATCGCGGCAATCGAGGACAACCTGCTCGCCGACCTCGACGGTCCGTCACGGACGGCGTTCAGGACCGCGCTGCAGCACCTCGTCGGCACGGCCGTCCTGCGAATCGAGGACGGACGCCCACCCGAAACCGCGTGCCCACCACCAGACAGTCCGTGAGCGGGGCCACGATCTCGACGGTCGTGCTCAACGCTCGCCGAGCTGCCATTCAGGCCTGACGTAGTGGCAGGTGTACCCGTTCGGGTAGCGCTCCAGGTAGTCCTGGTGCTCCGGCTCCGCCTCCCAGAAGTCACCGGCCTGGGTGACCTCGGTGACGACCTTGCCCGGCCACTTGCCGGACGCGTCCACGTCGGCGATGGTCGCCTCCGCGACCTGCTTCTGCTCGTCGCTGCCGTAGAAGATCGCCGAGCGGTAGCTGGTGCCGATGTCGTTGCCCTGGCGGTTCCGCGTCGTCGGGTCGTGGATCTGGAAGAAGAACTCCAGGATCTGCCGGTAGCTCAACTGTGCCGGGTCGAAGACGATCTCGATCGCCTCGGCGTGGCTGCCGTGGTTGCGGTAGGTCGCGTGCGGGACGTCGCCTCCCGTGTAACCCACACGGGTGGAGACGACACCCGGATGACGGCGGAACAAGTCCTGCATACCCCAGAAACAACCACCCGCGAGGACGGCCCTCTCGGTCACCGTAGCCATGTCGTCACTCCGCTCCTCGAATCTGGTCGACGCCCACTCAACCGAACGTTCCCGCGCCCCCGTGTCATCCCGACCCCGGCTGTGACCCGCGACCGGCGGGGTTTCCGGACGGCGGCCGTCGCGCACGCGGTTTACCCTGACGACCGTGACCAGCACCGGGCAGGTCCACATCGATCACACCGCCGTCGAGGAACTTGCGACGACGCTGCGTGGTGAGATCGTCCGCCGCGGTGACCAGAGCTACGAGCAGCACCGCAGGGTGTGGAACGGCTCCATCGACCGGCACCCCGGCTTCATCGTCCGTTGCGCGGGCGTCGCGGACGTCCGCTCGGCGGTGCGTTTCGCCGGGAAGCACGGGCTTCTCGTGGCGGTGCGCGGCGGAGGGCACAGCTTTCCCGGCTACTCGGTCTGCGACGGCGGCATGGTCATCGACCTGTCCCCGATGAAAGGGATCCGGGTCGACCCGGAGACGCGGACAGCGCGCGTGCAGGCCGGGGTGGTGCTGGGGGAACTCGACCGCGAGACGCAGGAGTTCGGGCTCGCGGTGACCTCCGGCATCGTCACCCACACCGGGGTCGCCGGCCTGACGCTCGGCGGCGGCATCGGCTGGATGATGCGCAAGTACGGGCTCACGGTCGACGACCTGCTGTCGGTCGACGTCGTCACCGCCGACGGCGGGTTCGTGCGGGCCGACGAGAACCACAACGCCGACCTCTTCTGGGGGATCCGGGGAGGCGGCGGCAACTTCGGCATCGTGACCGAGTTCGAGTTCCGGCTGCACCCGGTGGGACCCGAGGTCTACGGGGGACCGGTCTTCTGGCCGGTGGAGGACGCCCCGCAGGTCCTCGAGTTCTACCGCGACTGGATCGCCGACTGCCCGGACGAGCTGATGACGATCGTCGTGCAACGGCGTGTCCCCGCACTGCCGACCATCCCGCCCGTCCTGGTCGGCAAGCGCGTCATCGTCGTGACGGCCTGCCACGTGGGCGCGGTGGAGGACGCCGAGCGGGTGATGAGTCCGCTGAAGTCCTTCGGCCGGCCGCTGCTGGACCTGTGCAAGCCCAAGCCGTACCTGGTCCACCAGTCGATGTTCGACCCGAGCTTCCCCCACGGCTGGTGGTACTACTTCCGGGCCTGCGACGTCGCCGGGCTCAGCGACGGCGTCATCGACACCATGGCCGAGTACGGCAGCCGGATCGTGTCGCCGGTGACGACCGTGGCCCTGTGGCAGATGGGCGGTGCGGTCGCCCGCGTCGGCGAGGACGAGACCGCGTTCACCGGGCGGAACGCCGGCTTCAGCTTCAACATCAACGGCAACAGCACGACCGCCGAGGGTTTCGACGCCGAACGCGAGTGGGCGCGTTCCTACTGGTCGGCGCTCGCGCCGCACCACACCGGTGTCTACGTGAACTTCCTGATGGACGAGGGCGAGGAGCGCGTCCGCCAGGCGTACGGGCCGGCGAAGTACGACCGGCTCAAGGCCCTCAAGCGCGCGTACGACCCGGACAACTTCTTCCGCCTCAACCAGAACATCCCACCCGCCTGAGGGTCGCTCACCCCTGCTTCCCGCCGCCGGCGAGACGGCGCCGCCACCAGAGGTCGGAGCGCCACTGCCGACGGTCGGCGAACGGATCGGGCAGAGTGCGCTCGAGGTAGACGGTGTCCAGGGACGCCACTCGGCGCCGCAGCTCGGCGCGGGCCCGCGAAGGCAGCTGCCGCAGGACCTTGTCCAGCATGTCGCGGGCGTGCCTCACGTCGTCGAAAGAGCAGCCCCTGCACGAACACTCGGCCTCCTCCGGGTAGAGGGGCCGGCGTCCCGCCGGTGTCAGAAAGGTTCGGTACCGCCGTAACGCGCGGTCGGTGGCGCCGGGGAAGAGGAAGTAGTCGCCGCCGAGCACTTCCACCCGGTGTATCGCGAGGCCGGTGCGGGCCGAGAGCCCGCGGATCCGGACCGGGAGCGGGCTCACCCAGGCACGAGGGCTGAGCTGTCGGGCGCGCAGGGCGCCAGGCCGGCTACGCGGCATCGGCCTTTCGGCATGCGGTCATGGAGATCACGATACCGGCGGCGGGACAGCCCTTGGATCACAGGCCTGGTCTGCCCGATCGCACCCTAGACCGAAGCGAGCTTCGCCTGTTCGAGCGAGGACAGCCACGACCGCACCCCCACGGCCATGGTCGGGACGTGCTCGCGCATGAGCTGCTGGAAGTGCGCGGCGGTCGGTGAGCGGTGGTCGACGGTGAACTCGCCGGCCAGTGAGAACCACGTGATCGGCACGGCGCCGGCCTGGACCATGCGCCGGACCGCCGTCTCGTGGGTCTCGGCGGTGACGCTCGCCGAGGCGTCGACGACCAGGTGGACCTCGTAGTCCTCGCGCAGTGCCCCGAGGACGGTCTGCAGCACGCAGCCCTCGGTGGAGACGCCCGCGATCGCCAGCTTGCGCCGCCCGGTCGCGCGGACGGCGGCGGTGAACGCCTCGTCGAGGAAGGCGTTGAAGTTGCCGCCTCGTTCGATGACCGGGTGGTCGCCGATGACCTCCAGCAGCTGCGGGTAGAGCGGGCCGGAGGGCTTGGACGGCAGGCCGTTGGTCACCACCAGGCCGCTGCCGTACAGCTTGGCCGTCTTCGCCAACCCCACGACGTTGTTGATGTGCAGTGCGGTGTCGTGCGAGCGCAGCACGTTCGCGAAGCCGACGGCGTGGTCGACCAGGACGATCGTGGTGTTCTCCGGGGTGAGCGGTTCGAGGGACACGACTTCGCCTTCCACTAATGAACAACTGGTCACTAACGAAGCTACCACGCTAATGACCAGCTGTGCATTAAGAGCGCGGGCGCGGACCGCGGTCGGGTCGGCGGGTTCTCGTCGGAGCCGCCGGACGGCTCGGGCGGCAGGAACACCACGTCTCCCGCGTGCAACGGCACGGGATCGCGTCAGGCGGGATGAGCCGGCACGAGCCGTGCAGCAGGACGTGGAACCCGGCGTGCACCACGTGATCGGCCGGACGGCCCGCTGATCTCAGCCCTGCTCCTGCTCCACCTGCCGGTTCCAGTCGGACTTGGACGACTGCCACCCGTCCTCGTCCGCGCCGAGCCTCCAGTAGCCGGAGATCGACATCTGCTCGCGCGCGATGCCCCGGTCGACCTTCAGGTGCCCGCGCAGTTCCTTGACCATGTACGCCTCACCGTGCACGAACACCTGGACGACGCCGGTCGGGAAGTCCAACGCCTTCACCGCCGCGACGACCTTCTCGCCGCGCGGCCGTCCGGCGCGGTGCACCCACACCACGTCGGCGTCGGCGGCATGTTCGTCCTCTGGCCCGTCGACCTCGACGAACACCTTCGTCCGAGCACCCGCGGGCAACGCCTCCAGGGCCGCCGCGATGGCGGGCCACGCGCTCTCGTCACCCGCCATCAGGTGCCAGTCGACGTCCGGGTCGGGCGCGTACCCGCCGCCGGGACCGGCGAAGTGGATCACGTCACCGGGCTGCGCCTTGGCCGCCCACGGCCCGGCCACGCCCGAATCGCCGTGGACGACGAAGTCGATCCACAGCTCGCGGGCCTCGGCGTCCCACTTGCGGACGGTGTACGTGCGGGTCCGGGGCCACTGGGCGCGCGGCATCGTGGCGCGGACCGTCCCGATGTCGAACGGCTCGGGGTACAGCACGTCGTCCAACGGGAAGATCAGCTTCACGTAGCTGTCGGTGTACGGACCCACGGCGAACTCCGCGAGCCCGTCACCACCGAGCACCACGCGGATCATCTGAGGGGCGATCCACTCGGTGCGGATCACCTGCCCGCTCTTGGCACGGGACCGTTCAGCCATGTCGCGTACTCCTCGGTGACTCCAACGGCGCAATGACCTTCACCGTACGTGACACGCGGGCGGCGGGTGTCCGGCACCGCACCGGCATACCCGCTCACGCCGGTCAGGGCCAGAGGTGTGCCGGGACGAGGTGGGTGAAGCCGGTCACCGAATTCCGCGAAGCGGAAGATATATCATCGGCGTCATCGGCCCGAAACCGCTCGGAAATGACACCGCCACGAGCCACACCTATTTTTCGTCGCATGTCAAAAGCCGGTGCGCTGCCGAGCAGTGAAATGCGGGGACTCGCCAACAGAACGCCATGGTATCGGTCGCTGTTCGTCCAGCTGATGATCGCCATCGCGGCCGGCATTCTCGTCGCGGTGTTGTGGCCGAAGGTCGGTGCGGGCGCCAAGCCGTTGGCCGACGCTTTCATCAATCTCATCAAGATGCTGATCGCGCCGATCGTCTTCTGCACGGTCGTGCTGGGCATCGCGCACGTCGGCGACCTCAAGTCGGTCGGCCGCATCGGCGTGAAGGCCTTGATCTACTTCGAGGTCGTCACGACGTTCGCGCTGCTGTTCGGCCTGCTGGTGGGCAACCTGGCGCAGCCGGGCAGCGGTTTCAACATCGACCCCGCCACGCTCGCGACCGGCGCGGAAGCCGTCGCCAAGAAGACCAACGACGGCGAGTTGCCGAGCACCGTCCAGTTCCTGGTCAACGTCATCCCGACGTCGGCCATCAAGGCGTTCGCGGACAACGCGATGCTCCAGGTGCTCTTTTTCGCGGTGCTGTTCGGGTTGGCGCTGGCCAAGTTCCGGGACCGCTCGCAGGCGGTCGTCGCCTTCATCGAGCAGAGCAGCCGGCTCTTTTTCACCATCATCGGCTGGATCATGCGACTGGCACCGCTGGGCGCGTTCGGCGCGATGGCTTACATCGTCGGGCAGTACGGGATCGCGTCGCTCGGCAACTACGGCAAACTGATCGCCTGCTGCTATCTGGCGGCGGCGCTGTTCATTCTCGTGCTCGCGGCGATCTCGCGGTACCTCGCCGGGGTGAGCCTGTGGAAGTTCGTCAGGTACATCAAGGACGAGCTGTTCATCGCGCTCGGCACGGCGTCGACCGAGGTCGTGCTGCCGCGCATCATGGCGAAGCTCACCAACGCGGGCTGCTCGCGGGCGACGACCGGGCTGGTGGTGCCGACCGGCTACTCGTTCAACCTGGACGGCGCGACCCTGTACCTCGCGATCTGCACGCTGTTCCTGGCGCAGGCGCTCGGCGTGGACTTGAGCCTGGGTGAGCAGATCACCGCGGTGCTCGTGCTCATGCTGACGTCCAAGGGCATGGCGGGCGTGCCCGGTTCGTCGTTCCTCGCGCTGTCCGCGACGGTGGCGGCGATCGGTCACGGCGCGATCCCGGTGGCCGCGGTCGCGATCCTGCTCGGCGCGGACCGGATCATGGACTCGATGCGGGTGTCGGTGAACCTGCTCGGCAACTGCGTCGCGACGCTGGTCGTGGCGCGGTGGGAAGGCCAGCTGGACCGGGACCGGTTGCGTGCCGTGCTCGCCGGTGAGGACGTCCCTCCTCTGGAGGACGAGCCCCGGAAGGATGACGAGGAGCCGGCCGTGTCACCGGCACCGGCGTAGTCCGGCGTAGGTCGGCACCGGCGTAGGTCGCGTCGATCGTTCGCGACTCATTTTCCGGCGATCACGCTTTTCGATCGCCGGAAAATCAGGCGCGAACGATCGACCTCCCGGCGACCGAGCCCGCCGTCTGCGGAGCAGCGGCAATCCAACACAGTCGGTCCTGCTCGTGCAGCGGCACGATCTCGCCGTCACGGATGCGGGCATCCCGCCGTGAGTCGTGCAGCAGCATCAACGCCAGCAGCTCGGACACCAGGAACGCCCTGGCGATCTCCGCCGTCGACAGGCCGCCCACCGCGCAACGTCAACGCGACCCGAGCGGAGCACCGCCTGAGGACAACCCGAGGTGCTGCGTGACGTTCACCGGGGGTGGGTGAGGCCAGGCAGTTCGGCCCCACCCACCCCCGGTCAGGCGCGGTGCCCGCTCCACTCCCGCGCGAGTTGCGCGGCCAACTCCAGGTTCGCCGCGGCGGCGTCCTCGGTGCGACGCCCGTACCCACAGGCGGCGGCGACGCCGGCGACCGGCACCCCCAACGCGTCCACGGTCAGTTGCAGCGCTTCGCGGGTCTCCTCCGGGTGGTCCTCGGCCACCACACCCGCGATGACCTCGACCCCGCGCCGGAGGTACCGCAGCGCGTCGAAGAAGGCGGGATTGGTCGGCGGCGCGTTCTTGCCGCTGGCCACGGGCAGGTGCACGGTCGGCATCGGGATGCCGCGTCCGGGCAGCAGGTCGGCCAGCGCGTTGATGAACTCCACGGCCGGGCTCAGGTCGGTCGGCGTGAACACGGGCGTGCGTTCCAGGTCGCCGTAGCAGAGGTGCAGCACCCACCGGGCGTGCGGCGCGGCCCCGAAGATCTCGGCGGCCTGCTGGGTGAGTTCGGCGGTGAGCAACGGCCAGGCCAGGTGCGGGGTGGCGTTGTAGGACACCAGCACGGCGGGCGACTCCAACTGGAGTTGCACCCGATCACCCCACCGGGCGTCCAGCCCGGTGACCTCGGCCAGCACGGCGGCCTGCATGGTGGGCATCCACTCGCGCGCGGCCGCCACCGAGCCGAACGCGAACAGGGCCAGGTCGAGCGCGTTGGGGATGCCGACCTGCACCCGCAGCGGTTCACCCGTCACGGCGCCGTCCAGCCGTTCCAACGCCGCGAACGCCGCCTCGGCCTGCTCGATCCGGGCGAGGCCGACGTCCGCCGGGCGCAGCCGGTGACCAGGCCGGACGCGGTAGTACGGCATGTCGTCGTAGCCGCGGCTCTCACCGCCGCGCACCTGGTCGAGCGCGGGCAGGGACGACAGGTGGTGGGTGAGCCAGTCGATGATCCAGCGCGGGTCGCGGTCGTACGGGACGGCGGTCAACGGGACGTCGCCGCGGTGGCGGAGGAACCAGCCCATCGCGGTGGCGGGGTCGTCGCACAGGGGTCGGGGCAGTGAGCCGACGAGGTGGACGGGCAGCGGGCCATGAGCACGGTCGTGGGCGTGTGAGTGTGCGTCTGCGGTCGTGCGAGACATGAGTGGTTGTTCTGCTTTCACTCTGAACCAAGCGTGACACGCCCAGAGGCGGCGCAGGATCACCGCGCCAGATTCCCGGCGTTACACGCATCCTGACCACACGCGACCACCCACGTCCACTTAGGATGATCAACCAAATCCGACCGTGGAGATCGTCCACGCGATCGTGTGACGGCGTGGATGTGAATCCCTTTGGACAAGGGGACGACGACGAAAACCACGGCGATCAACGACCGGCATCAGCCACGCCGCAGGACGTCCGCGATGACGGCGATGCCCTCGGCGATGTCCGTCGGCACGCTCGCGCCGTAACCCAGCACCAGCCCCGGCTTGCCGGGGCGCTGGCCGTGCCACGACAACGGCTGCACCTTCACGCCCCGGGCGAGGGTCGCGGCGGCGAGTTCGGTGTCCGACACGCCGTCCTCGAAGGTGATCAGCAGGTGCAGGCCGGCGGCGGCGCCGTGCACGACCGCGCCCGGCAGGTGCTGTGCGATCGCCGCGATCATGGCGTCCCGCCTGCGGCGGTGACGTCTCCGGACGAAACGCAAGTGTCGTTCCAGTTCGCCGGATCCCATCATCGCCGCCAGCACCAGCTGCGGCAGCACGGCGTTGCCCAGGTCGGCGTACCGCTTGGCCTCGACCACCCGTTCCCGGTACGCGGTCGGCACCAGCAGCCAGCCCACCCGCAGCGCCGGCGCCAGCACCTTCGACACGCTGCCCGCATAGCAGACGCGTTCGGCGAGCATCGACCGCAGCGCGGGCACGGGTGGCCGGTCGTAGCGGTGCTCGGCGTCGTAGTCGTCCTCGATGACCAGGCCGCCGGCGTCAGCCCACCGCATCAGCTCGCGCCGCCGTTCGCCGCCGAGCACCACGCCCGTCGGGAACTGGTGCGCGGGCGTGAGCAGGACGGCCGGGGCGCCTTGGGCCCGCAACTCGTCCACCCGGATGCCCTCGGCGTCCACCGGGATCGGCGGCGTGGCCACGTCCCAGTTGTGCAGGTGCTGGCGGGCGCCGAGCGAACTCGGGTCCTCCACCGCGACCTCGGTGACCCCCTCCCGGTGCAACACCTGGGCCAGCAGCCCGAGCGCCTGGGCGACACCCGCGACGATCACGACCTCGTCCACGTCGACCCGGACGCCCCGGTTGCGCGCCAGCCAGTGCGCGACGGCCTGCCGCAGCGCGGGCGCACCTCGTGGGTCGCCGTAGCCGAAGTCCGATGCCGACAACGTGCCGAGCACCGCGCGTTCGGCGCGCAGCCAGGCGGCACGCGGGAACGCGGTCAGGTCCGGCACACCGGGTGACAGGTCGATCCGCGCCGGGGTGGCCCGCAGCGCGTCGAAGACGTCGGCGCCCGGCGGCCGGGTGAACACCGGGTCCGGGCGGGGTGGGCGTGGCGACGCGGGGGCGCTGGTGACCGGCGCGGCGACGACCACCGTGCCCGCACGTCCACGTCCGGTGACGTGACCGTCCTCGGCCAGGCGCTGGTAGGCCTCCGTGACCACGCCACGGGACACGCGCAGCTCGCCCGCCAGGACCCTGGTCGCGGGCAGTCGGCTGCCGATCGGCAGCCGTCCGTCCGCGATCGCCAGCCGGAGCCGTCCGGCCAGCCACTCGGCGCGCCCGCCAACGGGAGCGTCGCCGATGTCGAGTTGGAGGAAGTCCGAGCCCGAAGTTATGGACCGGTCGAACGGGCCTCCATTGGACCTGTTCACAGGACCAGTCTGTCATCAGGGTGAACGTCATGAACCGCTCCACGACGGGATGCACCCCGTGAGTGTCGAATTCCTGCTGACATCGCTCGTCATCGTCGCCACACCCGGGACCGGCGTGCTCTACACGACCGCGGCCGGACTTTCCGGTGGTGTCCGCGCCAGCCTCGTGGCGGCGGTGGGCTGCACGCTCGGGATCATCCCGCACATGCTGGCGGCGTTGACCGGGCTGGCCGCGCTGCTGAACGCGAGCACGCCCGCGTTCCAGGTGCTCAAGTACCTGGGTGTCGCTTACTTGTTCTACCTGGCGTGGAGCACGATCCGGGACAAGTCCGCGCTCACCGTGGAACCCGGTGCGCCGCACCGCTCCGCGACGAAGGTCGTGGCGTCCGGGGTCATGGTGAACCTCCTGAACCCCAAGCTCACGATCTTCTTCTTCGCGTTCCTGCCGCAGTTCGTCCGCCCCGACTCCGCGGACACCGTCCTGACCATGATCAACCTGAGCGCCATCTTCATGGCACTCACGTTCGTGGTCTTCGTCGGCTACGGCTGGTTCGCCGCCGCCGTCCGCGACCACGTGGTCAACCGCCCCCGCGTGCAGACGTGGATCCGCCGGTGCTTCGCCGGAGCCTTCGCGGCCCTCGGCACCATGCTCGCCCTGACCTGAACGCAGGACACTCGCATCCCGAACGTAGGACACACGCGAGAGTCCTACGTTCGGAGCGCGTGAATTCAACGCTCAGAACGTCAGGGGCGTGAGTCGGCTACGGCGGTGGTGACCGACGTGAACGACCAGACCGTGCCCGCCGGCAGGCCTTCCCATTCGGCGGTGGCGATCAGGCGTTCGCCGATGAACTGGCCGGTGTCCGGGTCGATCACGATCTCCTGGCCGTTCCGGTCCTCCGTCGCGCTGAACGCGACGCCGACGCGGCCGTCCAGGTTGACCGCACGCTCGGTGATGCGGATGCCCGGCACACCGGCCAACGCCTCGTAGAACGCGGCACGCAGGTCATGCGGCACCCAGCCGGTCGAGAGCACGTCGCGCGCCAGCGTCACCGGGCCGAGCGAGGGGTGGGCCAGGAGCTGACGGCGCAGCTCGTCGGGATCCCGGGGCAGCGCGGCGACGAAGTCCGGCGTCGGATTCAGCCACGTGCCCGGCGCGCACGGCGCGGTCCTGCCGAATTCCGGCACGAACTCGCCGCAGGCGGCCGCGCGCTCGGTCACCCGGAGCTCGTCGATCACCACCCCGGCGGCCCGCGCGTCGGCCTCGTTGCCCTCCACCCACTGCCGCTTGCCGGTGACCGTGTAGCGCTGGAACCACTCGCCACGCCAGTCCTGCGGCCGCCACACCTCCACCACCCCCTCGTACAGGTAGCTGAAGTTCTCGCCACCGCGGTGGTCGATGGCCATCGACCAGTCCCGCGTGTGGGTGTACAGGTACTGACCGGGCCGCAGCTCCGGATCGGCCGTCACCACCGACGCGGCCCTGGTCAACGTCTCCGCCGCGCTCGCGGTGGACGGCGTGGACAGCACGGCCACCGCACCGCCCGCCGCCAGCACCGCCAGCCCGGCGGCCAACGCCAGCCACCGACCCGGCCCCCGACGTGCCGGACGGCCCGCCAGCACCCGCACCCAACACCGTTCGGGATGCGCGCAGTGCCAGGCAGCGGGTCCACGACCCACGCACTCCTGAACACTGATCAGGAACGGTCTAGGCTGCCCGGAATGGCGAGGTACTTCGACGTGCACCCGGTGAACCCACAGCGCAGGTCCATCGACCAGGCGGTGGAGCTGATCAAGTCGGACGGGCTGATCGCCTACCCCACGGACTCCTGCTACGCGCTCGGTTGCCAGCTGGGCAACAAGACGGGACTGGACCGCATCCGGCAGATCCGGCACCTGGACGACCGGCACCACTTCACGCTCATGTGCCGCGACTTCTCCCAGTTGGGGCAGTTCGTGCACGTGGACAACGCGGTGTTCCGGGCGATCAAGGCGGCGACGCCGGGCAGCTACACGTTCATCCTCCCGGCGACCACCGAGGTCCCGCGCCGGTTGATGCACGCGAAGAAGAAGACGGTCGGCGCGCGCATCCCGGACCACCCGGTGGCGCAGGCGCTGTTGGCGGAGCTGGGCGAGCCGCTGCTGTCCAGCACGCTGCTGCTGCCCGACCAGCAGGAACCGCTGGTGCACGGCTGGGACATCAAGGAGCGGCTGGACCACGTGGTCGACGCGGTCCTGGACGCGGGCGACTGCGGCACCGAGCCGACCACCGTCGTCGACTTCTCGCAGGGTGAGCCGC
The DNA here is from genome assembly GCF_009769385.1 of Saccharothrix deserti. Classification (GTDB taxonomy): domain Bacteria; phylum Actinomycetota; class Actinomycetes; order Mycobacteriales; family Pseudonocardiaceae; genus Actinosynnema; species Actinosynnema deserti. Next base: position 35,316 of record NZ_VKAB01000032.1, read on the forward strand.
AGGTCGTCCGGCACGGCGCAGGCGATCCGTCCCGGTTCGAGTAGACCGAGCAGACCGAGAAAATCGGGTAAATCGAGTAAAACACCTAGTGGATCGAGACTTTTGCGCCGGGCGAGGGTATGGGAGCGTTCCCAGAGTAGGTAGCTTCCCGCTACTCCCTCAGCGCAGAAGGAGTTCACCCGTGCGGAAACGGTTGTCCTCGGCGGTACTCGCCGTTCTGCTGTCGGTCGTCGCCCTCCCGGTGGCGGCGGCCTCCGGCCCGGCCGACCAACGGCTGCTGAAGACCTGCACGCCCGGCCTGCTGTTCTGCGAGGACTTCCAGAACGTGCCCACCGGCGCGGGCACCAGCCTGAAGTGGGGCGTCGACACCAAGAACGGCTCGCTGGAGGTCGAACGCGACCGGCGCGGGCAGAAGGTGCTGCACGTGCGGGCCGAGGGCAACGGCCGGGCGTTCCTCAAGGTGGACGACTTCGCCGCACCGGGCAACAGCTTCTACGGCCGGGTCCGGGTGAAGGTCGAGGCGTTCCCGACCGAGCCGGACTGGGCGCACTACACGCTGATCGAGGCCACCGGCGCCGGCCCGGAGATCGTGCGCCCGCTGGGCGGCCAGTACGTGCCCACGCTGGACAAGGCGCTGTGGGGTGTCGGCGCGGACGGCGGCCCGACCGGCGACTGGACGAACTGGCGCGAGTCGGCGCCGTCGAAGGCGGGCGTGTGGCAGTGCGTCGAGTGGCGGATGGACGCCTCCGACAACCGGATCACGCTGTGGTTCGACGGCGTGCCCAACCCGGACCTGACCGTCTCCACCCGTGAGCACGGCGGCAACCAGGTCGACTTCCTGTTCCCGAAGTTCGACACGGTCAAGCTCGGCTGGCAGCTCTACCAGCCGAACGAGGGCAGCTACGACATCTGGCTGGACGACATCGCGTTGGGCGCCGACCGCATCGGCTGCTAGGCAACAGCAACGGCGACACCGCGGAGAACGCCGGGAAAACCAGGCGCGGGTCGGCGGCGGCGCTGCTAGCGTCGCCGCCATGCCCCCGTCGTTCCAGGTCATGGCACCCCGCCACGCGGGGCTGCCGATGCTGGACGGGTGACGAACGTCCGAGGCCCCTCACCCACGGGGCCTCAGACCGGCTGGGAGCCCCCGCACCTGGAGGTTCCGATGTCGCGGTTCTACGTGACCACCGCCATCCCGTACGTCAACGCGCGCCCGCACCTGGGTTTCGCGCTGGAGATCGTGCAGGCCGACGTGCTGGCCCGGCACCACCGGCTGCGCGGTGACCGGGTGCGGTTCCTGACCGGCACCGACGACAACTCGCTGAAGAACGTGCTGGCCGCCGAGGCGGAAGGGCTGTCGACCGAGGAGCTGGTCGACCGCAACGCGGCGGCGTTCGCGGCGTTGCGCGACCCGCTGGCGTTGTCGTTCTCCGATTTCATCCGCACCAGTCGCGACAACAGACACCGGACCGGCGTCGAACGGCTCTGGCGGGCCTGCGCGGACGCCGGCGACCTCTACCGCACGCACTACGAGGGCCTGTACTGCGTGGGCTGCGAGCAGTTCTACACGCCCGCCGAACTGGTGGACGGCAAATGTCCCGAGCACGACGTCGAGCCGCAGCTCGTGGCCGAGGAGAACTGGTTCTTCCGCCTCTCCCGTTACGCGGCACAACTCCATGACCTGATCAGCAACGGCACGGTCCGGATCGAGCCCGCCGCACGCCGCAACGAAGTCCTCGGTTTCATCGCCTCCGGTTTGCGGGACTTCAGCATCTCCCGGTCACGCACCCGCGCCCACGGCTGGGGCATCCCCGTTCCGGGCGACCCCGATCAGGTGATCTACGTGTGGTGGGACGCGCTGGGCAACTACATCACCAGCCTCGGCTACGGCACGGACGGCTCGAACTACCGGCGCTGGTGGGTGCAGAGCGAACGGCGCGTGCACGTGATCGGCAAGGGCGTGGTGCGCTTCCACGCGGTGTACTGGCTGGCCATGCTGCTGTCCGCCGGCGAGCCGCTGCCGACCGACATCCTCGTCCACGACTACCTCACCACCGACGGCCGCAAGATCAGCAAGTCCGCCGGTGCCGTGGTCGACCCGATCGCGCTGGCCGACCGGTACGGGTCCGACGCGGTGCGGTGGTGGCTGCTGCGCGAGGTGCCGCGCGTGGGCGACGCCGATTTCACCGTCGCCCGGCTCGTCGCCCGCGCGAACGACGACCTGGCCAACGGCCTGGGCAACCTCGTCAACCGGGTCACCGTCATCGTCCACCGCTACCGCGACGGGCGACCACCCGTCGGCGCCGGTGTGGACGCGGGCGCGGAGCCGCTGGCCGCGGCGTGCCGGGACGCGCCGGACCTCGTCCACGAAGCCCTCACCGATTTCGACTTCAGGCGGGCGACGGCGGCGGTGTGGCGGATCGTGGAGGAGGCCAACCGCTACATCGAGCAGGTGCGACCGTGGGAGCTGGCCCGCGCCGAACGCGGCGGTGACGTCGTGGCGGGCAGGCGGCTCGACGCCGTCATCGCGGCTCTGCTGACGGCGTGCCGCGTCCTGGCCACGCAGCTCACGCCGTTCCTGCCGGCGTTGGCCGCGCGGATCTCCGGGCAGTGCATCTCGCTCACGGGTCAGCTGCCCCAACCGCAGGTCCTGTTTCCCCGACTGTGACAGGCCGGACCCGGACAGGCCTCCAAGTGGCGGAAATTGGACTAGACCATGTGGCGGCCCGTCAAGGCCGGGAGGTGGTTGACCGACCGTCCGAACGGGTATCTCGAACGGGCGTTCGCCGAAGGGAGGAAGAGGTGAACAGGAACCCCGAGAAGGACCCACAGGACTGGACGACGGGCGACGAGCCGATGACCGGCCCGCAGGAGTCCTACTTGCACACGTTGGCGCAGGAGGCGGGCGAGGAGGTCCCCGAGGGGCTGACCAAGGTCGAGGCCTCGCAGCTCATCGACCGGTTGCAGGAGAAGACCGGTCGCGGGAGGTGAAGTCGAGCAGTGAAGTCGGGCGGTGGAGTCGGGCGGTGGAGTCGGGCGGTGGAGTCGGGCGGGTTCGGCGGTTGTCCGGCCCGAACGGCGCGTTTTCGGACAACGGTCACGTTGTCAGGACGTTGTCCGGAGCGTGAACGGTGTTCATGAAATGCCTCCTGCGTTGACGAACCCGCGGTTACCGTTCGCTGGTGCAGATCCCGTGGAGAACCGCACCCCGCGCTGCCCTCTCGAGCCCGTTGACGTTGTTGGTCAGCCTGGTCACCGCGCTGTTGCTCAGCTTCGTCGTGGCCGCCGCCGTGATGCACTCGGCCGCCTCCGGCAGCGCCGCGATCGACTACCAGCAGGACCAGTTGTGCGCGGAGGCGCTGCACCCGTCGCTGGAGGCCGCGGACGTCCCGCACGAGTACGTCGCCAAGGGGGTCCAGGAGATCACCGCGGCGGTGACGGACAAGCCGCCGTTGATCGGCACCTACACCCGCGAGAAGCGCGTCGACTTCGGAGGTATGCCGACCGTGGCCAAGTTCGGCTACCGGCCGGGCGCCACCGACCACCTGAAGGTGCTGCAAGGCGGCTCGAAGGACGGCCTCTGGGTGCCGCAGAGCATCGCCGTCACCACCGACCTGCGACTGGGCGAGCGCGGCATGGGCGGACGGCTGCCGCCGGTCACCGCGGTCTACGCCGACGTGCTCGACCCGCTGCCCGCGTGGTGGTGCTCGGAACGCCACTTCGTCGTGCCCAACGTGCTCGACCGCGACGAACTCGCGACCGCCGTCGTGTGGATGCCCAGCGCCGAGTCGTTCGCCGCGCTGCCGCCCGAGGCCGCCGGGCCGACCGACATCACCGTGCGCTTCCCCGCCGAGGCGCCGCGCACGGTCGACGAGGCCGCGGCCCTGCTCGCCGAGGGCACCGCGCGCATCCGCCCGATCGAGGACATGTTCAACCGCAAGGTGTCGCCGCTGGTCCTGCCGGTGGAGAACGCCAGGCAGACCGCGCGGAACGTGCGCTCCGCCGTCCTGCCCCTCACCCTGATCAGCCTGCTCATCGGCCTGGCGGGCGTGGCCACGGTGACCGTCCAATGGGCACAACGACGGCAGCAGGAACTGCGGCTGCTCTGGGTGCGCGGCTCCGGCCCGTTCGCGCTCGGTGGACGCGGTGTGCTGGAACTGGGCCTGCCGCTGGTGATCGGCGGCGCGGCCGGGTTGGGCACGGCCCGGCTGCTGCTGCCCGTGTACGCGCCGTCGGAGATCGTGCCACCGGGCACCGGGTCGACAGCGGCGCTGGCCGTGCTGGTGGCGGTGGTGCTGAGCATCTCGGTCACGTTCGCCACCGGCGCGCTGCGCACGCACCGGATGTTCCAGGTCGCGCAGCGCGGTAACCGGCTGCGCAAGGTGCTGACCGCCCTGCCGTGGGAGTTGGCCACCGCCGCGCTCGCGGTGTGGGCGTGGAACCGGGTGCAGAACAGCGGCCTGGCCACCACGACGAAGATCGGCGGGCTGCCGCGCATCGACGCCGCCGCCCTGGCGTTCCCGCTGCTCGTCGTGCTCACCGCGGCGTTGCTGACGGCCCGGCTGGCGCGTTGGGCTCTGGCCGCGTCGCACCGCGCGAGGTTCTGGTCCAAACCGGCCGCGCAGTTGGCCGTCCGCAGGCTCGCGGCGGCGGCCGGGCCGGTGACCGGTGTGCTGCTGGTGGGTGTGCTGGCCGTCGGCACCATCGCGGTCGGCACCGCCATCGCGGGGTCGCAGAAGACCGCGCTGGAGGTGAAGTCCGGCATGTACACGGGCACGAACAGCTACGCCCAGATCAAACCGGAGACCACCGAACTGCCGGAAGCGCTGCGCGGCGACTCCACCATCGTGGGCTACGTCGAACTGCACGGCCGCACCGCCCTGGTGGTGGACCCGAAGACGTTCCGCGACGGCGCGTTCCCGTTCGAGATCGACCCGGCGCTGCTGAACGAGCCGCTGCGGGTCGGCACCGCGCCGCGCCGCGAAGTCCGGTTGCCGGGCCTGCCGCCGGTGAACCCGTCGGCGTGGGTGCCGACGTTCCCGAAGCTCGGCCGGTCCGGCTGGGTGGTGCCGGTCGACCGGATCGAGGACCGGGACGACGTCGGCTCCTGGTACGTCTGGACGCGCAAGCCGCTGGGCGAGCTGACCGGGGCGTTGTCCACGGCCGGCGTGAAGTTCCGCAACGTCGGCGAGAAGTCGAAAGCGGTGCAGGGCCTGCCGTTCCTGACGATCCGGTGGACGTTCGGGTTCGTCACGGCCCTCGGCGCGGTGCTCGCCGTGGTGGCGGCGATCGCGCTGCTGCTGGCGGTCGAGGTGCGGCGGCGGCAGAACGCGCTGTCCGGCGCGTTCAGCACCCGGATGGGCCTGGGTCCGGCCGCGATGCTGCGCAGCCACCTGCTGGAGCTGGGCGCGCTGACCGGCGCGGCGGTCGTCGTCGGGTTGTCCGCGAGCGCGGTGAGCAGCGCCTTCACCGTGCCCGAACTCGATCCCGCACCACGTCTCCTCCCGGCCCCGGAAGTCCCCAACGCCCTGCCGCTGCTGGTGACGACGGTGGTGGGGAGCGCGCTGGTGGTGCTGGTGGCGGCGTGGATCGCGGTGCGCGCGGTGCGTTCGGCGAGAATCGGGGAGTTGATCCGTGGTTGAGCACGTGTTGCGCCTGCGCGAGGTGGGTGTGGAGTACCGCACGCCCGCCGGGGCGGTGACGGCGGTGTCGGGCGTGACGCTGGACGTGCCCGCGTCGGGCATGACCGTGCTGGCGGGGCCGTCCGGGTCGGGCAAGTCGACGTTGCTGCGGGTGCTGAGCCTGGTGGAGCGGCCTACTACGGGTGGGGTGGAGTTGCGCGGCATGGGGACGGCGCGGTTGTCGTCCCGGGCACGGCGGAAGCTGCGGCGGCGGGAGATCGCGTTGGTGTTCCAGAACCCGGGGGACAACCTGATCGGGCACCTGGACGTGGGCGACAACCTCAGGGCGGCCGCGCAGGCGGCGGGACGGGTCGCGCGGGTCGAGGAGCTGTTGGAGCAGTTGGGGTTGCCGGGCACGGCCACGTGGAAGGTGTCGGCGATGTCCGGCGGGCAGCAGCAGCGGCTGGCGTTCGGGTGCGCGTTGGCGCGGCAGGCGACGGTCGTGCTGGCCGACGAGCCGACGTCGCAGTTGGACGCGGCCTCCGCCGACCTGGTGCTGGAGACGTTGGCCGACCTGGCTCGGCGCGGTGTGCCGGTGGTCGCCGCCTCGCACGACCCGAGGCTGATCGCGTTGGCGCACACCCGGTTCGACCTGCGGAACGGAGCGTTGGCGGCATGACGGCGGCACGAACGGCGGGGTTGCGGGCGGCAGGGTTGCGGGCGGTGGCGTTGCGGGCGACCGGGATCGAGCGGACGTTCCGGCACGCCGGCGGTCCGGTGCACGTGCTGCGCGGGGTGGACCTGGAGGTGGCGGCCGGTGAGCTGGTGACGCTGTCCGGCCCGTCGGGATCGGGCAAGAGCGCGCTGCTCACCGTCCTGGCCGGGTTCGACCGGGCCGACGCGGGCACGGTGGAGTTGGGCGGCGAGGTGCTGACGTCGGCGCCGTCGTGGAAGGTGTGCGCGCTGCTGCCGCAGGCGCTGGGCCTGGCCGGTGAGCTGACGTTGGCGGAGAACGTGGCGCTGCCCATCCGGCTCGGCCGCACCGGCGGCGACCTGGGCCGGGTGGCCGAACTGCTGGAGGAGCTGGGCATCGGGGAGCTGGCCGACCGGTATCCCGCCGAGGTGTCGTTCGGGCAGCAGCAGCGGGCGGCGTTGGCGCGTGCCGTGGTCGGGTCACCGGAGGTGCTGCTGGCGGACGAGCCCACCGCGCACCTCGACCGGCACAGCGCGCCGACGGCGGTTCGGGTGTTGCGCCGGGCGGCAGACGAGGGCGCGGCCGTGCTGATCGCCACGCACCACGATGAGGTGCACCGCGCGGCGGATCGCACGTTGGCGCTCAGCGGCGGGCGGATCTCCGTAGGATAGGCGTCGATGTTGCGCCGATCCGTAGCCGTCGCCCTGGCCTTCTCGCTGTTCGCCCTGTTGGTGCTGGTCAGCGACTCGCCGTACCCGGCACTGCCGGGTCCCAAACGCGACGCGCCGCGCGCGATCGTGGCCCTCGGCGACAGCACCATGTCCGGTGAGGGCGCGGGCACGTACGAGCCGGGCACGGACGGCGAGAACGGCAACTGGTGCCACCGGTCGTTGAAGGCCTCGGTGCACAAGACGCGGGTCGCGGGCGTGGACAAGGTGTTCAACCTGGCCTGTTCGGGTGCGAACTCGGAGCAGGTCGGCATCACCGACCAGGTCCGCAACACGGAGGGCTCGCAGGCCAGGCAACTGGCGGCGATCGCGCGCGAGTACCGGGTGTCGGTGGTCGTGGTCGCGGTGGGCGCGAACGACGACCCGCGGTTCGCCGACGTGCTGGGCGCGTGCCTGCGGGCGTGGATCGAACGCCGTGCCGACTGCGCCACCGCGATGGCCGACGAGTGGAAGGCCAGGGTCGAGCGGATGGCGCCCAAGGTGGAACGGGCGCTGCGCGACATCCGCCGGGTGTTGCAGGACGAGGGCTACACGCCCCGCTCGTACACGCTGGTCCTCCAGTCCTACGCCGCGCCGGTCGCGCCGGGGCTCCCGTTCGACCTGCAGAACCTGGCGGGCTGTCCGCTGCGCACGGGTGACCTGGAGTGGGTGCGGGACGAGGCGGTCGAGCAGCTGTCGGACGGCCTGCGTTCGGCGGCGAAGGCCGTGGACGCCCGGTTCCTCGACCTGTCCCGGGCGGGTGAGAAGCGCGAGGCGTGCATGGGTGGGCAGAAGCCCGAGGACGAGTGGTTCACCCGGCTCACGGTCGACTTCGACGGCCTGCGCGACGAGGCGCGGGCGCGGCACGCGCTGCAGGAGTCGTTCCACCCCAACGACCGGGGGTACGAGCAGTTCGGTCGGTGCATGACGGAGTTCCTGGCCACGTCGGAGCGGGAGGCGTCGTGCGTCGCCGGGGCCGACGGGAACCTCAACGCGGTGACGGCGAAGGACTGATCAGGACCTCGATGTCGGCCGCGGTCCAGAACGGCGTGCGGCGGGCGAGGTAGCAGGCGAACCGCTCGGCGTTCATGTTCGACCCGTAGCTGACGTACCAGACCAGTCGACTCGACATGGAGCCGATCATGCCGTGGCGGGTCCAGTCACCGGCCGGGCTGTAGTACGCGGTGAAGAGCCGGACCTCGACACCCTCGGTGTCGAGGTCCGGTGTCGTGGACGATGCTCGTGCTCTTGGCAGCACTCGCGTTGTCCGCCGTGCACGCGTTGGGACGCCCGGAGATCCGCCGGGCCCGCCGACCCTAGGGGTTCACATCGTGCCGCGCGTCGGGGTGGATCATCGCGCCGTCATCCGCCGACCGGCCCCCACGGGGTGTCCGCCATCCCGGGCCACTCGTCCTCCAGGATCGCGTAGATCAACTCCTCGCCCCACGCGCCCTTGAAGATCTCGTTGTGCTTGAAGTGGGCTTCACGGCGCATGCCGAGCCGTTCCATCACCCGCCACGACGGCTCGTTGAACGCGTCGCACGACGCCACGATGCGGTGCAGACCGAGGTTGGCGAAGCCGAGTTCGATCATGGCGGCGGCGGCTTCGGTGGCGTACCCGTTGCCGTGGTGGTCGGGGTGGAAGGTGTAGCCGATCTCGCCTTGGCGGTGCGCCTCGTTGAGGTACTTGAGCACCGTTTCGCCGATGACCTCGCCGTCCTTCTCCACGGCCAGCGCGAGGTGGTCGCCTTCCTTCTCCGGCCACGTCACCGCCATGCCCCGGGCCAGGCGCTCGCTGGTCTCCTCGGGGGTGCGGGCCTCGCCGTAGAGGTAACGCACGACGTCCGGCCGTGACTGCCACGAGTGCAGCGCGGCGTGGTCGTCGAGGGTGAACGGGCGCAGGGTCAGGCGCCGGGTCCGAATGGGGTAGTCGGGCTTGATCACGCCGATCAATCTACGAGAAACCCGCGCAGCCGTCGTGCGAGTTCCGCGAACCGGCTCACCGGCCGGCGACGACGTGGAAGAAGCGGGCGATCAGCGGGTACGGCATGCGGTCGGCCAACGCCAGTTCCAGGCGTTCGAGGTCGGCGAAGAACGCCGGGTCGTGCTTGCGGGAGTTGTCGGCGATGTAGCCGGTGACCGCGCAGATGCCGTAGTGGCCGAGGACCGCGCAGCCGTCGAGCCACCCGACGACCTGGTCGGCCGTGTACTGGGTGAGCGTCGTGTCGAACGTGTGCGTGCGCGCCTGGTCGGTGTCCAACGCCGCCAGCGCGCCGGCCGGGTCGAGGCCCAGGGTCGCTTTCCGCAACGGCTCGGAGTGCCGGTTGATCGCGATCACCGACAGCACGCCGCCCGGTGCGACGAGCGAGACGGCCGTGCGCAGGGCCGCGGCCGGATCGGCCAGGTACTGGATGACGTTGTGCACGAGCACCACGTCGTACTCACCGCGCACGTCCTCGGGCAGCTCGGCCAGGTCGGCCCGCACCAGCCGGACCGGCAGGCCCTCCGAGGCGAACGAGCGCTCGGCTTCGGCCAGCATCTCCGTGGACTGGTCGACCACGGTCACGTGGTGACCGCGCCGGGCCAACCGGAGCGCGTCCGCCCCGTCACCACCGGCCAGGTCGAGCACCTTCGACGGCGTGGACGGCAGGTGGCGGGCGAGGTTGGCTTCCGCCTGCGTGTAGCGCAGCCGTCCCCACGGGCTCTGCTGCCATTCCCGCCACTGCCGCGTCGCGCTGTCGAAGGTCACCCGGCCAAATCTAGAGATCGGCCAGGGCGGTGATCGGCGATTCGACGCAGTCGGCGACGAACCGCAGGAACCCGCCCGCCGTGCCGCCGTCGCACACCCGGTGGTCGAAGGCCAGGGTCAGCTGCGCGACCTTGCGCACCGCGAGCTGCCCGTCCACCACCCACGGCCGGTCGATGATGCGGCCGATGCCGAGGATCGCGGCCTCCGGGTGGTTGATGATCGCGGCCGAGCCGTCGACGCCGAACACGCCGTAGTTGTTGACCGTGAACGTGCCGCCGGTCATCGCGGTGGGCGCCAGTTTGCCTTCGCGGGCGGACGCGGTGTGGGCGGCGATGGCGGACGCGAGTTCGGCGGTGGTCAGGGACTGCGCGTCCCGGATGACCGGCACGACCAGCCCGCGGTCGGTCTGGGCGGCGAAGCCGAGGTGCACCTGGTCGAGGACCACGATCTCGTCGCCCTCGACCCGCGAGTTCAGCTCGGGGAACTTCTTCAGGCCCAGCACGGTGAACCGGGCCAGCAGCGCGAGCAGCGACACCGACGGCATCGCGGCACGTGCGGCGAGGAAGTCGGTGGCGTCGACGTCCACCCACACGGTCGCCTCGGGGATCTCCCGACGTGACGTGCTCAGCTTCTCCGCCACCGCGCCGCGCAGGCCGCGCAACGGGATGCGTCGACCGGCACCAGCGGCCGGGGCCGGAGCGGGGGCCAGGGCTGGATCGGGGGTCGATGCGGCGCGGGCGGCCAACTCGCGCTCCACGTCGGCGCGCCGGATCACGCCGCCGGGTCCGGTGCCGTCGATGCGGTCGAGCGGCAGTCCGTTCTCCCGCGCCAACTGCCGCACCAGGGGCGAGATGACAGCGGGTGCCGCACCGACCGCAGCGGTGCGGGCGGCCGGAATCTCGGCGGGAGCGGGATGCCCGAGTGTTGAACTCAGGTGTTCCGAAGGTAGGACACTCGCAATCTGAACGGAGGACTCACGGGGGCGGCGACGGCGGCGTGGGGTGTCCGATGTGCCGTAGCCGATCAGGACGTTGCCGGAGGACTCGCTCTCGGGAGCACCGACCGACAACAGCACGGAGCCCACGGCCAGCTTCTCCCCCGGCTCGCCGAACCGCGCGCTCACCACACCCTCGAACGGGCACGGCACCTCGACCACGGCCTTCGCCGTCTCCACCTCGACCACCGGCTGGTCGATGGACACGTGGTCCCCGACCGACACCAGCCAGGTGACGATCTCGCCCTCGGTCAACCCCTCGCCCAGATCGGGCAGCCGGAAGTCAGGCACCGTAGCTCCCCACGACCTCGTCGTCCCACTGGAGCCGGGCGATTGCATCCAGAATGCGGTCGACACTCGGCAGGTGGTGTTCCTCCAGCTTCGGCGGCGGGTAGGGGATGTCGAACCCGGTCACCCGCAGCACCGGCGCGTGCAGGTGGTGGAAGCACCGCTCGGTCACCCGGGCGACGACCTCCGCGCCGTACCCGCCGAACCCGGACGCCTCGTGCACGACCACCGCGCGCCCGGTGCGGCGGACCGACGCGCACACCGTCTCGTCGTCGAACGGCGACAACGACCGCAGGTCCACGACCTCGACGTCCCAGCCCTCCTCCACCGCCGCCTCGGCCGTCTCCAACGCGGTCGCGACCATCGGCCCGTACGCGATCAACGTGACGTCCCGCCCGGCACGCCGCACCAACGCCCGGTCGAACCCGATCGAGTCCCTCGAGTCGACCGAGTCGACCGAGTCGACCGAGTCGACCGAAAGCTCACCCTTCGCCCAGTACCGCCGCTTCGGCTCCAGGAAGATCACCGGATCCGGCGAATCGATCGAGTCGCGCAACAACCGGTACGCGTCATCCGGCGTACCGGGCGTGACGACCCGCAGCCCCGGCGTGTGCGTGTAGTACGCCTCCGACGAGTCGCAGTGGTGCTCGACCCCGCCGATCCCGCCGCCGTACGGCACCCGGATCACCACCGGCAGCGACACCCGCCCGCGCGTGCGGTTGCGGAGCTTGGCCAGGTGGCTGGTGATCTGCTCGAACGCCGGGTAGGCGAACGCGTCGAACTGCATCTCCACCACGGGCCGCAGGCCGTTCATCGCCATGCCGATGGCGGTCCCGACGATGCCGGACTCGGCCAGCGGCGTGTCGAACACCCGCTGCTCGCCGAACCGCGACGCGAGCCCGTCGGTCACCCGGAACACACCGCCGAGCGCTCCGACGTCCTCACCGAACACCAGCACGCTCGGGTCGGCGGCCAACGCGTCGGCCAACGCCCGGTTCAACGCTCCCGCCATGGAGACAGCGGAGACCCCGGTGGACACCGCGCTCATGCCAGTTCCTCCCGCAGCGCAGCGGCCTGTTCCCGCAGGTGGCGGGGCGTGGACGCGTAGACGTGCTCGAACAGGTCGTCCGGCGACGGCACGACGTCGGCGTTCATCTTCGCCCGCACGGACGCCGCGAACTCCTCCGCCTCGGCCGCCACCGCCGCACGGCGCGCGTTGTCCAGCAGCCCCCGCGAGACCAGGTACGCCTCCAGCCGGTCGACCGGGTCCCGGTCCAGCCACGCCGCCACCTCGTCGGACGTGCGGTAGCGGGTGGCGTCGTCGGCGTTGGTGTGCGCCTCGATCCGGTAGGTCAGCGCCTCGATCAACGTCGGCCCGCCCGACAAGACCGCCTCGCGCACCACCGCGTACACGGCGGCCACGTCGTTGCCGTCCACCAGCACCGACGGCACGCCGTACCCGATGCCCTTGTGCGCCAGCGACGGCGCGGCGTTCTGCTTGGACATGGGCACGCTGATCGCGTAACCGTTGTTCTGCACCAGGAACACCACCGGTGCCTTCCACACGCCGGCGAAGTTCAGCGCCTCGTGCGTGTCACCCTCGGACGTCGCGCCGTCACCGAGCAGCACCAGCGCCGCCGTGTCCTCGCCCTTCAACCGCGCCGCGTGCGCGAAGCCGACGGCGTGCAGGGTGTTCGTGGCCAGCGGGGTGCACTGGGGGCCGACGCGGTGCTCGTACGGGTCGTAGCCGAGGTGCCAGCCGCCTTGGAGCAGGGTCAACGTCTCGGCCGGGTCGACGCCCCGCGTCACCAGGGCGACGCAGTCGCGGTAGGTCGGGAACAGCCAGTCGTCGGGGCGCAGCGCGAGCACCGAGCCCACCTCGCACGCCTCCTGGCCGCGTGACGACGGGTAGACCGCCAGCCTGCCCTGCCTGGTCAGCGCGGTGGCCTGGGTGTCGAAGCGGCGGCCGACGACCATCCGCCGGTGCAGCTCGACCAGCACGTCGTCGTCGGGCATGGCCAGCGGCGAGTCGTCCACCGGCGAGCCGTCCTTGCGCAGCAGCGACAGCGGTTCGTCGCTGGGCAGCAACGTCCGCTCGGGCACGCGGGTCCGGGCCATGGCTCCTCCGGGTGTCTCAAAGGACGAGATGGAGGGCATGGTCCAGCTCACACCGGCCAATGTTCCAGATCCGGGCTCGCAGTCCGGACGAATGGCCGCGCAGGCGGGTTATGGTCGGCCACATGACGGTGAGGGCTGGACATTCGGCACCGCTCGACGCGCTCGACCGGCGCATCGTGGAGGCGCTGCGCGCGGACGGCCGGATGTCCATGCGCGCGCTCGCCGAGAAGCTGCACATCTCGCGCGCCAGCGCGTACTCGCGGGTGGAGCGGCTGCACCGTGACGGCGTCGTCACCGGGTACACGGCGGTGGTCGACCCGGAGCGCTACGGCTTCGGCATCTCCGCCTACGTCTACCTCAAGATCAGCCAGCACTCGTGGAAGGCCGTGCGGCAGCGGGTGCTGGAGATCCCCGAGGTGTGGCACGGCGCGCTGGTGTCCGGCGACTACGACCTCGTGCTGCTGGTCCGGGCGCCGGACGCGCACAGCCTGCGCGACCTGGTGCTGTCCCGGCTGCAGACGATGCCGGACGTGACGTCCAGCCACACCGTGCTCATCCTCGACGAACTGCCCGCCGGCGGTAACGACCGCGACGGTCACCAGCCGAAGTTCTGAGTCCAGTAGATGCCGTAGGAGCCGCCTCGGGCCATGCCCGCGCCCAGCGCCTTGAGCTTGCAGTTGAGGATGTTGGCCCGGTGGCCGGGCGAGTCCATCCAGCCCTTCACGACGGCCTCGGCGGTGCGCTGACCGGCGGCGATGTTCTCCGCGCCGGGAGCGGGGTAGCCGGCGGCCTTGACCCGGTCCACGAACGTGCGGCCGTCCTTGGAGACGTGGTCGAAGTAGTTCTGCGCGGCCATGTCCGCGCTGTGCGCGCGGGCGGCGGCGGCGAGCCGGGCGTCCGCGACCAGCGCGGGGCAACCGTTCGCGGCGCGTTCGGCGTTGGTCAGCTCGACCACCTTGGCCTCGGCCAGTTCGACCTCGGTCTTCGCCGGCACAGCAGGTGCGGCAGGCGCGGCAGGCGCGGCAGGCGCGGGCGGCGCGGGCGACGCCGGCGGCGTGGGCCGCTGCACGGGAGGCTTGACCGGCGGCTTGGTGGTCGTGGTCGTGGTCGTCGTGGTGACCGGCGGCGGCTCGGTGGTGGTCGTGGGGCTCGGCGAGTTCTGCGACGACGTCGTGGTGTCCGACGTGGTCACGGTGGTCGGCGCGGCGGCGGGATCCGACGTGGTGCGGACCGTGGTGGTGGCGCTCGCCGCGACCAGGGCCATCCCGTCCGGGTACTCGCACCCGGACAGAGCCAACCCGGCGAGGATGGCGACGACGGGCAGCACACAGTTCTTGGGCGACACGCGAAAAACCTCAATCTGCATTCGACGGCATTTCGGGCGCGGCGACCGCGTGTGCGCTTCTTCGCAGGGTAAGCGCGCTGCGGTCGCCGCACCGAAGAGGGAACCGGGCGACCGGACAAGGCGAGGAGCGCTGCGGTCGACCTCAATTCCGGGAGTGACTTTATCCGGGAATGCAGAATTGTCAACAACTACTTATTTAAGGAACATTTAAACCTTGCATCAGGTGCCGAAAAGGAATCGGCGGTCAGACTGGCTCCTCCGCGCGTCCCAGCCGCAGCTGGACCCGCGTGCCGCCCAGCGGTCCCCGGTCGACCACCAGCGAGCCGCCGGTGGCCTCCGCCGCCCGGCGGGCGATGTCGAGCCCGAGGCCGGTCGAGCCCGCGCCGCTGCTCCCCCGCCGCAACGCCGTCTCCAGGTCGTCGATGCCGGGCCCGGCGTCCTCGACGACGATCACCACCCGGTCGGGCTGGTGGAACAGCGCCACGACGAACCCGACGCCCTCGGGCGTGTGGCGGAAGACGTTGCCGAGCACGGCGTCCATCGCCGCCGCGAGGTCGCTGCGGGTCAGCGGCACGAGGGCGCGGCGTTCGGTGCCGCGCAGGTTCCACAGCCGCTGCTGGTCGTCGGCCAGGGCGGACCAGAACACCAGGCGGTCGTGCACGACCTGGGCGGCGTCGCACCGGCCGCCGTCGGGGTCGTCCAGCTCGCGGCGGGCGGCCCGGATGAGTTCGTTGACCTCGCGTTCCAGCGCGTGCACGGCCTGTCGGACGCGGTTGGCGTTGGGATCTTGGCCGAGGGTTTCCGAATCCAGGCGCAACGCGGTGAGCGGCGTGCGCAGCCGGTGGGAAAGATCGGCCAGGATTTCGCGCTCGTTGGCGACTAGTTGGCCTATCCGATCAGCCATCCGGTTGAACGCGCCGCCCGCGTCGAGCAATTCCGGCGGTCCACTGGGCGTGACGCGGGTGGTGAGATCACCCTGGCCCATTTTGCGGGCGCCGTCGGCGAGCGCGGCGGCGGCTTTGACGACCCGTGCGCCCAGTCGGTCGGCGACCAGCACGGAGCCCAGCACGAGGGTGACGGCGACGCCGCTGAGCGCGAGCCACGCCTGGGTGACGCCCCGGGACAGCTCGGACTCCGGCACGAACGCCTCCACCACGGCGACCCGGCCCTCGTCCAGCAGCACGGGCTGGAGGTGCACGAGACCGGCGGGGGTGGCGGCGGTGAACGCACGCCCCTCCTCGCGGGCCGTCCTGAGCTGGTCGTCCGTGGCCACCGGCACGCCGACGACCTCGCCGGTCGCCAGGTGCACCGCGACCCGGCCGGCGGTGCTGGTCAGGGCCTGGCCGACGGACGCCGGGTCGGCGGTGATCACCAGGACGGGGGTGAGCGCGCCGGCCAGGCGTTCGGCGTCGGCCAGCGCCCGGTCCTCGGCGAGTTGGCGCACCACCAGGGCCAGCGGGATCAGGAACGCCAGCGCCACCATCGAGGTGACGGCCAGCGAGACGAGGGCGAGCGACTTCCTCACTCGGCCGCCGTCAGCTTGAACCCGACTCCGCGCACGGTGTGCAGGTAGCGGGGTTGGGCGGCGCGTTCACCGAGCTTGCGGCGCAGCCAGGACAGGTGGACGTCCAGCGTCTGGTCGTCGTGCCTGCCGGGCAGGTTCCACAGGTTCGCCAGGAGTTCGGCGCGCGGCACCACCTTGCCCTCGCGGGCGGCGAGGTAGGCGAGGAGGTCGAACTCCTTGCGGGTCAGGTTGAGCTCGCGGCCGTCGAGGCGGGCCTCGCGGCGGTCGGGGTCGACGGTGAGGCTGCCGACTTGGAACGGCGCGGGTGGTGCGTCCTTGCGCGCCCGGCGCAGGACGGCGGACAACCTCGCCGCAAGGTGTTCGCTGGAGAACGGCTTCACCAGGTAGTCGTCGGCGCCGGCGTTGAGGAGGCGGACGATCTCGTTCTCGTCGTCACGGGCGGTGGCGACTATGACCGGCACGTCGCACACGCCGCGCATCATGCGCAACGCGTCCGCGCCGTCCATGTCGGGCAACCCGAGATCGAGCACAACCAGGTCGAACGCACCGCCCGTGATCTCCCGCAGTGCCTCCAGCGCCGTACCGACAGGCAGCACGGCGTGCCCGAGCCCGGTCAACGCCCGGCTCACCGCCGACCGCACGACCGGGTCGTCCTCGACGAGCAGCACCGACACCATGGCGCGCACCGTACCCACTTCTCCAGCCGCCCCCTCACCCCCGCGAAAGTCGAACCTCCAGGCCCCGAGAGTCGAACGTTCGCGTACCCCGAATTCAACGCTCAGGACAGGCACCCCGCGAACCCGAGTGTCGAACTCGGGGTACCTGAACGTTCGACTCTCGCGCTCTGGAGGTTCGACTCTCGGGTGAGTGCTGCGTTCGGGAGGGGTTTCCAGGCCCGCTTCCCGAACCTGCTGGACACCGTGCTCGCCGACGCCGGCCAAGCCGGGAACCGGCTGCGGGTGAACTCCGCGCACGGTCAGGGGTTCGCGGTGCGGATGCCGCCGGCAGGATGACCTGGTGACCAGGGGCCTGCAGTACCTCGCCGCGTGGTCGGCGTCGACCGCGGTAGCGGTGGCGCTGTCCTGGCTGGGCATCCGGTTCGTGTTGGACGCGGGCGTACCCGAACACCCGCGCGTGGTCGCCGGACCCACGCAGTTGTCCGCGATAGCCACCACCACCACCACGACCACCGTCACGACCACCACCACGACGACCACGGCGGCGGTCCCGCCACCCGCCCCGACCACGACCACGGTCGCCCCCGCCCCCGCCACGACCACCCAGCCCCTGCCGTCCGAGGACGGCACGTGGACCGAGCAGGACGGCGAGCCGGTGTACCTGCGCAGCTTCCGCCTCCGGGGCGGGGTGGCCGCGATCCGCTTCTCGCCCAACGAGATGGAGCCGATCTCGGCCACCCCGCGCCAGGGCTTCGCGGCGACCGTGGAGCAGCCCGCGGACGCCGTCGTGGTCGAGTTCACCGGTCCTGGCCACCGGTCCCGCCTGGAGGCGACCTGGGTCGGCGGCCCGCAGTGGCGGATCGTCGAAGCCGGTTAGCCCCCGTCACGCCACGGTGAGCCGCCACGGTGAGCTAAGCCAGGGCCACCTGAGCGCGCAGTCTCGGCAGCAGCGCGTAGAAAGCGTCGCCCGGACACACGGTGCCGTCCCAGAAGTCGCGGTGGCCGTGGATCTCCGCGGGCGGGATGTCGTACTGGCGGCAGATCACCGCGCACAGCCACACCAACGCGTCCCACTGCACGGCGGGTGGTGTCTGGTCGACGTACGTGCCCTCGTTCTCGATCCCGATCGAGTTCCGGTTCTGGCCGAACGCGTGCGCGCCCTCGACCATCCGGTCACCGGCGAGCAGCGCGTCGAGGCTGCCGTGCCGCCCCTCCAGCAGCACGCCGCCCCGCGTGATGGTGAAGTGCTGCCCGGTGTCGCCCCAGTCGTTGGCGTCCGTGTGCAGCCCCTGGAAGAACCGGGCCAGCCAGTGCGCGTGCCCCCGCGACCCGTCCGCCACGTTGTCCGTCGCGGTGTGGTGGATCAGGATCCGTTCCGGCTTGCGGCGCAACGTCACCGGCTGCTCGGCGGGCGGTCGGGCACCCCACTCGGCGCACGGCTCGATCCGCCGCCGGACGGCAGGCGGCGGCAGCGTGGACGCGCCGAGTCCGACCACCGCACCCACCCCGAGCAACACCGTGCGTCTGCCGATCATCACTCCCCCGATTCGTCAGGCGGGAGTGGATCACATGCGGGCCCCGCAAGGGAATCCGCACGGTGTCCAGCCCTTCACCCGTTCGCGGCCTGGACTCCACCCGTTAGCCGAGTGGTGGTTCGATCGCGGTCATGACGCACCCCGGCGAACCGCACCGCGACGACCTCTCCGGCCGGCTCAACTGGCTGCGCGCCGGTGTCCTCGGGGCGAACGACGGCATCGTGTCCACGGCGGGGCTCGTGGTCGGCGTCGCCGGCGCCACGGCGGACCGCACCACGATCCTCGCCGCGGGCATCGCCGGGCTGGTCGCGGGCTCCTTGTCGATGGCGGGCGGCGAGTACGTCTCGGTCAGCACCCAGCGGGACACCGAACGGGCCGCGCTCAGGCTCGAGGAGCGCGAGCTGCGCGAGATGCCCGAGGCGGAGGAACGCGAGCTCGCCGAGATCTACCGGGAGAAGGGCCTGTCCGAGGAACTGGCCGCGCAGGTGGCGCGCGAGCTGACCGAGCAGGACGCCCTGCGGGCGCACGCGGAAGCCGAGCTGCAGATCGACCCGGACAACCTGACCAGCCCGTGGCAGGCCGCGTGGGCGTCGCTGGTGTCGTTCGCGGTCGGCGCGCTCATCCCGGTGATCGCGATCGTGCTGCCGCCGACGGCCTGGCGGGTGTGGGCGTGCGCGGCGGCGGTGCTGGTCGGGTTGGTGCTGACCGGCGTGATCAGCGCCCGGCTCGGGTCGAGCCGGGCCGGCCGCGCGGTGCGGCGGAACGTGGTCGTCGGGTCGCTCACGATGGTCGTCACCTACTACGTGGGTCTCCTGTTCGGAGTAACAGTCGGGTGACCCGGTCACGCAGCGCACACACCCCTGGAACCCCGGCGAAAAAAGTCGCCACCTGAAGGTGTGAAGTACGCAAACTGCGGGTACTCCCGGGCGACTTGTCGCCGTTGAGCGCGGCAAGCCCGGACTGGAGGTGCCCGCCGTGACACACCCGCCCACGTTCCTGCTGATCCCTCGCGGCGAGAAGGCCGAACGCCGGCTCTGGGCCCTCCTTGCCGCCCTGTTCGCGCTGGTCTCGGGCGTCAACGTGATCCTCGCCGTGAGCGAGGCCGCGTGGTGGCAGGGCGTCGTCGCGGCGCTGTGCCTCGTCGTCGCGGTGGGCTGCGCGCGGGAGTCGAGAAGGACCAGAGTGTGATTTCACCGGCCACTGAAAAGTTAAAACTCGACGAACTCCTGGTCTGACCGGCGGTACCCCGTTGGTAGGAACGGCGTCAAGTAGGGGTGGGATTCACCACGACGCCCTGTCGGACTAGCGCCATAACCGCGAATTCACACTATCGTCACAAGACCCCGGCAATCCCGGTGCACCGCCCAGCGTGTCCTCGCGACCCCATCCGGCCGCGGAGCGCGCGCACAAGGAAGTGCAGTTCTCCCGCACAACGGAGTGCGGTCCCCACGCCGACGGTCGCTCGGGCGTGGATCCACAGCCAGAACCTCTAGGCCGAGCAGTCCCGCGTAAAGCCGCGCGCGGGCCTTCGGTCGCATCCGTTTGCCCGAAAACAGGGCGAACTGACGACGCCACGGGAGGGCCCGTTGTGACCCACCACAAGCCGCAAGGCCTTTACGACCCGCAGTACGAGCACGACGCCTGCGGTGTCGCGTTCGTCGCCGACCTGGCCGGTCGCAGAAACCACGCGATCGTCAACCAGGCCTTGGTGGCGCTGCGCAACCTCGAGCACCGGGGCGCGCGCGGCGCCGAGCCGGAGACCGGCGACGGCGCGGGCATCCTGATCCAGGTGCCCGACGCGTTCTACCGCGAGGTCGTCGGCTTCCCGCTGCCCGAGCCCGGCGGCTACGCGGTCGGCACCGCGTTCCTCCCCCAGGAGGGCCAGGACGAGGTCAAGGCCGAGGTCGAGCGCATCGCCGCGGAAGAGGGCGCGACGGTCCTCGGGTGGCGCGAACTGCCGGTGGACACCGATCACGTCGGTCCGACGGCGAAGACCACCATGCCCGCGTTCAGCCAACTGTTCCTCGCCGGCCCGGACGGTCCCGACGGCCTGGAGGGACCGGACGCGGACGGCCTGGCGCTGGAGCGACTGGCGTTCGTGGTCCGCAAGCGCGTCGAGCACGCGACGGACGTGTACTTCCCGAGCCTGTCCGCGCGGACGATCGTCTACAAGGGCATGCTCACCGAGCCCCAGGTGGAGAAGTTCTTCCCCGACCTCACCGACGAGCGGGTGACGAGCTCCATCGGGCTGGTGCACTCCCGGTTCTCCACCAACACGTTCCCGTCGTGGCCGCTGGCCCACCCGTACCGGTACGTGGCGCACAACGGTGAGATCAACACGTTGCGCGGCAACCGGAACTGGATGGACGCGCGCGAATCGGTGCTCGCCACCGACCTGGTCCCCGGTGACCTGTCCCGGGTCTTCCCGGTCATCACCCGCGGCGCGAGCGACTCGGCCACGTTCGACGAGGTGCTGGAGATGCTGCACCTGGGCGGGCGCAGCCTGCCGCACGCGGTGCTGATGATGATCCCCGAGGCGTGGGAGAACCACGCCGAGATGGACGCGCAGCGGCGCGCGTTCTACGAGTTCCACTCCACGCTCATGGAGCCGTGGGACGGCCCGGCGCTGGTGGCGTTCACCGACGGCACGCTGATCGGCGCGGTGCTGGACCGCAACGGCCTGCGCCCGGCCCGGTACTGGGTCACCGAGGACGGCCTGGTCGTGCTCGGCAGCGAGGCCGGTGTGCTGGAGTTCGACCCGACGACGATCGTGCGCAAGGGCCGGTTGGAGCCGGGCCGGATGTTCCTGGTCGACACCGCCCAGGGGCGGATCATCGACGACGAGGAGATCAAGGGGCAGCTGGCCGCCGAGCACCCGTACCAGGAGTGGGTCGCCGACGGCATCCTGCACCTGGCGGACCTGCCCGCGCGGGAGCGCGAGGTGCCGACGCACTCGTCCCTGGTGCGCCGTCAGCAGGCGTTCGGCTACACGGAAGAGGAACTGGCGCTGCTGCTGGGCCCGATGGCCCGTTCCGGCGCGGAACCGATCGGCTCGATGGGCAACGACGCCCCGTTCGCGCCGCTGTCGGACCGGCCGCGGCAGCTGTTCGACTACTTCACGCAATTGTTCGCCCAGGTGACGAACCCGCCGTTGGACGCGATCCGCGAGGAGCTGGTGACCTCGCTGCACGCCACGCTCGGGGCGGAGCCGAACCTGCTGACGGCGGACGCGACGTCGTGCCGGCGGATCTCGCTGCCGTTCCCGGTGCTGGACAACGACGAGCTGGCCAAGCTCGTGCACGTCGACGACGACGGCACGCTGCCGGAGTTCCGCACCTTCACCGTGCGCGGTCTGTACGACGTGGCGGGCGGCGGCGAGGCGTTGGTGCGGCGGCTGGACGAGATCCGCGCCGAGGTGTCGCAGGCGATCCGGGACGGCGCGCGGCTCGTCGTGCTGTCGGACCGGGGTGTCGACGAAAACCACGCGCCGATCCCGTCGCTGCTGCTGACCGGTGCGGTGCACCACCACCTGGTGCGGGAGAAGACCCGCACGCAGGTGGACCTGATCGTGGAGGCGGGCGACGCCCGCGAGGTGCACCACATCGCGCTGCTCATCGGCTACGGCGCGAAGGCGGTGAACCCGTACCTGGCGATGGCGTCGGTGGAGGAGCTGCCCGACGTCGAGCCGGGGACCGCCACCCGCAACCTGATCAAGGCGCTGGGCAAGGGCGTGCGCAAGACGATGTCCAAGATGGGCGTCTCGACCGTCGCGTCCTACACCGGCGCGCAGATCTTCGAGGCGATCGGTCTCGGCGACGAGGTGGTGGACTCCTGTTTCACCGGCACCACCTCGCGGCTGGGCGGCGTCGGGTTCGACGTCATCGCCGAGGAAGTGGCGCGGCGGCACCGGATGGCGTTCCCGGCCGACGGCGTCCGGGCGCACCACCGCGAGCTGGAGGTCGGCGGCGACTACCAGTGGCGTCGCGAGGGCGAGGCGCACCTGTTCAACCCGCAGACGGTGTTCAAGCTCCAGCACTCCACCCGCAGCGGGCGTTACGACATCTTCAAGGAGTACACGCGGGCGGTGGACGAGCAGGCCAAGCGGCTGCTGACGCTGCGCGGGCTGTTCGCGTTCAAGGAGGGTGTGCGGGAGCCGGTGCCGATCGACGAGGTCGAGCCGGTCTCGTCGATCGTGAAGCGGTTCGCCACCGGCGCCATCTCCTACGGCTCCATCTCGCAGGAGATGCACGAGGTGCTGGCGATCGCGATGAACCGGTTGGGCGCGAAGTCCAACACCGGTGAGGGCGGTGAGGACGCCGAGCGGTTCACCCCCGACGCCAACGGCGACTCGCGGCGTTCGGCGATCAAGCAGGTGGCGTCCGGCCGGTTCGGCGTGACGAGCGAGTACCTGGTCAACGCGGACGACATCCAGATCAAGATGGCGCAGGGCGCGAAGCCCGGCGAGGGCGGTCAGCTGCCCGGCGCGAAGGTGTACCCGTGGATCGCCAAGACCCGGCACTCCACGCCCGGTGTCGGCCTGATCTCGCCGCCGCCGCACCACGACATCTACTCGATCGAGGACCTGGCGCAGCTCATCCACGACCTGAAGAACGCCAACCCGGCGGCGCGCATCCACGTGAAGCTCGTCTCCGAGGTCGGCGTCGGCACGGTCGCGGCGGGCGTGTCCAAGGCGCACGCGGACGTCGTGCTGATCTCCGGCCACGACGGCGGCACCGGCGCGTCTCCCCTGTCGTCCATCAAGCACGCGGGCGGCCCGTGGGAGTTGGGCCTGGCCGAGACGCAGCAGACGTTGCTGGCCAACCGGTTGCGCGACCGGATCGTGGTGCAGACCGACGGCCAGCTCAAGACCGGGCGGGACGTGGTGATCGCGGCGCTGCTCGGCGCGGAGGAGTTCGGTTTCGCCACCGCTCCCCTGGTCGTGTCGGGCTGCATCATGATGCGGGTCTGCCACCTGGACACGTGCCCGGTGGGCGTGGCCACGCAGAACCCGGTGCTGCGGGCGAAGTTCGCGGGCAAGGCCGAGCACGTGGTGAACTTCTTCGAGTTCATCGCGCAGGAGGTCCGGGAGCTGTTGGCGCAGCTGGGTTTCCGGACCCTGGCCGAGGCCGTCGGGCACGCGGACCTGTTGGACACGCGGGCCGCGGTGGACCACTGGAAGGCTGCCGGGCTCGACCTGTCGCCGATCTTCCACGTGCCGGAGCTGCCGGAAGGCGCGGCGCGGCACCGCACCACCGACCAGGACCACGGTCTGGACAAGGCGTTGGACAACACGCTGATCCAGCTCGCGGAGGGTGCGATCGCGGCCGGTGACCGGGTGCGGCTGGAGCTGCCGGTGCGCAACGTGAACCGCACCGTCGGCACCATGCTCGGCTCCGAGGTGACCAAGCGGTGGGGCGGTGAGGGGCTGCCGGACGACACGATCGACATCACGTTCACCGGCACCGCCGGGCAGTCGTTCGGCGCGTTCCTGCCGCGCGGCATCACGTTGCGGCTCGTCGGCGACGGCAACGACTACGTCGCCAAGGGCCTGTCCGGCGGGCGGATCGTCATCCGGCCGGTGCCCGACGCGCAGTTCGCCGCCGAGCAGCACATCATCGCGGGCAACGTGATCGGCTACGGCGCGACCGGCGGCGAGATCTTCCTGCGCGGCAAGGTCGGCGAGCGGTTCTGCGTGCGCAACTCGGGCGCGCTGGCCGTCGTCGAGGGCGTGGGCGACCACGGCTGCGAGTACATGACCGGCGGGCGGGTGGTCGTGCTCGGCGCGACCGGGCGCAACTTCGCCGCGGGCATGTCCGGCGGTATCGCGTACGTGCTGGACGCGGCCGTGCAGCGGGTCAACCCGGAGATGGTGGACCTGGACCCGTTGGACGAGTCGGACCGCGAGTTCCTGCGGCGCGCGGTGGAGAAGCACTACCTGGAGACGGACTCGGCGGTGGCGCACGCGCTGCTGGCCGACTGGGACCTCGCGGTGGACCGGTTCACGAAGGTCATGCCGAAGGACTACAAGCGGGTGCTGGCGGCACAGGCCCGAGCCGAGCTGGAAGGCCGGGACGTCAACGAAGCGATCATGGAGGCGTCTCATGGCTGACCCTCGTGGGTTCCTCACCACCGAGCGTGAGACCCCGCGCAGCCGTCCCGTTTTCCTGCGCCTGCGCGACTGGCGCGAGGTGTACGAGGAGTTCGAGCGGCCCAAGCTGGAGAAGCAGGCCGGTCGCTGCATGGACTGCGGCATCCCGTTCTGCCACCAGGGCTGTCCGCTGGGGAACCTGATCCCCGAGTGGAACAACCTGGTGTGGAAGGAGGACTGGCGGCTCGCGTCGGAACGCCTGCACGCCACCAACAACTTCCCGGAGTTCACCGGGACGTTGTGCCCCGCGCCGTGCGAGGCCGCGTGCGTGGTCGGGATCAACGGCGATCCCGTCACGATCAAGCGGGTCGAGATCTCCATCATCGACCGGGCGTGGGACGAGGGTTGGGTCACGCCGCAGCTGCCGGTGACGCGCACCGGTCGTTCGGTGGCCGTGGTCGGTTCCGGGCCCGCGGGCCTGGCCGCCGCCCAGCAGCTGACCCGCGCGGGACACTCCGTCGTGGTGCTGGAACGGGCGGACGCCATCGGTGGGCTGCTGCGGTACGGCATCCCCGAGTTCAAGATGGAGAAGTGGCGGCTGGACCGCCGGCTGGACCAGATGCGGGCCGAGGGCACCGAGTTCCGGACTGGCGTGAACGTCGGCGTGGACGTCACGGTCGCCGAGCTGCGGGAGTCCTACGACGCGGTGGTGCTGGCCGGTGGCGCGACGGCGTGGCGCGACCTGCCGGTGCCCGGCCGCTCGCTGTCCGGGGTGCATCAGGCGATGGAGTACCTGCCGTGGGCGAACCGGGTGGCGCGGGGTGACCTGGACGCGCCGCCGATCACGGCGGAGGGCAAGCACGTCGTCGTCATCGGCGGCGGCGACACCGGCGCGGACTGCGTGGGCACCGCCCACCGGCAGGGCGCGCTCTCGGTGACGCAGCTGGAGATCATGCCCCGGCCGCCGGAGAAGCGCGCCGAAGTCCACCCGTGGCCGACCTACCCGATGCTCTACCGGGTCACGTCGGCGCACGAGGAGGGCGGCGAGCGGCTGTACTCGGTGTCGACCGTGGAGTTCCTCGGTGACGACGACGGTGCGGTCCGGGCGTTGAAGCTGGTCGAGGTCGAGGCGTCCGGTGGGCGGTTCGAGCCGGTGCCGGGCAGCGAGCGGGAGATCCCGGCGCAGCTGGTGACGCTGGCGATGGGCTTCGTCGGCCCGGAGAAGGCCGGTCTGCTCACCGAGCTGGGTGTCGACCTCGACGCGCGGGGCAACGTCGCCCGTGACGACTCCTTCGCGACCTCCGTCGACGGCGTGTTCGTGGCCGGCGACATGGGCCGCGGCCAGTCGCTCATCGTGTGGGCCATCGCCGAGGGCCGCTCGGCCGCCGCCGGCGTGGACGCCCACCTGACCGGCAGGCACGTCCTGCCGCGGCCGATCGAGCCGACCGACCGGCCGCTCGTGTGACCCGTCGCGGCGGGCGGCCAACGTCGTCCGCCCGCCGCGATGCCTTTCAGGACCCCGCGTCGTCAGATCGCGGGGCAGGTCTTCCAGGAGAACTGGTAGGTCGTCTCGACGCTGCCGTCGGTGGAGTCCATCGACATGAAGCTGGTGGTCTTGGTCGGGTCCGAGGTTCCGGCGCTCACCCGCAGCTCGGTGTTGATGTTGAGCAACCGCTGTTCACCACACGGGTGGAAGATGATCGCGGCGAGTTCGGTGGTGTCCGTGGCCTGCCAGTCGTCGCTGAACGGGCCGGCGTAGTTGTGGTTCCTGTACGACGTCGGCGACATGCCCTGGAAGTAGTAGTTCGCTCTCTCCATGCCGGTCGCGCCCCGCTCGAGGTGGGCGAAGCCGCGGTAGTCGGCCTGGGCGATCCCGTAGGTGAACCCCTGCGGGATGTTGATCCTCAGGTTGAGCTGGCAGTTCTTGCGGAAGTCGGTGGGCAGGGCGCCGACGCCGACCTGGGCCATGAACTGGCTGTAGGTGACGGTGAACGCCTTGTGGTCCGGTGACACCGCGACGGCGGCCGTCCCGGCCGGGCAGCCGGAGCCGTTGACCGTCACCACGTCGATCGTCATGTGGTTTGGCGGTGGCGTGGTGTTGGGCGCACCGCCGGGAGGAATGACGATCACCGCCGCCGCCATGGTGGCAGCCGCCAGGAAACTGAACATGGAGCACCTTCCGACTCGTCCTCGAGCACGGTAACCGGCGGCGAATTGACGCAAGTCGAATCGATCGACCCCTATTCGAACAGGGCTAGCACCGCTTCCACGAGAAGTGGTACGTGGTGCTCACGTTGCTGTCCGTCGAATCCATCACCATGAAACTGGTGCCGGTCGAGGGGCCCGCTTTGACTCGGAGTTCGGTGTTGATGTTGAACAGCCGGCGCTCACCGCACGGTGCGTACACGATGGCGCCGAATTCGGAGCTGTCGGTAGCCTGCCAGTTGTCGCTGAAGGGCCCGTTGTAGGTGTGGCTCTTGCGCGCGGTCGGCGACGTGCCCTGGAAGTAGTAGTTGCCCTGCTCCATTCCGACGGCGCCGGCCTGGAGGTGCGCGAAGCCGCGGTAGTCGGCCTTGGCGACGCCGAACGTGAAGCCCTGCGGGTAGCTCACCTCGACCGCGAGCTGGCAGTTCTTCCGGATGTCGGTCGGGTCCGAGTCCGGGCCGGCCTGGGCGAGGAACTGGCTGTACGTCACGGTGAACGCGGTGCGGTCGGGCGAGGGGGCGACCGCCGCCGTGCCGGCCGGGCAACCGGACCCGTTCACGGTCTTCACTTCGACGGTGACGAAATCCGGAGCGGTTTCGGCCTGCATTTCACCGGATGATGGGACGATCGCGGACATGGCCAATACAGCCGCGGCCACTGAGGTCAACATGGAGGACCTTTCTCCAACTGGTGCGACACGGTGTGACGGCGGTTACAGGAACCTAGCGCAACGCCGTGGACACACCGCTCGTCCGTTAGAGTGGAATCACTCCCGAATAGTGGACCGCACACTGTTCGTCGACTCGTGACCACATTTCAAATTGAGACGTCCGGCCGCGCCACTACTTCGGACGGGCGGCAACCACTCGTCGAATCAATTGCACCATTTGTGCGCACTCTTCCTCGTCCAACACCTCGAACCAGCGCGCCTCGCGCCGGTTCTGGTGCGGGAAGACCCGCGCCACCGCCGCGCGCCCCTCGTCGGTCAGCGCCACGAACACCACCCGCCGGTCCTGGCCGTCCCTGGTCCGCTCCACCAACCCGGCCCGCTCCAGCGTGTTGATCAGGTTGGACATCGCCGACCTGGTCGTGCCGGACAGGTCGGCCAGCCTCGCGGGCTGCGTCGGCCCCAGGATCCACAGCTTGAACATCAGCCGGAACCCGGGCATGGTCCACCCCTGCTCGCGGTGCACCAGGGCCTCGTAGTCGGTGATCATCATGTACGCCAGGAGCAGCACGTTGTACGAGAGGCCGAACGCCTCCGCGTTGCCGCCCAACTCGGCGATCCGGTGCCGTGCGAACCGCTCGTAGTCCTGCTCCGTCACCACGTCGGCGGCAACGGGAACCTCCTGCTCTGCCACCCGGCGATCCTCCCAGGGCAACCCGGCCGACGGGACCTGAATACGGCACACTGACCGGGTGATCGGGACGAGGCGGTTCGCCCTCACGGCCGCGGTCGTGCTGGTGCTCGCCACCGCCGCGTCCGTCGCCGCGAGTTTCGACATCGTCAAGGGCGAGAGCGCGGTGGTGCTGGACGACCTCGCCCAGCTCGCCACGGGCCTGTTCGCGACCGGCTGCTGCTGGTGGACGGCCCGCCGGGCGACCGGGCCGGACCGGCGCTGGCGGCTCGCGATGGGCCTGGGCATGGCGGGCTGGTCCACCGGTCAGGCCCTGTGGACGTGGTACCAGTTGGTCGAACGCCGTGCGGTGCCGTCACCGTCGCTCGCGGACGCCGGGTACCTGAGCGTCGTGCCGTTCGCGTTCACCGCGCTGCTGGTGATCGGCAACTTCCGCCGTTCCGACTCCCCCGACGCGCTGTTGGACCGCCGGTCCCGCAGCGCGCGGCTGGTGTTGCTGCTGGACGGCCTGATCGTGGTCGGCTCGCTGTTCGTGCTCACCTGGACCACGACGTTGCGCGGGCTGGTGGCGGTCGGCAACCCGAGCGCGGCGGCGTTCGTGGTGGCCATCGCCTACCCGCTGACGGACCTCGTGCTGCTGGTGATCGTGGTGGTGTTGGGCGCGGACCGGAAGGTCGTGCTGCGGACCCCGCTCCGGCTGCTCGGGCTCGGGCTGGTCGGGCTCGCCGCGTCCGATTTCGCGTTCGCCTACCTGGTCAGCGTCCAGGCGCCCGAGGTGCCGCCGCTGGCCAACGCCGGGTTCGTGGTCGGGCCCGCGCTGATCGCGTTGGCCGCGCTGGCGCCCGTGCCGTCGTCGCCCGCCGGTTCCAGCCGCCACCGCCGCTCGTGGCAGTGGGCCTACCTGCTGATGCCCTACGTCCCGCTGCTGATCAGCAGCGTGCTGGTGGTGCGCCGCACGCTCATCGGCGACCTGCGGCCGTTGGACGGGGTGGAGATCGCGGGCGGGTTCACCGTGTTCGTCGCCGTCATCCTGCGGCAGCTGGTGACCCTGGTGGACAACACGAAGCTGGTCCTGCTGTTGCGGGAGTCCGAGTTCACCCTGACCCACCAGGCGCACCATGACCCGCTGACCGGCCTGGCGAACCGGGCGCTGTTCCAGAGCAGGCTGGACGAGGCGATGACCCGCTATCACGGCGACGGCACGCCGTTCGGGCTGCTGTTCGTGGACCTGGACGACTTCAAGGCGGTCAACGACGTCTCCGGCCACGCGCACGGCGACGCGATGCTCGAACAGGTGGCGCAACGGCTGCGGCAGTGCGTCCGCGACACCGACGTGGTGGCCCGGCTGGGCGGTGACGAGTTCGGCGTCCTGGTGGAGGGCGTGGAGGAGCCGGAGAAGGTGGCGTTCCGCGTCCTCGACGCGTTGGGCGACGAGATCAGCGCGTCGGTGGGCGTGGTGATCTGCGCGGACCGCGACCCGGATGCCACCGCCGCGTCCGTGCTCAAACGCGCCGACAAGGCCATGTACGAGGCCAAGCGCGACGGCGGCCGGGGCCTCGTCATCCACCCGTGAGCCGCCGGGCGGTCGTGGTGTGGCTACGACTCGTCGTACCGCCGCTGCGCGTCCAGCACCTCGGGGACGTGCTCGCCGATCCAGCCCAGCACGCCGCTCAGCGTGGCGGTGAACCGGCTTCCCAGCGGGGTCAGGGACGCGGGGCTGCCGGACAAGGTGGAGGTCGTGCGCGGGCACCAGTTCGACCCGGCGGCGTTGGAGTCGGCGTTGGACGGGATCGGGAGCGTGTTCCTGGTGTGGCCGTCGTTCACGGAGGGCGCGGCCGAGGCGGTGGCGGAGGTGATCGGCGCGCGCCGCGTGGTCGTG
Source organism: Saccharothrix deserti (assembly GCF_009769385.1). Taxonomy (GTDB): domain Bacteria; phylum Actinomycetota; class Actinomycetes; order Mycobacteriales; family Pseudonocardiaceae; genus Actinosynnema; species Actinosynnema deserti. Next base: position 65,099 of record NZ_VKAB01000032.1, read on the forward strand.
CTGTCCTCCGGTTCGGTCGTCGACGGTGTCGAGGAGCAGCCCCACCCGATCGGGCAGTTCCACGCCGAGGTCGAAGAGGCGGTGGTGCGGGCGGGTGCGGAGTGGACGTTCCTCCGGCCGCACGGTTTCGCGACCAACACGCTGAACTGGGCGGCGGAGATCCGGTCCGGTGACGTCGTGCGCGGCGCGTACGGGCGGTCGGCGTCGACGTTGGTCCACGAAGCCGATATCGCGGCGGTGGCGGTGCGCGCGTTGACCGAGGACGGTCACGTCGGGGCGAAGTACGAGCTGACCGGGCCGGAGGTGCTGACCAAGGTCGAGCAGGTGCACGCCATCGGTGAGGCGATCGGCACACCTGCGCCTGCAGAAGCATCCCGCATGGAAGTCCCGGCCGGGTCCGGCCGGGACTTCCACTACGTCACACCGCGGTCGCCTTCCAGCGCTGGTGGCTGTCACCGTTGCAGTTCCACGCCGTGACGTGCGAGCCGTTCGAGGTGCCGCGGCTCCGCACCTCCATGCACAGATTCTGCGCATTCATCGGGCGGAACGTCCAGTACCCGCCGCTCTTGACGCCCTTGAACTTGTAGCTGTTGCTGTCGTCGCAGGGGATGGTGGTCATCTGCTTGCCGCGCCCCTCGTACCGGAGGCACTCCATGTTCGACATGTTGCGGAACGCGTACCAGTTGTTGCCGTAGCTGTACGTCTGCCACCTCTGGTTGGACTTGTTGTTGTCGTTCCAGATGTCCACCGCCTGGGCCTTCACCGCGTAGTCGAGCCGCTTGCCCGACGCGTGCCCAGGAGACCACTCGTAGATCTTGCCCCACCCGGCAACCGTGACCATGTCGTCGGGTTCCGACTCCGCGGCGGTCGCGGACGGACTCGTCATCGCCAACACCGCACAGAACCCGGCGACGAGCACCCCCACTCGGCGCATCATGTCCTTCACCTGTTGTCCTCCCCTTCAGGCGTCGTTTCGAACAGGACGCGACTGACGCTAGGCGCTCGGGGACGTCTCGCTGACGGTCGTTCGACCCACAAATCGCCGCAGTAGGCCTTCGGCCGCCCGACCAGCAGTCACTCGACGTGCACGCGGCAGTTCCTCGCCAAGGGTCGGGTGCACCCGAACCGCTCCGACACCTCCCGCCACGACACGGCCACCTAGTGGCGCAGCCGTCCGGCGATCCCGTCGCCGTCGGTCTCCAGGCCTTCGATCGAGGTCGGGTCCACGCTCCACCGGCCGGCCAACGCCATGACGTCGTCCTCACCGGGAACGGTGTCCCACCACGCCTCGTCGTCCGGCGATTCCGGCGTGGTGCCGACGGCCAACGCGGTCTCGTCCGGCGTCACCCCGCCGACGAAGAGCGGCACACCGGCGCCATCGAAGTGGTAGGCCCGGCTCACCCGGCCACCGGAGGCCAGCACCCAGGCGCAGGTGCCGGTGACCCGGTGGGTCTGGAAGAACTGGACGTGCCCGAGCCGCGTGCTCAACCCGGCCACCCAGTCCAGGAACCCGGGCCCGGCGGCCTCGGGCAGCCCGCGGCCGGGCACGAGCACCCACGGACCGATCGGCGGTGCGACGAACACGGACCCGCCGTAGGCCAGGTCGACGCCGTGCGACCACGTCGCCCGCTTGCGCCGGATCAGCCCCAGGGCATCAGCCACCGTGGCCGCGTCCGGTGCGGCGACGGCGAGCCACAGGCACTTGTAGCCGAACGGGACGGCCCGATCGACGCTCATGGGTGCATGCCGGGTACGCGAGCGGAAGCCACAACCCGATCCTGGCCCGCGCACGCCGACAAGGCCACCCACGCCGAAAATCGCCCTGACAGACCTGAGGGGCGCAGTGCACAGGTCGGGGGGAGTGCTTCGCAGGCGTCCCCGCCAGAGGGGTCCCCTGATTCAATCCTGCCAGGCAGGACCGACATCTCCGGCCGTCAGACCCGAGCCTGTGGACAACTCGCCGGCCTGCCCGCCACCAAAGCGGTCATCGGAGCGGTCAGCGCTTCGGCACGAAGGCGTAGACGCTGGCGGGTGAGCCGGAGCCGCGCCGGTTGACCGTGCCGCCGACGAGGATGTGCGCGCCGGTCGGGGGCAACCGGTCCAGGTTCGCCAGGATCTCCAGGCTGATCCGGTGTTCGCGGTAGAGCAGTTTGGACACCCGGTACTCGGCGTCCGAGGCGGACTCGGGGCTGAACGTGTCCGTGCCCAGCGCGCCCCGGCGGCCGAGGCGACCGGTGTCCACCAGCCACTGCACGGCTTCCAGCGAGAACCCCGGCTGGTGCATCTGGCCGTCGGCGTCGAAGTTGAAGAACGCCGGGGTGCCCCAGCGGTCCTGCCACCCGGTCCACAGCACCACGGCGGCCTCGTTCGGGATGCGGCCGTACTGCTTCTCCCACCGCTGGAGGTCGGCGACGCTCACCTCGTAGTCGGCGTTCCGCGCGGCCTGCTCGCGCACGTCGATCTTCACCGCGGCCAGGAACAGGTCCTCGGCGTCGAGTTCGTCGGCGTACGGCTGGTCGTCGTTGAAGTGCGCGGGCGCGCCCCAGTGCGTGCCGGTGTGCTCGCCCTGCTGCACGTACTGCAGGTAGAACCCGTGCTCCGGCACGGTGGTCACCGTGGTCAGGGTGAACGCCGGGTCGCCCGGGTAGACGTTGGTCCGCTCCGGGTCGTTGACGTGCGCCAGGTTCACCAGCCGGTAGTCGGACAGGCCCAGCCGACCCGAGGCGCTCGCCGACCCACCGCCCGCCGCGATCATGCCGCCCACCGCCGTAGCCACACCAGCGAGCATCGACCGTCTCCGCACCACCGACCACTCCTCTGCCACGCCGTCACCCGATTCGGGTAACGGTACCGGCTTGGTGATCACAAAACGACAACCTGCCGGACGGCTTCTCCAGCCTCCAAACGGGTGAATCCGGTGTTGATCTCCTCCAAGGTGAGCTTTCCCGACAACAGTTCGTGCACGGGCAGCTGACCGGCCCGGTACAGGCCGACGAACCGTGGCACGTCCCGCCGAGGCACGCACGAGCCGAGGTAGCTGCCCTTCAGGGTGCGCTCTTCGGCGACCAGGCTCAGCGCGGGCAACGAGATCGTGCGGTCCGGGTGCGGCAGGCCCACGGTCACCGTCGTGCCGCCCGCGCCGGTGGCCAGGTACGCCTGCTCCAGCACGGCCGCGACACCGGTCGTGTCGATGACCTTGTCCGCACCGCCACCCGTCAACGAGCGCACCTCCGCCACCGCATCCGGACCACCCGCCACGTCGTCGGTCGCGCCCAGCTTCCGCGCCAACGCGCGCTTGTGCGCCACCACGTCCACCGCGACGATCTGCGACGCGCCGGCCGCCCGTGCCGCCAGCAACGCGGCCAGCCCCACACCGCCGAGCCCGAACACCGCGACCCGGTCCCCCGGCGTGACGGCCGCGCTGTAGAACGCCGCGCCCGCACCCGTGAGCACCGCGCAGCCGAACAGTGCCGCGATCTCGAACGGCAGGTCGGCGGGCACCAGCGTGGCCGATTTCTCCGACACCACGGCGTACTCGGCGAACCCGGACACGCCGAGGTGGTGGTGCGGACGCGTGCCGTCGGGCAGCCGGAGCCGCCGCGCGCCGCCGAGCAACGTGCCCTCGCGGTTGGCCGCCGCACCCGGCTCGCACAGCGCCTGCCGCCCGGACACGCACCGCCGGCACGACCCGCACGCGGGCACGAACGACAGCACCACCCGGTCGCCCACGGCGAAGTCCGACGCGCCCGGCCCGGTCTCCACCACCTCGCCCGCGGCCTCGTGGCCGAGCAGCATCGGCAGCGGCCGGATCCGGGAGCCGTCGATCACGGACAGGTCGGAGTGGCACAACCCGGTGGCGCGCACCCGCACCAGCAGCTCACCCGCGCCCGGCGGGTCCAGCTCCAGGTCGAGCACCTGGAGAGGACCGCCGACCTCCGTCAACACGGCGCCCTTCACGCGACCACCAGCCCTTCCATCGCGGCACGCAGACCGGCCGGGATCGGCACCGGCTCGCGGGTCCCGCGGTCGGTGAACACGTGCACGAAGTGCCCTTCGGCGACCACGTCGTCCCGTCCCTCGGGGTAGAAACCGAGCTCGTAGCGGACGCTGGAGCGGCCGAGGTGCCCGATCCGCAGGCCGGCGTCGACGGCCTCGGGGAACGCGATGGACGCGCGGTAGTTGCAGTGGGATTCCACGCACAGCCCGATGGCCTGCCCGCGGTGGATGTCCAGCCCGCCCTCGGTGATCAGCCACGTGTTGATCACGGTGTCCATGAAGGCGTAGTGCACGACGTTGTTCACGTGCCCGTACACGTCGTTGTCGTGCCACCGGGTCGGGATCCGCTGCCAGTGCCGGTAGTCCCTACTCACACAACCTCCTGGATCAGTCGAGCACCCTGGTGAGCTCGACCCGGGACCGCACCTCGAGCCTGGCGAAGATGTTGCGCAGGTGGTGTTCGACGGTGCGGTGGCTCAGGAACAGCCGCGCGGCGATCTCCCGGTTGGTCGCGCCCTCGGCGACCAGGCGGGCGATCTGCGCCTGCTGCGGGGTCAGCGCGGCGGTCGGGTCCACGTCGGACCGGCCCGCGGCGCGGTTGGCCGCCCGGTCGGCGATCCGGTCGGCCTGCGACGGCCCGACGGCCTCACCCGCCGCGCGCAGCTCGGCCCGTGCCCGCGCGACCCAGCGGTCGGCCTCGTAGCGCTGGAAGATCTTCACCGCTTCGCGCAGGAGGTCCCGTGCGGCCCGCGGTTTGCGGTCGCGCCGCAGCCGGTGGCCGTAGAACAGCTCGGTCTTGGCCATCTCCATGGCGGTGCCGCTGGCCCGGTGCAGCCGGATCGCCTCGCGGAAGTGCTCCTCGGCGCGCAGGCCGTCGGCCATCAGGCCGCGGCAGCGGTGCGACAACGCGAGCCGCGCCGCGCTGCCCGTGGTGCCCGCCCACTTCTCGTACCGGCGCAACGCCCGGTCCGCGGTGGCCGGCCGACCGCAGCCGACGGCGGCCTCCACGAGGTGCGGCGCGGCCATCACCTTGATGCCGGTGTGCACGCCGCCCGCACCGGCGGCCATCAGCCGCAGCCGGTCCAGCGCGTCGGCCGGGCGGTCCAGCACGAGGTCGACGCAGGCGAACGCCCACGCGCCGAACGTGCCCGAGCGGCCGAGGCCGCGTTCGGCGATCTGCTCGGCGGCGGCTTCGATGCGGTGCACGGCGGTCTCGGTGTCACCGCGCAGCGCGGCGAGCAGGGCGAGGATCGTGAGGTGGTCGACCACGGCGTTGTGCTGGCCGATCGCGGTGGCCGCGTGCACGCCCTCGAACGCCGCCGACAGCGCCACCGTGTGCTGGTCGAGCAGCAACGCCGACAACGCCCGGTAGACCAGCGCCCAGGGCACGAGTGCGGTCAGGCCGTGCTCGTGGGCCGCGGTCACCGCGCTGGTGCCCAGTTCGTGCGCCCTGGTCGCGTCACCGAGGATGTAGGCGGCCTGGCCGCCCCAGATCTTGGCCTGCGGGTGCGGCACCCGTTCGGCCAGCTCCACCACGGAACGCAGCACGGGCACGGCCTCTTCGTGCCGTCCGGCGAACGTGGCGGCCATGCCCGCGAGGTGGTCCAGGACGATCCGGGTCTCGTCGGGCTCGTCGGGTCGGCGCAGGTTCGCGGCGAACGCGGCGGTCTCGGCGTACCGGACGTGGTCGCCCGCGATGCTGGCCGCCTCGCCGGCGAAGCCGAGCGCGGTGATGGCCAGCGTGCGGTGCGTGCCGACGAGTTCGCCCGCCGCGCGCAGCAGTCGGCGCACCGCGACGTCCGGCAGGCCGTTGCCCAGGTCGAGGCCGCCGCGCAGCAGTTCGCTCCGCGCCCGCAGTTCGTGGTCGTGGGTGAGCCGGGCCGCGGTGCGGAGTGCGACGCGGGCCCGCCGTGGCGCGCCGGCCGCCCAGTGGTCGGTGGCCGCGGCGATCAGGTGGCGTGCCCGTGCGTCCGGGTCGGCGGTCAACGCGGCGGCGCGGTCGTGGTCGCGGGCGGCGCCCCGGTAGTCGCCGCAGCGGCGGGCCCGGCTCGCGGAGTCGACCAGCCGTTCGGCGAACGCGTCGCGCGCGCCGGGTGCGCGGGCGGCCTCGTGCCAGGTGCGGCGCGGACCGGGCGGCAGGGCTTCGGCCAACGCGGCGTGCGCGGCGTAGCGCAGGGGCAGGGGGATCTCGGCGCGCAGCACGGACCGGACCAGCGGCCCACCGCCGAGCAGGGCGGTCGCCTCCTCGACCGCGGCCAGGTCGAGGTCCGGCATCCGGGCCAGGGTGTCCGCGTCCACCTCGTCGTCCACCACGCTCAACGCCGTCGCGCACCGGGCCTGCGGTGACAGGGCGTGGAAGCGGGCGCTGAACCGGACCCGCAGGGAGCTGTCCTCGGGCAGCGCGTCGGGCGGCGGCACGGTGCCGCCGAGCTGGTCGGAGGTCAGCGCGCGGGCCAGTTCGGTGAGCGCGAGCGGGTTGCCGCGGGCCACGTCGGCGACGTCGTCGGCCAGACCTGGCGGCAGGCCGGGGCGGAGGTCGCGCAGCACGCGCAGGCTGTCGGCGTGGTCGAGCGGGTCCATCCGCACCCACGGCAGGCCGTACGGCCCACCCTCCGTGGCGATCAGCAGGGCCACCGGCTCGTCGGCGACGTTCGCGGCCAGTTCCACCAGCCAGTCGGTGTCCTCCAGGAGGTGCGCGTCGTCCACGCACAGCAGCACTTCGCGGCCGGCCGTGGTGGCGGCCTCCCGTGCGGCGGCGAGCATCGCGGTCTTGCCCGACCCGGCACCGCCGCGCAGCACCAGCGCCCCGCCGTGACCGGCTCGGGCACGGGCGAGCAACGCGTCGACGGCGACGCGCTGCCGGTCACGTCCGCGCAGCATCCGGCCAGTCTGGCGGGAGATCGACGCCCGGCGGAAGGGGGGCGCGAAAAATTATCTACCAGCGTTAGGTTTCCGGGCCGGACCGGTGGTTGCACCGATGCGGAGTGCTCACCCAGTGGCGCAATGTCATCGCTGTCCGTAGTTTCCCTGCCTAGCGAGGTGTACACCGACGTGCAACTCCGCAAGCTCATCCCCGCGCTGATCCCGGCGCTGGCCCTGTCGCTGGTCGGCGTGGCGCCGGCCGGCGCCGCCGAGACCGAGTACCGGCGCGGCCCCGCGCCGACCGACGCGAGCATCGAGGCCGCGCGCGGCCCGTTCGCCACGGCCTCCACCACGGTGTCCTCCTCGTCGGCCACCGGCTTCGGCGGTGGCACGATCTACTACCCGACCAGCACCGCCGAGGGCACCTTCGGCGCGGTCGCCATCTCCCCCGGCTTCACCGGCACCCAGTCCAGCATCTCGTGGTACGGCCCACGCCTCGCGTCGCACGGCTTCGTGGTGATCACCATCGACACCAACTCCACCCTCGACCAGCCCGACAGCCGGGCGACCCAGCTCCTGGCCGCGTTGGACCACCTGACCCAGCGCAGCACGGTGCGGACCCGGATCGACGCGTCCCGACTGGGCGTCATGGGCCACTCGATGGGCGGCGGCGGCAGCCTGCGCGCCGCCGAACAGCGGCCCGCGCTGCAAGCGGCGATCCCGCTGACCCCCTGGCACACCGACAAGACGTGGCCGGGCGTGCAGACGCCGACGCTCGTGATCGGCGCCGAGAACGACTCGACCGCGCCGGTGTCGTCGCACTCCGAGCCGTTCTACACCTCACTGCCGTCCACTTCGGACAAGGCTTACCTGGAGCTGAACGGCGCGGGACACCTGGCGCCCAACACGTCCAACACGACGATCGCCAAGTACAGCATCGCGTGGCTCAAGCGGTTCATCGACAACGACACCCGCTACGAGCAGTTCCTGTGCCCCGCCCCGGCGCGCGGCACGCTGATCGAGGAGTACCGGGACACCTGCCCGCACACCGCCTGATCCGCGCGACCGAGACCCGGGCGTGCCGTCGCGACCACTCGCGGCAGCACGCCCGTTCCACCATTCCGGTGAGGAACAGCCGATGGGGACGTAATCCTTCCCTATCGTGTCGAATAAAGCACCGATGCGCCGCGAAGATCACCCGTTATTACTTCACGAGATGGCCGACCTATACGGTGAGTACTCAATACAGGCCCAATTGACCCTCAGGGGTGTCGTCACATCGGCCGCTTCCCGTAATGCATTCGGCCTCACTACCGTCGATACGGACCAATGAACGAAATCCGATTGGCGGTGTAGCGGTGACTGTGACCGATTCGGACTTGGACACCGAGCGACCTCGGCTCAGCCTCGGTACGGCTGCGGCGCGGAACCTGGCGACCACGACCAAGTCCGTACCCCAGATGCAGGGCATCACCTCCCGGTGGCTGCTCAAGATCCTGCCCTGGGTGGAGGCGAAAGGCGGTGCCTTCCGGGTCAACCGCAGGCTCAGCTACGAACTCGGGGACGGGCGGCTGACGTTCACCAACATCGGCGCGGACGTCCGCGTCGTCCCCCAGGAGCTCACCGAACTGGGGCTGCTGCGCGGTTTCGAGGACGTCGAGGCGCTCACCGCGCTGGCCGACCGCTTCGAGCAGCGCGAGTACCAGCCGGGCGACGTGCTGGTGGAGTCCGGCCAGCCGCAGGACGCGGTGTTCCTCATCGCGCACGGCAAGGTGAACAAGATCGGGCGCGGCGAGTACGGCGACCATACCGTGCTCGGCACGCTGGCCGACGGCGAGCACTTCGGCGGCCTGGTTCTCGCCGGCCCGCAGGGCGAGTGGGAGTTCACCATCAAGGCGGTCACGCCGGTGATCACCCTGGTGCTGCCGTGGAGCGTGTTCCAACAGCTCAACGGCGAGGCCGGCGGTCTGCGTGCGCACATCCAGCGCGTGTTCGCGACCGGCAACGGGCGGTCCAACGCCTACGGCGAGGCCGAGATCGACATCGCGTCGGGCCACGACGGCGAACCGGACCTTCCCGGCACGTTCGTCGACTACGAGCTCGCGCCGCGCGAACTGGAACTCAGCGTCGCGCAGACCGTGCTGCGGGTGCACAGCCGCGTCGCGGATCTCTACAACAACCCCATGAACCAGACCGAGGAGCAGTTGCGGCTGACCATCGAGGCGCTGCGCGAGCGCCAAGAGCACGAGATGGTGAACAACCGCGAGTTCGGCCTCCTCAACAGCGCGGACCTCAAGCAGCGCATCCACACCCGCAACGGCGCGCCGACGCCGGACGACATGGACGACCTGCTGGCCACCGTGTGGAAGGAGCCGACCGCGTTCCTGGCCCACCCGCGGGTCATCGCGGCGTTCGGCCGCGAGTGCAGCAAGCGCGGGGTCTACCCGTCGACCATCGACCTCAACGGGCACCACGTGCCCGCGTGGCGCGGTGTTCCGGTCCTGCCGTGCAACAAGATCCCGATCACCAAGACCCGCACCAGCTCGATCGTGCTGCTGCGCGCAGGCGAGCAGAACCAGGGCGTCATCGGCCTGCACCAGACCGGCCTGCCCGACGAGTACCAGCCCGGCCTGAACGTGCGGTTCATGGGCATCAGCGAGAAGGCGATCATCTCCTACCTCGTCAGCGCCTACTACTCCACCGCGATCCTCGTGCCGGACGCGTTGGGCGTGCTGGAACACGTGCAAATCGGCCGCGAAGACTAGTCCCACCGACCAGATTGGGCAGCTGAAGTGACCGTGACAGACCCCGGCCTCATCCCTGAAGAGGCCGAGCAGCAGCGGCAGAGCCTGAGCACCGCCGGCGCGCGGAACCTCGCGAGCACCACCAAGTCCACCCCGCAGATGCAGGGCATCTCGCCCCGGTGGCTGCTGCGAAAGTTGCCCTGGGTGTCCACCCAGGCCGGCACCTACCGGGTCAACCGCCGCCTCAACTACGCGCTCGGCGACGGACGGGTGAGCTTCACCAGCACCGGCGCCGACATCCGGGTCATCCCGCAGGAACTGCGCGAACTGCCCCTGCTGCGCGATTTCCCGGACGACGACGTGCTGGTCGCGCTGGCGAACCGGTTCCAGCAGCGCGAGTTCCAGCCCGGCGACGTGGTGGTCTCCTCCGGCGACCGGGCGGAGGAGGTCTACCTCATCGCGCACGGCAAGGTGAACAAGATCGGGCGGGGCGAGTACGGCTCCCAGACCGTGCTGGACACGCTCGCCGACGGCGACCGCTTCGGCGACGAGGTGCTGATCGGCGGCGAGACCGAGTGGGAGTTCACCATCAAGGCGGTCACCCCGGTGACCGCCCTGGTGCTGCCGTGGCGTTCGGTGCAGGAGCTGAACGGGCAGGCGGACGCGCTGCGGGCGCACATCGAGTCGGTGCTGCGCAACGCGGGCAAGCCGCAGAACAAGCACGGTGAGGCGGAGATCGAGATCGCCTCCGGCCACGACGGCGAGCCGGACCTGCCGGCGACGTTCGTGGACTACGAGCTCTCGCCGCGCGAGTACGAGCTGGAAGTCGCGCAGACCGTGCTGCGGGTGCACACCCGCGTCGCCGATCTCTACAACCACCCGATGAACCAGACCGAGCAGCAGTTGCGGCTGACCATCGAGGCCCTGCGCGAGCGCCAGGAGCACGAGATGATCAACAACCGCCGGATCGGGCTGCTGCACAACGCCGACCTCAAGCAGCGCATCCACACCCGGAGTGGTCCCCCCACCCCGGACGACCTGGACGAGCTGCTGTCCCGGCGGCGCAAGACCGCGTTCATGCTGGCCCACCCGCGCACCATCGCGGCGTTCGGGCGGGAGGCCAGCAAGCGCGGCCTGTACCCCGGCACGGACACCGTGGAGGGCACTTCGGTGGTCACGTGGCGGGGTGTGCCGCTGTTTCCGTCGGAGAAGATCCCGATCACCCCGCAGGGCACCAGCTCGATCCTGGCCATGCGGATCGGTGAGCAGGACAACGGCGTGATCGGCCTGCACCAGCCGGGCATCCCGGACGAGGTGCAGCCGAGCCTGAACGCGCGGTTCATGGGCATCAACGAGAAGGCGATCGTGTCCTACCTGGTCACCGCCTACTTCTCGGTGGCCGTGCTGGTGCCCGACGCGCTCGGGATCCTGGAGCACGTGGAGATCGGTCGGTCCTGACCACGCCGGAGTCGACGGCAGTCGGGCCACCACGCCCGGCTGCCCGTCCTCCGCTGCCCGTTCCCCCGCAGCACCCGCCCGCGACGGGCGGCGCCGCTGTCTCCCGGGAAAGCGGGCGCATCCCCCCGAACAGGAGTTGTGGCGATGACCGACCTGGACGTGAGCCTCGAGCACAGGTCCGCGCACGAGGTGTTGAGCTGGAGCCGTGCCGGGGTCGACCCGGCGTTGCGGGCGGCGGTGGACCGGTTGCCGGACTCGATGCGGGCGATCGCGGGCTACCACTTCGGCTGGTGGGACGAGCTCGGCAGGCCGACGGGCGCGGACGCGGGCAAAGCGATCCGGCCGGCGCTCGTGCTGTTGGGCACGCAGGCCGTGGGCGGCGCGGTGAACGCCGCGCTGCCGGCCGCGGTGGCAGTGGAACTGGTGCACAACTTCTCGTTGCTGCACGACGACGTGATGGACGGCGACACGACCCGGCGGCACCGGCCGACCGCGTGGCACGTGTTCGGCGTGAACCCGGCGATCCTGGCCGGTGACTCGTTGCTGACGTTGGCGCTGGACGTGCTGGCGGGCAGCGGTCACCCGAAGGCGCAGCAGGCGATCCGGGTGCTGTCCGGTGCGGTGCAGCAGTTGCTGCACGGGCAGAGCGCGGATCTGGCGTTCGAGGACCGCGAGGACGTTCGGCTGGCGGAGTGCGTGCGGATGGCCGAGGGCAAGACGGGTGCGCTGCTGGGCGCGTCGTGCGCGTTGGGCGCGTTGTTCGGCGGCGGCCGTCCCGACCAGGTGGAGCACCTGCGGTCGTTCGGCGAGCAGGTGGGTCTGGCGTTCCAGTTCGTGGACGACCTGCTCGGCATCTGGGGCGACCCGGAGGTGACCGGCAAGCCGGTGTACTCGGACCTGCAGAACCGCAAGAAGTCCCTGCCCGTGGTGGCCGCGCTGGCGTCCGACACCCCCGCCGCGCACGAGCTGGACTTGCTGTACCACACCGATCGGCAGCTCACCGGGGTCGACCTGGCCCGTGCCGCCGAGCTGATCGAGACCTCCGGCGCGCGGGCGTGGAGCCAGAGCCGCGCGGACGACCTGCTCGCCCGTGCGCAGGAACACCTCCGGGCCGCCGAACCGTCCGAACGGGCCGCACGGGAACTGGAGGCCGTGGCCCGCCTGGCCACCCGCCGCGACCACTGACGTCACCCACGATCACCAGGGGCGCTGACCTGCGGTTTCCTTGCGGGAGGGATACACGATCGAGTGATCATGACCCGGGGACCTAAAGAAAACGCCGTTATTGACCTGGTGAAACGTCGGTTGAAACAACGAGGCCCGCACCCAACCGCCCGACCCGACAAAGACACGCGCAACCACGACGACACCCGCGACCACGACACCCGTCACCACGACGACACCCGCGACCACGACACCCGTCACCACGACGACACCCGCGACCACGACACCCGCGACCACGACACCCGCGACCACGACGACACGCGTGACCACCGACGCCCGTGCCACCGCCACCGCCTACCGCCCAACCCCGACACCCCCACTTGACGAGGAGCCGTGCCGTGGCCCTTCCCGTTGTGCTGCTGGCGTCGCCCCGGTCGTTCTGCGCCGGGGTGGAACGCGCCATCGACATCGTCGACCGACTTCTGGACCAGCGTGGTGGCCCGATCCACGTGCGCAAGCAGATCGTGCACAACACCCACGTGGTGGTCGGGTTGGAGGCGCGCGGCGCGGTGTTCGTGGACGAGCTGGACGAGGTGCCGGACGGCGCCACCGTGGTGTTCTCCGCGCACGGGGTGTCGCCCGCGGTGCGCGAGGAGGCCGCGCGGCGCGGTCTGGAGGTGGTCGACGCGACGTGCCCCCTGGTGACCAAGGTGCACGCGGAGGCGAAGCGGTACGCCACGCGCGGCGACACGGTGGTGCTGATCGGGCACGACGGGCACGAGGAGGTCGAGGGCACGCTCGGCGAGGCGCCCGGACAGACCGTGCTGGTGGAGAGCGTCGCGGACGTCGAGGCGCTGGAGGTGCCGGACCCGACCAGGGTCTCCTACCTGACCCAGACGACCCTCGCGGTGGACGAGACGGCCGAGGTGCTGGCGGCGTTGCGGGCGAAGTTCCCGGCGCTGCGGGGCCCTTCGTCGGCGGACATCTGCTACGCCACCACGAACCGCCAGGACGCGGTGCGCGAGGTCGCGGGCGAGGCGGACCTGGTGCTGGTGGTGGGTTCGGCGAACTCGTCGAACTCGGTGCGGCTGGTGGAGTTGGCCCGCCGGATGGGCACGCCCGCGCACCTGATCGACGACGTGTCCGAGATCCGGCCGGAGTGGCTGGACGGGGTGCGCGTGGTCGGTGTGAGCGCGGGCGCCTCCGCCCCGCCGCAGCTGGTGGACGAGGTGCTCGAGGCGTTGAGCCCGTGGGACGTGCAGGTCCGCGAGACGGCGCGGGAAACGATCCAGTTCACGCTGCCGGCCGCGGTGAGGCGGCGATGACGCTGCTGGACGCGATCGCTGGGCGGCCCGACGACGTCGAGGCGTTGCCCGCGTCACCACGTGGGCAACGCGGGCACGTGGGCACGTCCGCGTTGGCCGCCGACTTCCTCCCGCGCGGCACCCGTGACGAGATCCCGCGCGCCGACGGTCCGCACGCGGCCGGCATCGGCACCGGCATCAGCACCATCGTCCTCAAGCGACTGAAGGAGAACAGGTGACCACCCTGCAACTCGCGCCACCGGTGCGGCGGCGCAGATTGTCCCGCAAGCTGTCCGTCGGCGGTGTCGAGGTCGGTGGCGACGCGCCGGTGAGCGTGCAGTCGATGACGACCACGCCGACGTCCGATGTGGACGCGACGCTGCGGCAGATCGCCGAGCTCACCGCGGCGGGCTGCGAGATCGTGCGGGTGGCCGTGCCGTCGCAGGACGACGCCGACGCGTTGCCGGCCATCGCCCGCAAATCACCCATCCCGGTGATCGCGGACATCCACTTCCAGCCTCGGTACGTGTTCGCCGCGATCGACGCCGGGTGCGCGGCGGTGCGGGTCAACCCGGGCAACATCAAGAAGTTCGACGACCGGGTCGGTGAGATCGCGCGTGCGGCGGGCGCGGCGAAGGTGCCGATCCGGATCGGGGTGAACGCGGGGTCGCTGGACCAGCGGCTGTACCGCAAGTACGGCAAGGCGACGCCGGAGGCGCTGGTCGAGTCGGCGTTGTGGGAGTGCTCGCTGTTCGAGGAGCACGGGTTCACCGACCTGAAGATCTCGGTGAAGCACCACGACCCGGTGGTGATGGTGTCGGCGTACCGGCAGTTGGCGCGGGTCTGCGACTACCCGCTGCACCTGGGCGTGACGGAGGCCGGTCCGCTGCTGCAGGGCACGGTGAAGTCGGCGGTGGCGTTCGGGGTGCTGCTGTCGGAGGGCATCGGCGACACGATCCGGGTGTCGTTGTCCGCGCCGCCGGTCGAAGAGGTCAAGGTGGGCAGCCAGATCCTGGCGTCGCTGGGACTTCGGCCGCGCAAGCTGGAGATCGTGTCGTGCCCGTCGTGCGGCCGGGCCCAGGTGGACGTCTACAAGCTGGCCGAGCAGGTGACGGCGGCGTTCGAGGGTTTCCCGATCCCGTTGCGGGTGGCGGTGATGGGGTGCGTGGTCAACGGTCCCGGTGAGGCGCGGGAGGCGGACCTGGGTGTGTCGTCGGGCAACGGCAAGGGGCAGATCTTCGTGCGCGGCGAGGTGGTGCGGACCGTGCCGGAGTCGAAGATCGTGGAGGCGCTGCTCGAAGAGGCGATGAAGCTGGAGCCCGGTCCGTCCGAAGAGGACTGACCGGGCTCCGGGACGGCGGCGGTTCACTCGTAGGAGATGGCCTGCAGGACGTTGAGCCGTGCGGCGCGGATCGCGGGCAGGATCGCCGCGACCACGCCGACCCCGGCGGCGATCAGGAGGTAGCTGCCGAGTTGCATCCACGGGATGCCGAGATCGGTGAAGCCCTGGTCCTTGAGCGCCTGGACCGCCGCGACCCCCAGCGCGGTGCCCACCACCAGGCCGAGCAGAGCGCCGAACACCGAGATCACCACCGATTCGACGGTGATCATCCGCATCACCTGGGCGCGGCGCATCCCGATCGCCCGCAGCAGGCCCAGTTCACGGGTCCGCTCGATCACCGACAGCGCCAACGTGTTGATCACGCCGAGCACCGCGATGAGGATGGCCAGGGCGAGCAGGATCTGGATCATCAGCAGCACCGTGTCCAGCTGCGCGGTCTGCTGCCGCACGAAGGAGCTGAGGTCCTGGACGGAGACCTCGGGGTTGTCGGCGAACAGCGGTTCGATGCTCTTGCGCACGTCGGCCACGTTCGCGCCGGGGTCGGTCTTCACGAACGCGGTGTTCACCTGCGCGAGCGCGAACTCGTCCGCGGTCGACCGCGGCAGGAAGACGGAGTCGGCCACCAAGGTGGTCTTGGCCAGCACGAACGCGACCGTGTAGGCGCGTTGCTCGCCCTTGGTGGTCTGCACGGTCGCCGTGCCGCCCTGGCGGAGGTTCAGCGCGGTGGCCGTGGCCTCGTCCAGGCCGATCTCGCCGTCTTCCAGGTCGGAGATCGTGCCGCTGGTGGAGGTGAGCCCGAAGATGCGTTCCATGGCGGGCACGTCGGTGACGACGGTGCCGAACTTCCGCTGCCCGTCGATGAGGACGCCGTCGTTGTACCAGCCGAACGCGGATTCCACGCCGGGCGTGGCGAGGACCTTCTCCACCCGGTCGGGGCCGAACGTGCCGCCGGCCTGTCCGTTGGTCGACTCGCCGGAGATGATCAGGTCGGCCTTGATCTGGGTGTCTGCGACCTTGGTGATGCTGGTGGTGGCCGAGGTGAGCACCACGCTGACGCCGGTGATCAGGGCGATGCCGACCATCAGCGCGGCGGCGGTGATGGCGGTGCGGCGCGGGTTGCGGGCGGAGTTGCGGCGGCCGAGCGTGCCCGGCATCGACCAGGCGAGCAGCTTGCCGATCAGCGACACCACGGGCCTGCTGATCAACGGGGTGAGCAGTGCGACGCCGATGAACGACAGCAGCAGGCCGGACAGGATCGGCCACAGCGACCCGCCGGCGAACCCGAAGCCGAGCATCCCGCCTCCTACCAGGGACAGCGCGCCGCCGGCGACGGTCAGCCTGGTCAGCGGCCGGTCCGGGGTGGCGGCCTCGCGCAGTGCCGCGACGGGCGCGATGCGGGAGGCGCGCAGCGCGGGCAGCAACGCGGCCAGCACGGTCACGATGATGCCGACCGCGAACGACGAGATGATCGCCGACGGCGGCACCGCGATGCCCGCGAGGTGCAGGCTGCCGCCGCCGATCGTGCTGAAGACGTTCGCCAGCAGGGCACCGACGCCGATGCCCGCGCCCAGGCCGACCACGGACGCGATCAGGCCGATCACCACGGCCTCGACCACGACCGAGCCGATCATCTGCTTGCGGCTCGCGCCCATGGCCCGCAGCAGCGCCAGTTCCCGGGTGCGCTGCGCGACGATGATGGAGAACGTGTTGAGGATGATGAAGATGCCGACGAACAGGGCGATGCCCGCGAAGCCGAGCAGCACGTAGTTGAAGAACGCCAGGCCCTCGCCGATCTCGTCGGCCTGCTCCTTCGCCAGCTGCTCACCGGTCTTGACCTGGTAGGCGTCGCCCAGCGCGGCTTGGATCCGGTCGCGCAGCACGGCCTGTGACACGCCGTCGTCGGCGCGGACCGTGATGCCGCTGAACGCGCCGGGTGTGCCGAGCAGGAGCTGCTGGGCGGTGGTCTCGGTGAACGCCGTGGTCAGCTCGCCGCCGAGGGAGGCGCGGTTGCCGGGGTAGCCGAAGATCCCGGCGACGGTGAACGTCCGCTTCGGCTCCAGGGTGAGCACGGACACCTGCTCGCCGACCTGGAACCCGCCGGTCTCGGCCAGGTAGGCGCTGATCGCCACCTCGTCGTCGCGTCGCGGCGGGTGGCCTTCGCGCATCTCCTCCTGGCCGCCGTCACGCCACGCCGTGCCCACCCGTGGCGCGCCGGAGGTGGTGAGCACCTTGCCGTTCTCACCGATGGGGCGGGCCGATCCGATGACGTCGCCGACCGCCGTGCGGACACCGTCCACGGATTCGACGGCCTTGACGTCGTCGGCGGTGAGGGTGCCGGCGCGGGCGGCCTCGGGGTTGTCCTGGTCGACCTTGGGCTTGACCGCGACCTCGACGTCCACCTCGGAGTACACCGTGGCGAACAGGTCCTTGAACGAGCGGTCCAACGTGTCGGTGAGCACGAACGAGCCGGACACGAACATCACGCCGAGCACCACGGCCAGACCCGACAGGACCAGCCGGAGCTTGCGCGCCAGCACGCTCTTGAGCGTCGCCTTCAACATCACGCCACGACCAGCCGGTCGTCGCCGTCGAGGACCTTCATGGTGTCGAGCACGGCGGCGGCGGTGGGGTCGTGCAGCTCGCGCACGATCCGGCCGTCGGCGAGGAAGATCACCCGGTCCGCGTACGACGCGGCGTTCGGGTCGTGCGTGACCATGACGACCGTCTGGCCGAACTCGTGGGCCGAGCGCCGGAGGAACCCGAGCACCTCGGCGCCGGAACGCGAGTCGAGGTTGCCGGTGGGCTCGTCGGCGAACACGACCTCCGGCCGGGCCACCAGGGCACGGGCGCAGGCCACGCGTTGCTGCTGGCCGCCGGACAGCTGCGTCGGGCGGTGGGTGAGGCGGTCGCGCAGGCCGACCGTGTCGATCACCGCGTCGAACCAGGCGCGGTCCACCTTCTGGCCGCCGATGGCCAGCGGCAGCGTGATGTTCTCCTCGGCGGTGAGCGTGGGCAGCAGGTTGAACTGCTGGAAGATGAACCCGACCTGGCTGCGCCGCAGTTCGGTCAGCCCCTTGTCGCGCAGGCCGTTGACCTTGGTGGCGCCGATCCACACGTCACCGGAGTCGATCGTGTCGAGCCCGGCGAGGCAGTGCATCAGCGTCGACTTGCCCGAACCGGACGGTCCCATGATCGCGGTGAACCGGCCGCGGTCGAATTCGACGCTCACCCCGGCCAGCGCCGTGACCGCGGCCTCCCCCGTGCCGTAGGACTTCCACACGTCCACCGCTCTCGCGGCCGACTCCACGTTGCCCGTCACCGGTCCTCCACCCCTTTTGCGTGAAACGGCGCTCGCCGTTCCCGAGAGCAATGTGGCCGACCGGGGGCCGCCGGCGCGTCCGGAATGACCCCGGAATGTTGATCGGGGTAATTCCCCTAGGCGGGTGGAAGGATCTTCGTCGGCGCGGCGACGCGGAGCCGGACAAGGGACGAACGGATGGTGAGTCGGCCGATCATCCGATGCCTGTCCGCGCGCCTCGGCGGCATTCGGACACCGGCAGGAAGCGACCGGACACAGACCGTCGCGACGAGACGCAACCTCTCCCACATGGCGGGAAAACCGAGACAGGAGGCGTGATCACTCGTAGGGTCTACCGGCGTCAGCGACCCTGACCCCCGCGTGACCAAGATCCACGCCGACCGCTTTGAGGAGCTGGTGTGTCGACCCTCCGGGTGCGCCCCTACACCAGAACCGGCGGCCGTACGCGCTCCGCGACGACGCTGGCCATCGAGACCATCGTGACGACGAACGAAAGGGCGGCGAGAGACGCCCTGACGTCCACCGCGGAACACCGCATCATCAGTGATCTGTGCCGGAATCCCCATTCCGTCGCGGAAGTGGCGGCGACGCTGCGGTTGCCGCTCGGAGTGGTCCGCGTGCTGTTGGCGGATATGTCGGACATGAGTCTGATCAACGTGCACAAGGAACAGGCGGTGGACGAGAAGGGCCGGCCGTCACTGGAGTTGATGGAACGCGTCCTGATGGGGTTGCGCCGCATCTGAGCGTTCCCTGATCGCGTGGACCACGGCGGCCGCGTCGTCCTCTCCGTGCCCGAGTTCCACCGTGCGCGTGAACAGGTCCAGGCACACGTCGAGCAGCGGTGAGGCGACGCCGGCGGCGCGGGCGGCGTCGGTGATCAGGTGGTTGTTCTTGAGCACGTCGCGGGCCGCCGCCTGGGCGTCGAAGTCTGCGGCGAGGAGTTTCGCGGCCTTCGCGCGGGACACCTTGCTGGCCATGGGGCCCGCGTCCAGGACCTCGACCAGGGTGTGCCGGTCCAGGCCGTGCCGTTCGGCGAAGTGGAACGCCTCGACGAGGCCGGTGGTCATGGTGATCAGGAACAGGTTCACGGACAGCTTCATCAGCAGGGCGTTCGGGGTCGGGCCGCAGTCCACCACGTCGGCGCACATCGGTGCGATGGCCTCGCGTGCCCGTGCCACGGCTTCGGGGGCGCCGGCGAGCATGGCGACCAGTTCACCGGCCTCCGCCGGGCCGCGTGAGCCGGAGACGGGTGCTTCGACGTAGTCGCCGCCGGCCGCGCGGATGTCGGTTCCGAGGTCGTGCGAGTAGTCGGGGGACGTCGTGCCCATGTGCACGATGGTGCGGCCGTTGACGTTGTGCGCGAACCGGTCCGTTCGGCGGTCGAGGACCGCGTCGATCGCGGCCTCGTCGGCGAGCATGAGGATCACGACATCGGCGCTGGAGAACACCTCCGCCGGGGTTGCCGCGACCCGTGCGCCGGCGTCCCGCAGCGGTTCGGTCCGGTGCGGCGACCGGTTCCAGACCACCAGCGGCCGGCCGGACCGGGCCAGGTTGAGCGCCATCGGCTGCCCCATGATCCCGAGACCGACGAATCCGATCTCCACCACGACCTCCTCGTACCACGACGGCACGGCGCCGCCTCCCGGGGTGGGAGTCGACGCCGTGCCGATGCCGGTCTCGAACGGTTATACGCACCACTCGGCGCCCCGGTTCACAACTCGTCTGTCCTGAACGTCGAACTCGGGGGTCCTGAACGCAGGACACACCTGTTCCGAACGTAGGACACTCGCGTTCTGAACGTAGGACACTCGCGTTCTGAACGTAGGACACTCGGGGTGAGCTGGGGCTTTGTGGTCAGCCGCCGGTGGGCAGGCGGACCAGGGTTGCGCCTTCCTTCGTGTCACGCACTACGAACTCGGAGATCTCGTGCCAGCGCATGCCGACCGAGGCCTGCAGGCTCACCGGGTCCTTGCCCGGTCCCGAGGCCGTCACCAGCCACGAGCCGAGCACCATCGTCTCACCGGTCTTCGACTTCGCCACCAACTCGCACCGCGTCGGTCCCTTGGCGCCCTTCACCTCGACCTGCACCGATGTGCCCCAGGGTTCGGGACTCGCCGCGAGCCGGGCGAACACCCCGGTCGCGGGATCGGTGCGGGTGATGGAGCCGGAAGCGTCCTGGGCGCCCTTCGCCACGTTGGACGGATCCGGCACCGACGACGTCGTCGAGGAGGAGGCGACCGGGTCGGACGGTGAGGCGACGTTCACCGACACGACCGCGGTTCCCGCGATGAGCAACGCGGCGGCGGCGGCAGCCAGCAGCGCCACGTTGCGGCGCTTGCGCGCCCTGGTTTCCGAGACCGAGTCGAGCATCGCGCGCACCGAGCGGCCGTCGGGCCGCTCCCCCGCGTTGGCGCGCAGCATGCCGTTCGCGTCGGCCTCGTCGAGCAGATCCGGCAGTTCGGCGAAATCGCGCAAGTCGAGCGCACATCGGCGACATTGGGCGAGGTGGTTCTCGAACGCGTCGACCTCGTCCTCATCGAGGACACCGAGGACGTACGCCGCCACGTCGATGTGGTTCGGCAGCGAAGTCACCTTGTTTCAGCCCCGATCCTGCAACGCACGCCGCAGGGCGCGAAGCGCGTAGTACACCCTGGACTTCACCGTGCCGGGCGGTACCCCGAGCACCGCTGCGGCTTCCCCGACGGTCCGATCCCTCAAGTACGTCTCGAGAATAGCCTCCCGGTGTTCTTCCGTCAGTCCGTTCATCGCTTCGGCTACGACTATCGCCGCCAGCGTGCGGTCCGCTTCGTCCCGCGCCGGGGCTTCGTCGGACGGCGTCAACTCCGACTCCTGCGGTCGGACGCTCCGCTTGCGCCGGTCGTCGATGACCAGTCGCCGGGCGACGGTGAACAGCCAGGAGCGGAGCAGGACGGGGTCCCGTTCCAGCTTCTCGGCGTTGCGCCACGCCCGAACGAGCGTCTCCTGGACGATGTCCTCTGCCCACTGCCGGTCGCTGCCGGTCAGCCTCATGGCATGCCCGAGCAGCGCGCTGCCGAACTCCTGGTAGAGCCTGCGGATCAGCTCGTCTTCCAGACTCAAGTCCGGCCAACTCTGATCTCTTTGGGGGGAAGTGCTGCGTCTGTGCCGCGCCACGCCGAGCATCCAAGCGCGCCGACGGGTTCCGCGTCGAGGGTTTCGTGGCAAAAAAAGTCGTTGATTTGTTTGTGAACCGACATCGCATCGTGTCCGTACTCCTCGGTATCCGCTTCGAAGGCACGGACCCGGTTCCCGGTCCACTAGTCCTTCCGGCGGATCCGCCAGCAGGAGAAAGGACCAACGATGCGAAGTCGACGTACCCGAAAGGCGTTGCTGCTGGTTCCGGCAGCAGCGGCGTTAATGCTGGTCAGCGCCTGTGGCGCGACCGGGATCAACAACGCTGCGAGCCAGAACGGCGTGGTCGACGCCGGTTCCGGTTCGACGACTCTCCAACAGACGCCGGAATTCAGCAAGGAGCCGCACCAGATGCTCTCGGCCACCGAGTCGAAGCAGGTCGGGTGGTTCGTCGCGGACGCGGGCGGCTTCGCGCTCTACCGGTACGACAAGGACACGGCGAAACCGTCGAAGTCCAATTGCGAGGGCGAGTGCCTGAAGCAGTGGCCGCCGGTGCTGGTCAGTGAGCACACCATGACCTCCGGGGTGGACCCGACGCTGGTCGGCTCGGTGGCCCGCGCGGACGGCAAGAAGCAGGTCACCCTCGCAGGCTGGCCGCTGTACCGGTACGCGGGTGACAAGAAGATCGGCGACCTGACCGGGCAGGGCAAGGGCGGCACGTGGTTCGCGGTGACGCCCGAGGGCAAGAAGGCGCAGGCCAACGACGGCGCGGCGCCCGGCCAACCCCCCACTGGCAACGGCTACTAGGACGAGACACCATGTCAGCCAAGCGTTTCGCGGCGGTCGTGCTGGCCCTGCACCTGTTGTTCCTGCCCGCGCTGCCCGGCGTCGCGTATGCCGACGACCCGGTCCAGGCCGGTCCGGTGGAGCAGACGCCGCTGGGCCCGATCACCGCGATGGACAAGGAACTCCTGGTCAAGGTGCGACTCGCGGGCCTGTGGGAGATGCCCATGGGCGAGGAGGCGCAGACCCGTGCGGCCAGCACCCGGGTCAAGGAAGTCGGCGCCCAGCTGATGAGCGACCACCAGTTCCTCGACGAACGGGTGGTGCGGCTGGCGTCGCAGATGGGCGTCCCGCTGCCGGACGAGGCCAACGCCGACCAGCAGTCGTGGATGGCGGAGATGCGGGCGCGCACCGGCGCCTCGTTCGACGACTCGTTCGCGAACCGGCTGCGCGCCGCACACGGCTCGATCTTCCCGGTCATCGGCACGGTGCGGGCGAACACCCGCAACGAGGCGATCCGGCAGTTCGCCCAGGTCTGCAACCAGATCGTGCTCAAGCACATGACCTTGTTGGAGAGCACCAACGAGGTCGGTGAGATGGGTCTGTCCAAACCGGTCGCCGCCGGCGCGGCGCCCCAGAACGCGGTCAACGCCGACCCGGTGCGCGCCGCCGCCCAGATCCCCGATGACGGACCCAGTCCCCTCGTCGTGCTCCTCATGTGCCTGGCAGGCGCGGTGGTGACGATCGGAATCCTGCGCGTGCTGCGGCCCCGCGGCGACGTCAAGTGAAAGGAGGTGGTGCCGGAAGACCCGACACCACAGTGCGTCTCCCATCGCGGAGAACTTCCACACCCTCGAACCCGCCCGGCAGGCCGTGACCACTCCTGCGCGGCCCGCCGGGCGGGTCGGCCCTCCACTCCCACCACCTGCGAGTTCTCTCCCGCCATCTCGGAGGTAAAGTCCAGTGCTCTCCCAGGTTCCGCTGCTCATCGCCCAGGCCGGCGGCGGCCACGACTCCGGCGTGAAACACATGGCGCAGATCTCGGCGCGCATGGCCTACGCGCTCATGTGCGCCACCCTGGCCTGGGGCGTGATGATCGCCACGGGCTGGGCCAACAAGTTCTCCGGTAGACAGGGGTTGCGCAACACCCACATGGTGTTGGCCACCATGGCCATCACGTTCGGGTCGTTGCACGCCTTCGCGTTCACCATCCTGCAGCTCGACGCCTTCTCGTTCCTCAAGATCCTGGTGCCCTTCGCCAACGGCGGCCTGTTCCGGCACGCGCTGGGCATCCTCGGTCTGGAACTCATGATCACCATCGCGGTCACCGCCGGTCTGCGCAAGAAGATCTACTACCGCAAGTGGCTGAGGCTGCACCAGCTCGCCTACCTCGCGGTCACCATCACCGTGGTCCACTCCTGGTTCGGCGCCATCGCCAACGGCAACCTGTCCGTGCTGTGGCTGGCCGGCCTCACCATCCTGATCCCCACGGTGACCATCGCCATCGCCCGCTTCCTGCCGCCGGAGTGGCTGGTGCGGCTGGGCATGCTGGAACCGGAGCCCGGTTTCGAGCCCGAGCCTGACGGCGCGGGCGGCAGCGCGTTGGACATCAGCGTCGACAACGAGCGCTGCCACCGCTACGGCATCTGCCAGGCCGAGGCGCCGGGGCTGTTCCAGCTGGTCGACGACGAGCGCCTGCGTTACGAGCGCAGGCCACCACCTGAGCAGTTCGCAAAGGCGCGGGCCGCCGCGCGCGCTTGTCCGATGCGCGCGATCGAGCTGCGGGAGCGTGTGCGGTGAAGAAAGAGGAACGCGTTGTCATAGCGGGCGGCGGGTTGGCCGGTCTGCGCGCGGGCGAACGGCTGCGGGAGCTGGGCTTCCGCGGCGAGATCGTCATCGTGAGCGCGGAACGGCACCTGCCCTACCACCGGCCGGCGCTGTCCAAAGAGGCCATCAACGGCGAGCTGGTCGCGTCCGACCTGCGACTGACCATCAGCCGCGAGCTGAACGCGGTGTGGCGGCTGGGCGCCGCGGCCACCTACCTGGAGCAGGACCGGCGCGTGATCGGGCTGCCCGGTGGCGAGGAGCTGAGCTACGACGGCCTGATCATCGCGACCGGCGTCGATGCGCGCCACCTCGTGGGCGCGCCACGCCAGGACCCGCGCATCCACGTGCTGCGCACGGTGGACGACGCGATCGCGATCAAGGAGGCCATCCGTTCCACGCAGGGCCTGATCGTCGTCATCGGCGGCGGCCTCATCGGCTGCGAGATGGCCGCGTCGGTGAAGATGATCGGCCGTGACGTGGCCATCGTGAGCCGGTCGTCCACGTTGCTGGGCAACGCGGTCGGCAAGAACATCGCCGAGACGGTCACCGAGGCGCACCGGGTGCGCGGTGTCCGGATGGCGATGGGTGTGAAGATCCGGCACTGGGTGCGGCAGGCGGGCGGGGTGGCCATCCACCTCTCCGACGGGCAGGTGTTGTTCGCCGCGGTCGTGGTGATCGCGGTGGGCGCCGCGCCGTCGACCGCCTGGCTGCGCGGGTCGGGTCTGTCGCTGGAGGACGGCGTGCTGTGCGACGCCACGTGCCACGCGGTCGGCGGGTCCGACATCGTGGCCGCGGGGGACGTCGCGAAGTGGCCGAACCTCCGGTTCGGAGGACAACCGCGTCGGGTCGAGCACTGGCTCCACGCGGTGGAAATGGGGCGGGCGGCCGCGGAGAACCTGTTGGCGGGCAGGGAGAATTCGCGGCCGTTCACCCCAGTCCCCCGGTTCTGGACCGAGCAGTACGGGATGCGGATCCAGGGTGCGGGCCACGCGGCGATGGGCAAGGACACGACGACGTTGGCGGGGTCCCAGAAGGACCACCGGACCATCACGGGGTTCATCAACGACGGCAAGCTGGTCGGGATGGTCGGTTTGGACGCCCCGACGGCGATGATCAAGCTGTCCACCGAGCTGTGGCGGCAGAACCGGGTGACCGGGGCCGCCGCCGAGCAGCAACAGCGGCGTGCGCCGCAGCCGCCCGCGCCGCAGCAGCCTGCGCCGGCGACCGAAGCGATCCCGGCCCCGGCGGCCGGACCTGCCCCGGCTGCGGGGCCGACGACCGGGCCGTTGCCGGCCCGCACCGAGGAGCCGACGCGGTACGAGCCGGTCCGCGCCGAGCTGTCCCGGACGGAAGTGCTGCGTTCGGACCCCGACCGTTCCGAACGGGCGCGGCCGGAGCCGGTGCGCGCGACGTCGGCCTACCCGCTGCCGAAACCGACGGAGTCCGGGCGGTTCGAACCGCCCGAGTCGCTGCGGCTCGAAGCACCCCGTACGGAGTCGGTGCGGTACGAGGCGCCACCGACCGAGTCGGTGCGGTACGAGACACGGCGTACCGAGCCCGCGCACTACGAAGCACCCCGTGCGGAGTCGATGCGATTCGAGGCGCCGCGCATGGAGTCGGTGCGGTACGAGGCACCACCGACCGAGCCGGCGCGGTACGAACCACCGCCCACCGAGTCGGTGCGGTACGAGGAGTCGGTGCGGTACGAGTCGCGGTCGCGGCGGTCGGAGCCGACACGGTTCGAGTCCGTCCGCTCCGAAGCGATCCGGCTCGAAACGGCACTGCTGGAAGAGGCGGCCCGGTTCGAGGCCAGACGTGTCGAGGCGACGCACGCCGAGGAGTTGGCCCGCCTCGAAGCGGCCCGGCTGGAAGCGGCCCGGTTCGAGGCCAGGCGCGCCGAGGCGATGCGGCTGGAAGCGGCGGCACGCGCGGAGGCGACCCGGGCCGACTCGGGACCGTCCCACACCCAGTTCTCGGACCCGGTCGAGCTGGCCCGGGTACCGCGCCAGCAGCAGGAGTCCCAACCGCTGCCCATCCCCCCGTCGCACGCGCCCGTCGTGCGGGCGCGGTCGCGCACCCTGACCCGCAGCGGACCGAGGAGGACAAGACCCAGGTGATCTGTTACCTCGACGCCGTGTTGCCGTAACCCGGGCAACCAAGCATTCGGTCCCATGGCGAACCGGAGTCGAGTCACCGTCGTCGGGATACCGGCCCGCGACGAGGCGCGCACGGTCGGCGCGGTGGCCACGGCCGCCGACGCCGGCCTGCACCTCGCGTTCCCCGAGGGGACGAACGTCGTGGTGCTGGCCGAGAACGGCAGCACCGACGGCACCGTGCGGGAGTTCACCTCGACACCCTTGCGCGCCCGGAAAGTCGTGGCCAGCTCCGGCGGTGAGGGCACCGGCAAGGGCACGAACGTGTTCGCGATCGTGGAGCGGGCGTCCGAGTTGGACGCCGACCGGGTGCTGCTGCTCGACGCCGACGTGCGGTCCGCCGAGCCCCGGTGGATCTCGGCGTTGGCGGACGCGGTGGACTGCGCCGAGCCCGCGCTGGCCGTGCCCGCGTACCGGCGCAACCGGTTCGAGGCGAACACCACCAACCACCTCGCCAGCCCACTGCTCGCGGCGGTGTTCGGCGTGCACGTCCAGCAGCCGATCGGCGGCGAGTTCGCGTTCAACCGCGCGTTCATGGAGCGTGCCCGAACGTGGCCGCGACCGGACAGCGCGTATCTGTACGGAATCGACGTGTGGCTGACCGCGAACGCGTTGCGCGAGCGCATGCGTGTGGTCGAGGTGCCGTTGGGGCGGAAGCTGCACAACTCGCCGTTCCCGAAGATCCTGCGGTTGCCGCAGCAGGTGTTGGACTCGTTGTTCCACGTCGTGTTGCGGACGGATGGGGTGCGGTCACCCGGCGTCGCGGCACCGAAGGCGCGTGCCGCTGTGGACGGTGCGGCGGTGCGTCAGGACCCGGCGGTGGTGACGCGGGTGTCGGAGTCGGTGGCGCGGTACATGGACGTGCACCGGGGTGACGTGCGGACGCTGTTCCCTTCGGCCGGGTCGGTGCCGTCGGCGCCGTGGGGGTTGCGGGTGACCACGGACGACTGGCCGGACATCCTGGCCGACGCGGTGGCGGCGGTGGCGGCGGGTCGGTTCGAGTCGGCGCGGGACCACCTGGTGGCGCTGTACGTGAACCGGGTGATGACGTTCTGGGACGAGATAGACGGGTTGTGTGACGGCGAGGTCGACGAACTGCTGGACCGGCAGGCCGCGCAGACCGTGCGGGCGGTGCAGGGCAAGCGGATCGCGTTGGGCGGGCGGACCGGGCCGGACGGGTTCGACGTGCGGCATTGGGCCGGTTTCAACGACGTCTCCCCCGCGTGGAGCGTCCCGGCGTGACCTGTGGGTGGCTTTTTCGTTGACCGATCGGTAACGGCGGACCGGTGGTGAACGCTGTTCAGGCATGGCACCGAACGGCGCACGACCTCTGGTGGTGCTGGCGGCGATCTTCCTGGCGGTCGCCGCGTGGAACGGGGTGTTGGCGCTGGACGACCAGGTGGCGTGGCGCAGTGTGACTGCGGCCATGTGCGCCGTTGCGTCGGCAGGTTTGTTCCTCGTCGCCGTGCGCCGGCCGCGACCGTCTGTTAACAAAGTGTTCTTGATGTGTGAAATATTCGGACACCAATGATTGATTGACGGAAGTTTTCAGCTCCGCCAGGCTCCAGACCCGGTACCCGACCCGGTCTGGAGGTCCCTGTGCTCCGACTTGTTTCTTATCTGGCTTCGTTAGCGCTTGTCGCGGTCGTGCTCGTGACAGGTGGTGGAACGGCTCAAGCCGACGGCTGCTACACGTGGAACCGAAGCCTGTCCGAAGGCGCGTCCGGGGAGGACGTGCGGCAGTTGCAGATCCGGCTGTCCGGCTATCCCGGTTACGGCGGGGTGCTGGGGTTGGACGGGCAGTTCGGGCCGGCGACGAAGTCGGCGTTGGTGCGCTTCCAGCAGGCGTACGGGCTGGCGGCGGACGGGGTGGCGGGGAGTGGGACGTACTCACGGATCTACTCGCTCCAGGACGACGACTGCACACCCGTCAACTTTTCGTACGCGGAGTTGAACGGCTGCAATTCCGACTGGTCGGGCGGCAAGGTGTCGGCGGCGACGGCCAGGTTCAACGCACTGGTGTCGATGTGGAAGTTGCAGGCACTGCGCCACGCACTCGGTGATCAGGCCGTCCGGGTGACCAGCGGCTTCCGCAGCATCTCGTGCAACAACGCCGTGGGCGGCGCCTCCGACTCCCGCCACCTGTACGGGGACGCGGTAGACCTGGGCTCCGGCCCCCACTCCCTGTGCCGCCTCGCCCAGCAAGCCAGGAACCACGGCTTCAACGGCATCCTGGGCCCCGGCTACCCGGGCCACAGCGACCACACCCACGTAGACCACCGAAGCAGCCGCTTCTGGTCAGCCTCGTCCTGCGGCATCTAACCCACCCACGCCCAACTCACCCACAACCCCCTCCACTCCCGCGACCTCCCCCTGTCCCCGCACCCTCTCCCCTCTCGGTGGGGCCCGCAGGCGCACGCGGGCCCCCGAACCTGCGGGCCTCACCGAGAACCCGCGAGGCGACGGGTGGGCACCTACCGCCCACCCGCAGCCCGCCCAACGCCCCGCCTCCGGCAAGCCTGGTCCCTCACCGTCGACACGACCGTCCCCCGACACCTCGCCCTCACCCAGCACGCGGCCACCCGGCACACCGAGGTCGACGACACCGCTTCCCCAGTCCCGCACCCGATCCGGCACCCGGTTTTCGCACGTGGCTAGCCGGCGCACGTCGCTCCGGATCACACATCGGCAACCGCCGGCGTCCGCCACTTGGGGCACTCACGCGCGACCGCACGCGGCTCGGCTCGCGCAGGTCGCCTGCGGGTCCGATCACCTGCCTCCCTCGGAGGTTCGCTCGAGTCCCGTTCCGGCGGACACGGCGAGGCAAGGGCGGTCCGGGGCCTGGGCCGGCTGCAAGTGCGGCACGTGGGCCGCACCGCGCCAGGGCAGGGCGTACCGCGTGCGAGGTCGGGATGGCGTGCGGGACCGGGCTCGAGGGTTGGTGCGACGTAGCCCGCCGGGTTCGCGCGCTCGCGGAGGTGCGCTCGCGGACGTGCACGGGCTGGCGGGCGCGGACTGGCGGGATGCGTACGCGGGCGGCGGTCGGGGCTGGAAGGGCTGGCGCGGTTGCGGGGCGCTTGCGGTTCGTGGCGCAGGCGCTCGCGATCCTGTGGTTGAGCGCTGGGGTCCGTGGCGGGGGCGCTTGGATCCGAGTGGCATCCCGACTGGCTTGGGGTCCTGAGTGGACGGGGTGGTGCGGCCCGGTGGGTCCGGCAGTGGTGCGGCCCGGTGGGCCCGGTGGTGGTTCGTTCTTGGTCCTTCCTGGGTCTGTGCTTGGTCCTGCGGTCCGTGCTCCTGGTCCTTCCCTTGGTCCGTGGCCCCGGGCTGGCCGATACGCCTTGGCCGAACGCGCCGCCTCCATTTTTCCGGCAACGAAATTTTGGGCCGAAAAGCTCCCGGTTCGCGGGTGGTTAGCACGTCCGGGTGATCTTGGTGAAGTCCATTCACATCATGGGCGGCGGGCGGCGGGCGGCGGGTGGGGTCGGAGGGGCGGCGGTCGGAGGGCCAGGGAAGCGTTGAGGTTACGGGTTGGAGGAGGTGGGCGGGTGTAGGGATGTGCTTCCTGTGTATGGACGGAAGGTGCGGGCAGTAAGGTTGGTCAGGCGAGACGAGGGGGCGCTATGGGGGCGCGGTCCGACTTGGCGGACTTCGGGCGGTACCAGGTCCGAGAACTGCTCGGGCAGGGTGGCATGGGTGTGGTTCACCGCGCCTACGACACCGTGAACGACCGGGTCGTCGCACTGAAGCGCCTCTCCTCCTCCGCCACCGACCACGAGTACCGCGCCCGCTTCCAACGCGAGTCCCGCATCGCCGCCGGCCTCCGGCACCCGAACGTCATCCCGGTCAACGACTTCGGCGAGATCGACGGCCACCTCTTCCTCGACATGATGCTGGTCGAGGGAACGGACCTCCGCCGGGCCCTCGGCGCCAACGAGGTCGACCAGGTCCGAGCCCTGAAGATCCTGGAACAGGTCGCCGACGCCCTGGACGCCGCACACGAACACGGCCTGGTCCACCGCGACGTCAAGCCGTCCAACATCCTCATCACCGCCGACGACCACGCCTACCTGGCCGACTTCGGCATCGCCCGGGAAACCTCACCCGAAGCCACCGCCCTCACCCGCTCCGGCGACCTCATCGGCTCCTGGGACTACATGGCCCCGGAACGGCTGTCCGGCGGCGCGGTCGACGGCCGTTCGGACCAGTACTCCCTCGCCTGCGTCCTGTTCGAGTGCCTGACCGGCCGCCTCCCGCACCCGGCCACGGACCCGGCCGCCAAGGTCGCCGCCCACCTCCTCCAACCGCCGCCAGCACCCTCCGTGTTCAGCCCGACCGTCACCCCCGCGCTGGACGCGGTCGTCCTGCGCGGTCTGGCGAAGGACCCGGCGCGGCGGTTCGAATCGGCGAAATCCCTGATCACGGCCGCGCAAGCCGCCGCGTACGACGGTGAGACGGCACGCGCCGCCCGACCCACGGCACCCGGCCCGGAGAACGACCAAGGCCGACTGGTGCGCGCGATCCTCCGCTCCACCAACAAACCCCGCGCCAAACGCCCGCACACCCCGGCCACCCCCTACCCCGGCCTCAGCGGCTTCGAACGGGACGACGCGGATCTCTTCCACGGGCGCGAGCACGTCGTCACCGATCTGCTGGTCCGGTTGGCCGAGCAGGTCGGCGGCGGCGAGCCGGTCGTGTTGGTCGGCGCCTCGGGGTCGGGCAAGTCGTCGGTGCTCAGGGCCGGTCTGCTGCCCGTGCTGGCGGATGGGAAGGACAACGGCACGTGGCCGCAGGTCCTGTTGACGCCGGGCGTGGACCCGGTCGGCAACCTGGCCAACGCGATCGCCCCGCACACCACGGTCGTCGCGGCGGAGTGGGCGCGGCTGATCCGCGAGACCCCGGGCCGGTTCGGCGAGGTGTGCGCGCGTTCGGCGCGAACCACCCGCCCGGTGATCGTGGTCGACCAGTTCGAAGAGGTGTTCAACGCCCCGGAAGCGGACCGGTTGGCGTTCGCCACCGCGCTGACCGCCGCACGTCCGGCGCTGGTCGTCCTGGCCGTGCGCGCCGATCTGGTCGACCGGTGCATCGAACTGGCACCGCTCCGACCGGCGCTCGCCGCACCCGTGCTGCTGGGCCCGCTGGACGCCACCGGCCTGCGGCAGGCGATCGTCAGCCCGGCACGGGACTTCGGTGTCGACGTGGAACCGGGCCTGCCGGAACGGATGATCGCCGACCTGGGCGTGCGCGGCGAGATCGGCTACGACCCCGGCGCGCTGCCCCGGTTGGCGCACGCCCTGCGCGAGTCGTGGAACCACCGGGACGGCCCGGTGCTGACGTTGGCCGCCTACCGCCGCGCGGGCGGTATCGACGGCGCGGTGTCGCGCACCGCCGAGGAGATCCACTCCGCGCTCGACCCGGCGGGGCGGCAGGCGCTGAGGACGATCCTGCTGCGGCTGGTGTCGGTGTTGGACGACGGCGCGGTGGTCCGGCGGCGGGTGGACCCGGGGGAGTTCGCGGCACAGCGGCACGTGCTGGACCGGCTCATCGCGGCACGGCTGGTGACCGTGGACGGCACGGGCGCGCGGTTGAGCCACGAGGCGCTGTTCACCGCGTGGCCGCGTCTGCGGGACTGGATCGAGGAGGACCGGGCCGGTCTGGTGCAGCACCGCCGGTTCACCGACGCGGTCCGCGTGTGGGTGGAGTCGGGCCGGCACGCGGACGACCTGTACCGGGGTGTCCGGTTGGCGGCGCTGACCGGGTGGTTGGAGTCGGCGCGGGACCGGGTGCGGTTGCAGCCGGTGGAGCAGGAGTTCCTGGCCCGGTCGACGGAGGCGGAGCACGCCGGTCAGGTGGCGGCGCGCCGTCGCACGAACCGGTTGCGCGGTCTGGTGGTGGCGTTGAGCCTGCTGCTCGTGGTCGCGTCGGTGGCCGTCGTCGTCGCGACGCGGTTGCAGCAGTCCGCGACGGCCGAACGGGACCGGGCGGACGTCGGACGGCAGCAGAACCTGTCCCGGCAGCTCGCGGCGGAGTCGGCGTTGGCCAGGGCGGTCGATCCGCGGCGGTCGGCGTTGACGGCGTACGGGGCGTGGCGGGCGAGCCCGACCGTGGAGAGCCGCAGTGCGCTGCTGGCCGCCGGTGTCGACGCCTACCGGGGCCGGATGCAGGGTCACGCGGGCGCGATCAACTCGATCGCGGTGAGCGGTGACGGGAAGACGGCGGTGACCGGCGGCAGCGACGGGTCGTTGCGGCTGTGGGACGTGCCGGGGCGGCGTGAGCTGGCCGTGCTGGACGACAAGGGCGGCTGGTACCGCACGGTGTCGATGAGCGAGGACGGGCGGCTGCTGGCGGCGGCCGACCCGACCACCAAGAAGGTCGAGCTGTGGGACGTGCCGGAGCGCAAGCGGGTGTTCACCGTGCCGGGCGTGGCGATCGACACGGTGATCTCGCGGGACGGCACCACGTTCGCCGCCTACACCGACCGGGGCGTGGTGGTGTGGGAGACGGCGGGGCTCACCGAGCGGGTGGTGTTCCCGGCGGCGTCGTCGATCCGGATGGCGTTCCTCCAGGGCGCCGGGCTGATCGCGCTGACCAACGGCAACGACGTCGCGGTGCACCGGGTGGGCGACGGCGCCGTGGTCGCGAACCTGGTGGGGCACACCGACCAGGTCACCGCGCTGGCGTTCAACCGGAACGGCACCACGCTGGCCAGCGCGGCGATGGATTCGACGGTCCGGTTGTGGGACACCTCGACGTGGACCACGCGCACGGTGTCGAGCACGGCGGACGAGGGGTTGGCCTCGGTGGAGTTCACCCCGTCCGGCGGTGCGGTGATGGCGGGCGCGGTGGGTTCCGGCATCTACTCGTGGGACACGGCGAGCGGTGAGCTGCTGTCCCGGTACGCGGCGGGTTCGGTGACCACGTTCGGCCTCGCGTTCACCGGCGACGGGCGCACCGTGCTCAGCGCCGATTCGAACGGCGTGGTCACGGTGTGGTCGTACCTGCGCACGACGCTCGGCTCGCGGGACGCCGCCGTTCTCGCCACGGCGTTCCAGCCGGGCGGGAAGCTGCTGGCCACGACGAGCGGCAACGGCGTGGTGCGGTTGTGGGACCACGAAGCCGCACAACTGGTCCGCCAGGTCCAGGCCCACTCCGACGACGCGTACGACGTGGCGTTCAGCCCGGACGGGACCGAGCTGGTCACGGTGGGCGAGGACGGCGCGGTCGTGGTGTGGAAGGCGGAGACGGGTGCGGAGGCACGCCGGTTCTCCCGGCCGGGCACGGAGTTCACCGCGGTGACGTTCAGCCCGGACGGCAGGACGATCGCCGTCGGGGGCCGCACCCCGACCGGTTCGGGCAGCGAGCGCGACGAACTGCTGCTGCTCGACGCCGCCGGCCTGGAGGTGGCCGGTCGTCGGTCGACGAGCGAGGAGCCGCGCAACCCCCAGCAGAACGACGTGCAGGCCAACTACCCGACCGCGATGACGTTCAGCCCGGACAGCCGCACCTTGGCGGTGACGCTGTCGGGGGGCAAGATCGGGCTGTGGAACCTGGTCGACCCGGGCGCGGAGTGGGCGATCCTGCCCGGTCACGACAACGTCGCGATCGCCGCCGAGTTCAGCCCGGACGGCGAGGTGCTGGCGACGGGTGGGGGTGACCGGCTGGTGCGGTTGTGGCGGATCAAGGACGGTGTCGAGATCGGGCAGTTGACCGGCAACGACGCGCCGGTGCGCCGGGTGGCGTGGAGTCCGGACGGCAAGCTGCTGGCCACCGCGAGCCGGGACGCCGTGGTGCGGCTGTGGGAGGTCGACGGCGCCCGGCAGGTGGCCCGGCTGGACCGGCACGACGACGAGCTGAACGACGTGGCGTTCGACGCGACCGGTGAGCGGATCGCCTCCGCGAGCGCGGACGGCACGACCCGCGTCTGGAACCTCGTGCCGGAACGGGCGGTCGAGGTGCTGTGCGGTGCGCTCGACGCGGGCACGCTGGCCGAGGAGTGGCGTTCGTTGGGGCAGGACCGGGGCGAGCCGCCCGGCTGTCCGGGCTGAGCCGTGCCGAGGGTGGTGGTGCGGGGCGCGGGCCTGGCTTCAGTGGTGCTGGGGCCGGGTGAGTCGCTGCTGTTCGGGCGTGCGCCGCACGTCGTGCTGGGTCCGGCCCGTCCGGGGCGGGTGGCGTTGACGCTGCCGGACTGCGCGCCGCACGTGTCGCGGCTCGTGGGCGAGTTGGCGGTCGGTGCGGACGTGGTGACGTTGACGTGGCTGGGCGCGGGTGAGGCGCAGTTGTCGAGCCTGTTCGACGCGCCGGGCGGTGCGCGGCGGGTGATCCTGACCCGGTCGGTGTCGGCGTTGCTGGACGCCGGGGAGAACCAGTTGGTGCTGCTGCTCGGCCGACGTGGTGGCGGTGGTGGCCGCGGTGAGGGCGACGGGTTCACCGACCTGCTGATCATGATCGACGTGGAGCCGTCGACGGTGACGCCGGAGGTGCCGTTCGGGTCGAGCGGGGAGGACACGCGGACCGGGCCGGGGCTGGTGCGGGGCGGGCGGGACTGGTTCGTGGCGCTGGCGTTGAGCGAGCCGTGGCTGGTGGGCGCGGACGACTACCCTCGGCCGCCGTCGAACCGGGAGATCTTCGAACGGGTCCGCGAGTGGCACGGCTACACGTGGAACCTGCACCGGCCACAGCGGGTGGACGACGCGATCCGGGCCATCTCGGCGATCGCGTTCGGTGCGGCGGACGACCCGTTCCTGGCGCCGCACGCGGGTCGGCTGCACAACACCAGGTTCGCGGTCGCGCGGCGGGCGGCGGAGGTCCGGCTGGTCACCGCCGCCGATCTGGCGGAGGTGGAACGGGTGGCCAGGAACCGGAAACCCCCACCCGCGCCGTCCTCGCCCGGCGACGCCCCGGCTCCGTGACGTCACGGGTGTCGGGGCCGCGCCGTACGCCGGACAGGACCGCAGCCATGGGGTGGTGACGAGTCGTTACGGCTTCTCGTCTTCGTGACCCTGGTGAGCCTGGTCTACGTGCTGACGGCGGGGTTCGGTCTGCTGCTCGGTCCGGTCATCGCGGAGGGTGAGGGGCTCTTCCCGCTGAACCTTGTCGGTCTCGGCCTCGCGGTCGGGCTGTGGCTGAAGGCCGAGAGCGGCTGGTGGCAGCGGGATGCCGAACGGTGGCGTGTCCACATCGGACACCACCGGAGCATCGGCAGGCGCTCGCCCGAAATTGTCGGATCCGAAATTGTCGGACCCCTGTGGCAGGATAAAAGCAGGGGTCCCCTTGGCGGGGACTCCTGCGAAGCCTTCGTCGGGCACTGGCACCGGCATCGGTGAGTGCCCACCCGGCACCGAACCGACCGGCACCGAATCGACCGGCGCGGCGGGACCCACGGGCCTCAGGCGACGCCTGCGGGTCAGCGCGATCGCCGTGCCCGCCGTCGCGGTGCCCACCGCGACACCGGCGCAGAGCACCGCGAACACGACGAGCAGAACCGAATCGCCACCGGCCGTCCCGCCCCGCTCGACCGCGAGTCGCCGGTACTCGGTGGCCTGGAGGTGGCCGGGCGAGGCGGCCAGCACGTCGTCGAAACCCTCCACCGCGCCGTCGAAATCGCCGGCGAAGTAGCGGTCCAGCCCGGCCCGGTAGTCGCGGTCGTGCGCGCCGAGTTCGGCCTTGACGTCCTTGCCCGCCAACAGGTCCAGCAGCGTGGAGGACGCGGCGGCGAAGTTGAACGACTGCGTCTCCCCCGGCGCGCCCTGGCTGATCAGGCCGACCACCCGGCCCTCCATGTCGACCACCGGACCGCCGCTCATGCCGTGCGTGGCGGCGGCGCTGAACTCGTAGAACGGGCGGTCGTTCTGGGTGCGGCGGGCGGAGATCTGGCCGTTCTTGTTGCTGGGCTCCAGGCTCGGGTCGACGGTCGCGCCCGCCGAACCGGGGTAGCCGATGGCGAGGATGGGCGTGCCGACGGGCGTCTGGTCGGTCCTGATCTCCAACGACGGCAGGTTGTCGCGCGGCACCTTCAGCACCGCCACGTCACCGTCGGTCGGTGCGACGAGGTCCACCACGGTGGCGGGTGCGACGTCGCGGATCGGCCCGTCGCCGGTGGCTTCCACCCGCTCGACCTGGATGGCGCGGTCGATCGGGCGGTCGGGGCTCGCGCCCTCGGCCACGGCGTGCTCGACGAGCTGCGCCTTCGCCGCGGCACGGTCGCCGACGCGGCCCGCCGCCGCGAGCTGCTCGATGGCCGCGTCGAACAACGCGCCCGCGCCGCCTTGCGGTCCGGTGTGGACGCAGTGGCTGGCGGTGGCCACGTGACCGTCCGGCCTGATCACCGCACCACTGCAGGTCGCCTTCACGACATAGCCGTCCGCGCCGCCGAACACCTCGCCGGTGCGCTTGTCGCGCACCCAGCCGTGCCACTCCACGGTGACGAACACGATCCCGGGCCTGGCCACGGCGGCGGCCGACTCCTCCGGGCTCGACGGCTGGGAAGCCGCGGCGGGTGCGGCCGTGAGCGCCAGCAGCGCCGACGCGATCACCAGCGCGCGCATCAGCCGTACACCCCGGATCCGGTGGTGCGCACCCACACCGACCGGTAGCCCGACGCGTTGCTCTCGACGAGCTGCGTGCCCTGGCAGCTGTAGTCGTCGACCTCGTTCAGCCCCTGCTTCACCGGCACCGGCTGGGTGTCCACGTGGCCGCGCTGGTCGTAGAAGGCCCAGGTCATCTCCGCCTTGGTGCGGTCGACGTAGGTGATGGCCTTGTCGGTCGCCGACCAGGTGAACTCGGTGAACCCGTTGCCGACCATGCGCAGCGCGTTGCCCTCGAAGCTGCCGCTGAGCGTCACGTTGTCCATCCGCTCGGTGCCGGTGCCGTCGGCCCGGAACTCGTACACCCGGCCGCTGGTGGTGAACGGCATCGGGTCCTCGTCGGTGTAGAACTTCACCATCAGCCTGTCGTCCACCGTGCGCCACGAGCCGATCAGGCACATCGGCGGTCCGACGGCGCGGGTGGTGGCGGGCCGCGCGGTCGGCGAGGGCCGGTCGCCCGTCGCGACCGGTGTGGCCTGCCTGGGGCCGTCGTCGGCGAGGACGACGGCGGTCAACCCGCCCGCCGCGAGCACCGCGCACGCGGCGACGGCGAACAGCACCACGACGACGGATCGTGCCGGTAACCGGGCGGAATCGCTCACGCGGTCATCGTATTGATCGACCGGCCCGCGGCGTGAGCCTGTCGATCCGGAAGTTTCCGCCACGTGACCGAACCCTTGCCGAAACCCTTGCCGCTCCGCCCACGCTCGCGCCCCACCGCCACTACCATGGACACGTGATCTTCTTCAGCGTGGTCCTCACCCTGCTCGGGCTGAGCACGCTGCTGTGGCGTGACGACGACCTGATCGGCCTGCCCCCGGTGGTCGCGGGTTCCGGCCTGCTGGTGCTGGGTGTGGCGGCCGGTGCGCTGTGGGTGGTGCGCCGACGTCGCCGCTGGGAGCGGGCCGGTGAGCCCCGACCGGTCGGCAACGTCGTCGAGCGCGCCAAGGCGCTGCCCCGGCTGCTGCGCGAGCGCAAGGCCTACGGCCTGCCCACCAGCACGTTGGCCACGTGGGGTTTCGCCGTCGTCTACCTGGTCTCCCCGATCGACGTGCTGCCCGAACTGCTGCCGATCATCGGCGTGACCGACGACGCGGGCGTGGCGGTGTGGCTGCTCACCAGCGTCTCCACGGTCGCCGGCCAGTACCTGCGGTGGGAGCGCGAACGGCGCGACCCGAAGCAGCAAGGCCCGAAACGCCCGTAACTCCGAGACGCCCGTAACTCCGAAGCGTCCGTCACCGGCTCCCGGGATGCGGTAGCTCGCGGACACCGGTCAGCAGGGCGGTGACAGCGGCCATGATCCGCGTGGTCGCCTCGTCCAGCACGGCTTTGGTCGGCTCCAGCCCGTACAGGTCGGACAGGTCCACCTCGGCGCCCGCCACCACGGTCACCTTCCGCCACGGCCGGGGCACGAACTTCCCCGGCGGCAACAGTTCCCGGGTGCCCCACTGCGCCACCGGCACCACGGGCGTCCGGGTCGCCAACGCCAGCCGCGCGACCCCGTTCTTGCCGCGCATCGGCCAGCCGTCGGGGTCGTTGGTGAA
Organism: Saccharothrix deserti; assembly: GCF_009769385.1. GTDB lineage: Bacteria > Actinomycetota > Actinomycetes > Mycobacteriales > Pseudonocardiaceae > Actinosynnema > Actinosynnema deserti. The sequence goes on from NZ_VKAB01000032.1 coordinate 103,286, forward strand.
CGTCCCCTCGGGGTAGACGATCACGCACTCCCCCGATTCCAGCGACTCGCGGGCGCTGTCCAACGCCCGGCCCGCACGCACGCTGTTCCGGTCGACCGGGATGTGCCGGCCCGACGACATGACCCAGCCGAGGACCGGCGCCTTCCACAGGCTCGCCTTGGCCAGGTAGCGGGGCACGCGGCCGGACGCGAGGGCGAACGCGGTCAACGTCACCGGGTCGGCGAACGACAGGTGGTTGGACGCCAGCAGCACCGCGCCCCGCCTCGGGATGTGGGTCCGGCCCGCCATCCGCATCCGCACGAACAGCACCACCAGCGGCCACAGCAGGTCGATGGCCACGGAGTACCAGAAACCGCGGCCCCGGCGGGGCAGGCGGGCCGTCAGCGCCACCATCTGGGAGAACGTCACGCCAGGATCTTCGGTCATGGCCTCCGGTCCGGTCACCGCGCCCCACCGCACCGCCGTCGCCGCGGTCTGATCGAGTTCGACTAATCTCCTCCCCCGTGGCAGGGCTCCCCGCACCGCGGACCGCGGTGGACCGGATCAACGTGCTCCTCGTCGAAGACGACGAGGGTGACGCCGTGCTGGTCGAAGCACTGCTGGACGAGGTCGAGGCGGACGTCGCCCTGCACCGGGCGCGGACCCTGCGCGAAGCCGAACGGCTGCTGTCGAAGGCGGACTGCGTGCTGCTCGACCTGGGTCTGCCGGACGCGGCCGGCATCGACGGCCTGACCAGGCTGCTCGCGCACCCCGCGCCGGTGGCGATCATCGTGCTCACCGGCCTGAACGACGAGCACCAGGGCACCAGGGCGGTGGCCGCGGGCGCGGAGGACTACCTGGTCAAGGGCCAGGTGGACGGTGTGGGCCTGGCCCGCAGCATCCGGTACGCGGTCGGCCGCAAGCGGGCCGAGGAGACCCAGCGCCAACTGCGCGACGAGCAGCTGCTCGCGGCGGAGAAGACCAGGCTGGAACGGGGTCTGCTGCCGTCGCCGATCATGCACGGCGAGGACATCGGCTGGGAGGTCAGCTACCGCCCCGGCGGCAGCCGGATGCTGCTCGGCGGCGACTTCTACGACGCGGTGCGCACCGCGGACGGCACGCTCCAGGTGCTGATCGGCGACGTGTGCGGGCACGGCCCCGACGAGGCCGCGATCGGCGTGTTCCTGCGCATCGCGTGGCGGGCGCTGGTGCTGGCCGACCAGGAGCCGTCGCGGGTGCTGCGCACGTTGCACGAGATCCTGGAGCACGAACGGCACCAGCCGGGCCTGTTCACCACGGCGTGCATGGTGACGATCTCGCCGGACCGCCGGTGGGCGCGGGTCTACCTGGCCGGGCACCCGGAGCCGATGCTCCTGGTCGGCGACCGGGTGGTGGAGCTGCCCCGCGACCGGGCCGGGCTGCCGCTGGGCGTGCTGCCGGACAGCACGTGGAGCGGGCTGGACGTGCCGCTGCCGCCGGGGTGGGCGATGCTGCTCTACACGGACGGTCTGGTCGAGGGCCGGGTCCACGGTGACAGCGAGCGGTTGGGGTCCGAGCGGTTGATCAAGCTGATCGACGACATCACCGCGGACCGGCCGGACTGGGCGCGCGAACCGTCGACGTTGCTGGACAGCCTGATCAGCAGGGTCAAGGAACTGAACGGCGGGGAGCTGGACGACGACATGGCCGTGCTGCTGATCTCGGACCGAGGCTGATGGACTACCGCACCCGCTGGCCCGCGAGCCGGCTGCTGATGGCGGCGGTGGCGGTTCTGATCCTGGTGTGCGCGGGCGGCATCGGCAGTCTGGGCGTTGCCGTGGCGAGGCTGTCGGACGCGCGGGTGCTGCTGGTGGACCAGATCGCGCCGGCGCGCGGCATGGTGCGCCAGATCGACACCGCGCTGATCAACCAGGAGAACGGTGTGCGCGGGTACGTGCTCACCGCGAAACAGGACTTCCTCACCCCGTACACCGACGGGCAGCGGATCGAGCACGAGTCGATCGACGCCGCCAGGTCGGCGCTCGCGTCGGTGCGGCCGGACCTGGTCCGGGACCTGGACGAGGTCGACCAGCTGGCGGCCGACTGGCGGCAGAGCTACGCCGAGCCGCTGGTCAACCTCGTGTACGTGTCGGGGAACCCGCAGACCGCGCTGGCCGACGCCGAACGCGGCAAGGCGCTGTTCGACCGGGTGCGCGCCGCCATCGACGAGCTGGGCGGGAAGCTGGAGCAGGCGTCCGAGGAGGCGCAGCGCGAGCTGGACGACGTGGTCGGCGAGGTGCTGTGGCTGGTCGTCGCGCTCGGCGTGCTGCTGGTGCTGATCATCTCCGGGGTCGCGGTGATGCTGTACCGGATCGTGATCGCGCCGTTGAGCGGGCTGGCGGCGGACGTGCGGCAGGTGTCGTCGGGCGACTACGCGCACGCGGTCGAGGCGGGCGGGCCGCGGGAGACGGTGATGCTCGGCCAGGACGTCGAGGCGATGCGGGTCCGCATCCTCGCCGACCTGGAGGAGCTGCGGCGGTCGAACTCGGAGCTGGAGCAGTTCGCCTACGTCGCCTCGCACGACCTGCAGGAGCCGCTGCGCAAGGTGGCGAGCTTCTGCCAGCTGCTGGAACGCCGCTACTCGGGTCAGCTGGACGAGCGCGGCGAGCAGTACCTGCAGTTCGCGGTCGACGGCGCGAAGCGGATGCAGGTGCTGATCAACGACCTGCTGGCGTTCTCGCGGGTCGGCCGGATGAGCCGCGAGCAGACCATGGTGGACCTCGACGAGCTGGTCGCCGAGGTGCTGGACAACTACTCCGAGCTCATCGAGGGGACCGGGGCGACGGTCGAGGTGGCGGACCTGCCGACGGTGCGCGGCGAGGCGTCGCTGCTCGGTGGCGTGTTCGGCAACCTGATCGGCAACGCGCTGAAGTTCCACGGCAAGAACCCGCCGCAGGTGCGCGTCGACGTGGAGCGGACCGGTGAACTCTGGACCTTCGACGTCAGCGACAAGGGCATCGGCATCGATCCCGAGTACGCTGAACGGATCTTCGTGATCTTCCAGCGCCTGCACCACAAGGACGACTACCCCGGCACCGGCATCGGGTTGGCCATGTGCCGGAAGATCGTCGAGTACCACGGTGGCACGATCTGGCTGGACACCGGCCAGGAGACCGGGACCACCTTCAAGTTCACCCTGCCGGCCGTGGAGGACGACGAGCAATGAGCAATCCGCTGAACGTGATCGACGTCCTGCTGGTGGAAGACGACCCCGGTGACGCGCTCATGACGCAGGAGGCGTTCGAGCACCACAAGATCCGCAACCAGCTGCACGTCGTGCGCGACGGCGTCGAGGCGCTGCAATTCCTGCGCCGCGAGGAGCCGTACGAGGACGCGCCGCGGCCGGGGCTGATCCTGCTGGACCTGAACCTGCCGAAGATGGACGGCCGGGAGGTGCTGGCCGAGATCAAGGCGGACGAGGCGCTGCGCCCGATCCCGGTGGTGGTGCTGACCACGTCGGAGGCGGAGGAGGACATCCTGCGCAGCTACAACCTGCACGCCAACGCGTACGTCACCAAGCCGGTGGACTTCGACCGGTTCATCGAGGTCGTGCGGCAGATCGACGACTTCTTCGTGACGGTCGTGAAGCTGCCGCGGTGACATGGCCGCTGCTCCGCGGACGGCGGCTCGGTCGCCTGGCTGTGCTCGATTTCGCCGCTGCGCGGCGGGGCAGGCCCGTCGAGCACCTCGTCCGACCGCTGTTCGGCTTCCCGGCGAGCGCGGCGACCGCGTCCCGTGCAGGGCCGCCACGCAGCCGTTACCGTACCGTCGAGTTCCGAGTCTCGAGGAGTCGTCATGAGCACCGTGACCTCGAAGGACGGCACGACGATCGGTTTCTCGCGGGTGGGCGACGGCCCGGCGGTGGTGTTGGTGGACGCCGCGTGCTGCTTCCGCGGTTCGGGCCCGATGCCCGCGGTCGCCGAGGCCTTGACCGGGTATACCGCATACACCTACGACCGGCGGGGCCGAGGCGAGAGCTCCGATCGCAGACCGTATGCGATCGACCGCGAGGTGGAGGACCTGGCCGCGGTGGTGGAGGCCGCCGGCGGACGGGCTTTTGTATACGGTTTCTCGTCCGGCGCGGTCCTGGCCCTGCACGCCGCCGCGGCCGGAGTGCCGATCACCGCGTTGGCGCTGCTGGAGCCGCCGCTGTCGTTCGAGTCGCCCGAGTCGACCGGGCCGGACGTGCGGGACGAGATCAACGCCCTGGTCGAGGCCGGTCGGCGTGGTGACGCGATGATCCGCTTCCAGGTGGCGTGCGGTGTCCCGGAGGAGCTGACGGCGGGGATGCGCCAGTCACCCGGCTGGCCCGCCCTGGAGGCGCTGGCCCACACGACCGTCTACGACCTGACCATCACCGGCACTCCCCCGGACCTGGCCAGGATCGACACGCCGACGTTGGTGCTGGACAGCACGGGCAGCGACGAGCAGTTGCGCGCCTGGGCCGACGGTGTCGCCGAGCGCCTGCCGAACGCCCGGCGCCGGACGTTGGCCGGCGAGTGGCACGGCATCGCGCCGGACGTCCTCGCGCCCGTCCTGGCCGAGCACTTCAGCCGCTCCCTCGTCTGACCGCGACAGCTACGCAGGGGTCCCCGCCCAGGGGATCCCTGTTCTTGATCCTGCCGGCTGGGACCGACAACTTCCCGGCGTCACGCCCGACCTGTGGACAACCTCCCGCTAGCCCTGCTCGCCATCCGCTCCGCTCCGGGCGGCGGCGACCGCGTAGACGGTGACACCGGCCCGTTCCTCGGTCGTCAACAGCCCCCGGTGGACCAGCACGTCGAGGTGCGCGGCGGTCTCACCGGTGGCCAGGACCTGGTTGAACAGGTCCAACTCGGCGAACTTCCGGTCCCGCCGCGTCCAGCCGAGCTTGCGGGCGGTCTCGAACGCCGTGCCGGTGCCGCTCCGCACCGCCTCCAGCGTGGCCGCCAGCCGGTCCTCGTGGTGGGCCAGCAGTTCGTCGACCCGCGCGTGGCTGGACTCGGTGACGGGTCCGTGCGCGGGCAGCAGGCGCAGGTCCGGGTAGTCGCGGACGAGGCGCAGCGAGTCGAGGTAGTCGCCCAGCGGCAGGGCGGGGCGGGCGGGTTCGAAGCCGATCGACGGGGTGATGTGCGGCAGCACGTGGTCACCGGCGAACAGCAGCGACGAGTCGACGTCCACGAAGACCACGTGCCCACGGGTGTGGCCCGGCGTGGGCAGGACGCGCAGCACGCGCTTCTCCAGGGCCAGGTCGGTCTCGGTGAGCCACTCGTCGGGCTCTTCGTAGTCGCGCAACTCGTCATCGCCGATGGAGGCCACCACGGCACGCCACCGGTCGGCCAGGTGCGGTGCGCCCCACGTGGCCAGGTTGCGGATCTGGCCGTCCCGGCGGCGGGCGATGATCCTGGCCAGCGACGGCTGCTCCCCCGCGCCCAGGGCGATCTTCGTGCCGAACCTGCGGCGCAGCGCCACGGCCAACGTGTAGTGGTCGCGGTGGGCGTGGGTGACCAGGAAGCGGCGGACGTCCTCGAAGCCGTGCCCGAGGGTGCCCAGCGCGGACTCCAGTGCCGTCTCGCCCGCGTCGAGGGCCCAGCCGGAGTCGATCAGGACGAGGCCGTCACCGTCGTCGATTGCATACACGTTGACGGTATGCAATCCATCGTTGGGCAGCGGCAACGGTATGCGGTATACACCGGGCGCGACCTCGAAGACTCCGGGTTCAGTCCACTCCATCCCCGGATACTACTTGCTGGTAACCTCGGTCAGTTCCGGGTGCTTGTCCAGGTAGCCGCGCACGAACGGACACTCCGCCACCACCGTGAGCCCCTTGGCGCGCACGTCCTCCAGGGCCTGCCGGACCAACGCGCTCCCCAGGCCCTTGCCCTCGATGGCGACCTCGGTGTGGGTGAACGTCACCACGCCGTCCGTCGACACGTATTCGGCGAAGCCGCCCAGCTCACCGTCCAGGCGAACCTCGTAGCGGGACTGCTCGGCGTTGTCGGACACGGACACTGCGGTCACGGCGGCTCCTTGCTCTCGATCACGGGAAGCTGCGACCGCCACCGTAGTCGGGTGCGGTGCAAGATTGGGCAATGGACGTGTACCTGCTGATCCTGGGCGACCACCTGCCCGACCCGCACACCGGGAACACCGTGACCGAGTCGGACCGGTTGCGTGCGATCGTGGAGCAGGCAGTGGTGGCCGAGGAGGCGGGCTTCACCGGGGTGGCGATCGGCGAGCACCACTTCACCCGGTACATCGTGTCCGCGCCCGAGTTGCTGCTGGCCACCATCGCCGCGCGCACGTCGACGTTGCGGCTGTCCACCGGTGTGAAGTTGCTGGCGCACCACGATCCGGTGCTGGTGGCGGAGGAGTTGGCCACGCTCGACGTGCTGTCGTTGGGCCGGGCGGAGCTGATCGTGGCGCGTGGGGTCTCGCAGCGGACCGACGTGGCGTTCGGGGTGCAGGACGATCTGCGGGAGCGTTTCGACGAGAACCTGCGGCTCCTGCTGCGACTGTTGGAGCAACCGCAGGTGACGTGGGAGGGCAAGTACCGGAGCCCTTTGGTGGACGTCACCACCACGCCGCGTCCGATGCAGCAGCCCCGGCCGTTGGTGTGGATCGGCAGCGGGTCGGCGGTGTCGGCGGACCTGGCGGTCGAACTGGACCTGCCGTTGATGCTGCCCAGCACTTTGCGTGACCCCAGCACGCACCGTTCGGTGGTGGAGCGCTACCGGGCCGCGATGGACGGCCGGGGGCGGGTGGCGTTGCCGAGCCACGTGTTCGTCGCGCCCACCGGTGCGGAGGCTCGGGACACCTGGCGTCCTCACCTCGCCGCGTACGCGGAGTTCGCCGACCCTTGGCGGGGCGATGGTGATCTGGACTTGGACGCGTTGATGGACGGCGCGGCGGTGTGCGGGGATCCGGCGGAGGTGACCGAGCGGCTGAACGGCCTCACCGAGCTGCTGGGCTTGGACGCGCACCTGGTCATGGTGGACATCGGCGGCCTACCGCACCAAGCGGTGCTCGACACGATCCGCCTGTTCGGCCAGGAAGTCCTGCCGAACCTGAAGCACTGACCGGATCCGCCGCCGCCCGGAACGGGGCCACTCGCTTGTCCTGAGCGTTCAACTCACGCGTTCCGAACGTAGGACACACCTGCTCTGAACGTAGGACACACCTGTTCTGAAGGTAGGACACACCGGGGGTGGTGGGTGTCTGAGGGGTGAGGGTCGGGGTAGTCCGTGGGGGAAGGGAGGTCGTCATGGTTCAGCCTGAACCACCTCAGCCTCGGCCTGTGCCCGTGCCGGACCCGGTTCCCAAGCCGCCTGGGCCGGAGCCTTCGCCTGATACCGAGCCGCCGATTCCGCCTACGCCTGAGCCGCCCACGCCCACGTGACGTGCGGTTCGGTGGCGGGGTGCGACGGGTGGTGTCACGCTGGGTGATGTGTTGAGCACGGCTGGAGGTCGCGATGCGGATCCCGTTGCGCCGGTTCGCCGCCCCGCGTTGGGCTGAGCAGGAGCCGACGTGGCGGGACGCCCAGCCCGCCCTCATCGAGGCGGCGGTCAAGCACGCCTCGGTGAAGCCGTCGGGCAACTGGTTCGTGCTCGCGGCGAGTCGTGACGTCACGGCGTCCGCGCCGGTCGGGCGGGTGATCGGCGGGCGCGAGGTCGTGGTGTGGCGCGGACGTGAAGGACGGGTGTTGGGAGGGCCGGGAACTTGCCCGCACATGGGGGCGCCGCTGTGTGACGCGGCCGTGCACGAGGGCGAGTTGGTGTGCCGGTGGCACGGCTTGGCGCTCGGCTCACGCCGGTTCGGCACGTGGAGCCCTTACCCGGCATACGACGACGGCGTGTTGGTGTGGGTCCGGTTGGACGACGTCGGCGGCGAGGAGCCGCTGCCGGAGCCCGTGTTGCCGGTCAGGCCTGAAGGTGGGGTCGACGCGGTGGCGACGATGGTCGGGCGGTGCGAACCCGAGGACGTGGTGGCGAACCGGCTCGACCCGTGGCACGGCGCGTGGTTCCACCCGTACTCGTTCGCCAACCTGACCGTGCTGCGGACACCCACCGAGGAGGACGACCGGTTCCTGGTCGAGGTGACGTTCAAGGTCGCCGGACGGATCGGGGTTCCGGTGACCGCCGCCTTCACCTGCCCGGAACCGCGCACGGTCGTCATGCACATCGTGGAAGGCGAAGGCGTCGGCAGCGTCGTCGAGACGCACGCGACGCCGTTGACGCTCGGCCGGGACGGCACCCCACGGACGGCGGTGATCGAGGCGACCATCGCGCACTCGCACCGGCGTGGCTTCGCTTTGGCCAAGTCCGCCGCCCCGGTGATCCGGCCGCTGATGAAGTGGGCCGCCGCCCGGCTGTGGCGCGACGACCTGGCCTACGCCGAACGCCGTTACGCGCTGCGCACCACCGGCCGGTCGGCCTGAGGGTTGCGGCCGAATCGGCGGGCCAGGGTGCGCAGGAGCGGGCCTCGGCCGGACGTCGGGACGGTCCACAGGTCCGTGCCGGCCACGCCCCACCGGGACAGCAGGTGGTTGGCGGCGGCGAAGCCGGTGGTGGCCGCACGTTCCATCAGCGCGACCGGCAGGTCGACCCGCACCAGGTCACCGGCAAGCACCAGGCCGTCGTCAGGGGTCGGGATGGTGGGGCGTCGGGTGAAGCCGCCGGGTGGGAAGAGGGGGCAGTCGGCGCGCAGTTCGTGCCGCGAGTCGACGATCCGCGCAGCCCGGGTTTCCGGGTATGCGAAATGCAGTTGGTCCAGCAGGCGGGCGCGGGCGTCCGGAGTGTCCACATCGGATGGTAGGGCGTAGCCGTGCAGTTCGACCACCGCGCCGCCGGTGCGGGACGCCCACGCACGGGCCTCGTGCTCGTAGTGGTTCAGCACGGAGATGTTGTCCAGCAGGTCGTAGCCGCTGGTGCCGAGGAAACCGGGCCGGTCGGGGCGCACCGGTCGGTCCAGCCAGTAGCGGGACACGAGGAACGGTGGCGCGGTCTCCGACCGGGCGATGTTCGCGCGCCACTCCGGGGTGCCGATGTCCGACGCGGCCACGATCCGGCGCAGTCCGGGGACATCGGCGGCGAGGACCACGGCGTCGGCTTCCAGCACCGAGTCCGGCAGGTGGACGGTGAACCGGTCGCCCCGGTCGCCCCGGTCACCCCTGCCCACGCGGAGCACCGGCGTGCCGGTGCGGACGGTGGCGTTCCGGGCGGTGAGGTAGCGGGCCAGCGGGTTCCACAAGGCGGGGAACGGGTTCGCGGCCACGTCGAACAGCAGCCCCTCGCTCGACCCGAGGAAGTAGATGTGGAACATGGTCGCGAGTTCGGCGGCCGACATCCGGCTGGGGTGCGCGAAGAAGCTGCGCGAGAACACCTCGAACGCCAGCGCGTGCACGGCCCGTGGGAAGCGGATGCGGTCGAGGTACGTGGCGGCGTCCAGCGAGTCCAGCTCGTGGTACGTGCGCGGCACGGAGACGTCCAGCAGCGGCAGGGCGGCGCGGGCGTCCACGGCGGGCAGGTCGCTCCACGCGAACGCGGGGCTGCGCAGCAGGAAACCGGCCGCGTTCCACGGCACCGCGCGCGGCAGGCCGGCGAACCGCTCGCGGTGGCCGCCCGCGTGCCACAGCGGGTAGTCCGGCAGGCCGACCAGCGCCGAGCCGTCCGGGTCGATCCGGGCGAGTAGCGACCGCAGGTTGTAGTACTGGCGGAAGAACGCGTGGAAGCCCCTGGTCATGGTGGCGCGGCTGCCGTCGGCCAACCGCGTCTCCCACCCGCCGACCCGGCCACCGAGGTGGTCCTCCCGTTCGCACAGCACGACCCGTGCGCCGCGTTCGGCCAGGATGGTGGCGGCGGCCAGCCCGGCGATCCCACCACCGACGACGACAACGTCCTTGTCGCACGTCGGGCGCCCGGTCGGCCCGGGGACGCGCACGGCCTTGCGGTCCCGCCGGTTCACGCCTCCCCCACGAATGTGTGCAGGATCCCGCGCTGCCACCCGGCGGCGGGAAGGACCCGGACGCCGGTGAACCCGTTGCGCCGCAGTCGGTTCCGCAGCCCGCGAACACCGTCGAAGGACAGGACGCTCCGCCACAGGTAGGTGTAGAGCCTCGGTGACCGGGTCACCACCACACCGGCCGGAATGATCACGCCCCCGCAGACCGCCGTCCACAACACCGTGCTCGCCAACGAATCGCGCACCGAGTACTCGTGCGCCACGAACCGCGCCCCGGGTTTGAGCAGTCCGCGAATCGTGGCGAGCACCGGGTCCGGGTCAGCGAGGTTGCGGATCAGGTAGGCGGCGAAGATTCCGTCGAACGGGCCGCAAGCCGTGAGTTCTTCGGCTCGGGCGTGCACGAACGACACGTTGTCCGGCCACGGTTTCCGCGCCGCCCGGTCGAGCATGCCCGCCGACGCGTCCACCCCGATGATCTCCGCACGGCGAGCCACCGACAGCAGCGCCGCCGTGGACGCGCCAGTACCGCACCCCAGGTCCAGCAGCCGCCGGCCAGCGCCCCCGTGCGCGATGCGGAGCGCGGTGGCCGACCGCCGCAGTTCCCGGTGGTAACCGGGGTTCGCGCCGACCAGCAGGTCGTAGCCGGGAGCCGCGACATCGAACGCGTCCGGCACGCCGTCCACCGCCAACCTCGCCATCAGGCCGCCTTCCGACGGGCCAGCGCCCGTTCCCACCGCAGCAGGGTCAGCGTGATCAGGGAGAAGCCGAACAGGAAGTCCTCGACGGGGATGTCCCACGGCACCCGCAGCCCGCTGATCGCCGTCGGCGCGTAGAGGACGACGGGCGCGCTCAGCTTGGTCAGCCAGCCGTCCACCGGGATCTGGAACGCGAAGACGATCGCCATGGTCAGCCAGTAGGCGGGACGCCGGAACAGGCCGGTGCGCAACACCAGCAGTTCCAAGGCGATCGTCAGCACGACCGACACCACGGCGGCGATCAGGTATTCCGGACCCACCGCACGTCCTCCGGTCGGGGGACCACCACGCTCCGCACCGCCTCGTAGGTGAGCAGCGCGCACAACGGGATCACCATGAAGAACAGCGCCTCCTCCACCGGCATGCCACCCGGCAGGGCGAACCCCAGCGTGAACCTCTCGCTGAACGTCCAGTGCCCACGGGCGATGGCCACGAGATCCCACGCGCCGAACAGCACCACGACCGGCAGCAGCGTGCGGGCCACGGCGTCGAACCGCCGGTAGACGCCCGCGCCCAGGTACTCCAGGGGCGCGGTGAGGAGAAGGCAGACGACGAGCACCGACAGGTACTGCCACCGTTCGTCCATGGACAACCTCCCGCGATTCACCGTAGGACGGGCCACAGCCGTTCGCACGACAAGGCCCACGGCGATCACGGCACGATGAGGTCCACTTCGGACTCGCCGCGCGCACGGCCGCGCTCGAACTCCAGGTCGAACGCCTCCGCGCCCAACGCGGCACGCGAGGTCGCGGTGATCCGGTCGACGTCGCCCCGTTCACCCGGTGGGAGCGGCGCGCCCACCTCTTCCCGCAGCACCGCGGCGGCGCCGAGCAGCCGCGCCGCCCGGTCGTGGCGCCCGAGAACGGCTTTCACCCCGGCCAGTCCCTCCAACGCCAGGGCCACCGCACGCGGATCGGCCGCCTTCCGCGCCGCCTGCAGCCCTTCGAGGTGCAGGGCGCGAGCGCCGTCCGCGTCACCGCGCTGCTCGAAGATGAAGCCCAGCTCGGCGAGGATCAGCGCGAGCGCGATGTCCGACTCCAGCCGCCGGTCGTGCTCCAGCCACTTGCGCAGCCACGCCTCGGCCTCGTCGAACCGCCCCTGCCGCCGCGCGCTCAGCGCCAAGCCCAGCTCGGCGTGCTCCTCACCGAACGTGTAGCCCTGTGAGACGGCCTGCTGCCGCGCGCATTCGTGCAGCTCGTCGGCCTGTTCGAGGTCACCGGTCAGCAGCGCGATCCGGCCGAGCGCGGACAGCTTGTCGGCCAGCTCCGTGCCCAGGCCCAGTTCCTCGGCCATCCGCACGCCCTCGCGGTGCAGGCGGGCCGCGCGGTCGTAGTCGCCGACGACCTCGGCGTGCGTGCCGAGCCCGAACGTCGCGTGCAGCTGCCCCCACCGGTCGCCCAGCTCGGTGAACAGGGCCATGCTGCGCTCGCCGTGCCGGGCCATCGCGTCCAGGTCGCTGCGCATCAACGCGTACCGCGCGAGCGTGCCGTTCGCGGCGGCCGTGCCCCACCGGTCGCCCTGCGCCTGGAACACCGCCAGCGCCCCGTCGACGAGGTCCTGGCCGACGCCCAGCTCACCGATGCCGATCCCGGCGAACCCGAGGAACCACTCGGCCCGCGCACGCCGTGCCAGGGCCTCCCCGTCGGCGGGCCTGGACGCGGGCGGCCTGCCCAGCCCGGACGCCACGCCCATGAGCAGGCTGAACGCGCTGTGCCACACCCGGACGGTGCCCGCCTCGTCCTCCGGGCCGCCGGCGGCCAGCGCCGCCGTCAACCCCCGACGCCCCTCACCGAGGCGTCCGCGCAGCACCCAGTACCAGGCCAACGACTCCACCAGGGGCAGCGCCTCGCCGTCACGGGTCGCGTGGTCGATCGCGACGCGCAGGTTGGCGGCCTCGGCGTCCAGCCGGCGCAGCCACTGCCGCTGCTCCGGGCCGCGCAGGTACGGGTCGGCGGTCGCGGCGAGCCGCGCGTAGTACTCCCGGTGCCGCCGCTCGACCTCCGCCGACTCGCCCGCCTCGCGCAGCTTCGCCGAGCAGTACGCGGCGACGGACTCCAACAGCCGGTACCGGGGTCCGTCGCGGTCGTCACGGGTGGAAGCGGTGACCAGGGAACGGTCGACCAGGCGTGCCAACAGGTCCAGCACGTCGAGGCCGTCACCGCCGCACACGGCTTCCGCCGCGCTCAACGTCCAGCCGTCCACGTGCACGGCCAGCCGCCGCAGCACCGTCCGCTCCGCCTCGGTCAGCAGCTCCCAGCTCCAGTCGAGCATCGCGCGCAGCGTGCGCTGCCGGGCGGGCGCGCCGGTGTGCCCGGCGGTCAGCACCCGGAACCGGTCGTCCAGCCGCGCCACGATCTCGTGCACGCCCAGCGCCCGGACCCTGGTGGCGGCCAGTTCCAGCGCCAACGGGATGCCGTCCAGCCGGCGGCAGACGGCCGCGACGGCGTCGGCGTTGTCCGCGTTCAGGGTGAAGCCGGGCGCGCCCGCCGCCGCACGGGTCACGAAGAGTTCCACGGCGCTGGGCTCGGCCAACGTCGGCACGTTCCACAGCAGCTCACCGGCCACGCCCAGCGGGCGTTGGCTGGTGGCCAGCACCCGCAGTCCGGGCGCGGCCCGCAACAGCCCGGCCGCCAGCTCCGCCACGGCCGGCGCGACGTGCTCGCAGTTGTCCAGCAGGAGCAGCATCCGCTTGGCGCGCAGGGCTTCGGCCAGCTTGCCCGCCAGGTCCGTCGCCACGCAGTCGCGGATGCCGACGGTCACCGCCACCAGCGCCGCGACCTCGTCCGGCCTCGCGCCCGCGGGCAACGCGGCCAGCTCGACCAGCCACGTCCCGTCCGGGAACCCGGCCACCAGGTCCCGGGCCACGGCCAGCGCGAGCCGGGTCTTGCCCACGCCACCCGGCCCGGTGAGGGTGACCAGCCGGTCCGCCGCGAGCAGCGACCGCACCTCGCCGAGCTCGGCGTCCCGGCCGACCAGGTCACCGAGCAGGTGCGGCAGGTTGGTCGGCGGCTCCACCGGGGCGCTCAGCGCCGGGTCCTGTTCGAGGATCGCCCGGTGCAGCGCGGCCAGGCGCGGACCGGGTTCGACGCCCAGTTCCGCGATCAGCCGGGCCCGCAGGTCGCGGTAGCCCGCCAGCGCCTCGCTCTGCCGTCCGGCCTGGTAGAGGGCACGCAGGTGGGCGGCGCGGAGGCGTTCGCGCAGGGGGTGGCGGGCCACCAGGTCACCGAGTTCGTCGGCCAGCACGCCCGGTTCGCCGAACTCCAGCCGTGCCTCGGCGCGCTGCTCCCACGCGGTGAGCCGCAGCTCGACCAGCCGGGCCGTGACCTCGCGGGTGAACTCCTCGTCGGCGAAATCGGCCAGCACCGGTCCCCGCCACAACGCCAGCGCGTCGTCCAGCAACGCCACCCGGGCCTGCGGGGTGGCCGCGGTGGCGGCTTCGGTGACGAGCGCTTCGAACCGGCCCGCGTCCACCGCGTCCGGGGTGACGTCGAGCAGGTAGCCCGGAGGACGTGAGACCACCAGCCGGCGCGCGCCCGGCTCCGCGTCGTCCAACGCGGCCCTGAGCTGGGAAACCCTGGTCTGGAGCGCGCCGGCCGGGTTCGCCGGCAGCCGGTCGCCCCACAGCCGGTCGATCAACCGGTCGGCGGGGACCACGCGGCCCGCGTCGATCACCAGCTGCGCCAGCAGCGCCCGGACCTTCAGCTCCGGAACGCGGACGAGCCGGGCGTCCGACGTCCACGCCGCGAGCGGGCCCAGCACCCCGAAACGCACGGTCAGACCGTACCCGAAGGCGATCCGAAGTCGATCTGGACGGTTCCTGGAGCCCCGCCGGCCAGCGTGGGTTCCGAACCGTTCGAGCGGTTCGAGAAGAAGCGGTTCGAGAAAAGGGAAGAAACACCATGTCTGTCGATGTCGGCGATCGGGCCGGAACCAGGGAGTGGCTCGGCCTCGCGGTGCTGCTGCTGCCGACCGCGTTGCTGTTCCTGGCCATGACCGTGCTGTTCCTCGCCACCCCGCACATCGCCGCCGACCTGCGGCCGACCAGCGACCAACTGCTGTGGGTCAACGACGTGTACGGGTTCGTGATGGCCGGGTTGCTGGTGGCCATGGGCACCGTCGGCGACCGGGTCGGGCGGCGGCGGGTGCTGCTGTTCGGCGCGGCGACGTTCGGCCTGGCCTCGGTGCTGGCCGCGTTCGCGCCGAACGTCGAGCTGCTGATCGGGGCGCGCGCGTTGATGGGCGTCGGCGCGGCGGCCGTGATGCCGTCCACGTTGTCGCTGGTCAGCACCATGTTCCGGGATGCGCGGCAGCGCGCGGCGGCGATCGGGCTGTGGGCGGCGTCGGTCTCGGTCGGGGTGGCGGTCGGACCGTTGGTCGGCGGGCTGCTGCTGGAGTCGTTCTGGTGGGGCGCGGCGCTGCTGATCGGCGTGCCGGTGATGGCGCTGGTCGTGGTCGTGGCGCCGCTGTCGGTGCCGGAGTACCGCGCGCCGGGGGTGGGGCTGCCGGACCTGGCCAGCGTGCTGCTGTCGATGGCCGCGCTGCTGCCGTTCGTCTACGGGATCAAGGACTTCTCCAAGTCCGGGTTGACGGTGACGTCGGTGGTGACGGTGGTCGTGGGTGTCGCGTTCGCGGTGGTGTTCGCCCGCCGGCAGCTCCGGCTGGACAGCCCGCTGCTGGACGTGCGGCTGTTCGCGAACCGCACGTTCAGCGGCGCGTTGGGCGTGTTCCTGATGTCCGCGATCGCACTCGGCGGCATCTACCTGCTGTTCACCCAGTACCTCCAGCTGGTGGCCGGGCTTTCGCCGCTGGCGGCGGGGCTGTGGATCCTGCCGGCGGCGCTGGCGCTGGTGGCCGTGTCGACGTTGTCGCCGGTCCTGGCGCGGCGGGTGCGGCCGGCGTACGTGGTGGCGGGCGGCGCGCTGTTCTCGGTGGCCGGGTACGTCGTGCTGACCCAGGTCGACAGCGTCGGCGGGCTGCCGCTGCTGATCACCGGCTTCTACCTGCTCTACCCCGGTATCGCGCCGACGATGGCGCTGACGACCACGCTGGTGATCACGGCCGCGCCGCCGGAGAAGGCGGGTGCGGCGTCGGCGGTCAACACCACCGCGAGCGACCTGGGTGTGTCGCTGGGCATCGCGTTGATGGGCAGCATCGGCACCGCCGTCTACCACGCGTCGATGCCGGGCGACGTGCCCGCCGAGGCCGCCGATTCGCTGACGGGTGCGCTGGCCGCGGCCGAGACCTTGCCCGCCGACGCGGCTCGGGCGTTGCTGGAACCGGCTCGGGCGGCGTTCACCAGCGGTCTCAACATCGCGGCGGTCGTGGCGGCGGCCCTGGTCGCGGGTGCGGCTCTGCTCGCCGTCACCGTGCTGCGGCGCGTGCCGCCTACCGCCGCGCCGGCGTCGGCATCCGCGTCGGACGGGCGGGAGGACGTCGCGGTGGCGAACGCCTGACCTTGTCGGACTGACCTTGTCGGACCCCGCCGGTAAGATCAAAGCAGGGGTCCCCCTGGCGAGTACCCCTGCGAAGCTTTGGGAGCAGCCCGGCCCGGTGGGACGGCGTGCGTGCCGGGATGCGGAAACCCGCATCCCGGCACTTTCAGTTGCGCACGACGACCAAGCGCTGGGTGGCGCGGGTCAGCGCTACGTACCGCTCGGCCGGTGTCATCCGTTCGGGATCGACCACCACCACCGTGTCGAACTCCAAACCCTTGGACGCACGGGGCGTGAGCGGGCCGGTGGGGCTGATCACGGCGAACGTGCCCGTCGGCGGGCGGAACGACTCGGGGTCGGCGTCCGTGACCTCCAGGGGTGGCTCGCCGTGCCGCACGGACGTCGGCGGGACGGCGGTCGGGTCCACTTCGGCCAAGGCCCGCGCGGCGTAGGCCATGATCTCGGCGGGCGTGCGGTAGTTGACGGTCAGCCGGCGGTACTCCCAGCGGTCGCGGGCGAGCGGGTCCAGCGCCCGGTGCCAGCAGCGCACACCGGCTTCCGCCTGCCGTTGGGCCAGGTCGCCGACGATGGTCATGGAGCGGTTCGGGCTGCGCCGGGCCAGCAGCCGCCAGTCCATTGCGGACAGTTCCTGCGCCTCGTCCACCACGACGTGGCCGTAGGTCCACTCGCGGTCGGCGGCGGCGCGTTCGGCCAGCACGCGGTGGTCGACCGCGGTGTGACGGTCGGCCAGCCAGTCGGCGTTGACCAGATCGACGGCGCGCAGCTCGTCCTCGTGCATGGCCTGGTCGGTGTCGATGACGTGCAGCACGCCCTGCGCGTACTCCACGGCCCGCCGCCGCTCCTCGGCCTCCCGCCGTTCCGCCCGGCCGTCGGAGCCGAGCAGTTCGGCCGCCTCGTCCAGCAGCGGCACGTCGGACACGGTCCACGCGTGCGGGTCGTCGCGGTGCAGTTCCGGGTAGCCGAGCGCGAAGCAGCGGCCGGCGTAGAGGTCGGCCAGGAGCGTGCGCGGGGTCAGGACCGGCCACAACTCGCCTACCGCCCGCCGCACGTCGAGGTGGCCGACCAGTTCGCGGCGCACGTCCGCCGCCAGTTCCGGCCAGTCCAGGCCGATCAGCTCCAGCGCGGGCGCCACCAGTGCGTTCACCAGGGCTCTGTGGAACACCGGCTGGGCCTCGTTGTGCTTCAGTTCGGCCCGCCTGGTCCGGTCCCTGGCCTGTTCGACGATCTCGGCGGTCAGGGGAACGGTGACGTCCTCCAGTTCGATCGGGATGGGCTCGGCGGGCAGCTCCTGCCGGTCCGCGATCGCCTCCACGAGCAGGTCGACGGCCGCGAGACCGCCCTTGAGCGCCTGGAGTTCCGGTGTGTCCTCGCGTTCCGTCCGCACACCGGGGAACAGCTCGCCGGGCGTCGCGAACACGACGTCGGTCTCCCCCAGGGACGGCAGCACCTCGCCGATGTACCGCAGGAAACCCGGGTTCGGGCCGACCACCAGCACGCCTTGGCGGGACAGCCGTTCGCGTTGCGTGTCGATTCCGGTGTCCTTGAGGACCTGCCACACCGTGGACGCTGCGACCTTGATACCGAGCACGAGTAGTTCGCCGTGGATGCGGCGGTAGCCCCAGGTGGGGTTGTCCTGTGCCAAGCACAGTACGAGGAGCCGGATCGAGCGAACGGTTCGTGAACGGCCGGGGCGCTTGGGGCGGGACTGGGCAGCGTGGCGGTGGGCGAGGAGGTTGCGGTGCCGGCGTAGAACTGTCTCCGGGGCGTACCGACAGCCTGAACCGACGAAGGGCCTCAATCGGCAGCCGGCGCAGCAGTGCCGCGAGGAACGCCCGGTCGCCGGAGGAGAACCGCGGACGGGTCTTGCCGAGTTGGCGTTCCAGGACGGTGATCTGGTGCCGTAGCGCCAGGATCTCCGCGTCCTTGTCCCGGTCGCTCATGGGCAGCAGGCGCAGCAATGCGAAGGCGTTGGCCACGCCCAGGTAGGCCAGTCGAAGCAGCACAGCCGGTCATCATGCCGTGCAGGGCTTGACCCTAGGTGCTGGACACCAGACACACTTGGATCCTGGCGATCCGGGTGGACAGGAGTCCCGTTCAGATGGTGATGAAGCACTACCCGCCGGAGTTTCGGGCCGAGGCGGTCGCGCTCTACCGGTCCAGGCCGGGCGTGACGATCAAGTCGGTGGCCGACGACCTGGGCGTCAACCACGAGACGCTGCGCAACTGGATCCGGCTCGAGGACGCACAGCGCACCGGGGCACCCGCCGCCACCACCGCGAGCGCCTCGGCGCCGGTCTCGCCGGAGGACGAGAACGCCGCGCTGCGCAGGCGCATCCGCGAGTTGGAGGAGGAGCGTGACATCCTGCGCAAGGCGGCCAAGTATTTCGCGGGCGAGACGCGCTGGTGAACCGCTTCCAGTTCGTTGACGATCATCAGCGCCACCATGGCGTCAAGCGGTTGTGCCAGGTCATCGGCCTCGCCCGATCCAGCTACTACCACTGGAAGACCACCGCGCCCGACCGGGCCGCCCGCGCCGCGGACGACGCCCGCCTGGCCGCCCGCATCCGCGTCATCCACCGCGACTCCGCCGGCACCTACGGCGTCCCGCGGATCACCGCCGAACTGCGCGACACCGGAGATCCCGTCAATCACAAACGTGTCGCGCGGGTCATGCGCGGCATCGGCCTGGCCGGACTGCGGCTGCGCCGCCGGCACCGCACCACCCTCGCCGACCCCGCCGCGGCCAAGGCCCCGGACCTGCTCGGCCGCGACTTCACCGCCGACACCCCCAACACCCGCTACGTCGGCGACATAACGTATCTGCCGATCGCCGACGGCACGTTCCTCTACCTGGCCACGGTGATGGACCTGTGCTCGCGCCGCCTGGCCGGCTGGGCCGTCGCCGACCACATGCGCACCGACCTCGTCCTCGACGCCCTGCACGCGGCCGAACGGACACGAGGCAGCCTGGCCGGGGCGATCTTCCACAGCGACCACGGGGCGCAATACGGTGCCAGGGCCTTCGCCGACGCCTGCCACGCCGCCGGAGTGACCCGGTCCATGGGCGCGGTCGGCAGCTCCGCGGACAACGCCGCCGCCGAAAGCCTCAACGCATCCTTCAAACGCGAGACCCTCCAGGGCGCCCAGAATTGGGCCAATGAAACCTGGCTTCCGCAGTTCGTGGCCACACGGCGTTGCTCGGCGAGGTGAATTCGCAGGTCGCGGGCTCGCGGTCGACTCGACGGGCCTGAGAGTGTAGTAACACGACTTGGGAAAGGAACGTCGTTCTA
>NZ_VKAB01000033.1 GCF_009769385.1 Saccharothrix deserti
ACCGCCGGTCGCGCGACGAGGTTGCCTGTCAGGTGCTGTGGACACGTTCATCAGGATCTCCGATCCCACCCCCAAGCGTGAACCCACCCCTCACACGAGGTGTCTCACCGCAGTCTGACCAAGAGGGCAAATGCCTGCGCGCCCACTCCGCCTCCGGTATAGGTGTCACCTGCAGGGCTGACCGACGCGCCTGCGCCGACGACCGACGGCGTGGGTGTCGAGTGGACGGGTGTGGGGACATGGGTGGGTTCGGGGCGGTTCCCGAGGAGTTGCGGCGGGCGGCCGGTGAGATCGGCGACGCGGGCGACAAGACGGCGGGCATGGTGTGGTGCGGGCCCGGCGGGGAGTACGGGCACGCCGGGGTCGCCGGTGCTTGGGAGCAGTTCATCGAGGAGATGAAGGCGTACGTCGAACGGCTGCGGCAGCAGGCCGACGAGCACGCCGTCGGGCTCCGCGCCGCCGCTTCGTCCTATGTGGACGTCGACGGTGACGGTGCGGCCGGGTTCGGGCGGCTCGGGGGAGCGGTGAGCGGCGCCGACATCTCGCGACGCCTGGTCACCGAGACGACCCCGCTGAAGCCCGTCGACCGTGAAGGCCCGGTGTCCTGATGGCGGCACGACTCGGCGAGACGAACGACCCCAAGGCGCTCATCCCCGGCGAGCCCGAGCTGCTCACCGGCGACCTGCGTCAGCTGGTGAAGACGTTGCGGACGGTGGTGGCGGTCGCCGAAGACCTCGGCCGGGTCGACCCCGGCGCCTGGAGCGGTGACGCGAGCGCGTCGTTCCGGTCCGTCTTCGCCGCCGAACCGCCGCGCTGGCTCCAGGCCGGCGAAGACCTCGGCGGCGGCGGCCGGTTGTTGGCCGACTACGGCGACGCGCTGGTCAAGAGCCAGAGCGAGGCGCAGCGGGCCATCGAGATGTACCTGGAGGCCCAGGCCGCGACCCGCCTGGCCGCCGCCGAGCACGACGCGATGGTGCTCTCCGGCGCGACGACGGCCCCGTTCCAGGATCCCGGCCAGGCGGGCACGGCCAACGCGCAGAAGGTCCTCGACGACGCCCGCAGCGGGCTGTCCGGCATCGGTGACGTGGTCGCCAAGGCGCTCGGCTGGGAGTCCGACGGCAAGGGCGGCTACAAGAAGACGTTCGGCAAGAAGAAGTTCGGCGCCTCGCACCGCGAGACGGACGAGGACGGCGAGGACACGGGCGGCTGGCAGTACGGCGTGAACGGGCGCTCGTACGAGAGCAAGTCCAGCGAGGAGTCCAAGCGCCTGCTCACCGACGTGATCGGCGAGGTCGCCGAGAAGGTCGGCATCGACCTGCACGAACGCGAGTGGGGGAAGGACGGGCACGTCGACGTCGCGCACGGCGAGGAGGACGGCGACTTCGAGGCCGGCCCGATCTCCGGCAACGGCAAGGTCGGCGGCTCGCTGCTCGGCGCGGAGGCCGGGGCGACCGCCACCGCGAGCTACGCGGGCGTGACGGTCGGCGCGCACGCGGGCGCGTACCTGGCCAGTGGTTATGCCGAGGGCGAGATCAAACTCGGGCAGCACGCCGGCGTCTCGGGCAGCGCCGAGGGCACGGTCGGCGTGGGCGGCGAGGTCAAGGGCAGCGTCGGGATCCTCGGCGCGAAGGGCAACGCGGAGGCGTTCGCGGGCGCCAAGGCGTCCGGCGAGGTCGGCGCGGAGGTCGCGGGCATCGGCGCGGGCGCGAACGGCGAGGCGTGGGCGGGTATCGGCGGCCACGCGAGCGGCCAGTTCGGCGTCGGCGAGGACGGCAAGTTCCACGTCGGCGGGTCGGTGGGGCTCGCGTTCGGCGTGGGTGGCAAGGTCGGGTTCGACGTCAGCGTCGACCCGGTCCAGGTGGTGGAGACGGTGGTCGACGTCGCGGACGACGTGGGCGACATCGCCAAGGACGTCGGACGCGGTGTCGAGAACGCGGCGGAGAGCGCCGGCCGCACGATCGGCCGGTTGTTCGGCCGCTGACCGCGCCCCTGACCACGCCGCCGACCGCGCCACTGACTACGACCGCACGGCCGGCACGACCCGCATGACCTGTACGACCGCACGAGGAGACCCACGCATGGCCACCACCCTTCCGGTGCCGATCGAGTTCTCGTTGCCCGACGGGTGGCTCTCGGCTCCTCCCGACGAGGTCGGCGCGCCGCAGGCGGCGTTCGTCGCGCTGCACCCCGGCTCCAGCGCCGGGTTCACCGCGAACGTGACGATCAGCGGCGAGGTCCGCACCGACGACGCGACGTTGGCGCAGGTGGCGGAGGAGGCCGCGGCACGGCTGCAGCGCGGCCTCGGCACCGTCGAGATCGGGCGCCGCAACGAGCTGGAGTCCGCCTACACGCAGGTCGTGCGGATGACCGCGCCCATCAACGGCCGGCCGGTGGAACTGGTGCAGCTGCAGGTGTTCCTGGCCATGCCGGACGTGCGCGACGAACGCAGGCGCGCGGTGCTGGAGATCGTGCTCAGCGCGACGCCGGAGCAGTTCGAGAACCTGGTGGGCGACTTCCAGGCGTTCCTCAAGACCATCCGACCGGACGGGGGAGTGGCCCGGTGAGCGAGTCCGCCGACATCCTGCTGCGCCGCATCGAGGCCATCGACACGGCCGCGGCCGACAACCGGCTGCGCGCGGAGTCCTACCAGCGCATGGCCGAGGGGTTGAAGGACGTCGTGGGCGCGGCGACGTCCGCTGACGGCGTGGTGACCGTGGTCGCCGGGTCGGACGGCGCGGTCAAGTCGATCACGTTCGGCGCCGCGGTCCGGACGACCGACCCGGCGGTGCTGTCGTCCACCACGCTGCGGACGATCGCGCTGGCCCGCGCGGACGCGGCCCGCAAGCAGGCCGAGGTGGTGCGCTCGGCGTTGGGCGACACGAAGTTGCTGGACCAGGTGCTGGCGGAGGACCGGCGGGTGTTCGGTGACGAGCCTCCGCAGGAGCCCGCCACCGTCGCCGCCGCGCCGCCCCGGGTCGTCCGGCGCGAGGCGCGGGTGGAGGAAGAGGAGCAGGAAACGGCCTACCGGAGCCGTCCCGCCTGGTGACCCTCCCGGGTCATCCACCGGTGGTGCAGACGCATCCCCGGCTGTGGTTCTCGGTGGTGGTCGCGGTGCAGAAGCGCATCGCGATCCGGTCGTGAGCGGCCCACGGGTGCGGGCACACGGCGCACGCGGTCGCCTCGGCTTCCGCGGTGCGGGCG
This sequence comes from Saccharothrix deserti, assembly GCF_009769385.1. GTDB lineage: Bacteria > Actinomycetota > Actinomycetes > Mycobacteriales > Pseudonocardiaceae > Actinosynnema > Actinosynnema deserti. The sequence continues at coordinate 3,202 of NZ_VKAB01000033.1, forward strand.
TTCGACTCGATCGTGGGCATGCCTTGATTCATCGGATCTGTCCTGTCCGCACGCCCGGAGCACGTCGATCGACCTGCCGGCGCGGTGTTCCACCGCCGGACGAACAGGGTCACGCCTGCGGGCGATGCGAGATGGCATCGGGAAACCGGCAACACGATTGCTGATGCTCGAACGGTTCCCGCCGCCACCCACCGTACACGGCGGGCGCTCTCCGTCAGCGGCCTCGGCCCTCTTCACCGTCCTCCGAACGCAGCCTGCCCGCCGTCGGGGAATCGACGGCGGGCGGGTTGCGTTCTCGGCACATCGCTGTGCCGTGGTGATCAGGCCGCGCGGGGCTTGAGTTTGCGGGCCAGGTGTTCCGGCCTGGCCCAGCGGACCTTGGTGGCCCAGCCCAGTTTTTCGAAAACCCAGATCAGGCGGGCCGAGATGTCGATCTGGCCGCGGCGCACGCCGTGTCGGGCGCACGTCGGGTCGGCGTGGTGGGAGTTGTGCCAGGACTCGCCCATCGAGGCGATGGCCAGTGGCCAGAAGTTGGCCGACTTGTCCCTCGCGGTGAACGGGCGGTCGCCGATCATGTGGCAGATGGAGTTCACCGACCACGTCACGTGGTGCAGGACGGCGACGCGCACCAGGCCCGCCCAGAAGAACGCGGTCAGCGCGCCCCACCAGCTCCACGTCACCAGGCCGCCGATGACGGCGGGCGACAGCAGCGTCACCACGGTCAGCGCCGGGAACCAGCGGTTCACCCTGCTGATGTCCGCGTCGGCCAGCAGGTCGGGTGCGAAGCGCGCCGCGTTGGTCTGCTCCCGTTCGAACAGCCAACCCAGGTGCGCGTGCCAGAACCCCTTGGCCAGCGCGCTCGCCGACGTGCCGAAGCGCCACGGGGAGTGCGGGTCGCCGTCGCGGTCGGCGTAGGCGTGGTGCCTGCGGTGGTCGGCGACCCAGTCGACGACCGGGCCCTGCATGGCCATGCTGCCGGTGACGGCGAGCGCGATCCGCAGGGCGCGGTTGGCGGTGAACGCGCCGTGGGTGAAGTACCGGTGGAAGCCGACCGTCACGCCGAGGCACGTCAGCGTGTAGAAGAACAGCGCGAGGCCGATGTCGAGCCAGCCGAGGCCCCAGCCCCAGGCGAGCGGGACGGCCGCGGCCAGGGCGAGGGCCGGGACGACCACGAAGAGTTTGACCAGGAACACCTGGGTCGAGGACTTCTCGCCGGCCAGCATCGGTTCCGGCGCGGTGCGGGAACGATCCAGGGGTGGATTGGTCCGGACTGCTTCACTCACGAGCAATACCTCCGTGCATGCGGTGACAGGGTCTCCGCCGCCGGGGTCTCGGGCGATCGGTGTGCGGAACGTGTGGAACGTGCGCGGATCGGATACGCGGATCAGATACGACGAACGCCGCCGCTCCTCGACCCCAGCTGGGATCGAGGTGCGGCGGTTTTCCGAGTCTCCGTCAGCATCGAAGCTGGTAGGAGCAAGTGCGGGAGGTCAGATGGCGCGGACGCCGACGGCCTGGGGACCCTTGGGGCCCTGGTTGACGTCGAACTCGACGCGCTGGTTCTCCTCGAGGCTGCGGTAGCCGGAGCCCTCGATCTCGGAGTAGTGCACGAAGACGTCCGGGCCGCCCTCACGGGTGAGGAAGCCGAAGCCCTTTTCCGCGTTGAACCACTTCACGGTTCCCTGAATCATGATCTTCTCCTTGACGGTGCTGGAGGCGGCGCCGCTGGTCGCGGCTCCGGGTCGGATTTCAGACGACGACTTCTCCAGCTTGTCCCGCAAGGCAAAAAAAGAACTCGTCCGCAACATCATTCCGCGAAACTGCTGTGGAAACACGGACACAAAATTGACGACCACTCCTTACAACCCGCCCGGCCCCCGATTAGTTCCCACGCCGTCGCGGGTCACCCGTTCGGGGGAGTGGCGGGTGTGCGGAGGGCGGTGCGGAACAGGTCGGGGTGACCACAGCGGGGGCGTCGCTCAGCTGAGAGCCGGCGGGCGAAGTTCGGGCCGGTCAGGTGGTGACGACGACGCGGGCGGCCGACAGGCGTTCGGCCACGGCGCGGTAGCGGTTCGCGACGGCCGGCCAGCCCAGGTCGGGCGCGAGCCGTGCCGCCTTGGCGGTCATCCTGGCCGCGAGGTGCGGTTCGGTCAGCACCAGCCGCAGCGCGGAGGCGATCGCGGACGGGTTGCGGTGCGGTACCAGCAGGCCCGCGCCGTCTGCCAGCAGCTCGACCGCGTGCGGGAACTCGGTCGCGACCACCGGTCTGCGCGCGGCCAGTGCCTCGACGAGCACACCGGAGGTGGACTGCTCGGTCGAGTCGTACGGCAGCAGCACCACGTCGGCCTGGGAGACCAGTTCCGCCAGCGCGCCGGCCTCCCGGTAGGTCGGGTCGAACTCGACCAGGTCCGCGACGCCGAACGTGGCGATGCGGTTGCGCAGGTTCCGGCGGTAGGTCTCGCCCTCCTGCGCCAACACGTTCGGGTGGGTCGGGCCGGCCACCACGTAGCGCGGCTTGAGGTCGCGCAGCGCGTGCATGGCCGAGATGCCCCACTCGACGCCCTTGCCGCGACCCATCAAACCCCAGGTGAGGATCATCGGCCCGGCACCCGTCCGGGCGGCCGGTCCGACGGTGAGCGCGCCGTGCGGGATCACGACGACGTCGTCCGGCCGTTCGACCGCGTAACCGGTCCGGAGCCTGCGCGCCGCCTCCTCGGACATGGTGACCACGGTGTCCGCGTGGGCCACGACCTCGTCCAATACCCGGCGTTGACCGGGTGTGGGCGCGCTGAGGACCGTGTGCAGCACCACGATCACCGGCACGCGCAGCCGGGCGAGCACGCCGAGCACGTCGTCACCGTCCACGCCGCCGTAGATCCCGTACTCGTGCTGCACCACGGCCACGTCGCAGCGGTTGAGCTCGTCGGCGGCGGCTTCGACCGCGCCGGGCGTCATCTGGTGCACCACAGGGGTTCCGGTGACCGGTGAGCGGTCCGCCGCGGGCAGGACGCGCACCACCCGGCCCTCGCTGCCCGGTGTCGCGGCGACCAGGTGCGTGAGGAGGGCGGCGGTGAACGTGGCGAGGCCGCACTGCGTCGGTGCGTACGTGCTGAGGAAACCGTAGGTGCGAGCCATGGAGCGGGGACCTCTCTGGTGGGGACCACGCGGGAAGTCCTCAGTGGATGGTGCGACGATTCCTCGCCGTGACGGGCGGGCCGGCGGGCTTACGGGCTGGCTGGCTACCGCCGTGCGGGCGCGAAGTCTTCCTCGGCGTGCACGACCATCGATTCCAACGCCGGGCCGCCGAACGTGGTGGCCATGGCGACATCGGCGGCGTCCCGGCCGCGCCCGATCACGACCCGGCCCTTGCGGCGGGTGTTGTTGCGCGGGTCGAACGTCCACCAGCGGTCGCCCAGCCGTACTTCCACCCACGCCGCGAAGTCCATCGCCGCACCGTCGGGCGCCACGTCCAGGTCCGGCAGGTAGCCGAAGACGTACCGAGCCGGGATGTTGAGCGCACGGCAGAACGAGATCGCCAGGTGCGCGAAATCGCGGCACACGCCCACGCCGGACGCGTTGACGTCGGCCGCCGTGGACAGCGGCGTGGAGCTGCCGTAGTCGAAGCTCAGGTGCTCGTGGACGTGCGCGCAGATCGCCTGTACCCGGCGGTAACCGGGCGGGAGCGCGCCGAACCGCTGCCACGCCTCGTCGGCGAGCACGTCGGGCAGGCAGTAGCGGCTGGGCAGCGTGTAGTGCAGCACGTCGTCGGAGAGGTCGTCGGGCGCGATCTCGGGCGCGTCCTCGTCGGCTTCCTCCGGCGCGTCGGGCACTTCGGCCAGCGCGCTGTAGTGCATTGTGGACAGACCGCTCGGCAGCACGACGCGTGAGCACAGGTTGCCGTACAGGTCGACGTAGTGGCGCATGGCGACGTCCGGCTCGACCGACAGCCGTTCATCGGTCACTCGCACGTGTTGGTCCCGCACCGGTCGCACCTGGAACACCGTGGGTGTGTCCACCTCGGCGCGGTAGGTGAAATCGCACCCGATCCGCAGGAACCTGCGGTCCGCGCGCGGACCGGTGTCGTGATCAGCACCCGACGCCATGTCGGTGCTCCCGTCCCCCGATCTGGACCAGATCGGACTGGGTTCGTCGGAGGCGAAGCCGGCTCTACCGCCGTCATGCGAGTTGCGTCCGACACGCCCACCCTATCGCTGTGGCGCCCACGGCACCACGACGTGTACCGTGGCTCTCATCGGGGCGTTTCATATCTTCTGAACCCGAACACCCTCGCGCCGTGCGGGGATCTCCGGCCCGGCATCGCCGGCCGTGAGCACGCACCGGATGCGAAGAAAGTCGGAAAACACATGTCAACCACGTTCAACGAGCTTTTCAGCCACCCGGACACGGACCGGCCCGAGAATGCGAGCGGTCCGCGCCGGGAGGAGCAGCGGTCGTACACCGACCTGTTCCGCGAGCCGGCCGACGTGCCGCCGCAGAACTCGGGCGGGACGGCCTGACGGCAGGCTGAGGACGTTCACCGGAGCCCGTGACCACAACCGGTCGCGGGCTCCGCCACAACCTCGGTCCTCACAAGGGGGATGTTGGAGTGCCGCTCCCGACCCGGCCGGCTCGCGGGCGTTTCGGTGGCCCCGTGGTCAGCCGAACGTGTAGTACCCGCGGTTGACCGTGCCCGGCTCGGGCACCGGCCCGAAGGGCGCCGCGCCGGGCGGCCCAGCCGGGCCCGGTTGCCCACCCAGCAGCACGTTCGTCAGCGAGAGGCGTTCGTCGGCCATGGCACGGGCCACGTCGGCGAGTTCGTCACCGACCACCGGGACGCCGCCCGCACCGTCGGCACGCACCGCTTCCAGCACGGCCCGCCGCAGCAGCTCCTTGATGAACGACGCCGTAACCCCCTCGGTCGCCTCCACCACCGGCCCCAGATCGGCACGCAGGTCGACCCCGCGCCCGTAGAGCCGCAGCAACCGCAGCCGCCCGTCCGCATCCGGTCGCGGCACCTCGACCGCCAGGTCGATCCGGCCCGGCCGGTCGGCCAGGGCGCGTTCCAGCTCGTCCGCCCGGTTCGTGGTGAGCACGAACGTGACGTCCGCGTCCGCGCCGACCCCGTCCATCGCGTCGAGCAGGGTGAACAGCAGCGGGTTCGTCGGGCCGGCCGCGAAACCGCGGTCCATGGCGACCAGGTCGACGTCCTCCACCACGATCATCGACGGCTGCAGCCTCCGGGCCAACGCCGCCGCCTGGCCGATCAGCCGCATGGCCTGCCCGGTCAGCAGGATCACCGTGCAGTCCCGCAACCGGCTCATCAGGTAACGCACCGTGTGCGTCTTGCCGGTGCCGGGCGGGCCGTGCAGCAGCAGGCCGCGCTTGAGGTGCTGACCGGCCGCGAGCAGCCGTTCCGAGTGCTCCGCGATCCCGACCACGTGCTGCTCGATCGAGTCCAGCACACCGTCCGGCAGCACGACGTCGTCGGGTTCGAGCGAAGGCCGAGGCAGGAAGGTCACCAACTCGTTGCCCCGGTGCTCGCTCACCCCGAACGACAACACCTGCCGCCGGAACGCGTCGTGCTCCCGCATCAACCGCTCGATCTCACCACCGACCGCCCGTGCCGCCGCCCGGTCGGCCGCGAGCACCTCCAGCCGGCACATCGGCGGCGCGTAGTCGTTGGTCCCGCGTATCCCCACCAGCACCGGAGTGCCGTCGGGAGCCGTCGTCGGCACCAGCCCCAGCTGGACCACCTCGACGCTCTCCTCAGGCCCGACGGCCGCGGTCGCGTAATCGGCCGCACCGAGCTCGTAGGCCATCGAGTGACGAGCCGCCAGGAGCATCCCCATGATGTCCTCGTGGCCCCGGTGCTGCCCACCGACCCCGAACCACTCGGCGTCGGGCGTGTGCGCGGCCAGGTACGCGTCCACCCCGCGGTGCAGGTTGACGTGCTCCCAAGCCTCGAACCTCGTGGCTACGGACAACACCTGCGACAAATCACAGCCCAGGTGTTCACGCACACGTGCGATCAACGGCGCCGCGTCCCCGTCCCGCTCGACGAGATTCGCGCTCAACTGCAACAGCCGCCGCAAACTGCCGGCGAGCGCTTTGGCTTCGTCCCCGGAGAGTTCCCCCATGGCCGCCACCCCCTGCACCCCATCATCACGCATCCGTGCCGCCGTGTCGCGTGATCCGATCGAGGAAGGGGGAAATGACAGGTGACGGTCAGGGGCCGGCCGGGCGGGAGTGTCGGAGGGGTCGGTTAGGATCGCGCGATGGCTTCGCAAGAGGTGCTGCGAAGGATTTTCGGTTACGAGTCCTTCCGCGGGGACCAGCAGGACATCGTCGACCACGTCATCGCGGGCGGCGATGCGCTGGTGCTCATGCCCACCGGGGGCGGGAAGTCGCTGTGCTACCAGATCCCCTCCCTGGTGCGTGAGGGCACCGGCGTCGTCATCTCGCCGTTGATCGCGTTGATGCAGGACCAGGTGGACGCGCTGCGCGACCTCGGCGTGCGGGCCGGGTTCCTCAACTCCACCCAGTTCCCCGACGAGCGCGCCCTGGTCGAGGCCGAGTTCCTGGCCGGTGAGCTGGACCTGCTCTACCTCGCCCCGGAACGCCTGCGCACCGAGCAGACCACCCGGCTGCTGGAGCGCGGCAGGATCGCCCTGTTCGCCATCGACGAAGCGCACTGCGTCTCGCAGTGGGGCCACGACTTCCGGCCCGAGTACCTGGCGCTGTCGCACCTGCACGAGCGGTGGCCGGAGGTGCCGCGCATCGCGCTCACCGCGACCGCCACCCGGGCCACGCACGCCGAGATCGCCGAACGCCTCGACCTCGGCGCGGCCAAGCACTTCGTGGCGAGCTTCGACCGCCCGAACATCCAGTACCGGATCGTGCCCAAGAACGAGCCGAAGAAGCAGCTGCTGGAACTGCTGCGCACCGAGCACAAGGGCGACGCGGGCATCGTCTACTGCCTGTCCCGCAACTCGGTGGAGAAGACCGCCGAATTCCTCACCCAGAACGGCATCCCGGCCCTGCCCTACCACGCGGGCCTCGACACGGGCACCCGCGCGCGCAACCAGTCCCGGTTCCTGCGCGAGGACGGCCTGGTGATGGTCGCCACCATCGCGTTCGGCATGGGCATCGACAAACCGGACGTCCGGTTCGTCGCGCACCTCGACCTGCCGAAGTCCGTGGAGGGCTACTACCAGGAGACGGGCCGCGCGGGCCGTGACGGGCTGCCGTCCACCGCGTGGCTGGCCTACGGCCTGCAGGACGTCGTCCAGCAGCGGAAGATGATCGACGATTCCGAGGGCGACCAGCAGCACCGCCGCAAGCTCATGGCGCACCTCGACGCGATGCTCGCGCTGTGCGAGACGGTCGAGTGCCGCCGCGTGCAGCTGCTCGACTACTTCGGCCAGTCCGGCACGCCGTGCGGCAACTGCGACACGTGCCTGGTCCCGCCGGAGACGTGGGACGGCACCGTGGCCGCGCAGAAGGTGCTGTCCACTGTGGTGCGGCTGCGCAACGAGCGGCGGCAGAAGTTCGGTGCGGGGCAGACGATCGACATCCTGCTCGGCCGCAAGACCGCGAAGGTCATCCAGCACGACCACGACCAGCTCAAGGTGTTCGGCATCGGCACCGAGCTGAACGAGAGCGGCTGGCGCGGCGTGATCCGGCAGCTGCTGGCGCAGGGCCTGATCGCGGTGGAGGGCGAGTACTCGACGCTGGTCGTCACGCCGGGCAGCGAGGAGGTGCTGTACCAGGGCCGCAAGGTGCTGATGCGGCGTGAGCCGGAGCGTGCGGCGAAGGTCAAGGTCGCCAAGCCCGCCAAGGGTGCGGCGCCGCAGGTGGAGCTGTCCGCCGAGGCCACGCCGGTGTTCGAGCGGCTGCGTGCGTGGCGGACGGCGCAGGCGAGGGAGCAGGGCGTCCCGCCCTACATCATCTTCAACGACGCGACGTTGAGGCAGATCGCCTCGTCCGTGCCGACGACGCTCTCCGAGCTGAGCGCGGTCAACGGGGTCGGCGAGAACAAGCTGGCCAAGTACGGGCAGCAGATCCTCGACATGTTGAGCGCGGACACGTTGAGCGCATGAACGACCTCCGCGCCGACTGCACCCGTTGCTTCGCCCTGTGCTGCGTGGTGCCCGCGTTCGCCAAGTCGGTCGACTTCGCGATCGACAAACCCGCCCGCACGCCGTGCCCGAACCTGCGTGACGACTTCCGCTGCGGCATCCACACGAAGCTGCGGGACACCGGTTTCACCGGCTGCACGGTGTACGACTGCTTCGGCGCGGGCCAGCAGGTGGCGCAGGTGACGTTCGGCGGCACGAGCCGGCGTGACGACCCGGCGTCGGCCGCGACCATGTTCGACGTGTTCCCGGTGATGCGCCGGCTGCACGAACTGCTCTGGTACCTGACCGAGGTGCTGGGCCTGGAGCCCGCCCGCGCACTGCGCCCGGCCGCCCGTGACCTGAAGGCGACGATCGAGGCGCTCACCGCCGGCACCCCCGACGAACTGCTCGCGCTGGACGTCGGGCCGTACTGGGAGCGTGCGAACGCACTCCTGCTGCGGGCCAGCGAGGTGGTGCGCGGCAAGGGCAAGAACCGCCGGGGCGCGGACCTGATCGGCAAGGACCTGAAGGGCGCCAACATGCGGGCGTCCAACCTGCGCGGCGCGTACCTGATCGGCACCAACCTCAAGGGCGCGGACCTGCGCCTGGTCGACTTCATCGGCGCTGACCTGCGCGGCGCCAACCTGTCCGGCGCCGACCTGACCGGCAGCTTCTTCCTCACCCAGGCCCAGGTAGACGCCGCCAAAGGCGACCGCACCACCAAACTCCCCCCACCCCTGACCCGCCCACCCCACTGGCACTAACCCCCACACCACCCCGTGTGTCCTACGCACACGCCGCGTGTGTCCTACGTTCGCGTTGCGTGTGTCCTACGTTCAGAACACCCGAATTCAACGTTCAAGACAGGGGTCGACCGAACCCGAGTGTTGAACTCGGGGTGCCTGAACGTAGGACACACACGTTCTAAAGGTAGGACTCTCGCGTTCTGAACGTGGGACACACGCGTTCTGAACGTAGGACACACGGGGGTACGTCGGGGGGCGTAGGTGGGGGAGCCGCTGTCGGGCGGACGCGGTTACGGGGTGGGGACGGACACGCTGGGCGGCATGAAGTCGAAAGCGCGTAAGTCGTGGCTGTTGGTGCACGTCATCTCGTCGGTGGGCTGGCTCGGGGTCACGATCGGGATGCTGGTGCTGGCGCTGGCGGCGTTTGACGCGCCGCAGCTGTACCAGGCGATGGAACTGCTCGGCGACCTCGTCGTGCTGCCGCTGGCGCTGGCCGCGCTGACCACCGGCGTGGTTCTGTCAGTGGGCACGAAGTGGGGTCTGGTGAAGCACAAGTGGGTGTTGGTGAAGTTCGCGCTGACCGTCATCGCCGTGGTCGCGACGACGTTCTCGCTGCGCTCGGGCCTGCACGAGGCGGCGGACGGTGCGGTCGGCACGGCGGGCGCGGACGTCCTGGTGGCGTCGTGCGTGTCGTTGACGCTCTACATCTTCAACACGGTGCTGTCGGTGTTCAAGCCGTGGGGTCGGACGCGGTGGGCGTGAGGCCGGTGCGCCTGCGTTCGACGTTCGCCGCGACCTCCGCCGGGTCGCACTCGGCGAGGTGGTCGCGGACCAGGCTGTGCGGGAACCGGAGTTCGTCCACCAGCAGCACCCGGTCCCGCGCCGACTGGAGGATCGCCTTGCGGCGCAACGGGAACTCGTCCAGCGCGAGCGGTCGGGCGAGCAGTTCGGCCACCCCCTCGAACGGTCGGTTCGCGATCGGCGTGAAAGCCAGGCCGACCAGCAGACCCGTCACCGCACCCACCGCCGACGGCCGAACGGCCGCACCCGCGAGCGCCGCCAGCCCCACACCGACCACACCCGTCGCAGGCAACCAGCGCAAGCCGGTAGCAGGTCTGGCGCTCAGACCGGCCCACACCCCGGCCAGACCACCGACGAACAGGCCGACCACCGCGCCCACGGCCAGCCCGATCCCCAGCCCGGCAAGCAGATCCGCCAGAGGCCCCGCCACCACCATCACGCCGACGGGCACCAACGTGCACGCCACCGCCCAGTACCAGTCACGCGTGTTGCCATAGGCGATGAGCAGCGCGATCACGACGACCAACCCGTACACGACCGCCGTGGGCCACCGGGCGACCTGCGCGCCGAGCACACCACCCACCACCGCCACCCCGCCGGCGACCAGCGCTCCCACGAAGAAACCCGTTACCGCCCAACGCTTCCCCCGCCGCCGATCCCCACGCGCCACCGTGAACGCACTGCGCGGAACGGCGACAGTGGCGAGAGCGGCGACAACGGCCGTCACCAGCCCCAACCGCACACCCACCACGAAGCACAACGCGGTCGCCGCACCCGCCAACGCACCCGGCGCGGCCCGCCGGAACAGCCGCCACACCGCGTCCGGACCGACGAAGTCCAGCCACACCTCCCGCGCCGGCAGCTTCAGCCGCGCCTGGAGATCGCGGTTGCGCCGGGCGATGCGCGCCAGGAACCGCAACGCGCGCACCGTCCTTTCCGGACGCGACGGGACACGCGCCGCCGACTCCACCAAGTAGGTGTCCAACAGCCCCCGGTACTCCGTGCGCCCGGCCCGGTAAGCCAAGGCCAGCAGCCCGAAGGCCAGCGGCGTGCGCACCTCGTCCCACAGGTCCGGGTGCTTGTCCAACGCGTCGTGCAGACCGTCCAGACGAGGGCCGCACGCGGCGATCAGGTCGAGGACTTCGTTGCGCTGCAACGGTTGCACTTGCACGACGTCGCAACGCGGCAGCCGCTCGTATTCGTTGCCCGCACTGCACAGCACGACCTGTGGCGGCTTCAGCGCGCTGATCCGCGCCAGGCACTCCACCCGATCCGCGCCGGACAGCTCGTCCAGCCCGTCGAACAGCAGCACGAGGTTCCGCTCACGCAGCCACGTCCGGCCGACCCGCACCCCGATCCGGTACCGCTCGGCGAGCGCGCGGAGCAGCCACTCGCCGAAATCGTCGTCGCGGTGCCACCTGCCGAGGTCCACCACCACGGGCACCGGCCGGCTGGGGTCGTTCCTGGCACGCGCCAGCAGGGCTTCGGCCAGCTCCAGCAGCAACGTCGTCTTGCCCGCGCCCGGCTCACCCGCCACCACCAACGGATTGCGGATGCGCATGGGCAGCCGAGGCCCGACCCGTGGCGCGACACCGAGCTTCAGCCGCACCTGCTCGGCCAACGACCCGTCCACCCGCGCCCGCACGAACCGTTCCACCCGGTCCAGCGCGGCCCTCCGGTTGGCCGGGTGCGCGGGACGTCGTTGCACGAGGAGCGCGCTCAGCGGTTCCCACGCCGCGAGGCACACCGTGAGAGCGGACAGCACGAGCAGCGACGGCCACAGCCAGGGCGCGTACGGGCCGAGCACGCGCGGCGCCGATCCGCCGGTGGCGCCGTTGATCGCGACGGGGACGAGCACGAGGCACGTCAGGCCACCCACCACGACGAGGGCGATCAGGCGGGAGGTGCGGGCGACCCGTCGAGCGTCCATGTGCTCCTTCCGCCGGGGTGCGATCGACGGTAGCGACGTTCGCAGCCGTGTGGTAGGCGAGTTCCCGTGGTCGACCGGTCACGGTCGGTCGTCACCTCGCCCGGCGCGGCGGTGGTGCCAAAACGCGCAGGGGTCGCCGACATGGCGCTGTTGCTCCACGGCATCAGCACGGATGACCGACCCCGGTCGGTTCAGCCCCCCAAGAAGTCGAAGTCAGGAAGTCAGGAACTCCACCAGCAGGCGGTTGACGGCGGCCGGCTGTTCGAGGAAGCCGAAGTGGCCCGCGTCGGCCACCTCCTCGTACCGCGCGCCGGGGATGGCGTCGGCCACCTCGCGGGCCAGGTGGGCGGGCAGGACGCGGTCGTCGGCGAAGCCCACCACCAGGCACGGGACGGTGATCGCGCGGTAGGCGTCCAGGCGGTTCTCGAACTCGTTCATCTCCATCTGCGCCCGCACGCCCTTGCTGATGCCCGAACCGGTGAACTCGAAGATGTCCAGCCAGTCCTGCGCACGCATCGGGTCGCGCAGCGTCGCGGGCGACAGGTTCAGCACCGCGTTCACCGCCGCGTAGTAGCGTTCCGGCAGCGTGATGCCCTGGTCGTGCAGTGCCTTTTCGCCCCGTGACAACGAGGTCTGCACGGCGTCGTTCCGGCCGGTCGTCGCCAGCATCACGGCCTTCGACACCAGGTCCGGCCGCGCCAGCGCGAGTTCCTGCGTGACCCGCGCGCCCATGGAGGTGCCGACCACGTGCGCCCGCCCGCCGAGCGATTCGATCAACGCCGCCGTGTCGCCGACCAGGTCACCGATCACCATCCCGGACGCGCACTCGTCCGTCGGCGGGATGCCCCGGTTGTCGACGGTCGCCACCCGGAACCCGGCCGCGCGCAGCGCGGGCACCTGGTGCGCGTGCCACACCCGCCCCGGGCTGCCGGTGCCCATGACCATGACGACGAGGTCGCCCTCGCCGTCCACCTGGTAGCTGAGGTTGATCCCGTTGAGCGCGACGACCGGCATGACCCGCAGGCTACTGACCGCTGCACACACCCGCCATCACCGCGCGGAAACCGCTGCGAGGTCCCGAGGTTAGACCGTTAGGGTGAGGCCATGAGGCGAGCGATCCTGTCCGGTTCCACGTTCGAAGAGCAGATCGGCTACGCGCGGGCCGTGGTCGACGGCGACTGGGTGCACGTCTCCGGCACCACCGGCTTCGACTACGCCACCATGACCATCTCCGACGACGTCGTCGCGCAGGCCGAGCAGTGCCTGGCCAACATCGGCGCCGCGCTGGCCGAGGCCGAGTGCACCTTCGCCGACGTCGTCCGGGTGACGTACTACCTGCCAGACGCCACGGACTTCGAGCCGTGCTGGCCCGCGTTGCGCGCGGTGTTCGGCGAGGTCCGCCCGGCCGCGACGATGCTGGAGTGCGGCCTGTCCGACCCGAGGATGCGGATCGAGATCGAGGTCACCGCCCGGCGCCAGGCCCGTTGACGACGACCTCCGGGTACTCCGGAGCGGGCGGTCTCCTGCGCGACCGGATCGGTGCGGCGTCGCAGCCGTGGAGCGCGTTGGTGCTCGTGGCGCCGGTCCTGGTCGTGGTGGTCGCCACCCGCTTCAGCGGGTTCCCGGTGGCCCGGCGGTGATCAGCGGGGTCCGTTTGCCGGCCACTCGATGGCCGGGCAGCGGTCCATGACCATGTCCAGCCCGGCCGCCGTCGCCCGCTGGTACGCCTCCTCGTCGATCACCTCGAGTTGGAACCACACCGCCTTCGCGCCGATCTTCACCGCCTCGTCGGCGAACTCGCCCGCCGCCTCGGACCGGCGGAACACGTCGACCACGTCCACCGGGAACGGGATCTCGGCCAGCGTCGCGTAGCCCTGCTCGCCGTGCACGGTCACGGCGTCCGGGTGCACGGGCACGATCCGCTTGCCGTGCTCCTGGAGGAACTTCGCCACGCGGTAGGCGGGGCGGTGCGGGTGGTCGGCCAGGCCGATCACGGCCCAGGTCTCGCCATCGGCCAGGATCCGGCGGATTTTCTCGGGGTCACCCCAGGGTTCGGTCATGCCACCACCTTAGGACGGGCTGACCTGAAGGTCTTTCGCGTTTACCCTGTGCGATGTCCGCCTCCGCGGAGCCTTCGAGAGGACTTCTTGATGCGCGCCACCCGATCAGCCCTGATCGTCACGCTCGCCGCCTCCCTGACCGCAACCGCGACCACACCGGCGACCGCAACCGCGACCGCACGAGCTGCGGACGGCGTCTACTACGTGCAAAGCGTCACCACAGGCCTGAACGCCGGCGTCTCGGGCACGTCCGTGCTCCAACGACGGCCCAAGGGCGACGAGGACCGCCAGCAGTGGACCCTCACCGGCCGCACCCTCCGCGAAGGAACCCAGTGCCTGGGCCGTCAGGGTGACCAGGTGGTGGTGCTGTCCTGCGACAGCGCCGAAGCCCAGTGGGACGTGCTGCCCGACGGCGACCGCCACCGGCTCAAGGTCCCCGGCGCCGACCGCTACCTGATCGCGTCCGGCACGGACCAGGTGCGCGTCGGCACCGGGGCCGACCGCTGGTACCTCACCCCGGTGTCACCCCGACGGGTGCCCGTGCCGGCGGAGGGTGAACGGCGGCTGGACCAGGTCACCTTCCTCACCGCGCACAACGCCTACGCCAACGGCGTGGACGGCGGCTTCGCCCCGCCGTTCGTCAACCTCGCCCCCAACCAGGCGCGCGGTATCGAACAGCAGCTCAACGACGGCGTGCGCGGGTTCCAACTCGACATCCACCAGACCCCGGACGGCGCGATCCTGTGCCACAACAGCTGCACGTGGGTCAGCCGCCCGGTGGCGCTGTGGGTGGACGTGCAGCGGATCGTCGACTTCCTCAACCGCAACCCGAACGAGTTCGTCACCGTCTTCCTGGAGGACTACGTCTCGGCCGAGCTGCTGAGGTCGGAGCTGGCGCGGGTCAACGGCCTGGCGAACGTGCTGTTCCGCCCCGACCAGGCGGGCGTGCGGGCGAACGGCTGGCCGACCCTGAACACGTTGCGCGCCACCGGCAAACGCCTGATGATCTTCACCGATCACGGCCGTTCGGGTGACGCGGTGCCGCGCGACAGCTTCGGCGTGATGTACCAGCCGGAGTGGACGGTGGAGAACTACTGGTCGATGGGCTCGGGCGTGGGCGCCTCGGACTGGTCCTGCTACAGCCGCTGGAGCACACCGCTGAACCGCACCGAGCCCGGCTTCCGGCCGCTGTTCGTGATGAACCACTTCCGGGACGTGCCCGTCACCGGCACCGCGACCACGGACAACGGCAAGCTCGCCGACCGGGCCCGCCGCTTCTGCGAGCCCGCCGCCCGCAAGACCCCGACGTACCTGGCCGTGGACCACTACCACCTGGGCAACCCGATGGCGGCGGTCCTGGCCCTGTCCGGCGAACGGTTCTAGTTGTGTCGGATCGCCGCTGCTCCGCAGACGGCGGCGAGGTCGCGCAGGCGCGGGGTCGGCGGTCGGCGGTCGGCCTAGCTTGTGGTTTTGGGGCGCGGCAGGCCGCAACCGGGGGCGGTCAGGTCCACCCGGCCGCCCCCGGTCAGGCAAGGCACGATCTGGTAGGTCTGCTGCCCGTACCGGATGCCCTCGCGCACGGTCACCTCACCGTCCGCGTCGACCTCGCACGGGTTGTTGGTCGTGCACCGCTCGCCGTCCTCGTTGCCGGTGTTGTTGATCGCCACCACCTTGCCGGTGGCCACGTCGAGCACCGGCGAGCCGGACGTGCCGCTCTTGGGGTCGCACGGCTTGGTGTAGCGGATCGAGTCGCGCCAGGTCCACTGGCCCTCCCGCAGCTCGTGCACGAAACCGTCCACGTGGCAGGAGTAGATCCGGCGCCAGTAGCCGGACACCACGCGGATCTCGGCGCCTGCCACGGGGTGGTCCGGCGACAGCTCCAGCACCCGCGTGCCCAACGCCTCCACCTCGGCGTAGGTCGCGGTCAGCCGGTAGAGCGCGACGTCGGTCCCGGACATCGTCGCGTAGGCCAGCCGGGACGCGTGCAGCGAGCCGAGAGAGCCGTCGCCGTCCTTGTCGAGCAGGCGGAACACCCGGTCCGCGTGCTCGTCCACCGCGACCTCGTCGGGGCCCATGAACCGCACGCAGTGCCCGTTCGTCATCACCAGCGCGGGGTCGGACGGCTGGTGTTCCGGCGGCCGGACCACCGATCCCGAACAGCCGCGCAACGACACCGTTCCGGTGAAGTCGATGTCGATGTCGACGTCGGCGGGAGCTGTGGGCGGCTGGAGGGCGACGGGCGCGGCGAACGCGGGTGCGGTGGGCAAGAACAGCACTAGCACGGCGGCGAGTACGGCAACCAAGGGGCGCATGGCCACTGATCCAATCAGCCGCCGCCGAACGGCGCAGCCTTGTTCACCCGCAAGCGGTATCCCCCGCCTCCGGCGGCAACCTCACACGATGTTCAGCTCGGGCCGGGGTCTGCGGCGAACCGCGCCCATCGCGGGCCCCTGCAGGAACCCATGCCCGAAAAATCCTGTGGCGTAAAGGAAACGGCTCACCCCATCACCCGGCCGCCGCCGCCGACGGCGGCCCGGTCAGGCCAGCCGGAACTCGAGGTCGGCCTCGACGGCGGGGGTGTCCATCTGCGCCTTCTGCAGCGACCCCGAGTGGTCCCAGTTCATCGACTGCCAGCGGGTGAACTGGTCGAGCACCCACATCCCGGACTGCCGGGACCCGTTGCCGGACTTGCCGTTACCGCCGAACGGCAGGTGCGCCTCCGCGCCGGAGGTCGAGTTGTTGACGCTCCCCATGCCCGCCCCGATCCCCGGCGCGGAACGCGAACGCCTTGGCCGGGTCGGTCGTGTAGATCGAGCAGGACAGGCCGTAGCCGGGCAGGTTGCCGAGCTCGACGGCCTCGTCCAGGGTGTGGTAGGTGGTGACGCCGACGATCGGCCCGAACGTCTCGTGCCGGAACACGTCGTCGTCCGGCCGCACGCCGTCCAGGATCACCGGGTGGTAGAACAGGCCGCGTTCCGGGTCGCCGAGGAAACCCTTGCGCGGGTTGGTGTTCGTGATCCGGCCGGTCGCGGTGGAGCCGTGCGCGGTGTGGTGGTCGCGGATCCAGCCGAGGTGCTCCTCGAAGCCCAGCGCGAACTTCTCGTCCATCATCGGCCCGTACAGGACGTCGTCGAACGGGTCGCCGACCACGGCGGCCTCGGTGGCGGCGGCGAACCGGCGCACGAACTCGTCGTGCACGTCCCCGTGCACGATCACCGTGCCCAACGACGTGCACCGCTGGCCACCGGTGCCGAACCCGGAGAACAACGCGCCCCGCACGGCCAGGTCGAGGTCCGCGTCCTCGGTGACGACCATCGGGTTCTTGCCGCCCAGTTCGAGGCACGGTGATTGGAGGTGCCGCCCGCACAGTTCGCCGATCCGCGAGCCGACCTCGGACGACCCGGTGAACGACCTTGTCCACCAGTCGTTCCCGCAGGGCCAGCTCAAGGCCCCGGAACGTCTCCGCGCCGTCGGCGAAGACGATGTCGAACACGCCGTCGGGCAGACCGGCGCGCGTGACGATGTCGTAGAACGCCCGAGCGGTCGCGGCCGAGTACTCGGCGGGCTTCCACACCACCGAGTTACCGCACAGGAGCGAGGGCACGATGCTCCACGAGGGTACGGCCACCGGGAAGTTGCCGGCGGTGATGAACGCGGTGACGCCGACCGGATCGCGGAACGTGAACAGCTGCTTGTCGGGCATTCGGAGGGGACGGTCTGCCCGTAGAGGCGGCGGCCTTCACCGGCGAAGAACGTGCAGGTGTCCACGTAGGTCGGCATACCCCAGCGTGGCCGCCGTCCGGGCGGGTGCCAGGAGTCGATGGTTGTGAAGGACGGGATCGCGCCACGCCCTGCCCAGGAGTGACCAGGCCGGGGTGACCTGGATGAGCAAGCCCCAGTCGTGCGAGAGGTCAATCCGCGATGAGACCGGCCTCGTGGGCGACGATCGCCGCCTGGACGCGGTTGTCGAGGTCGAGTCGGGTGAGGATGGCGCTGACGTGGCCCTTGACGGTGCCTTCGACGAGGCCGAGCCGGCGGGCGATGCGGGCGTTGGACAAACCGGCGCCGAGCAGGGCCAGCACGTCCCGTTCCCGGGTGGTCAGCGACTCGGCACGGGCGCGGGCGGTGCTCGCGCGGCTCAGGCCGGTGGAACGCAGTGAGGTGATCACTCGTGCGGCCACTCTCGGCGCGAGGTAGGC
Organism: Saccharothrix deserti; assembly: GCF_009769385.1. Taxonomy (GTDB): domain Bacteria; phylum Actinomycetota; class Actinomycetes; order Mycobacteriales; family Pseudonocardiaceae; genus Actinosynnema; species Actinosynnema deserti. The sequence continues at coordinate 21,055 of NZ_VKAB01000033.1, forward strand.
GCCGCCGCCGGCCACCGCGTGCACGCCCGCGAGCAACTCGCGCGGATCACCGGACTTGAGCAGGAAGCCCAGCGCGCCGCCGTCGAGCGCGCGGGCCACGTAGGCGTCATCGCTGAAGGTGGTGAGGATCGCCACGGCGACCCCGGGGACCACGCGGGTGATCTCTGTGGTGGCGGCGAGACCGTCGAGGTTGGGCATGCGGATGTCGAGCAGGGCGACGTCGGGGCGGTGGGCGAGGGAGAGTTCGACGGCTTCCCGGCCGTCGCCCGCCTCGGCGACCACCGTGATGTCGGGGTCGGTGGTGAGGATGGCCCGCACTCCGGCGCGGATCATGGCCTCGTCGTCGGCGAGCAGTACCCGGATCACGGCTTCCCCTCGTGCGGCAGCACGGCCACGACCTCGAAGGTGTGGTCGTCCCGGTTGATGTCGAGCGTGCCGCCGAACGACCGGACCCGTTCCCGCAGTGCGGCCAGGCCGACGCGTCCACCGGCGCCCCGCAGCGGTCTCGGTGGCAGGGTGTTGGTCACGGTGACGGCGGTCTCGGCCTCCGCGTTCACCACCTTCACCCGTACCGCGGAACCGGCCGCGTGCTTCACGGCGTTGGTCAACGCCTCCTGCACGACACCGTGGGCGGCCCGATCGACCGCGGGCGGCAACGGCCGCGGACCGCTCCACTCCAGCGACACCGCCATGCCCGCGTGCGCGGCCCGTTCGACCAGGTCCTCGACGTGCTCGGAGACCGGGTGCAGCGGTGCGGGCTCGCCGTCGCGCAGCACGGCGACGATGTCGGCCAGCCGATCGGTGGCCGTCCCCGCCGCGGCGCGCAACTGCGCCACCACCGCCCGGTGCCGGACGTCGATGTCAGGGGCGATCTCCAGCGCTCCGGCGCGCAGTGCCAGCAGGCTCAGCTCGTGTCCGAGCGTGTCGTGCATGTCGTGTGCGATGCGAGCGCGCTCCCGCAAGTGGACGCGCTCGGCGGCTGCCGCGGCCAGCTCGGTCTGCTGGCGGACGGAACGGCCGAGGAACCAGGGGAGCACCACGACCAGCACCAGCAACAGCAGCCCGGTGCCGCCGGAACCCTCCTCGACCAGGACGAGCAGTACCGCCAGAACCGCACCGACCGCGAACACCGCGAACACCGGCACCACGGACGCCGAGCCGGGTGTTCCCCGACCGGCCAGGAAGCCGATCACGCACAGCGCCACGCCGAGCGCCGCGCTCCACGGGGGAACGCTGTCGTGCACGGCCAGTGCCGTCGCCACCGCCGTGGCCGCACACACACCGAGCGAGACCAGCGGACACCGCGCGAGCAGGACCACGGCCACGACCGGCGCCGACAGCGCACCGGCCAGCGCCCATCCCCCGAGCTCCCCGTGGGCGAGGGCGACCACCGCCAGCAGTGCGGCGAGCGACGTCAGCGCCCACGGCGGAGCGGGCGGCTTCCGTGACCACGTGCGCCCGGAATTCCTCACGGCGGCCGACGCTACCGTGCCGGGACCTGGGCCGAGGCCTGGGCAGAGGCCTCCGGCGGGGGCACGTCCCCGGCCGGTCGGCGCAGCCGCGCCAGCGCCACGACGCGCGTGGCGGCCACGGCGAGGTTCAGCGTGCTCGCCACCAGCGCCCGGATCACGAGCGCGGCCGAGTAGTACCCGAGCTGGACGAAGGTGATGTCGCGCCCGCCGCCGACGACCGGGCCCGGCACCACGGCGGGCATCAACGCCACCACCGCGACCAGCAGACCCGCCGCCAACCCCTGTCCTGCCACACAGCGCACTCCGATCGTCGAGTCGACGTCGGTCACGTTAGAAATCCCCGCACCCCCGGCACAGGACCCGAAAGACACCCACCACCCCTGACCTTCGTCAGGTCACCGGGCTTCGTCCTGTGCCACGAGAGCGTCCTGTGCCACGAGAGCGTCCTGTGCCACGAGAGCGTCGCTATTCGCCCTTCCCGCCGTCCGCCAGTTCGCGCAGGAAGTCCAAGTGCCCCACGTGCCGCCCGGTTTCCTGCAGCAAGTGCGCGAGCACCCAGCGCACCGTCCGGCCGTTGCCGTCGTGGTCGCCGCGCGTCCGGTCGTCCGGCCCCAACCCGTCGAGCGCACGTCCGGACAGTGCCCACTCGGCGCGGTACTCGGCGATCACCGACTCCACCGTGTCGCCCTCGTGCAGCCGCCACGACGCGTCCGCGTCCGCACCCCACAGCGACGGCAGCTCCACCCCGCCCACCTCGATCGACAGCCACCACCGCTCGACCGCCGTCAAGTGCCGCAGCACCCCCAGCGCGCTCACCACCGGCGACGTCGGGATCGGCGTGGCCGTCGCGTCCGCCCAGCTCAGACCCTCCACCTTCGACACGGCCGTGAGCCGCAGGAAGGTCAGGAAATCGGTCATCAGCCGCAGCTCGTCGTGAGCGTCCGCCGCAGGCCACACCCGTTCGTTCGAACTCATGTTCGGCACAATACGACAAGCTAGGACGGCGTCTTCCGGTACCAGCGCGGCGACGTGTTGACCGGCGGCTTGAGCGCCGTCGCCCGCACGACCAACACGTTCGGCCCCGACCGCCGCACGTACTCGCCGAGCCGCGAGCGGAACGCCTCCCCGAAACCGTCCACAGCGGACGCCTCCACGCCGAAGCTCCCCGCCAGCGCGACGAAGTCCGGCGACCGCAGGTCCACCCCGAACGGCTCGTGCCCGGCCCGCACCTGGTCGTGCCGCAGCATCCCGTACCCGCCGTCGTCCACCAGCACCACCGTCACCGGCAGCTGCTCCTGCGCCGCCGTCGCCAGGTCACCGCACGCGAACAGGAACCCGCCGTCACCGCAGACCGCCACCACCCGCCCGGTCACCGCCGCGCCCAGCGCGGCCGGGAAGCCGAACCCGAGCGTGCCCCACCCCACCGGGTAGGCCAGCCCGCGCGGCCGGGTGACCCGGCCGAACCCGCCGACCCAGTACCCGGCCACGCACATGTCCGCGACCACCCGGTGCCCCTCCAGCGCCTCCAGCAACGGCACCGCCCGCGGCTCGTCCGCCTCCACCGCCTTGCGCACCACGTCGTTCAGCTCGGCGACCCGCGCGGCCACACCGGGATCCGGCCGCGAAGGCACCGCGGAGGCCAGCGCCGACACCACGATCCGGGCGTCACCCCGCAGCGTGACGTCGGGCCGGTAGTTGCGGATCGTCTCCACGTTGACGTTCAGCAGCCGACGCGGCGCGGGCTGGAGCCAGTTCTGCGTCATCATCCCGTCGAAATCGCTGCCCACCCCGATGACCAGGTCCGCCTCGTCCCACAGCGCGCCGACCTCCGGCAGCTGCACGGGCCCGTGCACCACGTGCGGGTGGTCGACCAGCCCGCGCGCGCCGTACGTGGTGACGATCGGCGCGCCGATCCGCGAAGCCAGCGCACCCAACGCCTCACCGGCCCCGGACCGCGCGGCCCCGCCACCGGCCCAGATCAGCGGGCGCTCGGCGTCCGCCACCAACGAGACCCCGGCGCTCACGTCCGGCACCGACGGCGGGCGGGTCGGGATCCGGTTCCACACACCGCCGTCCGCGGTGAGGAAGTCGGTCGGCACGCCCAGGTAGACGGGCCCCTGCGGCGCGGTGGTGGCCAGCAGCGCGGCGCTGTCGGCGTAGATGCCGATCGACTCGGCCGCGCGCAGCGTCCACCCGCCCTTCACCACGGGCAGGAACATCGCCCGCTGGTCACGCGTCTCGTGCAGCGCGCCCCGGTACTCGCCGGGACGGCGCAGCGTCGACGGGATGTCGGTGGCGATCACCAGCACCGGCGACCCCGACGCGTAGGCCTCGCCGGTCGCGCCCAGGCAGTTCGCCGCGCCCGGACCGGTGGTCACCAGCGCGACGCCCAGCCGCCCGGTGGCGCGGGCGTAGCCGTCGGCCGCGTACACCGCCGTCTGCTCGTGCCGGACGCCGACCAGTCTGATCCCGGAGGTCCGCAGCGCCTCCCACACGGGCAGGTTGTGCACACCGGGCAGCCCGAACACGACCTCGACGCCGTGCGCGGCCAGCACACCCAGCAACCGCTCCGCCCCGCTCACCATGCGCCAGACGCTAGGGACGCGCGGCCGCCCCGGCAACGCCCCCGATCGGTCGCACGAGTGGAACGACGACAAACGGCACTGGAAAACAACACGCGCGAAACTCGGCACAGGGCTTTGCTATGGTCGGAATCGGCGTGTGTGAGCAGACGTGAGGCTGGAGCCACTCCCCGGCAAACGGGTGGCGTGATCCGCCGCGGGGTGGGGGCACCCCTGCTCATGGAGTACCACCGAAGACCGTTGAACGACGCGTGACCGCGTCCTTGTTGCGCCGAGCCGGGCGGCGGGAGCGAGGACTGCCATGGCGCGATCGTCGTTGACCGAACAACTGGTCGACCTCCGCCGGACCTATACCGGCGAAAACCTGACCCAGGCCGTGCCCGCGGTCAAGGCGGTGCTGCACGACCTGCCCGACGACCGGCGCGAACGCGTGGTCGACGCCCTGCGGGGCAAGGCCGACGTGCGCGGCCTGTTCCTGCCCGACGCGCAGGACGACGACCAGCGCGCGCTCGAATGCGTGGTGCTGCAAGCGGGCTTGGACGCCGCCGGGCACCTGCAACTGCGCCCGCCCGCGAGCATGCTGCGGCCGGCGCACGCGTTCCGGACCGTCGAGCCGGCCAGGCACCTCCGCCTGCACCTCACCGAACACGCCCTGGGCCCGCTGCTCTACGAGTTGCTGCCGCGGCACGACGAGTCGTGGGTCGCGGGCGCGCCCGGCCTGCGGGTCGTGCACCACCCGCGTTCGGTGGAGCTGCGGCTGGTCGGCCTCGACGCAACGGTGAACCCCCCGGCCGTGCACCTCGCGGGCGTGGACGAGCGGGTCTGGGCGGACGGCATGAAGTACGTGCGGAACCTGCTCAAGGGCCGCAACCTGGGCGGCACGTTCATCGACGGCCCGCTCACCGCCGTCGAGCGCGACCACCTGGAGGAGACGCCGCGCCCGACGGGCGTGGGCAGCGCCGTGCTGCGCCGGTACCACCTGTTCAGCGCCGCGCCGTGGGTGCGCGCGCTCGCGCAGGGTGACCGGTGGTGGGTCGAGTGGCCCGCGAGCCTGGGCGTGCCGGCGGTGGCCGACCGGCTGCTGCACCCCGTGTTCGGCCTGCCCGGTTCGGTGGAAATTCCCAGTGCCGCCGGCGGCCTGGGCCTCTCCACCGGCTGGTACGACCTGTTCCTGCGGGAGGTCGAGGGCCCGGACCCGGCGAACGAGCCCGCGCTGGCCGCGTTCGAGTGGCCGGAGGGCGTCACGGGCTGGTGGGAGCCGCCGCAACCGGTGAAGTGAGGCCGTGGGTGCCGGGCGCGACGGGGCGCCCGGCACCGCGGCCCCCCGATCGGGAACACCCCGTGGGGTGGCGTTCACCGACCGCGTTCGGCCGATCGGCGCCACCCGACCCGACGAAGTCGGCGCCGGTGGCCGTGATCACGGCCTGACCGCGACGGCACCGCCCGGCACGCCGGTAGACTGCGCTTTCGCCCGGCGCGACCGCGTCGAGTCGCCGTCAGAGTGTCAGGAGGACCCCGGTGACCCATCAGGCTGCCGAGGCCCAGCCCGAGGTCGCGCCCCGGCGCGTGCTCGTGGCCGAGGACGAAGCCCTCATCCGCCTCGATCTGGTCGAGATGCTGCGTGAAGAGGGGTATGAGGTGGCCGGTCAGGCCGCCGACGGCGACGAGGCGGTCACGCTGGCCACCGAGCTGCGGCCGGACCTGGTCATCATGGACGTGAAGATGCCGAAGGTCGACGGCATCGAGGCCGCGTCGGTGATCGCCGGCAAGCGCATCGCGCCGGTCGTCATCCTCACCGCGTTCAGCCAGCGCGACCTGGTGGAGCGCGCCCGTGACGCGGGCGCGATGGCCTACCTGGTCAAACCGTTCGCCAAGCGCGACCTGGTGCCCGCGATCGAGCTGGCGATGAGCCGGTTCGCCGAGTTGCAGGCGCTGGAGACCGAGGTCGCCGGGCTCACCGAGCGGCTGGAGACGCGCAAGGTGGTGGAGCGCGCCAAGGGATTGCTGATGACCAAGCAGGGCCTGTCGGAACCCGAGGCATTCCGCTGGGTGCAGCGCACCGCGATGGACCGCCGCACGACGATGAAGGCCGTCGCCGAAGCGGTCATCGAAAACTTCGGGTGAGTAAGCACCTAACCCCGCGGGTGGATACCCGTTCGAGTATCGGACAGGTCGCGCGTCCATTGTTGGTTACTGCCCGCATTGGCCTTGTGACCTGCGGCGATTTGAGCTGGATTTAAGCTTGTTAACTCTGGAGCATTTTCCGATGACGAGCGTCACGATGTGGACACAGAGCAGTAAGACCACCTGACACCGAACTGATCTGAAGCTACGTTCCTGCCCTAACCCACGCCCTCGTGTGAGGGCTCCGTCCGCCTACCGGCGGGCTGGTTGGTGTCATGGGAGGTATTCCGGTGTCAGGAGCACGACTCGGCCGAGTTCTGGCGCTGGCGGCGGCTTCGTCGCTGGTGCTCGCGGCTTGCGCTGGAGGCGGCGGCGGTGGCGACGCGGGTGGCGACGTCACTTCGGTCAAGATCGGGTTCATGGGTGACCTCACCGGCGAAGCCGCGGCGATCGTGATCCCGCCCCGGAACGGGGCCGTGATGGCGGTCAAGGAGTACAACGACAAGAACCCGAAGGTCAAGATCGAGCTGGTCCAGTACGACAGCCAGGGCAAGCCCGACCAGGCCACCTCGCTGGTCACGAAGGCCATCGGCCAGGACAAGATCATCGGCCTGATCGGCCCGGCCTTCTCCGGTGAGTCGAAGGCCGTCGGCGGTCTGCTGGAGGAGAACAAGATCCCCAGCGTGTCGCCGTCCGCGACGAACCCCGGTCTGGCCGAGAACGGCTGGACGTACTGGCACCGCGTCGTCGCCAACGACTCCGACCAGGGCCCCGGCATCGCCGAGTTCCTGGTCAAGGCCAAGAGCCCGAAGAAGGCGTTCGTCATCTCCGACGACCAGGAGTACAGCGTCGGCCTGGCCGACGCCGTCGCCAAGTCGTTCAAGGACGCGGGCGTCACGGTCGAGACCGACAAGTTCGCCAAGGGCGCGTCCGACTACTCGTCCACGGTCACGAAGGTCGCCTCGGCGAACCCCGACGTGATCGTCTACGGCGGTTACTACGCCGAGGCCGGCCGCCTGCTCAAGCAGCTGCGCGACGGCGGCGTCAAGGCCACGTTCGCCTCCGGTGACGGCTCGCTCGACCAGCAGGTCATCACCGGTGCGGGTGCCGCGGCCGCCGAGAACGCCGTGTTCGGCTGCCCGTGCAACATCCCGTCGCCCGACGTGACCGGCACGCTGAAGACCTTCTTCGACAACTACAAGAAGGCCAACAACGTCGACCCCGCGATCTACGCGACCGAGGGCTACGACGCGGCGACCGCGTTCATCAAGGCCGTCGAGGCGGGCAACACCACCGGCGAGAAGATCAACGAGTACCTGAAGACGATCAACTTCGAGGGCGTCTCCAAGCCGATCAAGTTCAAGGCGAACGGCGAGCCGGAGAACAACGCGATCTTCGTCTACCAGGTCAAGGGCGGTGTCCTCAAGCTGCTGGGTCCGGCGGAGGAAGCGAAGCTCGAGGGCTGATCCGAGACGGATCAGGCAAGCTAGCTAGCGCGCTGGGGAGCGGGAGCGTCGTGGGAACGACGGCTCCCGCTCCCCACCACTATGGCGAAGTGTTTCTCCCCGCCCGTCTCGTGAGGCATACCTGTCATGCTTGATGAATTCCTCAACCAGTTCCTACCCAGCACGGTGGGCGGACTGGTGGTCGGCTCCATCTACGCGCTCGTCGCCCTCGGCTACACGATGGTCTACGGCGTGCTGCGTCTGATCAACTTCGCGCACTCCGAGATCTTCATGATCGGCACGTTCACGTCGCTCGTGGTCATCACCGCGATCGCGCCCGCGTCGCCGCTCACCGGCTTCGCCTTGTTCGGTGTGATGCTGTTGCTCATCCTGCTGTCCGCCGCGATCTCCGGCGGCGCCGCGATGCTGCTGGAGGTGGTGGCCTACCGGCCGCTGCGCAAGAAGGGCGCGACCAGGCTCACCGCCCTGATCTCCGCGATCGGCGCGTCGCTCTTCCTGCAGGAGTTGTTCGCGCTGGTCGTCATCCCCTGGTTGACCGGCAAGGCCGGCCGCAACCAGCAGTCCTCGCCCCGCCTGGTGGACCGGGACACGGTCTTCACCATCGGCAACGCGGCGGTGCGCACCGACCACATCATCGTCGTGGTCGCCGCGGTCGTCATGATGGTCGCGCTGGACCGCCTCGTGAACCGCACCAGGATCGGCCGCGGTATCCGCGCCACCGCCCAGGACCCCGAGGCCGCCGTGCTGATGGGCGTCAGCATCGACAACATCGTGCGGGTCACGTTCCTGCTCGGTGGCGCGATGGCGGGCGTCGCGGGCGCGCTTTATCTGATGGAGTTCGAGAACACCGTCTACAACGTCGGTTTCGTGCTCGGCATCAAGGCGTTCACCGCCGCGGTGCTCGGCGGAATCGGCAATCTCCGCGGCGCACTGGTCGGCGGTGTCGTGCTCGGCCTCATCGAGAACTGGGGCGCGATCTTCCTGGGGTCGGAGTGGAAGGACGTCATCGCGTTCACCGTGCTGGTGGTCGTGCTGATGTTCCGGCCGACCGGCATCCTCGGTGAATCCCTTCAGAAGGCCCGCGCATGAAAGGCAACGGAGTGACTGGCAACGCGAATCCGTTGAGGCGCGTGGGCGCCCTGGTGGACGGCGCCCGCGACTGGTGGGAACACGCCAAGGCGTGGCAGCGGTACCTGGTGTACCTGGGCGCGGTCGTGTTCGCGCTGATCCTGCCCGCGCCGGCGATCGGCTCCTTCATGTCGCCCGGCGCCGACTGGACGTCGGTGCTGATCTACCCGATCGGCACCTACATCCTGCTGGCCGTCGGCCTGAACGTGGTGGTCGGCCAGGCGGGTCTGCTCGACCTCGGTTTCGTCGCGTTCTTCGCGATCGGCGGCTACTCGGTGGCCTACTTCGGCACCCAGTACGGCTGGAACTACTGGGCGACCGTGGCGTTCGGCATCATCCTGGCCGCGGTGTCCGGTGTCATCCTCGGCGCGCCGACGCTGCGCCTGCGCGGCGACTACCTGGCGATCGTGACGCTCGGCTTCGGCGAGATCGTCCGCATCACCGCGAACAACACCGACGAGATCGGCGGCGCGCGGGGCATCACCAACGTCCCGCACCCCACCGACATCCCCGGTGTCGTGGAGTTCGGGCTCCTGCCCGCGCCGTACTACTACCTGATCCTGATCGCCATCGTGCTGGTGATCATCTTCTCGGTGCGGCTGCAGAAGAGCCGGGTCGGCCGCGCGTGGGCGGCGATCCGCGAGGACGAGGACGCGGCCGAGCTCATGGGCGTGCCGACGTTCAAGTTCAAGCTGCTCGCGTTCGCCATCGGCGCCATGATCGGCGGCCTGGCGGGCGGCATCTACGCGGGCAAGGCGGTGTTCATCGAGCCGAACACCTTCCCGTTCATCCTGTCCGCGACGATCCTCGCCGCGGTCGTGCTCGGTGGCGCGGGCAACCTGCCCGGCGTCATCCTCGGCGCGTTCGTCATCGCCTGGCTGCCCGAGCGGTTCCGCGAGGTCAACTGGCTGAAGGACGTGCTGGACCGTGACCCGGCCGAGTACCGCATCCTGCTGTTCGGCGGCGTGCTGGTGCTGATGATGGCGCTGCGGCCGGAAGGCCTGCTGCCGTCCCGCAGGCGCCGGGCCGAGCTGCACGAGGGCACCGGCGGCATGGGCACCATGGGTGCCGAGGTCGCCGGTCCGGACACCGATGTCACGACGACGGAGGCGGCCAAGTGAGCACTCCCGTCCTTCAGCTGGACAACGTGACCATGCGCTTCGGCGGCGTGGTCGCCCTGCGCGAGGCGAAGATCAGCATCAACCCGGGCGAGATCTTCGCCCTGATCGGCCCGAACGGCGCGGGCAAGACCACGGTGTTCAACGTGGTCACCGGCGTCTACCAGCCCACCGAGGGCCAGGTGCTGTTCAACGGCACGCGGATCGACGGCACCAAGCGGTTCAAGATCACCAAGCTCGGCATCGCCCGCACGTTCCAGAACATCCGGCTGTTCCACAACATGTCGGCGCTGGAGAACGTGATGGTGGGCGCGGACTCGCACCACAAGACCGGTGCGATCGGCGCCACGTTGAACCTGCCCTGGCACCGCAAGGAGGAGAAGCGCGGCCGCGAGCTGGCGCGGGAGCTGCTCGACTTCGTCGGCATCCCCGGCCGGATGACCGAGACCGCGAAGAACCTGCCCTACGGCGACCAGCGGCGGCTCGAGATCGCCCGCGCGCTGGCCACGGACCCGAAGTTGCTGCTGCTCGACGAGCCCGCGGCGGGCATGAACCCGGCGGAGAAGGAAGCGCTCCAGGCGCTCATCCGCAAGATCCGCGACAGCGGCCGGACCGTGCTGCTGATCGAGCACGACATGAGCCTGGTCATGGGCGTCAGCGACCGCGTGGCGGTGCTGGACTTCGGCCAGCTGATCGCAGAAGGGCTCCCGCACGAAGTGCAGACCAACCCGAGGGTCATCGAGGCCTACCTGGGGGTGTCCGAAGATGCTTCTTGAGATCAAGGACATCCACGTCCACTACGGCAAGATCGCCGCGATCAAGGGCATCAGCCTCGAAGTGGACGAAGGTGAGATCGTCTCGCTCATCGGCGCCAACGGCGCGGGCAAGACGACCACGCTGAAGACGATCTCCGGCCTGCGCCCGCTGACCAGCGGCAAGGTCGTGTTCAACGGCGAGGACATCTCCAAGATGCCCGGCCACAAGCGGGTCATGGCGGGCATCGGCCAGTCACCGGAAGGCCGCGGCGTGTTCCCCGGCATGACGGTGCAGGAGAACCTCCTGATGGGCGCCTACACCCGCAAGGACGCGCTCGACGCCGACCTGGCCGAGGTCTACGAGCTGTTCCCGCGGCTGGCGGAGCGGAAGAACCAGTTCGGCGGCACCATGTCCGGCGGCGAGCAGCAGATGATCGCCATCGGCCGGGCGTTGATGACCAAGCCGAAGGTGCTCCTGCTGGACGAGCCGTCGATGGGCCTCGCGCCCATGCTCATCGCGCAGATCTTCGAGATCATCAAGGAGATCAACAAGCGCGGCACGACCGTGCTGCTGGTGGAGCAGAACGCGCAGCAGGCGCTGAAGCTCTCCGACCGCGCGTACGTGCTGGAGACCGGCCGGGTCGTGAAGAGCGCACCCGGACCGGCGCTGCTGGACGACCCCCAGGTGCGCGCGGCGTACCTCGGCGGTCACTGATCCGACCGGGATCCCGCCGGCCCTCGCCCCCTAGGGCAGGGTCAGCGGGATCTCGGTGCTCGACTCGTCCTTCAGGTCGGTCAGCGTCGGCCCGCCGTACACCCTCAGGGTCGCGGGCTTCGCGTCCTCGGGCAGGTCGTAGTAGACGTCGTACTCCAGGCGCACGTTCGCGCCCAGGTCGATCGTCTCCGGCTGCCGCTTGATGGTCATGGCCTGCGAGTCCGCGGTGTGCTCGGCGCCGCGGTCGTCGATCAGCACGTGCCGGCGCGCGTCGAACGACACGCTGCTGCGACCGTTGTTGATCACGCTCATCCGGATCCGCACGAACTGGCCCTTGGCGTCGAACTCGGCGTGGCTGCCGATGATCGACGGCAGCCCCGTGGTGAGCCCGATCAGCGTGAACGCCGTGTCGCCGTCCGGGGTGGTGGGAACCCTCAGCGGCTTCTCGTCCGGCCGCACCGTCTGCTCGGGCACCGGGTACGTCGGGGCCGACGTCGTGGTCGTCTCGGGCCCGACCTCGATCGGCGCCTCACCACCGCACCCGGCCGCCGCCAGCACCACGGCCGTCACCGCCACCGCCACCAGCCGCCGCACGCCCACCTCCACACCTCGAGTTCTACGCCGGGGGTCACTGGATTTCCACACCGGCGAGGACACGACCGCGTTTCACTCTTTCGGTGCTTCTTTGAGGAAGCACGTGAGCCGGGCGGTGCACGCGCGCCGACCCCGCTCGTCGGTGATCACGATCTCGAAGGTGGCGGTGCTGCGGCCGCGGTGGATCGGCGTGCACACACCCGTGACGACGCCCTCGGTGACGCCCCGGTGGTGCGTGCAGGACAGCTCCAGGCCGACGGCCAGCCGGTCCGGCGCCGCGTGCATGGTCGCCGCGTACGAGCCCAGGGTCTCCGCGAGCACCGCGTTGGCGCCGCCGTGCAGCAGTCCGTACGGCTGGCGGTTGCCCTTCACCGGCATCGTCCCGACCAGCCGGTCCGCATCCCACTCGGTGATCTCGATGCCGAGCCTCGTGGCCAACTGCTCGTGGGCGGCGTTCCGGTCGATGCCGGGCAGGTCCTCGGGCGCTGTCGTCACGTGTCCCCCAGTCGGTGCGAAACTGTCGGACCCCCACCCTAGACTCGCTGCGTGAGCACTTCAGAAGCCTCCCGCCTGCTGCTGGTCGACGGCCACTCGATGGCCTACCGGGCGTTCTTCGCGCTGCCCAAGGAGAACTTCCAGACCGGCACGGGACAGACCACGAACGCGGTCTACGGCTTCACGTCGATGCTGATCAACCTGCTGCGCGACGAGAAGCCCACGCACATCGCGGTGGCGTTCGACGTCTCGCGCAAGACGTTCCGCAGCGAGGCCTACGCCGAGTACAAGGCCGGGCGCAGCGCGACACCGGACGAGTTCCGCGGCCAGGTGAGCCTCATCGAGGACGTGCTGGGCACGCTGTCCATCCCGGCGTTGTCCAAGGAGAACTACGAGGCGGACGACCTGATCGCCACCCTCACCACCCAGGCCACCGCGCTGGGCTTCGAGGTGCTGATCTGTACCGGCGACCGCGACGCGTTGCAGCTGGTCACCGACAAGGTGACGGTGCTGTACCCGGTCAAGGGCGTGTCCGAGATGGCCCGGTACACCCCCGAGCTGGTGGTGGAGAAGCAGGGCGTGCCGCCCGAGCTGTACGCCGACTACGCGGCGGTGCGCGGCGACTCGTCGGACAACCTGCCGAACACCCCCGGCGTCGGCCCGAAGACGATCGTGAAGCTGCTCACCCAGTTCGGGTCGCTCAACAGCCTCATCGACCACGTGGACGAGGTGCCCGGCAAGGTGGGCGACGCGCTGCGCGCCAACCTGTCCAACATCATGCTGAACCGGCAGCTCACCGAGCTGGTGCGCGATGTCGAGCTGCCCCTGGGGCCGGTCGACCTCGAGGCCAGGCCGTGGGACCGGGACGCCGTGCACCGGCTGTTCGACGAGCTGGAGTTCCGCGTGCTGCGGGACCGGCTGTTCGCCACCCTGCCCACCGCCGAGCCGGAGGCCGAGGAGGGCTTCTCGGTCAGCGGCGGCGCGGTGCCCGTCGGCTCGGTGGCGTCCTGGCTCGACGCGCACGCGCGCTCCGGCCGGGTCGGCATCGCGTTCCGCTCGTCCGGTGGCGACCTGGAGGGCCTGGCGCTGGCCGCGGTCGGCGGCGAGGGCGGGTACATCGAGGTCGCGTCGCTGACCGAGGAGGACGAGAACGCGCTGGCCGCGTGGCTGGCCGACGAGTCCGTGGTCAAGGCGGCGCACGACCTGAAGCTGCCGTTGCGCGCGCTGCGGGCGCGCGGCTGGAAGCTGCGCGGGGTGAACAGCGACACGGCGCTGGCGGCGTACCTCGTGCGGCCCGGCCAGCGGTCGTTCGCGCTGGACGACCTGGCGCTGCGCTACCTCAAGCGGGAGCTGCGCGCCGAGGAGCCGGACGACGGGCAGCTGTCGCTGCTGGCGGACGAGCAGGAGGAGCGCGAGAAGACCGCGCAGGGCGCGATCGTGCGGGCGTTCGCGGTGGCCGAGCTGGCCGACGCACTGGACCGGGAGCTGGTGGCCACCGGTCAGGAGTCGTTGCTGGCGTCGTTGGAGCTGCCGCTGATGATGGTGCTGGACGAGGTCGAGGCGGTCGGCATCGCGATCGACTCCGAGCACCTGGCGGCGCTGGAGGCGCACTTCGCGGCGGGCGTGAAGCAGGCGGCGCAGGACGCGTACTCGGTGATCGGCAAGGAGATCAACCTCGGGTCGCCGAAGCAGCTGCAGACGGTGCTGTTCGACGAGCTGAACATGCCGAAGACCAAGAAGACCAAGACCGGGTACACGACGGACGCGGACGCGCTGCAGAACCTGTTCGAGGCCACCCAGCACCCGTTCCTCCAGCACCTGCTGGCGCACCGGGACGTGACCAGGCTGAAGTCCACCGTCGACGGGCTGCTCAAGTCGGTGGCGGACGACGGCCGCATCCACACCACGTTCCACCAGACGATCGCGGCGACCGGGCGGCTGTCGTCCACGGACCCGAACCTGCAGAACATCCCGATCCGGACGGACGAGGGCAGGCGCATCCGCGAGGCGTTCGTGGTCGGGCCGGGCTACGCCGAGCTGATGACGGCCGACTACAGCCAGATCGAGATGCGGATCATGGCGCACCTGTCGGAGGACGAGGGCCTGATCGAGGCGTTCCGCAGCGGTGAGGACCTGCACACGTTCGTCGCGTCGCGGGCGTTCTCCGTGCCGACGACGGAGGTGTCGGGGGAGCAGCGCCGCCGGGTGAAGGCGATGTCGTACGGGTTGGCGTACGGGCTGTCCGAGTACGGGCTGGCGCAGCAGCTGCGGATCTCGGCGGCGGAGGCGCGGGAGCAGAAGGAGGCGTACTTCGCCCGGTTCGGCGGGGTGCGCGAGTACCTGCACGCGGTGGTCGAGGACGCGCGGAAGAAGGGGTACACCGAGACGATCCTCGGCCGTCGGCGTTACCTGCCCGACCTGACCAGCGACAACCGGCAGCGTCGGGAGATGGCCGAGCGGATGGCGTTGAACGCGCCGATCCAGGGCAGCGCGGCGGACATCATCAAGGTGGCGATGCTCGGGGTGTTCCGCGCGCTGGAGGAGTCCGGTCTGCGGTCGCGGATGCTGCTCCAGGTGCACGACGAACTGGTGCTGGAGATCGCCGAGGGCGAGCGCGAGCAGGTGGAGGCCCTGGTGCGCGAGCACATGGGCCGCGCGTACGAGCTGTCGGTGCCGCTGGAGGTCTCGGTGGGCGTGGGCCGTTCCTGGGACGCCGCCGCCCACTAGGCCCCGGGGTTCACGCGGTTCGTGCGGTTCAGCGGAGCGGCGTGACGCGGACGTCGCGCGCGGTCAGCTCGGCGCTGCACTCGTCGCACGCCACGTGCACCCCGATGCCTCCACCACACGAACGGTGGTGGAGGTCGAACGACGGGCCCTCGGCCGGCGCCATCCAGCGGTCGCCCCACTTCCGCAGGGCCATCAGCACCGGGTACAGGTCGAGGCCCTTCTCGGTCAGCCGGTACTCGTAGCGCGTCCGCACGTCCTTGTACGCCTCGCGGCGCAGGATGCCCTCCTCGACCAACGTGCCCAGGCGTTCGGTCAGCACGCTGCGCGAGATGTCCATCGCCGACTGGAAGTCCTCGAACCGGCGCGTGCCCAGGAACGCCTGCCGCAGCAGCAGCAACGTCCACCGCTCACCCAGCAGGGCGGCGGGCAGCGACACCGTGCACAGCTCGTCGGCAACTTTCACGTGGGCCATGTCCACCGACGATACCCCTTGCGTTCGGAAAACGGATCCAGCTAGGGTTCGGAATCCGAACCCAAGGGGCGTCCGCCATGAGAGTCCGCGAACTGCACGCCGCCGAGGCGGGTGACGCCGTCGACGCCGTCTTCCACGGCCTGTCCCCGCAGAGCCGCTACCTGCGCTTCCACGCACCGGTGCCCCGCCTCACCGCGTCGATGCGCCACCGCCTCACCGATCTCGACGGCCGGCGGAGGGCCGCCGTCGTCGCCGAGTGCCACCGCGAACCCGTCGGCATCGCCCGCCTGATCGCCACCACCGACGACACCGCCGAGATCGCCCTCGCCGTGGTCGACCCGTGGCAGCGCAAGGGCATCGGCACGAGGCTCATGACCGCCCTCGGCCGACTCGCCACCGACCTGTGCTACACCGAGCTCCACGGCGACGTCCTCGGCGAGAACCAGCCGATGCTGCGCCTGGTCGCCCGCGTCTTCCCCGGCGCCCGCCTCACCAGGGACGAGGACGACGTCATCCGGGTCAGCTACCCGCTCACGGTCGAGTTGACCCACGAGGAACTGGTGGCAGACCTCCGGTGGTGAGCAAGAATGGCCCGTATGCGATGGATCATCGGGTTGGCGCTCATCCTGGTCCTGCCGGCAGCACCGGCCACGGCGGCCACACCGCCCGGTGACCAGCCGCTACCCGGCTACACGATCAACAACCCACCGCTGCCACCCGCCCAGATCGGCGGCCAACCGTCACGGGTCCTGCAAGGCGTGCACGAGCACGCCGCCTACACCATCGAGGTCCCGCCGCGCTGGAACGGCCGCCTCGCCATGTGGGCCCACGGCTACCGCGGCGCGAGCACCGTCCTCACCGTCGACCCACCCGCCTACGGCCTGCGCCAGAAGCTCCTCGACCAGGGCTTCGCCTGGGCCGCCTCCAGCTACTACGCCAACAACTACGACGTGAAAGCGGGCGTCCTCAGCACGCACGGCCTGGCCAGGCACTTCCGCGAACTGGTGGGCAAACCCAAGGACACCTTCATCGTCGGCATCTCCATGGGCGGCCACGTCATCGGCCGGTCCCTGGAGCAGTTCCCCGGCTTCTACAAAGCCGCCCTGCCGATGTGCGGTGTGCTCGGCGACCAGGAGCTGTTCGACTTCTTCTACGACTTCAACCTCACCGCGCAAGCCGTCAGCGGCATCCGCGCCTGGCCGGCGCCGGACGACTACCTGAGCGCGGTCGTCCCCCGCATCCAGGCTGAACTCGGCCTGAACGGCACCCCGAACGAGCGCGGCGCGCAGTTCGTCTCCATCGTCACCAACCGCAGCGGCGGGCCACGTCCCGGCGCGGCGCCGGCGTTCACGTTCTGGAAGGACTTCCTGTTCGGCCTTCTCGCGGGCTCGTCGTCCGGCGACGGCCTGTCGACCAATCCCGGTCAGGTGGCCACCAACGCCACGACCCGGTACGAGCCGAACACGCCGGTCGACGTGAACCGAGAGGTCGAGCGCGTCCTCCCGGAGAACTGGAAGGCCCGCGTCACGCCGAAGCTGACCGAGGTGCCGCGCATCGCCGGCCGCCCGACCGCGCCGGTGCTGTCGCTGCACGGCCTGGGCGACCTGTTCGTGCCGTTCTCGATGGAGCAGATCTACGAGCGGGACGTGCGGCGCAACGGCCGCGACCACCTGCTCGCGCAGCGGGCGATCCGCGCGGTCAACCACTGCGAGTTCAGCCCGAACGAGGTCGGCACCGCCTGGGACGACCTGGTGGAGTGGGCGGACACCGGCCGCCGCCCCGCCGCGGACGTCGTGGACGACCCGGCGGTCGTCGCCGCGCCGAACTACGGCTGCCGCTTCAGCGACCCCGCCGCCTACAACGAGCCGAACACCACCCGCCGCCTGTTCCCGGCCTGCTAGCCGACGCGGCTTTCTGCTGAAACCGCAGGCGAGAAGGCTGCACCAGGGGATACGCGCGCCGGTCGGCGAGGTCCTGGCCGAGGTCGGGGTGTCGGACGTGGCGCTGGAGACCGATGCGGCGGCCCCTTGACGGCGTGCGGGCCGCTCGGGCTAGCGTGAGGAAAACGCTTACCGGGGGAGGCGTGGCATGGCACGCAGGCGTTACGCGGTCGTGGGCACCGGCGCACGGGCCGAGCAGCACATCGACGCGATCGTCCAGCACGCGGAGTTCGGGGAACTGGTCGCGTTCTGCGACGTGAACCCGACCCGCATGGCCGTGCACAACGAACGCCTCGACCAGCCCGTGCCGACCTACGCGGCCGAGGACTTCCTCCGGATGATCGAGGCCGAGCGGGTCGACGTCGTCGTGGTCACCACCGTCGACCGGCACCACGACACCTACGTCGTCGAGGCGCTGGACGCGGGCTGCGACGTCGTCACCGAGAAGCCGATGACGGTCGACGCGCCGAGCGTCGGCAAGATCTTCGACGCGGTGGAGCGCAACGACGGCCAGGTCACCGTCACGTTCAACTACCGGTACAACCCGGTGCACGAGAAGGTCCGCGAACTGCTGACCGGCGGCGCGGTCGGCGAGATCGGCTCGGTGCACTTCGAGTGGCTGCTGGACGTCCGCCACGGCGCCGACTACTTCCGCCGCTGGCACCGCGACAAGGCCAACTCCGGCGGCCTGATGGTGCACAAGGCCACGCACCACTTCGACCTGCTCAACTGGTGGGTCGACTCGGTGCCGGAAGTCGTGTACGCGCACGGGCGGCTCTTCTTCTACGGCGACGAGAACGGCAAACGCCACGGCTACCACCGCCCCTACGAACGGGTGCACGGCTCGCCGGAGGCGCGGAACGACCCGTTCGCGCTGCACATCGAGCGCAACGACTGGCTGCGCCGGTTGTACCTCGATGCCGAGCACGAGGACGGCTACCGGCGCGACCAGAACCCGTTCGCCCCCGGTGTGTCCATTGAGGACGACATGTCTGTGCTGGTCCGCTACGCCAACGGCGCCAACCTGACCTACCACCTGACGGCCTACTCGCCGTGGGAGGGCTACCGGCTGATGGTCAACGGCAGCCGGGGGCGGCTCGAACTGGAGGTCGTCGAGAACACCTGGGTCAGCGGCCAGCAGCCCGCCGTGCACGGCAAGGAGGCCAACCCTGAGGAGGGCTGGGCCAGGCTGACCGTCCAGCCGCTGTTCGAACGGGCCCGCGAGATCCCACTGGAGTCCGGCGGCGACGGGCACGGCGGCGCGGACCGCCGGATGACCGAAGTCCTCTACGGAGCACCCGACCAACCGGACCCCCTCGGCCGCCACGCCACTCACCGCGACGGTGCGCTCTCCCTGCTGACCGGCTTCGCCGCCAACCGCAGCTTCGAGACCGGTGAGCCCGTGCGCGTGGTGGACCTGCTCGACCTCCGCTAGCCTCCGCCCGGCCCGTCAGTCCGCGCCGATCACCGTTGGTTCGCTCACTCGGGTGATCTTCGCTCCGTGTTCCGCAGTCTTCACCGAGGGTTGCGGCGCGGCGGTAGCCTGGCTCGGTGCCGCTCTTGGGACCAGCCGACGAGTTGCCGCACCCGCCGCGCCGGGTGCTCGTGGCCGGCACGTCCGGCTCGGGGAAATCGACGCTCGCGAGCCTCGTCGCACGCACTCTCGGCCTGTCCTATGTGGAAATGGACTCGCTGTTCCACGGTCCACAGTGGACGCCGAGACCGGAGTTCGAGGCGGACGTGCGCCGATTCCTCAAACAAGGCGCGTGGGCCACGGAGTGGCAGTACAGCCTGGCGCGGCCGCTGCTGCTGGAGCAAGCCGACACCCTGGTCTGGTTGGACCACCCGCGGCACGTGGTGATGCGCCGGGTGGCGGTGCGCACGGCGGTGCGCCGGTTCCGCCGCCAGGAACTGTGGAACGGCAACGTCGAACCGCCCCTGCACACGGTGTTCACCGATCCCGAGCACCTGCTGCGGTGGGCGTGGAAATCTCACCGCCGCACCGGTGAACGGGTCCGCGGCGTGCTCGAAGGCCGGCACGGCGATCGACTCGCGGTGGTGCGGCTGCGGGGGCAGCGTGAGGTCGACCAATGGCGGTCCGGACCTCTGCGTCGGGCCGCGGAACGCGGCGAGGAGTCGGTGCGATGAGCGAGCGGACGGCGTTGGTGCTGGGCGGCACCGGGATGCTGAAGGGGTGCGCGGACGAGCTGCTGGCCCAGGGGTGGCAGGTGGTGCTGCCCAGCCGCCGGCCCGAGGGCACGTTGGGCAGCGCGGCGAAGGCGGCCCTGCGCGGACGCGGCCACGTGCCGCACCTGAGCCAGGCCCAGGGCGAGAAGGGCGGCCGGAAGGTGACGGTGGCGGCGGACTGGGCCCAGCCGCACGAGTTGGCGGACCGGGTCCGGGAGGTGATGGAACGGCCCGCCGACCTGCTGGTGGCGTGGGTGCACGCGAGCTACCGGGACGACGTGCTCCGGGCCGTCGCACCCCTGCTCGCGCCGCACGCCCCGGTGGTGGAGGTGCACGACAGCGGCGCCATCCACCCGGTGCACGGCGTGCCCGACCCGGCGCTGGACGGCCACCCGACGCAGCAGGTCGTACTCGGGTTCGTCCGGCACGGCGGCAAGACCCACTGGCTCAGCCACGAGGAGACGTCGGTCGGCGTGCTCGAAGCCGTGCACCGGGCCCTGGACGGCAGACCGCCGTCGGTGCACCAGGTCGGCGAGGTCGACACCTGGCTGATGCGGCACTAGGCGACGGCGACCCGGTGGAGCACCGCTACCGGTGATCGGAGCTCACGGCCGCAGACCCCGGACCAGCGACAACACCGACTCGCGCACCTCGGCGAGGCTCCGCTCGGGCTGGAACACCTGCCAGTCCAGCGCGATCACCAGCAGCGTGCCGAACAACGCCGCCGACGCCGTCCCGACCTGCACGCCGTCGGGCAGCCGACCGGCGTCGGACAGCCGCTGCATCTGGCCGCGCACGATGGACACGATGTCGTCGCGCAGCAGGCTCAACGTGCCGTGCCACTGGCCGGGCGTGCGCCACAGCTCGGACACCAGCAACTGCCCGAACGCCGGGTACTCGGCGAAGAACCCGAGCATCCCGTCCACCAGCGTCGCCATCGCCGAGGACGTCTCGTCCTCCTCCTCGGCAACTCGAAGCCGGGCGGCCAGCAGGTCGACACCGTGCCGCAGCAGCGCGTCGACCAGCGCGTCCTTGCTGGCGAAGTTGTAGTAGACCGTCCCCTTCGCCACCCCGGCCTCGGCGGCGATCTCCTCCACCGTCACGCTCGCCGCACCCCGTTCACCGACCAGCCGCAGCGCGGCGTCGAACAGCTTCTGCTTGGTCGCCGCGGTGCGACCGGGGCGGGTCACAGCACCAACTCGGGCTTGAGGCGAGACGGGGTCCACACCCGCTGCTTGTACGCGGCGAGCGTCGCCAAGGCAAGGCCCGCGACGAGGTAGCCGACGAGGATCAGCGCGTCCCGGCCGACGCCGCCCAGCGACCCGCCGTACATGAGGTGCCGCAGCCCGTCCACGGCGTAACCCATGGGCAGCCCGTGGTGCAGCGGGTACAGCGGCACCGGGATGGTCTGCCACGGGAACGTGCCGCCCGCGCTGACCAGCTGCAGGATCAGCAGCACCAGGCCGATGAACTTGCCGACCGCGCCGAACAGGGCGTTCAACGCGTGCAGCACCGCCACGAACGTCGCCGACACCAGCAGCAGGAACCCCAACGTGCCCAGCGGGTGCGACGGCCGGATGTCCACCACCAGCGTCACCACGGCGAACATCACCACCACCTGCGCCGCACCCAGCAGCACGCCGGGCAGCCACCCGCCCAGAGCCACCCGCAACGGCGACCGCCCGCCCGCGAGCCCACGCCGGGACAGCGGCCTGAGCAGCAGGAACAGCACGAACGCGCCGATCCACGTTGCCAACCCGAGGAAGAACGGCGCCAGACCCGCGCCGTAGCTGCCCGCGGACGTCTGGCTCACCCCGCGCACGTTCACCGGGTCGCCGATGGTCTGCGCGGTCGACTCACGGGTCGGGTCGTCGGGGTTGGGGATTTCCGAGACGCCCGCGGCCAGCCCGTCGCGCAACTGGTTCGACCCGTCCACCAGCTGCTTCTCGCCGTCGCGCAGCTGACCCGCGCCGTCGCGCACTTGCACCGCGCCGGACGCGACCTGTGCCGCGCCGTCGTTCAGCCTGGTGACGGCGTCGGTCAACGCGGGCGTGCTCGCGGCCAGCTGTGCCGCGCCGTCGGACACCTGCTTCGCGCCGTTCGCCAACGTCCGCAGCTGCCCGGCCGCGCCCTGGACCTTGCCGTTCGCGTCGTCCACGGGCTTGCGGACCTCGCCCAACGCCCCGAGCACGCGTTGCACTTCTTCGTCGGAGAACCCGAGCGCACGCAGCCGCGTCGCCACGTCCCCGTTCACCGCGTCCAGCCGGTTGACCAGGTCCTGGGCCTTGACGGCGTAGTCCTCGGCGGTCTGCGCGACCGTCTCGTTCCCGTCGGCGACCTGGCGAGCGCCGGACGCCAGCTGCTGCGCCTTCACCGGCAGGTCGGAAGTCGAGTCACGCAACTGCCTGAGACCGGACGACACCCGGGAAGCGCCGGAAGCCAGGGAAACGCTGCCGTCCGCGAGCTGCTGCGCCCCGTTGTAGGCGTCCTGCTGGCCGGTGGCGAGCTTCGTCGCGCCGTCGGCGGCCTCGGCGGTCTTCTGCCGGATCGTGGAGAAGCCGAGCAGCAGCTTGTCCGCGGCCTCCGCGCCGACCTTCACCGACACCGACCGGCGCACCTCGGCGACGACCTGGTCGGCGATCGTGGAGCCCAGGTAGTTGTTCGCGTCGTTGGTGGTCAGCACGATGACGCCCTGGCGGGGCGTGAAGTCGCCGGACGACAGCAGGGCCTGGGAGAAGTCCTCGGGCAGGGTCAGCGCGAACGTGTAGGTCCCGTTGCGCACGCCCTCCTCGGCCTCCGCCGCGTCCACCCGGTGCCAGTCGAACTTGTCGCCGTTCACCAGCTCCTCGGCCACGTCGTGGCCCGCGTCCAGGCGCGTGCCGTCGCTCGCGGTCGCGCCCTTGTCCTCCACGACCAGCGCGGCGGGCACCTGGTTGAGGTGCGCGTACGGGTCTTTGTTGGCGTACAGGTACAGCGCCGCGTAGAGCAGCGGCACCAGCGTCAACGCCAGCACCGCCAGCTTCGGCAGCTTGCCGGAGGTGATCCGGCGCAGCTCGTTGAACGCCATCCGGACGGCGGTCACTCGGACTCCTCGGGAACGTTGTCCGCGCCGATCCGCGCGGCGGGGGCGTCCAGCGCCTCACCGGAAAGGACGGACGCGCTGGTCGTGGTGCAGAGGGCGATCACGGACCGGTCGGGTGTCACGTGCCCGCGCGCCAGCTCCCACCAGCCCTTCGGGTCGCCGTGGTAGCGGTCGGGGCTGTCCAGCACGAGGGTCGTCGCGCCGGGGCGGCCGGCGGCCAGCTCCAGCATCAGCGCGCACCGGGTGGCGGCCGGGACCTGCTCGAACCGGTGGTCCAGGTACTCGTCCGCACCCCGCCCGACCAGCCAGTCGGCCACCGCCTTGCGGCCGCTGCGGGCGCCGTTCATGGCCAGTTCCTCGCCGACCACGCCGGCCAGCGTCAGCGACGCCTCGGGCTCGGTGACGTCGGGGGAGTCCACCAGCACGACCCGTTTGCGCAGCTCGGCGGGCGAGGGGGAGACGTCGCCGGTGCTCGGGCGCATCCGCCCGGACAGCACCAGGCCGAGTGCGGTGTGGCCCGCGCCGGGGTCGCCGGCCACCAGCACCAGCTCACCCGGCTTGACCAGCAGGGACGTCGGCTTCAACAGCGGGCCGTGCGGCCCGGTGACGCCGACGCGCCGAGCGTGGATCTCCACTGCGGGACCTCCTTTGAACTGACCGGTCAGTTCAAATAGTGGTCCGGCAAGTGTCGGATCGCAACTCGATGGGGGTGTGACATGGCACGCTGCCGGCACGAACGGTGCAAATCGTGCGAACGGCCTAGCGCAGCGCCCCGGCGGGGCGCACCTCCCACATCGTCCACAGTGGACGGTAACCCTGACGTGGCCAGAACACCGACGAGAGCGGGTTCGGCGGGTTGTAGTAGAGGTAGGTGCCCACCGTGCCCAGCCGCTGGAACTCGCGGTGCGCGTGCGCCATGAGCTGGCGGCCCACCCCGGTGCCCCGCGCGCCCGGCAGCACCGACACGCAGTTGACGTAACCCCAGCGGCCGTACGGCAGCCTGGTCGCCGTCCAGTTGCCCGGCTCCGACGTCACCAGCGCGCACTCGGCCAGCGCCACCGCGATGCCGTCCCGCTCGGCCAGCCACGCCGGACTGCCCGCGGCCAGCCGCTCGGCCAACGTCCGCCGCTTCAGCTCCACCGCGTCCGGCCGGTGCACCGTCGAACCCACCATGGACGAGTAGCGCAGCTCGACCAGCGCCAGGTTCAGCACCGTCTCCAGGTCCGCGATCGTGGCGCGGCGGATCGTCGCGGCGCCCGTCACCGGCGGGGCGGGCGCCTTCCGGACGGCGATCACGGTCAACGGCACCAGGCCGTGGTCCAGCAGCGCCCTGGTCGCCTCGGCGTCACGGCTCGGCCAGGTCAGCACGCACGCCGAGTCGCGCTCGGCCGGTCCGAGCAGGTCCAGCCGCTTGCGCCAGGCGCGCAGCAGCGCGTCCATGCCCGCCGCGCCGGAGGCGCCCAGCAGCGGCGTCAGCTCCCACACCTCGGTGGCCGACCAGAGCCGTGCGGGCGACCGCCGGTCGTGCACCTGGCGGTTCAACACACCCGCGACCCTCGTGCCGTCCGGCAGCGCCGCGGTGATGACGTCGCCGTCCGGCGGCGCGCCCACCGACGGGAGCAGGGGGTCGACGCGCGCGAAGCGCGCGGTCTGCGCCTCCATCAGCCCTTGACCGACGGTCATGCCAGGCAGGCTACGTCCTCTTTCGGGTGCGGAAGATCGCGGTGCCCGGGAACAGCCTGCCGCGCAGCGGGCTCCACTGGCCCCACGTGCGGGTGTGCCAGGCGGGCCACTCCGGCTCCACCACGTCCACCAGCTCCAGGTCCGCGCCGACGAGCGCCCGCACGTAGTCCCCGGTGGTCCGGTGGTGCTCCACGTACGTCGCCCGACCGGTGTCGTCCACCTCCACGTACGGGGTGCGGTCGAAGTACGACTGCGTGACGGTCAGCCCGCCAGGCCCCGGGTCGTCCGGGAAAATCCACCGGATCGGGTGAGTTACCGAGAACACCCACGGCGCGCCCGGCCGCAGCACCCGCGCCACCTCGCCGAACACCTCGCCCACGTCCGCCACGAACGGCACCGCGCCGAACGCCGAGCAGGCCGCGTCGAAGCTGTCGGACGCGAACGGCAGCTGGTCCGCGCTGGCCTGCACCAGCGGCACGGCCACGCCGGTCGCCTCGTTCGCCGCCACCGCGTGCCGCAGCATCCCGGCCGAGATGTCGAACGCCACCGCGTGCGCGCCCTGCGACGTCAGCCACCTGGCGCACGGCGCGGAGCCGCAGCCGACCTCCAGCACCCGACGTCCGCGCAGGTCACCGAGGTATCCGGCGTCCTCCTCGCGGACGCCCTCAGGGCACCAGACGAAGTCCGCCGCGCCCAGGAAGTCGCCGTGTTCGGCGTGGTAGTCGTCCGCGTCGGCGTCCCACCAGATCCGGTTGGCCGTCCGCGACTCGGCCGCGTCGACGCCCCGCTTGGCGATGCCGGTGGTGCCGAGCGCCAGTTCCGCGCTCGCGTGCTGGTCGGACACACTGCTCCATTCAAGGGTGCCGGTTTGCCCGGTAGACGCCGATCCGCGTACGATATCGCCCGCGTAGTGGGTTCGCGCTGTCCTGCGATCGGTGATCACACGGTGAGTCGGTCTTCGTGGTGGGGCGTGCCCTCCGCGTAGCGTTGAACCCGCAGGCCTAAACCCCAATCCGTACCGGAGCCACCTACCTAATGTCCACCGACACCACCACTGTCCCGGTTGCCGCTGCGCCGAAGCAGGTCGCTATCAACGATATCGGGACGGAGGAGGACTTCCTCGCAGCCATCGACAAGACCATCAAGTACTTCAACGATGGCGATATCGTCGAAGGCACCATCGTCAAGGTCGACCGGGACGAGGTCCTGCTCGACATCGGCTACAAGACCGAGGGCGTCATCCCCTCGCGCGAGTTGTCGATCAAGCACGACGTCGACCCCAACGAGGTTGTGAAGGTCGGTGACGAGGTCGAGGCTCTTGTCCTCCAGAAGGAGGACAAGGAAGGTCGGCTGATCCTCTCCAAGAAGCGCGCGCAGTACGAGCGCGCCTGGGGCACCATCGAGGCGCTCAAGGAGAAGGACGAGCCCGTCAAGGGCACCGTCATCGAGGTCGTCAAGGGTGGCCTCATCCTGGACATCGGTCTGCGCGGCTTCCTCCCCGCCTCGCTCGTCGAGATGCGTCGCGTCCGCGACCTCCAGCCCTACGTGGGCCGCGAGCTCGAGGCGAAGATCATCGAGCTGGACAAGAACCGCAACAACGTGGTCCTGTCCCGCCGCGCGTGGCTGGAGCAGACCCAGTCCGAGGTGCGCAGCGAGTTCCTCAACCAGCTCCAGAAGGGCCAGGTCCGCAAGGGCGTCGTGTCCTCCATCGTCAACTTCGGTGCCTTCGTGGACCTGGGTGGCGTGGACGGCCTGGTGCACGTCTCGGAGCTGTCCTGGAAGCACATCGACCACCCGTCCGAGGTCGTCGAGGTCGGCCAGGAGGTCACGGTCGAGGTCCTGGACGTCGACATGGAGCGCGAGCGCGTGTCGCTGTCGCTCAAGGCGACGCAGGAAGACCCGTGGCGCCAGTTCGCCCGCACCCACGCGATCGGCCAGATCGTGCCGGGCAAGGTCACCAAGCTGGTTCCGTTCGGCGCGTTCGTCCGGGTGGACGAGGGCATCGAGGGCCTGGTCCACATCTCCGAGCTGGCCGAGCGCCACGTCGAGATCCCGGAGCAGGTCGTGCAGGTCGGCGACGACGTCATGGTCAAGGTCATCGACATCGACCTCGACCGTCGCCGGATCTCGCTGTCGCTCAAGCAGGCCAACGAGGGCTTCACGGTCGACTCCGAGTTCGACCCGACCCAGTACGGCATGGCCGCCGAGTACGACGACCAGGGGAACTACATCTACCCCGAGGGCTTCGACCCGGAGACCCAGGAGTGGCAGGAAGGCTTCGACAAGCAGCGCGAGGAGTGGGAGCGTCAGTACGCCGAGGCCCACACGCGCTACGAGGCCCACATGAAGCAGGTCGCCAAGGCCGCTGCCGCCGAGGAAGAGGCTGCCGGGGAGACGAACTACTCCTCCGGTGGCGAGGCTCCGGCCGCCGCGTCCAGCAGCACGGGCGCCCCGGCCCAGGCCGGTGGCACCCTGGCGAGCGACGAGCAGTTGGCGGCGCTCCGCGAGAAGCTGTCGGGCGGCGCCTGAGCAGCACCGGCCGGCGGCACCTCGTCGGCTGACTGAAAGACCACGATCGCCCCCTGCCGAACACGGCGGGGGGCGATCGTCGTTCCACGCCGTCGCCGTGCGAAGTCGTTGGGGTGCGCTAAGTTGAGAGACCTATGAGCGTGCGGACGATGGTGTTGGCGGCGGTAGTGGTGGTCGTGTGCGCGGCGTGCTCGACCGAGAAGTCGCCGCCCGCGGCGCCGCCGCAGATCCCGACGATCCTGCCGCCCACGACGATCACCCGCGTCCCGCAGATGGTGGACCGCCCGCTGCCGGACGACTGCGAGCTGATCGTCCCGGTCGACATCCTGCACCAGCGCCTGGGCCGTGAGCTGCCCGGCGAGCTGCAGACCATCGTCGGCATCCCCGAACCGTCCCTCGGTCGCACCGCGAAGATCGACTGCTACTACGGCATGGAACGCCAGCCCCTCGCCGCCGCACCGGTCATCATCGGTCTGGCCACCTACGTGGACGAGCCCACCGCCGCCGGCCGGGTCGCGGACAGCATCGCCGCCGAACGCCAGGAAGGCGCGACCGTCACCCAGGTGGACGTCGGCAAGCAGAAGGCGTCCCTGGTCAGCACCAAGGACGAACGGCTGCTCATGGGCTCGCTGGGCAAGACGACGTTCGTGAGCCGCGCCAAGGTCGGCGTCGTGCCGGACGACCTGGTCGGGATCTTCCTCGCCGCCCTCGCCCAGCAGGCCATGACGCCTCTCGAGGACTCCTGAGGGTTGTCGAGGACGCCTGAAGATCCTTCGCATGGCAGGCTGGTCGCCATGTTGCGCGTGGGACTCTCCGGGGGAATCGGGTCGGGCAAGTCGACGGTGGCGGGCAGGCTCGCCGAACACGGTGCGGTGGTCGTCGACGCCGACCGGCTGGCCCGGGAGGTGGTCGAACCCGGCACCGACGGCCTCCGGGAGATCGTCGAGGCGTTCGGCCCGGACGTCCTGCACGCGGACGGCGCGCTGAACCGGCCCGCGCTCGCGGCGAAGGTGTTCGGCGACCCCGAGGCCCTCGCCACGCTCAACGGCATCACGCACCCGAAGATCGCCGCCCGCACGCGTGAGCTGATCGCCGCCGCGCCCGAGGACGCGATCATCGTGCACGACGTGCCGCTGCTGGTGGAGAACGACATGGCGCCGCTCTACCACCTGGTGCTGATCGTGCACGCGGACCTCGACCAGCGGCTCACCCGGCTACGCGACCGGGGTGTGGCCGAGGAGGACGCGCGCAAGCGCATCGCCGCGCAGGCCGACGACGAGCGCCGGCGCGCGGTCGCGGACGTGTGGCTGGACAACTCCGGCACACCCGATCTGGTGTTGGCGCAGGTCGACGCGCTGTGGGCGGACCGGCTGGTGCGCTACGAGTCGAACATCCGGCTGCGCCGCTACGCCTCCGGTCCGCCGATCGTGGTGCCCTACGACGAGACGTGGCCGGTGCAGGCGGAACGGGTCGCGGCACGCATCCGGCTGGTCGCCGGCGGTCGCACGGTCGAGCACATCGGCTCCACGTCGGTGCCCGGTCTCGCGGCCAAGGACGTGCTCGACTTCCAGTTGGGTGTGAAGTCGTTGGACGAGGCCGAGGAACTGGAGGACGCGCTGGCCGCGGCGGGTTTCCCCGGCATCGGCATCAGCGAGGACACCGTGAGGCACGAGGGCGACGCGCCGGAGCTGTGGCACAAGCGGGTGCACGCGGGCGCGGACCCGGGACGGCGGGTCAACCTGCACGTGCGGGTGGAGGGCGGTCCTGGGTGGAACTGGGCGATGCGGTTCCGCGACTGGCTGCGTGCCGACGAGGGGGCGCGGAAGGAGTACGAGGCGGTCAAGCTGGAGCTGTCCGAGAAGCACAAGGGCGACGCGGACGGTTTCGCCTACGGCGAGTCGAAGGAGCCGTGGATGGCCGCGGCGACCGCGCGTGTCGATGCGTTCTACCGGGACGGGCGGTCCTGACCGGACGGGCGGCTCTGACCGGGACGGGCGGTTCTAAACGGTTCTAGAGGGACGGCCACACGTCGAAGATGCCCCGGTGGGTCAGCCACGCGCCGAGGTCGTGCCGGTGGAGGCTGATCTCCTCCAGGGTGCGGTGCACGGTGCGCAGCGCCTGGTCGGCGTCGCCGGGTGCGAGGACGCGTCCGGCGACGGCGGCGGCGAACTCCTCGGAGCGCACGATCCGCGCGGTCGTGCCGCCCGGCACGGCCAGGCCCAGCAGCAGGTCGGTGGTGCGCCACGAGCGGCCGTCGCGCTGCACGCGGACCGCGCTGAGCACGCTCGGACCGCTGCGGGCGTGTCTCGAACGAGGCCGGTAGTGCGTCAACCGGAGCCCCAGTTCGGGCATCAACCAGGTGACCTCGGAATCGGAGAACGGGTCCTCCGGGGTGGGGCATTCGAGCCTCAGACCCCAGTGCTCCACCCGACAGGTGGACAGGTGCCGCGACATCCCGCTGGAGTAGCTGCGAACTGCGCTGACGGTGTCGACCACGTCGACCAGCTGAGGTGTGATGACCGCTCCCACACGACCCGAGGGTAGCCGCAAGTGTGCACCGGGTAACTGTGCGGGTTGATTCGTTATGTCACGGTCTGTGTGGTACGCGGTCTCTATACGGTGACGGACTCGGATGGCGGTTGACCAGCGACTGTGACCGTCTGTATTACTGCCGACGCCACGTGGTGATCGTTCCCAGGGACGCCAGCCACCGCACCACGTCGTGACCGTGCGCGGCGATGCCCGCCACGGCGCGGTAGGTCGTCTCCAACGCCCACTGCGCCCGGTCCGCCTGGATGAGGCCCAGGTCCAGCGCGGTCAGCAGCTCGTCGGTGTCCAGCACGGTGACGCTGCGGCCGGTCCGCACGAGCAGGTCCAGGTACAGGTCGATCGTCTTCCACACCGACCCGCTGGAGCTGATCTCCACCACGTCCACGTACAGGTCGTAGTCGCGCTCGTGGCCGGGGTGCCAGGACTGCCGGGTGACGCGCAGGCCGTGCGCGGGCAGCAGCCAGGACTCGAAGTGGGACAGGTGCGGGTGTCCGGACACCGGGCGGAACATGTAGAGGCCGTCCTGGGTCAGCCGGTACTCCTCGACCCCGCGCAGGTAGCCCTTGGGATCGGTGTTGCTCTTCGCGTCGAGGTCGAAGTACTCGATCTTCGGCGGGTGGATGTGCATGCGGGTCCCGGCGGTACTCGACGTCACAGCGCCGACCTTAGGCATCGACATGGGCGGATTACCCCATCCTGTCACCCGAAAGGAGGATGATCGCTTACTCTTCCCGCCATGTTCGGCATCATCCGCCCCTGTCGCAACCGTCTGGGCCCTGAGCTGCGCGAGTCGTGGCTGGCGCACCTGTGCGGGCTCTGCCTGGCGCTGCGCGACGACCACGGCCACATGGCGCGCGTGGTCACCAACTACGACGGTCTGGTGATCTCCGCTCTGGTGGAGGCGCAGGCGGGGCGGTCGCGGCGGGCGGCGGGGCCGTGTGCGTTGCGCGGGATGCAGTCGGCGGACGTGGCTGTGGGGACGGGCGCGCGTTTGGCGGCGTCGGTGTCCCTGGTGCTGGCCTCGGCGAAGGTCGGGGACCACGTGTCCGACGGCGACGGGGTGTTCGGGCACGCGCCGATGCGCGGTGTCGGCAGGCAGGTGGCGCGGCGGTGGGCGGCACAGGCCTCGGCCACGGGGTCGGATCTGGGGTTCGACACGGCGGTGCTGGTGGACGCGGTGCGGCGGCAGTCGTCGGTCGAGGCGGGGGCCGGGCCCGGTTCATCCGTGCTGGCGGTGACCGAGCCGACCGAGACGGCGGCGGGCGAGGCCGTGGCGCAGACCGCCGTGCTGACCGGGCGTCCGGCGAACGCGGCGCCGTTGCGCGAGGTCGGACGGCTGTTCGGGCGGTTGGCGCACCTGCTGGACGCGGTGGAGGACCTGGAGGCCGACCGGGCGTCCGGTGCGTGGAACCCGTTGGTGGCGACCGGCACCGGGTTGGACGAGGTCCGGCGGTTGTGCGACGACGCGGCGTTGGGCATCGAGCTCGCGATGAAGGAAGTGGAGTTCGCCGACGACCGGCTGGTGCACGTGCTGCTGGTGCACGAGCTGCGGGAGTCGATCCGGCGGGCGTTCGGCGAGGTGCACTCGCATACCCCTGAGCTGCACGCTCCTGAGCTGCACACGCCGCAGCCGCCGCCCGGCTGGCAGCCCCAGCGTGGGATGTACCCGCCGCCTGCTCAGCCGGGTCCTTACGGCGGGCAAGGTCCGTATGGCGGCAGCGTGCCGCCTCCGGGGCCCGTGCCGCCGCCCTCGGCGCCGGGCACCGGTGGGCCGCCGGAGCCGCCTGCGGACGGCAAGAAGCGGCGGAAGGCGAAGCCACCCGGTCCGGGTGGCGGGCTGTGGTTCTGGCCGAAGCTCGTGAAGCCGCCTCGCAGCCGTGGTGTGCTGCTGGGCTGCCTTGCCCTGCTCTACCAGTGCGGCACGTGCCAGTACTGCTGCCGCGACCCGTTCCCGGGACCGTGGAGCGGGAAGTGGCGCGAGGGGTGCTGCAACTGCGACAGCTCGGGCTGCGACAACTGCTCGGGCTGCGACTGCAACTGCTGAGCTTCCGTCGCCCTGACGAGGGGCGATCGGAATTTGTCGTACCCCCGGCGTACCGTTTTACCCGTGGCATTCCCAACCGAGATCCCGGTCAAGGCGCACTCGTCGCATCGTCCCGTCGGTGAGATCCCCCGCACCGACGGGAAGTTCCGAATGGTCAGCGACTACCAGCCGGCGGGCGATCAGCCGGCGGCGATCGCGGAGCTCGAACGGCGCATCCGCGCCGGGGAGAAGGACGTGGTGCTGCTCGGCGCCACCGGCACCGGCAAGTCGGCCACCACGGCGTGGCTGGTGGAGAAGGTGCAGCGGCCCACGCTGGTGATGGCGCCGAACAAGACGCTGGCCGCGCAGCTGGCGAACGAGCTGAAGGAGTTCTTCCCGGACAACGCGGTGGAGTACTTCGTCAGCTACTACGACTACTACCAGCCCGAGGCGTACATCCCGCAGACGGACACGTACATCGAGAAGGACTCGTCGATCAACGAGGACGTCGAACGGCTGCGCCACTCGGCCACGATGAGCCTGCTGACCAGGCGTGACGTGATCGTGGTCGCGTCCGTGTCGTGCATCTACGGCCTCGGCACGCCGCAGTCCTACCTCGACCGGTCGATCAAGCTGGAGGTGGGCGGCGAGGTCGAGCGCGACCTGCTGCTCCGCGCCCTGGTCGACGTCCAGTACACGCGCAACGACATCGCGTTCAACCGCGGCACGTTCCGGGTCCGCGGCGACACGGTGGAGATCATCCCGGCGTACGAGGAGCTGGCGCTGCGGGTCGAGTTCTTCGGCGACGAGATCGACAAGCTCTACTACCTGCACCCCCTGACCGGTGACGTGGTCAAGGAGGTCGACGAGCTGCGCATCTTCCCGGCCACCCACTACGTGGCGGGCCCGGAGCGGATGGAGAAGGCGATCCGCAACATCGAGGTCGAGCTGGCCGACCGGCTGGCCACGCTGGAGCGGCAGGGCAAGCTGCTGGAGGCGCAGCGGCTGCGCATGCGCACCGCGTACGACATCGAGATGATGCGCCAGGTCGGCTTCTGCAACGGCATCGAGAACTACTCGCGCCACATCGACGACCGGGGGCCGGGCACCGCGCCCGCGACCCTCATCGACTACTTCCCGGACGACTTCCTGATGGTCATCGACGAGTCGCACGTGACGGTGCCGCAGATCGGCGGCATGTACGAGGGCGACGCGTCGCGCAAGCGGAACCTGGTGGAGCACGGCTTCCGGCTGCCCAGCGCGCTGGACAACCGACCGTTGACGTGGGAGGAGTTCGCCGACCGGATCGGCCAGACCATCTACCTGTCCGCGACACCTGGTCCGTACGAGATGGGGCAGGCGGGCGGCGAGTTCGTGGAGCAGGTCATCCGCCCGACCGGCCTGGTCGACCCCGAGGTGGTCGTCAAGCCGACCGAGGGCCAGATCGACGACCTGGTGCACGAGATCCGGGTGCGGGCGGAGAAGGACGAGCGGGTCCTGGTCACCACGCTGACCAAGAAGATGGCCGAGGACCTCACGGACTACCTGCTCGAACTCGGGATCCGGGTGCGGTACCTGCACTCGGAGGTCGACACGTTGCGCCGGGTCGAGCTGTTGCGCCAGTTGCGGCTGGGTGATTACGACGTGCTGATCGGTATC
Organism: Saccharothrix deserti; assembly: GCF_009769385.1. GTDB lineage: Bacteria > Actinomycetota > Actinomycetes > Mycobacteriales > Pseudonocardiaceae > Actinosynnema > Actinosynnema deserti. Next base: position 54,356 of record NZ_VKAB01000033.1, read on the forward strand.
AACCTGCTGCGGGAGGGGCTGGACCTGCCCGAGGTGTCGTTGGTCGCGATCCTCGACGCGGACAAGGAAGGGTTCCTGCGGTCCGGGACGAGTCTGATCCAGACGATTGGTCGTGCGGCTCGCAACGTGTCCGGGCAGGTCCACATGTACGCGGACCGGATCACGGATTCGATGCAGCACGCGATCGAGGAGACGAATCGTCGGCGGGCCAAGCAGATCGCGTACAACGAGGAGCGAGGGCTCGATCCGCAGCCGTTGCGGAAGAAGATCACGGATATCCTGGAGCAGGTCTACGCCGAGGCCGAGGACGCCATCGCACCCGGAGGCTCGGGGCGCAATGCCTCGCGTGGGAAGAAGCCCACTGGGGATCCGGGCGCGGGCGGGCGTGGTGGGTCTGGTGTGCTGGCCGGCCGCGACACCGGCACCATGGCCCGTTCGGAGCTGGCCGACCTGGTGCAGCAGTTGACCGACCAGATGATGAACGCCGCGCGTGAACTCCAGTTCGAGTTGGCCGCGCGGTTGCGTGACGAGATCCAGGACCTGAAGAAGGAACTGCGGGGCATGGACGCTGCCGGGGTCAAGTAGTTCCTCTTGCCGACGGTTCCGGGTCCGGCTCATTGCCGGTGGGTTGGGTCCGGCTCGATTTGACATGGGCCCTTACGGGCGCCGGAGGCAGGCCGCAGCCATGTCAAATCGAGCCTCGTCGGCCGCTGACGGTTGGGGTAATCGGTCGGGTGTTCGCCATGTGGGGCATCCTGCCGGCCGGTCGTTGTCGCGAAAGGCGCGCTGAGGTCACTCGACGTCCCGAACGCGCCTTTCGAGGCAACGGGAAGCCGCCGCTGAAGAGGCCTGGTGAACGTTTGTGGTCACGGCACTAGCCAGGTGTGACGGCTGCCCGGACCTTGCCGACCACGGCGTCCTCGGCTGCGCCGACGCGGCCGTCCGCCGAGGCGACCTCCTCGCAGATCGCGAGCACGGCCGAGGGGAACGCGTCCGCCTCCGTCGGCGCCTTCGCGGCGAGGATGGCCATGGAGCGCCGTAGTGCCGCCAGCACGCCGTTCTCCACGTCGGCGGTGGAGCCGGCTGGTAGTTCGGGGCGGGCGGCGCCGAGGACCTGGCGCAGCTGTGGTGAGAACCTGGCCATTGCGCGGATGCCCGCGTGGCTCTCCTCGTCCAGCGCGCCGGGTTCTGCGGTTGACACCAGCACCATTGCGCCGAAGACGGCCGTACGCAGGGTCCGGCTTTCCTCGTCCGTGTAGACAGTCACACGAATAGCCTAAAGGCTGATGCCCGTTGGTGATCCGTCACGAGTGAGAGAGCGGTCATGAAGCTGGACGACGTGATCGAGTACTGCCTCGCCAAGCCCGGAGCCGAGGAGACGTACCCGTTCGGCGACGGGGAGATGTGCTGCAAGGTCGGCGGCAAGATCTTCGCGTTCGTCGGCATGCAGGGTGACAGCATCGGCGTGAAGTGCGGTGCCACCGCCGACGAGGCGGCGGAGTGGCGGGAGCGGTACCCGGACGACGTCGAGGTCAGCGCCTACGTCGGGCGCTACGGGTGGAACCGGGTCCGGATCGACGGGGCGGTGCCTGACGACGACCTGCGGGAACTGCTCGACCACTCCTACGAGCTGGTCGTCGGCAAGCTGCCCAAGTCGAAGAGGCCCGGTCAGTCGCTCTGGAGGATGCCGAACAGGTTGCCCTCGGTGTCGCGGTAGTAGGCGAGCCACCCGACGCCCGGCATGTGGCTCTTCGGCATCGCCACGACTCCACCCACGCCCTCGATCGAGGCGATCGTCGCATCCAGGTCGGGCACCTCGGTCGTCATCACGTACCCGCTCACCGGCCCGTCCGGGGCCGGGTCCGCGCCTTGGCGCGGGAGCAGGCCGCCGTTCACGCCGGGGCCCTCGTTGCCGGTGGTGATGATCCAGTAGTCCTGGTCGCCCCACTGCTTGAAGCTCCAGCCGAACACCGTCTCGTAGAACCGCCGCGCCCTGGCCGGGTCGGCCGCGTAGATCTCGAAGTGCACTGGTCGAGGCATGACGGCACGGTACGACGACCGGCCCGCACCTGCGCGACGAAACGGCGCACCAGCCCCCCGGGGGACGGGTGCGCCGTTTCTCACGGACAAGGCCTCTTAGCTGGTGATGTCCTTGTGCGCGAACTTCCGCGCCGCCAGCAGCGTGAAGAACGCCCCGAACGCCAACGCGGAGAACGTCCCCTTCGCCATCTGCGACCAGTCGACGTCCGACGACAGCAGGTCCACCCACGCCATCGCGTAGTGCGTCGGCAGGTAGTCCCGCAGGCCCTCCAGCGCGGTGATCTGGTCGAGGATCTGCGACAGGATCGACGCCAGCACGGCGCCGCCCACCGCGCCCAGCGGCGCGTCCGTGGACACGGACAGGTACAGCGCCAGCCCGGCCACCCAGAACAGGTGGATCGAGATGTAGACCACCGCCAGCGCGATGCCGTAGACACCGGACCCGAAGGACGCGGCCTCGCCGGTCGGCGACACCGCCTCCCCGGCCCCGTACCAGACGACACCCACGCCGAGCGCCACCGCGGGCAGCAGCGCCAGCGCGAACACCGACATCAGCCCGGACGCCAGCGCCTTGCGCCGCAGCAGCCGGTGCCGGGGGATCGGCGCGGCCAGCAGGTACTTCAACGACGACCACGACGCCTCGGACGCGATCGTGTCGCCGAAGAACAGCGCCACGATCATCGGCAGCAGGAAGCTCCCGCTGACGAACAGCGTCAGGATCACGAAGTTCACGCCGCTGGCCGTGGCCAGGTCGACGAACCCGCCGGACCGCCGGTTCGGCGACGCCTGCCCCAGTTCGAACGCCACCACCAGGATGAACGGCAGCAGCACCAGGAAACCCAGCACCAACTGCGTCCGCCTGCGGCGCAACTGCCGCGCCAACTCCACCCGGACGGGCAACGTCCGGGAGGCCCGGTACCCGACCTTCGACCCGTCCGGCGCGACCGACGACTCCTCGGCCGCGGCCGCGTCGGTCAGGTCTGAGATCGCGGCCGGATCGGTGTGCACACCGTTCTCAGTCATTCGCCCACCAACTCCAGGAACGCGTCTTCCAACCGCCGGCGCGGACCGGCCTGGTCCACCGCAACGCCCGCCGCCACGAGGGCCTGCAACGCCGACGCGCGGGGCGTTCCGTTGAGGCTCGCGTGGACCTGCTCGCCGTCCACGTGCACGTCGTGCACGCCGGAGAGGCCGCGCAGCACGGTGGCCGCCTCGTCGGGCCGGTCGACCTTGAAGCTGGCCTCGCCGCCGCCCGTCGCGATCTCGTCGACCGGACCGGCCGCGACCAGCGACCCCTTGTGCATCACGACCACGTGCGTGCACGTCTGCTCGACCTCGGCGAGCAGGTGGGACGACACCAGCACGGTGCGCCCGGCCGCCGCGTAGCGGCGCAGCACCTCGCGCATCTGGTGGATCTGGGGCGGGTCGAGCCCGTTGGTCGGCTCGTCCAACACCAGCAGGTCCGGCAGGCCGAGCATGGCCTGCGCGATCGCCAACCGCTGCCGCATGCCCTGGCTGTAGGTCCGCACGCGCCGGTGCACGGCGTTGCCCAGACCCGCGATCTCCAGGGCCTCCTCGATGTGCGCCTGCGGAAGCGGTCGGCCGGTGGCCGCCCAGTACAGCCGCAGGTTCTCCGCGCCGGACAGGTGCGGCAGGAAGCCGGAGCCCTCGACGAACGACCCGATCCGGGACAGCACCGGCGCACCGGGGCTGACCCGGTGGCCGAACACCCTGATCCCGCCCTCGGTGGGCTGGATCAGGCCCATCAGCATGCGCAGCGTGGTGGTCTTGCCCGCGCCGTTCGGCCCGAGCAGACCCAGCACCTGGCCGTGCTCCACCCGGAACGACAGGTCCTTCACCGCGGTCAACCCGCCGGGGTAGGACTTGGTCAGGTTCTCGATCACCAGCGGCACCGACTCGAGCGACGGGTCGACGTCCGCGGTCAGCCTGCGGCGGAACCACGCCACCACGGCCGCGATCACACAGATGATCAGCACGATCGCGATGCCCCACAGCGCCGCGGTCGGCACCTCGCTGGTCGCGTTCACGCCCGCCACCACCGGCACCGACAGCGCGGGCGAGGCCAGCGAGATCCGGTACGCGGTGGGCGTCGTGGCGTTCGCGTACGCCATGTCGGTGGTCGACACGACGAGTTGCAGCCGGTGGTCGGCCTCGACCGGGCGCACCGCGCCGGGCAGCGTCACGGTGACGTCGACCGGCGTGCCGTCGGCGGGCAGGTTCGCCACCCGCACCGGCGAGACCGCCGAGCCGGGCAGCGTGCGCACACCGTTCGCGTCGGCGTCGTACAGCTTGACGAACAGCACCGCGCCCTCGGCGGGCACCGGCTGGCCGGGCACGGCCGCGACGCGCAGCCGCACCGTGGACGCGCCGGTCAGCAGGGTCTGCGCGGTCTGCGGCTCGCTCTGGAACACGGCCGCCTGACCGGGCATGTCGATCGACAGCCGCGACGACAGCGAACTGGACGACGCCACCACCGACCCGAGTCCGGGCAGGCTGGACACGGAGGCCGGGTTGCCGCCCGCCGGGTTCACCACGGTCTGCTCGCGGTTGGAGAGCTCGATGTCCTGGCGCTCGGTGGCCGTCGAGCCGTCGAGGCCCGGGTAGCCGGGCGCGACGACGTTGCGCAACGCCGGGGCGCCGCTGCTGCGGAACGCGCCGACCACGGTGTACTCGAATTCGGTGCCGGGGTCGGAGCCCTCGCCCTCCAGGTGGAACGCCATCCAGTCGGCGATCTGCCCGCGCAGCTCGGGGCCGGGCGAGCCGCCGTCGTGGCCGCCCGCGTACCAGACGACCTTGACCTTCGCGCCGTTCGCGGCGATCTGGCGGGCGTTGGCGTCGGCCTGGTCGAGGCCGAACAGGGTGTCCTGCTCGCCCTGCACCAGCAGCGTCGGCTGGGTGATCTTGTTCGTCACCGCCGACGGCGAGGCGCGGCGCAGCACCTCCAGGGTCTGCGGGCCGGCCTTGCCGGTGGTCGCGACCTCGGTGTACGCGGCGCAGACGTCGGCCTGGAAGCGGCCGCACGCGCCGTTCACCGGGCCGGCGGGCCGGCCGTCGCCCTGCTGCTGCGGTGGCGCGGTGACCGCCGCCGCGGCGTTGTTCGCGGCCTGGTCGTCGTCATCGTCGTCGCCGGGCTCGGACGCCTCCCGGCCCGGGTTGGTGCCGTCCGCGCCGGACAGGCCCGCGGAGAAGAAGATGCCCGCCCACGACCGCTTGAACACGCCGTCGTCGGCGAACGCGCCGGCCGCCGGGGTGGAGGTCTGCACGCCGTCGGCGCCCGCCGCGTTCGGCAGCAACGCCTGGCCCAGGTCGTTCCAGGTGATGACCGGGGCGATGGTGTCCACCCGCGGGTCGACGCCCGCCAGCGACAGCGCCAGCGCGCCGCCGTACGAGCCGCCGGTCACACCGACCTTCGGGTCGCCCGCGCCGTCCGTCATCACCTCCGCGCGGGTGGCGAGCCAGTCGAGCAGCTTCTGCGCGTCGCGGACCTCGTGGTCCAGCGAGTTGAGCGCGATCTGCCCGGTGCTGCGGCCGAAGCCGCGCGCCGAGTAGGCCAGCACCGTGAACCCGCGCCGGGCGAGTTCGGTCGCCTGGTCGGCGACGCTCGCCTTGCTGCCGCCGAAGCCGTGCGGCAGCAGGATGGCGGGCGCTGGTGTGCGTTCGGGCAGGTACAGGGTGGTGTCGATCTGCACGGTGCGGTCGCTGTCCGGACTTTCCGGCACGTCGATCACCGCTTCGCGGGTGCTCACCGGGGCGGGGTCGTCTCCCTGGCGCGTCCAGACCACGATGGCGCCCACCAGGGCGACCAGCACGACCAGCGCAGGGAGCGACCACCTACCGCGGAGGCGGTTGAGGGGGGCCACGGAGTTGACCATAGGCGTCGCTTGCTGAGAACGGGCTGTCAGTCGTGATTAGCTGAGAACAGGCTGGCAGCGGGGGTGTCGTGCTCTCAGCGTAACCGGCGTCACCTGCCCCGGTCGGGTGCCTCTGATCACCTCGGCTGGCGCAAACCCGCACTTATGCGTGAGACTGTGGGTTGCGTGGAGGGGAGTACTCCCTCGCGGCGGTGTCGTCAGCACGGAGCCTGGCGTGGGGTTCCCGGTGCCGCCGGTCGGTTCGGTGAATCGGCGGAGGAGACCTCCGGTCATTGGCGTGCGCGCGATGCACCGGAGGTTTATTCAATGTCAGTACCCGTGTGGCTGTGGTTCGCCACGATCGCCGGCCTGTTGGTCCTGTTGGCCATCGACCTCTTCATCGTCGACCGCAAACCACACGAGGTCACCATCGGCGAAGCCGCCCGGTGGGTCACCTTCTACGTGGGCATGGCGGTCCTGTTCGGCCTCGGCATCTGGTACTGGTCGGGTGGCACCTACGCGGGTGAGTTCTTCGCGGGGTACATCACCGAGTACTCGCTGAGCGTCGACAACCTCTTCATCTTCCTGATCATCATGACCACCTTCAAGGTGCCCGCCATCCACCAGCACAAGGTGCTGCTGGTCGGCATCCTGATGGCGCTGGTCATGCGCGGCATCTTCATCGCCGTCGGCGCGGCGGTCATCGCCCAGTTCAGCTGGGTCTTCTACCTCTTCGGGGCGTTCCTCATCTACACCGGCTACAAGCTGGCGCGGACCGACCACAACGAGGAGGAAGAGGAGGGCTACAAGGAGAACGCCGCGCTGCGGTTCGTGCGCAGGGTGTTCCCGGTGGCCGACCGCTACCACGACGCGAAGTCGTTCGTGAAGATCGACGGCAAGCGGTTCGTCACCCCGATGTTCATCGTCATGGTCGCCATCGGCACCACGGACCTGCTGTTCGCGCTCGACTCGATCCCGGCGATCTTCGGCCTGACCAAGGAGCCGTTCCTGGTCTTCACCGCCAACGCGTTCGCCCTGATGGGTCTGCGGCAGCTGTACTTCCTGCTCGGCGGCCTGCTGAGCAAGCTGGTGTACCTGTCGATCGGCCTGTCGGTGATCCTGGGCTTCATCGGCGTGAAGCTGATCCTGGAGGCGCTGCACACCAACTCGCTGCCGTTCCTCAACGGCGGTGAGCCGCTGCACGTGCCGACCATCGGCATCGAGCTGTCGCTGTCGGTGATCGTGGGTGTGCTGGCCATCACCACGATCGCCAGCCTGGTCAAGACGCGGCGCGACCCGGCGCCGGTCAAGCAGGTCGAAGCCAGCGACCATCTGTGAGCGTCAAATTCTCGTGAGCCTTGCTAATGATCATTGCGGTAACGTGCTGAAGCGTGCGCCCCGATGACTTGCAATCGCTGACCCAGCCCGGCTCCGTGTCGGTGCGCGGGGACCTCGTCCTGGTGAACGTCGCCACCCCTGACGTCGCCGCGAACGCCTACCGGGGCGGGCTGCACCGCGTCGCCCTGGACGGAAGCGGGGCACGCCGTTGGACGTGGGCGGAACGCGACCTGGCCCCCCGGATCTCACCGGACGGGCGCTGGGTCGCGTTCCTGCGCGTCACGGAGCGTGGCAAGCCGCCGCAGCTGCACGTGATGCCCGCCGACGGCGGTGAGGCGCGCGGGCTCACCGACCTGAAGCTGGGCGCGGGCGTGCCGGTGTGGGCGCCGGACTCGCGGCGGATCGCGTTCAGCTCGCGGGTGCCCGAGCGCGGCCGGTACGGCTCGCCGGTCGCCGAGGGCGAGGACGCGCCGACGCCGGACGCCGAGGCGCCCCGCCACATCACCCGGCTGGATTACCGGATCGACGACGTCGGCTTCACCGCCGACCGGCACGCGCGGCTGTTCACCGTGGACGCGCTGGACCCCGACGCCGAGCCGGTGGAGCTGACCGACGGCACGTTCTCCGCCGTCGAGCCCGCCTGGACCGCGGACGGCGAGCGGCTGCTGTTCCTGGCCGACCGCGACCTCGGCGCGGCCGAGACGTTCCACAACGACCTGTACTCCGTGCCCGCGTCCGGTGGCGCCCCCGAGCTGGTCGTGCAGAGCCCAGGCTGGACCGCGCACCCGGTCGCGCTGCCCGACGGCGGCGTGCTGTTCTACTCGACCGAGCACGCGCCCGGCACGTCTGGTGTCGCGCGGAACATGGGCCTGTGGCGGTTCGACGGCGAGCGCGCCACCCGGCTCACCGACACCGAGACGGTGGACTGCGAGAAGGCCGCCGGCCCGTCGGTGGTGACCGACGCGGGCGTGCTCGTGGCGGTCCGGAACCGGGGCGCGGTCGAGCTGCGCCGCGTGCCGCTCGACGCCGACAACGCCGTGCTGTCCGACCTGGAGCTGGTGGCGGGCGAACTGGCCGAGGTGAAGTCGTTCGCCGCCGACGGCGACCGGGTCGTGGCCGTGGTGTCCAGGTCGGACAACACCGGCGAGGTCGTGCTGGTGGGCGGCGGCACGTTGACCGACTTCGGCTCGACGGTGCCGCTGCGGCCCAGCCTGGAGCTGACCGGCACGGCCCCCGACGGCTACCCGGTGCACGGCTGGCTCGTGCTGCCCGAGGGCGAGGGGCCGCACCCGGTGCTGCTGGCCGTGCACGGCGGCCCGTTCATGTACCACACCAAGGGGTTCTTCGACGAGGCCCAAGTGTACGCGGCGGCCGGTTACGCGGTCGTGCTGCCCAACCCGCGCGGTTCCGCCGGGTACGGCCAGTCGCACGGGCAGGCCGTGATCGGCGGCTTCGGCACGGTCGACGTGGACGACATCCTCGCCGTGCTGGACGTCGCGCTGGAGCGCCCGGACCTCGACGCCGACCGCGTCGGCGTGATGGGCGGCTCGTACGGCGGGTTCATGACCACCTGGCTCGCCGCGCACCACGGCGAGCGGTTCCGCGCCGCGTGGAGCGAGCGCGCCGTCAACGCCTGGGACTCGTTCTCCGGGTCGTCGGACATCGGCTGGTTCTTCACCGACGCCTACTGCGGGCCGAGCCAGGAGACGCAGCGCGCGATGAGCCCGCTGACCTACGCCGAGAAGATCTCCATGCCGTTCATGGTCGTGCACTCCGAGCACGACTGGCGCTGCCCGCTGGAACAGGCGCAGCGGCTGTTCGTCGCACTGCGCCGCAACGGCGTCGAGGCGGAGATGCTGGTGTTCCCCGGCGAGGGCCACGAGCTCACCCGCTCCGGCAAACCGCGCCACCGCAAGCAGAGGTTCGACCACGTCCTCGCGTGGTGGGCCCGCCACTTGGGCTGAACCGGTCGTAATCCGGGGTCTTCCCCCTCCGCGGGCGGCACACTGGTCCCTCGCGGAGGGAGGACGAACGAGAATGGCGTTCCCATCACCCTGGCCCACCGGCACGTACCTGGAGACGGTGTCCGCCGCCGGTCGGGAGGCGCTGCTGGAACTCGGCGTGCGGAAGGTGTTCCGGCGCGGCGAGGCGCTGGTGCGCGAGTCCGAGCGGTCCGACCACGTGATCCTGCTCGTCCAGGGGCTGGTCAAGGCGACCGTGACGCTGGAGAACGGGCGGGTCGCGCTGCTCAACGTGAAGGTCGGCGGCGACCTGGTCGGCGAGATGGCGTTCCTGACCGGCAAGCCGCGGTCGGCGACCGTGACGGCGTGCGTCGACACCGGCACGCGGGTGATCACCGCCGCGGAGTTCACCGACTTCCTCACCCGGTTCCCGGCCGCCCACTTCGACCTCGACCGGATGATCCTGCGCACGCTGGAGTGGGGCGAGCAGCGCCGCATCGACTTCAACGGCTACCCGGCGTCCGTGCGGCTGGCCCGCGTCCTGGCCTACCTCACCGACGCCTACGGCAACCAGGGCGCCGACGGCATCGCCCTGAAGCTCAACCTGACCCAGGGGGAGATCGGGTCGCTCGTCGGCGTGGAGGAGGACACCGCGCGCCGGGACTTCCGCACGCTGCGCGACCGCGGGGTCATCACCATGGGATACCGGACCACCACGATCGTGGATCGCGCCGTGTTGCGTGAGATCGCCGAATTGTGAAACCGGAAACCCGGTGATCGCCCTACTTCCGATCGCGGACGGGCGGGATGCTCGTCGTGTGACGCTGGAAATGGTGATGCCGCTCCACGGACTGGTCTACCGCCTCGTGGTGGCCGTGGACGTGGAGGGCTACAGCAAGCTCGACGCGCTGGACCAGTCCCTGGTCCAGTCCCGCCTGAGCGACGTGCTGGACGTGGCCGCCCGCAACGCCGGGCTGGACCGCGACCTGTGGTACCGGCAGGTGCGTGGTGACGGCGAACTGGCCGTGCTGCCCACCGACGCCGACGCCGCGTGGGTGGTCGCCCACTTCACCGAGCAGCTCTCGCAGGCCCTGGCGGACCTGCGCGCCGCGGGCACCCCGCTGCGGATGCGCGTGGCCATGCACTGCGGCCCGCTCACCGCCGGCGCGTTCGGCCTCGTCGGCGACGCCCCGATCGTGACCTGCCGCCTGCTCGACGCCAAGGTGGTCCGCGACGCGCTGGCCACCGCCGACAGCGACCTGGTGCTGGTGATCTCGCAGCGCCTGCACGACGACGTCGTGCGCACCCGGTTCCACGACCTCGACCCGACCAGGTTCCGGCCGACCCGGTTCCGGATGAAGAACCAGGTGTACTCGGGCTACCTGTGCGCGGGCGCACCCAGACGGGGTTAGTCAGGGGTTTGTCAACGGTTGACCGAATGGCTAGCGGACGGCGCGGTGCGTGCGGCACGCTCTCCGGATGCAGTGGACCGTGCGGGCCGGAAAGCCCGACGACGCGCCCGAGATCGCCAGGATCAACGTCGATGCCTGGCAGCACTCGTACCGGGGGATAGTGGACGACCCGGTGCTGGACCGGATGCTGCCGGAGAGCAGGCTCCCGGCGTGGGCGCGCGTGCTGCGGCTGCCCGAACCCAGTCGGGTGTTCGTCGCGGTCGAGGAGGGCACCGGCAAGATCGGCGCCTACTGCGCGGTCGACGCGGTCCGCGAGTCCAAGGACGCGCACCCCGACCTGCACACCGGCGAGCTGGTCGCGATCTACGCCGACCCCCGCTACCACGGCCGGGGCGCGGGCCACGAGGTGCACGAGGCCGGTATGCGGCACCTGATGGATCAGGGGTTCCGGTACGCGGTCCTCTGGGTCTTCCAGGACAACGCCAAGAGCCGGGCGTTCTACGAGGCGCACGGCTGGCGGCACGACGGGCTGGTGCACCGGTACGAGCTGGGCGGCCAGGAACTGCCCGAGGTCCGGTACGGCCGGTTCCTCCCGGCGCCCCGCCGGCGCGGCGGGCAGCCGACCAACGTCTGAGCGGCTCACCCGAGCAGGGTGTAGTTCAGCTCCTCGCAGACCCGCGCCAGCGGCAGGTCCAGGCCGGGGTGCTCCAACGGCAGCAGCACGTCCGGCGAGGCGGGCAGCCCCGTGCCGCCGGGCGGGTCCCACAGGCACACCGCCGGGTCGCCGGAGTCCATCGACGACCGGTACCAGAGCCCGTCCAGTTCCGGGTAGGCCGCCCGGATCGCCCGCGCCCACTGCTGCGTCATGGCCTTGGGGCCGGAGCTGATCTCCTGCGAGGCGCCCACCCTGGTCGGCCACAGCCCGGCCAGGTCGAGCAGCCGCAGGGTCCGCCGGGGCCGTAACACCACCAGGAACGGGCTGCGGGTCCGCCGGTCCACCACCGACGTCGCCTGGAACACCTCGGCCACCGACGTCCGCACGGACATCCCGAAGTACAGCACTCCCTGGTCGTGGGCGTGCGTGGGCGACCCGTCAGGGCCGGGCGGCTGGGTGTCGAACCGCGCGTGCGGCAGCGGTCCCGTGTAGCGGAAGCTGTTCCAGCGCTGCGGGTGCAGGCCCTTCGCGGCGAAGATGCGCACCAGCCGGGTCGCGCGGTGCACCGCCACGACGTCCTCGGTGCGGCGCAGGTTCGCCTGGAGCACAGCGGGAGCGGGCGGCTGCGGAAGCCGTGACATTCGCGTCCAAGGTTCTCGGCGACAGGATCAGGCGGGCGACCGGCTCAGGGCGAGCCGCCCAGGGTGACTGGCGCGGGGTGACCGGCGCGGGGGGAGTGGCACAGGGGAAGGGCACAGCGGACCGGCACGGGGTGACCGGTTCAGGCGGGCGTGCCCAGTTGCGCGGCCAGCGCCGCCACCCGGCGCGGTTCGCCGCCCGCCAGCAGCCACTCGCGCGGCGTCGTGGGCGTGCCGTCCACCAACAGGTCCTCCTGCTCGGTCGTCATGAACCCGGCCACCACCAGCGCGGGCTGGTCCGGGGGCACGGCGGCCAGCACGGCCTCCAGCCCCGGCAGCACACCGGTGCCCGCGAACTGCCAGGCGGGCAGCCGCCAGCTGCCCCGGTCCTTCCAGCCGACCAGGCGGCCGACGCCGAGCCGGTGCCGGATGCGGCTGGTGTCCACGCCCAGCTGCCGTGCGGCCTCGGCGACGGTCAGCGCCGAATCGCGCAGCACGGCGTGGGCCACCACGGTCCGCGCCCGACCCTGGTCGTCGGTGACGCGGTGCGGGCTCAGGTCGAGGCCCACGTCGACCAGCGCGTCCCGCTGGTCCGGTGGGAAGTAGCTCGCCGGATCCGGGTGTGGTGGGGCGAGCCTCTTCGCGGCGTCGGCCACGAGCGACAGGAATTCGTCGGGGGTGACCTGCAGACCTGCCTTGGCCAACACCGCCTCCAGCGCGGGACTCATGCGCACAGGGTATCCCGAGCGTGCGCTTCTGTGCGCACAGGTAACCCGATCGTCGGATGTCGTCGACCGAGTGCGCACACTTCGCAACCCTACGTAAACGAACGAGGTGGGGCACGGTGACCTGGACCTCATTCCGGCGCTCGGCACACGGTGTCCGGGCGTGGCCGGGCCGCCGGCTACGATGCCGCGGAAGCGCAACGTGGGGGTGTTCGGTGGCGGTGCCGGTTCGCACGGACAAGCGGGTCGTCGGCGTGTGGGCAGCGGTGATGGCCGTCGCGCTCGCCGTGGTCCTCATCCGATCGGGCACCGGCCTGATCGACCTGCGGGTCTACCGCGTGGGCGGCCGGGCGTGGCTCGAAGGCGTGCGCCTGTACGCCGAGGGCTTCCCGAAGCCGCTGGACGGGCCCGCGCTGCCGTTCACCTACCCGCCGATCGCCGCGGCCCTGTTCAGCCTGCTCGCGGTCGTGCCGTGGTCGGCGGCCGTGCTGGTGTGGACCGGTGTCGGCCTCGCGCTGCTCACCGTGGTCTGCCTGGCCACCGCGCAGCACGTGCACGGTCGCGGTGAACGCGCGGTGCTCGTCGGCCTCGCCGTCGCCGCCGGGTCGGTGGTGCTCGAACCGGTGCGGGAGACCCTCGACTTCGGCCAGATCAACCTGCTGCTGATGGGTTTGGTCGCGCTCGACTGCCTGCTGCCGAAGACGAAGTGGCCGCGCGGCCTGCTCATCGGTTTCGCCGCCGCGATCAAGCTGACGCCCGCGATCTTCGTGCTGTTCTTCCTGCCCCGGCGGCAGTGGAAGCCGGTGGTGACGGCGTTCGCGTCGTTCGTCGGCTTCGGCCTGGTCGGGTTCGCGGTCGCGCCGACCGACACCAAGCAGTACTGGTTCGAGGCGCTGCTCGACCCCGGTCGGGTGGGTGGCCTCGCCTATGTCGGCAACCAGTCGTTGCGCGGGACCCTGCACCGGCTCGGGTTCACCGGGTTCGCCGAGACCGTCACGTGGGGGCTGCTCAGCCTCGGCGTGGTGGCGCTGGTGTGGGTGGCCGTCGCGCGTGCCACCGTCGGCGGGGCCGACAACCAGACCGGAGCCGACAACCAGACCAAGGACGACCACGTGGCGGCGCTGCTCGCGGTCGCCGTGGGCGGGCTGCTCGTGTCGCCGGTGTCGTGGTCGCACCACTGGGTGTGGATCGTGCCCGGCCTGATCTACCTGGTGCACCGCTCCAAGCCGTGGGCCGGGGTGCTGGCGCTGCTGTTCCTGGTCGCGCCGATGTGGTACCTGCCGCACGAGAAGGACCTGGAGCTGCAGTGGAACTGGTGGCAGCACGTCGTCGGCAACGCCTACGTGTGGGTCGGCGTGGCCGTGCTGGTGCTGCTGGTCAGGCGCCGTCGGTGATCAACGCGACCGCCCGGTCGCGGGTCGCCTCGTCCACCTCGCCGAGCTGGAAACCGCGGGCCACGATGTGCTCCACCAGGTCCGGCTCCGGCGGGAGGCCGTGCTTGCGCAGGTAGTGCGGCACCGCGCCGGCCCAGATCCAGGCGCCGTCGGTGCGGAAGTTCAGCGGCACGTCCTGATCGCCCGGGACGAACTCGTCCACGTCCAGGTTGCGCGCGGCCAGCACGACCGGCGCGCCCTCCAGGTAGGTCAGCAGCGCTTCGGCCAGTTGGCGGTCGATGGCCTGCCGGTTGACCACCGGTCGGCCCGCCTCGTCACGGCCGTCGTACACGTGCGCGGTGCGCAGTTCGCCTTGCTGGGCGGGGTGGCCCGGCGCGGCGGTTTCCGGTTCGGCCGGCGGTGGCGTGGGCAGCGGCGGCAGGCCCAGCCGCTGGCGCAGCCACTCCGGGATCCGCTCGTCCTGGCGGGGGAACGTGCGCAGCTCGTCCTGGAAGCCGATCACCGGCGGCGCGTTGCGCCAGCGCGGCTCGTCCTCGGCGTTGAAGTCGACCGAGAACGCGGCCGGCGCCTCGATCTCGTACACCGCGCTCATCCACGTGCCGCGGTCCGCCTGGTACATCCCGGCGCGGAGCTGCCCGAACAGCTGCACCACGTCCATCGGCGGGCGCACCGGCCGCCACTGGCCGTCCGGCCCGGCGAACGCCAGGTCCACCTCGATGTGCCGACCCGCCGCCCGGTACTCCGCCCGGACCCGCTGCCAGCCCGGCGGCAGTGCGGGGAGCATGGCGCGGCCGATCTGCTTGACGAGCTGGTTCTGCTCCTGCTCGGTCAGCGGTGTGGCTGGCTGGCTCATGCGTCGAACACCCCTTCGGCTCCCCCCGCGGCACCTGCGCGCTGATCTTAACGGCCGGGACACGCGAGTGTGGTCCGGTTGGGTGAGCCGGGACGTCAGCCCAACCCGCCACGGCTCAAGCCGTTCGTCCGGAACGCGGGCTTCTCACCGAGCAGGCGCAGGACCTCCCGCAACGAATCCGGCACCGCCGCCACGTTCTCCGCCGCCACCAGGGGTTTTCCGGAGCTGTCAGTCACCAGACCGGAAACTGTCCTGAATGGCCTCTTCCATCTCCCGGTACTGGTTCACGGTGTCCTTCACGGCCTTGCCGGCCGCCTCCATCGCCTCCACCGCACCCTGGAGCGCGTCCAGCCCGAACTGTTCGACCGGGTCGAGCATCATCCGGAACGGCTGGCAGATGATGCCGTACGCGTCGGTCGGCATGCTCACGGTCTTCGCCGCGTCCACCGCGCCCTGCAACCGCGCGCTCAAGTCGTCGAGCTGCTTGTTGTGCGCGTCGAGCGTTTCGGAGACGATCTCGAAACCGGCCATGCGATCCCCCTGGAAGGCTGGTTAGGAAAGGAAGGACTGTCCGCCGAAGTCGTCGTCCTCGTCCGGCCTGCGCGCGGGCCTGCGAGGTGGTGGCGGGGTGGGAGTGGACGGCGGAGCGGGACGCGAGGCAGGCGGCGTGTCGTCGTCCTCGATGCCGAACCGGATCTCACGGGCGACCGGCGGCGGCTCTTCTTCGTGCGGCGGGGCGGGGAAGTTGCGCTTCGCCTCGTTGAACAGGACGTTGGCCGTCTCGTCCTGGGTGCCGATGGTCTCCGCCATGGCCTGCTGGAGCAGTTCCGGGATGCGCGACTGCGCGCGCTGCAACGTCCGCATCACCTCGGCCGACACCTCGACCATCCGCTTGTCCCGCGCGGACTCGGCGATCTCCAGGTTGGTCAGGATGCCGTTCGAGCCGATGGTGAGCCGCACCGATCCGTCGCGCGACGCCTCGGAGATGGTCATGCCCTGCACGCGGCCGGCCATCTCCTGGTAGCGCTGGGCCTTCTGCTCGATGCTCTGCTGCCACTGGCCGAGCATCCGCTCGGACGCGCCGATGTCCTCGGGCACGGCGGCTCCCCCTCGAGATGACGGCGGTAACGCCGGTGGTTGGTCCCTCCAGGATGACGCAATGGTGAACGGCCCGGTTCCGACCGCCGGCCAAATGCTCCGAACGGAGCAGAGGTCGGAACCGGACCACCACCACGCCGCCGTCCGCGCGGAACAGCGGCAACCCGATACCGCTACTTCACGGCGAGCAGGTCCACCACGAAGATCAGCGTCTCACCGGGCTTGATGACGCCGCCCGCGCCGCGGTCGCCGTAACCCAGGTGGGGCGGGATGACCAGCTTCCGCCGGCCGCCGACCTTCATCCCCGCGACACCGCGGTCCCAGCCGGCGATGACCCGCCCGCCGCCCAACGGGAAGCTGAACGCCTCGCCGCGGTCCCAGGAGGCGTCGAACTGCTCGCCGGTCGAGTGCGACACACCGACGTAGTGCACGTGCACGAGCTGACCGGGGGCCGCCTCGGGGCCCTCGCCGACGGTGATGTCCTCGATCACCAGGTCGGCGGGCGGGGCGCCCTCGTACGGCTCGACCTCGGGCTTGCTCGGGGCCATTTGTCTCTCCTGTGGTCGCTCCACCCCGGACGAGGGGTGCTGGGCAATCGGTCCTGGCCTACTCAATCACGTCGCCGTCGGTGCGGCCGATCGGCCTACACCCGGACCGCGACCCGGTGCGCGCAACCCTTTACCCGCTTCGTCCCGTCCTGGTGGCATGAGGCGATGGTCCTGGGGTACGCGGGTGGCGCTGTTCGGTGGTGCCGCCCTGGTGGTGGGGGTGAGCGCGGCCTCAGCCGTGCCCACCGCGGAGGAGGACTGGCGGGTCGTGCCGCCGATCGAGGCGGTGCCCGTCGACCTGGTGGCGTTCGACACGTGCGACACCGCGCTGACCGAGCTGCGGAACGCGATCACGCCCCACGTCGGCGTGTACGGGCTGGGCGGCGCCGGCTACGCCACCACCGCGGAAGGCCAGGCCCAGGCCGACACCCGGGCGGGCACGCCGCCGGCCGCGAAGGAGTCGGCCGCCGTGCCCGAGCACTCGAAGACGAACGCGCACGAGGCGGGCGTGGACGAGCCGGACCTGGTGAAGACCGACGGCAAGCGGGTCGTGTCGGTCGCCGACGGCAAGCTCCGCGTGCTGGACGTCGCCACCCGCGCGCTCACCGGCACGCTGGACGTGCCCGCCGGCCACGCCTCCCAACTGCTGCTGCACGAGGACCGCGCACTGATCATCGGCGGCGGACCGGGCGTGGCGGGACAACGGATCGCGGTCGACGGCCCGTACGAGGTGTACTCCGAGGACGCATCGGTGACGTTGGTCGACCTGACCGGCGCACCCCGCATCCTCGGCACCCTCACCGTGGACGGCCGGTACGTGGACGCCCGGCAGGTCGACGGCGTGGTGCGCGTGGTCCTGCACTCGGGACCGAGGCTGCCGTGGGTGTACCCGATGGACGGTCGCACCGAGGCGGAATCCCTGATCGCGAACCGGGAACTCGTCGCCACCGCGCCGATCCAGTCGTGGCTGCCGCAGTACGAGCTGACCGCCGCCGACGGCTCCCGCTCCGAGGGCACGCTGGTGGCGTGCGACCGGGTCAGCCACCCCGAGGAGCACTCGGCGACGTCGATGCTGTCCGTGCTGACGTTCGACTTCCCCGGCGACCTCGGCACCGGCGACGCGGTGACGGTCATGGCCGACGGCGACACCGTCTACGGCACCGGCGCTTCGCTGTACGTGGCCGACGACCACCACCTGCGGCCGATGACGCGCACCGCGCCGAACGCGCCGCAGACCACCGCGATCCACCAGTTCGACATCTCCCAGCCGGGACCGCCGAAGCACGTGGCGTCCGGCCGGGTCGCGGGCACGTTGCTCAACCAGTACTCGCTGTCCGAGCACGACGGGCACCTGCGGGTGGCGACGACGTCCGCGGACGCGCCGGGCATCCCCGAGCAGGCGCCCGCGACGCAGAGCGCGGTCACCGTGCTGAAGCGGGACGGCGCGCAGCTGAAGGAGGTCGGCAAGGTCGACGGCCTCGGCCTGGGCGAGCGGATCTACAGCGTCCGGTTCGTCGGCCCGGTCGGGTACGTGGTGACGTTCCGGCAGGTCGACCCGCTCTACACGCTGGACCTGTCCGACCCGGCCGAGCCGCGCAAGGTCGGCGAGCTGAAGATCACCGGGTTCTCGGCGTACCTGCACCCCGCAGGTGACGGGAAGCTGATCGGCGTCGGCCAGGAGGCCACCGACCAGGGCCGGACCACGGGCACGCAGGTGTCGCTGTTCGACGTGTCGAACCCGGCCGCGCCGACCAAGGTCGCGGGCCACCACCTGCCGGGCGCGAACTCGGAGGTCGAGTACGACCCGCACGCGTTCCTGCACTGGCCGGCCCGCGACCTGGTGGTGCTGCCGGTGCTGACCATGCCGACGGCCGAGAAGCCGGTGACGCCGGTGGCCAGTGGCCTGCTGGTGCTGCGGCTCGGTGACGGCGCGTTCTCCGCGCTGGGCACCGTCCGGCACGAGTCGTCGACCTACGACCCCGGCATCCGCCGGGCGCTGGTCATCGGCGACGACCTGTGGACGGTGTCCGCGGCGGGTGTCCAGGTCAGCCGGATCGACGGGCTGGCGCAGCAGGCGTGGGTGCCGTTCACCTGATCTGCTTGTGGAGCAGGCGGTGCGCGAGGACCGTGCCGCCTGCCATCGCCGCCGGCAGCACCACCAGTGCGGCCAACGGGATCAGGCACAGCAGGTAGGTCGGCACGGCGAAGCCGAGCGTGACGGCACGCCGCTCGCGCAACGTCCGCCTGCGCACGTCGAGCTTCAGACCGCGCCGGGTGAACGGGATGCCGGTCAGCTCGATGCCGAGCAGCGTCGCGTTGACGCACACCGCGATCACCGGCACCACGGTCTGCCCCACGACCGGGATGAACCCGGCCGCGAACAACGGGATGGCGCACAGGATCGCCAGACCCACCAGCAGCACGGCGTCCCGCACGCCGACCGCGGCGGACTTCAGCCAGGTCACCCGCTCCGCCTCGGGCACGCCGCCGAGGTGCGTGTCCTCGACGGTTTCCGCGATGTGCTCGTAGAACGGACCGCCGATGATCAGCGTGATCGCGGTGAACAGCAGCAGTCCGATCGCGACGAACGCGCCGATGATCGAGAACCCGGCGGCGAACCGGGTGGCCGTGCGCAGCCCCTCGTTCCAGTCGTCGGCGAACGGCGTGACCCAGGCGGCGATCTCGTCGATCCAGACCGCCAACCCGACCACGCCGCCGGTCAGCAGCACGGTCGTGATCAACGCCGGGATCGCGCCGACCAGCAGCAGTTTCGGCGACCGGAACACCAGCCCGAAACCCTGGCCGAGCAGTCCGACACCGGTCGAGAAGTCCCGCAGCACCCTGATCACCGGCGGAGCATATCGGCGCGGCGGGCGGCGAGACCCCGTAACGGCGGTCGCGCCCCCCTGGGAAGCGGTGCCAGGATGCTGGGTCTCTCGTGAAGGGGATGCGCATGGCACTCGATCGCACCGGCCTGACCGCGGGACAGCCCTCCGTGGTGGTCCCGGAGGCGCCGTTGCCGCCGTTACCGCGGTCGTTGTGGGAGAGCCGCGAAGTGCGGGAAGCGGTCGCCAACGACTCGCCGGGCACGGTCGTGGCGGTGGCACGGCGGGCGCACGGGCTCCGCCAGGACGAACTCGGCACCCTCGCGGGCTTCTCCCAATCGGCCATCTCGCGGCTGGAGTCGGGCAGCAACATCGCCTACGACCTGCGCGTGCTGCGGCCGTTGCAACGCCTGCTCGGCATCCCGGCCCACCTGCTCGGGCTGGCCGACCACTCGTTGCCGGTCGGCGCGGACGCCCTCGACCGCCTCGTGCCCGGCTTCGCCGGCGTGGCGGACGGCACGGTCGGCGTCGACCACAACGCGTTGATGACGCTCGCCGCCGGCGCCGTGTTCGGTGGCGCGACCGGTGGCGCGACCGGTGGCGCGTTGGAGGAGGACGCGTTGCACAAGCTGCTCGTGCTGCGGCGCATCATCGACGACGCGCACAACTGGCGCGGCCCCGGCGCGCTCATGCCCACCGCGCGCGGCATGTACGACTTCGTCGACCTGCTGCGCCGCTCGGCGAGTGGCGAGCCGCGCCGCGACCTGCTCGGCATCACCGCCATGTTCGCCGAGTTCTACGGCTGGCTGCACCAGGGGACCGGCGACCCCGGCGGCGCGCTGCGGTGGACGACCCGCGCGCTGGAGCAGGGCCAGGCCGCGGACAACCGGGACGTGGTCGCGTACTCCTACGTGCGGATGTCCCAGCTCGCCGAGGCCGACGGCGATGCCGACCGGATGATCGGCCTGGCCCGCGCGGCCCGCCGCGAGCGCGGTGTGGGGCCGATGGTGCGGGCCAAGGCGTTACGCCAGGAGGCGCGGGGCCTGGCCCTGACGGGCGACGAGGTGGGCTGCATGCGGCGCCTGGACGAGGCGAGCGCCGAGTTCGAGCGCAGCGAACCGGGCGGCGCCGACGAGTACTGGCTCGGCTACTGCAACACCGCCGAGCACTTCCGGATGGAACGCGCGGCGAGCTGGCTGACGCTGGGCAAGCCCGGTCGGGCGATCGAGATCTACGAGGACATACAGGAACGCGTGTGGCGGCGCCTGTCGCGGTGGGAGCAGGGGGTGCACATGGCCAAGTTCGCCTACGCGCACGCCGTGGCCGGCGAACCCGAGCACGCCTCGTCACTGGCCTACGACGCCCTGGAGACCGCCCGCGCCACCGGGTCCGCGCAGGTGCTGCGCGAGCTGGGCAGGCTCGGCTCGTGGGAGGGCGCGCGGGACGTCGCGGAACTGGCCCGCTCGGCTCGTTGAAACGATCCGTATGCGAGTTGCGGGTACGGCGGCCTCGGATCCGCATCCACCCTGCGCTACCGGCCGGTTACCCAGCACGATGACGGGGTGATCGAAGCGGAACCCACGCAGTCGCCACCGTCGGACGCGGCCGATGACCGCCGCGTCGACGCGCGGCAGCACTGCGGGCCGTACCGGTTGGACTTCTACGCGACGCCCGATGCCGTGGTGTGCGTCGTGACGGATGACGAACTGGTGGCCTCGTGAACGCCTCGCAACGCTTCGAGGACCCGGTCCTGCTCGTGCGCAGACGGGGCGACCTCGTGGGCGAGTGGGACCGGAGCTGCCACCTGGCGCCGTTGCCCGACGGCACCCTGTCGACCCTGCTGACCCTGTGCGGCGAGCGGATCGAGGTGGGCGCGGTGGAACTGCTGCCCCAGCCCGACGGCATGCCGTGCGTGGCGTGCCTGCTGTCCGTGCCGCCGCAGCGCGGCTGACACCCGCGGTTTCGGCCGAATTGTCAGACCCCGCCGGCAGAATAAAAGCAAGGGATCCCCCTGGCGGGGACCCTCGCGAAGCATGACCCGGCCGATCAGCCGACGTGGCGGGCCAGGTCCTTGAGGTCCTTGCGGATCCGCGCCCGCACGAACCGCGTCATGAGCGGCCCGAACAGCCGGTTGTAGTACCGGCCCGTGTCGCCGCGGATGCGGATGGAGGCCGACGTCCCGTCGGCGAACGCCGGGTCGAACCGGTAGGTGACGTTCATCGGGAACGGCCCGGCGACCGACCTCATCTCCAGCGACGTGGGCGGCTCGTGCGCCACCACCCGCAGCACGTAGTCGATCTTCTTGCCGAGGAAGTGCGCGGTGCGCGTCACCTCCGCGCCCACGCCGAACCCGCCGCCGGGCGCGGGTGAGCTCAGCTCGGCCCGCTTGATGCCCTGCGTCCACTCGTGGTCGTGCCGCCAGTCCATGGCGTACTTCGCCACGACCTCGGGTGGCCGGGGGATGTACCGGCTCTCGGTCACGTCCACCGGCAAATTGTCCACCCGGGACCCCGCCCGCACCCGGCGGACGGGGTCGGCCGGTCAGCGGCGGCGGCGGAAGCTGAACGCGCGTGCGCCGACGCCGACACCGGCCAGGTGCAGCGCCACGCAGAGCAAGCCCGCCATGAGCAGCGTCCCGCCGTCGAGGACGGTGCCGAGCGAGGCGTTCGCCAGGTCGAGCAGGAGTGCGAGGCCGAAGATGACCGCGGCGATGATCGCTAACACGGGAGCCTCCAGGGTAGGTGGTTACCCACCAGTTACCCCGTCGCGGACCCGCCCAAGCAGGCGTTCGGCCCAACTTCGAGCCCCAGGTAGGTCAACGGCTCCGCGTTCGGCACGTCGATCTCGTGGAAGCCGAGCCGGTCGTAGAACGCACGGGCCGCCGTGTTCACCGACAGCATCCCCAGGTGCACGGCCGGCACGCCCTGGTACGCCAGCGCGCCGAGGAACGCCGTCATCAACGCCCGCCCGTGCCCGGACCGCTGGTACTCCGGCAGCAGGTCGATGTGCAGGTGCGCCGGGTAGTCCGCCAGCGCGGGCACGACCATCCGGCGCGGGTTGTGCAGCAGCCACACCATGTGCTCGGTGGGCGTGGACGGTTCGGTGACCGGCGGGTACCGGTCGGACACCTTCGGCAGCCACTCCGACTCGAACCGCGACACGAACGACGGCGTGTCCGCGGTCCCGACGACGTACCCGACCGCGCGTTCCCCGTTGTCCGCCACGAACGCCAGCGACGGCTCCATGTCGGTGTACGGCCACGCGAAGATCGTCGGCATCAGCTCCAGGTCGGGGTAGACGTGCCGGGAGTCGCCGCCCGCGTCCGCGGTGCGCACGCAGATGTCGCCGACCGCGTCCCGGTCCGATTCCCGGTAAGGCCTGATCCGCACTTCACGAACCCCCGGTGAGTCGCGGCACGCCGGTGCCCTCCGCGGCCCAGGCCACCAGGGCCGCCACGTCCACCCCGTGCGGCGGGTTGTCGATGTACGGCGAGATGTTCTTCGCACCGCGGCTCAGCAGCGCCGAAGCGCCGGACGGGTTGCCGCGCGCGGCGTGGGTCAGCCCCACGGCCAGTTGCGCCAGCCCGCGCCACAGCTCCCGCTCGGGCTCGGGCGCCGCCTTCCACGCGTCCTCCAGCACCTCGTGCGCGTGGAACGGGCGGCCGAGGTCCAGCAGGCGCTGGGCCTCGGTCAACGCCTCCTCCGGTGTGCGCGGCACGCCCTCCGGCTGGCGCTCCACGCCGGTCAGCCCGTAGGGCAGTGGCCGGCCGAGCCCGTCGCGCGGTCGTGCGTTGCGGGCCCGGCCCTGCTCGTCGCGGTCGCGGGGGCTGATCGGCACCTCTTGATCGTGTCACGAACCCGGCCGCCGCGAAACGGCCCGATCCGGTGTGGAGCGCCGCCGGACCGGTCAGCCCTTGATCGGCCCGGAGAACCGCAGGGCGTTGCCGGACGGGTCGCGGAACCCGCAGTCGCGCACCCCGTACGGCTGGTCGATCGGCTCCTGCATGACCTCGGCGCCGGACGCGCGCACCTTCTCGAACACCGCGTCGCAGTCGTCGACGTAGAAGATCAGGCCGAACAACGAGCCCTTGGCCAGCAGTTCCTTCACCACCTCCACGTCCTGCGCGGGCCGCCCCATGGCCGGGTCCTCCAGGACGATCTCCACTTCCGGCTGGTCGGCGGGGCCGACGGTGAGCCAGCGGAAGGCGTCGAACGGCATGTCGTTGCGCTTTTCGAGGCCGAGCACGTCGCGGTAGAAGACGAGGGCCTCCTCCTGGTCGTGGACCGGGAGGAACGTGTGCGTGAGTTTGATGTTCATGCCGCCGAACCTATGCGGGCCGGTCAGGACCGTGCTTCTCGAAATCTGACCGGTCGGGTGGCGACTTTGGCGTAGCACGCGGGCACGACGGCGGTGGCCTCGTGGCAGCGGGCCCGGTAGGCGCTCGGCGTCTCGCCGACCAGCTCGGTGAACCGCGAGCTGAACGAGCCGAGCGAGGTGCAGCCGACCTCCATGCAGACCTCGGTCACGGTGAGGTCGCCCCGCCGCAGCAGGGCCTTCGCCCGCTCGATGCGCCTGGTCATCAGGTAGTTGTACGGCGTCTCGCCGTAGGCCAGCTTGAACTGGCGGGCGAAGTGCCCGGCCGACATGAGCGCGGTGCGCGCCATGGCCGGCACGTCCAGGGGCCGGGCGTACTCGCGGTCCATCAGATCGCGTGCCCGGCGCAGGTGGGCGAGTTCTCCCGGTCGCACGGGGACAGCATCGCACGGCGATACTGGCGGACGTGTCCGAACAGGACTGGGTCCTGCACGTCGACCTCGACCAGTTCATCGCGGCGGTCGAGGTCGCGCGCCGACCCGAGCTGCGCGGCAGGCCCGTGGTCGTCGGAGGAACAGGCGACCCGACGCAACGCGCCGTGGTGGCCACCGCGTCCTACGAGGCGAGGGAGTTCGGCGTCCACTCCGGGATGCCGTTGCGGCTGGCCAAGAGGAAGTGCCCGGACGCGGTGTTCCTGCCCTCCGACGCGCCCGCCTACGAGGATGTGTCCGCGCACGTGATGGACGTGCTGCGAGAACTGCCCGTGGTGGTCGAAGTGCTCGGCTGGGACGAGGCGTTCCTGGGCGCTCGCACCGACGACCCGGAGGCGTTGGCGGACACCGTGCGGCGTGCGGTCAAGGCGGAGACCGGGTTGGAGAGCTCGGTCGGCGTCGGCGACAACAAGCTGCGCGCGAAGCTCGCCACCGGGTTCGCCAAGCCCGCCGGCGTCTACCGGCTGACCAGGGACAACTGGGTCGAGGTGATGGCCGGACGGCCGGTCACCGCGCTGTGGGGCATCGGGAGCCGCACGGCGGACAAGCTCGCTTCGTTGGACATCCGCACCGTCGAGGAGTTGGTCCGTGCGGACCCGCAGGTGTTGGCGGCGCGGTTCGGCCCGGCGATGGGGCCGCACTTCCGGCAACTCGCCTTGGGCGCGGGCGACACACAAGTCACCGCCACGCCGTGGGTGGCGAAATCGCGCAGCCGGGAGACGACGTTCCAGCACGACCTGACCGACCGGGAGGAGATCCTCGCCCGGGTGCGGCTGCTCGCGCAGCGTGTGGTGGAGGACGTGCGCGCGGAAGGGCGGCCCGCCGTCCGGGTCGTGGTGAAGATCCGGTTCGTGCCGTTCTTCACCTGCACGCGGGGCGTGGCGCTGGAGGAGCCGACGACGGAAGCGGAGCCGATCGAGGCCGCGGCCGTGGCCGCGCTGGCAAGGTTCGACGACACTCGCGCCGTGCGCCTGTTGGGCGTGCGCGCGGAGTTCATCGGGGAATGACACGCCTGCTGGACGCGGGCTGCACCCGACCGGGTTGGAGCGGATCGACGTGGCCGAGGCGGGCGACGTCGTGCACCTGCGGTTCCGCGTGCTCAGGTGACGCCGGGGGTGCTCAGAAGCCGAGTGAGGAGATGAGGTCGGCCATCTCGGCCGAGTAGACCTTGCCCGGCTCACGGGTCTGGGTGCGCAGGTGGCCGTAGACCTCCAGCGCCACCAGCCCGTGCATCCGGCCCCACACCCGCAACGACAGCACGACGGCCGCCGGGGGCAGGTCGGGGTGGTCGGCCCGCACGGTGTCCACCACGTGCGGGTCGAAGTCCGTCCACTCGTGGTCGCCGTGCGACTGCCGTTCCACCGCACGGGGCCACGCGGCGGCGACCAGCCCGACCAGGGCCGCGCACGCCCGCAGTTCCGCCTCCACACCCTCCTCCGGCGGCTGGTAGCCGGGCACCGGGTCGCCGTAGATGAGCCGGAAGCCCTCCGGGTTGGCCAGCGACCAGGTGCGGAAGTTCTCCGCCCAGGCCAGGATCCGGCCCGCCGCGTCGTCGGGCGGCAGGGCGTCGCGCGCCGCCTCCAGGCGTTCCACCAGGTCGCTGTAGACGTCGTTGATCAGCGTGGTGACCAGGTCGTCGCGGGTCGCGTAGTAGCCGTAGATGGCGTTGGCCGTCATGCCCATCTCGCGGGCGATGGCGCGCAGCGAGATCGCGTCCGGCCCGCCGGTGGCCATGAGCTTCAGCGCGATCGCCTTGATCTCGGCCGACGTTTCCGCCCGCAGCCGCGCCCGCCGGTTGGGCACCTGATCTCCCACGGTTGACACTCTACAGCGTTGCGGTACTGTCCGGCGTATCCAAACTATACGCCGTGCAGTAAAAATACGGAGTGAATCACGCATGGACACCACCGTGGCCCCCGCGCGCCCCCGTGCCGGCCTCGCGGTCGCCTTACTGGCGTTTGCCCAGTTCATCGTGGCCGTGGACTACAACATCGTGTACGTGGCGCTGCCCGACATCGGGCGTGCGCTCGGTTTTTCCAGCCAATCCCTGCAATGGGTCGTCAGCGCCTACGCGGTCGTGTTCGGCGGGTTCCTGCTCTGCGCGGGGCGGGTGGTCGACCGGCTCGGCGCGCGTCGGGCGTTCGTCGCCGGTCTCGTGGTGTTCGGGTTGGCGTGCCTGGTCGGCGGTTTGGCGACGTCGCCGGGTGTGCTGGTCGCCGCGCGGGCGGTGCAGGGCGTCGGCGGCGCGCTGCTGACGCCGGCGACGTTGGCGCTGATCAGCACGACGTTCGCGGAGGGGCCGGAGCGGACCCGGGCGTTGTCGGTGTGGGGTGCGGCTGGCAGCGGCGGGTTGGCCGCGGGCGCGCTGCTCGGCGGCGTGCTGACCGACGCTTTGGGCTGGGAGTGGACGCTGTTCGTGCTGGTGCCGCTCTCGCTGGGGGCCGCGGTGCTTGCGTTCGGGGTGTTGCCTGCCGACCGGGTGGGCGGTGTGCGGCAGAGCTTCGACGTGCCGGGCGCGGTGCTCGCCACGGCCGGGTCGGTGCTGCTGGTGTTCGGGTTGGTCAGCGGCCCGGAGGCGGGTTGGGTGCGGGGCGGGCTCGCGTTGGCGGGCGGGGTGGTGCTGCTCGGCGTGTTCGTGGCCGTGGAACGGCGCACGCGCGACCCGCTCGTGCCGTTGCGGTTGTTCCGCAACCGCGCGTTGGTCAGCGCGATCGGCGTGGTGCTGCTGTTCCAGAGTTCGCTGGGCGGGGCGTACTACCTGTTCACGACTTACCTGCAGGACCAACTGGGGTATCGGCCGCTGGCCGCCGGGTTGGCGTTCGTGCCGTTGACGTTGGTGTCGATGACCGCGTCGCTCAAGGGCACCGGCGCGGCGATCACGCGGTGGGGTGTGCGGATCACGTTGGTCGTCGGCATGGTCGTCAACGGTGTCGGCATCGGGCTGTTGGCCGCGGCGATGGCGTGGGACGGCGGGTTCTGGCTCCTGCTGCCGGGGCTGCTGGTCTGGGGTGTCGGCGGCGGGCTCACGTTCCCGGCGATGTTCGTGGCCGCCGCGTCCGGGGTGGCCGACGCCGAGCAGGGGGTGGCGTCGGCGTTGACCACCACGTCCCAGCAGGTCGGCGGCGCGATGGGGCTGGCGGTGCTGATCGCGTTGGCGGGCACCGGGTTCGGCGCGGCGGGCGCGCTGGCCGTCGGCGGGCTCGCGACCGTCGTCGGCGGTGCTCTCCTGGCGTTCAGGCGAGACCACCGATCAGCCGAAATTGTCAGACCCCGTCGGTAAAATCGAATTCAGGGATCCCCTGGGCGGGGACGGCTGCGAAGCATGTTCCTGGAGCATGTTCCTGAAGATGGCCCCTCGTCCGGCGTGCCTGCTCAGCTCACGTCCGTGGTGATGCCGTCCAGCACGGTGTAGAGCCGGGCGGCGGTGTCGCGGTCGAACTCGGGCCTGTCCAAGGCGATCGGGGTGCCCGCCCGTGACGCGGTGAGCGGCGCGGTGGGCGGGTCCGCCAGGAACCGGTGGACCTGTCCCGCCGCGCTGACCACCGACCTGGCGAACACCCGCGCCACCAGGTCCAGCGCCTTGCCGCGCAGCCCGCCGACCTGCGCGCCGAGTCCGCTGTCCACGAACATCGGGTTGTGCAGCACGTACCGGACCGCGCTGTCCGGGTGCCGGTCGGCGAACCCCGCGCCGAGCAGGTCGGCGGCCCGCGCTCCCTGGCTGACCGCACCGAACGCGCGGAACTTCCCGCTCAACGCCAGGTCGTCCCACTGGATGCCCGGCCCGCGCAGCCCGGCCACCCCGCACACGCTCACCACGACCGGCGCGGCGGACCGCTCCAGCACCGGCAGCAGCCGTTCCACCAGCAGGAACCGGCTCACCGCGAGCAGCGCGAACGTGTGCTCCAACCCCTCGGCGGTCACCACCCGCCGGGGCGTGAACCGGCCCGCGCCGAGCACGACGTGGTCGACCACGTCGAACCGCGACGCCACCTCGTCGGCCACCGCGTTCGTACCCGCCACCGTGCTCAGATCGCCCCGGATCAACTCCACCCCGTCCGGCGCCACGGCCGACCGGCCGACCACCGCCACCCGGTTCCCCTCGCGCGCCAGCCGCGCCGCCAAAGCCTTGCCGATGCCGTTCGTGCCACCGGTGATCACCACGTTCGCCATAACCTGAAGCCTGGAGCGCGCCGCGACGACACGGAAGAAGGCACATCGATGTCACTGTCACTGGTCCCGGTGCCGGTCACGACGGCCGACCGCGCCGCCTGCCCGGTGTCCGACCTGCTGGCCCGCGTCGGCGACAAGTGGAGCCTGCTGGTGCTGACCCTGGTCGCCGAACGCCCCTACGGCTTCAACGAACTCGACCGCTCGGTGCACGACCTGAGCCGCCGCATCCTCACCCGCACCCTGCGGAACCTGGAACGCGACGGCCTGATCAGCCGCGAAGTCCGGCCGGGCAAGGCCGCCGGCGTGGAGTACGCGGCGACCGGCCTGGGCCGCTCCCTGCTGGACCTCGTCGTCCCCTTGGGACGGTGGGTGCTGGAGCACGAGGAGACGATCGAGGCCGCGCGATCCCGTTACGACAAGGCTTCCAGCACCCGGCGCGCGGTGTCCACACTGGACTGAGGGTTCTGCCCGGTGACGAGGTTGCCGTCCACGACGACCGTGCTGGACCACGCCGGTCCGGTCTCCGGCGCCGCGCCCAGCTCGCGCAACCGCGTCTCCACGAAGTACGGCACGGCCAGGCCGCCCTGGCGTTCCTCCTCGTCGGTGAACACGGTCAGCCGCCGCCCGGCGAACGCGAACGCGCCGTCCTCGCGCACCGCGGACAGCAGCCCGGCCGGCCCGTGGCACAGCGCGCCGACGACCTTGCCCGCGTCGTCGAACGCCACCAGCAGCCGGCCGAGGTCCGCGTCGAACGCCAGGTCCGCCATCGGACCGTGCCCGCCGGGCAGCAGCACGCCGTCGTAGTCCGCGACGTCGACGTCCGCCAACCGCAGCGGCGCCGCCAGTTCGTCCTCGATGGACTCCAGGTACGCGCCGAACTCGTCGGTGAGGCTGACCGCGTCCACGGTCGGCCGCGCGCCGCCCGGCGTGGCGATGTCGACCCGCACGCCCGCGTCCCGCAGCACGCGCACCGATTCGACCACTTCCTCGGCCCAGAACCCGGTGGGGTGGCTCGACCCGTCGGCCAGCACCAGCTTGTCGGCCGCCGAAACGACCACCAGAACCCTGCTCATCTGCCTGAACCCTTTCGAGAGCTTTCATCGTGACTCAGCTGTGACTCGACTTCGACAACCGCCAGCCCATCACGTTTCATCCGGGTACGGTGGTTGGGGTCATCACGATTCTTATAGCTCCGGAGTTGCGCGGTGGCCGACCTCGATCTGCTGTCCACGTTCGTGGAGATCTACCGGGCCGGCTCGCTCACCGCCGCCGCCCAGCGCCGCGGCCTCACCCAGCCCGCCGTCAGCGGGCACCTCGCCCGGCTGGAACGGGAGCTCGGCGAGCCGCTGTTCGTGCGCTCCAGCCGTGGCGTCACGCCGACCGCGCGGGCCGACCAGCTGGCCCGCCGGGTCGGCGCGCACGTCGACGAGCTGCGGTCGGCGCTGAGCGAGGTCGACGACCGCCAGGCGTACGCGGGCACCGTGCACCTGGCCGGGGCGGTCGAGCTGCTGGCCGCACGGGTGCTGCCCGCGTTGGCGCCGTTGACCACGCGCGGGCTGCGGCTGCGGATCACGCTGGGCCTGGCCGACGACCTGCTCGCCGCGCTGGTCAACGCCCGGCTGGACCTGGTGGTGTCCTCGGTGCGGCCGACCGACCGGGCGGTGGTCGCCACGCCGTTCGTGGACGAGGAGTTCGTGCTGGTCGGCGCGCCGACGTCGGTGCGCACGATCGACCGTTCCCTGCTGGCGGAGGACCCGGTGCGGGCGTTGGCGCACCTGCCGCTGGTCGCGTACGCGGAGGAACTGCCGATCGTGCGGCGGTACTGGCGCAGCGAGTTCGGCCGCCGTCCGCCCAACCCGGTCGCGGTCGTCGTGCCGGACCTGCGGGCGGTGCTGGCGGCGGTGGTCGCGGGGGCGGGTGTGTCGGCGTTGCCGCGTTACCTGGCCGATCCGGCGCTGGCGGCCGGGTCGGTGGAGTTGGCGCACCAGGCGGCCGTGCCGCCGTTGAACACGCTGTTCCTGGCGACCAGGGTCGGCGGGTTGGCGAACCCGTCGGTGGCGTTGGTGCACAACCACCTGATGGCCCGCTCGCGTGACTGGAGCGTGCTGTGACGTCGGTGTCGGTGTCGATGTCGCCCGTTGTAGCCGTTGTAGCCGTTGTAGCGTGACGCCGTGCTCGTCGAACTGGCCATCGGGGACGCGTACGGCGCGGGCTTCGAGTACGCCGATCCCGCCTTCGTGACCAGGCACAACACCCTCGCCGGGTACGTCACGCACCCGACTCGCACCGGACTTCGGCCCGGTTGCTACACCGACGACACGCAGATGACGTTGGCGCTGGCGGAACTGCGGGCATCCGGTGCGCCGTGGACGCGTGAGGCGGTGGCGTCGGCGTTCGTGACCGCGTTCCACCGCGACCCGCGCGAGGGTTATGCGCGCGGGTTCCAGGCGTTCTTGGCGACCGTGCACACGGGTGCGGAGTTCCTGGCGCGCATTCGTCCGGACAGCGACAAGAGCGGCGCGGCGATGCGGGCCGCGCCGGCCGGTCTGCTGCCCACCGTTGCCGACGTGCTGCACCACACCGACGTGCAGGCCGAGGTCACCCACGACACACCGGACGGGGTGGCGTCGGCGCGTGCGGCGGCGCTGGCCGTGCACTACTGCCACCACGGGCTGGGGCCGGTGGCGTCGGTCGGCTCGTGGATCGCGGACCGGCTCGGTTCCGGGGTGTGGGCGCGGCCGTGGCGGGGCGAGGTCGGGTCGAAGGGCGTGATGAGCGTGCGGGCGGCGTTGACCGCGTTGTCCGGCGGCGGCTCGCTGAGCGCGGTGCTGCGGGCCTGCGTCGCCTTCACCGGTGACGTGGACACGGTCGCGACCGTCGCCCTGGCCGCCGCGTCACGGTCCGACGAGATCCGCGCCGACCTGCCCCCGGTGCTGGTGGACGGGTTGGAGAACGGGCCGTTCGGGCGCGACCACCTCGCCAGGCTGGACGCTCAGCTCCTCCTCTCGTAGTGCCGGACCAGTTCGGCGACCCGCTCCTCGGGCCACGGGCAGCGGATGTCGCCGAACGTCGCCGCGAAGAACAGCTCCAGGTGCGCGTGCCAGGCCGCAAGCGCTTGCGGTGCGAACGCCGGGTCGTCGACCGCGTGCGTCAGCTCGACCGTCGTGCCCTGCTCCGGGTCGTGCCGGAACTCCCAGCGCACCCGCCCGGTGGGTGAGTCGAACTCCAGCACGCGCGGCGGGGTGCGCTCGACCACCGGGCCGGCCGGCACGTGCGGGTTGGTGGCGCGGGTGGGCACCCGATCCTCTCCCTCGCCGTCCTCCTCGTCTTCGGTGAGCAGCGACCACACCTCGTCCAGCGGTCGCCAGACGAGGTCGCGGACGAACCGCACCACGCCGTCGTCCAGCCGGCCCTCGTCCAGCCCGAACTCCCGGATGTAGTGCTCCATCGGTCCGAGCACGTCCGTGCGCGGCTCGAACGGCCGGTCGGCGAGCCGGGCTTCGAGGCCCGCGAGGCAGGTGTCCCAGCCCGCCGCGTTGCGCCCGGCGCCGTGCTCGTCGCCGAGGACGTGCGTGAACACCAGCAGGCACCCGCGCTCGTGCGGCAGCAGCTCGAACCGCAGCACATCGGTGTTCCAGCGGAACGCGAACACCTTCGGCGGGTCGAACTCCAGCACCTCACCGGTGGTGACCTGGTCGGGGAAGGAGAACGTCATCGTCCGCCCGTCGATCTCCACCGCCGCCGGGAACCAGTGCGCCAACTCGCCCGGCTCCGTGATCGCCCGCCACACCTTGGCCGGTGGGTGCGCGAGCACCCGTTCGAACCTCAGCACGGGCTTGCCGTCGATCCGCCGCAACTCGGTGCTCATCAGTCCACCCCATCCATTCGGCCACTCCCGTCCAGTCGGCGTTCCAGTGCGTCGAGGCTGTCCTCCCACATCCGCCGGTAGGGCGCGAGCCAGGCGTCGACCTCGGCCAACGGCCCCGGCCGCAACCGGTAGAGCCGCCGCTGGGCGTCCCGCCGCACCTCCACCAACCCGGCCTCGCGCAGCACCTTCAGGTGCTTGGACACGGTCGGCTGGCTCACCGAGAGCCCGTCGACCAGGTCGTTGACCGGTCGCTCACCGTCCCGCAGCGCGTCCAGGATCTGCCGGCGGTGCGGGTCGGCGAGCACGGCGAATGTAGATGCCATGACGGCAATATAGCCAATACGGCATATGCACTGTCAACCGCTGCGCGTCAACCGGCACTGGCCGAACGCCGGCCCGCCGTTCGCCCACGTCGGCACCAGGCGCGCGGTCTCGCAACCGCTGTCCCCGAAGACAACGCGGTCGCGATGTCGGCCCGCCCGCGCAGCCACCACGCGAACGGCGGCATGGTCATCGTCGCGTCCTCGTGCAGCAGCGCCACCAACGTCTCCACGTCGTGCCGCTCGAACACCGCCGTGTACCGCGCCCCACGGCGTCCTCGGCCTCGAACGGCCCGCCGGGCATGCGGTAGCAGTAGCCGGTCAGCTCTGCACGATGCGCTTCCAGGTCCACCACCCCATGCTCACCCGGTAGGCTGAAACCCGGCGCCTCGACCCCAGTGCAGCCCACCTGATGCGTGGCACGACCGCGTGAACTGCCCACTCCACGATGTCGAGGAGCACCATGCCGCGCACGTTCTCCAGTTCGCCTGTCCGCGATCTGCTCGCCCTCACCGCCCGCCCCGAAGTGATCTCGTTCGCCGGCGGCCTGCCCGCGCCCGAGTTCTTCGACGTCGACGGCCTGCGCACGGCCTTCGACCAGGCGCTGTCCCGCCGATCCCTGCAGTACGCGCCCACCGAGGGCGACGTCGACCTGCGCGCCCTCGTCGCCGACCGGCTCACCCGGCGCGGCCTGCCCACCGGCGTCGACGACCTGCTCGTCACCACCGGCTCGCAGCAGGCGTTGACGCTGCTCGTGACCGCCCTGCTGGAACCGGGCGCGGTGGTCGCGGTCGAGGAGCCGACCTACCTCGCCGCGTTGCAGTGCTTCCGGCTCGCCGGCGCGCGGATCGTGCCCGTCGCGGGCGACGAGCACGGCATGGACCCGGCCGCGCTGGCCGACGTGATCACGCGGGAACGCCCGGAGCTGCTGTACCTCGTGCCGACGTTCGCCAACCCGACCGGCCGGACGCTGAGCCTCGAACGGCGGGCCGAGATCGCCGCGCTCGCCGACCGGCACGGCCTGTGGGTGGTCGAGGACGACCCGTACAGCGAGCTGCGCTACCGCGGTGAGCCGGTGCCCGCGCTGGCTTCGTTGAGCGAACGCGTGCTGTACGCGGGCAGTTTCTCCAAGGTCGGCGCGCCGGGCATGCGGCTGGGCTGGCTGCGCGCGCCCGCGTCGATCATGCGCACGCTGGTGATCGTGAAGCAGGCGGCGGACCTGCACACGTCCACCATCGACCAGGCCGCGGCGGCGGTGTACCTGAAGTCCCACGACCTGGACGAGCACGTCCGCGGGCTGTGCGCGGCCTACCGGGAGCGGCGGGACGCGATGATCGCGGCGCTGCCGTCGACCGTGCCGGACGGGACGCGGTGGAGCGACCCGGACGGCGGGATGTTCGTGTGGCTGACCCTGCCCAATGGGGTCGGGCACGGTGACGTCGACACTGCCGCGTTGGTGACGTCGGCGTTGGAGCGGGACGTGGCCTTCGTGCCGGGCGCGTCGTTCTACGCGACGACGCCGGACCGGTCGACCCTGCGGTTGTCGTTCACCACCAACACGACCGCCGAGATCGCCGAGGGCATGCGGAGGTTGGCGACGGTCCTGCGTTGACGGCGGTGCACGGTCGGGCCGTGTGTTCCGCACGGGTTTGCGGTGACACCGCGAGGGTGGGAGTTGTGCGCCGCCGGCCGCAACGTGGTTCCCATGAAACGTTCTTCGATCCTCTCCCTCGCGGTGTCGACCGCGTTGGGCGTCGCGATCGATCGTCGCCGATGGCGACGGCGAATGGACCGGCTTCGGCACGTGGGGCCTGGTCGCGTGTGCGCTGGCGTACCTGGTGATCGGGCTGGCGCGGGGCGAGCTGCGCCGTACCCGGGTGGCGTGGGCGCAGCTCGGCGGCGTGGTGGCGTTCGGTGCTCTCGCGTCGGTCGCACTGCTCGTCGACCCCGACGTCGGCCGGTACGTCGTCGCGACCGGCTGGCTCGCGCACGCCGCGTGGGACCTCGTGCACTTCCGCGCACGGCTGGTCGTGCCGACCTGGTACGCGCTCGGGTGCGTCGTGGTCGACACGTTCGTGGGGGTGTCGCCGGCACGGTGAGGCACTTCGTGGAGATGCTGGTGGCGATGGTGGTCGAGATGGGCGCGGCGATGTACGTGCCGTTCCTGGTGCTGCTCGGGCCGTTCTGGGCGGAGTGGGTGTCGGCGTCGACCTTGCTCGTGGCCGGGCACCTGCTGATGCTGCCGTGCATGGTCCTGGTGATGTGGCGGCACCGCGCATGATGTGGCGGGGCAAGATGTGGCGGGGCAGGATGCGGCGGGGCAGGATGCGGCGGGCTCGGGTGCTCACGCTGGTGTCGTTGGGCATGGCGTGGTCCACCAGTTCGGTCGGGCCGGGGATCGGCTTGTTCCTGGAACCCCGGCTGACCCGGGTGGTGCTGGGGCTGGTCGGCGCGGTGCTGTTCAGCGCGGCGCACGCCGGCGTGCTGTACGCGGCGGTGACACCGGTCTCGCGGACGCCGTTCAACGTGGTTTTCGCGGTGGCGTCGGTGTTGTCGGTGCCGTTGCTGGCGCCGGTCGCGGCAGGGCGGTGGGACACGTGGGCTTGGGTCGGCGCGTCGCTCGTCGGGACGGCTCCGGTGCTGGTCCGGCGGTGGTGGGTGATGGCTCCGGTCGTGGTGGCGGTGGCCGTGGTGCTGTCGCCGGAACCCTTGCGGGCGTTGGTGATCTCCGGTGGCATCGGCGTCGGGTTGGCGCTGGTGCACGTGCTGCCGGTGTGGTTGTGGGACCTGGTGGTGCAGGCGCAGCAGGGACGTGAGGCGCGGGCGCGGCTGGCGGTGATCGAGGAGCGGCTGCGGTTCGCGCGGGACGTGCACGACCTGTTGGGGCACCGGTTGACCGTGATCGCGTTGAAGGCGGAGTTGGCTTCGCGGCTGGCGGCCGTGGACGCCTCGCGGGCCGGTGCGGAGGCGGACGAGGTGCGGGTGCTGGCCGCGGCGGCGTTGGCGGACATGCGGGAGGCCGTGCACGGGTACCGGACCGTGGAGCTGGGTGAGCAGGCTTCGGCGATCGAACAGGTGTTGACCTCGTCCGGGGTGCGGTGCACGGTGTCGGTGCCGCGGGAGTTGCCGGCCGCGGCGCGTGAGTTGTCGTGGGCGTTGCGGGAGGCGGGGACGAACGTGCTGCGGCACAGCCGGGCGCGGTGGCAAACCGCCCCACCTCCAGCGCGCGTTGACGACCGGGGCGAAGGGGTTCCTGCCCAAGGGGTCGCCTGGCGGCACGCTGGCCGACGTGATCCGGCGGGTGCACGGTGGTGCGCGGTACGTCGACCCGGCGTTGGCGGCCGACGCGCTGACCACGCCGCCGTGCCCGTTGACGCCGCGTGAGCTGGAGGTTCTGCGGTTGGCGGAGTACGACACGCCGGTGGCGGTGATCGCGCGGAAGACGCACCTGTCCGCCGGGACGGTGCGCAACCACCTGTCGGCGGCGGTGGCGAAACTCGGTGCGACGAGCCGTTCGGAGGCGTACCTGACCGCGCACGACAACGGCTGGCTCTGAGCCCCGGAACGGGCCGGACCGGGCCGGTCCGGGGACCCGATCACCGGGGTCCCGGCAGGTAGCGGAAGTTTCCGGCGGCCCGGGGCTTGGCCCGGCCGTCCGGCGTCCCTACTTTTCCAGGTATCTCATTTGGGAAAAGAGGGGCATATGACCGACCACGCGCTGCCGATCCCGTCGCCGCCACCACCTCCGCCGCCGAAGGCCGGGCCGCGAGCCGCGGTCGTCGTGCTGGGCGCGCTCGTCCTGGTGCTGGTGGGCGCGTCCGCGTTGGCGATCGTGCTGTTCGTCGGTGCTCGTGACGAGCACGGGCTGGAGGTCCAGCGCCTGGACCAGACGAACCGGTCGCTGACCGAGGCCGAGGGGCGGCTGGAGGAGACCGAGACGTCCATCGACACCGTGGCGGGCCGGATCTCCACGCTGGAGGCGCAGAACGCCGAGCTGCACAAGTGCGCCGACCCGGCCAAGGAGTCGATCAACGCCGCCAAGGGCGACGACGACGCGGTCCTGCGGTCCGCCGTCGGGCGCGCCTCGGACAACTGCTGAGCTGGGGAGCCGACATGACCACGCCCGAACCCGACCAGCAGCCCTCCGTCACCACGACGCACACCTCCGCGCCGCCGCTGTCCGAGCAGCCGACCGCGGTGCACTCCACGCCGCCGCTCGCCGAGCAGCCCACCGTGGTCCACACCGCCACGCCGGCCGCCGCCGTGCCGCAGACCCCGGTGGCCCACCAGGAACCGCCACCCCTGATCCCAGCGCAACCGTCGCCGTCGGACTTCATGCAGCAGGCCTACCCGCCGGCCATGGCGCAGTCCGTCCCGACCCCGCCGAACGGGATGCAGCCGCAGCACCCGCAGATGCCCCAGCCGGTCGCCCGCCCCAGCCGGGCGCCGATCATCGCCCTGACCACGCTGGCCGCCGTGTTCGCCATCGTCGCAGGCCTCTTCACCGTCCTCTACGTCGGCGAGACCTCCGACCGCGACCAGGTCGCCGCCACCCGCGCCGACAAGGAAGGCGCCCTCTCCGACCTGACCGAGAAGCAGGACGAAGCCGACAACACCCTGGAAACCAACCGCTCCCGAGAGTCCACCCTGACCTCCGAGCACGACCTGCTCACCCAGTGCGTGGACGCCGCCAAGGCCTACTTCGACCTCCCACCCGAGCAGAGCCCGGAATCCTCACGCCTGTTCCGCATCATGTACGACGTCTGCCCTCAGATCTGACTGAGCAGCACTTTTAGTGTTGTGGATCTTGCCAGGCCGTCTGTAGGCCGTCTCCCGTCGAAACGAGGGGTCGGGTCTTCACGACGCGGTGTCGTCCTTTGTGGATGGACGCGGCTTGAAGACCCGATCGACGGCGAGGCGTGCCCGCTTGTGGCTCGACGGGACGAGGTGCGTGTAGATCTTGATGGTGTAGCCGGGGTCGTGGTGGCCGAGGTATTCGGCCACCTCCTTGATCGACACACCCTGTGCGAGCCAGTTGGAGGCGCAGAAGTGCGCATCCCGTGCATCCCGTCCCGTCGACCACGGTGGACCAGTCCAGCACGCTGGTAGGCCCTCATCCAGACCTCTGCCGTGAAGTCCCGCCCGTGCCAGGCCTGCTGTCGTTCGTTGGGACGGCCGTAGCGCCACCGGTCCTTGTCCTTGAAGTTGACCAGGAGTTCAGCGGTGACGGGTTTGCCGTTGGGGTCCAGCCAGGGCAACGTCACCTCCACCGACTCGAACTGTTCCCGGTAGTCGTCAATAGCCTGGAGCACACCACGGGAGACCGGAGTCGAGCCGATCCAGCGAATCTGTCGGACGACGTTGAGGTCCATGTCGTCGCGGTTGATGTCCTCGGGACTCAACCCGAAGATCTCCATCTGCCGGAGAGCTTGCCCCGCTCCCAGGGGAACGATGATCCGGTACCGGTGCGGTAGCGCCAGGTGGAGCTGGTGGACCTTGCTTTCGGGCCACGGAACAAGCTCGGTGTTCTCCGCCCTGGGCTTCTTGATGCTCTTCGCCTTACAAGGGTCGAGGCGAGCCGCCGGCAACGGCCACCGGCACCAGGATCGCCAACTCCGGAGAGCACGATCTTCAACGGGCACCGAGCCTCCGACGAGCGTCGGCCTCCCTGGACGGGCGGCCACGGTCGCGGGCGTTATGACGGGTACTTCTCGCTGTACCGCTTGTACTCCCGGTATTGCTCCAGCTTCTGACTGATATCCGAGTATGCGAACGCCAGCGTAAGGACGCCCAAACCGGTGAAGAGGAGGTCGCCGCGTCCCAGCAGGCTGTACCAGATCATCATCAGTCCACTCAACGGTGTTAGCGCGGCCGTCGCGAGCTTCCAGCCAGGCATCCTCGGAGGGGGTGGCGGTCGGTAGCGTGAACCCATCTCGCCACCTTCCCAGTGTGCTCGAACCTGCGACCAGCGTTGTCCACAACCGGTCACAGTTCGGCGCAACGCATCCGGCGAAGTTCACCGGAAACGCCCAGATGATGGGGGCGCACTACCAGCCGGGTTCCCCTGCATCGCTCCCGCCGTCTCACCCGTCCGGCAACACCGGTGGACACCACTGCACAGGGGCCTGACACCGGGTCGGCCTGGACCGCAACTCTCACGCTGACTGTCCCCGGATGGCCCTGAGATCCTTTAACACCGGGCCCTAACTGCGGCAAGGGCAGGGGAACGGGGGCGACCAGCCACCAAGGTTCACCGGACCCGATGTCGGCAGGCGGTTGGGAGAGGCAGCAATGCGGAGCACCAGGACCAGCAGCCCCGGACAGCTCGCGCTCTGGGGACGCTACGAGCTGGAGGACCTGGCCGTCATCCACGCCAACCGCCGCCAGGTCCGCCCCGAGCCGACTTGGGCGATACCGGCACCACGCCACCAGGCCAACGTTTCCCTCCCCGCGCCCCGTGTCGAACTACTCCCGACGTTCCTCGTTCCGGTCGACCTCAGCCGGTCTTTCCGGCACCGGTCACCGCGACCGACGGCCCATCGACTCCGCACGTGAGCGTGGAGCCGATGGACCGTCATGATCGTTTTTCAGGCCGTCGTCAGGCCGTCGAACGTCCAGAAGCATCCCGACACGACCGGACGCAACGAGTACAAACCGGCAGGTCGGAGCGGGTGTTGCAATTCATCGCGCCAGCTGGGGCGTTCAGTTCGCGTCGTGTACGACGTCTGCCCTCAGATCTGACTCCATCGCCGCTCGGACGAGATTCGTTCGTCCTGTTGTCCACCGCCTGGACGGGTTCACCGGTGAACCCGCTGGATCACGCCGACTCAGCCGGCGGGATCGCCGGGCTCAACAGCGAACTGATGCGTCGGCAGATCTCCGCCACTCCCTCCTGGCGGTGGAATCGTCCGAGCGCCCGGTTGAGGTGACGCAGGTCGATGCGGATCGTCGCCGAGTCCACCTGCTGTGCGTCGTCGAGGATCGGTTCCGCCTGTGCGCAGACCTGATCGACCTGGTCGCCTTCAGCCTGGGCCAACAGCATCCGAACGCCGAACCTCGCTCGGGCGCGTGCTGCTTGCGCGGGAATGCGGGCCAACTCTTCGGCGAGTGTGGTGGCGGCGCGCAGGTGATCACCGAGGTCGTGCCTGCACCACCCCTCAGCCGTGGCGACCAGACCGGGCACATGTCGGGAGCCGAATGCCGGCGTGTGCCCTGACGGTGCGTCGAGTAGCCGCCGGGCCCGGTCGAGGGCGCGCTCGCACTGGTATTCGTCATGAGCCAAGGCATGGCCCTGCGCCTCGCGCACCGCGGCGAGTCCTCGGACCCGCGGCGAGACCCGCGTGTCGCCCTGAGCCTGTTCGGCCAGCGTGATGGTGATCGCCGAATTGTCGGTGTAGAAGGCGATCAGCGCCTTGCGGATCAGCATGTACGAAGCCAGATCGCGGTCGCCGAGGCGGTCGGCCAAACTCGCGGTCCGGTCGATCCACTTCACCGCCAGCCGGTCATCTCCCTTCTCTTGGGCGAGCCAACCAGCGTACTCGCTGAACTTCGCGGCAGCCGACAGGAACAGACGTCGATCCGCCGCCGAGGCTTTGTCCGCGAGCGTGAGGAGCAAGCGGGCCTCAGGGCCCACCGACTCCAGGACTTCGGCGGGCGGACGTTGTTGCCCCCGTTTCTGGTATGCGCTGAGAAGAGCGTCGTACGCGATCATCGTCGGGTCATCCGGGTTCGAAGCGTTCGACCACAGGGTTTTCATCTTGTGCACCTCCGTCTGGCTTCGCTGCTCTGCGGCAGCCCTGATCAGCGCGTTGTCCGCGCTCAGGATTTGGTCGCACTTGATGGCCGTCCGCAAGCTGGGGCGCCTTTCACCGCTTTCCAACCTGCTCACGTGGCTCGTCGTGCACGGGATCTTCTTCGCCAGGGCCGACTGGGATAGTGCGGCGGCCGTTCGACAGCGGTGCAACTCCGTGCTGAACATACGTCTCCTGTCCCTGTGATCACGCGCCGTTGCCTGCTGTCCGCACGAGTCAGGCAACGGGCAACACCTTCCGGTGATCGTCGTCGGAGTCGATGCTGGGTGGCGGAGGAAAGCCCGCTGAAAGACACTTAAAGGTGAAGGACAGTTCATGTCGAACGTGCCGCACATGTCACCGCTCGCCAGGCTTGCCATGCAGTTCACCGCACTGATCCAGCAGAATCCGCAGCTCGTCCTGGACGGCTGGGAAGTCGGTGGAAGCCTTCCCGATCGGATGATTCCGCTGGACGAACTGTCCGGTCTCCTGCTCCAGCGGCGCGTCGACTGGCAGACGAAGGACGCGGCGTGGGCTGAGATCGTCCGGCGGGTCCAGTCGGACGACCAGTTCTGGACGGTGGGCGCGCTCGGTGTCGGGCTGCCCGGACTGCGCCGAGCGGCCAGACTGGTCAAGGACGAGGTCAACGGCGATGCGGGTGACGTCGAGGCGGACGTGATCATCGGCTTCCTCGAGGCACTGCGGGGCGCCGACCCCGCGATGAGGCGTCTGCACACGCATCTGTGGCGGATGGCCTACCAGCGCGGACTCGCGACCCGGTCGGCGACCGAACGCGACTCGGACTGGGCGTCGCCCGGCAGGCCGGTACCGCTGGTGTCCCGACGAGGCCACGTCGACCTCGTCCTGCTCCGAGCGGTCGACGCCGGGGTGTTGACCGGAGTGGACGCCGAAGTCGTCGGTCGGAATCGGATCGAGCGCTTGCACCTGACGACGGTCGCCAGGGATCTCGGGTTGTCCT
Source organism: Saccharothrix deserti (assembly GCF_009769385.1). GTDB lineage: Bacteria > Actinomycetota > Actinomycetes > Mycobacteriales > Pseudonocardiaceae > Actinosynnema > Actinosynnema deserti. Next base: position 95,647 of record NZ_VKAB01000033.1, read on the forward strand.
ACGCCGACTGCCGATTGCGACTTCACGAAGCCGAACGCCGATTGGCCGACTACCTCGGCCACCGGGGTGAGCGGTGAGGACCGTCTTCGTCAGCTACCGCACAGGGGATGTGGAGTTCGCGGCCGGGGCGATCGCGACGATGCTCAAGGAACGAATCGGGAAGAACGAGGTCTTCTACGCGCCGCAGTCGATCGAACTGGGCAGCCCCTTCGACGCCGACCTCCTCGCGGAGGTGCGTGCGTGTCCGGTGCTGTTGGCGGTCGTCGGACCGCACTGGCTCACCGCCACCAGGCGGTCCGGCGGCAGGAAGTTGGACGACCCGGATGACTGGGTGCGCCGCGAGATCGCCGAGGGTCTGCGTTGTGGGAACCGGGTGATCATCGTCCTGCTGGACGGTGCTGTGCTGCCCTCGGCACGGGAATTGCCGGACGAGATCGCCGAGTTGGCCGGCCGCCAGTACCGTCGGATGTCCTACCGCAGCGTGCCGCAGGACATCGAACGCCTGGTCGTCGACCTGCTCGAACTCCCCGAGTTCGCGCACGTGTGCCTCTCCGGGAGCGAGGACCTGAACGGTTGGTGGCAGCGGTGGGTGAAGGAACACCCGCTGTTCCCGTCGGAGGTGTTGCTCGCCGGGCGAGAGGCGGAGGCGGCGGAACTGCGCTCGTCGGTGGAAGCGGGTTCTCCTCTTCTGGAGGTCTGCGGAGACTCCGTCGAGGAGATGCTGGTCTTCGTCAACGCGGCACTGCTGCCGTTGACGCGGTGGGATGTGCGGATCGTCCACGAGGCGGCCGCCTGGGACCGGTACGCGGCGAGCAAGCGGAGCCTGGTCTTGGTGCCCGCGTTCGACGAGCCCGATCTCACTGCTCTCGGACATCACCGCGTCGTGCTACCCCGTGCGCACGGTGGCACTGGACTGCAGGTGCCGCAGGTCGGGTTCCAAGAGGTGATGGCTGCGTTCGAATCCGTCGGTTGTTCCCGTGACGAGGCACTTCGCTATGCGACCCGGGCGAGGCGCGGGCTTCCCGTGCTGTGGCGCGACCTGTCGAGGACGGGCCGGTCTCCGGCACCCGAGAGCACGCAGGTCGAGGCTGATCGTGGGGCGCTCGCCGCGGCTGTGTCCGCCGGCCCGCTCCGGCTCCTCAAGCTCGACGGGGTCGTGACCGAGGCCGGTGCGCTGATCGACTCGGACCCGGCGCGTGCGGCCGAGCTGTACGGGCTCGTGGCCGATCGGTTGCTCGACCACGGTTTCGTGGTACCTGCCGCGTCGGTGCGCCGCGGCCAGGCCGAGGCGCTGCGGAACGCCGGTGAGGGCGACCGGGCCGCCACGCTCATCCTGGAACTGTTCTGGCAGCAGGTCGACGACGGTGTGGCGTCCTGGAAGACCGCCGTACCGTTGGACACTTCGTTGAGCCCGGACGTCGCTCGGGCGGTGGCCGTCGCATCCCGCGGTGGCGACGTGCTCTTGGGGTACGGGGCGGCGATCGACGAGGTCGCGAGCGCGTTCGACAACCTCGTGCTCGACGATCTCCACCGCTTGGACGCGGCGGTGTTCCTGAGCGAGCAGGCTCTCGCGGCCCGTCGTCAAGACGTGGTGGCAGCACGGCTCGACGTGCTGACGTCGATGGCGGACGTCACGGAGGAGCAGGGATCGAGGGCCGAGCGGTTGGTCGCACGCCTGGGTATGTGCGTCGCCGAGTCGACCGGTGAGTGGGAACGGCTCAAACGACGGGCTCGTCGGGAGTTCGCCCCTTGGCACGGGCCGTGGATCACCGCCCGTCACGCGCGCCGCCTGGCGATCGGGAACGACCTCGACCTGGCCTGTGACGCTTACGAGGAAGCCGTTTCCGACGCGGTCGTGGCCGGTATGAACGATGAGGCCGCGGAGTGGCTGGATGCGCTGCGCGTCGTTCGCGACCGCCTCGGGCGGCTGCCCGACGAGGGGGACCAGCAGCACTTCTTGGCCCGGCACCTGCGGTCGATGCCGGCTCTCACCAAGTTGCCGGGTAGTCGGACGATCAGGGAACGGGCGATGGGTCGCGTGTCCGACGGCAGCCCGGTTCGTGCGTTGGGCCTGTTGTCCCAATGGCGGTGGCAGGCGTACGTGCGTGCCGGGTTGGCGGACGAGATCCAGGCGACTCGTGAACTGGGCTGCCTGTTGGCCGCGAACAAGGAGCCTCGTGACGGCCTGCGCGAGCTCGTCTGGGCCGGGGCACGAGAGGCGGCGGTGGCGGTGGCCGGTGTGCTGCCCGCACAGCCAGTGCGCTGGCGTGAGGACGTCGCGACCGCCGGTGCGGCTCAGCAGAGCGCTGCCTTGGCCGCGGTGGCCGCTTCCGCGGATCTGCTGGTCGACGAGGACGTGCCCGGTTGGGTCGAGTTCGCGCTGGACGTCGTGAAGGCGCCACCGCGCTGCACGGAGGCCGACGACCTGGTCGGACGGGCGTGCGGACTGATCGCGGCGCTCGCGCCTTGCCTCACCGAGACACAGGCCGCCACGGCGCTGGACGTCGCCGGCCCGATCGACCTCGAAGAGCACGGCACATTGTTGGTGGACATCGCCGAGAAGCACGGGCCACTCGCCGAACGCGCCTTGGCCCTGCTGCTGGCGCGCCTCCCGCACGGCGACCACTACGCCGACGTGGCCTTGGGACCGAAAGGTGCGCCGCTGCTCCGGGCACACGCCGATTTCGTCGCTTCAAGCCTGGCGTTCGTCGACAACCACCACGCCCACTTGGTGCTGGCCCTCGTGGGCCGTCCAACCGATCGTGCCCGCGCGCACGCACGTGCGTTGGCGGAACAAGTCTTCGCTCGTCCCGAACCGGTCCCCGGTCGCATGTCCATCTACCGGGGCTACCAGGACATGCCGCTGGTCGCCGGCCTGCTCGAGCCTGAGTTGCTGGCCCGGCTCGGCGACACGCTGCTCCGGCAGGCACGCGACTGCCGCGACACGGCCGGCAACCGGCGGACGGCCCTCGAAGGACTGGCTCTGCTGGCTTCGCAACTCGCGGTCGATCACCGCCGGGAGCTCTTCGACGCGCTGCGCCCGTTTGCCCGCGGTGAGTGCGACGGCAGTGCGGGCGACGAGATGTTCACCGGGATGAAGCACCCTTTGAGCTGGTACCGAGCCGATCTCGGGCCGAGCACGCTCTCCGACATCGCGGTCTGCGCGTGCGCGAGTCTGGCCATGACCGACGAGGAGCGCGCCTTCGTCCGGGAACACGCGGTTCGGTTGCTCACCGGGCACGACGACGTGCACGTGCCGACACTCGTGCGGAGCCTCGGGCTGAGCGTCGACGACGTGGCACTCCTGCCGCGCAGCCGTCCGGAAGTCCACGCGCTCGCCGCGTGGCTGTGGGCCGACCGGCCGGATGACCGCGAACTGGGGTTGAGGTTCGCGAGCAGTCCGGATCGGGTGGTCCGGGCCAGTCTCGCGGCGGCACTGGGTGGACGGCCGGAACACCGCGATGTGCGAGAAGTGCTCACCCGCGATCCGTGCCGCAGCGTTCGCAGGCTCCTCGCCTTGACGCCGCAGCGGTTCGACTCGGCTCCGATTCGAGGGGACTACGCGATCTACTGCGGCACCGGTGTCTCCCAAACAGCTCCGCACACCAAGTGGAGGCTGCAGATCGGCTGTTAGCGGTTGATGACGCTCTCGACGAGAGCACCACCGGTGTACCTGCGTATATCCTCCGATGGATGGGCCTCGCGTTGCCGTCGATGCGGTCACCGCGAAGTGGTGAGCAGAACCGGAGACGTTGCGGCACTCCAGGTTTGTTCGAACGACCACCTGGGTCGATTGGCCTAGGTCGCGTCGTGTACGACGTCTGCCCTCAGATCTGACTCCATCGCCGCTCGGACGCCGCGGACCGCGAGACGGTCCGCGCGTTCGTTCTCCGGGTGCCCCGAGTGGCCCTTCACCCAGTGCCACTCCACCTGGTGCGGGGTGGTGGCGGCGTCCAGGCGTTGCCACAGGTCGACGTTCTTGACCGGCTGCCTGCCGGACGTCATCCACCCGTTGGTCTTCCACTTGGTCATCCACGACATGACCCCGTTGCGGACGTACGTGCTGTCGGTGTAGATCCGCACCACCGACGGCCTCCTGAGCGTCTCCAACGCCCGGATCGGGGCCATCAGCTCCATCCGGTTGTTCGTGGTGGACTCGGACTCACCGCCGAACAGATCGCGCTCGTGCGCCCCGTACCGCAGCACGGCGCCCCACCCGCCCGGCCCGGGGTTCCCGCTGCACGCGCCGTCGGTGTAGATCTCCACCACCTGCTCCATGCGGGGAAGATACCGAGCGCCCCGGACGCGCCGGCGGCCCGATGGGCTGTGTGGGCAACCCGCCATCCGAGACGGGCCGGACCAGCCGAGACACGGCGTTAGGCCGGCCTCCCACCACCGCGCGAAGGTGGGGAGCACGCCGCTGTTCCGGTCCGGTCATCCTGGTGGAGAAACAATGAAGCTTCCCTCGGGGAAACGGCTTGTCGCAGTGTTTGCCCTGCTCGTGGCGACGACGGCGGTCGGGGTCGACCGTGCCGCCGCGTCGCCCGACCCGGAGTCGGCCGCCGACTGCGTCGTCAAGCAGGACGGGGAGGTCGGCGCGACCGCCGGCCCCACGGTGTGGATGGCGGGTGATTCGACCATGGCGAACCCCAGGACGACGTGCCCGGTCGGCTGGGGCAGCCGGTTCGACGCGTTGTTCCGGGACGACGTCACCGTGGTCAACAGCGCGGTGGCGGGCCGGAGCATCCAGACGTGGCTCTACGAGGGCAACGTCAAGAGCACCATGGACTCCAGCGGCGAGTGCGTGGTCAGTCCCACGACGTACGCGCAGCGCTGGCTGGACATGCTGAACGGGATGAAAGCGGGCGACTACCTCGTCATCCAGTTCGGCATCAACGACGGCGACCGCGCCTGCCCCCGGCACGTCGGCTCGGCGCGCTACCAGCAGCTGCTGGGCGCGATGGCGAAGGCCGCCAAGGACCGCGGCGCGCGGCCGATCTTCCTGACGCCGGTGTCGGCGGTCAGGTGCAGCGGCAGCACCGCCGTCGGCAGCCGGGGTTTCCTCACCGAGACCACGAACGCGGCCTCCGCCAACCAGGTCCCGGTGATCGACCTGCACCGGTTGAGCTACACGCTCTACAACACGCTCAAGCTGTGCCCGAACAACGGTGACTACACCCAGGGCGCGGTGGGCGCGTTCTTCTGCAACGACCACACGCACTTCGAGGCCGCCGGCGCGGAGCAGATCGCGCGCGTCGTCGCGAAGGCGTTGCGGGACCAGAACATCAGCCTCGCCACCTACCTGAAGTAGCGGCCCTGAAGTAGCGGCCACCGTCCCGCTCCGCCCCCACCCGGCGGAGCGGGACACCGGGTCGTCCACGTGACCGTGCTGACCGGACGCCGGTGAGGGCTACAACGTCAGCATCACCCGCTGTTCGAGCTGCCCGACGACCAGCTGCGTCGGCTGATACCCCTGCGGGACGACGAAACAGACCAGCCCGGTGACCGTTCGCCCGACAACGGACTCGTGGTCGAACGCGCCGGGCGCGCCCGCGCAGTCACGCACCAACCCCGGTCGGCCGTGCTCGTCCGCGCGGAGTTCGAGCGGGATCGGGAAGTCCGTGAGCCGGGTCGCCTCGACCCGCACCGTCACCACCTCGAACTCGCTCAACCACGCCGCCGCACCTTCAGGTGCCCCACGCCGGACGTCGGAGGCGCGCAAGGTGAAGTCCTCGTTGCGCACGACCCCACCGCGCTCCACGGTCGGTGGTTCGCCTCCCCGCGAGTACCTGCCGGACAGGTCCGGCACGGGTCCGGTCGAGTCGATGAACGCCCCGCGCCCGAAACCCGACGGCGAGAGCAGCACGAACCCGGCGATCACCGCACCGCACACAACGGCCGCCAGGACCCCACGCGGACCGAGACCGGACGAAATCACGCGCCGCCCAGCGACCAGCATCCAGCCGGCGAACAGCACCGCCACCACGCCCGCGACCGCCGGCACGGCCTTCCACACCCGATCGTGTGATTTCACCAGGGCGTCGGCCCCGCGCACGGAGAGCACGCGGTGCGTCAACGACGACAGCCGCACGACCACCGGGTCCGTGATGCCGAACTCCTCGTTCCCCGGAAGGCTGATCGCCCGACCGTCCTCCGCGCGCGCCTCCACCGTGTAGAAGGTGTCGGGCCCGTCCTGGCTCTCGACGGTTTCGCTGTCGTACACGCTGACGACGGCGCGCACGGTGTACGTCCCGGCGAGGCCCTCGGCGATCCAGCGTCCGCCGAAGGACGCCATCGCACCCAGGCCGACACCGACCAGAACCAGCGCCGCGACCGCTTTGAGCTTCCTCACGTCCGGCTTCGGCGCGTTCCCCAGGAGCACCAACAGCTACCCCGTTCCCTCTGCGGCGAATGACTTCGACACTACGGACGGTCCCGTCGCGGGAAACCCCGTTGTCCGCGGAAGTTTCCGCCGCGCACACCGTGCCGCCGCACAGAGCGGTCGCCTTCGGTGCGAACGGGAACGGAGATCGGTGCTGGAGCCTGAGCTGGAACACCCGGAGCTGTTGTGCGGGCTCACCGAGAACACGTCACTGCCCGCCGACCTGCTTGACCCGACGTGCACACCGCGGTTGCCGGACGACCTGGCCGTCAGCGCCCCACCGGCGCAGAAGGCCTACCGCGAGATCGCCCGCCACCCCAACGCCGGGCCGCGGGCACTCGTGCTCCACGGGTCGCGGAGGCCGCCGCGGCCAACCCGTCCCTGCCGCGCGCCGTGATGGAGGACCTGCTGATTCGCCGGGATGGGCGAGGATGGGCGGGTGAAGTGGTCACGGGCGGTGCGGCATGTCGAGGAGTTGGCGGCCAAGTGCGGCGAGTTGGCGGGTCTGCCGAGTTCGATCCACCCGTTGCGCGTGGTGCAACTGTGGGCTGTCGGGGACATCCTCGGTGAGCCTCGGGATCTCGAACGGGTGACCGTCGCACTGGTGGTGGATCTCCCGGTCGACGACGTGCCGTGGTTGAGCGAGCCGCACGGCGCCGAGCACTGGGCCAACGCGACCCGGGTGGCGAAGAACCCGATCAGGCCGCTCTGGCGCTCGTCACGCGCCCCTGTCTGGAACCACCACGTCGACCGGCCCGCTCTGGTGTGGGACTCGGTGGACGGGACCGTGGAGGAGACCCTGGCCGCGCTCGCCGACGGGCGTGGTGAGGAGGTTCGCCTGCCCGCGCCCACGGCGGACGAGATGCGTGCACGGCTCCGTGACGAGTTGGCGGTGAGCCTGCGGGCACTGCGCCGTCACACCCGTGCCTACGAGGACAAACGCTGGAGTCCCGGCAAGCTCACGGCGGTGTCGGACGCGCTGTGGCGGGTCAGTGACGGTTACCTCGACGTGCTGGACGCGTCGGTCGGGTGAATCCGGGCGGTGGCTTCGATGGCCAGGGTGAGCAGGTCGGCGCGCGCGTCGCTGCTGGTCCAGTCGCGTGAGTCCCAGGTCGGGCCGCTGAGGTCGTCGGCGGCGTAGAGGAGCAGGCCCAGTTTCACGCCGCGGAACCGTGCGGCTGCCAGCAGCGCCGACGCCTCCATCTCCACGACCAGGCACCCTTGATCCCGGCGGGCCTTCACCGACGCCCTGGTCTCCCGGAAGGGCGCGTCCGTGGTCCACGTCAACCCGGTGACGTGGGGGACGGACCGTTCGGCGAGCAGGCCGACGAGGGCTTCCACCACGTCCCGGTCGACGTCGATCGCGGACGCGGGCGGCGCGTAGTGGAACGACGTCCCCTCGTCCCGGATCGCCCCGGTCGCCACCACCGCGCGTCCGAGCACCAGTCCGGGCACGAGCGCCCCGGCGCTGCCGCACAGCACGATGTCGCGCACACCACCGGCGATCACCCGTTCGAGATGGTGCACGGCGGCCGGGGCACCCACTCCAGGGTGGAACACGACCACCGGGGCGCCGTCATCGACCACGTAGATGCCGTGCCCGCCCATCTCCTCCGTGAACCGGCCCACCAGCCGGGCGATACCCCGTTCGTGCAAGGCCTCGATCTGCTCGTGGAAGTAGCACAGCACCGCCCGCTCCGGCCACGGCTCGGACAACTCCGGCGCGGACGGGGTGATCAACGCGTCGACGTCGGGGTCGAACCGGAGCAGCGGCAGGTCCACGCCCCCGAGTCTGACCGAGAGCCGATCACCGGACCAGGCCTTTTGCCGGGCCCGGTAGTCGAGGACGGTGATCCGCTGTCCTGGTCGACCCTTCCCAGGACAGCGGATCACCTGAACGGGCAATAGGTCAAGCTGAGTAGCTCCTTGTGCTACGCAGGGCTACACTGTGTCGGTGAAGGTCATCAGTCAACGGGAGTTCCGCAACAACTCCGCCGCGGTCATGGACGCGGTCGAGGCGGGGGAGACGTACCACGTCACCCGCAACGGCGTGGAGATCGCCGAGGTCCGTCCGCTGCCCCGTCGTCGGCGCCTGACCGCTGAGGAACTGGTCGAGCGGCACAGGAAGCTGCCGAAGGTCGATCACGGCCTCATGCGGCGTGAAGCCGACGAGGTGTTCGGCTCGGAAGACCGGATCGGTGACGACGACCCGTGGGAGCGCAGCCGTGGCTGACCGGCACGAGTCGGGCGTACTGGACACCTGCACGTACATCGACCTCGGACTGCTGGACCCGGCGGTGCTGCCGGAGGTCCCCGAGTTGACCGTGATCACCCTGGCCGAGTTGCACCGGGGCGTGGCGATGGCCAAGGACGCTGCGGCGCGGGCGGTGCGGACCGAGAAGCTGGGTGCGGCGATCGTCGAGTTCGAGCCGTTGCCCTTCGACGGTCAGGCCGCGGCTCGCTTCGGCACGCTCGTGGCGTTGACCCTCGAAGCGAACCGCGAGCCGAAACCGCGCCGGCTGGACCTGATGATCGCCGCCATCGCCTCGGCCCGGGGTATGCCGCTCTACACCCGCAATGCCAAGGACTTCGCAGGACTCGACGGCATGGTCCAGGTCGTCGAGGTGTGAGAAGTACGACCGGACGGGTTCACCAGCCCCGCGAACGCCACTCGTCCAGGTGAGGTCGTTCACTCCCCAGGGTGGTGTCGTCGCCGTGACCTGGGTAGACCCACGTCTCGTCGGGCAGTTCGCCGAACACCCGCGACGTCAAGTCGTCGATCAACGATTTGAAGGTTTCAGGTGACGTGGTTTTGCCGACCCCTCCCGGGAACAGCGAGTCCCCGGTGAAGAGGTGGGGGTGTCCGGTTGGGTCGCGGTACAGGAGGGCGATCGAGCCCGGCGTGTGGCCGCGCAGGTGGATCACCGTCAGGGGGACCTCGCCGACGTGCACGGTGTCGCCGTGCTCCACCAGGACGTCCGGCGGGATCGGCAGGACGCCCGCGTCCGCTTCGTGCGCGATGGTGTTCGAACCGTTCGCGCCCGCCACCGCACCCAGGGCTCCCCAGTGGTCCGGGTGCTGGTGCGTGGTCACGACGGTCTTCAACCTCGGGCGGTTCACCGAGTGGCCCACCACGTCCGACAGGCGTTCCGGGTCGGCCGCCGCGTCGATGAGGAGGCCCTCGTTCGTCGCACGGCAGACCAGCAGGTACGCGTTGTTGTCCATCGGTCCGACCGAGATCTTCGTGATGGTCAGCGCGTCGAGGGTGCGCCGTGCCGCCGGGCCGCCCGGCGAAACGTGCCCCGTGTAGTCCTCTAGTACGTCCACAGTGGCCGACGGTATCCGACCGGGCACCCTTCAGGGTCCCCACAGCTCGACCCCATAGGGTTGACAACGATCACCGCTGCCCCTCCGATGCCGTCCGAATAGGGTTTTTCCACCTCGTGCCTACAAAACGTCGGATCAACTGGGACGTCCTTCGCATCCTCGCCGTGCTGTGCGTGCTCCTCCAACACGCCACCCACGCCGGGCCGTCCGTCCACTCCGAACTCGGGCCACCGCCGTTCGTCTTCGACGTCGAATTCGGCGCGAGCGCGCTCGTGGTGATCTCCGCCTTCTTCGCCTGCGCGTCACTGGCCAAGGGGGAACCGGCCCGCTTCCTGCGCAACCGCCTGGCCCGCCTGGTCCCCGCCTACGTCGTCGCCGCCACCTGCACGTACACCGTGCTGCGCTACCTCGCCCCGAACGGCTGGAGCCACCTCCAACCGCGCGACCTGCTCTTCAACGCCCTCATGCTGCAGAACTGGTTCCCGGGCGTCCGCCTGGTCGACTTCTCCTACTGGACCCTCCCGGTGCAGGTCACGGGCTTCGTCGCGGGCGCGCTGCTGGTGTCGAGGATCCGCGGCCGGGCGGTCAAGGTCCTGCTCTGGACGCTCGTCGTCGCGCCCCTGGTCGCGCGGGTCTGGACGGTGGAGCCCGGCGCGATCCGCACCCTCTACGACGGCCTCGGCGTGCACCGCGCGCAGCTGTTCGCCATCGGCGTCGGCATCTGGCTGTGGTCCAAGGGCCGGCTCGGCGACTGGCACCTGTTCGCGCTGCTCACCGCGTCCCTCGGGGCCCAGGCGGTGCACACCGCCGACCTCAGGTCGACCATCGGGCTCGGCGTGCTGCTGATCGGCGTGTGCGCCGCCGCCGGAGGCCCGGACTGGGACGTCCTCCCCGTGCGCGCGCTCGCCCGACCCATCAAGTGGCTCGCGGGCATCTCATACGGCGTGTACCTGGTGCACCAGGAGATCGGCTACGTCGTGATGGCGAAGGTCGCGCGCTTCGGCCCTTGGGTCGAGCTGGCGGTCTTCGCCGGCACCGCCGTCGTCCTCGGCTGGCTGCTCACCAAGTTCGTCGAACGCCCCGCGCACCGCGCCCTGACCGCGAGCCGCCGTCCGGCCGCCCTGGCCGGCCTGGTGCTCACCGCCCGGCTGCACACCGCTCAGAGCCACTTGGGCAGCGTCGGCGCCGTCCCGTTCAGCCGCGCGCCGCTCTGGCGCCCGGTGAGCCACCCCAGCACGTCGGCCGCCGCACCGTTCACCGTCGGTGACGTCTCGCTGTCCGCCGTCAGCGCCCAACTGCGCTGACGGCCGTCCGGGAAGACGGCCTCCACGCGCACCGACGGCACGCCCGGCCGGCCCGTGTACTGGGCGACGGCGTCCTCCAGGAAGCCCTCCAGCAACTCGGCCGGCAGGTCCTCGAACCCGATACCCCGATCCAGGTCGACCAGGTGGAACCACACCTCGCGCAGCCGCAGCCACGGCACCCGGTACGCGGGCAGCGCCCCGCTCCTCGGGTGCACGACCTCCGCCTCCCACGCCGTCGGCGGCAGCTCGGCGGCGGCCGTGGCGAAGCGCTGGCACGCCGCGTCGAGGTCCGCCCGCAGCAGCTGCGGCAGCCTGCCCGCGCCCTCCGCGATGTCCGCGTCACGGTCCGCCGCGCTCGGGTACATCTGGTGCTCGACGCCCGTCTTGGCCCACGTCAGCAGGTTCACCAGGGCGTCGGCGTTGCGTGCGAGATGCGTCACCACGTGCGCCCGGCTCCAGCCGGGCAACAGGCTGGGACCGCGCAGCGCGGCCAGGTCGATCGCCCCGACGACCTCGTACAACGTCCGCGTCGCCCGTTCCACCTCGGCGAGCCAGGCGACCGCGTGCTGGACCGCGGCCGACTGCTCACGGGGCGCGGGTACGCTCGTCCGGTCGGATCGGACCTGGGCGGCATCAGCGAAGCTCATGGGCACCTCATCCCGGAGTTATGCGGCCGAACGGCCTATCGCTCCAGCGTAGGGGCGTTCACTACCGACCGGTAGAGCCGTTGGCGCACGATCGTGGAAGTGCCGGTCGCGGTTTTTGTCGGTGGTCGCACCTAGCATGGTCGATGCCCTCCCCGACAGGGCTGTCCGCAGTGACCCGGAGCGGTCCGATAGGCTTTTCGAACGTCTGTTCGGGGGAAGGTCGAGAACCGAAGGGAACCGTTGTGGCCGACCGGCTTGTCGTTCGCGGGGCGCGCGAGCACAACCTGCGAGGGGTGGACCTCGACCTGCCGAGGGACAGCCTCATCGTGTTCACCGGGCTGTCCGGCTCGGGCAAGTCCAGCCTCGCCTTCGACACGATCTTCGCCGAAGGCCAGCGCCGCTACGTCGAATCGCTGTCGGCGTACGCGCGGCAGTTCCTCGGCCAGATGGACAAACCCGACGTCGACTTCATCGAGGGCCTGTCGCCCGCGGTGTCGATCGACCAGAAGTCGACCAGCCGCAACCCGCGGTCGACCGTCGGCACCATCACCGAGGTCTACGACTACCTGCGGCTGCTGTACGCGCGCGCCGGCAAGGCGCACTGCCCGACCTGCGGCGAGGCGATCAGCAAGCAGACGCCGCAGCAGATCGTGGACCAGGTGCTGGCCATGGAGCCGGGCACCAAGTTCCAGGTGCTCGCGCCGGTCATCCGGGGCCGCAAGGGCGAGTACCTCGACCTGTTCTCCACCCTCCAGTCCCAGGGCTACTCGCGCGCCAAGGTCGACGGCGTGGTGTACGCGCTGGGCGAGGTGCCGAAGCTGAAGAAGCAGGAGAAGCACCAGATCGCGGTCGTGATCGACCGGCTGAGCGTGAAGTCGAGCTCCAAGCAGCGGCTGACCGACTCGGTGGAGACGGCGCTGCGCCTGGCCGACGGGCTGGTCGAACTGGAGTTCGTGGACGTGCCGGAGAACGACCCCGGCCGGGTGCGCGGCTTCTCCGAGAACCTGGCCTGCCCGAACGGCCACCCGCTGGCGATCGAGGACCTGGAGCCCCGGTCGTTCTCGTTCAACTCGCCCTACGGCGCGTGCCCGGCGTGCACCGGCATCGGCGTGCGCAAGGAGGTCGACCCGGAGCTGGTCGTGCCGGACGACGAGCTGTCGCTGGCCGACGGCGCGATCGCCCCGTGGGCGTCCGGTCAGACCGCCGAGTACTTCACCCGGTTGCTGGAATCGCTGGGCCTGGCGATCGGGTTCCGGATGGACACGCCGTGGCGGCAGCTGCCCGCCAAGGTGCAGAAAGCGGTGCTGCACGGCGTCGACGAGCAGGTCAACGTCCGCTACAAGAACCGCTACGGCCGCGAGCGCTCCTACTACGCCAACTACGAGGGCGTGATCCCGTTCCTGGAACGGCGGCAGGAGCAGACCGAGTCCGAGTACATGCGGGAGAAGTACGAGGGCTACATGCGGGAGGTGCCGTGCCCCACGTGCCAGGGCACCCGCCTCAAACCGGAGATCCTGGCCGTCACGCTGCACCACGCGCGCCAGGGCGACAAGTCCATCGCCGAGGTGTGCGCCATGTCGGTGGCGGAGTGCTCGGAGTTCCTGGACGGGCTCAAGCTGGCCAAACGCGAGTCGATGATCGCGGGCGCGGTGCTCAAGGAGATCCAGGCCCGGCTGCACTTCCTGCTCGACGTCGGCCTCAACTACCTGTCACTGGACCGCGCGTCCGGCACTCTTTCGGGTGGAGAAGCCCAGCGGATCAGGTTGGCCACGCAGATCGGCTCCGGCCTGGTCGGCGTGCTGTACGTGCTGGACGAGCCGTCGATCGGCCTGCACCAGCGCGACAACCACCGGCTGATCGACACCCTGACCAGGCTGCGCGACCTGGGCAACACGCTGATCGTGGTCGAGCACGACGAGGACACCATCCGCACCTCCGACTGGGTGGTCGACATCGGCCCCGGCGCGGGCGAGCACGGCGGCAAGGTGGTGCACAGCGGCCCGTACCAGGAGCTGCTGACGAACAAGGAGTCGGTCACCGGCGCGTACCTCTCGGGGCGCAAGGAGATCCCGATGCCCGCCACGCGCCGCAAGGTCGACAAGAAGCGGCAGCTCACCGTGGTGGGCGCGCGTGAGCACAACCTGCGCGGCATCGACGTGTCGTTCCCGCTCGGCTGCCTGGTGTCGGTCACGGGCGTGTCCGGCTCGGGCAAGTCGACGCTGGTCAACAACATCCTGGCGACGGTGCTGGCGAACAAGCTCAACGGCGCGCGGCAGGTGCCCGGCCGGCACACCCGGATCCGGGGGTTGGAGCAGGTCGACAAGCTGGTGCAGGTCGACCAGTCGCCGATCGGCCGCACCCCGCGGTCGAACCCGGCCACCTACACGGGCGTGTTCGACCACGTCCGGAAGCTGTTCGCGTCGACCACCGAGGCGAAGGTGCGCGGCTACCAGCCGGGTCGGTTCTCGTTCAACGTCAAGGGCGGGCGCTGCGAGGCGTGCGCGGGCGACGGCACGATCAAGATCGAGATGAACTTCCTGCCGGACGTCTACGTCCCGTGCGAGGTGTGCAAGGGCGCCCGGTACAACCGCGAGACGCTGGAAGTGCACTACAAGGGCAAGACGATCTCCGAGGTCCTCGACATGCCGATCGAGGAGGCCGCGACGTTCTTCGAGCCGATCAACTCGATCCACCGGCACCTGCGCACGCTGGTCGACGTGGGCCTCGGGTACGTGCGGCTCGGGCAGCCCGCGCCCACCCTGTCCGGTGGTGAGGCGCAGCGGGTGAAGCTGGCGGCCGAGCTGCAGAAGCGGTCGACCGGCAAGACGGTCTACATCCTGGACGAGCCGACCACCGGCCTGCACTTCGAGGACATCCGCAAGCTGCTCGGGGTGATCAACGGGTTGGTCGACAAGGGCAACACGGTGATCGTGATCGAGCACAACCTCGACGTCATCAAGACCTCCGACTGGGTGGTCGACATGGGGCCCGAGGGCGGGTCCGGCGGTGGCATGGTGGTGGCCGAAGGCACGCCGGAGCAGGTCGCGGACTTCGCCGACAGCTACACCGGGCAGTTCCTGCGGGACGTGCTGCCCGCCGAGGCGGCGGTCGGCTGAGGTCGTCGGGCCGGCGGGGTCACGCGCGCGGTTGGCCTGGCCCGCCGGCGTGCGTGACCATGGCGGCATGCCGCTGAACTCGTACCGCTTCCGCAGCGTGTGGTCGGTGGACAGCACGCCCGCGCGGACCTTCGACGTGCTCGCCGACCTGGGCAGTTACCCGCAGTGGTGGCGTGAGGTGCGGGACGCGCGCCAGGTGGGCGAGCACGCGGCCGAGCTGCGGTGCCGTTCCGTGCTGCCCTACGACCTGGTGTTCCAGGCGCACCACAACGCCAGGGAGCCGGAGGCGGGGTTGCTGCGCGCCGACCTGGTCGGGGACCTGGACGGCACGGTGAGCTGGCGGATCTTCCCCGAGGGCGGCGGGTCGCGGCTGGTCTACGACCAGGAAGTGGTGGTCCGCAAGCCGTTGCTGCGGCGTCTGGCGATCATCGGCCGGCCACTGCTCAGGGCCAACCACGAGCTGATGATGCGCAGCGGCCAGCGGGGTCTGCGCACCTACCTGGCCGGGTACCCGTCCGCCGGGAGTTGATCCCGGGAGAGTCGATCCCCGGGAGAGTCGATCCCGGAGAGCTGATCAGCTCAGGTGCCGGACGAGCCGGGCCAGCTGCTCGGCGTAGCGCTCGGCGAAGTCGTCGGACTCCGGGTCCTCCCCGGTGATCCGGCGCACCATCCGGGGCATGAACAGCGTCGCACTGGCCGCCGCCGTCAACGCCAGCAGCAGGCACGCCGGGTCGAGGTCCGCCGGGATCTCCCCGGCCTCCTGCCGCGCCCGCAGGCCCTCGACCTGCGCGCGGAGGAACTCCGTGTCGCCCTCGTCCGGCGAGTCGTCACCGGACACGTTCTCCCACACCATCAGCCGCGCCCAGTCGCGCTGCTCCCGCGTGGACAGCACGAACCCGCGCACGACCTCCGCCAGCGGCCCTTCGGCGAGCTGTCCGCCCTGCTGCCGCCAGCGGCTGGCCAGTTCCTTGTAGAGGCCTTCCTTGCCGCCGAAGTAGTACGAGATGAGCTGCTTGTTCACGCCCGCGCGGTCGGCGATGGCGCTGACCCGTGCCGCCGCGTAGCCCTTCGCGCCGAACTCCGCCGCCGCGGCCTCCAGGATCCGCGCCTTGGTGCGCTCGGGGTCGCGCTTGCGTTCGGTGGCGTCGGGGGAGCGGCGGGACACGCGGTCAACCGTAGCCGATCACCTACTATCAACCATCTGGTTGACTCAATCAAACGGATGGTTGATAGTGGTCGGCATGAGCGTTCACGTGGCGGTCGTCGGTGGCGGTGTCGGTGGGTTGTGCCTGGCCCAGGGGCTGAGGCGGAACGGGGTGAGCGTGTCGGTGCACGAGCGGGACGTGACGCCGACCGACCGGCTGCAGGGGTACCGCCTGCACATCAACCCGGTCGGCGCGCGGGTCCTGCACGAGTGCCTGCCGCCGGAGCTGTGGGCGCGGTTCGTCGCCACCACCGGTCGCGGCGGGAGCGGGTTCGGGTTCCTGGACGAGCGGCTGAACCGGCTGCTCGCCATCGACAACCCGGACGACGTGCCCGAACGCGCCCACCACTCGGTCAGCCGGATCACGTTGCGCGAGATCCTGCTGACCGGCCTGGACGACGTGGTGACGTTCGGGCGGCGGTTCACCCACTACGAGCACGCGGACGGGCGAATCACGGTCCACTTCGTCGACGGCACGAGCACGCAGTGCGACGTGCTGGTGGGCGCGGACGGCGCGAACTCCGCCGTGCGCGCCCAGTACCTGCCGCACGCAGAACGCGTGGACACCGGCATCACCGCGATCGCGGGCAAGCTGCCGTTGACCCCGCACACCCGCGCCTGGCTGCCGCCCGAACTGGTCGCGCACGCCCACTCGGTGATCCCGCGCGCGGCGGCCGGGATGTTCCTCGCGCCGCACGAGCTGGACGAGGGCGGCTACCTGATGTGGGCCTACGCGGCGGACGGCCTGGTGATCCCGCCGGACCGCCCGCTGCGGGACCTGGTGGTCGACGCGATCTCCGGCTGGCACCCGGACCTGGTGCGGGTGGTGCGCGACTCGCCCCCCGACTCGGTGTCGCACTGGCCGATCCGCACGTCCGTGCCGGTGGACGCGTGGCAGCCGACCACCGTGACGCTGCTCGGCGACGCGATCCACAGCATGACGCCGATGCGCGGCATCGGGGCCAACACCGCGTTGCGCGACGCGATGTCGTTGTGCCGCAACCTGGTCGAGCGGGAACCGCTGGACGCGATCGCGGACTACGAGAGGCACATGCGGGAGTACGGGTTCGCGGCGGTGACGGCGTCGCTGCGCAGCGCGCGCCAGTTCGTGTCGGGCAACGCGGCCGGCCGGGTGGCGTTCAAGACGGTGTTGCGGCTGCTCGAGGCGGTGCCGCCGCTCAAGCGCGTCGCGTTCCGCGACCACGGGATCGACTGACTCCGCAAAAAATCATCAGAACCGGTGAACCGTTGGGGCTTGTTGTCCGTGTTGGTGGCATTCGGTTGCCGCAGGGGACGCGAGCGATCATCCAGGGAGGTTCACCATGACCCGCACTCGTGCAGTCGCAGTCGGTGCCGCCGCTCTCCTCGGCATCGCCCTGCTCGGAGCCTGTGGCCAGGCGCCTCAACCCGGTACCGCGCAGCCCGCCGCGCAGCAGCAGGTGGCGGCGGGTCCCCTTGCGGGGGAAGGGAAGAACGCGGGCAACGAGATCGCGCCGGAGGGTGCGCCGGATCTGGCCACCGCCGTGGTGCCGGGCCTCGGCACGGTGTTGACCGACGGCGAAGGCCTGACGCTGTACCGGTTCGACAAGGACACGGCCAAGCCGTCGGCGTCCACTTGCGACGGTGACTGCGCGGTCAAGTGGCCGCCGGTGCTCGCGACGTCCGGCGACGTGCGGGTGCGGGGCGTCGACCAGTCGCTCGTCGCCACCTTCGACCGCGCGGACGGCACCAGGCAGGTCACCGTCGCCGGCTGGCCGGTGTACCGCTTCGCCGAGGACACGGCGCCGGGCCAGGCCAAGGGGCAGGGCGTGGCCGGCACGTGGTTCGTGGCCGCGCCGGACGGCAAGAAGGCCGCACCCGCCGCGGGTCTGGTGCTGGCGACCGCGTCGGTCGGCAACCTGGGCACCGTGTTGACCGACAAGGACGGCATGACGCTCTACCGCTTCGACAAGGACACCGCCGACCCGTCGGCGTCCAATTGCGACGGTGACTGCGCGGTGAAGTGGCCGCCGCTGCTGGTCGACTCGCCGCAGTTCGGCGTACAGGGCGTGGACCGGTCGTCGGTGGGCACGGTGACCCGCGCCGACGGCAAGCTCCAGGCCACCGTCGCCGGGTGGCCGCTGTACCTGTTCGCCGAGGACACGGTGTGCGGTGACGCGAAGGGCCAGGGCGTGGGCGGCGTGTGGTTCGCCGCCAAGCCCGACGGCACGAAGGCCGGCGTCTGACCGGTGGCGGGCGCAAAGGGCGAGTGCCCCGGCGGATGATCGCCGGGGCACTCGCGTGGTGCGGCCCGGACTGCGCGGCTCGGACCGCACGGCTCGGACCACACGGCTCGGACCACTCAGACCACGAGGCTCAGCAGCGCGGCCATCACGAAGCCGACGACCGACAGGATCGTCTCCAGCACGGTCCACGTCTGGAGGGTTTCCTTCACCGACAGGCCGAAGTACCGCGACACGATCCAGAACCCGCCGTCGTTGACGTGCGAGGCGATGATCGAGCCCGCCGCGATCGACATCACGAGCAGCGCCAGCTGCGGCTGCGAGTAGTCCAGGTCCGCCACGAGCGGCGCGACGATGCCGGTCGTGGTCACGATCGCCACCGTCGCCGAGCCCTGCGCGATGCGCATACCGCAGCTGATCACGTACGACAGCGCGATCACCGGCAGGCCGACGTCCGCCAGCGACGACGCGAGCACCTTGCCGACGCCGGTCGCGGACAGCACCGCGCCGAAGAACCCGCCCGCGCCGACGACCAGCAGGATCATCGCCACCGGTCGCAGCGACGCCCCGGACAGCTCGGTCACCTGCGCCCGCGTCATGCCCCGCCGGTAGCCCAGCAGCCAGAACGCCAGCAGCACCGCGATCGTCAACGCCACCGCGGGCGTGCCGAGGAACGCGAACACGCCCAGCGTGACCGAACCCTTGGGCAGCAGGATGCTGCCGAACGTGCCCGCCAGGATCAGCACCAACGGCACCGCGATGATGCCCAGCACCTGCGACAGCGGCGGCTCGCTCCGCGAAGACGAAGACCCCTCGCCGCGCATCTTCTCCGCGGCGGCCAGCATCTCCTCCGGCACCGGCACGACCAGCCGCTTGCCCGCCCACGCGGAGAACAGCACACCGCCGACGAACCACGCCGGGGTCGCCACGGCCAACGCCATGATGATGATCCAGCCCAGCTCCACGCCGAGCAGCCCGGCCGCCGCGACCGGTCCGGGGTGCGGCGGCATGAACGCGTGCATCACGGACAGACCGGCCAGCAACGGCATCGCGTACAGCACGATCGACCGGCCGCTCTGCTTCGCCGCCACGTACACCAGCGGGGCGAGCACGAAGATGCCGATGTCGAAGAACACCGGCACGCCGAAGATCAACCCGGCCAGGCCCATCGCCAACGGCGCGCGGTTCTCGCCGAACGCCTTCAGCAGCGACCGGGTGAGCACCTCCGCGCCGCCGGAGGCCTCCAGGATCGCGCCGAGCAGCGTGCCGAGGCCGATGATCGCGGCGACGTGGCCGAGGATGCCGCCGAACCCCTTCTCCAGCAGGGAGTCCGAGGCCTTCTGCGCCGAGCCGACCAGCGTCTCCACCGGCAGGCCGGCGGCGAGCGCCACCAGCAGGCCGACGATCAGCAGGGCGATGAACGGCTCGACCTTCCACCTGATGATCATCAACAGGAGGAGGGCGATGCTGAGGCCGGACAGCGTCAGCAGCCCTCCCGTCGAGTGCTGCAACCAGTCGATCACGCGCGGCTCCGGTGGTTTCGCAGGGAACGTCCGGGCAGGGCGTCGGTCCGCCCGCCCTCGTCGACCACGGGAACCCCGTTGACGACGACGTGGGTGATGCCCGCGGCGGCCTGCCGGGGCTCGTCGAACGTCGCCGTGTCGGCGACCGTGTCGGGGTCGAACAGCACGAGGTCGGCCGCGTAGCCCTCGCGGACGAGCCCGCGGTCGGCCAGCCGCAGCCGGCGCGCGGCCCGCCCGGTCAGGTGGGAGACGCACTCCTCCAGGCCGAGCACGCCCAACTCGCGCACGTACCGGGCCAGGTAGCGGGGGAACGTGCCCCAGGCGCGTGGGTGGGGCCGGTCGCCGACCAGCAGCCCGTCGCTGCCGCCGGTGTGCGCGGGGTGCCGCATGATCGCCTGGACGTTGTCCTCGTGGCCCACGTGCATCAGGCACGAGGTACCCAGGCGTTCGGAGATCAACACGTCGAAGTACAGCTCGGCGGGCGGGCGTCCGGCCCGGCGCGCGGACTCCGCGATGGAGAACCCGACCAGGTGCGCGTTCTCGGCTTTGCGCACGCCGTTGACCTCGATGGTGTCCCAGTCGACCGGCACGCCGTGGCAGCCGTCGGAGCCGGTCTCCTCGATCTCGACCCGGATCCGCTCCCGTGTGTCCACATCGGACAGTCGGGTCAGGGTCTGCTCCGGGCCGCCCTCGCCGGACCAGCTCGGCAGCAGCGCGGACAGGTACGTCGCGCCCGGCAGGTACGGGTAGGTGTCCAGGGTGATGTCCGCGCCCGCCGCGATGGCGTCGTCGAGCAGTGCCAGCAGCTCGCCCGCCCGGCCCCGGTTGACGTCGAAGTTCATGGTCGCGTGTGCCAGGTGCAGCGGGCAACCGGAGTCACGCGACACCCGCACCATCTCCGCGTACGCCTCCAGCGCGCCCGCGCCGTAGCTGCGGTGGTGCGGGCTGTAGAACCCGCCCAGCTCGCCGACGACCCGGCACAGCGCGGTCAGCTCGGCGGTGTCGGCGTACATGCCCGGCGTGTAGGTCAGGCCGGACGACATGCCCATCGCGCCCTGCCGCAACGACTCGGCCAGCACCTCGCGCATCCGGTCCAGCTCGGTGTCGGTGGCCGGCCGGTCGTCGTAGCCGAGGCACAGCATCCGCAGCGTGCCCTGCGGCACGAGGTACGCGGCGTTGACCGCGATGCCCCGGTCGAGGCGGTCCAGGTACTCGCCGACCGACCGCCAGTTCCAGTCGAACCCGGGCGGGTCGTCGTTCCACCCGGCCAGCTGGCCGCGCAGCACGGCCAGCACGTCGTCGTCCACCGGCGCGTAGGACAGCCCGTCCTGGCCGAGGACCTCGGTGGTGACGCCCTGGGAGACCTTGGCCAGGTGGTCCGGGTTGGCCAGCACCTGGAGGTCGGAGTGCGAGTGCATGTCGATGAAACCGGGCGCGAGCACCCGGCC
This sequence comes from Saccharothrix deserti, assembly GCF_009769385.1. Taxonomy (GTDB): domain Bacteria; phylum Actinomycetota; class Actinomycetes; order Mycobacteriales; family Pseudonocardiaceae; genus Actinosynnema; species Actinosynnema deserti. The sequence goes on from NZ_VKAB01000033.1 coordinate 116,820, forward strand.
GTCGGCGTCGACCACCCGTCTGCCGTCGATCCGGTCGCCGCGGCTGCCCCGGTCGCCGATCGCGGCGATCCGCCCGTCGCGCACGCCCACGTCCGCCCGGTAGGCGGGCGCGCCGGTGCCGTCCACCACCCGGGCACCCCTGAAGACGATGTCCACGCCGCCGTCCTTTCGTCAGAAGTACGTGCGCACCAGGTCGACCACGGTGGTGCCCTCGACCACCGGGATCAGCTGCCACTTGTCGAACACCGTGCAGGGGTGGGACAGGCCGAGGCCGACCCAGTCGCCGACCTCCACGTCGTCACCGGACAGCCGCACGAACGCGTGCTGGTCGTTGAGTGCGGTGACCTCGGCCTCCAACGCGCGCTCCACGCCGTCCCGGCCGCGGACGACCTGCGGTTCGGGCAGTCCCTCGTCGAACGACGCGTCCCGCTTGCCGAGGGTCAGCAGCGCCAGGTCCGGCTGCGGCCGTGACGTGACCTGCGCCCACGCCCTGAGCGCGCTGCGGAACGGTTGTGCGCCCGGTGTGCGGCCCAACGGCGAGATGCCCCGGTAGAACCCGTCGTCGTGGGTGATGTACGCGCCGCTGCGCAGCACCGGCCGCACCGGGAACGGCCACGGCTCGGTCAGCTTCGCGGCCACCTGGTCGAAGTACGCGCTGCCACCGGCCGTGACGATCGGTTCATCCACTTCGAACAGTGCGTGGGCCTGGATCACCAGTTCACACAGGGAAGTCAGGTAGCCGTCCACAACAGACTGTGATTCGGGTGATGCGTCGTGCGCCAGCGCGCCCTCGTAACCGCCGACACCGGCCAACCGCAGCGCGGGGCTGCCGGCCGCCGCGCGGGCGACGTCGAGCGCCGTGCCGAGATCGCGCGCGCCGGTCCGCCCGCCGGGCGCGCCGAGCTCGACCAGCACGTCGACCGGGCGTTCCACCCTGCCCAGGGCCTCGGTCATCCGCTCCACGCCCGCGACGGAGTCCACCCAACAGGTGAACTCGAACGTGTCATCGGCGGCTAGCGGTAGTTTGTTAACTTCACGGAGGCAGGTAGAGGTTGATGCCCTGTCCTTGCGCAAGGGTGTCGAGTAGTTGTTGCAGGTCATCGGGCGGGGGCTTGTCCGACCACGCCCTCCACCAGCGCCGCAG
>NZ_VKAB01000034.1 GCF_009769385.1 Saccharothrix deserti
GACGAGAAGGTCGCCCGGATCCACCTGGAGGCGCTGGGCGGGCAGCTCACCAAGCTGACCAAGGACCAGGCCGAGTACATCGACGTGGACGTCGAGGGCCCGTACAAGCCCGAGCACTACCGCTACTAGTGCCAGTCCGCCGGCGCGGTTGAGACCTTCCCCGACAACCTCGCCGGCGGACCAGCCGTGCATCCCGGCCGATCACCCGCGTGTTCCACGCCACCGAGACCGGACAGCGGCGGCTCGGACGACGCGCTTGAACTGTCCTGATCGTTCGCGATGGCATCCAGGAGCGCACTACGGACGATCTCCAAGTCGGCCAACTTCTCGACTTCGGCGAGCTTGGCCGCAGCACGCTCCAGCAGTCCGGGCTCTCGCCGCCCACCGGTGCTGACCTCCAGCAGGTCCCGTACCTCGTCGAGACTGAAGCCGAGTCGCTGAGCAGTTTTGATCACACCGATCACCGTGACCGCTTCCGGCGGGTACATCCGGTGTCCGCCCGGCGTGCGCTCGGGTTCGGCAAGCAATCCGACGCGCTCGTAATAGCGCAAAGTCTGCAGGTTCACCCCTGCCGCATCGGCGACTTGACCGCTGCGCAACCGAGTCATTCCGGCCTCCGCATGCAACGCCGGTTCGTCCGCTCTCATTTCCTGAGACTAAGCCTGTACCCCGGTACCGGATGCAAGTCCGCCAATCGGTGGATTCCAGGCAACGCCTATGCCCATGGGCCATGCCGACCGGGTGCACGTGATCCATGTCACAGCTTTTCCTCTTGAGGTTGGTCCTTACTCCAAGGCTTACCGTCGCGGTAGCCATCGAACTGCCCGAGGTACCGCAAAAGGTACCCGCGTCGGTCGTAGACGGACCGAGCTCTGAGGAGATCAGGAATGCCTGAAAAGGTGGGAAGCGTCGAGCAGCAGGCCGGCCGCGGTTCAGGGCTGTCACTGCTGGCCGTGTGCCTTACCGTCGTGTTGTTCCCCTTGGCGATCACCGGTTCGTCCGTGGCGCTACCCGCCATCAACACCGATTTCCAGAACTCGTTGACCTCCGGGCTCTGGGTGGTCAACGGCTACAACCTCACCTATGCGGCCTTCATGCTGGCGACCGGTTCGCTGGCGGACCTCGTCGGTCGCCGCAAGATGTTCCGCATCGGTGTCGTGCTGTTCGCGGCCGGTTCGCTGATCTCCGCCCTCTCGCCGGACATCCTGGTGCTCGACCTGGCCCGGGTGCTGGCCGGTGTCGGTGCCGCCGCCGCGACCACGAGTGGTAGCGCGATCCTGGCCGACGCGTTCGAGAGACCGGCCCGCGCGAAGGCGTTCGGCATGTTCGGCACCGCCGTCGGCCTGGGCTTGGTGTTCGGCCCGAGCTTGTCCGGCCTGCTGATCAGCAACTTCGGCTGGCGGTCGGTGTTCCTGCTCCCGGCGATCGTCGGGGCGCTGGTGCTGCTGCTGACCCCGGTGATCCGGGAGTCGCGCAACCCACAGGCCAACCGGGTGGACTGGGCGGGCACGACCACCTTCACCATCGCCCTGCTGCTGTTGATCTTCGCCCTGATCCAGGGACCGCAGTGGGGTTTCGGCAACGCGTGGATCGTGGGGAGCTTCGTCGGCACGGTGGTGGCCCTGATCGCGTTCGTGGTCGTGGAGCGCCGCCAGGAGCAGCCGATGTTCGACCTCGGCCTGCTGTCCCAGCCCAAGTTCGTCGGCATCTCGCTGGCCACCGTCCCGGTCGTGTTCGGCTTCTCCCCCCTGGTGATCTACCTGCCGTCGTACCTCGCCTCGGTCGACGGCTTGGGCGCCGCGCAGATCGGCCTGTTCATGCTCATGCTCACCGTCCTGGCACTGGTCTTCCCCGGCATCGCCGGTGTGGCCACCAAGTGGGTGCCCGCCTGGGTGCAGATCGTGCTGACGGCAGCGCTGGCGGCGATCGGCCTGGCCTGGTTCACGGTGATCGAACCGGGTATCGGCTACCTGTCGTTGATGGGACCGCTGGCGCTGATCGGCATCGCGGTCGGCTTGTCCTTCGGCCTGCTCGACGGCGCCGCGGTGAGCAGCGTCGAGGCATCCCGCGCCGGCATGGCGGCGGGCATGTTCAACACCGTGCGCCTAGCGGGCGAAACGATCTCCATCGCGGTGGCGGGTGCACTGCTGGTCAGCTTCACCCAGAACGCGGTCGCCGCACGGGCGGCCGAGTTCGGCGCCTCGGGGGTCGACGCGAACGCCGTGGCCAACGCGCTCAACCAGGGTGACCTGGGCCGTGCTGCGGCGAGCGTGCCGGAGGAGCAGCGCGCGGAGTTCACCAAGATCGCCGGCGAGGCCTTCGCATCCGGCTTGCACGGCCTGCTCTGGACGATGGCGGCGCTGTGCGCCGTCACCTTCGTGGTGATCGCCCTGCTCCTGCGCGAACGGCGCTCCGCCAAGGCCGCTCCGGAGGCGACCGTGTCGCGCTGACACCTACACGCCGGCACAACAAGTCTTCGGCCCTGGTTCGTGGCAACGAACCAGGGCCGAACGCTGTAGGTACCCGGTTGGTGGGTCTCCGGTCAGCGAATCAGTCGCCGAGGGCGGAGTCGCGGGCCACAGACACGATGAGGTCGTCGATGAGGCGACGAGTGTTCTCCGCAGCAACGACTTGAAGCACCGTGGTCCGGCTCGTGCAGTGCAGCAGGACGCCGGTCGGCTGTTGGCAACCGGACTCGTGCGCCACCAGTTCGGCGAGGGCGACGGTCAGCGCCGGACTGCTCCGGAACGTGAGCGTGAGGAGTCCCTCTACGTGCGTGTGGGTGTGCGGGTGTGCCAGCGCCCGGGCCCAGTGCTCTTGGCAGACCGGTTCGGCTCCCGGTGTGTCCGGCACCTGGTTCGAACGAGCTGCCCACAGGCTTCCCATCAGCTGCGCGGAGAACGCTGACAGCTCAGCGATCCGCTCGTTGACCTCGACGATCCTCGATCGGAGGGTTCCCATCACCTGGTCGAGTTCCGTCGTGATCGGATCACCGCCACAGGTGAGGATCAGTTCCCTGATCTCGTCGAGCGCGAATCCCATCTGCTTCCCGCGGGCGATGAAGCGCAGCCGGTCGACATCGTGGTCGGTGTAGACGCGGTGACCGCTGGACGATCGGGACGCGGCGGGCAGCAGGCCGGTGTTCTCGTAATAGCGAATCGTGGTGGGAGCGAAGCCGGTGATCTCGGCGAGTTTGGCGATTCGGATCTCCGACACGGTGCCTCGGCAAGCCCTTCGTCGAAGGTCTGGGGGCGGCGTGGACAGGTCGCGGCGGGCCGTCTCTGGGGAAACGGCCCGCCGCTGGTCGGGTCAGCTCAGCAGTCGCAGCCCGCTTCCCCGTGCCCCGTGTGGCCGTTGTTGACGGCCGCGACGGTCAGCGGCGGGGTGGTGGTGGCAGTGGTCGGGCGGACGGCACGGCCGATGACCATGGCCTCGATGAACTCCCAGGCACCCGGCATCTTCGTCTCCTGGAGGTCCGCGATCTCCAGCTCCGAAGACATCAGCGTCTGAACGGTGGGCCGGTTGCAGTGGCACTCGTTGCCGAACCAGTACCACCCCTTCTGGATGATGTCCTGCTTGCGCGCCACCTTGGGATCGGGGTTGCGCACGTGCTCCAGGAACAGGTACTGCCCACCGGGCTTGAGGACGCGCTGGATCTCCTTCAACGCCGGCTGCGGGTCGGGCACGGTGCACAGGATCATCGCCGCCGCGACGGTGTCGAAGTAGCCGTCGGGATAGGGCAGCTTCTCCGCTCCCGCCACGACGAGCTGGATGCGCCGCGGGTCGTTGCGGGTCTTCTCCTCCAGCTTGGCCACCATGTGCGGGTACGGCTCGGTGAGGATCAACTCGTCAACCGTGTCCGGGTAGTGCGGCAGGTTCAGCCCCGTACCGGTGCCCAGCTCAATGGTCCGGCCGTACGCGGGCTTGAGCATCTCCGCGCGCTTCTCCGAAAGACCGTAGCCTTCCACCTTCGCCAGGAACTTGTCGTACATCCCGGCGAAGACGTACTTCCCCCATGTGGCGTCGTAGGCCTTCTTCAGAAGGTTTGCCATGGCCAGCCAGCCCTCCAAGCGGTAAACGAGGCACGCGTGCCCGTCCGGAGCACGCGCATCTGCGCCCGTCCGATCATTCGGACGGATGAGTCATATCTGATTCGTCGACAGGGGCCCCTACGGAAAGTCGTCGAACCCCTACTGAGGCCTGCGGTCGGGTTCCCCGGTCGCGGCGGAGACACCCGTTTCCGTTCGGTTCACGGTCATCCTGGTTCTCGTGCTGGTCATAGTCTCGTAGTTGAACCCGGCTTCAAGTCAAGCCCTCTCGAAACGGCTTCCCGCATCCCTGCGACCACCAATTCGACACAATTCACCCGTGTGGCGCAACGACAGGTAACGATCTGTCATCCACGGCAACGTTTCCATTACAGGTGCCCCCGACCTGGTGAGTCCCGTGCCACAACATTGCCTCGAGCGACCGGTTCGGCTTACGGTTCGTTCCCCCGGACGGAGCCAGTCGCGGGTTCCGATGGCCTCCGGGGCCTTGCTCGCGGTGCCGGCCACCCGGCCGTCACAAACATCCATCGCCTATTGATCCAGCGGTATTCGCAATCCTCGCAGCCGCCAGGCGGCCTATTTGCCGTGCCTGCACCAAGGAGGTCACATGCATGAAGTCAACGACGGCTCGTTAAGCGGCCGCCGCTCGGCCACCATCGAACCGGCACGTGAACGTGACGGGTCCGACGCCCCGATGTTCCCCGGACGCAGCCTCCTCCCGGTGACCGCGTCGTGGTGGACATCGATCCTGGTGGCCGTCGGCGCGTCACTGATGGTCGCGGTATCGATGGCCGAGATGGCGGCCGAGATCGGCAACGCGTCCGTCTGGGTCTGGATCGTCACCGCGGTGATCGGCGCCCTGCAGTGCCTGTTGATCGCCGAGTTGGCGTCCCGCTTCACCAACCGCGCCGGGGGTACCGCCCAGTTCGCCTACCGGGCCACGACGAAGGGATCGCCCACTCTGGGCGCCTTGTCGTCCTGGTCGTACTGGTTCGCCTGGACGCCGGGTATCGCGGTGAACCTCATCCTCGCGGCGACCTACCTCAAGTCGCTGTTCTGGCCCAGCGGCAACGTGATCCTGCTGGCCTGCATCATCGGCGTGGTGCTGTACTTCGTCACGGCACTGGGTCTGCGACTGTCCAGCATCGTCAACGCGGCCTTGGCCGTTGTCGCCCTGGCCGTCGTGTCCATTGTGGTCCTGACGCCGGTGTTCCACCCGGAAGCCTTCGACGTGTCACGGGTTGTGCCGACCGAACTGCCCGCCGATGCGCCGACCGACGGGTGGGGCGTGGTCGGAGCCATTCTCAAGTGGACGTTCATCGCGACGTGGGCGGCGTACGCCGCCGAGATGGCCTCGACCGTGTGCTCCGAGATCAAGCAATCCGAGCGGTACGTGAAGCGGATCATGTCCGTGTCGGCGATCATCGCGATCGTCGCGTTCACCTTCGTGCCGATCTCGCTGTTCGGTCTCGTCGGCGTCGAAGGACTGCAACGCGACCCGTTCACCGTCTTCGCCGAGATCGGTGGGATCACCCTCGGCCCGGCGGGCGAGTACATCGTCGGCCTCGGCTTGGCTGCGGTCCTGGTGCTCGGCGCGGAGATCTTCATCATCGGCTCGTCGCGCACGATCCACCAGATGGCCCAGGACGGGCACTTGCCCAGGATCTTCGGCAAGATCAACAAGCGTGGCGCGCCGGTCGGCTCCATCGCGGGCGACGCGGCGGTCATCATCATCATGCTGCTGGTGTTCGGCACCGAGGTCGTGAGCGTGGTCGCCGCGGCGACCTTCGGCTACCTGGTGGTGTTCGTACTGCTCCCGATCGCCTACCTGACACTGCGCCGGTACCGACGCGACGAGGACGGCGGCTTCCGCCTCGGCAAGCCGTTCGTGGCGGTCGCCATAGGACTGTCGCTGTTCAACGCGATCCTGCTGGTGTTCGGCGGGTTGCAGTGGGGTGTCGACGTCATCGTGGTGGGACTCGGTGTGACGCTCGCCGTCATCCCCATCTCGTTTTTCACCCGAAGGGCGCGAGCACGAGCTGCAGCACGCATCCCCGCACCGCGGTGAACCCACGGCGAGGCACCTCGACCGGACTACCGGTCGAGGTGCCTCGCGCTCTGGTCACGCGGTCGCCATGGGCAGCGGCGGACGCCACACACCGGGCACGGGGTCCGGGCAGTCCTGGCTCGGCAGCTGCTTCACCATCTGGTCGAGCTCGACACGCAGCTTCTCCAGCCTGCTCATCTCGGTGTCGATCTCGTCCATCCGGTCCCGCAGCAGGACCGCGGCGTCACCACAGGGGCACTTCCCCGTGTCGCGGATCATCAGCAAGTCGCCGATCTCCCGCAACCGCAGCCCCAGGCGCTGAGCACCCTGGATGAAGCGGAGCCGGTCCACCGCATCCTCGCCGTAGCGCCGGTACCCGGCCTCGCTGCGCGGAGGTTTCGGCAGCAGGCCCACGCGTTCGTAATAACGGATGCTGTCGCCGGGAACGCCAGTGCGCTGAGATAAGCCGGCGACCGTCATCTGCCCAGAATCCATGTCTCTATCTTACTCCGATGTTCCCTCGCCGGGCGATCAATACGAAGTGCGCGCGGTCCGTCTCAATCTTTGAACAACGGTGCGGCTCCGGTGCCGGCGGTTCACACTCGAGCCCATGAAGGACGTCGCTCGGTCAACTCCAACCGACTGTGCGTGGCACGCGTGGCGAGTTCGCCGTGCGGCCCCATCTCCGGGCATTTGATCAACTGCGGGCACGAGCAGTCGAGCGCCGAATCGAGGGTGGCCAGGAGCGACTGGAGCGTCCCTATCTGCCGTTCGATGTCACGCCGGCGCTGCGCGGCCAGCGCCTTCCAGGCGTTGTCCTGCTCACCGTCGCCGTCGAGCAGGCAGGCGATCTCGGTCAGGCTGAACCCTACCGACTGGCATACCTTGATGACCGAAAGGCGGTGCAGGACAGAGCGCGAGTAGTGCCGCCTGCCCTGGATCTTCACCACCGGACCGATCAGGCCGCATCGTTCGTAGTAGCGAAGCGCCGAGGAGGCGAGGCCGGATTCCTTGGCGACTTTGTCTATCGATAACAAGTCCTCAGCCAAAACATCTCCCCCAGACATGTAGCTGACTTGAAGGAGGCTACCCGCTCCACCAGGAGTTAACCAGTCCGCCACCGTAGCATTGCGCCACAGCTCTACGTCAAAAGAGTGAACCAGTACGCCTCTTCAGACGATGACGCACGTCACTTGGAGTATCCCGAATACTGGGCGTATCCGGGGATCACTTCAGCGTGACCTAGAATGTGACCATGCCTCTCAAGTCCGTAATCCTGTTCGCGCTGGCCGCGCTCGCCGAGATCGGCGGCACGTGGCTGATCTGGCAGGGCTTCCGGGAGAACCGAGGCCTGCTGTGGCTCGCGGCCGGCGTCATCGCGCTCGGCTTCTACGGGTTCGTCGCGGCGCTTCAGCCCGACGCCAACTTCGGTCGCGTGCTGGCCGCCTACGGTGGGGTATTCATCCTCGGCGCGCTCTTGTGGGGCGTGCTCGTCGACAAGTTCCGGCCCGACCGCTGGGACCTGATCGGTGTCGCGATCTGCCTGGTCGGCGTTCTGGTGATCATGTACGCGCCGAACCGCCCGGCGGCGGGCGCCCAGGAATCCGACGCACCGCCGCCATCGACCACTTCGGTCGCGCAACCCGACCCAGTGTGAGCAGTCACAACCTGATGATTTCCAAGTCGTCGGAGTCCGCGTAGTCGTCCGACGTCACGATGGTGCGCAAGGCGAGCTGCTTGCACAGCCCCTTGGCGATGTCCCGCACGGTGCTGCCGTCGAACAGGACCTCGCTGGGCAGGGCGACGGAGAGGTTGTTGAGCAACCGGTCACGTAACCGCACGCTCATCAACGAGTCCAGTCCGAGGGTGCTCAGCCGCTTGTCGGCGAACCCCCCGCGCAGTTCCTCCCGGTCGACGGCGCTCAGGCCGAGCAGCACCGAGATCTCCCGCAACAGCATGGAGATCAGCTCGGCCTCGGCGGTGTCCGGGTCGGTGAGAGCCAGCACGCTGACGTCCGGCAGTGCCGTGGTCTCCGCCGTCGGTCGTGCGACCGCGGTCAGGTTGGCGAGCAGGGTCCGCGACGCCGCGCCGGTGGTCGTCTCGGCGTAGCGGTCCCAATCGACCTTCGCGAGGCCGATTTGCGCCTGCTCGCTCCCGAGCACCGCGGACAGCGCCGCCGCTCCCTCCTCATCGCTGATCCCGTACAGGCCGCTGCGGGCCAGTCGGGGCAGGAGGCCGTCGCGGGCGGCGATGCCGTCGTCCGACCACGGCCCCCAGTTCACGCTGGTGGCCGGCAGTCCCTGCGCCCTCCGGACCGTGGCCAAGGCATCCAGGAAGGTGTTCGCCACCACGTAGTTCGCCTGCCCGGCCGAGCCGGCCAGCGAGGCGAACGACGAGAACAACACGAACAGGTCCAACTGCTTGCGGCGGGTCAGCCGGTGCAGGTTCCAGGCGCCGACCGCCTTGGCCGCCAGGACCTGCTCGTAACGGGGCCAGTCCAGGTCGACGAACGCCCCGTCGTCGGTGCCACCCGCGGCGTGCACCACACCGCGCAACGGTGGCATCGACTCGGCGATCCTGGCCAGCGCGTTCCGGAGGTCGCCTTCGTCGGTGACGTCGGCCATCAGGAGGACCACCTTGGCCCGTTGCCGGAGTCCGGTGACCCACTCCGGCGCCGGTTCGGGCCTGTGGCGGCCGACGAGAGCGATGTGCCGGGCGCCTTGCTCGATCAGGCGATGGGCGGTCACTCGACCGAGTGCTCCCCACCCACCGGTGATCAGGTAGGTGGCGTCGGCCCGCAGCGCGGCTCGGCGGCTCGGCGGCTCGGCGGCGACCAGTCGTGCCTGGAGCCACTCCCCGTCGCGCGCGGCGAGCCTGCCCGATCCCCCGAGGCCGACCGCGCGGGTCAACACCTCGAACGGCTCCGGCAGGGACGGACTGTCCCGGTCGACCTGGATCACACGCAGGTCCGGGTACTCGACGGTCAGCGCGGCGGCCAGTCCGGCAAGGGCCGAACGAGCCAGCCGCGGCTCGGATCCCGGCGTGCCGGCGGCGTTCTCGGTGCAGAAGACGATGGTCGGCCGCGTGCCCGCCATGTCGCGAAGGAGTCGGCGGAGTGGGTCCACGGCGCGTCGAGCCGAGTCCTCGAACCCCGCCAGGTCGTCGTTGAGGGGCGTCGAACCGATCACGACCACACCGGTCACGGATGCGGGGACGTCTTCCCCGGTGTGCACCGCGGTCGACACGCCTGCCGCCTGCAACCGGCGTTGCCAGCGGTGAGCGGTCTCCTCGTCCGGCTCCAGCAGCAGCCAGGTTCCGGCGAGAGCCACCTCGGTCGGTTCGGGCGCGGGCGTCCAGTCCACGGTGTACCGGCGCAGCGGCGGTTCGAGCGCGGCGTCGAACGGCCGCAGGGACAGGCCGCGCAGGTCGACCAGGACCTCACCGCCGATCGACATCAGCCGGAGGTCCACCAGGTTTTCGCCGCGCAGGCTCGCGTGGCACCACACGTCCCCGGTCAACGAACCGTGCACGGAAACGGATTCGACCGCCACGGGCACCAGCGGACGCGGCATGTCCGCGACGAACGCCGCCGCCACGTGGAAGCACGCGTCCAGCACCACGGGGTGCAGCAGGTAGTCGCGGTCACCCGCCCTGCCGGTGTCGACGGTGATCCGGCCGAGCGCGTCACCCCCCGTCCGCCACAGGCGACGGACACCCCGGAACGCGGGGCCGTAGTCGAGGCCGGCGAGGGAGAACTTGGTGTAGAGCGCTTCGACGTCCTGCTCGGCGAGCGCCTCCACGAGTTCGGACACCGGGCGATCGGGCAGGGTGCTCGCGGCTCCGCGCCGCACCTGGCCGACCTGCACGCGTGGCACCCAGCGGTCACCGTCGTGGTCGCGTGCGAAGCACTCGACCACCCCCGTTTCCGGGTCGACCACGGCCTGCACCGCGACCGCGTGGCCTGGCGGCAGGGCCACGGCCGTCGTGAACCGCACATCCTCGACGGTCCACACGTCGCCGCCGCCGAACACCGCTCGTGCCGCCGCCGCGACCCACTCGATCATGGCGGCGCCGGGCAGGAGGGGAACTCCTCCGACCACGTGCTGCTCGATGAACCACGGCCGCGCGGCGGTCAGCTGGGTCTCGAACCACTCGCGTGGCGCTCCCGCCACGTCCACCCTGGCGCCGAGCAGTGGATGCCCGGCCGTCGGCCGCTTCCGCGTCACACCGGCGGCGTACCAGTGGCGATCCGGACGCAACGGGTGGCCGGGCAAGGCAGTCGAGAGCACCGGTCCGTCGAAGGCCTGCCGGTCCAACCGCCCGCCCGCGACGTGCCAACCGGCCAAGGACAGGACCAGCCGTCGCTCGTCCTCGTCCTGGCGGTGGCCGCTGGTCAGCCAGGTCGCGTCGGACACGGTGCGCGGTCCGAGCGGGGACAGCACCGGCTCGGGGCTCATCTCGACGAAGTGGCGGACGTCGAGCCGGTCGAGCGTGCGCAGTCCCTCGGCGAACCGGACGGGCTGCCGGAGCTGGCGCACCCAGTGGTCGCCGGTCAGCTCGGCGGTCGGCAGCAGTTCGCCGGTGAGCGTCGAGACGATCGGGATGCGCCCCGCGTGGTGCGCGACGCCACGCGCCTGCTGCGCGAAGGTGTCGATGACGGGGTCCATCAGCGGCGAGTGGAACGCACGCGTGACGGCGAGCCGTGTGACCTTGGCGCCACGCTCCACCCATCGGGTCGCGACGACGTCGGCGTCCGCTTCCGGGCCCGAGATGGTGAGGTCGTCCGGACCGTTGATCGCGGCGACCACGACATTGCCGTCCTGGAGCTCGGCGATCAGCTCGTCGGTGTGGACGGTGTGCACCGCGTACATGGCACCGGGCGAAGTCTCCTGCATCAGGCGGGCGCGGAGCAGCACGAGCCCCAGTGCGTCGTCGAGGGACAGCACGCCTGAGACGCACGCGGCGGTGAACTCGCCGAGGCTGTGCCCGATCAGGTAGTCGGGCCGCACGCCGAACTCCTGCCACACCCGCGCGATGGCGTACTGCGTGGCGAACATGGCGGGCTGTCCGAAGCGGGTCTCCCCCAGATCGACCAGATCGCCCGGCTCCCGGGTGAGCGTGGGCCGCAACGAGACGCCGAGGTCGGACGAGATGATGACGTCGCAGGCGGCGATCGCGTCGCGGAACACCTCGTACCGCTGGTGCTGCGGCCTGGCCATGCCGATGCGCTGGAAGCCCTGACCGGGGAAGAGCCACGCCATGGGGCCCGGCCCGGTGTCCCTCGCGGTGCCGGTGAGGACGAACGCGGACGGTGTGCCGGCGCGGTGCTCGCGGAGGGCTTCCGATGCTTCCTTCGCGGTGCGGGCGACGACTGTGGTGCGGTGCGGGAAGTGTGGCCGCCGGTGCGCGGCACGGCACAACGCGGCGAACTCCGGCTCGTGCTCGGCTTCGTCGAGGACGTCGGCCACACCGTCGGTCAGCTCGGCGAGGGCCCACTCGCTCTTCCCCGAGATCGGCAGCAGGCGCCAGGTGCCGGCCTGGTCGGTGTCGGTCGGGCTGCTGGGCAGGGGTGGCTGCTGGACGATCACGTGCGCGTTCGTGCCGCTGAAGCCGAACGAGCTGACGGCGGCGGCACGGGGTCGTTCAGGGTCGGCAGGCCAGTGCCGCGGTTCCGTCGGGATGCGGCATCGGGTGCCGTCCAGCGAGATGAGCGGGTTGAGCCGGTTCAGGTGCAGGTGAGCGGGTATCAGCCCGCGTTCGACGGTCAGCACGGCCTTGATGAGTCCGGCGACGCCCGCCGCGGCCTCCAAGTGGCCGATGTTGGTCTTGACCGAGCCGACCCACAACGGGTCGCGCGCATCCGGTGCCCCGTAGACACCGGCGATGCTGGACATTTCGATGGGGTCCCCGAGGCTGGTGCCCGTGCCGTGCGCCTCCAGGTACCCGATGTCGGTCGCGGCCAGGCCGGACGCCGCGAGGGCCTGTCGCATGACGGCTTGCTGCGCCAGCGAGTTGGGTGCGGTGAGGGTGTTGCTGTGGCCGTCCTGGTTGACGGCCGTGCCCACCACAAGCGCACGCACGCGGTCACCGTCGCGGTCGGCGTCCGATAGCCGCTTGAGGACGACGACGCCGCAGCCCTCGCCGCGGACGTAGCCGTCGGCGTCGGCGTCGAAGGTCTTGCAACGGCCGCTCGGCGACATCATTCCCGCTTGCGACAACGCCACCATGAGATCGGGGTCGAGCAACACGTTCACCCCGCCGACGATCGCGGTGTCGCATTCGCCGCGGCGCAGGCTCTCACACGCGTTGTGCACGGCCACCAGAGACGACGAGCACGCGGTGTCGATGGCGACGCTCGGACCGGTGAGGTCGAGGAAGTAGGAGATGCGGCCGGCGGCGATGCTCGCCGACGTGCCGGTCCCCGTGTAGGCGCCGGGCTCCACGTGGTCGCGGACCATCAGTTGCCGGTAGTCGTTGGTGCTGATGCCGACGAACACCCCGACCTTGGTGCCGGCGACGCTGTCCGCCGGGATCCCGGCGTCCTCCAGGGCACGCCACGCGGTAGTCAGCAGCAGCCGCTGCTGCGGGTCCATGGCGGCGGCTTCCTCGGCCGAGATGCCGAAGAACCGCGCGTCGAACCCGGCGACGTCCGGCAGGAAACCACCCCACCGCGTCGCACTGTGTCCGGCGACGGGCCCGCCCTCCCGGTACCAGGAATCGGTCGACCACCGATCCGCCGGCACCTCGGAGACCGCGTCCCGCCCTTCCGCGAGCAGCGACCAGAAGTTGCCGATCGAGTTGGCGCCGGGGAAGGCACACGCCATGCCCACCACGGCGATCGGCTCGTCCCGCGGCACGGCGATGTCCGTGGTGACCGGTCGCGGGCCGATCGTGAGCGCCACCGCGAGCCGGATGATCGTCGGGCTGCCGTACAGGGTCGCCGGTTCCACCGGCCGTCCGAGCCATGCAGCGAGGTCCCCGCTGAGAGCGAGCGCCGAGGCCGAGTCCAGGCCCATGGAGCCGAAGGTGGCGTCCATCGGGACGTCGGCCGGCGCCAAGCCGGTCTTCGCCGCCACTTGTGCCCGAAGCCAGTCCACCACTGCGGCGGTGTCGCGCTCCTCGACGACTTCGACCGGTGCTTCCCGCGTGGTCGGGCCCGCGATGTGCTCGACCTTGAGTTCGCCGCGCAGGTACGCCTGTTTGGTGAACTGCCGGCGGACCTTGCCGCTCGTGGTCACCGGCAGCGACGAGGGCCGGATGAACACCACGGTGTCGATCGCGACGTCATGCTCCTCGGTGACCGCACCGCGAACCCGACGCGCTACTTCGTCCAGGTCGTAGTTGCCTCGTTCGGTGCGCTTGAGTTCCTGGACGACGACCAGGCGTTCCTCACCATCGGAGTCGACCGAGAACGCGACGCCGAGCCCGCGGTTGAGCGCCGGGTGCGCGTCGGTCATCGTCAGCTCGATGTCCTGCGGGTGGTGGTTGCGGCCGCGGATGATGATCAGGTCCTTCCGGCGGCTGGTCACGTACACCTCGCCGTCGATCAGGGCTCCGAGGTCACCACTGCGGAGGTACGGCCCGGCGCCGTCGGCGAGGTGCGCGCCGAAGGTGTCGGCTGTCTCCTGCGGACGGTTCCAGTAGCCGGCCGCGATGGTGCGCCCGCCGAGCCAGATCTCGCCCTCACGCCCCTCCGACAAACGCTCTCGTGTCTCGGGGTCGACGATCAGCAGCTCGGTGCCGCCCAACGAGGGACCGTTGCTGATGAGGCGTTGCCGTCGAGGTCCCGGCGTGCCCTCCGGCACGACGTCGACCCGACCGCGCCCGAACCCCTCGACGTCGACCTCGATGACCCGGGCGCCCTCACGCGGCGGGTGTGTCGCCACCGCCAGGGTCGACTCGGCCATGCCGTAGGCCGTGCGGAAGGAACTCGGGCTGAACCCGCAGGAGGCGAACGCCTCGGCGAACCGGTCCAAGGAGTCCGCGCGGATCGGCTCGGCGCCCAGTGCCAGCACCCGCCACCGGCTGAGGTCCAGTGTTGCCTTCTCCTCCTCGGTGATCCGCTCACAACACAGGTCGAGGGGGAAGTTCGGGCTGAACGAGGCGGTCCCGCCGTACTTGCTGACCGCGTTGAGCCAGCGCAGGGGTCGTTGCACGAACACCGGCGGCGGGATCATGACCGTGGTGCCGCCGAGCAGCAACGGCATGAGCAGACCGGCGATGAGCCCGAAGTCGTGGAACAGCGGCAGCCAGGTGACCACGACGTCCTCGTCGTCGAGTCCGAGACCGGCGCTGAACAGCGCGGGCTGGTAGACGAGGTTGTCGTGGGTGACCACGACGCCGCGTGGCCGGCTCGTCGATCCGGACGTGTACTGGAGGTAGGCCTCGTCCTCGGGTCGGGTCGATGGCGGCGCCCACTCGTGGTTCGCCGGTTGCGCGAGGTCCTCGACGGACAAGAGTTGGCAGCCGTACTCCCGCGGGAGGTGAGCCATCGGGCCGTCGGCGGAGGCGACGATCGCCAGCGCCGGGTCGCAGTCCTCCACCACGTGGTCGACCCGCTCGCGGTGGGTGCTCTTCGTCGGCGGGTTGAGCGGCACGGGAATGGCGCCGGCGTAGAGGCAGCCCAGGATGCTCAGCACGTACTCGACGCTGGTGGGCAACAGGATGATGACGCGTTGGCCGGCGAGGCCCGCGTGCTGCATCCGGGCGGCGAGTTCCCGGGCCCGCGCGTCGAGTTCCGCGTAGGTCAGGCGGGCTTGTTCGGTCTCGCCGTCGGCGAGCACGACCAGCGCGGTCTTGTCCGCGCGTTCGACCGCGTGCCGGCGCAGGACGTCGACCAGGAGGGGGTAGTCAGTGGTCATCGCTGTGCCTCCAGCACGGGTTCGATGTGGTCGCGCACCAGTGCCGCGACTTCGGCGACGTGCTGATCGGTCAGCAGGGTGTAGTGGGTGCCCGGCACGGCGACGCCGTCGGCCGTGCCGGTGGTGAGGGTGTGCCAACCCCAGGCGGTCTCGGCGGTGTGCGGGTGCTCGGCGAACTCGCTGACCGCACCGTCGGCGGCCCGCACGACGAGCACGTCGGCGCCGATGACCGTCGGCTTGTGCCGGCGGCAGGCGTGCACGACACCGGTGAACACGCTGAACGTGTTGGCCAGGTGCGCCTCGTCGACCGCGACGGCTCGACCCGCGCGGCGTTCGAGTAGAGCCAGACCGGCGCGCAACCGGTCCGGTTCGGCGACGGCCAGCAGTTCCGCGCGCTCGTTCGGCGTCGCGTCGTCCGCGCGGAAGCCCATGTCCAGGTCTTCGAGGAACCACAGGAGCATGGACACCGGGTCCACCTCGGGGACGGGCATCGGAGCGGGCGAGTCGAACACGAAGAGCCGGTCGACCCGTTCCCCGAGCAGTTCCAGCTGGTGCGCGACCTCGGCCGCGATCACCGCGCCCGATGACCAGCCGCCGAGCACGTACGGCCCCTGCGGCTGCACCCGGCGGATCTCGTCGACGTAGCGGGCGGCGAAGTCCGTCACCTCGGCGGGCACCTCTTGGCCGGAGTCCGGACCGGGTGCCTGCAACGCGTACCAGTCGGCGTCGACCAGCTCGGCCAGGCCCCGGTAGGCCAGGACGTTGCCGCCCGCGGGGTGGACCAGGAACACCTTCGTCGCGTCGTGCACCTGGCGCAGGGGGACCAGTGGTGACCAGTCCCGCGGCCGGCTGAGGTGTTCGCACAGCGCCGCCACGGTGCGGCCGGACAGCAGCGCGCCCAGTGACAGCCGCCTGCCCAGTTGCCGGGAGATCTGGCTGATGACCCGCAGGCCGGCGAACGACTGGCCGCCGAGGTCGAAGAAGTCGTCGAAGACGCCGACGCGTGGCACTTCGAGCACCGACTCCCAGATCTTGGCGACGGCGGATTCGAGTTCTGTGCGCGGTGCGACGAACTCCCGGGTGGGTCCGGTGTCGGCGGGCGCCAGCGCGTCCAGCGCCCGTCGGTCGACCTTTCCGTTGGCGGTCAACGGGAGCCGGTCCACCACGGTCACGCTCGCCGGGACCATGTACCGGGGCAGCCGGTCGCCGAGGAACTCCCGCAGCCGGGTCCCGTCCACCTCGCTGCCGGCGGCGAACGCCACCAGCTGTCGTCCCGCGACGGTGTCCCGCACCGTAACGAGGGCCCTGGACACCGTCGGGTGCTGCGTCATCACGTGCTCGATCTCGCCGAGCTCCACCCGGAAACCCTGGATCTTGACCTGGAAGTCCGCCCGGCCGAGGAACTCGATGGTGCCGTCGGGCAGGTAGCGCCCCAGGTCACCGGTCCGGTAGAGCCGCTCCCCCGTTTTCGGGTGCGTGACGAACGAGGCGTCCGTGCGTTCCTGGTCGTTGAAGTACCCGACGGCCACGCCGACGCCGCCGATGTGCAGGTGACCGGGCACCCAGGTCGGCGCGTCCGCGCCCGTGTCGTCGAGCACGTGCCAGGTCTGACCACCCAGCGGCTTGCCGTACGGGATGCTGGTCCAGGCCGGGTCCACCTCGTCGACCGGGTGGTAGATCGACCAGATCGACGCCTCGGTCGCGCCACCGAGGCTGATCACCCTGGCGTTCGGCGCGACCCGGCGGATGCGGTCGGGCAGGTCGACGGGGATCCAGTCGCCGCTGAGCATGACCACACGCAGCGAGGGCAGGTCCAAGCCGGTCGCCTCGGCCTCTTCGACGGCCAACTGCATGAGAGCCGGCACCGAGTTCCACACCGTCACGCTCTCCGAGCGCACCGCCGACACCCACGCCCGCGGGTCGTGCAGCTCGGAGGGGTCGGGCAGCACCAGGGTCGCACCGGCCCGCACCACGCCGAAGACGTCGTAGACGGAGAGGTCGAAGCACAGCGAGGAGATGCCGAAGACCGCGTCACCCGCGCCGATGCCGAAGCGGTCGTTGATGTCCACCACGGTGTTCAGAGGTCCTCGGTGATCGAGCGCGGCGCCCTTCGGCGTGCCGGTCGAGCCCGAGGTGTAGATGACATAGGCGAGGTCCTGCGGTTGCCGGCGCGGCGCCGACTCGGCCGAGTGGTCCGCGACCTCCACACCCACCAGGTGGACCTCGGCGGCGGACAGACCGCTGATCCGGTCGCTCAGGGCAGCGACGGTCACCACGTGTTCGGCCTCGGTGACCTGCAACAGGTGTGCGATCCGCTCGCTCGGCCACTCCGGGTCGACCGGCACGTAGACACCGCCCGCCTCCAGCACGCCCAGCACCGCGGCCGGCTGCTGCCAGCCCTTCGGCAGCACGACCGGGACCAGTGAACCCGCGCCCATGCCGGCGTTGCGCAGTGACGCGGCCACGTGGCCGCTCTGCTCGTGCAGCTCGCGGTAGGTCAGGGTGGCGGTCGGCGTGCGCACCGCGACGCGGTCCGGCGAGTTCGCGGCCCGCTCGGCGAGCGCGTCGTGCAGCAGGCCGTCCGGGACGTCGTGCGGCACCTCGTTCAGCTGCTTGCGGGCGACCAGCTGCTGCTCGGGCACGAGGTCGAAGGTGGTGCGCTGCCACATCGCGTCGTCGTGTGCCAAGCCGACGACCAGGCGGTGGAACGCCTCGAACATCGCGTCGACCACCCCGGTGGGGAACATCGACTCGATCACGTCCCAGGCGATCCAGACGGTGCCGTCGTCCTGCTCCCAGAACTGGCAGTCGAGCAGCACCTGCGGGGTCTCCAGCGTGGAGAACGTCGGCCGGTCGAACTTGCCCATGAACAGGCCGCTGCTGATGACGAACGGGCACGCCGCACGTCCCGGTGTCCGGCGGTGCTGGTTCAGCGCTTGCAGCACCTTCACACCGCTCCAGTGCACGTGCTGCATGTCCTGGAGCACCTGGGCCCGGAGCTTCTGCGCCCGCACCTCGAACGTCTCGTCGGCGCGCCAGTCCACCTCCAGCGGGTACAGCGAGGCGAAGTTCCCCATGACCTCACCGATCTGCGGGTGCAGCGGGAGCCGGTGGGTGACCATGTTGTTGAGCAGGAAGTGCCTCGACCCGCTCCACGTGGTGACGACCTGCGCGTACGCCGCGTACATCACGTTGCTGTCGGTCAGACCGTGGGCACGGGACCGCTTCTTCAGCGCGGTCCACTGGTCGGCGGGCAGCACGAGTTCACGACGGCTCAGCTCCGAGCGGCTCTGGGCCTGGGCGCCGGTCGCCAGCGGTATGGCGGGCGCGTCCGGCCACTCCGGGATGCGGTCGCGCCAGTACTTCTCCGACTCCAGGCCCAACGGTGACCGCTCGATCTCGGCGAGGGCCACCACGCAGTCGCGGAAGCTGACCTCCAGGTCCGGCAGAGGTCGGGTGGGGTCGCGGTAGAGGCCGAAGACGTTCTCCAGGAACCGGCTCGTGCCCATGCCGTCGCTGAAGAAGTTGTTGTTGTTGTAGTGGATTCGGGCCTGGCGATCGCCGTACAGGCTGATCTGGATGTCGAACCAGGGCCACCGGTCCAGCGGCAACTCCCTGCGCCGCACGCCGTCACGGATCCGCAGCAACGCCTGCTCGACCTCGTCGGCAGGCAGACCGCGGAAGTCGTGGACGGTCGGCGTCAGCGGGGTGAACCCGGAAATCCGACGCAGCCTCATGTCCTCGGTGAGGGCCACGAGGTTGTCGCGCTGTCGCAGCAGGTTCCGATTCACCGCGTCGGTGAACCGTTCCACGTCCAGGTCTGCGAGGTCGAACTCCATGTACTGGTGGGGGCGGACGTGGTATTCCAAGCCCTCCGCGGAGCCCACGAGGAACGAGGTCTGGAGGTCCGAGAGGGGGAACGGCTCGTCGGCCGACGCCGGGTCCGGCACGACCTGCGGCAGGACGTGCGCGGTCGGCGCGGCGCCGGCCAACCAGCGGATGATGTCGGGTTTCTGCGCGACGATGCGGTCGCGCAGATCCGCCGAGAGCCTCCCGCGAGGGGCGCTGACCTCGAGCTCGTCACCGACGAGCCGGATCCTGACCTCCGTGCGCGCCAGTTCGCTGAGGATGGACGGCATGGGATCGGTGGTGGTCATGGTGTCCCCTCGTCTTCCGGGTGCGCGTCGGAGCCGCCGCGCGGGGTGATCTGCTGGAACGTGAGGAGAAAGGCCGTCAGTCGCCTCCGTTGACCTGGGGAGGCAGCGCGCGGATCACTTCGGGGTCCGCCGAGACCTTGCCGACCTTGGAGGCACCGCCGGGCGAGCCCAGTTCCGCGAAGAAGTCGGCGTTGGCCTTGGTGTAGTGCGCCCACTGCTCCGGCACGTCGTCCTCGTAGTAGATGGCCTCCACCGGGCAGACCGGCTCGCACGCACCGCAGTCCACGCACTCGTCCGGATGGATGTACAACATCCGGTCACCCTCGTAGATGCAGTCGACCGGGCACTCCTCGATGCAGGACTTGTCCATAACGTCGACGCACGGTTCCGCGATCACGTAAGTCACGGGTTGTCCTCTCTCACACACCGGCAGCGGTAGTCTCGATGTTGAACTCGGCTTCAAGTCAAGCGCTGAAGACATGCTTGACATTGGAGTACGGTCCAACCTTTAACGTCTGTTCCGCTAGGTGGTCTTTCCCTATCCGAACAGGCGGGTGACGTGCAGTGACCACACCACCCTTAACCAACAGGGCAGAGGCGCCGGCCGAGGCGAACCTGGAGATCAGGCGCTACCGCGTCATCTCCGGCTGCGTCGAGTGTGCCAGCGACCTCACGCCGCTTCGCCGTGTCGAGGGCGTGCGAGAGGTCCGGATGCTGTCCGCCTCCGGCGTGCTCGCGGTCGAGGCACCCAAGACCCTCAACGACGCCGTCCTCCTCCGGACCGCGTCCGCGTCGGGCCTCACCCTGGAACCCGAACAGCCGGCCGAGGCGGAGGACGCACCGGCCGCGAAGAAGACGCGCTGGTGGCTGCGCCCCGAGATGGTGTTGCTCGGCCTCGCGGCGCTGTTCATGATCGGTGCCGACGTCATCACCCGTCGGGCGCCCGACGCCCCCTTGGCGATCGGGCTTGCCTACGTCTCCATCGCGCTGGGCATCATCTACCCGGCCCGCAACGCCTGGACGCTGGCGCGCAACAAGCGGTTCTCCATCAACGTGCTGCTGCTCGTCGCGGTCGCCGGTGCGATCCCACTGGGCAAGGTCGTCGAGGCCGCGTGCATCACGGTCATCTTCTCGCTCGGCATGATCCTGGAGAGCTACGTCGCCGACCGGGCGCGCAAGTCCATCCAGAAGCTGATGGACCTCGCGCCACGCCGCGCGGAGCGGTTCACCCCGTTCGGCACGACCGAGACGGTGCCGGTCGAACAACTCCAGGTCGACGACGTCGTCCTGGTCCGCCCCGGTGCGCGCCTGCCCACCGACGGCGAGGTCACCCAGGGAGCTTCCTGGATCGACACCTCGGCCATCACCGGCGAGTCGATGCCGGTCGAGGTCGTGCCCGGCGGCGCCGTGTACGGCGGCACCCTCAACGGCGACGGCGCGCTGCGCGTGCGGGTCGCCAAGCGGTACGAGGACACCGTCCTGGCCCGGGTCATCCGCGAGGTCGAGGAAGCACAGCAGAACCGCGGCCGCGCGCAGCGGTTCGCCGACAAGTTCGCCTCGGTCTACACCCCCGCGATGATCGCGCTGGCGGTGCTGATGACGGCCTTCGGGCCACTGCTGTTCGACTTGACGCTCGCCGAGGCGTTCTACCGCGCCCTCGTCGTGCTGATCGTGTCGTGTTCCTGCGCGCTCGTGCTGTCGGTCCCGGTCAGCGTCGTGTCCGCGATCGCCCGTGCCGCCCGCGACGGCGTGCTCATCAAGGGTGGCGCCTACCTGGAAGAACTGTCCCGGCTCAAGGCGGTCGCCTTCGACAAGACCGGCACGCTGACCCTGGGCCGTCCCGCCCTGGTGGCGGTCCACTCGCTCGACGGCGACAGCGACGTCGAACTGCTGCGGATCGCCGCGGCGGTCGAGGCCGCGGCCACCCACCCGATCGCCGAGGCCATCGTGCACGCGGCACGTGACCACGGTGCCCCGGTGCAGCCCGCCGACGACGTGAGCATCGTCGCCGGCCAGGGTGCCGAGGCCACCGTCGACGGCCGCCGCATCGTCGTGGGCCGGGTCGCGGACTACAGCGGCAACCCCAAGGCCGCGGAAGCGCTGCTGGCGATCGAGAACCAGGGCGCCACCCCGGTCGCGATCACCTCCGACGGCAAGCTGATCGGTCTGTTCGGCGTGGCCGACGAGCTGCGTCCCGAGGCCAAGGCAGCCATCACCGAGCTGCACGACCTCGGCGTCACCCACACCACGATGCTGACCGGCGACCGCGAGCGCGTTGCCCGGTCCATCGCCGACCAGCTCGGCATCGAGAACGTTCGCTCTCAGCTGATGCCGAGTGACAAGAGCGCGGCGATCACGGCCATGCGCAAGGAACACGGCACGGTCGCGATGGTCGGCGACGGCGTCAACGACGCTCCCGCGCTGGCCACGTCCAACGTCTCCGTCGTCATGGGTGCCGCGGGCACCGATGTGGCGATGGAGACGGCGGACATCGCGCTCATGTCGGACGACCTCACCAAGCTGCCGTACACGGTGCGGCTGGCCAAGCGCGCGAACCGGATCATCGCCCAGAACGTGACGTTGTCCCTGATCGTCATCGCGGCCTTGGTCGTGGCGGCGCTGACCGGTGCGTTCAACCTGACCCAGGGTGTGCTGATCAACGAGGCGTTCGCGTTGGTGATCATCGCCAACGGTCTGCGCCTGCTGCGCGGCGGCAAGGCGAAGGACGTCGTCCAGGCGCCTGCGGCGAAGGCCACCACCGAGCACAAGGCCACGCTGCCGCTGTCGGCGGTGCTGCCCTTGGTGGAGGCGGTCAAGCCCACCGCGGGCGGCGGTTGCGGAGACGACTGCGGCTGCGGCACGTCTAAGGGCGAGGCCAAGCCGATCGTGGTCGAGCAGCCGAAGAGCGATGGCTGCGGAGACGGGTGCGGTTGTGGTCCGACCACCGGCCCGGCGATCGAGATGATCCCGCTGCGTCAGCACCAACCGCGCTGACGCTCCAGCGGCTCGATCGCCCCAGCGGCGGCGGTGGCACCGGCTCCTCCCCCAGGCCCGGTGTCACCGCCGCTGATCCGCTTCCCACCACACTGTGCCGAACCACCACTTCGCCGAACTACACGGAGGACCCACATGCCTCGCCTCGATCCGTTCGCCGGCCCCGGTTTCAACGCCATGAGCCTGCTGTCGAAAGCGGTGGAAGACGACGCCGAATTCCCCCTCGGGCTGATCGAACTGGTGAAGCTGCGGTGCTCCCAGATCAACGGTTGCTCGTACTGCGTCCGCACGCACATCGACAAGGCCCTGACTGCAGGCGAGACACAGGACCGGGTCGACAACGTGGCCACGTGGCAGGAGCACGAGGCGTTCACCGATGAGGAGCGCGCGGTGTTCGCGTTAGCCGAAGCCGTCACCCTGATCAGCGACGACCGCGTGCCCGACGAGGTGCTCGACAAGGCCATCGCCGAACTGGGCGAGGCCCGCACCCAACAGATGGTCTGGATCATCGCGGTCATCAACTCCTTCAACCGCGTCGCCATCACCGCCCGGATCCACTGACCACTCGCATCACCCAACGCCCCGGAAGCGGACCTGCCCCAGCTCCACGCAGGTCCGCTTCCGGCGTTTCTTCCCCAAGCACCGTCATGCGGGACGATCGCGATGACGCCGCTGGCGCCCACAGGCCTCTCTGAGCAGACCGCAGAGGCGAGTCTCCACTGCCTGCCGTCCGCCCAGGCCGTCAGGCACGGTATCGATACCACCACCCGAAAGGCCGAGGGCCTTCTCGAACAACCCGGAAAGTCGTCATCCCATTGGCGGATGTCCCTTTCATTGGAGGCCACTCCAAGGTCTACCCTTGAGGTATGACCAACCCGATGGGCCAAAAGGCGCAGCCAGCCAACGGGTTCGAATGTGGCCCGGGGTGCTGCGAGCAGCCGGGCTCGTCGTCCGCACCACGACTGGAACTCGCACTTCTGCCCGTAGACGAACAGGCGACGACGCAGACGAACGCGGAACCTGTGCCGATCGCGTGCACGCTGAGTGGCAGTGAGCAGGGCCAACGGATCGCGCAGTGGCATGAGCTGCTCGCAGGAGCCCCTCAGGAGGACATCGCGGGCGGCCGGCGGTGGCGCCTGCCCAAGGCTCTGGCCAGCGAGGTGGCCGAGTTGGCCGCCGCCGAGCAGGCATGTTGCGCGTTCTTCGACTTCAACCTCCGTCTGGCGGCCGGCGGGATGTGGCTCGACGTACGGGCTCCAATCGAGGCCGCGGACCTGCTCACCGACGTCTTCGGCGCTCCGGCAAGGGCTGAGGACCCGAACCACGAACCGACCGGGCGGTGACGACGGTCTCCACTGGATCCGGCACGGGGCTGGAGCGATATCAGGTCCCGGTCTTCGTCGGCGCGCTGGCGGCCGGATTGCTGGTCGGTTGGGCCGTGCCCGGTGCCACGCCGGTGCTGGAGCACGCGATCAACCCGGTGCTGGGTGCACTGTTGTACGTGACGTTCTTGCAGGTGCCGGTCATCGGATTGGCCCACTCACTGCGCACGGGCAGGTTCCTGGCCGCCACCCTGGTGGTCAACTTCGTGGTCGTGCCGCTGGTGGTCGCGGCCATGTTCGGTCTGCTGCCCGCCGACCAGGCGGTGCGGCTGGGCGTGCTGCTGGTGCTCTTGACACCGTGCATCGACTACGTGATCGTCTTCTCCAATCTGGGCGGCGGAAGCGGCCAACGGCTCCTCGCCACGACCCCGCTCCTGCTGATCACCCAGCTACTGCTGCTACCGCTCTACCTCATGATCTTCATGGGCGCCCCCGCAGCCGACCTGATCCAAACGGGTCCGTTCATCGAGGCGTTCCTGGTCCTGATCGTCATCCCCCTCGCACTCGCCTGGCTGACCCAGGCCTGGGCCGCGCGACGCCCGGCAGGCCGGAAATTCACCGACAGAGCGACCAAGACCACCGCGCCGCTGATGGCTGCCACCCTGCTCACCGTCGTCGCCTCCCAGGTCCCGAAGCTCGGCGACAGCACCTCCGAAGTGGCCGCGGTGATCCCCTTCTACGTGGCGTTCCTGCTGTTCATGGCCTTCGCCGGCATGGGCGTGTCCCGACTGTTCCGACTCGACACGCCTGACAGCCGGGCGGTCGTATTCACCGGCGCCGCCCGCAACTCCCTGGTCGTGCTACCACTCGCCCTGGCCCTACCCGAGGCTTCCGCCGTCGCCGTGGCGGTCATCGTTACTCAGACCCTCGTCGAGGTCGTCGGGATGATCCTCTACATCCGCACCGTCCCCAAGCTCCTACCGCCCCGAACAGCGTCTCGCTCCGCTCCTTGGTCACAGGAGTAACGGGTAGTCCTGGTTCCGACGTCCGCTGGGATCGCCGACACCGGAGGCGGCTCATACGTGTGCGATCACGCGGAATTCGGCGTCGTGTTGTGAGATCCAGTCCAGCACGTCGGTGAGCATCACCTTGATGTTGCGAGTCGTGTTGACCGCCGAGGCACGGAGGCCCGGCTGGACGACAATGATCGTATGCCGCTCGAAAGTCATCGGCGTTGGTAGAACGACAGAGCCTCTGGGTTGAGAGCATGTCCAGGTGATGGTGTCCCTGCTGTACGAGGTGACCCGGAAGTTGCTGTCCATCCTGCCGGTGCTGCTCCGCAGCGAGGCGGCGAAGGACGCCGAACAACGCCCGCCCAGCCCCACGACCAGCGCCGCCGGCTGTTCGTGGTCACAGGCCGAAGGCACCGCCTTCGATCAGGATGAGGGCGCCGATGCCGATCAGGACCACCGGCAGCAGGACGTGCCCCCACCGCGACAGGGCCTTGGCGATCACCGAGCGGGTGGCGAAGAACCGTCCGGCAGCGCACCACACCGCGACGCCGACCAGGAACACCGCCACGAAGACCGCCATGCCCCCGGTGCCGGAGACGGCGAAGACCGGCACGTAGACGCCGATGTTGTCCCCGCCGTTGGCCAGCGTCACCGCCGCGACCTGCATGACCCCCGGCCCACCGGCCCGGCCCAACTGTTCGCCGTCGTCGCTGTCGTCGTGGCGTTCCCGCCACGCCTTCCGCCCGGCCCGCACGCCGAGCAGCAGGGGCAGCAACCCCAGGTACGGGATGGCCGATTCCGGCAGCAGTCCCGCGCCCAGCGCCCCCACCACCGACGCCGCCAGGATCGCCAAGAACCCCAGGTACTGGCCCGCGACCACCCGCACTACGCCCGCCCGGCCGGCGCCGGCGGCCTGACCGAAGAACAACGCCAGGATCAGGATGTCGTCGATGTTGGTCACCGCGAACATGCCCACGGCCTGACCCAGCAGCCCCAGATCCACCCGACACCCCTGCACCGCCGGACACCACCGACCCGCACACCCTATGGGCGGCCTTCCCATAGGCGGGGACGGACCGCGTGCCGCTCCGCTCGGGAGTCGCCGACCGGGCCACGGACTCGGTGGTGGCGGTTCAGCAGGGCTTGGGACGTCCTGGCGCGCAGCGGTCCGAACGGTAACCCCTAACACCTGAACGCGCGCCGAAGAGTTCGAGCGGACGGGATACCGGACCAGGCCGAACCCCCACACGAGAACCCGAGGTGATCACGAGCGCCGCGCACCGAAAACCCGCGGGTTCGCCATGATCAAACTTCAGTCGCGCTGAACTCACGTGAGACGCCGTGATCAGGTATGCATCCGGCGCGGCGTTCGACGATGACGGCGGTGGTCCACATCATCTCCGGCGACGGGACGGGCGCCGCTCGCCAGCCCTAGCCATGTCACCACGAACAGCCCAACTTCGATCCCTTCACCCGCGGCCACACCAGAGTTGACGACCTCGTCGAAGCGACCCGCTTCGACAGCGACCGCCGCCGCCCGACCAGCCACGGGCCCGTAGTCGTCCACGACAGCCGATACCCCGCCGTCGCCGACCAGTCCTCGGCGGCCTGATCAACGAGTACGAACCCACAGTGGCTTAACGCACAGGTCAGAGCCTGTGCAGCCGACTTCTGGAACCCCACACGGTGTCTCCGAAGGCCTGTATCACGCGCTGTCGGTGGGCGCGGGCGCCGCCACGGCGGTGATGCTGGTCGTCGGGCTCGGCCTGCTGGCCCGCCGGTTCACCAACGCACGGGTCCGGCGCGCCACCACCGCGACGGACAAGGTGCTGTTCGCGGTGCTCACGGTCGCGATCGCGGTGTGGTTCCGCGGCCTGTTCTGGCTGCGGCCCGATCCGACGCTGATGATTGACGTGCCGCTGGTGTTCCAACTGCACGCCCTCAGCGCGTTCGCCCTGTTCGCGGTGTGGCCCTTCACCCGCCTGGTGCACTCTGGTCGGCCGGTGCCGCGTCCAGGGACCGTCCGATCGACGCGCGGGCCATCGCGGCACGACGCCACCGCAGCAGGTGCCAGGTCTGCACGGCGGCGATCACCGCGAGGCCTGTTCCGCCGAGAGCGGTCAG
Source organism: Saccharothrix deserti (assembly GCF_009769385.1). GTDB lineage: Bacteria > Actinomycetota > Actinomycetes > Mycobacteriales > Pseudonocardiaceae > Actinosynnema > Actinosynnema deserti. Next base: position 26,568 of record NZ_VKAB01000034.1, read on the forward strand.
CACTGGCGAGATCCGTCACGACGCAGACCAGCACCGCCGTCACCAGCACGTAATCGCGGTGAGCCCGAGTACCAGCCGTCTCGGGTACCTCATCGCCTTCTACACGGCCGCGAGTGCCGCGCTGAACCAGAACGTAGTCCGCGTCACCGGCGGATGGACGCGAGGACACCGACTGCGGGGAGTGCGCCGGCGGCGATGCGGCGTTCCTCCGCTTCGCGGACGGCGTCGAGGGCGTCGGCGGCGCGGGTGGCCGGCTCGGTCCAGACACCGCCGCGCCCGTTGACCAAGCGCCACAGCACGGACGTGGCCACTGTGGTCAGGTCAGAGCCGACGCGGCTCAGGGCGGCGAGCATGGCGGAGCCTTGGTGGAGGGAGTCGTGGCCGCTGACCCAAGCTTCCAGCAGGTCACCGGAGGGGAGTTCGGCGTCGAGCAGGCCCGTGGCGACCAGCAGTGCGCAGTTGTCGTAGAGGAAGTGGGCGGCGGCGTGGTCCACCCGCTCCCAGGCGAACTCCTCGATGACGACCTGCCCACCCGGGGCGAGCAACGTGACGGCGTGGGCCAGGATGTCGTCCAGACTCTCGGCGTGGTGCAGGGAACGCGTGAACAGCACGACGTCGAACTCACCGGAGACGTCGCGGACGTCGGCCTGGATGACGGGCACACCGCGTTCACCGGCCGCGGCGGCCATCTCAGCGTCGCGGTCCACGCCGGTGACCTCGTAGCCCATGTCGGCCAGAGCGGCGGCCAGGGCTCCGCGACCGCAGCCGGCCTCGAGGACACGAGCCGGGGCCGCCGGCAGCAGCGGCTTCAGGTTGGACAGGGTGTGGGGCACCGCAACAGTGGTCAGATCCATTCGGGCAAACCTAGGCCGCGGCGGCGGGACGAGCGACGGATTTTGGCGTTGGTCGGGGTCAGCGCGGTTGGCCGGACTGCCGCGTGATGATCCTGACGAGTTCGGCGTGGGCCTCGGCGTCGGACGCCGCCACAAGCCCCTGGATCCCGGTGTGCAGGGGTTGGCCGGCCAGACCGGTCACCACGCAGCCGGCGGCTTGGCACAGGGCGATCCCGCTGCTGAAGTGCACGCTGTCACGCAGATCGCCATCGGTGACGTAGGCCGCGCGCCTGCCCGCGGCTACGTCGCCGCACGGCGGGCTTCCCCGCGGGCCTCGCCGTTGCCCGCCAGTGCCTCGGGCCGCAGCAGGTCGGCCAGTGTCTCGGCGGGCAACAGGCCCTTTTCCAGGACGAGTTCGGCCACGCCCCGGCCGGTGGTGAGGGCCTCCTTGGCGATGGCGGTGGCGGCGGTGTACCCGATGTGCGGGTTGAGGGCGGTGACCAGGCCGATGGAGTTCTCGACGGTCGCGCGCAGCGCCTCGGTGTTGGCGGTGATGCCGGACACGCAGCGCTCGGCCAGCGTCACGCAGGCGCTGCGCAGGTGCGTGATGGATTCCGACAGGGAGTGCAGGATGATCGGTTCGAAGGCGTTGAGCTGGAGCTGGCCCGCCTCGGCGGCCATGGTGATGGTGACGTCGTTGCCGATCACCTCGAAGGCGACCTGGTTGACGACCTCGGGGATCACCGGGTTGACCTTGCCGGGCATGATGGAGGAGCCGGCCTGCACGGGCGGCAGGTTGATCTCGCCGAGCCCGGCGCGCGGCCCGGAGGACAGCAGGCGCAGGTCGTTGCAGGTCTTCGACAGCTTGACGGCGACCCGCTTGAGCACGCCGGACATCTGCACGAACGCGCCGCAGTCCTGGGTGGCTTCGACCAGGTTCGGGGCGGTCACGAGAGGCAGCCCGGTGATCGCGGCGAGGTGGCGGCGGGCCGCCTCGGCGTATCCGGCGGGCGCGTTGAGACCCGTGCCGATCGCGGTGGCACCGAGGTTGATCTCGTGGATCAGCCCGACCGCCTCGGTGAGCCGGCTGCGGTCCTCGTCGAGCATGACGGCGTAGGCGGAGAACTCCTGCCCGAGCGTCATCGGCACCGCGTCCTGGAGCTGCGTGCGGCCCATCTTGAGCACGTCGCGGAACTCGACCGCCTTGCGGGCGAAGGCGTCCTGGAGGACGGACATCGCCTCCAGCAGGCCGTGCACGGCGAAGACCGTCGCGATCTTCACGGCCGTCGGGTAGACGTCGTTGGTGGACTGGCCGAGGTTGACGTCCTCGTTGGGGTGCAGGTACTGGTACTGGCCCTTCTCCCGGCCCAGGAGTTCCAGCGCCCGGTTGGCCACGACCTCGTTGGCGTTCATGTTGGTGGAGGTGCCGGCGCCACCCTGGATGACGTCGACGACGAACTGGTCGAGCAGCTTGCCGACGCGGATCTCGCGGCACGCCTCGACGATGGCGGCGGCCTTCGTCGAATCCAGGAGCCCGAGCTCCTCGTTGGCGAGGGCGGCGGCCTCCTTGACGGCGGCCAAGGCGTCGATCAGGTGCGGGTAGGCGGAGATCGGGGTGCCGGTGATCGGGAAGTTCTCCGTGGCGCGCAGGGTGTGGATGCCCCAGTAGGCGTCGGCGGGGACGTCGCGGTCGCCGAGCAGGTCGTGCTCTCTTCGGGTGGCTGCGGCGGTCATGGCTGTGCGGACCTTCTCTCCGACGAGGTTCTGACGAGGGTGTGCGTGAGTTCGCCCCGACGCGGCGGGGCCTCCCGCGACTGATTCGCGGAAGGCCCCGGGCCCGTGTCACCGACGCATCCGCGTCAGCGCAGGCGGTCCTTCGCCTTGTAGTAGGCGCCGCCGAACGGCAGGAACCAGGCGGTCCCGTTGTAGAAGGGGACGGGGACCTTGGGGAAGCCGAGACCGCGCAGCGGGTTGGCCTCCGGCTTGCCGTCCATCATCTCGGCCACCGCACGGCCCATGTAGGTGGCCATCTGGACGCCGTGACCGCAGTAACCCATGGAGTAGTACAGGCCGTCCACCTGGCCCGCGTGCGGGACGCGGTCCCAGGAGAAGCCCACCGTGCCGCCCCACACGTAGTCGATCCGCACGTCGGCCAACTGCGGGAAGATCTCGACCATCTCCCGCTTGAGGACGTCTCCGCTCTTGACGTCGGAGGCGGGGTTGGAAGGGGCGAAGCGGGCCCGGCCGCCGAAGGCGAGGCGGTTGTCCGGGGTGAGGCGGATGTAGTGGCCGATGTTCTTGGAGTCGACCACGAGCCGCGCCTTCGGGATCACCGAACGGGCGCGCTCCTCCCCCAACGGCTCGGTGACGATGATGAAGCTGCCGACGTTGATCAGCCGCTTGCGGAACCACGGCAGCGCCTTGTCGGTGTAGGCGTCGGTCGCGGCCATGACCTGCTTGGCGCGGATCGTGCCGTGCAGGGTCTCCACCAGGAAACCGCCGTCCGCGGTCTTGGTGAGACCGGTGGCGGCGTTGCGTTCGTGGATCTGCGCGCCGGCGCGTTCCGCGGCTTCGGCGAGGCCGTAGACGTACTTGCCGACGTGCAGGCCCGCGCTGAGCGGGTCGAGCAGGGCCCCGTGGTAGTAGTCGGAGCCCAGTTCGGATCGCAGTTCCGCCTTGGAGAGCAGGACGGTGTCGTGGCCGAAGTTCTCGGCCAAGTCGCGTTGCTTGGCCTTCATCGCCTCGAAGTGCCCCGGTTTGAAGGCGACGCCGAGCCGTCCGGAGCGGACGAAGTCGCAGTCGATGTGCTCCTTCAGCGTCAACTCCTCCACGAGGTCCACGGCCTCGCGGAAGGAGTTGTACAGCTCGAGCGCACGCTCCTGGCCGTAGCGCTTGCGCGCCTCGCCGGGTGCGATCGTGATGCCCTGGGTGCACATGCTGCCGTTGCGCCCGGACGCACCCGAGCCGATCTTGTCCTTCTCGACCAGCACGACCGAAGCGCCCTTGCGGGCGGCGTGGTAGGCGGTCGACAGGCCGGTGAGGCCGCCGCCGATGACGACCACGTCCGCGTTCTCGGGCAGTGGCTTGCCCGACCGGTCGGGTGGCTGTGGGGCGGTGTCGAGCCAGTAGGGGATCTGTTTCATGGCGGCGGGCCTCTCCTTCAGCAGCCGAGCAGGGCGGGCAGGCCGCTCAGGTCGGGCAGTTCGTCGTAGGGCTGGTAGTCGCTGCTGCCGAGGCGGCCGTAGCGGTTGATCCACACCCGGCGCTTCAGGCCGAGGTCGCGGGTCGGGATGTGGTCGTACTCCCAACCCTGGGCGGTGTGGGTGACCTGCGACGGCTCGACGCCCATGGTCTTGAACGCGTACTCGAAGGTCTGGCGGTCCGGCTTGTACGCGCCGGCCTGCTGCGCGGTGATGACGTAGTCGAACTCGACGCCGATGTTCTCGACGTTCCGCGCGATCATGTTGTCGTCGGTGTTGGAGATGATGGCGATCTCGTACTTGGACTTCAGGGCGCGCAGGGCCTCCGGGACCTCCGGGTGGGGGCCGAAGGTGGGGACGGCCTCGACGAGGGCGTCGCCGTCGGACTCGCGGTACTCCAGGCCGTGCAGGCGCATGGCGTTGCGCAGGCTGGAGTGCAGGATCTCGTGGTACGGGCGGTAGGCCTCCAGGACGGCCTGGAAGCGCATGACGCGGAAGTCGTCGAGGAACTCGTCGACGTCCAGGTTGTCCAGGTCCAGCCGGTCTTCGAGGACCTTCAGGGTCGTGGGGCCGAGCTCGAAGTCGATCAAAGTTGCATAGGCGTCGAAGGTGACGATCTCTCGCATGGCGTTCAGCCTCTATCTCGCGGTTTCCAGAGGGAGTGGGGGACTTCAGACGACGCGTTCGCCGGGGGTCACGATCTCGTCGAGTGCGGCCAGGTCGGCCTCGTCGGGGGTCCAGTCGGCCGCCGCCGCGTTGGCGGTGACCTGTTCGGGGGTCATGGCGCCGCAGATCACGGAGCCGACGGCGGGCAGGGCGGCCAGTCCACCCACCGCGACCTGGAGGAGGCTCAGGCCTCGTTCGGCGCCGTAGGCGGTAAGCGCCTCGACGCGGTCGAGGGCCGCGCCGGTGAGCCAGCCCTGTCGCCAGGAGAGCCTGCTGCCGGGCGGAGGCTGCTCACCTCGCCGGTACTTGCCGCTGAGCAGGCCGTTCGCGAGCGGGTAGTACGGCAGCAGGCCGACACCGGCGAACAGGCAGGCGGGGATCAGGTCGGTCTCCGCGCTCCGGTCGAGCAGGTGGTAGCGGGCCTGCGTGCTGACGAAGTCGGCGGTGAGCTCGGCGGCGGGAAGGTCGGAGCAACCGATGTGCCGCACCTTGCCTTCCCGCACCAGTTCCCGGAGCGCCGCGACGGTTTCCTCCAGCGGAGTGACGCCGTCCGGCTCGTGGTACTGGTACAGGTCGATCCGGTCGGTGCCGAGCCTGCTCAGGGAGCTTTCCACGGCGTGCCGGATGTAACGGCGCGCGCCGCGCGGGCCGTGGCGGTCGTCGTCCGGGCTCATCTCCATGCCGAACTTGGTGGCCAGGACCACGGCGTCCCAGTGTCCCTTGAGCGCGGCACCGAGCAGCCGTTCACCGTCGCCGCGCGCGCCGTTGCCGCCGAACCCGCCGTACATGTCGGCGGTGTCGAACAGGGTGATGCCCGCGTCCAGTGCGGCGTGGACGACCGCCTTGGTTCCTTCCTCGTCGAGGCGTGAACCGAAGTTGTTGCCGCCCACACCGACCACGGAGACGGTGGGGCCGCGCTCGCCGAGCGTGCGGTACCTCATGGCCGGTTCCCGAACCCGATGCAGACGTTCTTGGTCTGGGTGTAGCTCGCCAACGCCTCCAGGCCCTTCTCCCGGCCCCACCCGCTGTGCTTGTAGCCGCCGAACGGCAGCTCCACGCCCGTCCCGACGCCGGTGGCGTTGACGTACACCTGACCTGCCCGGATACCCGAGGCCATGCGCAACGCGCGGTCGATGTCACGGGTCCAGACATAGGAGGCGAGGCCGTACGGGCTGTCGTTGGCGATCGCCAGCGCCTCCTCGGCGTCATCGAACTCGATGACGGTCACGACGGGTCCGAAGATCTCCTCGCGGGCGACCCGGGCCTGGTTGGTCAGTCCGGTCAGGACGGTCGGCTCGATGTAGTAGCCGTCCGCCAGGTCCGGGTCCGCGGGCTTCCTGCCGCCCGCCCGGACCGTGGCGCCCTCCTCCCGGGCCAGGTCGAGGTAACCGGCCACCCGGTCGCGCTGCCGGGCGGAGACCAGCGGGCCGACGTCCAGGTCCGCCGCACCGGGACCGATGCGCAACGAGGCGGCGTGTGCCACGAGTTTGTCGACGAACTCCTCGGCCCCGCGCTGGACCAGCAGCCGGGTGCCGGCCGAGCAGGTCTGCCCCGCGTTGCCGAACGCGGAGCCGGCGACGGCGGCGACGGCCAGGTCGAAGTCGGCGTCGGCGAAGACGACGACCGGGGACTTGCCGCCCAGCTCGACCACCGAGGGCACCACGTTGACCGCCGCCGCCTGGGCGACCTTGATGCCGGTGGCCACCGAGCCGGTGAACGTGACCTGGTCGATGCCCGGGTGCCCGGCGAGCGCGGCACCGGTCCCGCCGTCGCCCGGCACGACGTTGAGCACGCCCGGCGGCAGCCCGCAGTCCAGCGCGATCCGGCCGATCTCCAACGGCGTCAGCGGCGCCTCCGGGGACGGCTTCAGCACCACCGTGCAGCCCGCGGCCAACGCCGGGGCACTGCCCCGCGCGGTGTTTTGCATCGGGTAGTTGAACGGGATGATCTGCCCGGACACCCCGATCGGCTCGCGAACGGTGTAGTCGAGCAGGCCGGGGCCCAGCGGGATGGTCGAGCCGCCGAGCTTGTCCGCGATGCCCGCGTAGAACTCGAAGTACCGCGCGGCGGCCTCCACGTCGGCCCTCGCCTGCCGCAGCGGCTTGCCGACGTCGAGGCTTTCCAGCCGCGCCAGCTTTTCGCCCTCGCGCCGGATGCCTTCGGCGATCCGGTGCAGCAGCCTGCCGCGGTCGGCGGCACGCATCCGCGCCCACTCGGGGGCGGTGAACGCGGCCCGCGCGGCGGCGACCGCCTGGTCCACGTCCGCCGCGCCGGCCAGGGACACCTCGGCGATCGGCGTGCCGTGCGCCGGGTCGACCACGGTGAACGTGCGGCCGTCGGCGGCGGGGACCCGCTTGCCGTCGATCAGCAGTTCGGTGGTGCCGCTCATGGCGTGATCTCACCTTCGACCGCGCCGAAGATCACGACCTCGTCGCCGGGGCGCACGGTGCGGATGCGGCGCACCCACAGCACGATCCCGTCCCACTCGGCGCGGACCTCCTCCAGCGTGGTGCCGTAGTGGTCCACGACCTGGCCGATGAGGTCGCCTTCCTTGCACTGCTCGCCCGGCTCGGTGTGGCTGACGAAGAAGCCGCCGGCTGCGGAACGGGCGAACGTGCCGGTCACAGCGGTGTAGCGGTCGCGCAGCTCCACGTCACCATCGACCATGCCGAGGTGCCGCATGATGTTGCGCACGGCGTCGGCGTGCAGCGCGACGTTCGACTCCCGGTAGGTGCCACCGCCGACCTCGATGGTGATGGCCGGCTTGCCCGCCGCGAGCGTGGGGTGGCGGACGGTGCCGCCCCACTTGCCGCCCTTCCAGATCAGCTCGTGCCCGGCGGCCAGGCCGATCCCGGTGACCAGGTCCTCGTAACCGCCCTGCACGATGGTCAGCGGGGCGATCTCGCCGAACGTGCCGCCGGTGTGCAGGTCCACCAGGACGTCGATCGCGGGCACAACCTGCTCGACGAAGGTGGCGGCCAGGCGGAAGGAGTAGGAGCCGTCGGGGTCACCGGGGAAGATGCGGTTGAGGTTGGCGTGGTCGAGGCCGCTGGTGCGGGCCGCCGCCTCGAACGCGGGGGTGTTCATGCACGGGATGCCGACCAGCGTGCCGCGCAGCGTCGCCGGGTCGGTCTCGGCCAGGACACGGCGGATCGCCTCCTGGCCGTCGTACTCGTCGCCGTGCACGCCGGCGTCCACGCACAGCACCGGGCCGGGCTCGACGCCGTTGACGACGATCACGGGAATGCCGAGCTCCACGCCGTAAGTGCTGGTGCCGACCGGGATCAGGCCCTGGGCGCGCTCACCCGGGGCGACGGTCAGCGGACCGATGGAGTACATGTGCGTTCCTTTCGTGGTGTGGCGTGGAGGAGTCATCGGGCCAGCGCCTGGGAGGCTTCGTCGAGCGTGTCGGCGATGATCTCGACAATGCGGTCCAGCAGCGGCCGATCGCTGATCAGCGGTGGCGCGATCTGCAGCAGGGGCGCGGCGCGGTTGTAGACCCTGGCGAGCAGTCCCGCTTCGCGCAGCCGGCGCGGGATGAGGTCGACGACGAGCGCCTTGCGCGCCGCGTCGGAGAACCCGCCGTCCTCCTGGTCCCCGACCAGCTCGACCGCGTGGAAGAAGCCCGCGCCGCGGATGTCGGCGACGATCGGCAGGTCGGCCAGTGCGGCCATGCCGCTCGCGAGCCCACCTTGCAGCCCGCGGACGTTGTCGAGAACCTTGTCGCGTTCCATGATCTCCAGCGTGCGCAGGGCGATGGCGGCGCTCAGCGGGTGCCCGCCGAAGGTGTAGCCGTGGTTGAGCACCGCGCCGGGCCGGTTGATCACCTCGGCGACGCGGGCGCCGACCAGGGTGGCGCCCATGGGCGCGTACCCGGCGGTGATGCCCTTGGCGACGGTGACGATGTCCGGGCGGGCGTCGTAGCGGTCGCCGCCGAACCACTCGCCGAGCCGGCCGAAGCCCGTGATCACCTCGTCCGCGACAAGCAGGAAGCCGTACCGGTCGGCCAGTGCCCGCAGGCCCGGCCAGTAACCGGCGGGCGGGGTGATGCACCCGCCCCGGTTCTGCACCGGCTCCGCGATCAGCATCGCGATCGTCTCCGGCCCCTCGGCCAGGATCACCGACTCCACCTCGGCGAGCAGGTGCGCGGTGAACATCGAGTCGTTCGCCATCTCCGGCGGCAGACCGTTGCGATTGGTGTTCGACACGAACCGGGTCTCAACCGCCGGCGGCCCGTACGGCTCGATCAACCCCGGGTCGTCGGTGAACGACAGCGCGCCGAGGGTCAGCCCGTGGTACGCGCCGCGCCGGGAGATCGCCTTGGTGCGGCCGGGTTCGCCCCGCAGGGTGTGGAAGCGGCGGGCGATCTTCCACGCGGTCTCCACCGCTTCCGCTCCACCACTGGAGAAGAAGGTGTGCTCGATGCCGGCGGGCACGATGCCCGCCAGCCGCTCGGCCAACTCGATCGCCGCCGGGTGCGCCGAGGCCGACCACAGCGGGCTGAAGCACAGCTCACGGAGCTGCTTGCCCGCCGCCTCGGCGATCTCGTCGGCGTAGGAGTAGCCCAGCTGGCAGCAGTACAGGCCGGACAACCCGTCGATGTAACGCGTGCCGTCCTCGTCGTGGACGTAGGGGCCGTCCCCGCTCCGCACCACGAAGACCCCGTCATCGCCCAGGGAACCGTTGGGTGTCATGTTCAACAGCAGGTGCCGGGCCGCGGTGGCGGACAACGCGGTCGTCATCGCGTTTCACCTCCGGTCGAGATCCCGGTTTCCACCGGCAGCAGACCGCTCTGCTTGTCCGAGCCGAGCTTGCGGACCACACCGACCACGGCCAACGCCAGGACCGCGACGGCGATGAGCAGCGCGGCGACCGCGGTGACCGACGGGTCGACGTCGTACTGCAGGACGTTGAACACCTGCACGGGCAGTGTCGTGGTGTCCACAGAGGACAGGAACTGGGAGATGAAGAACTCGTCGAAGCTGGTGATGAAGGAGAACACCGCGGCGGCGACGACACCGGGCGCGGCCATCGGGAACGTGATCCGCCGCGCGATGGTGAGCCGGCCCGCGCCCATGCTGGCGGCCGCGTCCTCCAGTCGCTCGTCGATGCCCTTCAGCGTCGCCATGATGATCATCACCGCGATCGGCGCGGCCAGCACGGTGTGCCCCAAGGCGATCGCGATCGGGCTGCCGAGCATCGAGGCGGGCTCGAAGAGCAGGAACATGCCGAGCGCGATCACGACCTGCGGGATCACCAGCGGAGCCAGCACCAGACCGTAGACCGCGGACCGCAGCGGCAGGTCGCTGCGGACCAGGGCGATCGCCGCGGTCATGCCGAGCGCCACGGAGAACACGGTGGTCATGGCGGCGACCATCGCGCTCAGCAACAGCGCGGCGGGCCACTTGCTGTCGTCGGCGAACACCTGCTGGTACCAGCCCAGCGTCCACGACTCGGGTGGGAAGGAGCCCAGCGCGTCGCTGCCGAACGACGTGACGGCGATCAGGACGATCGGCAACGCCAGGAACAGCAGCACCAACAGGGAGAGGATGGCCAGAACGATGCGTCCGGCCACGCTGTCACGCAAGCCGATCACGCAGCACCTCGATTCCGGCGGGCCTCGCCCGCCTTCTTGAACAGCTGCAGCAACAGCAGGCCGGCGAAGGTCAGCAGCAACAGGATCACGCCGTGCGCGGAGGCACCGTTCCACTGGTTGTTCTTCATCACCTGCTCTTCGATCAGCGCGGCGACCATTGTCTGCTTCGGACCACCCATCAGCGCGGGCGTCACGTAGTAGCCGAGGCAGAGGATGAAGCACAGGACACTGGCGTTGACCAGGCCCGGCGCCACCAGCGGCAGGTAGACGCGGCGGAAGGTCACCAGCCGACCGGCGCCCAGACTCGCGGCGGCGGCGATCAGGCCGCGGTCCACACCGCGCATCACGGCGTACAGCAGCAGCACGGTGTACGGCAGCATCACCGAGGTCGTGCCGATCACGACGCCGATCTCGTTGTAGAGCAGTTGGAACGGGGCGCCGGGGACGTGCAGGCCGACCAGCGCTTCGTTCACCAGGCCGTGGTCGCCGAGCAGGATGATCCAGCCGTACGTGCGGACCAGTGCGCTGATGAAGTGCGGCACGACGACGACCAGCATCACCAGCCCCGCCCACAGCGGGCGCAGCCGGGTGATCCAGTAGGCCAGCAGGAACCCGATGACCAGGCTGAGCAGCGACGTCTCGGCGGAGATCCGCAGCGTCGCGAGCAGGATGTCCAGGTTCGTGCCCTGCAGGGCGTCGGCGTACCAGTGCAGCGTGAACCCGCCGTCCTCGCCTTCGACGCTGAGGAGCAGGGTGCTGAAGATCGGGTAGATGAACAGCACCAGCAGGTAGACGACGACGGGCGTGGCGTTGAGCAGTCCGAAGCGGGTCCGGCGGCCGGACAGCCTGCGGCGCAGTCCGCCGGGCCCGCTTCCGGGTGCGGTCGCGACGGCGGGTTCCGCCGGCGCGAGAACGGGTGCGGCCATCGCTCAGCCCTCCGTGCCGGCCGCGAACACGCTGACGTCCCCGGGGTCGGCGGACAGGCCTATGCGGTCGCCCACGTACGGCGCCCGACCAGCCGGGACCTCCAGTCGCACGACCGTCGAGCTCGTGCCGCCCTCCGGCAGCACGGTCACGCGGACGAGCGTGCCCACGTAGGTCACGGACTCGACGATGCCGGTGCAGAAGCCCGCCTCCGGCGCGACCGGAGTCAACCGTCCCGGCTGGACCGCCACACGCACCCGCGTGCCCGCGGTGACGTCCTGCGCACGGGCGCGCAGCACGCCGCCGGTGTCCAGGCGCACCACCACGTGCTCCGCGGTGCTGTCCTCCACCTTCCCGGGGAGGAAGTTCGCCGCACCGAGGAAGTCGGCCACGAACGGGGTACACGGTCGCTCGAACAGCTCCCGCGGCGTGTCGAACTGGTCGATCCGGCCGTCGCGCATGACCGCGATCCGGTCGGAGAGCACGAGTGCTTCCTCCTGGTCGTGCGTCACGTAGATGACGGTCAGCCCCAGCTCCTGCTGGATGCGCTTGATCTCGGTCTGGAGCTGGTCGCGCAGCTTCTTGTCCAGCGCGCCGAGCGGCTCGTCCATCAGGATCACCGGTGGCCGGTAGACCAGCGCGCGACACAGCGCCACGCGCTGCTGCTGGCCGCCGGACAGTTCGCGCGGCCGGCGCCGGGCGAACCCGGCCAGACCGGCGATCTCCAGCGTCTCGCCCACGCGCCGGCGGATCTCCGCCTTCGGCACGCCCCGCAGCTGCAACGGGAAGGCGATGTTCTCCCCGACCGTCATGTGCGGGAACAGCAGGTACTGCTGGAACACGAAACCCAGCCCGCGCTTCTGCGGCGCCAGCCTGGTGACGTCCCGGCCGCCGACCACGATCGACCCGGAGTCGGGTTCCACGAAGCCCGCGATCATCATCAGCGTGGTGGTCTTGCCCGAGCCGGAGGAGCCGAGGAACGTCACGAACTCCCCGGCGCCGATCTCCATCGAGATCTCGTCGACGGCGGTCATGACGCCATAGGTCTTGCGCACCTTGGTCACCGACAGCGGTTTGCCGGTGCCGGTCCCCGCCGACAGGGGAATCGACGGGGACTGCTGCGTCGACATCACGTGGAGCTCAGACACGGGCCCACTCCTGCCAACGCTTGGTGACCTCGTCGTCGTTCGCCACCCACCACTCGACATCGGCGTCGAATCCGGTTGCCAGGTTCTTCGGCGAGCCCAGGAGGTTGGCCGAGACCTCCTCCGACAGCTTCTCGTAGGCCGCCGGCACGACCGGCGCCATCGGGTAGACCTCGGCGAAGTGGGCCTGCACCTCGGGGCGCAGCGAGAAGTCGATGAGCTGGTAGGCGGCGTCCAGGTTGTTCGTGCCCTTGGGGACGGCCCAGCCGTTGCTCTGCCTCCGGGCGCCCTGGAACTGGTAGGCCAGCGGCTGCCCCTGCTTGATCAGGTCGTCGAGCCGACCGTGCCAGACGCTCGACGCGTCGACCTCGCGACGGCCCAGCAGCACGCCGGGCAGGGCTCCCGTGTCCCAGTACTTCTTGATCGAGCCCTTCACCTGGTCCAGCACCCGGAAGGCGCGGTCCAGGTCGAGCGGGTACAGCTTGTCCAGCGGCACGCCGTCGGCCAGCAGGGCGAACTCCAACTCCGGGATGTCGGCGTCCACGTGCTGAAGGGCACGGTTGCCGGACAGCGCCCCGGTGTCCCAGAAGTCCGCCCAGGAGCCCGGCTTCCTGCCCCCGAACGCGTCGGTGCGGTACGCCATGACGCTGCCCCAGTAGTTCTTGCCGATCGCGTGGGTGGCGAGGAGGTTCTGGGGGATGCCCGTGTTCTTGGCGTTCTTGAGCCGGTCGTAGTCCAGCTGCTCGGTCGCCCCCGCCTTGGCGAACTTCACGAAGTCGATCATGGAGTTGTCGATCAGGTCGAACTGCGGGCGGCCCTGCTCGATCTGGGCCAGCATCTGCGCGTAGTTGATGTTGATGACCTTGACCTCGATGCCGGTCTCCTTCGAGAACGGCTCGTAGAGCGCCTTCTGGTTGGCGTCGCCGTAGGCGCCGCCGCTGTTGCGGACGACGATCGTCTTGGAACTGCCGGCTGTGCCGCTGCTGTCGGCTGAGCGGCTGGTGCCGGTGCCACACGCGGCCAGCGAGGACACGGCAGCACCTGCCGCGACGGCGCTGACACCGCGCAGGAACAGCCGGCGGTCGATCCGTACGTCTTTCACGGGAGCCTCCAGGGGGCGGGGGAGGAAGCGGAGTGGGGAGACTGGGTGGGAGGGGAGGTTCGGGGATCGGGCTAGCGGGGTGCCGCGATGGCGGCGAGCTCGGTGCCGGGTACCACGGTCAGGCCGTGCATGCCGTAGAAGACGCGGCCGGTGGCCGTTGCGCGGACCTCGTGTTCCCCGCCGTCGGCGGGGTCGGTGATGCGGCCGATGACCTGGCCCTCGGCCACGTCGTCCCCGGCGGCGACCTCCGGGTACCACAGGCCGGCGGCCTCGGCGGTGACACCGCCGACCCAGACCCACTCGGTGGCCGGCGGCTGCTCGACATCCTCGCCGTTGAGGAAGTCGAGCACCCTCAGCAGCGCGGCGACGAGGCGCTCGGCCGCCTGCGGGTCGCGCTCGCCGAGCTGACCGGTCTCGACGAGGATGGCAGGGATACCGAGACGCGCCGCCGCGGCGTGGCTGTTGCCGCCATCGGCGTTCAGACCCAGGATCACGTCGTCGTAGCCGATGACACGGGCCATGGTGGCGGCCTTGGCGTCGAGTTCCGGGTCGCCGGTGAGGCGGTAGCCGACGAAGTTGCGGAGGAACTCGTCGATGCGGCCGGCGTGCAGGTCGACGTACGCGTCGGCGCCGTGGATCAGGTTGGCGAACAACCAGGCCGCCAGTCGCTCGGTGGGACTGCCCTCGGGGTCGCCGGGGAACACGCGGTTGATGTTGACCCCGTCGAGCGGGGACGTGCCGAGCCGCCCGTCGTAGACGGCGGGAGGGTTGGCGACCAGGCAGAGGAGCACCTGCCCTCGCACCTGGTCGGGGTCGAGTCGGGCCGCGAGTCGGTGGGCCGCGTCGATTCCGGTGAACTCGCCGCCGTGGACGCCGGCGGTGATCACCACACGGGGGCCCGGACGGCTGCCGTTGACCAGGGCCAGCGGGATGTCCACGGTCAGCGTGCCGAGCTCGGCCCGAACGCTGCCGCGCACCTTGGTGCCCGGCTCGGCGCTCAGCGCGCCGACGGTCAGGATTGCCGCCCCGCCGTTGATGATCGCTGTGTTGGTCATCGCTGCGTCACGCCTCCGTGCGGTTCGAGGTGGAGATGAAGTCGATGGGCTGGGACGACGCGCCGTCGAGCGCGAGGTCGGCGGCGATGTCGCCGAAGGCGGGTGAGAGCTTGAAGCCGTGGCCGGAGAAACCGGCGAGCAGCACCACGTTGTCGTTGCCGGGCAGCGGGCCGACGAGCGGGCGGCTGCTCTCGGTGTAGCCCTCCATGAACACCGACAGCCGGACGGGATCGGGGTGCAGGTCGGGCATGTGGCGTCCGATCAGCTCGGTGAAGATCTCCAGTTCCGCCGGGTCCACCGTGCGGTCGAGCCGGTTCGGGTCGTCCACCGGGCGGTGCAGGGCGCGGGACAGGCCGAGTTTCACGGAGACGCCGTCCGGTGACGGCAGGCCGTAGCAGTGGGTGGGCGCGGTGCGGATGAAGGCCGGGCGCTCGTCGCCGAACCACGCGTCGGCGGTGGCGGGCACGTACCAGGCGCTGACCAGCCTGCGGATCTCCACCTCCCACGGGAGTTCCGGCAGCAGGTCGTTGACCCACGGGCCGACCGTCACCACGACCGCGTCGAAGCGCTCGACACCCGCGTCCGTGCGGATCTCCACCCCGTTGCCCGCGGATGTGATCTCACGGACCGGGGTGTAGCGGTGGATGCGCGCCCCCAACTCCTCGG
Source organism: Saccharothrix deserti (assembly GCF_009769385.1). Lineage (GTDB taxonomy): Bacteria > Actinomycetota > Actinomycetes > Mycobacteriales > Pseudonocardiaceae > Actinosynnema > Actinosynnema deserti. Next base: position 41,755 of record NZ_VKAB01000034.1, read on the forward strand.
CACGACGGGCGGCGGTCTGCACGGTCAGCTCGGGACGGATGAAGCCCGCACGGCGGTCCAGCACGGCGACGTCACCGTCCTCGATCCGGTACTGCGGGAAGCGCTTGGCCAGCAGGTCGGCGTCCAGGACCTCGTGGTCCAGGCCGTGCTCGGCGATGGACTCCAGGACGGTGCTCATCTGGTGGTGCGCGGTGGGGCCCATCAGCAGGCACCCCGTGAGGCGACGCAGCTCGCGGCCGGTCTCGCGCTGCAACTCCTCCCACAACGCGTCGGCGTGCTTGAGCAGCGGCACGTAGCGCGAGTCCTCGAAGTGCGCGCTGCGGAAGATCCTGGTCTCGCCGCCCGCGGCGCTGCGATCGTGACCGGGGGCGAACCGGTCGTACCCGACCACCTCGGCGCCACGGGCCGCCAAGCGCCAGGCGGCCTGGCTGCCCATCGTTCCGACGCCGACGACGGCGACTCGCTTCCTGGCAGACACGGGTCTTCCTTTCGGCCTATCGGACCGCCAAGCTGATGCGGCCGGATGGGGGGACTCTGAGGGATTCACTCATCAACTGTGCCGCAATGTGGCACACCGTGCTAGAATCTGGCACGAAGAATGGCAGTTGCTCCGAAGGGAGTCAAGAGGTGTCCGGCAGGACTTCACCGCTTTAACAGGGGGATAACGCATGGAGATGAAGAGCGTGACCCGGTCGCTGCGCATCCTGGAGGCGGTCGCGCAGCACCAGCCGGTCACAGTGGGGGAACTGACGAAGATCTTCGGGCTGCCCAAGTCGACGGTGCAGCGCACACTGGTCACCCTGAGCGAGGCGGGGTGGTTGCGCGCAAACCGGAAGGACACGACGCGGTGGGAGATCGGCGTGCGGGTGCTCGCCGTGCGCCCTGCGGCCTTGCAGGGATCGAGCCTGTTCGCGGCGGCGCGCGAACCCATGATCCGCTTGCGCGACAAGGTGAACGAGACGATCCACCTGTCCGTTCCGGACGCCCTCGACTGCATGGTCGTGGTCGACCGCGTCGACTCCTCGCACGCGGTGCGCACCTTCTACGAGATCGGCGACACCTCGCCGATCCACGCGACGGCGACCGGTCGGGCGATACTGGCCAACGTGGAGCTGTCCGACGTGGAGGAGCTGCTGGCCCGCTCACTGGAGCGCTACAGCGAAGCCACCATCACCGATCCTCAGGAGCTGAGGGCCGAGCTGGACCGCGTGCGCGCCGACGGCTACGCGGTCAACCGCAACCAGTACCGGCCCGACGTGTGCGCCATCGCCTCGGCGATCCTCGACGGGGACGGCACGCCGCTGGCCGCCGTGGCGATATCCATGCCGGACTCCCGCTGCGACGACGCCCGGCTGCCCGAGTGGGGTCGGCTCGTCGCCGAGGCGGCGGCGGAGATCTCCGCACGCCGCCTCGGTTCGTAGCCCACGGATGTCGCGGTGTCGGCCTACACCGGCACCGCGATGTACTTGTACTCCAGGAATTCCTCGATCCCGACCCGGCCGCCCTCCCTGCCGAGGCCGGACTGCTTCACGCCGCCGAACGGCGCGGCGGGGTTGGACACCAGGCCGGTGTTGAGGCCCACCATGCCCACCTCCAGGCGTTCGCTGACCCGCAGGGCTCGGTCCAGCTGTTGGGTGAAGACGTAGCCGACCAGGCCCCACGGGGTGTCGTTGGACCGGCGCACGACCTCGTCCTCGTCGTCGAACGTGAGGATCGCCGCCACCGGGCCGAAGATCTCCGTCGACATGAGCCTGCTGTCGGGGTCGACGCCGGTCAGGACCGTGGGCGGGTAGAAGTGACCGGGGCCGTCCGGGGTGGTTCCGCCGACCAGCACTTCGGCGCCCCGTTGCACGGCGTCGTTCACCAGTTCCTGGACCTTGGCACGGCCTGTCTCGTCGATCAGCGGGCCCACGTCCACGCCCGGCCGGGTGCCGGGCCCGACGACGAGTGCGCCCATGCGTTCGGCCAGTCGTTCGGCGAACCGGTGCGCGACGGTGCGGTGGACGAAGAAGCGGTTCGCCGCCGTGCACGCCTCGCCCATGTTGCGCATCTTCGCGGTCATCGCGCCGTCCACGGCGGCGTCCAGGTCGGCGTCGTCGAAGACGATGAACGCGGCGTTGCCGCCCAGCTCCATCGACGTGCGGACGACGGTGTCGGCACTCTGCGCGAGCAGCAGTCGGCCGACCTGCGTTGAGCCGGTGAAGGAGAGCTTGCGGATCCGGCCGCCGCGCAGCATCGGCTCGACCACGTCACCGGCCTTCGACGTGGTGACGACGTTGAGCACGCCGTCCGGCAACCCGGCCTCCTGCATGATCCGCGCCAGCGCGAGGCTGGACAGCGGGGTCTGCGGCGCGGGCTTGAGCACCATCGTGCAGCCCGCGGCTACCGCCGGGCCGATCTTGCGGGTGCCCATCGCCAACGGGAAGTTCCACGGCGTGATCAGCAGGCACGGTCCGACGGGCCGCCGCATCAGCAGCATCCGGTTGCGGCCGTCCGGCAGGACGCCGTAGCCGCCGTCGACGCGCACGGCCTCCTCGGAGAACCAGCGGAAGAACTCGGCCGCGTACGCGACCTCTCCCCTGGCCTCGGCCAGCGGCTTGCCCATCTCGGCGGTCATGAGCGCGGCGAGCTCGTCGGTGCGGGAGAGGATGATCTCGTACGCGCGGCGCAGGATCTCGCTGCGCACCCTGGGTGCGGTGGCCGCCCACTCCTCCTGGACGCGCACGGCGGCATCCTCGGCCAGCAGGGCGTCCTTCGGGCCGGCGTCGGCGACGTGGCGGATCACCTCGCCGGTCGCGGGGTCGTGCACGGGCATGGTGGCGCGGTCGGCCGCGTCCAGCCAGGCGCCGTCGATGAACAACTGGTTCGGTACGTCGATCACGGTGTTCCTCCTGGTCGGGCGGCCTGGTCCAGCAGTTGGGCCAGGTGCGTCGCGCGGATGCCCCGGCCTTGGGCGAGGTGGTCGATCTGGGTGGCGCAGCTGAAGCCGTCGGCCACGACGATCCCGTCGTCGGGCTGTTCGTCGAGGCGCGGGCGCAGCGAGAGGTCCGCGACGGCCATCGACGTCTCGTAGTGCTGTTCCTCGAAGCCGAAGTTTCCGGCCAGGCCGCAGCAGCCCTCGGCCTCGGTCACCTTCCGCACGCCGAGCTTGCGGAGCAGGTCTTGCGGTCGGCGGCCGGCGAACGTGGCGTACTCGTGGCAGTGGGTCTGCAACAGCACGGAATCGGGTAGCGGCGGTGGGGTCCAATCCGGTGCGGCCAGGTCGGTGAGCGCGCCGGTCAGGGTGTGGACGCGGGCCGCGACGCGACGGGCGGCGTCGGTGTCGAGCAGTTCGGGCACGTCACGTCGCAGAGCGGCGGCGCAGCTCGGCTCGGTGACGACGATGGGCAGGTCGCGGTCGGGCGCGCTGTCGAGGCGGGCCACCGTGCGGGCCATGACCCGACGTGCCACCGAGAGCTGGCCGGTGCTCACCCACGTGAGGCCGCAGCACAGCCCGTCACGGGCTGAATTGGGGATGCCCGCGTCGCTGAGCACTCGGGCGGTGGCGCCGGCGACCTCGGGGCGGAACGCCCTGGTGAAGCTGTCGATGAACAGCAGTGCTGCGGGCTTGTTGGTCTGCGGTGCGTCACGAAGGGCGGACCGGAGCGCGCGCCGTGAGGCGAAGGCGGGGATTGCGCGTTGTGTTGTGACGCCGCCGAGTCGGGCCGCCAGCGTGCCCAGTGGCCCGCGCAGCAGTGCGTTGACGGGGCGGGCGACGTAGCGGGCCAGGGCGGAGGCGGCGGGCAGCCAGCCCAGCGAGTAGTGCGAGCGGGGTCTGATCCGGCCCCGGTAGTGCTGGTGCAGGAACTCCGCCTTGTAGGTGGCCATGTCGACGCCGACCGGGCAGTCGGTCGAGCAGGCCTTGCACGACAGGCACAGGTCGAGGGCGTCGCGGACCTCCGTCGAACGCCAGCCGCCCTCGATCGTCTCGCCGCGCAGCATCTCCTGCAGGACGCGCGCCCGGCCCCTGGTGGAGTGGTTCTCGTCGCCGGTGGCGCGGTAGCTGGGGCACATCACGCCGCCCGCGTCGCTGCGGCAGCGGCCGACCCCGACGCACCGCCGTGCCGCACCGGCGAAGCCGTCGTCGTCGTGCGGGAAGGTGAAGAGCGTGGGGCGGCCGTCCGGTGCGGCGGGGTTGTGCAGGACCAGGTCGGCGTCGAGGGCGGCGGGTGCCACGATGACGCCGGGGTTGAGCAGGCCGTCCGGGTCGAAGAGCCGTTTGAAGGCGGCGAACGCCTGGATCATGCGCGGGCTGTACATGACGTCCAGCAGTTCGCCGCGGGCCCGGCCGTCGCCGTGCTCGCCGGAGAGCGTGCCGCCGTGCCGGACGACCAGCGTGGCCGCTTCGCGGAGGAAGCGGCGTGCGGCGGCACGGCCGGTGTCCGTGCCGAGGTCGAAGTCGATGCGCACGTGCACGCAGCCCGCGCCGAAGTGCCCGTACAGCACGCCGGTCAGGCCGTGCCCGTCCAGCAGCGCGCGGAACTCGCGCAGGTAGGCCGCCAGGTTCTCCGGCGCGACCGCCGCGTCCTCCCAGCCCGGCCACGACTCGCCGCCGTCGACGAGGCGTGCGGCCAGGCCGGCGCCGTCCTCGCGGACCCGCCACAGCGAACGCCGTTGCGCGGCGCTGTCCACCAGCCTGCCGTCGCACATGCGCCCACGGGCTTTGAGGACGTCCAGCAGTTCGCCGGCGTTGATCGCGACCTGTGCCTCGTCGTCACCGTCGAGTTCGACGTACAGCCAGGCCCGCCCGTCGGGCAGGCCGGTGACGGAGTCCGGGCCGCGCCGGGCGCGCATGGTGGCGACGATGGCCTCGTCCATGCCCTCCACGGCGGTGGGCGACCAGCGCAGGATCTCCGGGACGTCCTCGGCCGCGTCCACGAGGTTGTCGTAACCCAGCGCCAGCAGGGCCGATGCCGGAGCCGTGGCGACCAGGCGGACCGTGGCGGCGACCACGACGGCGCACGTGCCCTCGGTGCCGACCAGTGCCCGTGCCACGTCGAAGCCGCGTTCGGGCAGGAGGTGGTGGAGCTGGTAGCCGGAGACCTGGCGGGGGATGCGACCCAGTTCGGTGCGGATCAGCGCCAGGTTGTCCACGACCAGCTGCCGCGCGTCCTCGGTCAGCCGCGCGATCCGGGCCACCGCCTCGGGGTCGGCCGGGTCGGCGGCACGCAGTCCGGTGTGGTCGGCGATCGCGAGGACGCCGTCGGCGGTGACGATCTCCAGCGACTCGACGTGCGCGCTGGTCCGCCCGTGCCGGACGGAACGGTTGCCGCAGGCGTCGTTGCCGATCATCCCGCCGAGGGTGCAGCGGCTGTGCGAGGACGGGTCGGGGCCGAACGTGAGCCCGTGCCGCGCGGCGGCCGTCCGCAGGTCGTCCAGGACCACTCCGGCCTCGACCCTGGCGGTGCCCGCGTCCGGGTCGATGTCCAGGATTCGGTTCAGGTGGCGGGAGAAGTCCAGGACCACCCCCGGGCCGATGGCGTTGCCCGCCATGCTGGTGCCGCCTCCCCGCGCGGTGATCGGCAGGCCCAGTTCCCGGCACGCCCGCAGCACGGCGCGCACCTCGTCGACGGAACGCGGGAACGCCACGGCTCGCGGCGGCACCCGGTAGTTGGAGGCGTCGTAGGCGTAGGGCGCGGTCCCGCCCGCGCCGGTCTCCAACCGCATACCGGGAGCGGATCGGGCGAGCAGACGCGCCAGGGCGTCAGCCGTCATGGCGCCGACACTCCCGCTTCGACGGCCGAGGCCCATGCCTGCAGGCCCTCGTCCACCGCCTGCTCGTCGATCACCAGCGCGGGGATCATCCGGACGACCTGGTTCCACGCGCCGCACAGCAGCAGGAGCAGCCCTGCGTCCGCGGCGGCGCGCTGCACGCGGGCGGCGGTCTCACCGTCGGGCCGACCGTCCGCGGTGACGAACTCCGTGGCCAGCATCAGGCCGAGACCCCGCACGTCACCGATGGCCGGCGTCGTGGCGGCGACCGCCTCCAGCCCCGCCCGCAGCCGCTCGCCCATCCGCTCGGCGTTGTGGACCAGCTTCTCGTCGCGGACGACGTCGAGGGTCGCGCACGCGGCGGCGCACGCCACCGCGTTGGCCCCGTAGGTACCGCCCTGCGAGCCCGGCCACGCCTTGCTCATCAGCTCCTCGGGGGCGGCGATGGCGGACAGCGGGAAACCGCTGGCCACGCCCTTGGCGGTGATCAGGATGTCGGGCGCGACACCGAAGTGGTCGTGGCCCCAGAACCGGCCCGTGCGGCCCACGCCGGTCTGGATCTCGTCCAGGATCAGCAGGAAGCCGTGGCGGTCCGCCCGCTCGCGGAGGCCCTCCAGGAAGGCCTGGGTCGCGGGCACGTAGCCGCCCTCGCCCAGCACCGGCTCGACGATGATCGCGGCCGTGTCGGCGGGTGCGGACACGGTCTGGAGCACGTAGTCCAGCTCTTGGAGCGCGAAGCGGGTGGCGGTCTCCTCGTCCCAGCCGTACCGGAACGCGGTCGGGAACGGGGTGACCACCACACCGCTCATCAGCGGCGAGAACCCGGCCCGGAACCGCGTGCCGGAGGTGGTCATCGAGGCGGCGGCCACCGTGCGGCCGTGGAAGCCGCCGTGGCAGACCAGGATGTTCGGCCTGCCGGTGGCCTGCCGCGCCAGCCGCAACGCGGCCTCCACGGCCTCGCTGCCGGAGTTGGCGAAGAACAGGCTGTCCAGCCCGGCCGGCAGCACTTCGCCGAGCTTGTCCACGAGCCGCCGCAGCGGTCGGTGCATCACCGTCGTGTACTGGCCGTGGACGAGCGTGCCGACCTGCTCCTGCGCGGCGGCCACCACCGCCGGGTGGCAGTGGCCGGTGCTGGTGACGCCGATACCGGCGGTGAAGTCGAGGTAGCGCCGGCCGTCCTCGCCGTACAGGTGGACGCCCTCGCCCCGGACCGCGACCACGGGCGTGGCCTGGCGGAGGTGCGGCGACAGTGCGGTCATGGTGGTCTCCCTGGCTCTCGGGGGGGCGTCCCGAGCATCTCCGGGGCGCTGAGGCGCGACAACGCGTGTTCTGTCCGCCTGGAGCACGGGGTTTGGACGTTTTGTCAACGTCCGGGGCCGGCGCCTGCCGTCCGCGACCGCGTGGGCGTCCCCGGGCTGCTCTTGCGCAGGTGGAGACCCGCTTGTCACAGTGACCGGGCACCGAGGGAGACGCCGTGGACGAGGAATTCCGGGCCGCCGGACCGGCGCGGCCCGGCGAGCAGGGCCAGGCGGTCGGCGCGCTCACCGTGGCCGACGTGCTGGCGCTGCCGGTGCTGGCGGCGGGGCTGCCCACGGTCGTCACCGGCGAGTCCGAGCTGGACCGGCCGGTCCGCTGGGTGCACATCACCGAGCTGACCGACCCGGCGTCGTTCCTCAAGGGCGGCGAGCTCGTCCTCACCACCGGAATGCCCCTGCCGACCGACCCCTCGCTGGTGCGCCGGTACGTGGACGAGTTGGCGGACGTGGGGGCGTCCGCCCTGGTCATCGAGCTCGTCCGGCGGTTCCACCGCCCGCCCGACGCGCTGGTGCGGGCCTGCCGGACGCGCGGTCTGCCGCTGGTGTCGCTGGCCAAGGACGTCAACTTCGTGGAGATCACCCAGGTCGTCCACGCCCTGATCCTCGGCAACCACGCGGAGGCGATGCGCAGGACGCAGCAGATCCACGACGCGTTCACCGCGTTGACGCTGCGCGGCGCGGGTCCCGAGGACGTGATGCGGGCGGCGGCGGAGATGAGCGGCCACACGGTGGTGTTGGAGAACCTGGCGCACCAGGCGGTCATCTGCGAACCGGCGGGCCGCACCGTGGAGGACGCGCTCACCGGCTGGGAACGTCGTTCCAGGGCTGTCCCGCCCGGCGACGACACGGACGTGCGGGGCCCCGAGGGGTGGCTGGTGACCCCGGTGGAGTACCGCGGCGAACGGTGGGGCCGGGTGGCCATGCTCCCGACCCTCGTCCCGCCGGCGCCGGGAAAGCCGACCCGTGCCGCCAGGGCGTTCGGGCCGGAGGACGTCACCGTGCTGGAGCGGACCGCGATGACGTTGACGATCGCGCGTCTCATCCACGCCACGACCTGGGAGCGCAGAGCGCACCGCAACCTCCTCCAGGACATCGCGGAGCAACGGCACCGCTCCCCCGACGAGGCACGGGTGCGCGCCGCGGCGCTGGGCCTGCCGACCAAGGACGGCCGCTTCCTCGCCGTCCTCGTGGACACGTCGGCCGAACTCGAAACGTCGCTGGCCGACGCCCTGGAGCCGACCTTCGGCCCGGTCCTGGTCGGCGAGCTGAGCCCCGGACGCGTCGGCGTCCTGCTCTCCCCGCGTCCCGCCCAGCCCTGGCGGCCCGCCGTCGAGCAGCTGAGCCGCACCGCCCTGGACGTCGACCCGTCGGCGGTGATCAGCGTCGGCTCCGAGGTCGCGGACCTCGCCCACGCCGCCCGCTCGTTCCGCGAGGCGGCACGCGTGGCGGAAGCGGTCCTGCCCGACTCCCCCGGCAAGCCGTTCCACGAACTGTCCGACATCGGCCTGCGGCAGCTGCTGTACACGCTGCGCGAGGACGTCCGGGTCCAGGACTACGTGGAACGGCAGATCGGCCGGCTCGTCGAGCACGACACCCGGCACCACACCGACCTGCTGCCGACCCTGCGCCACTACCTCGACGCGGCGGGCAACAAGACCACCGCCGCCCGCCGCGGCGACCTCTCCCGGCAGACGCTCTACCAGCGCCTTCGAGCCATCGAACGACTGCTCGACTGCGACCTGGAATCCGGGGAGCGGCGCACCGAACTGCACGTCGCCCTCATGGCGCTCGGCGTTCTGCGGCTGAGCTGAACAACGGAGCTGAACAACGGAGCTGAACAGCAGCGCTCCCTCCGCAGCCGGTGCGATCGCTATCGTGATCGGTGGTGACGGGCAGGCCTTGCGGATGACTTGGGGGACCATGATCGGCGTGACGCGGCAACTCCCCGCGAAGGACCGTCCGGGCAAAGACGCGTGGTTGGGACCGATCGCGTTGTGCCTGGGCCTGCTCAGCTGGCCCACCCCCGCGGGAGGCGCGGTCCTCGCGGCGGGCGCCGTGGTCTGCGGCGTGCGGTCGATGACCACCAAGACCGAGTACCGACTGGACTGGACCGCCGTCACGGGCACCGGTATCGGCGCCCTCCAGCTCCTGCTCTCGCTGATGTTGCTGGTCATGGAAGCCCGAGGTCACTGACCGAACCCTGACGGCACCGGTAGTCTCGCGCTGTGATCTCGATTCCGGGAATGCGCGTGTCGGTGGGCAGGTCGTCCGTCGCGGTGCTCGTGGCACTGCTCGTCACCGCCCTCGGCCCGGTCAACGGGGCGACGGCCACCGGCGGAGCGAGGGAGTCCCTGGTTCCGCTGACCGGGCTCTCGGCGGAACGGGTCCTGCTGGCCGACAAGGTCGCCGCGGCGAAGTTCGGCACGCCCGCGCCCATCGACGATCCCGCACGCGAGCAGGTCGTGCTGGACAACGTGCGAACGCTGTCGATCGGCATGGGCGTCGATCCCGAGGAGTCGGTCGCGGTGTTCCGCGACCAGATCGAGGCGAACAAACAGGTCCAGCGCCACCTCTACGCGCTGTGGACCGCGCACCCCGAACTCGCGCCCGTCGAACGGCCCGACCTGGCCACCGAAGTCCGCCCTCAGCTGGACCGGATCACCCTGCGACTGCTGGAACAACTGAAAGCGACCGACCACTCCCGCGCACGCCCGTCGTGCCCCGGCCGACTCCTCGCGACGCGGCTGTTCGTCTCCCACGACCGGAACCTCGACCCGCCCCACCGCGCGGCACTGGACCGTTCGCTGTCGTCCGCCTGCGATCGACCCGCGGTCGGCACGCCGTAGTCGATCACCGTCACCGGTGGGTCCACCTCATTCGCTCCACTTCACCGCGTCGCAGTTCGCGGTCACGTAATCGGCGGCCTGCGTGCCGTCACCCGCCTTCGCCTTGGCAGCGGTCTCCCTGGCGTAGCGCTGCCCGTCCGGGTCCTCCGGCGAGAACGTCGGCAGCACCTCGGCCATGACCTTCAACGCGCGTGCGACCGAGACGTGATCACCACGTTGGCGCGCGTCCTCCCACGACGCGTACCAGGCACACGAGTTGGTGATCTCCAGAACGACCCGCTCGGCGCCTTCGGGCACCTTGCCGTCACCCGGTCCCGACTTCTCCGCGAGCACCGACAGGTCGGGTTCGCGGCCTTCGGGCCAGCTGAACGCGGAGTACTTGTCGCCCAAAGCCTTCGCGTACTGCTGCGGGTCGAGCAAGCGTGCCGGCTGCGGCTGCGGCTGCGCAGACGCACAGCCCGCCAGCGCCAGCAGCGCCGTCACGATCACGATGTGACGTTCCACCACAGCGTTCCCCCCAGCTGATCGACGACGGACTTTCCGCGTGCCCCTGGACGTTCTGCGAAGTGGCGCCCGCCGCGCCCTGGCCGGCGAGGACCAGGCGACGGCGGTGAGCGCCACGATCAGTGACCGCTCCACCACAGCGTTCCGCCAACGGTGCCGTCGTTCCCGACGCCGTACGCGGCGAGGCAGAACTTGGTGCCCGCCTTGAAGTTGGTGCCCACGTGCTTGCGGTGCTCCTGCATGGTGACGAAGCTGCCACGGGTGTCACGGTCGCGCGCGAGCGAGTCGCCCGACGGGCCGGCACCGGGCCTCGGTGAGCTGGAATCGTTGGTCGACCGCGTCCGCGCCACCGGTCTGGAGGTGTCGCTGACCGTGCGCGGCGACACGTCGGACCTGCCGTCCGGCCTGCAGATGACGGTCTACCGGGTCATCCAGGAGGCGTTGACGAACGTGCTCAAGCACGCGGACGGGGCCACGGCCGAGGTGGCGGTGCGCCGTTACGCCGGACAGCTCTCGGCGGAAGTCGTCAACTCGCCGCCGTTGGCACCAGTCCGGGCGGCCGGTAGCGGGCACGGCTTGATCGGGATGAGCGAGCGGGCCAGGATCTACGGCGGAACGCTCGTCGCGGGTCCACGCGCGGACGGTGGTTTCGGCGTGGAGTTGACCGTGCCCCTGGGAGGAGGGACGTTGTCGTGACGCGCGTCCTCGTCGTCGACGACCAGGCGCTCTTCCGCGCCGGACTGGTGTCGCTGCTCAAGGCCGCACCGGACACCACGGTGGTCGGGGAGGCGGGCGACGGCGCGACGGCCGTGCAGCTCTGCGAATCACTCGAACCCGACGTGGTCCTGATGGACATCCGCATGCCCGTGCTGGGCGGGATCGCCGCGCTGGAACGCATCGTCGCCGCCGGCTCACCGGCCCGGGTGCTGATGCTGACGACGTTCGACCTCGACGACTACGTCTACCAGGCGCTGCGTGCCGGCGCGTCCGGGTGACCGTGGCCGCGGTCACCAGTTCACTGCCGACACGCAGGAGAGTCCGATGAACAAACCCTCGTCCACGGCAGCGACACCCACCGCGCAGGCGGTGCGCAAGGCCGTGATCCGCCTCGTCCCGTTCCTCGGGCTGCTGTACCTGCTCAACTACCTCGACCGGGTGAACGTCGGGTTCGCGGCGCTGACCATGAACGCCGACCTCGGCATCAGCGCGGCGGCCTACGGGCTCGGCGCGGGCCTGTTCTTCGTCGGGTACTTCTTCTTCGAGGTACCCAGCAACATCGTGCTGCACCGGGTGGGCGCCCGGATCTGGATCGCCCGGATCATGGTCACCTGGGGCATCGTGGCCTCGGCCACCGCGTTCATCCAGGGTGAGGTCAGCTTCTACGTCGTCCGGGTGCTGCTCGGTGTGGCCGAGGCCGGTTTCTTCCCCGGCATCATCCTGTACCTGACCTACTGGTTCCCCCGCGCGCAACGGGCGAAGATCGTCGCCCTGTTCTTCCTCGCGGTGCCGCTGTCCTCGGTCATCGGGAGCCCGATCTCCACCCTGCTCATCCAGCACGGGGACGGCGTGCTCGGCTTCGACGCGGGCTGGCGCTTCATGTTCTTCGTCGAGGGCCTGCCCTCGATCCTGCTCGGCGTCGCGGTGTTCTTCTTCCTGCCCAACCGGCCGCGGGACGCGAAGTGGTTGACCGCGGACCAGCGCGTCGCGCTCCAGTCGACCATCGACGCGGAGGACGCCCAGGAGGTCGGCGGCGAGGTCAGCACGCGGTCGGCGTTGACCAACCCGCGCGTGCTCGCGCTCAGCGTCGTCTACTTCGGCATCGTCTTCGGCCTCTACGTCCTCGCGTTCTTCCTGCCGCAGGTGATCAAGGGCTTCCAGGAACAGTTCCGGACCACGTTCAGCATCGTCGAGATCGGGCTGGTCACGGCGGTTCCGTACGCCTTCGCGGCCTTGGCGATGGTGCTGTGGGCGCGGCATTCAGACCGCACCGGCGAACGGGCGGGGCACGTCGCGATCGCCGCGTTCACCGGAGCGGTGGCGATCGCCGCCGCGCTGTACCTGAACTCGCCGCTGTTGGTGATGGTGGCCGTCACGGTCTGCGCGATCGGTGTGTTCGCCGCGATCCCGGTGTTCTGGCAGCTGCCGAACTCGTTCCTGGTCGGGGTCGGCGCCGCCGCGGGCATCGGGTTGATCAACTCGTTCGGCAACCTCGCGGGTTTCGCCGGCCCGTACCTGGCGGGCTGGCTCCAGGGGGTGACCGGCAACTTCCGGGCGGGCATGTGGGTCGTGGCGGCCTTCATGGCTGCTGCCGGGGTCATCGCGTTGTCGTTCCGCCGGAAGGACCCCGCTCTGGAGCACTGACAACGGGCAGCTTCGTCGCCTACTCGGGAAACTTGTCCCGATAGAGGAGCCCCTCGCCCGATTCCGATCTTCGTCACGCTCCCGAGTGGATGTACGGCACCCACCGCGTCGGATCACGGGGGTCGGCGTCGCGCAGCGCCCGCACGGTTCGGTGGAGCACGTGGGCGGTTTCGGTGAGGTCGAGCCCCGAGCCGTTGATCAGTGCCGTGTAGACCGACATCGCCACCTCGACCGCGGTCCGGTCGGTGACCGCCCACAGGGTCGCGATCACGTGTCGGTAGCCGGCCAGTTGCAGGGCCGCGGCGAGGTGGATGGCCTCGTCGGACAGGGTGGTGCCGCCGACGGCGGTGTGGCACGCCGACAGGTAGGCCAGTTCGGCGTGCGCGAGGTCCAGTTCGGCGACGTCGAGCACGGTCAGCGGTTTGTCCCGCAGGTAGAGCGCGCCGGTGGACGGGTTGCCCAGGTCCTGTCCCCCGTGGCACGCGAAGTGCGCGTACGCGTGGGTGCGCAGGTCGGCGGTGACGGTGGCGTGCGTGGCCGCGTCGCCGGCGCGCAGCGTGTGCGCCCCCGGCATCGCGCGCTGGAAGAACTCGGCCTCCGCACGGGCTCCCGGCAGCGGGCTCAGCGCGGCCTCGCCGGGCGGGGTTTCGGGCATGCTCACGACGAGCAGTCGGCGGTCCGCGGTGTCCGGCGCGTCGGCCGTGCGTGCCCTGGCGAGCGCGCGCAGCGTCGGGGTGTACGACGAGACGACGTGGTCGAGCACGGTGCGCCCGGACGGGGTGTCGGCCGGGTCGTGGTAGCCGGCGGCGTGCAGCGGCAGCAGGGTCAGGGTGCCGGTGGGGCACCACCACAACCGCTCCCCGTCGACCAGGCCCAGGTGGTCGAGCACCGGTCCGGCGACGGCGTCCCACAGCCACTCCAGCGTCACGTGCAGGGTCTGCTTGGCGCTGGTGCGGGTCAGGTCGCCCCGCACCGCCGGGCTCTCCAGGACGTGCAACGCCCGCAGGTAGGCGGTGGTCCGCCGGACGGTCTCGTCCGCGGACAGGTCGGGCAGCGGGATGTGCTCCACGGGCCCGTCCCGCCGCACGACCAGCGCGTCGCACCGCGTGTCGTGGACGTTGATCAGCACCACCGGTCCGTCGGGCAGGCCGTCGCGCAGGGTCGCCAGCGGCGGCACCCGCAGCAGGTGCTCCAGCCCCGGTAACGCCCGCGCCCGCGCGAGCAGCCGGTCCCACTCCTCGGCCAGCCGGATGCGGCGTTCCTGATCGTGCCGGGCGGCGTCGGCCGGGAGACCGGCGGGCAGGACGGGAACCATGCCGGTCGGCGCATCGAGGGTGCCCGTGGTCGCCATGTCCGCGGCCACGGCCCGCAGCCGGTCGTACAGCGCCGGGTCCCGCTCGCGCAGCACCGACGTGTCGTCGCGGGTCTGCAACACCTGCGACCACATCACCGAGCGGCCCTGTTCGAGCAACTCCACCGCGAGGTCCGGGGCTCCCCCCGCCACCGCGGCCGCCGCGGCCGCCCTGGCCAAGCCCTCCCACTGGTCCAGCCGACGTTCACGGGCGCCGCGCTCGACACCGTGCCAGGCGACCTGCGGCAGCAGTGCGGCGGCCGTGCTGAACGCCTCGACCGCCGACGGCCAGTCCCCGCGATTGGCGGCCAGCATGGCCCAGACCACGGCGGCGGCCGACCGCGACATGGGCGTGGCGGAGCGGGATTCGACGGCGGCGCGACAGGCCGCCACGGCGTCGTCGCAGTCGGCCGCGACGCCGTTCCGCTGGTACCGCAGGCGTAGCACCAGGCCCAGGTTCAACCAGGTCATCGCCTGGCGGGGGTCGTCCGCCGGGAAGGTCTCGACCGCCCGACGGCTCTGGTCCACGGCCTCCGTCGCGTCGCTCTCCCGACCACGGCGCTCGTATCTGGCTCGCAACACCGACCCCAGGTTGAGCCGGTACGTCGCCCCCGACGCGTGCGTCGGGTCGGTGCTCGCGACCGCCTCCCGCAGCAGGGCGACGGCCCGGTCGAGGTCATCGCTCCCGGGGCGCGCCTGGTCCCGGCTGTGCCGCATCATGGCCAGGCTCGACAGGAGCTGTGCCCGCTGCGCGTGCCCCTCCGGGCAACGCTCGACAGCCTCGCCGGCGGCCTCGATCGCCGCGTCGAGGTCGGGGAGGTCCTGGCGCTCCACGAAGCGGATGTGCAGCGCGACGGCGAAGTTGAGCAGGCAGATGAACGCGGTCGCCTCGGACGCGGCGTCGACCGCGGCCCGGCCGGTGTCAACGGCCGCGTCGAAGTCCGCCGTGGAGCCCAGGCGTCGGGCCCGGGCGCACAGCGCGTTGCCGAGGTTGGTCAGCACGTGCGATCGCCATGCACCGTCGGCGCTGCGGTCCACCGCGGCGCTCAAGACGTCGATCGCCTCGTGCAGGTCGGCGATCGCGCCGGTCCGTTCGTACCTGGTCCACAGCGCCGTGCCCAGCCCGAGCAGCTGAAGCGGCATGAAGAAGTGCCCGGCGGACAATCCGGCGACGGTGTCCCGGCCGAGGTCGACCGCCGCGGTGAGGTCGTCGAGGTCACCGGTGTGCGTGCTGCGGGCCAACAGGCCGTTCGCCAGTGCCGCCGTGGCCGACGCCCGCTCGGGCGGCAGCAACCCCGGCAGTTCCGCGGCGCGCCGGGCCACCGCGATGGCCTCCTCGAGGTCGCTCGCGTCGGTGCGGCGGACATACCGGGCGCGCAGCGAGTTCGCCAACTCCGAGAGGGCGACGGCCAGTACCCCGTTCCCCGCGGTGATCGTCGCGGCGGCACGGCGGTGCACCTCGACGGCTTCGTCGAGGGCGGGGATGTCGTCGGTCCGCTCGAACAGCTGTGTCAGCAGTGTGCCGAGCACCACGAGCAGCGCGGCGTGGTACGCGTGGTCCGACGCGGTGGTCCGGATCCCGCTCCTGGCGACCTCGATCGCCTCGGTGAGTGCGGCGGGATCGCCGGTTTCGGCGTAGCGCAGCTGCAACGCGCGTCCCAGGTGCAGCTGGATCGCGAGGTGGCCCGGATCGTTTGCGGGGAAGCGTCGGCGGGCCTCCCGCAACAGTTCGACGGCCTCGTCGCGTGCCTGCGGGGAGGGGAACCACTGCGCGTGCGACAACAGGGCGAGCCCCAACTGGGCTCGAAGCCCTTCGGTCGTCTTTCCGGGTCCGAGCCCGGCCAGCCCCTCGCGCAGCACGGCGACCGCGTCCTCGATGTCGGCGATCTCGGTGGTGTGGTGAAAGCGTTGGGTCAGGGCTTGCCCCAGGTACAGCCGGCACCCCGTCAGCGCGGGGTGGTCGGCTGGGACGTCGGCCACGGCGGCTCGCAGGACGGCGATCGCCTGGTCGAGGTCGGCGGGGTCCCGGTGCAGCTCGTACCGGCCGGTGCGCAGGACGGCGATCCTCGTGAGCAGCTCCAGGGTGCCGAAGCTCCCGGGCGGCAGTTCGGCCAGCACGCGCTCCGCTTCCCGGATGGTGTCCTCGACTTCCACGTCCAAGTGCGCGGACGCCCCCAGGTGCTGGACTTGCGGGAGCAGCACCATGGCGAGGCTGTTCAGCAGGAAACCGCGATCGTTGCCCGTAGCGGTGGACAATGCCGACCGCAGTGCGGTGGTGGCCTCCGCCAAGTCCGCCACGGCCCCGGTGAGCAGATAGCGGTCGAACAGCACCCCGCTCAACGTCAGGATCCTGGACACGTCGGGGACGCCGTCCAACGCCATCGCTTCGCGACAGATCCCGATGGCCTCGGTGAATCCCGCCACGTCCTGTGCTTCCTTCGCCGCCACACCGACCGTGGCGGCGAGGGTGTTCAGCACGGCGGGACGGTGCGGGTCGTCGGCCGGCGTGCTGTCGGCGGCCGAGCGCGCGAGGCGGATCGCCTCCGCGAGGTCGTTCGGGTCGCCCACGACGCTGAAGCGGATTTTCCGCGTCAGCGCGCCCTGCCTCCGCACGCGAGGCCATCCCGGGTGGTCGGCGGGGACGAGCGCGGCGGCGCGGTCCGCCGCGTCCACGGCGCGGTCGATGTCGATCCGCTCTCCGGTGGAGTGGAACCGGTCGACGCACGCGGAGGCCAGTTCGCGCAGGCAGTCCGCTCGGAAGAGGTCGTCGCCCAACGACGGGATCGCGCTCAGCACCTCGATCCGCTCGTCGAGGTCGACGAGCCGCCGGGTGCGCTCGAACCGTTGCCGCAGCAGGTTCGCGTGCTCCCACATGTTCATGGCGCGCACGACCTGGTCGGGAATGGGGGTTCGGACGGCCTCACGCGACACGTCGACGGCCGTGTCGAGGTCGCGATCCGTGCCGGAGAGCCGGAACCACTCCCGCGAGACCTCCGCCAACTTGAATCGGACCGCCACCCGGGCGGGGTGGCCCGCGTCCGCCAACGCCTCCCGCAGGAGGTGCGTCGCCTCGTGGAGAACCGCGGTGTCGCCGGTTTCCCGGTACCGCACGATCAGCACGTCGGCCAAGGCGAACTGCGCGCCGGCCCGCTCGGCACGCTCCGCGGCCACGGGGGACAACGCCGCACGGGCCGCCCGTTCGGCGGCGGGGTGGTCGTCGCGTGCCGCGCGCTGGACGGTCGCCAGCACGCCGTCCACCTCGTGCCGCATCGGGTGGCCTTCGGGGATGGCGGCGTCGGCGATGGCGGAGAGCCTGGTCGCCTCGGCCAGGTCGCCCTCGTCGGGACTGCCGTAGGCGCGGGCGTGCATGAACCGGGTCGCCAACGCGACGATGAGCTTGAGCAGCGCCGTGACGTCGACCTCGTCGGACTCGGCGGCGATGGCCGGCAGCGCCGAGGCGCACCCGACGCTCTCGTCGATGTCCGCGACGTCGGCGGTCTCCCCGGCGAGGACGAACCTGATCTTCAGAACTTCGCCCAGCAGCAGGAGCGCGACGCCGTGGTCGGGGTGACCCTCGGGGCACGCGGCCACGACGTCCCGTGCCACCGCGACGCACTCGTCGACCTCGGTGGACGGGGCGCCGCGTTCGCACCTGAACGCCAGCACGGCGGCGAGCGCGAGCAGGTAGCCGAGCCGGTTGTCGGCATCGGGTGGCAGGGTCTTCGCCAGGCGCAGGTGCTCCACGGCCTCGTCGACGTCGGCTTCGCGTCCCAGGACTTCGAAGCGGGTGCGCAGCGCCAAGCCGAGGTTGAGCGCCACAGTGGTGGCGAACGGGTGGTCGGCGGGTTCCAGGGCGGCACGACCCACCGCCACGGCCTCGTCCAGGTCGGCCACCGAGCCGCCGCGCTCGTGCCGGGCGCACAGCAGGACGTGCAGGTTCAACCGGTGCACGGTGAGGTTGTCCCGGTCGGCGCTCCGGCAGGCCGCCCGGCACGCCTCCACCCCGAGGTCCACCAGTTCCGGGTACTCGGTCGTCGTGGCGACCCGGGTGATCACGGTGGCGTAGTAGCCGCCGACCTCGTCGAGGGGCAGCACGGGGACGGCGGGGTTGGCCGCGAGCCACTCCAGCACGGGCGGGGGCACCGCGTTCGGGGCCAGGGACGCGAGGGGGGCGTACAGGTTCAGGCACACGTTGAGGTCCGGTCCGGCGATCTCCGCCTGGAGGGCGTTGTAGCGGACCCAGTGCAGCAACGCCAGGGTGGTCAGGACCTCGGGGTCCACGTCCTGGCCGATGGTGGGCAGCGCCAACCGCGCGGCCTGCGCCAAGGCGTCGGGACCGAGGACGTCGGTCGGGTCGCTGGTCCGCATGCAGCGCGCGATGCGTTCGTTCAGGGGAATGCCGCTCGACGTGTCCAAGACAACGACCTCGTGTCACCCGTTACGGTTCGACCTTGCGACTCAGCGTGACACAAGGGGGACGGTGTGGCGGTGGAAATGGACGAGGGACAGGCGCTGGTGCTGTGGTGCCTGCTGTTACCCGAGCTGCGGCGGGCCGCGGCGGCGGGCCGTTGGTCCGACCGGCTCGAACGCACCGTCGCACGGGTGCGGGACGGCGGTTCGGCCCTCGACGCGTGCCTCCAGTTCGACCTGATCCCCGGAATGGGCTCGGACAGCCCGACCCGGGGTGTCGGCGATCCCGCCGGCGTCCCCAACGCCTACCCCGACCCGCGCGGGTCACGTCCGCCGAGCACCGGTCGCGGCGAGTACCGCTGCCCACGCGGGGTCTGCGGCCGCTACGACCGCCGCGACGACGAGGGCCGCCCGCCGGTCTGCGCGCTGTTCGACGACGAACCGATGCTGCCCACCGGGGCACCGCGATGAACCCGTTCCTCCAGTCACTGGGCGGCAAGCTCGCCGAGCGGTGGGTAACCACGCTCGTGCTGCCCGGCGCGCTGTTCGTCGCCGCGGCGGTGTGCGCGGTCCGGCTCGGCCACCGCCACGCGCTGGACGTGGTGCGGGTCGGCAACGACGTCGTCGCGGCGTTCCCCCGGCTGCCGGTCGCGGTCGCCGCGGTCGGGCTGCTGCTCGGGGCGGCGGCAGCGGCGTTCGCCGCGCAGGCGCTCGGCGCGCTGGTGCAGGCGGTGTGGGTGAAGCCGTGGCGGGGACCGGCGGCCTGGCTGGCACGACCGGTGGTCGCGGTGCGTGGGTGGCGGTTCGACCGGGCCGCCGCCAGGGCCGGCGTGGACCCGGTGCCCGCGTACCGACCGCGGCGGGCCACCTGGATCGGCGAGCGGTTCCGCCTGCTCGACTCGCGGGTCGCGGCGCAGTACCAGGGCCTGCGTCTGGGCCCGCTGTGGCCGCGGCTGTGGCTGCTGGTGCCCGAACCGGCGCGGCTGCCGGTGCAGGCGGCCGAGACCAGGTTCCACTCGGCCACCACGCTCGTCGGCTGGGGCGTGCTCTACGCGGCGTTGGGCCCGCGCTGGTACCCGGCGGCGGTGGTCGGCCTCGGCGTGGCGGTGGTGGGCTGGCGCCGGGCCCGCGCGGCGGCCGCCGCGCTCACCGAACTGATCGAGGCGACCGTCGACACCCACCTCGACGTCCTCACCACAGCCCTCGGCCATCCCCTGCCGCCGACCGGCCTGACCCGCGACCTGGCCGCCCGCATCAACGACCGGTTCACCAAGGGCGAGTAGGCGCTCGGCCGCAAACGCCCCGGCCAGTGCTGCTCCGGAACGTTCGTCGAGCCCGGCTTCCGGCCCTCATCAGGAGATTGGCCCGGCCCAGCACCGAGGCGTCACCTCGTGACCGGGCCTCTACTTCCTCGGGCTGCACTGGATGCACACGTTCAAGTCGGGGCTGCTGTCCGGTGTGGGAAGCGATGCCGAGTTCGTCGCCGAGCACGCGGACGGGTTGCGCTGACCGTCGCCAGGTCGTCACTCGCGGGCGGCGCGTTGCCTGATCACTTCCGCCAGTTGCCGCGGGTCGCGGCGCTTGAGGTGGTCACGGAGCAGGATGTGCACGAACTGGTGTTTGCCGCGGCCGTCCGTGACGAGCAGGCTGCGGTCCACGGCGTAGCGGACGAACGCGCGCCGCCGCCACGGCAGGTAGCCGTCCCAGACCAGCAGCAGCCGCACCACCACGCCACCCCACAGCTGGCGGAGCGGTTCCAGCCAACGCCACCCGGTCTCGGTGACGGTCGGCGCGAGCAGTCCGCCGACCGCGATCCCGGCGAGGAACGGCCACGCGAACGTCCCGATCTCCGCCAGGAACAGCATCACGACCGCCACCGGCGCGGCGTGCAGGGCAAACCGGACAGTGAACCCACGCAGATCCCAACTGTGGTGGACCACGGTGAACAGCACCAGGTCCCCCACCACGCACAGGCCCGCCAACGCCCACCCGAACGCCACACCGAAGCCGAACCCGGACACCACACCGTCCACTTGGGACAGTTCATGTCCACTCAGGACTCCCAGCGGCACCAGCGGAACAGCCCACGGCCACGGCAGCCGCGCCACGTACAGCACGACGTTCACCGCCGCGACACCGCACAACGCCGTGACGACCCAGGGGCTCATCACGAACCGCGCGACGTCGCCCACCAGATACGCGGCCAGACCCAACACGATTCCGCCGAGCACGCACAACACCCACCCCACCGACAGCCGCCGTCCCTTCTCGGGCACGAGCACGACGACCGTGCCGAGCCCGATGGTGTGGTCCAGCAACGCGACCAGCCCGAGACCGATCAGCACCGTCGCCAACCCGGTGGTCCTGCCGTGCGCCAAAGCCATCGGCACGGCCATCCCGGCCACGCACCCGGCGAGCAGGGCGGGCAGGTCCTCGCGGGTGATCCGGCGGCGCACGGTGCCGGGCAGGCTCGCGAACAACGCCCGCCAGTCGTAGTCGTTGAGGTTGGCCAGCGTCCACAGCCACCGGCCGACCTGCTCGGTGGTGTACCGGCTGTGCGGGACGCGCCGGCGGGCCAGCATCTCGCCGATGTAGGCGTCGAACAGCCAGCCGAGCCCGGCGCGTCTCGCCAACGCGATGGCCGGGCGGTCGTGGTAGGCCAGGAACATGATGCCCAGCACCAACGGCGTCCGGGCGAGGTCCCGCAACACGCCGTTGGACCGCATGGCTTTCCGCAGCCCGTCGAGCCGTCCCCCGGCGGCGTCGAAGTACTCCTCCACCTGCTCCGGGCTCAACGGCCGGATCGACACCGCGCCGTGCAGCCGCAGTTGCCCCTGGAGCCGCTCGTACACCCCGTCCCGGCTGCACACCACCAACTGCGGCACGGAAAACGTCTCCTGCAACGCGTTTATCTCACGCACACACCGCTCACGGTCGGCCGGCTCCACCTCGTCCAGGCCGTCGAGCAGGAGCGCGAGCTGTCCGGAGGCCAGCCACGTCCGGGCGATCTGCGGCGGGAGCGTGTAGCGGCGGTGCAGTTCGGCGAACAGCCATCCCGCGAAGTCCCGTGCCACGACGCGCGACTCGTCCACCCGCTCCCGGATCACACCGGCCGATTCGGGATCGTGCCGCGATCGCACCCGCCCCGACCGCGACCACGCACCGAGCTCCACCACGACGGGGATGGGCTGCCCGTCGTCGGCCTTGGCGCGTTCGAGCAGGTCACGGGCCAGTTCCAGGAGCATGGTGCTCTTGCCCGCGCCCGGTGCGCCGAGCACCAGCAGCGATTCCTGGAGGCTGTCGAACGCGTCGGTGATGCCCGCGTTCAGCGGCAGTTCGACCCCGTCCACAGGCTGGACCAGGAGAGGCGCGGGCAGCACGGCGTGCTCGACCTGGTCCAGGGCGAGGGTGATGCGCAGCTGTTCGGTGAGCGTCTGCCCCAGCCGCCGCGTCACGTAGCTCTCGACCTGCGCCAACGCGTTCGGCCGGTTGCGCGGGTGGTCGTAGGCGCGCACGGACTCACGAGAGCGCCGGAACTCCAGCACACCCAACGCGATCAGGACGACCAGCCCCGCCCCCACCACCGGCCACGCCCACGGCTCGAAGCCCTCCAGCGGACCGGGCAACGACCCGCCGGTACCGATGTTGATCGCCGCGGGCACCAACACCGCGCCGACCACCACGGCCACCCCGATGAGCACGACCCGACCCGTCGGAATCCGGCCGCCCGCCACGCCTCTCCCCCTGTCGTCACCTCCACCTTAGGTCATGCGATTCCCTTACGTAGAGCCGCAAAACTGCGGTCGACCCACGCTTCGTCGTCCCCAGCGGCCTGTTTCCGCATCGAGAGCCACACCGCGGATTACTGAACCGCCTCGGTCAGCGCCCTCTCCAAAGCGGCTACTGGCCGTTCACCTCGGAGACGCCTCGATGGGGTAGAAAGCGCGCGCCCGTCATCGAGGTAGGAGGCCCCATGGCCCGTCCGGTCCGTCTTCTCGCAGGTCTGGTGGCCTGTGGGGTGACCATGTCGCTCCTGCCGGCGTCCGCCACGGCGACCGTGCCCGACCGGTTCCAGCGGGTCGACACCCTGTCCGTGTTGCGCAACGGCTCGGTCGGCGAGCACACGGCCGCCGAGATCGCGGCGGCGACGGCGGATGGCGGGACCGTGGTCTACACCGACTCACCGGCCGAGCGGATCGGGTTCGCCGCGGTCGGTCGGGACGGGGAGCTGGAGCCCGCCGGGGTGCTCGACATGCCGGGCGAGCCGACGTCGGTGGACGTCCTGGGACGTCTGGCGCTGGTCGCGGTCAACACCTCCGAGTCGTTCACCGCGCCCTCCGGCGTGCTGGTGGTGGTCGACCTGGACACCAGGGCGGTCGTGGCCACGCACGACCTCGGTGGGCAGCCGGACTCGATCGACGTCTCCCCCGACGGCCGCCACGCCGCCGTGGCGATCGAGAACGAGCGCGACGAGGACGTCGACGACGGCGCGATCCCGCAGGCGCCGGCGGGCTTCCTCACGATCGTCGACCTCGCGGGCGCCCCGACGGCGTGGGCGCTGCGCCGCGTCGCGCTAACCGGGATCGCCGAGGTCGCTCCGAGCGACCCCGAGCCGGAGTACGTGAGCGTCAACGGCCGGGGTCAGGTGGCCGTGACGTTGCAGGAGAACAACCACATCGCGGTCGTGGACCTGCGTTCGGCGACGGTGGTGAACCACTTCTCCGCGGGCACGGTGACCGTCCGGGGCGTGGACACCGAGGACGACGGCCGGATCGACCCGACGGCGACGATCACCGCGGCCCGCGAGCCCGACGCGGTGGCCTGGTTGGACGACCGCACGCTCGGCACCGCCGACGAGGGCGACTACCAGGGCGGGTCGCGCACGTGGACGGTGTTCGACGCGGCGTCCGGCCGGGTCGTGTTCTCCTCCGGCAACGAGCTCCAGCAGGCCGCGATCCGCCAGGGCCAGTACCCCGACGGCCGCTCGGACAACAAGGGCGTCGAGCCGGAAGGCCTGGTCGTGGCCACCTTCGGGCGCAACCGGTACGCGTTCGTCGGCATGGAACGCGCCAACCTGGTCGCGGTCTACGACGTGAACGACCCGCGCCGGCCACGACTCGTGCAGGCGCTGCCGACCGGTGTGGGCCCGGAGGGTCTGCTGCCGATCCCGGCGACCGGCGGCCTGATCGTGTCGGCCGAGGAGGACTCCGCCGCCGACGGCGTCCGGTCCTCGCTCACGTCCTACCGCCTGACCCGCACGCCACTGGCGGTGGCCTTGGCGCGCAACGAAGGCGCGCCGTCGATCGTGTCCGACGGCATCGGTTTCGGCGCCACCGGTTTCGGCGCCATCGGTTTCGGGGCGCTGTCGGGACTCTCCGGCGTCCCCGGCAACCAGCGCGACGTCGTCGCGGTCACCGACTCGGCGTACAGCCCGACGCGGGTGTTGACGATCGACACCCTGTCCGCGCCCGCCCGCGTCCACGCGGAACTGACCGTGACCAAGGCCGGGCAGCCGGTCGACTACGACGGCGAGGGCATCGCCGCACGCCGGGGCGGCGGCTACTGGGTGGCCGCCGAAGGCGACGGGAAGGCGCGGCCGAACCTGCTGGTCGAGGTGAGCCGTTCGGGCGAGGTCGTCCGCGAGGTGCCGCTGCCCGCCGCGGTGGCGGCCACGGCCACGAGCAACGGCTTCGAGGGCGTGACCACCACGGGACGCGGCGACGGCGAGCAGGTGTGGCTGGCCGTGCAGCGGGAGTGGAAGAACGACCGGCCCGGACAGGCGACCCTGGCCCGGTTCACCCCCGCCACGGGCGAGTGGGCGTTCGCCGCCTACCCGCTCGACGCCGCGCCGGCGGGCTGGGTGGGCCTGTCCGAGGTGACCGCCCTGAACGACCGCACCCTGCTCGTGCTCGAACGCGACAACCAGCGCGGCGACGCGGCGGCGATCAAGAAGGTCTACCGCGTCGACATCTCCGACCTGGCACCGGCCGCCGCAGGCCAACCCAAGCCGCTGGTGACCAAGACCGCCGCACGCGACCTGCTGCCCGCCCTCACCGCGGGTGGCGGCGCGGCGCACGACAAGCCGGAAGGCCTGGCAGTCGTCGGGGACGGCCCGCTGCGGAACCTGGTCGGCGTGGTCGACAACGACGGCGTGGACGACGCACCGGGTGAATCGGTGTTCCTGCGCCTCGGCTGGATCCGCTAGCGCGTCGACCACGAACGTTCGCCGGGTCGGGGGTCGGGGTCGGGGGTCGACAACCTGCGGGCCTTGAGCCGGTCTAGTGAGTTGCCTGGAACTCCTCGAACAGCTCCGGGACGTAGGCGAACAACAGGTCCAGGGTGCTGAACGCCCCGTTGACCGGGTCGAGCTGCGCGTAGGCGTAGGCCATCTCGCACCCCTTGCGGGACGGGGTCGATTCGCGCACGTCGGTGAACCAGTCCACGAACGGCACCCGCCGCAGGACCAGCACCGGGTTCAGCAGCGCGGCGTGGAGCAGCAGCAGGTCCAGCACCGCCGGGCGGTTGCGCAGGGCCCACCGGTAGAACTCGGAGAACAGGAAGAACCGGCGCTCCACCGCCGTCTGCCGCAACCCGTGCTCCCGCTCGGCCACCGCGACACCGTGATCGGTCGCGGTCTGCTCGGCTTCACCCCACGCCCGGTCGTGGGCGCCGCGGTCGGTCAACTCGCCGCGGTGCAACCGGGTCAGGTAGTCGGCCCACCGCACCGATCCCGGGTTGCCGAAGCCATCGGTCGAACGGCCCAACGCGATCGCGACGCCGCGCTCGATCCCCTCCAGGATCCCCGCGTCGACGTGCGAGACCCACGTGCCCGGCGCACCCAGTCCGCGATCGCGGAAGAACGAGATGACACCCTCGATGTTGCGCCACCGGTCCGACGCGCCCAACCCCGCGGCGGGACCGCTCTGCACCAGACGCAGGAACTCCAACCGCTCCGCCATGCTCATCCGGTCGATCTCGGCCCCGGTGCAGTCCAACGACGCCGCGCACTCCTCCGGCGACCGCACCACCGCCGATGCCGGGACAGGCGCCAACAGCCCGGCCACCAGAGCAAGCACGAGAACCCACCCGGATCGCTTCACACCAGGCAACGTAACGCCGTCACACAGCCGTGATCGCCCCAATCACCCACAAGGGTGCAACGAGGGTGCGGCACCCCGTTCGTGCCGCTCGACCCCTCCTTCGCATCCGTAAGCAGATCGCAAGGTTCAACGCCGCGGTTTTCCGCCAGAGTGGTACGAGGCCCTCGAGAATTCACTGCGCGCCGGACAGGTGCCCGACGAGAAAGTCGGTTCCGGCACCGTGACCGCCATTCCCGGCGACCTTGAGGGGTCCGCTCCCGTGCTGATCCGTGATCACTGCGGACGCACGCTCAACCGCGTCGACCAGGTCTTCAGCGCGTGGTCACCGCTCCAGGAGCGCCGCACCGACTGAACCGCCGCCCATTCCCAGCCGTATTCGCATTTGTCGAACCCCGACGGTCGAAACGAAGATGGGGAATGATCCGATGCCTCCGATCCGATTCATCGTGTTGTGCGCCGTGTGGTCCCTGGCGCTGCTCGCGGGCTCCGCGGGCCCGGCCGCGGCCCAACCGGAGCCCGCCGGGCAGGTCGAGACCCAATGGGGTCCACTCGGCCCGGCCGGGCGGGACCTGCTGGTGAAGGTGCGGCTGGCCGGCCTGTGGGAAGGCCCCGCCGGTCGCATGGGGCTGTCGAAGTCGGCCAACCCGAAGGTCAAGGAAGCCGGCCGCCACCTCATCGACGGCCACGAGGAACTCGACGAGAAGACCCTCGAACTGGGCAGACTGCTCGACGTCGAACTGCCGACCGAGGCCAACGCCGACCAAAAGGGCTGGATCGCCGAGATGACCGCCGCGCCCGCCGGAAGCGTCGAGTTCGACCGGGTCTTCGCCAACCGGCTGCGCGCCGCGCACGGCAGTGTGTACAAGTTCCTCGCGCAGGTGCGCACCGGCACCCGGAACAGCCTGATCCGCAGCTACGCCGACCAGTGCATGGCAACCGTGCTCGACCACATCACCGTGCTGGAGGCGACCGGGCTGGTGGACTTCACCGACACCGAGGCGATCCCACTGGCCACGGTCGCCGTTGCCGCCGCGCCCACCCCGCAGGCGGCCGTCCCCGCTCCGGGCGCGCCACGCACCGCCGCACCACAACCCACGGCCGCCGCGTCCACGGACGCCGACACGACACGGGACACCCTGCTCGGCGCCGCGCTGCTCCTCGCCGTCGGCGCGATGGTGTTCCTCTGGATCCGGGGCAGCGGCTCGGGCGGGGCCTCCCGTCGGAGTCGACGCCGGACCGACAGCTGACCGACGGCTGACGCGGCCCGACGCCCGAAACCTGTGACAGCTGTCACGAAACCTCGAGGCCGATAGTCCACAATAGATTGTTGTGATGTGCAGCATCTTCACTTCCCTTGACACAGAAGGAGATTCGGGTCGATTCCTCCTAATGAGACGTTGTCCCATGTTGACGGGTTCGGTGACCGCTCTTTAGGGTCGCCCCGTCCGCCCCGTCGTGTCCTGGTGCGGCGGACCGTCCTGTCGTCGAAGTTGGGAATCCCACTTCGTGTCTCCTCCACATGTGTCCCGTCGCCTCTTCCTGGCAGCCGGCCTGGGCGCCGGGCTCGCCGCGGCGGGTTGCAGCACGGTCGACCTGTCCGCCGAGCGGGATGGCGGCAACCTGCTGGAACGCCTGCGCGCCACAGGTGAGGTGCGGATGGGTTTCGCCAACGAGGCCCCCTACGGCTACGTCGACAGCCGGGGCGAGCTGACCGGGGAGGCGCCCGAGGTCGCCAAGGCGGTCTTCCGCAGACTCGGCGTGACCAGCTTCGTGCCCGCGCTGTCGGACTTCGGTGCGCTGATCCCCGGTCTGCGCGCCGGGCTGTTCGACGTCATCGCCGCGGGCATGTTCATCACCCCGGCCCGGTGCGAGCAGATCCTGTTCTCCGACCCGGACTACAACGCGCCCGAAGCGCTGCTGGTGCGCCGCGAGGACGTCGGGCGGTTCACCAAGCTGGAGGACTTCGCCCGCGACGACAGCACGAGACTCGGCGTGCTGCTGGGCAGCTTCGAGGCCGACGTCGCCGCCGGGTACGGGGTGCCAGCCGACCGGACGGTCACGTTCCCCACCCAGGCGGGCGGTGTCGACGGTCTGCTGGCCGGTCGCGCGGACGGCTTCCTGCTCACCGCCGTCTCGCTGCGCGACGCGATGGCCCGCCGGCCGGACGCGGCGGTGGAGCTGACCGAGCCGTTCGTGCCGGTGCTGGACGGCGTCGAGCAGTACGGCGCGGGCGGGTTCGGCTTCCGGCCCGACCAGCGGCGGCTGCGCGACGCGTTCAACGTCGAGTTGGCCGCGCTCAAGCGCAGCGGTGAGCTGCTGGAGATCGTCCGACCGTTCGGGTTCACCGAGTTCGAGATGACCGACCTCACCGCGGACCGGCTCTGCCGGGCCGGCACGGCGTGAGGGGAAGGGTCACCCCATGTCAACAGGTCTGTGGCTGCGCCTGCTCGACGGGCTGTTCGTCACCCTGGAACTGACGTTGTTCGGCGCGGCGCTCGGCCTGGTGTTCGCGTTCGCCGCCGGGCTCGCCCGGCTGTCGGGGAACCGGCTGGTGCGCGGCGTCGCACTGACCTACACCGAGGGCTTCCGCGGGCTGCCCGCGCTCGTCGTGCTGTTCTGGCTCGTGTTCGCCCTGCCCGGCCTCGGCTTCCAACTGGAGCCGCTGTTCGCCGGCGTGCTGGCCCTGTCGCTCAACATCGGCGCGTACGGCGCGGAGGTCGTGCGCGGCGCGGCCTCGATGGGCCGTACCGGATCCCTGACTGTCGAGGGGGCACGATGACGTTCGAATGGCAGGCCGCCTGGGAGGCGGTGCCGTCCCTGCTGCGCGGTCTGGTGACCGCACTCCAAGCCGCCGCGCTCGGCTACCTGATCGCGTTGGTGCTGGGCCTGGTCTTCGCGTTGCTGCGCCGCAGCCCCCAGCGCTGGATCAGGCTGCCGGTCGCGTTCTTCGTGGAGTTCGTCCGCTCCACGCCGTTGCTCGTGCAGCTGTTCTTCCTGTTCTTCGTGCTGCCCACGGTCGGCATCGAGCTGTCCGCGATGGCGACCGGCGCGATCGGCCTCGGCGTGCACTACGCGACCTACACCTCGGAGGTGTACCGCGCGGGCATCGACGGGGTCCCCGCCGGCCAGTGGGAGGCCGCCAAGGCGCTCAGCCTGTCCCGCGGCCGAACCTGGACCAGGGTCGTCCTGCCGCAGGCCGTGCCGCGGGTGGTGCCCGCGCTGGGCAACTACGCCATCGCGTTGTTCAAGGACACGCCCCAGCTCACCGTCATCACCGTCGCCGAAGTCCTCAGCGTGGTGAAGGCGGTCGGCGCGCAGAGCTTCCGGTACCTGGAGCTGATCACCGTGGCCGGGGTGCTGTACCTGATCACCGCCCTCGTCATCGCGTGGCCGGTGCGGGTCCTGGAACGCCGGTACCGAAGGGAAAGCGCATGACCGCGTTGATCACGTTCGACCGGGTTGGCAAGCGGTTCGGGAACGCCGTCGTGCTCGACGACCTGTCCTTCGGCGTCCGCGCGGGTGAGCGGGTCACCCTGATCGGGCCCAGCGGGTCCGGCAAGACGACCATCCTGCGCATGCTGATGACGCTCACCCGCCCGGACGACGGGACGATCACCCTGGCCGGTGAGCCGCTGTTCCACGAGCGGCGCGGCGACACCCTCGTGCCGGCCGGTGAACGGCACCTGCGGGCGATGCGCCGGCACACCACGATGGTGTTCCAGCAGTACAACCTGTTCCCGAACATGAGGGTGCTGCGCAACGTCACCGAAGCGCCGGTCCACGTGCTCGGGCTACCGCCGGAACAAGCGGAGGAACGCGCGCGGGAACTGCTGGGCATGGTGGGGCTGGCGGGCAAGCTCGACGCCTACCCGTCGCAGCTGTCCGGCGGCCAGCAGCAGCGCGTCGCGATCGCCCGCGCGCTGGCCATGCGGCCGGACGTGCTGCTGCTGGACGAGGTGACCTCCGCGCTCGACCCCGAACTGGCCGCCGAGGTGCTCGACGTGCTGCGGGACGTCGCGCGGACGTTCGACGTGACCATGCTGTGCGTGACCCACGCGATGAAGTTCGCGCGCGACGTGTCGGACCGCGTGCTGATGTTCAACGAGGGCAGGATCATCGAGTCGGCGCCGCCGGGCGAGCTGTTCGACGCGCCCACGCAGGAACGCACCAAGCGGTTCCTGCGTTCGGTGATCGACGAGTCCTGAGGGCCCGTCGGCACGCCCTACGTCGCGCTCACGCCCCTGCTGCGGGCCTCGGCCGCCGACCACTCACCGCCGTCGCCCGACGGTGTGAACCGGCGTGGCTCGTGGGTGGAGCGGATCAGTGCGCGCATGGCGGCGACGTCGGGCAGGTCCACACCCAGCGTGCGGGCTTGGACGAGCACGTTGCCGAGAGCGGCTGCCTCGACCGGACCGGCCAGGACCGGGACGCCGCAGGCGTCGGCGGTCAGCTGGCACAGCAGGTCGTTGCGCGCGCCGCCGCCGACGACGTGCACCACGTCGACCGGTCGGCCCGACAGCGCCGCGGCCTGCCGGACGGTCCGGCGGTACGCCAGGGCGAGGCTGTCCAGGATGCAGCGGACGATCTCCGCCGGCGTGGCGGGAGGGCGCTGCCCGGTGTCACGGCAGGCTTTCCCGATGCGGGCGACCATGTCGCCGGGCGGGAGGAACACCGGCGCGTCGATGTCCACCACGGCACGAAGCCGGGGCACCGCCGCCGCCTCGGCTAGCAGGCTCGTCAGGTCCGCCGGCACCCCGCGGACCTCCCACGTGCGCAGCGTCTCGGACAGCACCCACAGCCCCATCACGTTGCGGAGGAAGCGGATGCTGCCGTCGACACCGCCCTCGTTGGTGAAGTTGGCCGCCATCGCCTCGGCCGACAGCACCGGCTCGTCCAGCTCCACCCCCACGAGGGACCACGTGCCCGACGAGATGTAGGCGTAGTTGGTTCCCGGCTCCGCGGGCACACCGACGACGGCCGACGCGGTGTCGTGGGAACCGACCGCGACCACCGGCAGCCGCGGTACCGACAGGTCGTCCGCGACTTCGGGCACCAGCGGACCGATGACCTCTCCCGGCGACCGCAACGGCGGCAGCAGGCGGGCCGGGACGCCCACCTTGTCGGCGAGGTCGACAGCCCACGTGCGGGCGCGCACGTCGTAGAGCTGGGTGGTGGACGCGTTGGTGCGCTCGGCGCCGATCTCCCCGGTGAGCCAGTAGGCGATCAGGTCGGGGATCAGCAGCGCGGTCTCGGCGCAGCCCAGGCGGGGGCCGCCCACCTCGGTCACGAGCTGGTACAGCGTGTTGAACGGCAACTGCTGCAAGCCGGTCACGTCGTACAGCTCGTCATCCGGCACGATCGCGCGCACCCGCTGGATCGCGTCGGCCGTGCGCGCGTCGCGGTAGTGCACGGGGTTGCCCAGCAGCGCGCCGTCCCCATCCAGCAGCCCGTAGTCGACGGCCCAGGAGTCGATGCCGACACCCGCGATCGGGGCGGCCCGGTCGGCCGCCGCGATCCCGGCCAGGGTTTCCCGGTAGATGCCCAGGATGTCCCAGTGCAGCGTCGACCCGCCGGGACGCGCGACGCGGACCGGACCGTTGGGGAACCGGTGCACCTCCTCCAGCGCGAGGTGCCCGGCTCCCACCGTGCCGACCATCACCCGGCCGCTGGTGGCGCCCAGGTCGACGGCGGCGACGCGGAGATCGCTGCTCACCGGAGGAATCCGGCGGCGACGCCCGCGTCGACGGGGATGTGCAGGCCGGTCGTGTGGCTGAGTTCGTCCGTGGTGAGGACGAACACCGCGGCGGCCACGTTCTCGGGCAGCACCTCCCGCTTGAGGATGGTGCGCTGCGCGTAGAACTTGCCCAGTTCGGACTCCGGCACGCCGTAGACCGCGGCCCGCTGCGCGCCCCAGCCCTTGGCGAAGATGCCGGAGCCGCGGACCACGCCGTCGGGGTTGACGCCGTTGACCCGGATGCCGTGCTCGCCCAGTTCCGCGGCCAGCAACCGCACCTGGTGCGCCTGGTCGGCCTTGGCCGCGCCGTAGGCGAGGTTGTTGGGCCCGGCGAACACCGAGTTCTTCGACGAGATGTAGACGATGTCACCGCCGAAGCCCTGGTCGATCATCGCCTTCGCGGCGGCCCGCGAGACCAGGAACGAACCCTTGGCCATCACGTCGTGCTGCAGGTCCCAGTCGCGCTCGGTCGTCTCCAACAGCGACTTGGAGATCGACAGGCCGGCGTTGTTCACCACCAGGTCGACCCCGCCGAAGGCGAGCGCCGCCGCGTCCACCGCGGCTTGGACGGCGTCGGCGTCGGTGACGTCGGCGGTGACCGCGATCGCCCGGTCGCTGCCGCCGATCCCCTCGGCCACCGCCGACGCGGCGGCCGTGTCGAGGTCCGCGACCACCACGCAGGCGCCTTCCGCGCCCAACCGCTCCGCGATGGCCTTGCCGATGCCCGAACCGGCGCCGGTAACCAGTGCGACGCGGCCGGCCAGCGGCTTCGGCTTGGGCATCCGCTGGAGCTTGGCCTCCTCCAGCGCCCAGTACTCGATCCGGAACTTCTCGCTCTCCGGGATGGGCGCGTAGGTCGAGACCGCTTCGGCGCCGCGCATCACGTTGATGGCGTTGAGGTAGAACTCGCCCGCCACGCGCGCGGTCTGCTTGTCCTTGCCGAACGAGAACATGCCCACACCGGGCACCAGCACGATCGCCGGGTCTGCGCCGCGCATCGGCGGGCTGTCCGGGGTGGCGTGCCGCTCGTAGTAGGCGGCGTAGTCGGCCCGGTAGGCCTGGTGCAGTTCCCTGAGCCTCGCCACGACGTCCTCGATCGGCGTCGACGGGGGCAGGTCCACCACGAGCGGGCGGACCTTGGTGCGCAGGAAGTGGTCCGGGCACGAGGTGCCCAGCGCGGCCAGCGGCAGCAGCTTCTCGCTCGCGCAGAAGTCGAGCACCACGTCGGTGTCGGTGTAGTGGCCGACCTGCCGGTGGTCGGTGGACGCCAGGCCGCGGACGACCGGTGCCAGCGCCGCGGCCCTGGCGTGCCGCTCCACGACCGGCAGCGGCTCGTAACCGGGGACGACCGCGCCGAACGGGTCGGCCTTGCCGCGTTCGGCGATGAACCGCTCGGCCGTGCGGATGATGTCGAGCGAGTTGCGCTCGCACTCCTCGGACGTCGCGCCCCACGCGGTGATGCCGTGCCCGCCCAGGATCACGCCGATGGCCTGCGGGTTGGCCTTCTTCACCGCGGCGATGTCCAGGCCGAGCTGGAAGCCGGGCCGGCGCCAGTCCACCCAGGCCACCCGGTCGCCGAAGCACTCCTTCGTCAGCGCCTGGCCGTCCGCGGCGGTGGCCAGGGCGATACCGGAGTCGGGGTGCAGGTGGTCGACGTGCGCGGCGTCGACCAAGCCGTGCATGGCGGTGTCGATGGACGGCGCGGCGCCTCCCCTGCCGTGCAGGCAGTAGTCGAACGCGGCCACCATCTCGTCCTCGCGGTCGACGCCGGGGTAGACGTCGACGAGCGCCCGGAGGCGGTCCAGCCGCAGGACGGCGAGGCCCGCCTCGGTCAGGGTGCCGAGGTCTCCCCCGGAGCCCTTGACCCACAGCAGGTCCGTCTCCTCCCCGGTCACCGGGTCGAGCGCGGCGGCCTTGGCGGAGGTGTTGCCCCCGGCGTAGTTGGTGTTGCGCGGGTCCGCGCCGAGCGCGTTGCTGCGCGCGATGAGGTCGGCGACGGTATCGGTGGTCATCTCCGTGGTGTCCCTCGGTTCGTTCTTCGGCGCCACGCTCAGGCGCCCCAGCCGGCCTGCGGTCCGTGTGCCCGCTCGGCCTCGATCTGCTTCTGGTACCCGCTGCGCCGGTACGCGGCGACCGGGTCGGGGTCCAGCCCCGACTCTTCCCGGACCTCGGCGAGCAGCGGCCGCACGTCGGTGTTGAAGGCGTCCATCAGCACCGCGTTGGCGCCCAGGACGTCACCCTCCTGCTGTGCGGTCCGCAGTGCCTCGCGGTCCACCAGGAGCGCCTTGGCGGTGGCCTCCTGGACGTTCATCACCGAACGGATGACCGCCGGGATCTTCGCCTCGATGTTGTGGCACTGGTCGAGCATGAAGTTGATGCCGTACGCCGGGTCCAACGCGTCCGCCCGGACGATCTCGTTCATGATCCGGAACAGCTGGAACGGGTCGGCCGCGCCCGCCATCAGGTCGTCGTCGGCGTAGAAGCGGGAGTTGAAGTCGAACGCGCCCAGCTTGTCCTGCCGCAGCAGGAACGCGACGATGAACTCGATGTTGGTGCCGGGTGCGTGGTGCCCGGTGTCGATGACCACCGTCGCCTTCGGCCCCAGTTCCACGCAGTGCGCGTAGGCCGTGCCCCAGTCCGGGACGTCCGTGGCGTAGAAGGCCGGTTCGAAGAGCTTGTACTCCAACAGCATCCGCTGGCCGTCGCCCAACCGCGCGTAGGTCTCGCGCAGCGCCTCGGCGAGCCGGTCCTGCCGGTCGCGCAGGTCGTCCTGGCCGGGGTAGTTGAGCCCGTCGGCGAACCACAGCTTGAGGTCGCGCGACCCGGTGGCGTCCATGATGGAGATCGCTTCGAGCAGGTGGTCGGTCGCCTTGCGGCGGATGCCCGGGTCCGGGTTCGTCACCGAACCGAGCTTGTAGTCGTCGTCCTGGAAGACGTTGGTGTTGATCGCGCCGAGTCCGACGCCGAGGTCGGCGGCGTAGCGCGACAGGGCGGCGTAGTCGTCCACCTTGTCCCACGGGATGTGGAGCGAGACGGTCGGCGCCACGCCGGTGAACCGGTGGACCGTCGCGGCGTCCGCGATCTTCTCCTCGGGATCGCGCGGAACACCGGCTTGGGCGAACACCTTGAAGCGGGTACCGGAGTTGCCGTACCCCCACGACGGCGTCTCGATCCGCTGGGTGCGCAGAGCTTGCTTCACGGCCTTCAGGTCAGGCACGTCGATCACATCTCCTCAGCTGGCCCCTCTGGGGGAGGCACCCCCGGTGCCGACGTCACGCGCACGGCACCGGGGGTACGGCTGCAGACCCGGTCGCGGGTCAGAAATCGAACTGGTCGATGTTGCTCGCGTCGAACACCGTCGGCGGGCCGAGCACGATCGTGCCGTCCTTGCCGATGGTGTAGTCGCCGAGCTTGCCCGCGGTGAACTTCTCACCCTCCGCGCCGGTGATCCGGCCCGACGCCAGGGACGCGCCCACGTGGGCCGCCAGGTAGCCGAGGTCGGCCGGGCTCCACAGCGCGAACGCCTTGACCGTGCCGTCCTTGACGAACGCCCGCATCTGGTTCGGCGTGCCGAGGCCGGTCAGCGCGACCTTGCCCTTGAACTCCGAGCCGGACAGGTACCGGGCCGCGGCGGCGACACCGACCGTGGTGGGCGAGATGATGCCCTTCAGGTCGGGGTAGGAGCGCAGCAGGCCCTGGGTCTCCTGGAACGACTTCTGGTCGTCGTCGTTGCCGTACGCGGTGGTCACCAATTCGATCTTGCTGTACTCGGGCTTGGTCAGCTCCTTCTTCATCAGCTCGATCCAGGCGTTCTGGTTCGTCGCGTTGGGGGTCGCCGACAGGACGGCGATCTTGCCCGCGCCGCCGATCTGCTCGGAGATCAGCTTGACCTGGTTCTCGGCGATGCCCTCGGCGGTCACCTGGTTGACGAACGCGTCACGGCACTCCGGCTTGGTGTCCGAGTCGAAGGTGACGACCTTCGCCCCCGCCTTGCGGGCGTCGTTGAGCGCACCGCAGATCGCGTTCGGGTCGTTGGCCGACGTCACGATCACGTCGGTGCCCTGCTGCGACAGCGTGTTGATGTAGCTCACCTGCGAGGAGGCGTTGGCCTCGGACGGGCCGACCTCCTTGTACTCGCCCTTGAGCTCCTCCACCGCGGTCTTGCCGCCGTTGTCGGAGACGGTGAAGTACGGGTTGTTGACCTGCTTCGGCAGGAAGGCGATCTTGAGGCCTTCCTTGATCGGCGCGTTCGGGTCCGCCTGGCCGGTCGCCTGACCGGTCGCGTCACCGGCGCCGTCCTGACCGCCGCGGGTGGTGCCACCGCACGCAGCGGTGGCCAGCACCGCGGTGAGCGCTGTGGCGATGACGCCGATGCGAAGGCTGCGCCGGAACGCGGAATTGCGCAGTGACATGGGATTTCCTTCCTTACCGGCCGTCCTGGAGAACAGGCGGCACGCGTGGAGTCGACGGGGCTTGGTCATCCCCGTTGATGTCGTCGTTGACGGAGCCACGAGCGGGCCATTCCCACGACGTTCGGTACGACCACCGAGGTGATCAGAAGAGCACCGGTCACGACGTTCAGCGTGTCCGCCGGGACGTCGGCCAGTTGGAGGGCGTTGCGCAGGCTGCCCAACAGCAGCACACCGGCCAGTACGCCGAGCAACGTCCCGCGTCCACCGAAGATGGACACACCACCGAGCAGGACGGCGGCGACCACCGCCAGTTCGAGCCCGGAGCCGTTGTCCGCGCGGGCGCTGGCGTAGCGCAGCGTCCAGTAGACGCCCGCCAGTCCCGCGACCGCGCCGGAAGCCACGAACAGCCAGAACTTGGCCCTGTTCACCGAGACGCCGGCGAACGTCGCCGCCTCGGCGTTGTTGCCCATCGCGTACAGCGACCGGCCGAACGGGGTCCAGTGCAGCACCACGGCGAAGGCCACGGCCAACACCACGGCGATCAACACCGACCAGGGCACCGGGCTGCCGCCGATGGTGCTCGACGCGGCATCCGTCCACTGCCGGGGGAAGTCGGCGACCGCCTGGTCACCCAGCACCACGAACGACAGCCCCCGGTACGCGGCGAGCGTGCCGATGGTGACGGCGAGCGAGGGCAGTCCGAACTTCGTCACGAACACGCCGTTCACCACGCCCAGGACCGCGCCCAGCACGACCACGAGCACGACGATGAGCTCCAGGGGCAGTCCCGCCACCCACAGTTGGCCCATCACGGCGCTGCACAGGCCCAGCGTGCTCGCGACCGACAGGTCGATCTCGCCGGTGATCACGATGAGCGTCATCGGCAGCGCGATCAGCGCGATCGCCACGATGTCCATCAGCAGGAACTGGGTGTTGCGGGGGCCTGCGAACCCGTCGACGGACGCTCCGGCGCCCACCACGACGACCGCCAGGACGATGACCACCCAGGTGTCCCACCGGGTGAACAACGCTCGCCACAGCGCGCCGGCCCGGCGTGCGCCCGGCTCCGGAGCAGGTGCTTCCGGGTGTGCGTACAGCGTGTCATGCGCCATGGGAAGTCCTCCCTCGCAAACGGTTGGCCGCCCGTGCCGCCAGCAGCCGCTCGAGCCCGATGGCGGCGAGGATCAGGCCGCCCACGACGGCCTGCTGCCAGAACGGGTTGATCCGCAGCACGGCCAGCGAGCTGCCGATCGTGGTCAGCAGCACCGCGCCGACCGCGGCGCCGTACACGCTGCCGCTGCCGCCGAAGATCGCCACGCCGCCGACCACGGCCGCCGCGACGACCTGCAACTCGATCCCGGTGCCGACCGTGGCGTCGAGGGTGCCGAACCGCGCCGCGTACAGCACGCCCGCCAACCCGGCCATACCGCCGCTCACCACGAAGGCGATGAACACCCGCCGCCCCACCGGGATGCCCGACAGGCGGGCCGCGTTCGGCTCGGAACCGATCGCGTACAGCTCCCGTCCCGAGCGGTAGGACTGCAGGTACGCGCCGACCAGGAGCACCACGGCCAGCGCGATGACCGCCAGCAGCGGGATGCCCAGCAGCGTCGACGTGCCCAGCCGCAGGAATCCGGACGGCATGTCGGCGGCGTTGATCTGCTCGCCCTTGGCCCACGAGTGGTCGATGCCGCGGAACACGTACAGGGTGCCCAGGGTGATCACCAGCGCCGGCACCCTGGCCGCCGCGACGAGCACACCGTTGACCACACCGCACGCCGCGCCGAGCGCGATCCCGACGAGCACCGCGACGAGGATCGGTGTGCCGGGCGCCGCGCCGAACAGCTTGCCCGTCGCGAACGCCACCAGTCCCAGGACCGCACCCACCGACAGGTCGATGTTGCGGGAGACGATCACGACCGTCTGCCCGACCGCCAGGATGACCAGGATCGAGGCGCCCAACAACACGTCGCGGATGCTCTGCGCGGACAGGAACGCCGGGTTGGTCACCGTGGTCACCGCCACCAGCAGGAGCAGCGCGACGACGATGCCCAGTTCCCTGGCCACCAGGATGCGCCGGCCGAGACCGGTGCGCCTGTCCGGCCGTTGCCCGTCCACGTCGGACCGGTCGGCGCGTTGCGCGCCGGCGTGCTTCTCGGAAGTCTTCATGCCGCCGTTCCGTTCTGCCCGGTCGCCGCGAACATCACCGTCTCCTCGTTGGCCTCGGCGCGGCTGAGTTCGGCGGTGACGCGCCCCTCGTGCATGACCAGCACGCGGTCGGCCATGCCGAGCACCTCGGGCAGCTCCGAGGACACCATCACCACGGCCATGCCCTGACCCGCCAACCGGGACATGAGCCGGTGCACCTCCGCCTTCGTGCCCACGTCGATGCCCCTGGTCGGCTCGTCGACGATCAGCACCTTCGGCTCGGTCGCCAGCCACTTGGCCAGCACGACCTTCTGCTGGTTGCCGCCCGACAGGGTGCCGACCGCGTCGGCCAGGAGCCCGTACTTCACCTGCAACCTCTTGGTCCACTCGCGCGCGGCACGCCGCTCGGCCCGCCCGGACAGCAGTCCGACGCGCGCCAGCGCGCCCAGCCGGGTGAGGGTGGCGTTGCGCTCGATGGACAGCTCCATCACCAGTCCCTGCTGGCGGCGGTCCTCCGGCACCAGCGCGAGCCCGGCGTTCATCGCCGCGGCGGGCGACCCGGCGGGCAGCCGCTCGCCGTCCACGTGCACCTCGCCCTCGTCGAGGCGGTCGATGCCGAAGATCGCCCTGACCACTTCACTGCGCCCGGCGCCCACGAGGCCGGCGAGCGCGACGATCTCACCGCGGCGCACCGAGAAGGTGACGTCGGAGAACACGCCGTGGCGCGTCAGGCCGCGGACGTCGAGCACGACCTCCCCCGGCTCGACCTCCTCCTTGGGGAACAGCGCCGAGACATCACGTCCGACCATCCGCCGCACCACCTGGTCGACGGTCAGGTCGGCGGTCGGGTCGGTGGAGACCCAGCGGCCGTCCCGCATCACGGTGATCCGCTCGCAGAGCGAGAACA
Organism: Saccharothrix deserti; assembly: GCF_009769385.1. Lineage (GTDB taxonomy): Bacteria > Actinomycetota > Actinomycetes > Mycobacteriales > Pseudonocardiaceae > Actinosynnema > Actinosynnema deserti. The sequence continues at coordinate 80,595 of NZ_VKAB01000034.1, forward strand.
CCTCGTCGAAGCGGTGCGAGATGAACAGCACCGCCGCGCCCTGCGCGCACAGGGTCCGGGCGACCGCGAACAGCCGCTCGACCTCGACGCCCGACAGCGCCGCGGTGGGTTCGTCCATGACGAGCACGCGGGCGTCGACCGACAGCGCCTTGGCGATCTCGACCAACTGCTGGTCGGCGATCGACAGGCCGCGCGCGGGGCGGTCCGGATCGAGGTGCACGCCCAGGCGGCCGAACAGCTCCTCGGCCTCCGCCTTCATCGCCGCCTTGTCGATCCGGCGCAGCCGCCCGAGCGGCTGACGGCCCATGAAGATGTTCTCCGCGACCGACAGGTCCGGGAACAGCGTCGGCTCCTGGTAGATGATCGCGATGCCCGCGGCACGCGCGTCGGCCGGGCTGCCCAGCACCAGCGGCGCGCCGTCCATCTCGATCGCACCGGAGTCCGGGCGGTGCACGCCGGCCAGCATCTTGACGATGGTCGACTTGCCCGCACCGTTCTCGCCGACCAGCGCGTGCGCCTCGCCGCCGTGCAGTGCGAACGACACACCAGCGACGGCGGCAACGGCGCCGAACGACTTGGTGACGTCGCGGACGGCCAGCAGCGGAACGGCGTCGTCCCCCGCCATGCGGCACCTCCAATTGAAAGGTTTCAAGTTCAGCTGGCTGAACGTTACGCCGACGGAACATTCACCGTCAACGGATGTCACACGAAAAAGGCTGGTCAACTTCCGTCTACACTGGCCGGACGAGAACCGGCGAACACGCGCTCGGGGGACTTACGCGCACGCTCCGGACTCACTTGATTACACGTTTCAATCAAGGACGGGCGCATGACCACCGCGAAGTCGAACCCCCCGGAAGCACCGCGGCCCACAGGCGGGTCGAAGCCTGCGGGCATCAAGGACGTCGCCGAACGCGCCGGGGTGTCGGTGGGCACCGTGTCCAACGTGCTGAACCACCCGGAACGGGTGAGCCACCGGACGAAGGCCAGGGTCGAGACCGCGATGGCCGATCTCGGGTTCGTGCCCAACGAGTTCGCGCGCCAGCTCCGCAGCGGGCGCAGCAACACCGTCGCGTACGTGATGCTCGACGCGTCCAACCCGTTCTTCATCGACGTCGCCCGCGGCATCGAGGAGGCCGCCGACGCGGCCGACGTGTCGCTGTTCAGCTGCAACAGCGACAACCGGGTCAGTCGCGAGTCGACCTACCTCAACCGGCTCGAACAGCAGCGCGTCCAGGGCATCCTGATCACGCCCATCGACCCGGACGCGGCCATCCTGGACGAGCTGCCCCAGCGGGGAACCCCGGTGGTCATCGTCGACCGCAACCGCGGTGGGAACACCCACTGCACGGTGGCGGTCGACGACGTGCTCGGCGGAGCGCTCGCCGTCCAGCACCTCATCGAGGCGGGACACGAGCGCATCGCCTACATCGGGGGTCCGGACACCCTCGGCCAGGTCCGCGACCGGCGGCTCGGCGCCCTCAAGGCCGTGACCGAAGCGGGCATGGCCCCGGACGCCCTGGTCGACCTGAGGACGTCGGCGCTCAGCGTGGCGGAGGGCCGCAACGCGGGCGAACGCCTGGCGGGCCTTCCCGCGGCGACCCGCCCGACCGCGGCGTTCTGCGCCAACGACCTGCTCGCGCTCGGTCTGCTCCAGACGTGCGTCGGCCTCCGGATCCGCGTGCCGACCGACCTGGCCATCGTCGGCTACGACGACATCGACTTCGCCGCCGCGGCGGCGGTGCCCCTGACCTCGGTTCGGCAACCCCGCCTCGACCTGGGCCGCACCGCGGCGAAGTTCCTCCTGGACGAGGCCGGCAACCCGAACCACGAACACAGCCAGGTCCTGTTCACACCCGAACTGGTGGTCCGCGCCTCGACCCAACGGCGGCAGTAGGGCCACCCATTGATCGGCTGTCGGTGCTGTGCCGCCGTTCCCGGTCGAGGCGGTCCGCCGCGTTTCCCCCGTTCGGGACGGTGATTGCGGTACAACTGGTGCGGTGCGGGGAGAACGTGCGCGGGCAGCGGTCACAGACCGCGTCGACAACGCGCCGGACTGGTTCTTGGCGGCTATCGACGACGACCCGGTGGGCTGGGTCGCCCTGGCGGACAGCACACTTGACGAGTCTACTGTGGACAGACCGGTGCTCGACGTGGTGGCCGCACTGATGCGGTTCACGCTCACCGAGATCTCGCCCCGACACCCGTTGCGCGAGAAGTGCCTGAGACTGTTCGCCGTCGCACGGATCAACTCGGCGCAGTACCACGGCGACGAGGAGGCCTACACCGAGTTCGAGACCGTGGTGCGGTTCGAGGCCGAACACCTGCCGGACCACGACCCGATGCGTGCCCGGCTCACCGGGATGCTCGACTCGGTCGCCGCGAAACGGCGGGAGTCGTTGCGCGACGACCGGATCGACGAGGCCAGGGCACTGCTCGACCGGTTCGAGGCCACCGAGGACGAGGCCTCGCTCGACGAGGCCATCGCGCGGTACCGGGCGGTAATCCTCGACATCGCGGAGGAGTCCGACAAACGGGGCCCGCTGGGCAGCCTGGGGCTGGCGCTCGTCCTGCGCTACCAGCTGCACGCCGACCCCGGTGACCTCCGCGCGGCGATCGCGGCGTGGCGGCGTGCCCTGGTCCACACCTCGGGCAACAACGCGCGCGTGCAGTTGGTCGCGAATCTGGCGGGTGCGCTGCACAACCTCTTCGACCTGGAGCGGGACGAGGCGGTGCGCGAGGAGGCGTTCCAGCTGATGAGGTCCGTCCAGGACGAGGGCGAGGCCGAGATGAGCAGGCTCAACAACCTGGCCGCGGGCCTCGTCGCGCGCTTCGCGGAGACCGGCGACACCCGTGCGGCGGATGAGGCGATCGGCCTGCACGAGCGCGCGATCGCCATGACCGACCCGGCCGATCCGCAGTACGCGAGCCGCCTGCACAACCTGTCCGAGCTGTTGAACGCCCGGTTCCCGCCCGAGGAGCACCCCGCCGTCGTCGACCGGTCCATCGAGCTGTCCCGCCGGGCGTACGCCGCCGAGAACACCCCGCCGCGCCAGCGGTTCACCCTCGCGCTCGCCCTCGCGGCAAGCCTCAGCATGCGGTACAAGCAGTCCGCGGACCTGGCGAGCCTGGAGGAGGCCGTCACGCTGATCCGGGTGTTCGTCGCAAACGGCCCGCGCCTGGACCCGGACCGGCCGTTCCTCCTCGGCAAGGCCTCCCTCATCCTGTCGACGTACTACGACGCCACCAGGGATCCGGCGGTGGCGCGGGAGGCGGCGGCAGTGGCCCGCGAGGCGTTGCACGGCCTGCGCCACGACCACCCGCACCGCCCGATGCTGCTGTTCGCGCTGTCCCACGTGTTGAGCCGGGTGCACCACCACACCCGTGACCAGGCGGCGCTGGTCGAATCCCGGCGGCTGGTGGCGGAGGCCGCCGCACTGCCCGACCAGTCACCGCTCGACCGGGCCGGGATGCTGGTCATGGTCGCGGAGGAGTGCACGGCGGAGCAGCGGTGGGCCGAGGCCGCCGACGCCTACGGGCGGGCGATCGGGTTGTTCCCGATGCTGGTCTCACGGCGGCTGACCCGAGGCGACCAGGAGCTGCGGCTCGCCGAACGCACCGCGACCGTCCGGGACGCGGGCGCGGTCGCGTTGCAGGCGGGGAGCCCGGAGCAGGCGCTGGCGCTGATCGAGTACGGCCGCGGCACGCTCTTCGCGCAGTCGCTGGAGAACCGCGACGACTTCGAGGACCTGCACGCCGAACACCCCGACCTGGCGCGTGAACTGCTATCGCTGCGCGACACCCTGGCCACGTGGACAGCCGAGGGCGCCGCGGTGGGCGACGACCACCACCGGCTGGCCCGGCGGTGGGAGGAACTGGTCGCCCAGGTCAGGGAAATCCCCGGACAGCAAGGCTTTCTGGGGCAGCCTCAGGTCGCCGAACTGCTGTCCGCCGCCGAACGCGGCCCGGTCGTGGTGTTCTCGATCAGCCACATCCGGTCGGACGCGCTGATCGTGCGCCCGGACGGCATCGAGGTGGTGCCACTGCCCGGCGTCACGCCGGACGTCGTGGAACGCAACGCGCGCGAGTTCCTCGCGGCCGTCGCGGACGGCGAGGACGGCGAGGACGGCGAGGACGTGACCGACATCCTCGGGTGGCTGTGGGACGCGGTCGCGAAACCGGTGCTGGACCACCTGCCCGACAACCCGTCGCAACGGGTCTGGTGGTGCCCCACGGGATCGCTCGCGTTCCTGCCCCTGCACGCGGCAGGCCGCGACGGCCACGGCGTGCTGGACCGGGTGGTGTCCTCCGGCACGTCCACGATCCGCGCCCTGCTGCACGCCCGCCGAGCCGGCACCTCCCCCGGCACCGACACTCTCGTGGTGGCGGTGCCCAGGGCCGAGGGAGTGCCCCCGCTGCCGGGCGTGGAACGGGAAGTGGCGCTCCTGGAGGACATCCTCCCCGCGACGACGGTGCTGCGCGACGCCCGCCGAGCCGAGGTGCTGGCGCAGATCACCCGATACGGCTGGGCGCACTTCGCGTGCCACGCCTTCACCGACACCGCGCACCCGTCGGAAAGCCGACTGCTGCTGGCCGACGAAGCACCGCTGACCGTCACCGACATCGCCCGGCTGAGGCTGGACGCCGACCTCGCGCACCTGTCGGCGTGCTCCACGGCCACGGTCGGGTCGGTGCTGCCGGACGAGGCGATCCACCTGGCGTCGGCGTTCCAGCTCGCGGGCTACCGGCACGTGGTGGCCACGCTGTGGCCGGTGCGCGACGCCTTCACCTCCCGGTTCGCCCGGGACTTCTACGCCGTGGTGACCGAACACGGCGCCGACAGCGCGGCAACCGCCGTACACCTGGCGACGCGCCGACTCCGCGACCGCCTACCCGACCACCCCGAGATCTGGGCGGCCCACATCCACACCGGTCCTTAGCCGTGTTGATCGCCGGTCAGCCCGTCCACAGCCAGGCGGTGGTCACCAGTTCCTTCGCCCGGACGGTGACGCGGGTGAACTGCTCCCGGGGCAGGCCGGGGACGCCTTCGGCGACCACGAACGAGTGCAGCGGGTCCGACAGGGCCACCGCGAGGTCGCGGTCGGGGTTGTCGGCGACCCACCGGCGCAGCGGCTTGCTGTCCAGCAACCGGCCCGTGTTCGTCACCGTCGCCCCGCCGAACCCGAGTTCGGCCAAGCCCACCGGCCCCACGTCGGCGGCCATGCGCACTCGCATCCGGTCCTGGAACACCCTGTTGTCGTGGGCGAGCCGCTCGGCGGTGGACCGCAGCAGCACGGGCAGCGCGCGCTGGACGTCGAGCCCTTCGGGCAGGAACACCAGGACCCCGTCCCCCGTGCCCTGGCGCTCGGTCTCGGACAGCGCCACGCCCATGTCGGTCAGCACGAGCCGCACCACGGTGGCGAGCCGTTCCTGGAGGCTTTCCTTCGCCGGCGAGTCCCGACCGCCGTAACCGACGATGTCGAGCATGAATCCCATCCGGATGGGACGGCGCGCGCGCCGGTTCGGTGGCGTGCCCCGACGCGTGGTGCCGACGCGGGTGACCGCCGGCGTCAGTTCCCGCACCTCCTGCGCCAAGCGGCTGCTCTCGGCCAGCTGCGTGAGGGTGTGGTCGAGCTGGCGGTCGAACCACTCGGCCAGTCCCCGGTCACCGTGCAGCGGCTCGTCGAGCACGGCGGCCATGTTCGTCCGGGCGATCTCCGAGACCTGGCGCAGCCGGCGCAGCGCCGACATCGCCGCGGCGATGTCCACCTGTCCTCGGTGCAGTCCGCCCGCCGCCACGGGGTCGGCGCGGGCCCGATCGACCTGGTCGTCCACCGCGGTGCGCAGCCGTTCCAGGGACGCGAGATCACGGCGCCACACCTCGACCGAGTAGCGGAGTTTGGCGGCGTGCATGAGGTAGCGGGCCAGTGGCGGCATCTCGGCCGTGCCTCTGCTCCACGTCCACGCGCTCAGTTCCCGGTCGCGATCGGCGGGCGCCAACACGACCAAGGCCCGGTCCGTGCCGTGATCGCCTTCCGGGTCCCACACCGACAGGTGCGCGGCGGGCGACTCCGATGCGAGCCACCGGACCCGATCGCCCAGCCCGTCCGGCAACGCGGCGAGGACGGCATGGTCCACAGCCGGCCGGTGCTCGCCCTGGCTGAGCTCGCCTTGGCTGAGCTCGCCTTGGCTGGGCATGCCCTGGCTGAGCTTGCCCTGGAAGGCCCGCACCGCGCCGAGCCACCCGTCGGCGTCCCGGCCGACCACCTCACGCCAGATCCGGTCGAACTCGACCCACCCCGGCGGCACCGCCGAACCGCCGCGCAACCGCCGCGCCCTCGTGTCACCGGGCACCGCGAGCACCAGCGACAGGTTCAGCACGTCGTGCGACTGGCGCAGCACCACCTGCACGTCGGCCGTGCCGTTCTCCAGCGCGGCGACCGCCTGGTCGGGCCGCGCCGACCTCAGGTTCTCCGGCAGGTCGGCCGGCAGCCCCGTCGCCGCGATCGGGTGCACCGCGCCCAGGTCACGGCAGCGCGCCCAGATCGCGCGCAGGCCGGCCTCCACCACCGGGTCGGGCGGGTCCGCCAGCGGCGCGAACAGGTGTCCGACCAGCTCCTGGTCAGTCGGCGCGTCGCTCATCGGACCGCTCCGCGTCGCGCGCCTGCCCGTCTTCCGCCACGAGGCGGCGGACGAGCGAATTGACGATCTCCAGCACCGGCGGAGGTGGTGGTACCGCGGGTTCCGCACCGATCCGCGTGATGCGCGTCGGCGACGCCAGCTCGAGCTCGATCGTCGCGACCCGGAGACCCTCGACATCACCGCGTTCCACCGCGCCGGCCAGCGCGGCCAGCACGTCGGCCACGGTCGCCCACCGGACCTCGGTGAGCTGCCAGGACCTCACGTCGCCCAGGACCGTCAGGGCGTCGTCGGCCGATTCGTCGTCCAGGTCGGGAAATACGCTGCTCATGCTCCGGTGCACCTCGATGCGAATGCGGGCAGGACGGTGACGTCCCGCTTCCAATTCGTACGCGGCGAGCAGCACGGCCGGCAACACCACGGCCCAGAACCGCACACGCCGTTCGGGCGAGGCGGGGAGCACGCGCGTGAGGTCCTCGGCCAACGGCCCGTCCCGGGGCGTCGGTCGTGCACGGTGCCGCACCTCGTCCAGATCCTGATGATCAGTGGACGCCGAGCGTAGGCGCGCGACCGGTCGTTCTCCGACGCACTTTTGCGGTAACCGCCACAGAGCTGATCGGGCTGACGCCGTGCCACGGGAGTCGATCACCCCGGTGTGCGAGGACTCTGCTATCGCCTGGTGAAGGCCGCTGTGCCGGAACCGTCCGCTCGGGCTGTGGCGACCGGTGGTCCGCGCCTCCACCCAACGGCGGCAGCAGGGCGTCGTACCCCGACGTTCACCGGTCAGGATCGGCCCCCCGGCGACGGCCGACCACAGGCGTTACCGTGACCGTGAGACCCGAACGGAGGAACCGATGAACACGACCAAGCAGTGGCGCGTTGACGTCACCATCGACGAACACGAAGAGAAGACGAGGGCCACGGCGCGTCTGCGCACCGGGGACGACGACACCCACCTCGTGGGCGTCGGTACCGCGAGGCTGAACCCGGCCGACACCAACGTCCCGGAGATCGGGGACGAACTCGCCAGCGCGAGGGCGCTGTCGGACCTGGCGCACCGACTCCTCGACGCCGCGACGGCCGACATCGAGGGCATCACGCACAGGCCGGCCCACGTGCCCCTGTGACCGCGGGTCCATCCGGGACAGCGGAGTTACCGGGCGGTAGGATCGTTGAAGATGATGTGCTGCTCGGGTGGCGCGTCGCTGAGCGCCCACAGGGCGATGCCGTCCGCGGCGACGATCACGGCGGTGGCCAGCGCGGCGACGACGAGCCGCCGGCGTCGTTCCCGGCGCCGCCACCGGCTCTGGACCTGGAGGAACGCGTCGGGCGAGGTCCGCACGCCGGACGCCATGGTGCGCAGCGCTTCCTCGATCCGCTGTTCGCTAGCCGTCACCTTGCGCCTCCAGCACCTTGCCCAGTTTCGCCATGCCCCGCGCGGTGTGGGCCTTCACCGCGCCGGCGCTGATGCCCATCGCCTCCGCGATCTCGGCCTCCTTCAACCCCAACCAGTACCGCAGCACCAGCGCCTCGCGCTGCCGGGCCGCCAGCCCGCGCAACGCGGCCACCAGTGCCCGCTGGTCATCGCGCACGAGTGCCTGCGACTCCGCCGAAGCCACGTCGTCCTCGCGCACCCACTCGACGTGCTTGCGGACGACCTGCAGGTGGCGGACCCGCATGCGAACCAGGTTCACGATGACCGCACGCAGGTAGGGTAGCGCCGCGTCCGGCGACCGCAGCCGCTTCCAGCCGCGGTGCAGCTCACAGAACGCGTCCCCGACCACGTCCTCGGCGTCGGACTCCGCGCCCAGCAGCGTCGCCAGCCGGACCAGGTCGAGGTGGTGCCGCTGGAACAGGTCGGCGAGCGCCGCCTCCCGGTCGGCGTCACGGGCGGCGAGCGTCTCGACGGTGTCCGGCCCCTCGTCAGTCACCGGCCCGGTCCGGTGACGACAGCGTCAGGGCGGCGCTCACCGCGAACGCGACGGCCAGGTTGATCACCAGGGCGACCACCGCCGCGTACACCTGGACACCACCGATGACGACCACGGCCGAGAACCCGCCCGAGGTCACCAGCAGGGTGCCCGCGAGCATCCCGGCGGCCCAGCCGGCGAGCAGACCAGGCGAGGTCAGCCGGCGCAGCGGCCCGAGCGCCACGGCGGGGAACGTCTGCAGCACCCACACCCCGCCCAGCAACTGGAGGTTGATCGTGTCCTGGGCCGCCAGCACCAGGACGAACCCGAGCGCGCCCAGCTTGACCAGCAGCGACACGAACCGCGCGATCGTGGTCTGCTGCTTGGGCGTGCTGTTCGGGTTGACGTACTCGACGTAGACGTTGCGGGTGAACAGCATCGCGGCGGCGACCGACATGATCGACGCCGGCACCAGCGCGCCGATGGCCAGGGCGCCGAACACCAGCCCGGCCGCCCAGCCGGGCATCAGCCCCTCGATCAGCATCGGCACCGCCAGTTCCGCCTGCCCCCGCGCGGTGACGACGCCGAGTGCGTGAGCGGCGACACCGAGTAGCGCGAACAGGCCCAGCAGCGCAGTCCAGCCGAGCAGCGCGACGGAGTTGCGGCGCAGCACCTGCTCGTCACGCGCGGCGAACGCCCCGGTCAGCACGTGCGGGTACATCAACAGCGCCAGCGCCGACCCGATCGCCAGCGTCACGTACACAGTGGACAGGCCGGGGTCGAGGTGGGTGGTGATCACGCCGCCGTCCACGCCGGCCGACACGACGTCCGGCGGTCCGGTCGCGCGCCGTTCCGCCCGCGCGAAGACGTCCGCCGGGTCACCGAGCAGCACCACGATCACCACGATCGCGGCGAACACCAGCACGCCCTTGAGGAAGGCGATCACCGCCGCCGCGCGGATGCCGTTGCGGTAGGTCGCCACGGCCAGCACCGCGAACACCACGCCGAGGATCACGTCGCCCACCACGCCCGCCGGGTAGACGCCGAGCACTGTCAGCACCGTGCGGATGCCCAACAGCTGCAGCGCGACGTACGGCATCGTCACCAGGATGCCGGTGAGCGCGACCGCGAGAGCCAGGCCGGGCGAGTCGTACCGGACGCGCACGACGTCGGCGATCGTCACCGCACCCGTGTCCCGCGCCTCCCGCCAGGGTCGCGCCGCGGCTGGCGGGCGTGCCGTTCTTCTACTGGTACCAGTTCGGGTGCCTGCTGCTCACGGCCCTGTTCCTGGGCGTCGCGCTGCGCCTCGCGAAGCCGGGGGCGAGGTGACGTTCCGGCTGGACGCCTTGGCGCGCAACGCGCTCCGCCCCGACGAGGTCGTGGTGGTCGACTGGCACGTGACGGGTCTGTGCTGCGCCGACTCGGGGGAGTTCTCCGTGCGGGCGCTGCGCCGCGGCCGTCTCCCCCGCCGCTTCCGGCCCGTCGACGCGTTGCCGCACAACATCGTCTACGCGCACCCCACGGCGTGGGCGCACCTGGCCAAGCGTGACGTCGCGGTCAGTTGTCGACGTGCCGGTCCGCTGCGGTGGTTCACCACGGACCTCCCGCCCGACGCCGGCCTGCGGGCGTGCCTCGGCAGGCTGCCACCGCTGAACGCCTGACTCGCACCACCCACAACCGACCGTGCGCCTCCAGCGCGGCCGGGCGGACTTCCGCGTGCCTTTTTCAGCTCTGACAAGGAGATCCATGAACGCAACACGGTTGCGGTCGGTCCTGGTGTGGACCGCCGTCGCGGGTGTCGGCGCCGTCGCCTGGGCGGTGCTGGCGCTGTCCAGGGGGGAGACCGTCTCCGCCGTCTGGCTCGTCGCCGCCGCACTCGGCTCCTACGCCATCGCCTACCGCTTCTACGCCAGGTTCATCGCCAAGCGCGTGCTCCGGGTCGACGACACCCGCGCCACGCCCGCGGAACGGCTCGACGACGGCGTGGACTTCCAGCCGACCGACCGCCGTGTCCTGTTCGGACACCACTTCGCCGCCATCGCGGGCGCCGGGCCGTTGGTGGGACCGGTGCTCGCCGCGCAGATGGGGTACCTGCCGGGCACGATCTGGATCATCGTCGGCGTGATCTTCGCCGGGGCCGTGCAGGACATGGTCACGCTGTTCTTCTCGATGCGGCGGGACGGGAAGAGCCTCGGCCAGATGGCGCGCGAGGAGATCGGGCCGATCGGCGGCGCGGCGGCGCTGATCGGCGTCTTCGCGATCATGATCATCCTGCTCGCGGTGCTGGCGCTGGTCGTGGTGAACGCGCTGGCGAAGTCGCCGTGGGGCACGTTCTCGATCGCGATGACCATCCCCATCGCGTTGTTCATGGGCTTCTACATGCGGGTCATCCGGCCCGGCCGGGTGGCGGAGACCAGCGTGATCGGCGTCGTGCTGCTGCTGGCGGCCATCGTGGCGGGCGGTTGGGTGCAGACGTCGAGCTGGGCGGGCACGTTCACGCTCGAACCGAAGACGCTGGTGCTGTGGCTGGTGGGCTACGGCTTCCTCGCTTCCGTGCTCCCGGTGTGGATGCTGCTCGCGCCGCGCGACTACCTGTCGACGTTCATGAAGATCGGCACGATCGTGCTGCTCGCGGTTGGGGTCCTGGTCACCGCACCGGTGCTGCGCAACGACGCGTTCACCGATTTCGCGTTCAACGGCAACGGCCCGGTGTTCGCGGGCTCGCTGTTCCCGTTCGTGTTCATCACCATCGCGTGCGGCGCCCTGTCGGGGTTCCACTCGCTGATCGCGTCCGGCACCACGCCGAAGCTGATCCAGAAGGAGTCGCAGGTCCGGCTCATCGGGTACGGCGCGATGCTCGCGGAGTCGTTCGTGGCCGTGATGGCGCTGATCGCGGCGAGCCTGCTGGACCCGGGCATCTACTTCGCGATGAACGCACCCGCCGGCGTGGTCGGTACGACGGTGGAGTCGGCGTCCGCGGCGGTCGGCCAACTCGGGTTCGCCATCACACCGCAGGAGTTGCAGGCCGCGGCGGCGGCGGTGCAGGAGTCCACGCTGGTGGCGCGGACCGGTGGCGCGCCGACGTTCGCCGTCGGGATGTCGGAGATCTTCTCCGACCTGCTCGGCGGTGACGCGATGAAGGCGTTCTGGTACCACTTCGCGATCATGTTCGAGGCGCTGTTCATCCTCACGACGGTGGACGCCGGGACCCGCGTCGGCCGGTTCATGCTCCAGGACGGCCTGGGCAACGTGTGGAAGCCGTTCGCCAGGGTGTCGTGGCGGCCGGGTCTGTGGATCACCAGCGCGGCGGTGGTGCTGGCGTGGGGCTACTTCCTGTACGCGGGCGTGAGCGACCCGTTGGGTGGGATCAACCAGCTGTTCCCGTTGTTCGGCATCGCCAACCAGCTCCTCGCGGCCATCGCGCTCACCGTGTGCACCACGCTGATCATCAAGAGCGGGAGGGTGCGCTGGGCGTGGGTCACCGGCGTCCCGCTGGCGTGGGACGTGGCCGTGACGCTGACCGCGAGCTGGCAGAAGGTGTTCAGCAGCGACCCGAAGCTCGGTTTCTTCGCCCAGCGCGAGAAGTACGCCGACGCTCTGGAGCAGGGGAAGCTCTTGGCACCCGCGAAAACCCCGGAGCAGATGCAGGCCGTCATCACCAACTCGACCGTGGACGGTGTCCTCGCGGCCGCGTTCGCGCTGCTGGTGATCATCGTGATCCTCGACGCGATGCGGGTGTGGCGGAAGGTGTTGCGCGACGGCACGAAGCACTCGACCGAGTCGCCCTACGTGCCGTCCGAGCTGTCGCTGTCACGGTCGTAGCGGGACGGGCGCCGGTCTCGGCGAGGGCCCGCTTCAGCTCCGCCACCTTCTCGTCGTCGGCGCGGGGGTGCAGGAAGAACGGCATGAACTCGTCACGGGGTCGGCACGTCATGTGGCCGCAGCCGGCCGTGGTCGGGAAGATGGCGCCATGACGTCGGTGCTGCTGTCCTACCTCGGGCTGTGCCTGCTGATCACGATCACTCCCGGACTGGACACAGCGGTCGTGGTGCGCAACGCGCTGCGCGGCGGCACCAGGGCGGGGCTGTGGACGTCGGTGGGCTGCGCGGCGGGGCTGTTCGTGCACGCGGTCGTCGTCGCGGTCGGCCTGGCGAACCTCCTGCTCCGCAGCCGGTACGCGTTCGACCTGGTCCGGCTGGCGGGTGCGGTGCTCCTCGTGCTGCTGGGGCTGCGGTCGTTGTGGGCGGCGCGCAGGCCGGTCGAGCCGCCGCCGGTGGAGGAGGGAGGCGCCGGCCGGTTCGGTCGGCGCGCTCCCGTGGTGCAGGGGCTGATGACCAACCTGACCAACCCGAAGGCCACCCTGTTCTTCCTGGCCGCGCTGCCCCAGTTCGTGCCCGTCGACCAGCCGGGCCGGGCCGTGCCGATCGCGGTCGGCCTCGCCGTGATCGCCGTGCTGTTCAGCCTCACCGGATTGGGGCTGGTCGCCGTCGGCCTGGGACGGGTGCGGCGGTGGTTGGACTCACCGAAGGCGCGGCAGGTGCAGGAGGGCCTGCTCGGGGCGACCCTGATCGCGCTGGGCGTGCGGGTCGCCGTGCAGTGACCCAGGGCTTCAGGCCCCGACCGGCACGGCGATGCCCTTGGCCCTGGCCTCCTCCAGGATCCGGTCGCGGTCCCGCCAACGGGACCAGAACGCGCCCCGGTAGCCCAACTGCACCAGGCTGGTCAGGAACGGGTTGTCGGCGTAGTTGTTGTCGTGCCTGCTCAAGCCCGGCGCGGTCGGCAGCATCACCCTCGGGTAGTCCCGCTCGGGGATGTAGTCCCACATGAATCGCAGGGTGTTCAGCCACCGCCCGTCCGGTCGCGCAATCGTTTCCGGGTCCTCGGGCAGCAGGGGCGAGAAGTAGTACAGCGGCCGGAACCGGCCGGAGGGCTCGAACAGGAACTGGCGCTCGTACTCCACCACGTCGGCGCACTGGTCGATCGTCTTGAGCACGATCGGCTCGGTGGCCGTGTTCGACTGCAGGCCGGGCACCGTGCGCTCGCCGGAGCACCGCTGCGCGAAATCCATGCCCAGCGGCGAGTACGGGAACAGCCGGAGCCCCAGCGTGAACCCGACCACCGTGGCGTCCAGCGCCATGGTCCGGTCGATGCACTGGCGCAGCGTCTCGGTGGTTTCACCCGGCATGCCGAGCAGCACCTCGACCATGGTCATCATGCCGCGTTGGCGGGCCAGTTCGACCACCCGAACGGTGTCGTCGAACGTGTAGTAGCGGGTGCCCTTCGCGGTCACCTTCCAGCCGTCCAGCAAGTCTTCCCGCACGTGGTCGGGCGCGACGTTGACCCCGACGCACCCCGCCGCGGCCAGCAGGTCGGCGAACTCCTCGTCGAAGGGCGCGGGCTGGGAGTAGATCCACAGCCGCAACGAGTGCAGCGGGGACGAGGCGTCGGAGTCCTTGCGGCGGACGATCTCCCGCAGGACCGCCTTGCTGTTGGCGATGGCCAGGTTGAACTCGCTGTCGGTGCTGTGCAGGTCGTGCACGCCCTGCGCGGTCAGCGCCTCCATCTCGTCCACCACCGCGTGCACGTCGCGGCGCGCGAAGCCGCTGCCCTTGGCGTCGGGTTCGACGCAGTGCGCACAGGCGAACGGACACCCGTTCTTGGTGAGGATGTTGCCCAGCCCGCCGTGGTGGTAGTAGGCCAGGTTGTCCACTTTGAACTCGACGCCGGAACGCCTGGTGTAGGCGGTGCTGCGGTTCACCTGCCAGCTCCGGCTCTCCCCGTGCCCGGCGTGGGCCAGCAGGGACGGCAGCTGTTCCGGGGACGTCGGCACCCTGGTGACCCTGCCGCCGCCCTCGTTGACGATCAGGCCGGGAATGGTCAGCGGTGAACGGCCCGTCCGCAACGCCTCCGCGAGTTGGCAGATGATCAGCTCGCCAGGACCTTTGACGCCGTAGTCCACGTCGAAGTAGTCGACGAGCGCGAAGGGCATCGACGAAAACCCGACACCGCCCACGACCAGCGGCGCGTCGGTCAGGCGCCGGATTTCACCGATGATCTCGCGGTGCTCGCCGACGAACACCTTCTGCTCCTGCGGGTAGATCGTGTCGGTGTTGCGCACGGTGACCCCGACCAGCAGGGGACGGCGGTCGGCGAAGTACTCGGTCAACGCTGACTGCCACTCGTCCCTGCGGAAGTTCAGGTCGACCACTTCGACGTCGAACCCGGCTTCCTCCAACGATGTGGTGAGAATGTCCAGGGCGTACGGCGTGATGGTCGGCTGGATCTTGTTCGGGTTGACCAAGGTGACCAGAGATCGCTGCATGCAAAGCTCCCCCGTGAGCTATGTAATCGTGGCGACTTCTCCACGTTACGCAGCTGCCCCCGAGTGGTCACTTATCGTACGAGTGAACTTCCCTCACGTGACTGCGCTGACAGTTGACCGGTAGTGACGAGGCCGGGATCGGCTTCCCGTGTCCGGCTTCCCGTGTCCGGTGCCCGGTCGGAAGCCGATCCCGGCACACGGCGTCAGCCGGTGATCTTCCCGGTGCCCGCGGTCAGGATCGGGCCGGAGCCCACGGTGAAGTTGTTGCGCGCCACGATGTTGCCGGGGTCCGAGTCACCCTCCCCGAGGTGCGTCGGGTCGGAGACGTTCTCGAAGGTTGTTGTACACGTGCACGGGGTTGCCTCGCCCACCGTCGCCCGATCAGAGTCGCCCGATCAGAGGGTGAGCGCATGGTCGGACAGGGTTCACCCGCACCCGACCGGGTACCGGACATCTCATGAGGGCACTGCGGCGGTACGACAGGCGTGGGCGAGCGCTCGGCCGCGCGCACGGTCTGTTCAACCTGGTGAGCGGGTTGTGGCCGATGGTCAACGCCCGCAGTTTCGAGGCGGTGTTCGGCCGGAAGACCGACCGGTGGCTCCAGCGCACGACCGCCGGACTGCTGATGGGCATCGGCTGGACGCAGATGTCGGCCGCGGACGCCGGTGACTGGCGGGACGCGCGGCGGATCGGGATGGCCACCGCCGCGACCCTGCTGGCGATCGACCTCGTCTACGTGCCCCGAGGGCGCATCAGCAAGGCTTACCTGGCCGACGCGGCGGCGGAAGCCGTGTGGCTGGCACTGTGGTCACGCCGCACCTCCGGACACCGCGACCACTAGCGGTCACGTCCGTTCGTCCGTCGCGAGGTGGTCGAACTCGTGCGGGGGTCAGGTCGACACGAGACGCACCGCCGCGATCGCCTCGTCCACTGTGGCGTGCAGTCCGATCGCTCCGTCGACCTGGCTGACCTGCAAGGGCCGCAGCACCGAGCGGTTGTCCGCGACGACGGCGAAGGGCGTGCCCAGCCTGCCGGCGCGGTGCCGGGCGTTGATGAGCAGGGCGATGCCGGCCGATCCCATGAAGTCGACGTCGCGCAGGTCGAGCACGATCGAGGTGGGATGCGGCTCGAAGAGGGCGTCGAGCTCGGCCGCGATGGGTCGGTGTGACGCAGCGTCGAGGGAACCGGACACGCGGACCAGCAGGAGACCGTCGTCCAGTTTGGTGGTGGTGACTTGGGACGTGGAGCGTTCGGGCATGTCGGCCTCTCCTCGCAAACCTGAGGCCACGAGTTGCGTCATTCGAGCGCTGCTGGACCCGAATAGTTTTCGCAGCTCTGGGCTTCGCCGGGCGACTTCGACATTACCGCGTGCCCTCGCCCTACCCCCGAAACGAACTTCTAAACATCGATCACGGCGTCGGTGTCACAGCGGCGGTCACACCCGGTCGACGGCGGGGATGTCCGGCAACGGCGCGGTGGCGAGCACGCGCGCTTCGTCGAGCGGAACGCCGAGCATGCGCAGCAACTGCTCGGCCGCCTCGTCGCAGGTCGAGTCGGTCACGCTGTCCGGGTCGACCAACGACACGTGGAGCACGGCGAGCAGTGCGCCGGCCGTGGTCGCCAGCGCGAGTCGCGGATCACCGACCCGGAAGCGGCCGGACGCGACCCCGGCCTTGATGTCACGCAGCGCCCGAGGAGCGAGCCCCTCGTCGGCGTCGATGAAGACCATCCCGTGCCGCACGAGCACCTGCGCGGTCTCCGGGCGTGCCACGGCCAGGCGCACGGTCAGCCGAACCGACTGCGCGAACGTGACCGCGGGATCGTCGACGTCACCGCTCAACCCGTCCAGCAGCTGACCGAGTTCCTCCAGGACCTCCGCCACAGCCGCCTGGAACAGCTCCGCCTTGCTGGAGAAGTGGTTGTAGAACGAGCCGAAACCGACGTCCGCGGCGTCGGTGATGTCCTGGATGCTCGCGGTGGAATGCCTGTCGCTCGCCAGCAACGCACGCGCGGCGTCGATCAGCTTCTGGCGGGTCAGGGCCTTGCGGCGCTCGGCACGCGACACGGGGCCTGGACTCTCGGACTGCGATGACGCCACAGCTCGAAGCTATCTCATCACAACAGTGACGAAGTAATCACCGCTGACGCGATGTTGGTCACCCTCCGCGACGAACCGCTTGACTGACGAACTCCTCGTGACTGATGATGTCATCAGTTCTTGAAAGGGAGTGTTCGATGACGAACCACCGAGACCCTCATGCCGGGCTGCACAGCGAGCAGGGCGCCCTGCGTGGCGAGCACCCGGGCCGAGCGGCGAACCCGATCGTCAAGGTGCACGACCTGGCGTGGTTGGAGTTCGAGAAGCCCGATCTGCGCGGCGCCGAGGTGTTCGCCCACGCCTTCGGTTTCGCCACGTCGCTGCGCACGTCCGACGAACTGCACCTCAGGGGCACCGACGCCGGCGGCCCCTGCGTGCTGATCCGTCGTGGTCGGCGGTCCCGGTTCCTCGGCCCCGCGTTCCAGGCCGCCGACGCGAACGACGTGCTGCGCCTGGCGGACGCCACCGGCACGGCGGTCGCCAAGCTGCCGGAGAGCCTCGGCGGGGTCGGCGTCGACCTGGTGGACCCGAGCGGGCTGCGGGTACGGGTGGTGACGGACACGCACCCGCTCCCCGCGTTGCCGCCCCAGGAGCCGCTCACGCTGAACCTCGGGCACGGCACCGCCCGCGCCAACACCACGCAGCGGCCGCCCCGCGAGCCCGCGAAGGTGCAGCGCCTGGGGCACGTCGTGCTCCAGACGACCACCTACCGCGCGACCCTGGACTGGTACCTGGAGCACCTGGGGCTGATCGTCAGCGACTTCCTGTTCCACCCGGGGCAACGAGAACGCGGGCCGGTGATGAGCTTCATCCGCTGCGACCGGGGTAGCGCGCTGACCGACCACCACACGCTGGCGATGACGCTGGGCCCGCGCAACCGGTACGTGCACTCGGCGTACCAGGTGGCCGACCTGGACGCGTTGGCGGCGGGCGGTGAGCACCTGCTCGACCTGGGCTACCACCGTTCCTGGGGCATCGGCCGGCACATCCACGGCAGCCAGGTCTTCGACTACTGGCGCGATCCCGACGGGTTCCTGGTCGAGCACTTCACCGACGGCGACCTGTTCGACCGCACCCTGGAACCGGGCTGGGCGCCGATGACCGCATCCGGCCTCGCCCAGTGGGGACCACCCGCCACGAAGGACTTCCTCGGCATCAAGCCGGGCCGGGAATCGCTGCACGAGCTGCGGGCGCTGTTGGCCGCGCTGCGCGAGGACAACGAATTCGACCTGAACCGCCTGCGCGGTCTGCTGAAAGTAGCCACCTCATGAGCACGTCCGTCCTCCGCACCGCCGACGCCTGGTGGGTGCACACGCGCGAGGGTGCGGTCCGCATCGACACCGACGCCGAAACCACCGCACAACTGCTCGCCGACCGACGCGCAATCGAGGGGGCAACCGGCGATGCCGTGCCCGTCGCGTCACTGTCGCTGCTCTCTCCGGTAACGGTGCCGTGCCGGGTCGTCGCGCAGATGACCAATTTCGTCTCCCACGTCCGCGACGCCGGCATGAACCCCGACACCGTGCCGCTGACGTTCTTCCGCAAGTCGTCGGGGTCGATCAGCGGCCCGCACGACGACGTGGTCAAGCCCGCGCACGTCCGACTGCTCGACTACGAAGTGGAAATCGGGCTCGTGTTCGGGGCGTCGATGCCGGTGGGCACCGACGTCACCGCGGACAACCTGGCCGACCACATCGCGGGCCTCGTGGTCACCGACGACGGCGCGATCGACCTCGGCCGGCAGCGCACGACCGTGAGGTGGACCCGGTGATCGACGACGGTTCCGTCATCGCCGTGGTCGACGTCGCACCGGCAGACCAGGCAGCCGCACAGGCCACGCTGAGCCGCTACGCCCTTCGTTCGACGGTGCGGGTGCGGCCGTGATCCCCCTCGCGGTCATCGTTGCGGTGATCTTCGGCGTGCTCGGGCTGGCCAAGATCCTTGCTGTACCACCGATGCGCGCGCTCGCCGCGAAATCCGGTTTCTCCATCGCCGCCTACCGCCGCGTCGGCGTGTTGGAGGTGGCGGGCGCGGCCGGTGTGGCGCTCGGGCCGGTGGTGCCGTTGCTCGGTGTCCTGGCCGCCTGCGGACTGCTGCTCCTGCTCGCCGGTGCGCTGATCGTCCACATGCGTCGGAGCAACGGGGTGCGTGAACTCGCACCCGCCCTGGTGTGCGCCGTGCTGGTCGCCTCCTACGTGATCGTCCTGTTAGGATCGACGTGATGAGTGTTGTTCCCGTTGTCGTGATCGGTGCGGGGCCGACCGGGTTGACCGCGGCGACGTTGCTCGCGCGACACGGCGTGGAGTGCCTGGTGTTGGACCGGTGGGAGTCCGTCTACCCGCAGCCACGGGCAGTGCACCTCGACGACGAGATCTACCGCGTCCTGGCACGCGCGGGTCTGGGAGAGCAGTTCGCCTCGATCTCCTGGCCGTGTTACGGGTTGCGGCTGGTCGACTCCGACATGAGGGTGTTGGCGGAGTTCCGGCGCGGGTCGGCGCGCGGCCGGCACGGCTACCCCGAGGCCAACATGTTCGACCAGCCCGAGCTGGAACGCCTCCTGCGCGCCAACCTGCCGTCCACCGTCACCCTGCGCGGCAACGCCGAGGTCACCGCGATCGTCCAGGACGCCGGCACGGTGCGCGTCGAGTTCACCGACCGCACCACCGGCGCCCGGTCCTCCGTGCACGCGCGGTACGTGCTCGGCTGCGACGGCGCCAACAGCCTCGCACGGGCGTCCATCGGCGCCACCATGCGCGACCTGGGGTTCGCCCAACGCTGGCTGGTCGTCGACGTGGCCACGCGGCCAACCTGTCCTGGAAACTGGCCGGCGTCCTCGACCGGACGCTGCCCGAGTCCACATTGGACACGTACCAGACCGAACGCGCGCCGCACGCCCGAACCCTCATCCGGTCGGCGAAGCTGATCGGACGCGCCATGACCGAAGGCGGCGACACGGCCAACCTCATCCGCCGCGTCGTGGTACCCCGACTGCACCGGGTGCCCGGCCTCAAGGCCCGCGTACTCAGCAGCGAAACCCCCGCGCTGCACCGCTCCGGCATCGTGCGACGCCCACTGTTTCGCCGTGGCCTGACCGGCAGACTGTGCCCGAACGCGGTCCTCGACGACGGCCGCCGCGTCGACGACATCGCCGCAGGCCGGTTCGCGGTCATCACCTCGACAACCCCCTCCCCCACCCAACGCGCCACCGTCCGAGCACACGGCGCCGTCCTGATCCGGACCCCCCCGGCGACGACCTGCACAGCTGGCTCCACCAGGGCCACGCCACCGCAGCAGTCATCCGCCCCGACGGCACCGTCCTCCACGCGAGCCGCGACCTGACCAAGGCCTGCACCGCGCTACCCACACCACCCTGACACCGCCACCCGGATCACGGCCGCAGCCGCATCGGCGGTCTGCGCAGGTCTCCGATTTCCGGGTCGAGCCTCTCCACTTGTTCGTTGAACGCGTCGATTCCCAGTCGCCCGGCCGCTTCCACCTCCGCGTGCCGCAGTGGGAGAAGCAGGCAGAAAGCAACCGGTGTTGCCGCGTGCAGAGGTCGCCGTTGCGGGCGAAGAAGTCGAGTGACTGCTCGGTCACGTAGTCGGCCCGCAGCACCATCAGCAGCTCCTGCGCGTAGCCGCCGTCCGCAGCGAACGCGTGTTCCCGCGCGTAGTCCGCCAAGCCGTTCGTGACCAGGGTGGTCTGGCCCTTCCACGGCGCATCGGCGTACCGGAGCAGGTCGATCCGGGTGCGGTCGGCTACTTTCGCGGTCATCCGGGAGATCGGCTTCCCGAGGTGCTTCTCGAGATGTCGCCCGACAGCGGCCCGGGAGCCACCACCGGCTTCCTTCTTCCTACCGATGCGCATGGTTCTCCCTGGTTCGGCCGGTCGGGTCGAGTGCGGCGAGGAGGTGGGCGGTGTGGGTCGTTTCGGGGGCGTTGATGTCACGGTGGATGGTGAGTGCCTGTTGTAGGAGGGAGATGGCTTCGGAGGTGTTGCCGGTGCGGTGGAGGCACTGGGCTTGGCCGACGAGGGCGTTGGCTTCGTGGAGTCTGCTGCCGCAGGCGCGGGCGAGGGTGAGTGCGGTGGTGTAGTGGGTGTGGGCTTCTCCCGCGTCGGGGCGGTCGAGGACGAGGTCGCCGAGCGCGTTGTGGGTTTCGGCTTGGCCGTCGGGGTCCTCGGCGCGGGTGAACAGGTGCAGGGCCCGGGTGAGGCTGTCGGCGGCGGTGTCGAGGTCGTGTTTCCGGTGGTGGGCGATGCCGATGCCGAGGCACGCGTTGGCCTGCCCCAGCAGGCTGCCGCTGCGGGTGAACAGCTCCAACGCACGCGTCTGGGCATCCACTGCCGCGTCGAGATCACCCCGGCGCTCGTACACGCGACCGAGGTTGTTGAGCGCGTTGCCCTGCCCCAAAAGGTCACCGCTGCTGGTGAACAGCTCCGCCGCCCGCGTCTGCGCATCCACAGCCGCGTCGAGATCGCCGCGACGCTCGTACACGTAGCTGAGGTTGTTGAGCACGTTGCCCTGGCCCAGGAGGTCACCGCTGCGGGTGAACAGCTCCAGCGCACGCGTTTGCGCATCCACCGCAGCGCCGAGATCACCCCGCCGTTCAAACACGTAGCCGAGGTTGTTGAGCACGTTGCCCTGCCCCACGAGACTGCCGATGCGGGTGAACAACTCCAACGCACGGGTCTGCGCACGCTCCGCGGCGTCGAGATCACCCCGACGGTCGTACACGCGGCCGAGGTTGTTGAGCGCGTTGCCCTGCCCTAGGAGATCACCACTACGGCTGAACAGGTCCAGCGCACGGGTCTGCGCACGCTCCGCGGCGTCGAGATCACCCCGGCGCTCGTACACGCGACCGAGGTTGTTGAGCGCGTTGCCCTGCCCCAAAAGGTCACCGCTGCTGGTGAACAGCTCCGCCGCCCGCGTCTGCGCATCCACAGCCGCGTCGAGATCACCACGTCGCTCGTACACGTACCCGAGGTCGTTGAGCGCGGTGGCCTGGGTGCGCGGGTCGCCGGTTCGGGTGGCGGTGGTGAGTGCGGTGTGGTGGATGGTGCGGGCGTGTTGCCACTGGCCTGCGGTGCGGAAGTAGGGATTGAGGGTGGTGGAGAGGTGAACGGTGTGGGCGGGGTGCGTGGCGTGGGTGTGGTCGATGGCGGTGGCCAGGGTGCGGAGCTCGGTGGTGAGCCAGGTCAGGGCGTGATCGGTGTCGGTGATCGGCGTGGGGTGTGCGGGCGCGGTCGGGGTGACCGGGGTGCCGGGCGTGCGGTGCGCGGGTAGGTGCCGGGTGGCGGTGTGGGCGGTGTGCAGGTAGTAGTCGAGGACTCTGGTGGTGGCCCGCTGGTGGTGGTCGGGGTCCATGTGTGCGGCGTGGGTGTTGGCGTAGGCGCGCAGGAGGTCGTGGAGCCGGTAGCGGCCTGGGCTGGTCTCCTGGACGAGGTGCCGGGTGTGCAGGGCGTCGAGCGCGCGGCGGGCTCGTGCCGGGGTGGTGTCGGACAGGGCCGCCGCGGCGCGGGCGTCGATCTCGGGGCCGTGGTGAACGCCGAGCAGCGTGAACATCTCGCGCTGGTCGACGGGCAGGTCGCGGAACGACATGTCGAAGGCCGCCTTCACCGAGCGGCCGCCGTATTCGAGTTCGCCGAGCTTGTCGTCCGCCTGGGCGAGCTGGTCGGCGAGCAGGTCGGCGAGGTTGCGGACGGACCAGGTGGGGTGGGCGCGCAGTTGGGAGGCGGTGATCGCGATCGCCAGCGGCAGGTTCCCGCACAGTTCCACCACGCGGGTCACGTCCTCGGCCTCGCCGGGGTCGGGTGCGCGTCGGGCCAGGCGCAGCAGCATCCGGGTGGCGTCGTCGCGGGACAGGACGGTCACGGTGAGGGGCCGCACGCCGTCGAGTTCGGGGAGTCGGTTGCGGCTGGTGATCAGCACCAGGCAGCCGGGCGCCGCCGGCAGCAGGGGGTTGATCTGGTCGTGGGTGGCGGCGTCGTCCAGCACCAGCAGCAGTTTCCGGTCGGCGACCAGGGTGCGCCACAGGCGTGCGCGGTCGTCGACCGTCTTGTGGTTGTTGAGCACGTCGGGGTGCACGCCGATGGCCAGCAGCAGGGAGTGCAGGGCGTCGTGGGGCGCGAGGGGTTTCTGGCCGGGGGTGTGGCCGTGCAGGCCGAGGAACAGTTGGCCGTCGGGGAAGCGGGGTGCCAGTTTGTGGGCGGCGTGGGTGCCCAGCGCGGTCTTGCCCACGCCTGGCATTCCGTCGATGGCGTGGATGGCGATCGCGGTGGCGCCGTCCCCCTCGGCACGCTCGACGGCGGTGATCAGCTCGTCGAGTTCGTGTTCACGGCCGGTGAAGTCCGGGATGTCGCGGGGCAGGCTGTTCGGCACCGGTGGTGTGGCAGGCGCGGACGGTGGGGTCCACTCACCCGTGAGGTGGCGGGCGCTCGCGGACACGGCGGTGAGAGCGGGGTCGGTGGCCAGGATCTGCCGGTGCAGGTCCTGCAGCGCGGTGCCGGGGTCGGTGCCCAGTTCCTCCACCAGTCGTTCCCGGAGTCGCCGGTAGTGGACCAGCGCGTCGGCGGTGCGCCCGGCGCGGTGCAGGGCCAGCATGTACTGGCCCGCCACCCGCTCGTCCAACGGCCACCGGGCCTCGCGCGCGGACAGGTCGGCCAGCAGGTCCTCGCCGTGCCCCAGCCGCAGCAGGACGTCGGTGAGGTCGTGCTCGGCGCTCAGCCGCTCCTGGCGCAGCCGGTCGCGTTCGACCGCCACCCACTCGCCGTCCAGCCCGGTCAACGCCTCCCCGCGCCAGAGCCCCAGGGCTTCCTCCAGCAGCGCCGCGGCCCGCTGGTCGTCGGCGGCACGGGCACGGGCGCACAGGTCGCGGAACCGGTGCAGGTCCACCGCCTCGTCCGCCCGGTTCACCACCAGCGCGTAGCCGCCCGAGCGCAGGACGATCTCCGCGGCGTCCGCCACGGCCAGAGCGCGGCGCAGCCGTGAGATGTGGCTGTGCAGCGTCGCCCGCCCCCGCCGCGGCGTCTCCGCACCCCACACCCGCTCGACCAGCCGTTCTGCCGACACCAACCGGCCCACGTCCACCGCGAGCACCGCGAGGACACACCGCTGCCTGGCCGGCCCCAGGTCCACCGGCCGCCCGCCGACGTGTGCGGTCACCTCGCCCAGCAGACCGAACTCCACCGCCATACCCACCCCTGACACCACTGTGCACTGGCAGGAATAGTGCCCTGAACAGGGCAATGCAGAAAGTTCGCAAGCGGCTCGCAGGAACGGTCGTCCACCCTGACAACCGCGAGGCGGTTCGAGGGGCTGTCAAGGGGGGACAGGGGGCGGACCGCCTCGCCATGACCTCGCACAGCTCGGCCGACGTGCCGAAGTGACGGCAACGGCCTACCGGTGTCGGTGTGTTCCCGGGGTGTGTCCGAAGGTACGGCGGAAGACGTCGATGAACGTGCTGGCGGATGACCAACCGCAGGCGTGCGCCACCGTGGTCACCGGGGTGTTCTCGGCCAGCAGGACCAGTGCGCGGTAGAGGCGCAGTTGGGTGCGCCACTGCGTGAAGGTGACGCCGAGGTCGGTTTTGCAGAGCCGGGCTAGGGTGCGGTCGCTCGCGCCGATCTGTTTGCCCAGCGCGGCGAGGGTACGGCTGTCGCCCGGGTCGGCGCGCAGGATCTCGCACAGTGCCTGCAACCGGGGGTCGGTGGGAGTGGGCAGGTGCACGGGCTGCTGGGGTGAAGCCCGCAACTGGTCGAGCAGGACGGCGCGCAGCCGCCCGCGTTCCGGGCTGTCGTCGTGCGGGGTGCGGGTGTAGGCGAGGATCAGCTCGCGCAACAGCGGCCCGACGGTCAGGACGGTCGGCTCGCCCAGGTTGAGCGGGTTGTCGGTCGCGGGCAGGCCGACCAGGTGCAGTTCGAGTTCGCCGTGGGCGACGTGTGCGTGCACGGTCCCGGCCGGCACCCAGATGGCACGGGTGGCCGGGGCGATCCACGAGCCGGCGTCGGTGGTGATGGCCAGGACCCCGCGGGCGGCGTAGATGATCTGGTGATCGTCGTGGCGGTGCGCGTCGATGGCGGCTCTGGGCGCCAGCCACTGGATGTGGGTCGGCGCGACCGGCGTGTGGCGGATTTTCGTCATTGATTGGCATCTTAACGAAAGCGCGACACGTTCCCGGGCGGCGAGCATCGTGGTGTGCGGAGGAACAAATCGGTCATCCTGTTGTCGGTCGGGCATGCCTGCGTTGACGTCTACCAGGGCGCAGTCGCTTCACTGGTCCCGTTTTTCGTCGCCGAGCGCGCCTACACCTATGCCGCGGTCTCGGGCATCGTGCTCGCCGCGTCGCTGCTGTCGTCGGTGGCGCAACCGCTGTTCGGAGCGTTGACCGACCGGTGGGCGATGCCGTGGTTGCTGCCGGTCGGCACGATCCTCGGCGGGCTGGGGATCGCTCTGAGCGGCGTCACCGGCTCCTACCCGTTGACGCTGGCGTTCGTGGCCTTGTCCGGGATCGGGGTCGCCGCCTACCACCCCGAGTCGGCACGCCTCGCGCGGATCGCCTCCAGGGGAAGCCACACCGCGATGGGCTGGTTCACCCTCGGCGGCAACATCGGCTTCACCGTCGCGCCCCTCGTGGTCGCCGCCGTGGTCGCGACCGGAGGTCTGCGGTTCTCGCCTCTGCTGGTGGTGCCGGCCCTCGCCGGGGCCGTGCTGTGCCTGCCCGTCCTGCGCGCACTGGGCGGGACGACGGGCACCGGTTCCAGCGCCGCGGTCCCGGTGGGGGCCGACGACAAGGTCTCGTTCGTGAAGCTCTCGCTGGCCGTGATCTGCCGGTCCGTCGTGTTCACCGGTCTGAGCACGTTCATCTCGCTGTGAAGCCGTAAAAGATCAACTTGTCGGCGTGTCGGTTCCCGCTGGGTTCGGCGTGGAAGCCGTGGCCAGGAGCTGGGCGGCCGTGCGGTAACGGGCCGACGCCGGGGATGGGAGACAGCCGTCCCG
>NZ_VKAB01000035.1 GCF_009769385.1 Saccharothrix deserti
CGACGTCGAAGCCTGGATCGACGCCTGGAACGACGACCCCAAGCCCTTCGTCTGGACCAAGACCGCCGACGAGATCCTCGACAACCTTGCTCGGTACTGCCAACGAATCAACGACTCAGGACACTAGAAGTCCTTTAGGACATAGCATGTCCGTGATGACGATGCCGGGGAGAATGCTGCGCCTGCTGTCGCTGATGCAGGGCAGGCGCGACTGGACGGGGCCGGAGCTGGCCGAGCGGCTGGGCGTGACGGACCGGACGGTGCGCCGCGACATCGAACGGCTGCGCGAGCTGGGCTACCCGGTGGACGGCACGACCGGCACGGCGGGCGGCTACCGGCTCGCGTCGGGCCGGAACCTGCCGCCGTTGCTGCTGGACGACGACGAGGCGGTGGCGGTGGCCGTCGACCTGCGCACGGCGGCGGGCGTGAACGGCATCGAGGAGTCGTCCACCAGGGCGTTGGCGAAGCTGGAGCAGGTGTTGCCGGCGCGGTTGCGGCAGCGGATCGGCGCGGTGCGGGACGCGATCGCGGTGATGACGGTGGACGGCCCGGTGTCCGATCCGGCGGCGTTGGGCGTGCTGGCGGCGGCGTGCCGGGACCACGAGGTGGTGGCGTTCACGCACCGCGGCGAGGAGCGCCGGGTCGAGCCGCGCAGCCTGGTGACCGCCTACCGGCGCTGGTACCTGCTGGCGTACGACCCGGCACGGGAGGACTGGCGGACGTTCCGGGTCGACCGGATGGACGCGCCACGCGCCACCGGCCGCCGCTTCACGCCCCGCGAACTGCCCTCCGACCCGGCCGAGTACGTGGCGCGGTCCCTGACCACCGCCCCCTACCGGTTCACCTGCACGGCCACCGTCGACGCGCCCGCCGCGGTCGTCCGGTCGCGGCTGGTGGTGGCGCTGCCGGGCCGGGTGGAGGCGGTCGACGAGCGGACGTGCCGGGTGCGGCTGGGCGCGAACGCGATCGAGCACGTGGCCGCGGACCTGCTGCTGCTCGGCGCGGACTACACGCTCGACGCGTCACCGGAGCTGCTGGCCGCGTTGCGGGAGGTCGGGTCGAGGCTCACCGGTAGGCGTCCTGCCCCACCGGGCGCACCAGGATCTCGTTGACGTCCACTGTCGGCGGCTGGCTCACCGCGTACAGCACGGCGCGCGCCACGTCCTCGGGGGCCAGCTTCGGGTCGGCCATCCGTGACGGCGGGATGCCGCCCGTGTCGGTCAGGCCCGGCTGCACGAGCGTGACGCGGACGCCCGTGCCGACGCACTCGGCGCGGATGGCCTGCGCCAACCCCGTCACCGCCCACTTGGTGGCCGAGTAGAGGCTCCCCGGCCGCACACCCCGGCCGGCCGCCGACCCGGTGAGCACCAGGTGCCCGCCGTGGCGCATCAACGCGGGCATCGCGGCACGCGCGGTGAACGCGGGCCCGCACACGTTGGTCAGCACCATGTCGCTCCACTCGGCGGGCGGCGGGCCGTCGGTCGAGGTGAACGAGGTCGTCACGCTGGTGCCCGCGTTGGCGAACACCACGTCGAGGCTCCCCCACTCCTCCTCGACCCGCCCCATCAGTGCCGCGAGCTGGTCGAACTCCCGCACGTCGCACGAGGCCACCCACACCCGGTCCGGGCCGCCCAACCGGGCCGCGAGCTCGGCCAGCGACGACGTGTCCCGGGCCGTCAGGACCAGCCGGTACCCGGCCTCGGCGGCCAGCCGCGCGGTCGCCGCGCCGATGCCGCGACTGGCCCCCGTGATGAGGAACACCCCTAGTCCCATGCCCGGAGATTACCGCTGGTTAGATCGAATTCACCGGATCGGCGCAACGCCAGAGCCATTCGTGGCGTCGTATGGGTGTATCCACTGATTGGGGGCACATGAACATCAACCGCAGGTTCGCGCTGGGACTGGGCTCGGCGGCGGCGGCGACCGCAGTGCTGGGCGCCGCGACCGGGACGGCGCACGCGCAGACCACCGAGGCGGACTGGGACGCGCTGATCCCGACGACGGCCGACCTGGCCCGCGCGAAGATCGCGTTCAAGTACTCGCTGCACACGGCGCTGGCGGGTGGCACGTGGTCGTCGTACATCGGCGTGGCCAACACCGACGGCGTCATCAAGCCCGCCGTCGAGGTCGAGGCGGACCGCGTCGTCGAGGCGTACAGCGTGAACAAGATCGCGGTCGCGGTGGCCCTGCTGGACAAGGTCGACCGCGGCCTGATCAGCCTCGACCAGCGGGTGGAGGTCACCGACGCCATCGTCATCCGGGACACCGACGGCATCTTCCACCTGGACGGCGGCTACCCGAGCTCGGTGACCGTGGGCCACGCCCTGGCGAACCTGCTCACGGTGTCGGACAACACCGCGGTGCGCCTGTGCGGCCTGGTCGTGCCGGCGGCGGAGCTGAACGAGATCCTGCGTTCGAAGGGCTTCGTGCACACGCAGGTCGTGCCGGTCGCCAACCCGAACCGGTTCTACCTGGGCACCACCACGGCGCGGGAGACGTTCACCATGCTGCGCAGGCTGGCGGCGGGTGAGCTGCTGTCGGCGAAGTCGACCCAGCACCTGTTCACGGTGCTGCGGTCGCTGACCTCGTTCACGGACGGGATCAGGCTCAACCTGTCGTCGGCGGAGCGGCTGAACGTGGCCACGAAGGCCGGTTGGGAGGCGGACGGCCGCAACGAGGCCGGCATCGTGTTCGACGCGAACGGCAAGCCGATCATCACGTACGCGCTGTTCGCGTCCGGCCAGTACAGCGGCAACCAGGCCGCCAACGCGGACAACTACAGCGCCACCCACCCGGCCCTGCGCGCCCGCGCCGCCCTCGGCCGCACGCTGTACGACTCCGTGCTGCGCATCACCGCCAACACCCCGCACACCTACCGCGTCCAGCCGTACCGCCCCGGCAACGGCGGCTGATCACGCTGTTCTAGTAGCACCAACGCTGAAGCCCGCCCCCACGCGCCAGGGGGCGGGCTTCAGCGTGTGCGTAGCGACCTCTCACCCACCAGCGCCACCTCTACGCATCCTCGGCAAATCCGCCGGACAACTCATTCAGAGCATCGAGGGGAAAGCGCGTGAACGACCTGGCCGAGCACGCAGTACCGACCACGATCGAACCGCTGGGCGAGGAGGAGTTCGCCGCGCTGGTGCACGAACTGGCGGCGGACGAGGCCCCACGGCTGTTCGCCGTCGTGGAGGAGTACGGCGAGCGGGAAGGCGCCCGCGTCGCGGGCTACGGCGTGGCCTTCGAGGACCGCGCCGAGGTCGACTCCGTGGAAGGCGGCTTCCACCTCAGCTCCCAGAGCGCCGAAAGGGCACGCACCCTGTTCGAGATCAGCTCCCGGTCGACAGGGACGCGGCGCGCGCACCTGGTGTGGCTCGATGCGGCAACGACGCCTGTCGAACAGTCCAACGCACAGCGACGTATCCAGAGCGCAGGGTGAGCCTCCTGTAGGGCAGGGGGTGATGGCATGACCGACCTGCTGCACCTGCACGCCGATCGGCAGAGTGGGTGTCTGCCGTTGCGCGGGTCCCGCGAGATCCAGGGCAACGTGCTGGCCGCGTTCAACAAGGACCACCAGCAGTTCCGCTTCGTCCGCTTCACCGACGCCAAGGCGGCCCGCACCTGGTTGGCCGCCCTGCTCGGCCACATCGCCGTCACGGCCGACGTGGAGGACTTCAACGAGGCGTTCTCCCTCGCCCGCACGATGTTCGGCAACGACCCGGCCAACATGCGGGCCACGTGGACGAACGTGTCCCTCACCCCTGAGGGCGTCGTCGCGTTGAGCATCAACCCGGACGCGACGGAACAGGACCTCCGCGACCACTTCCCGCACACCGCCGAACAAGCGGCCCCGGCCAACGGCGACACCGGCGACTCGGCGCCGCGGAACTGGCTGTTCGGTCGCGCGGACCAGCACGTCCACGCCGTGGTGACGGTCGCGTCCGACTCGGCGGACCGCCTCGCGAGCACCGGCCAGACCCTGGACCTGCTCGACACCCTCCTCGGCGTCACGGTGGTCCACGAGCAGCAGGGCGACACCCTCCCCGGCAGCCGGCGCGGTCGCGAGCACTTCGGCTACAAGGACGGCATCTCGCAGCCCGGCATCCGGGACTTCCACCAGGAGGACCTGGACAGGCCCGGCCACCGCCTCGGCCACGCGGGCGCGTTGCTGGTCAACCCGGGCGAGTTCGTCTTCGGCCACCCGACCGAGTCCGAACGCCCGAAGGCCGCCGCCTGGCTGACCGACGGCTCGATCCAGGTGATCCGCCGCCTCACCCAGGACGTCGAGGGCTGGAACCGGGCCGTCGAGGACCACGCGAAACGCGCGAACACCGGCCCGGTGGAGATGGGCGCGAAGCTGATCGGCCGCCACAAGGACGGCCGACCGCTCGCCGACACGGGCCTCAACGACTTCGACTACTCCGACGACCCGAGTGGCACGACGACACCGTGCTCGGCGCACATCCGCAAGACCAACCCGAGGTCGTTCACGCACCGGACGCCCCGGCAGCACCGCATCCTGCGCCGGGGCATCCCGTTCGGCCCGACCGACGACGGCGAGTGCGGCCTGGTGTTCGTGGCCCACTGCACGTCGCTGGAGGAGCAGTTCGAGTTCGTCCAGCAGGCGTGGGCGGGCAACCCGGACTTCGCGGCGGGCGAGCGCGGCGCGCCGACGGGCACCGACCCGGTGATCGGCGGCCACGGCCGTGCGACCGTGGCCGGTACCCGTCTGACGTTCGCCCGTTTCGTGCGGACCACCGGTGCGCTGTACGCGCTGGTGCCGTCCGTGAGCACGCTGCGCCTGCTCGCCGCGGGCCGGGAACTGCCCCGTTAAGGGGTGACCGGGAGTCGGTCGTGGCCGCCGTCCACGACCGGCTCCCACCCCGTGGCGTGCCGCGCCACCAGGTCCGCCGCCACCGCGTCGAACGGCCGCGCCCACACCTCCTCGTTGAACACCTCGACCTCGACGTACCCGGTGTACCCGGCGTCGGTGACGAGCGAGGTCAGCCCGACGAGGTCGATGTGCCCGTCACCGGGCAGCCCGCGCCCGAGCAGCACGTCGGCCGGCAGCGGCGTCACCCAGTCGCACACCTGGTAGGAGTGGATGCGCGAGCCGGCCCGCTTCACGTCGACCGCCAGCGCCGGGTCCCACCACACGTGCAGGGCGTCGACGACCACGCCGACGACCGAGTCCGGGTACGGCGAGGCCAACTCCAACGCCTGCCCCAACGTCGACACCACGCCCCGGTCGGCGCAGAACATCGGGTGCATCGGCTCCAACGCCAACCGCACCCCGGCCGAAGCCGCGTACGGCGCCAACACCTCCAACGCCGACGCGACCCGCGCACGGGCGGCCACGAGGTCCCGGTCCGGCACCCCGCCGGGCACCAGCACCAGGCACTGCGCGCCCAGCGCGGCGGTCTCGTCGATCGCCCGCCGGTTGTCGTCC
Source organism: Saccharothrix deserti (assembly GCF_009769385.1). GTDB lineage: Bacteria > Actinomycetota > Actinomycetes > Mycobacteriales > Pseudonocardiaceae > Actinosynnema > Actinosynnema deserti. The sequence goes on from NZ_VKAB01000035.1 coordinate 5,450, forward strand.
AGCCGCTGGTCCAGCCCGGTGAAGAACCCGCCGCGGCACAGCGACGACACCTCCAGCCCGGCCGACGCCACCAGCGAAGCCGTCCGCTCCAGCCCGTACTCGGCCACCGGGTCGCGCCACAGCCCGACCGCCGGGATCCCGTTCCGCACGCACACCTCGACCACTTCGGGCACGGACGCCCGCTTCACGGTGGCCTGGTTCAGCGACAGCCTCACGTCAGCACGTCCAGCAGTCGTCCCCACCGCGCCGCCGCCAGGTCCGGGTCGGGCAGCAGCCCGGCCAGGTCCGCCAACCGCAGCGCCTCACCGAGGTGCACCACGTCCCGGGCCGACTGCAACCCGCCGACCATGCCGAACGCGTCCTGGAACCCGCCCAGCCAGGCCAGGAACACCACACCGGTCTTGTAGTAGTACGTCGGCGTCCCGAAGAGGTGCCGCGACAACGCCACCGTCGGCGACAGCACCTCGTGGTACCGGACCAGGTCACCGGCGTCCAACGCGCGCAACGCGGTGGACGCGGCCGGCGCGATGGCGTCGAAGATCCCCAGCAGCGCGTCGCTGTACCCGACGGAGTCCCCGGCGATCAGCTCCGGGTAGTTGAAGTCGTCGCCGGTGTAGCACCGCACGCCGGCGGGCAGCGCCCGCCGCAACTCCACCTCGTGCGCGGCGTCCAGCAGCGACACCTTCACCCCGTCCACCTTGTCCGGGTACGCCTTGATCAGGTCCAGGAAGTGCCCGGTCGCCGTGGGGACGTCCGACGAACCCCAGTAGCCCTCCAGCGCCGGGTCGAACGCCGTGCCCAGCCAGTGCAGGATCACCGGCTGGTCGACCTCCTCCAGCAGCGCCCCGTACACCTTCTGGTAGTCCTCGGGCCCACGCGCCGCCGCGGCCAGCTTCCGGCTGCACATCAGGATCGGCTGCGCGCCCGCCTCGACGACGGCCGCCAACTGCTCCCGGTACGCCGTCAACGGGTCCGCGGTGTCGTGGTCGGTGCCGACGCCCGCCGACAACCGGCCGCCGCCGATCGCGGCGCTGCGCCGGATCAGCTCCAACGCCGTGTCCCAGTCCAGGCCCATGCCGCGCTGCGCGGTGTCCATGGCCTCGGCGACGCCGAAACCGTGCTCCCACAACCGCACCCGGTAGGCCAGCGTCGCGTCCCAGTCCAGCACGGCTGGCGCGCCGGGGACGTTGCCGCCGAACGGGTCGGCCACCACGTGCGCCGCCGCGAACGCGACCCGCGACTCGAACGGCCCCTTCTCCCACACCCGCGGCGAACGCAGCCGGTGCTTCCGGAACGCCCCGTCCCGGCCGGGCAACATCACGGAGGTCACGCCGGCACCTCGATCCGCCGACCGGTGCGCGAGGACTCCAGCCCCAGCGCGGCCAACCGCACCGTGCGCACCCCGGAGTGGAAGTCGTGCGAGTACGGCGCACCGACGGCGACGTGCTTCAGGAACTCCTCCCACTGCACCATGAACCCGTTGTCGAACACCTCGTTGTCCGGCACTTCCTGCCACTGCGACCGGAAGTCGATGGACGACGGCACGTCCGGGTCCCACACCGGCTTGGGCGTGATCGCCCGGGACTGCACCTTGCAGTTGCGCAGCCCGGCCACCGCGCTGCCCAGCGTGCCGTCCACGTGGAACTCGACCAGCTCGTCGCGGTTCACCCGCGTCGCCCACGACGAGTTCACCTGCGCCACCACGCCGCCGGCCATCTCGAAGATCGCGTACGCCGCGTCGTCCGCCGTCGCCGCGTACGGCGCGCCGTTCTCGTCCACCCGCTCCGGGATGTGCGTGACGGCCCGCGCGGTCACCGCCTCGATCGGCCCGAGCAGCCCTTCCAGCAGGTAGCTCCAGTGGCAGAACATGTCCACCACGATGCCGCCGCCGTCCTCGGCGCGGTAGTTCCACGACGGCCGCTGCGCGCTCTGCCAGTCGCCCTCGAACACCCAGTAGCCGAACTCGCCGCGCACCGACAGCACCCGGCCGAAGAACCCGCCGTCCAGCAGCCGCCTCAGCTTGCGGATGCCCGGCAGGTACAGCTTGTCCGCGACCACGCCGTGCTTGACGCCCGCCGCGTCGGCGTGCCGGGCCAGGCCCTGCACCTCCTCGGGGGTCGCCGCGACCGGCTTCTCGCTGTAGACGTGCTTGCCCGCGTCGATCGCCTTGGTCAACGCGGCCACGTGCGCCGAGGTGACCTGCCCGTCGAAGTAGACGGAGACATCCGGGTCGCCCAGCGCGGCGTCCAGGTCCGTGGTCCAGCGCGGCAGGTCGTGCCGCTCCGCGATCTCCTTCAGCTTGGCGGCGTTGCGGCCGACCAGCAGCGGCTCGGGGACCAGCACGTCGTCGCCGATCCTGACCCCGCCGCGCTCGCGGATGGCCAGGATCGACCGGACCAGGTGCTGCCGGTACCCCATCCGCCCCGTGACCCCGTTCAACGCGACGCCGATCGTGCGCACCGCCATGCGTACACCCCGCTCAAGTGATGTGGAAAGCGCTTTCCAACACGCTACGGTCGGCTCCTCCGGGACGTCAACACCCCGGCGGACTACTCTCCCCGACCAGGACGGGCGAAGGAGGCGGCGTTGGCGTCGCGGCAGGTCACGCTGGCGGAAGTGGCGAAGCTCGCGGGTGTGTCACTCGCGACCGCGTCGCGCGTGCTCAACGGCAGCACCCGGCAGGTGAGCGAAGAGCTGCGCGAACGGGTGCTCGGCACCGCGCGCGAGCTCGGCTACCTGCCCAACGCGTCGGCACAGGCGCTGGCCCGCAACTCCAGCGTGCTGGTGGGCCTCGTGGTGCACGACATCGCGGACCCCTACTTCTCCAGCATCGCCGCCGGTGTGACGAGGATCGCGGAGCACGCGGGCCTCGTCGTGGTGCTCGGCACCACCGGCCGCGACCCGCGCCGCGAGGTGGAGCTGGTCAACACGCTGCGCGCGCACCGGGCCCGCGCCGTGGTGATCGCGGGCAGCCGGACCACCGACCGGCACGCATCGCAGCGGCTCGCGGAGGAGATCACCGCGTTCACCGCGCAGGGCGGCCGGGTGGCGTGCGTCTCACAGGCCAAGCTCGGCGCGGACACCGTGGTGCCCTCGAACCGGGCCGGCGCGCGGGCGCTGGCCCGTCAGCTCGCCGCGCTCGGCCACCGCAAGTTCGCCGTGCTGGGCGGTCCGCCGGACCTGCTGGTGGCGCGCGACCGGGTGTCCGGGTTCAAGGCCGGCCTGGCCGACGCGGGCCTGGCGCTGCCCGACGCGAACATCATCGGCAGCGACTTCACCCGCGACGGCGGCTACGCGGCGGTGGCCGACCTGATCGCCGCGCGCACCGGCGCGACCTGCGTGTTCGTCGTCAACGACGTGATGGCGATGGGTGCGATGGCGGCGCTGCGGGAACACGGGCTGCGGGTGCCGCAGGACGTCTCGGTGGCCGGGTTCGACGACATCCCCACCCTGCGCGACCTGGTGCCGGCGCTGAGCACGGTGCGGCTGCCGTTGGAGGACATGGGCGAGCGGGCGGCACGGCTGGTGCTGGACGACGTGGCGGACGGCCCGCGCACGGTCCGGGTGGCGGGCGAGGTCGTGCTGCGGGCCAGCACTTCGTCGCCCAGCGGTACCGGACTGCGCTGACCGGCGGTTACGCTCTAAACTGGACCCCGTTCGACCACCCCTCACGAGGAGTGATCCCTTCCGTGCGCGACGCGCAGTCCCCGGGCTGCAGTACCGAGCCGGGTCCGATACCCGGCTGCCAGCCCCGCCCGACCCGCCGTAGGCGGGTCCGATGACCATCCTTCTCAGCGTTCTCGGCCTCGGCGCCGTGGTGGTCCTCACCATCGGCACGTTCATCGCGGTCGCCGCCGAGTTCTCCCTGACCGCGCTGGAGCGCAGCACCGTCGAGTCGCACGTCGCCCAGGTCGGCGACGCCAAGGCGCGGCGGGTGGAGAAGGCACACCGGTCGCTGTCGTTCCAGCTGTCCGGCGCCCAGTTGGCGATCACCATCACCACGCTGATCACCGGCTACATCGCCGAACCCGCCATCGCCGAGCTCGTCTCACCCGGGCTGACCGGCCTGGGCGTGCCGGAGTCGGCGGCCGGGCCGATCGCGCTGACCATCGCGTTGGCGCTGGCCACGGCCCTGTCGATGGTGTTCGGCGAGCTGGTGCCGAAGAACCTCGCCATCGCCAGGCCGCTGCAGACCGCACGGGCCGTCGCGGGCGTGCAGGCCGGGTTCTCCGCCGTGTTCCGGTGGCTGATCACCGGCCTGAACGGCACCGCGAACTGGCTCGTGCGCAGGCTCGGCGTGGAGCCCGCCGAGGAACTGGCGTCGGCCCGGTCGCCGCAGGAGCTGGGCGCGTTGATCCGCTCCAGCGCCGAGCACGGCACCATCGACCCCGGCACCGCGACCCTGCTGGACCGCTCGCTGCGGTTCGGCGACCGCACCGCCGAGGAGCTGATGACGCCGCGCGTGCGGGTCGAGTCGCTGCGCGCGGACGCGACCGTGCTGGACCTGGTGGCGAAGGCGCAAAAGACAGGCTTCTCCCGGTTCCCGGTGTACCACGGCGACCTGGACGAGGTGCGCGGCATCGTGCACGTCAAGCAGGCGTTCGGGGTGCCCCGGTCGCAGCGGGCGACCACGCCGGTGTCGGCGCTGACCAGGCCGGTGCAGACGGTGCCCGCGACGTTGGAGGGCGACGCGCTGCTGGACCGGCTGCGCGCCTCCGGCCTGCAGACCGCGCTGGTCGTGGACGAGTACGGCGGCACGGCGGGCCTGGTCACGTTGGAGGACATCGTCGAGGAGATCGTCGGCGACGTGCGCGACGAGCACGACCGCCGGGAGACGTCGCCGGTGCGGCGGCTGGGCGGCGAGGCGTGGCTGGTGTCCGGGCTGCTGCGGGACGACGAGGTCGCCGAGGCGACCGGGTTCCGGATGCCCGAGGGCGATTACGAGACCGTGGCGGGCCTGGTGCTGGCGCGGTTGGGTCGCATCCCCGACGCGGGTGACGAGATCCGGGTGGACGACTGGCGGATCACCGTGGTGCAGATGGACCGGCACCGGGTGGCCGAGCTGCGGGTGGCCCGGGTCGATCCCGCGGTCGACGCGTCGGGGGTGTCGCGGTGAGCGTCCTGGTGATCATGTTGCTGTTGGCGGGCAACGCGTTCTTCGTCGGCGCCGAGTTCGCCATCATCACCGCCCGCCGCGACCGGCTGGAGGCGCTGGCCGAGCAGGGCAGCACCCGGGCCCGCACGGTGATCAAGGCGGGCCGCGAGCTGCCGCTGCTGATCGCGGGCGCGCAGCTCGGCATCACGCTGTGCTCGCTGGGCCTGGGCGCGCTGGGCGAGCCGGCGGTGGCGGCGGTGCTGGAGGCACCGTTCCACGGCATCGGCGTGCCGGACGCGGTGCTGCACGGTGTGGCGTTCGCGTTGGCGCTGATCATCGTGGTGGCGCTGCACACCGTGCTGGGCGAGATGGTGCCGAAGAACCTGGCCATCGCCGGGCCGGAGCGCACCGCGCTGCTGCTGGTGCCCGCGCACCTGTGGTTCTGCCGCCTGGTCGCGCCGCTGCTGCGCGGGTTCACCGTGGCGTCGACGGCGGTGCTGCGGCTCGTGGGCGTGACGCCGAGGGACGAGTTGGAGTCCGCGTACACCCGGGACGAGCTGGCCCTGCTGATCGGGCAGTCGCGGCAGGAGGGCCTGCTGGAGGACTCCGAGCACCGGCGGCTGGCGCAGACCCTGTCGTCGGCCGAGCGGACCGTGGCGGACGTGCTGGTGCCGTTGGAGCGGATCACGTCGGTGTCCGTGCGGCCCACCATGGGCGAGGTGGAGGCCGCCGTGTCGGCCACCGGCTTCTCCCGCTTCCCGGTGCGCGAGGACGACCGGCTGATCGGGTACCTGCACGTCAAGGACGTGCTGGACCTGGCGGACGCGGACCCGTCGACGCGGGTGCCGCCGAACCGGGTGCGCGGCCTGCCGCAGGTGTCGGTGGACGCGAGCCTGGACGACGCGGTGGCGGCGCTGCGGCGTTCGCAGAGCCACCTGGCGCAGGCCGTGTCCGCCGATGGTGTCGTGCACGGCGTGGTGGCGTTGGAGGACCTGGTCGAGGAGTACGTCGGCACGGTCCGCGACGGCACCCACGTCCGTCGCGAGCTGTGACCGGGGTGGTGCGGGTGTCGTGATTCCGACACCCGCACCACCGTCGTCCGCCTAGGGGCGTCGCCAGGACATCATGACGCCGGCCGCACAGCGGGCAGGCCGACCAGCTCCCGTTCCCGGTCGGTGGGCCTCTCCTGGGCGGACACCGCCAGCGGCGGCACGCTGACCAGCTCCAGGTCCTGGTCGGCGGCGCGGTCGAGGGCCGCCACGATCCACGCCTCGAAATCGGCGTTGGCGGCCATCGCGGCCCGCCGCCACCGGTCCACCGCCTCGGTGTCCGCGCTGACCCGCGGCATCACCGCGCGGAACACCTTCGAGCCGGGGTCGCGGCTGTCCCGCAGCGCCCGCCGCAGCGCCGTCCGCGACCAGCCTTCCCGTTCCGCGAGGTCCAGCCACTTGTCCTGCTCCTCGGGCGGCAGCGCCGCGACCTCCGCGTGGTGCTGGAACGGCAGCCCCGGACGGCGCCGGGACGCCTCGAACTTGCGCGCGATCCACGCGTAGTTGCGCAGCGTCTGGTAGTCGAGCCCCACAGCTTCGACCGCCCGCCGGTACCGGTCCGTGTACTTGTCCTGGCCGAAGACGAGCCAGTCGCCCAGGTACCACGCCGAGGAGCTGGCGATGCGCGAGATCCGCTGCCCCGCCTGCTCCCACGTCTCGAACGTGACGTCCCGCGGGAACGCCAGCCCCACCGGCGTGGTGAGGATCCGGCCTTCGGCCGCGCCGACGGGACGTCGGCGTTGCACCGCTTTCACCTTGTCCACTTGCTCCCCCTGATCCGCTTTGGATGTCATTGCTACCGCAGGGGCCTCACACACCGGTCAACTTCCGCTCACACCCGTGAACCCGATCGGGCCCGTCGGTGGACAACAGGCGACCGCCCTTCACCCGGGAACAGCCGGAAAGGCCACCATGACACCCACCGACGCCGAGATCATCGACCGGTCGCGGCACGAGCCGAACGCCTTCGCGGCGATCTTCGACCGGCACGCGCCGCACATCCAGCGATACCTCGCGCGCAGGCTCGGCCCGCAGGTCGCGGACGACCTCGTGGCCGAGACGTTCCTCACCGCGTTCGACAAGCGGCAGCGCTACGACCAGGCCCGACCGGACGCCCGGCCGTGGCTGTACGGCATCGCGACCAACCTCGTCGGACAGCACCGCAGGCAGGAGGCACGCCGCTACCAGGCCCGCTCGTCGGACAACGCCGGCCAGGCGGACGCCGCCGAGCAGGACCACGCGGACCGCGTCGCCGCCGAGGTGACCGCCCGCGCCATGCGGTCGATGCTGGCCGGCGCGCTGGGCGGGCTGTCCGACGAGGACCGGGACGTGCTGCTCCTGGTCGCGTGGGAACAGCTGAGCTACGAGGAGGTCGCGGCGGCGCTGGCGATCCCCGTCGGCACGGTGCGGTCCCGGTTGCACCGGGCCCGTCGCAAGGTCAGGCAGGCGCTGGGCGGGCAGAACCCCACCGAGGTCGAGGAGTTGCTGAACAATGGATGAACTGCAGTTGGTGCGTGAACTGGGCGACGAGACGCCCCTGCCGGACCAGGCGGCGCTGGCGCCCGCGCGGGCCGCGTTCCTGGCCGGGATCTCCGGGCGGGGGCCGGTGCGGCTGCGCAAGCGGCGGTCCCGGTACGCGCTGGTCGGCGCGTCGGCGATCGGGCTGGCGGCGGCCGTCGCGGCGACGATCACGCTGATGCCGGCGGGTCAGCCGGCCACCGGCGGGCAGGCGGTGGCCACCGCGCCGTCGCAACCGTCACCGTCCGCGTCGTCGGCTGAGGTGAAGCCGGTGACGGACGCGGTGCGGCTGCTCGGCTACGCCGCCGAAACGGCCCGTGCCGACCCGACGGCGCCGCCCCGGCCGGACCAGTTCGTCTACACCCGCAGCACCTTCGCGGGCGGCCCCGCCGGCGGCGCCGGGGAACGGGAGATCTGGCTGTCCGTCGACGGCACCCGCGACGGGCTGTTGAAGAACCACGACAGCTCGACGACGCGGATGGCGGGGTGCAAGGACGGGCAGATGGACGTGTTCAAGGACCCCGAGGTGGTGCTCGGCACCGAGCCGTGCGAGCCCCGCCCGGCGTACCGGTCGGACCTGCCCACCGACGTGGACGGCATGCTGGCCTACCTCGACGCGAACGCCAGCGGCGAGCCGGGCAGCGTCAACGCGCGCGGCAAGGACGTGCTCGGCCTGATCAGGGAGTCCTACCTGCCGCCGCTCGCCAGGGCCGCGCTGTACGAGGCGGCGGCGCGCGTGCCGGGGCTGAGCGTGGTGCAGGACGCGCGTGACGGCGCGGGACGGCCGGGAATCGGCATCACCTGGCCGACCCCGCCGGGGTCGTCGTCGAAGGCCACGCCGGTGGTGATCGTGTTCGACCCGACCACGTACGAGCTGCTCGGCACGAACTTCGACGCGATCGCGGCGCAGGCCATCGTGGACCAGCCGGGGCAGCGGCCCTGACCGCGGCGGGTGGGGCCGGTCCGCCGGGACGCGGCCCCACCCGACTACGGTTGGTCACGTGGATCCGCATGAGGATGACGACGACGAGGACGAGTTCGACTCCCAAGAGGAGGAGGACGGGTTCGACGAGGATGACGTCGAGGACGAGGACGACCTGTTCGGCGTGACCTCGGAGCCCCGCACCATCTGCCACCTGTGCGGCGGGGCCGGGTTCATCGCCAACCCGACGTCGGCGGTCATCGGCGGCGCGCCGCGCACCGTGGACAACGGCCGGGAATGCCCCCACTGCAACGGTGCCCGCAAGTTCCCCGGCCTGATCCCCCCGCTCTGACCTGTTCAGCGGCTCGCCGCGACCGCCTCCGCCTCCCGGAACGCCCGTGGCGACAACCCGAGCCACGCGGTGGCCAAGGCGAGGACCTGGATCAGCGCCGCCATCACCCACACCGCCCGCAGCCCGAACCCGGCGGCCACGAAACCACCGGCCAGGGCGCCCAGCGGGGTCAGCCCCCAGGCCAGCGCACGGTGGCTGGTCAGCACCCGCCCGAGCAGCGCGGGCGGCGTGAAGCGCTGCCTGCTGGACTGCGAGCACACGTTCCACACCATCACGATCGCCGACTGGACGAGCGACACCACCCCGATCGCCCACGCCCACGGCGGCAGCACCGCGATCAGCGCCAGCGTGACCACCATGCCGGCCTGGGCCAGCCGCATCGACCACGCGTAGCCGAGCCTGCCCACCACCCGGCCCACCACGAACGACGACAGCACCCACCCGGCCGCCGTGCACGCCAGCATCACCCCGTACCCGACGGACCCGAGCCCCAACTCCTCCTTGACGTACAGCACGAACATCGCGATCGCCGCACTCGCCGCGAACGACCCGAGCGCCACCGCGATCGTGATCGACAACAGCAGCCGCGTGGCCACCAGGAACTTCAACCCCTCGGCGATATCGCGCAACGGGTGCTTGGCCGACGGCGTGGCCTGCGCCGACCGCAGACCCCGCACCAACGCGAACGCGACCACCGCGGCCACGCACGCCACCCACGCGGGCGTGCCGAGACCGAACGCGACCAGGAAACCGGCCACCGGCGGCACCACGAACTGCACCACGCCCCGATCGATCACGATCAGCCGCGTGTTCGCCGTGGCCAGCCGCTCCGGCTCGACCACCTCCGGCATCAACGCGCCGGTCGCACCGTCACCGAGCACCTGCGCCGACGTCACCACGAACGCCACGACCACCAGCAACGGCAGGCTCAACGCGTCCGTCGCACCCGCCACCGCGAGCGCCAACGCCGCACACCCCTGCACCGCGTACGCCGACGCCAGCACCGTGCTGCGCCGCGCCCGGTCGATCAGCACACCCGCGAACAGCGAGAACAACAGCCACGGCGACTGGCCCACCACGTTGACCAGCGATAACTGACGCGGATCGGAGGTGATCGTCGCCGCGATCCACGGCACCACCGCCAACATCAGGCCTTCGGCCACCGAACCGGACACCACGACGGCCTGTAGCCGCACCCACCCCCTGGACATGGTCAACACCTTGTCAGCAGAGGGTGACGCCGCCCAGACGTTTTCAGCGCGGGTGACCAAGCCGGCCCCCCCGGTCTCGCGGTCAGCCGACGCGAGGCACGTGAGGTGGTGTCATCGCGCACCGGTCTCGGCCCGGCACCGGTCCGCGGGGAAGTACCCTGGCTGGTTGTGGGGGTCGTTTTGTCCGAAGCCGAGTGGACCGCGCGCCGTGACGCGCACGCGGACCGCGTCCGGCGCTGGACCGGCCCGCACCACGAGCGCAAGGCCGCCGGCGTCAAGCACCCCGTGCTGGACTTCCTCTTCTCGTACTACTCGCAACGCCCGTCCCGGCTGGAACGCTGGCACCCCGGCCCCGGCGTGGTCCTCGAAGGCGACGCGGCGCGCGCCTACCTCAAGTGGCCCGTCTACAAGCGCACCGACGACGGCGTAACGCTGGACGTGGAGGCGTTCGCGCGGGAACGGGCCAACACGATCGTGTTCGCCGGCCGACTGCTCACCGCCACCGCCGGCCGCGTGCCCCGACTGGGCTGCTTCGGCTTGCACGAATGGGCGATGGTCTACCGGCAGCAGCCGGAACAGGTGCGGCACAACGCGTGGCCGCTGCGGCTGGGCAGCACGGGCACCGACCGGGTGGTGGAGTCGCAGCGGGTGCAGTGCGGGCACTTCGACGCGTTCCGCTTCTTCACCCCGGACGCCCGGCCGCGCAACGCCCTCCAGCCGACCCGCGAGACCCAGGTGGAGCTGGAGCAGCCGGGCTGCCTGCACGCGAACATGGACCTGTTCAAGTGGGCCTACAAGCTCGACCCGGCCACCCCGTCCGAGCTGGTCGCGGACTGCTTCGAGCTGGCGCTGCGGATCCGCGAGCTGGACATGCGGGCGAGCCCGTACGACCTGACGGGGCTGGGCTACCGGCCGGTGCCGATCGAGACGACCGAGGGCCGTGCCGAGTACGTGCGGCAGCAGAGCGCGTTCGCCGAGGCCGCCGCGCCGCTGCGAGCCCGGCTGATCGAGCTGACCCGGGTGCTGTCGGCCGGTCTCGTCACCGCGGGATGACTCCGAGTGACTTCACCCACTTCACAGTTGTCACCTGTTAGCGTGACGCCGGTCGGGATTCGCCAGCCGTAGTCGGTCGGACGCTGAGAGGGAAGACGATGTCTCGACACCGCGCGCTGCGGACGAAGGTGCGGCGCGGCATCGCGACGTGGCCGGTGGCCATCGTCGCCCTGGTGGTCCTCGTGGTGCTCGGTTGGCTCGGCTGGAGCTGGGTCGGCGGCATCCTGGAACGCCGTGCCGCCGCACAGGCGGGTGAGTGCAACGAGGGCGAGGCGCTGCTCCGGGTCTCCGCGACGCCCAACGTCGCCGAGGCGGTCAAGCAGGTCGCCGAGGCGTGGAGCAAGCAGCGGCCCGTCGTCTACGACCACTGCATCCAGGTCGAGGTCCAGTCGATCGACTCCGAGGTCGTGCTGCAAGGCCTCACCCAGGGCTGGGACACCGCCAAGCTCGGCGAACGCCCGCACGCGTGGATCACCGACTCGATGCTGTGGGCGAACCGGCTCGGCGCGCAGAACGCCACCCTGCTCGGCGCGGCGCCCGAGTCGATCGCGGCGAGCCCCGTGCTGCTCGCCCTGCACCAGGAGCCGGCGCAGGCCGTGCAGTCCGGTGCCGGGTTCCGGTGGACCGACCTGCCGGACCTGACCAGCGCGGCGGACGGTTGGGGCAGGTTCGGGCACCCCGAGTGGGGCCAGTTCAAGGTGGCGATGCCCGATCCGGCGACGAACTCGGCCACCGCGATGGCCGTGCAGTCGGCGCTGGCCGGCGCGAGCCCCGACGGCAAGGGGCCCGTCACCACCGAGATGCTGGCGCTCGACCCGGTGAAGAGCACGATGAGCAGGCTGGCGTCGTCCAAGCCGGCGCAGACGCCCGTCGGCACGTGGGAGGCGTTGAACCAGCTGTCCGGCGACACCGCCGTGAACGCGGCCGGGTTCAGCGCGGTGCCGGTGTTCGAGGTGGACCTGTACCGGCACAACACCGGCAAGGACAGCGGCACGGCGCCCGCGCAGCCCCTGTACGGGGTGGCGGCGGGCGGGCCGACGCCGATCGCGGACTTCCCGTTCGTGCCGCTGGCGGGCGACTGGGTCGGTGAGGCCCAGGTGCGCGCGTCGCAGGCGTTCCGGGAGTTCCTGCGCGAGGACGACCAGCAGAAGATCCTGGCCGGCGCGGGCCTGCGGGTCGACGCCACCACCGAGCGGCCCAAGCCGTCGCCCGGCATCCGCTGGGCCGCCGTCACCGACATGCTCACGCCCGCCGACGCCAACACGACCCAGCAGATCTCGGCCGCGTGGGCGACCGCGGACAACGGCCAGGTCGTCACCGTGCTGGTGGACACGTCGAAGTCGATGGAGGAACCCGGCGGCGAGGGCCGCAGCCGGATGGACTGGGTGAAGCAGGCGCTGTCCGGGCAGGTCAACCGGTCGCTGTCCGGGTCGCTCGGGCTGTGGGAGTTCTCCCGGCAGCTCGACGGCGACAAGCCGTACCGGCAGGTCGTGCCCACCGGGCCGGTCGCCGGGCAGCGGCAGGCGCTGCTGGACGGCGTGGCCGCGCTGAAGCCGCAGAGCGCCACCCAGCTCTACACCAGCGTGCTCGCGTTGTACGAGCGGATGCTGGCCGACCACCAGGACGGCAAGCGCAACCGGATCGTGGTGCTCACCGACGGCGTGAACGACGGCGGGCTGACGTTCGAGCAGCTGACGTCGCGGCTCGCGGCGGTCAAGCAGCCGGGCAAGGACGTCGTGATCGACGTCATCGCGCTCGGCCCCGACCCGGAACGCGAACCGCTGACCGAACTGGCCCGGTCCACCGGCGGCACGCTGTCGGTGGTCGAGGACGGTCGCGGTGTGGACGCCGCCCTCGGCCAACTCCTGTCCAGCTAGCCCGTGCTCTGGACGGTGATGACGACCTTGCCGCGGGCGTGGCCCTCGGCGACGTGCTGGACGGCCCGTGCCGCGTCGCTCAACGGGTAGGTGCCGCCGACAACGGTCCCGAGCTGCCCGGATTCCATCATGCGGGCCATTTCCTCCAGGTCGGCGCGCGTGGTCCGGGCGAGCAGCGGCGCGAGCCGGCGGCGCGTGAACGGCGAGAGCGCGGCGGCCTTGATCGTGTGCCGGGCCCCACCGAGCCACTTGCCGCCGTTGCCGCTGTTGGGCATGAGCACACCGGTGGGCGTGAGCAGCTTCAGCAGCGCGGAGAACGGGTGGTTCATGACGTGGTCGAGGATCGCGTCGTACCGCTCGGAGGTGTGCGTGAAGTCCTCGCGGGAGTAGTCCACGACGTGGTCCGCGCCCAGTTCCCGCACCAGCTCGACGTTGCGCGGGCCGCACACCGCGGTCACCTCCGCGCCCATCGACTTCGCGATCTGCACCGCGAACGTGCCGATGCCGCCGGACGAGCCGTTGACCAGCAGCCGCTGCCCGGAGGACAGGCGTGCGGCGTCACGCAGCATCTGCAACGCGGTGATCCCGGCCAGCGGCACGCCCGCGGCCTCCTCGAACGTCACGTTCGCGGGCTTGGCGACCAGGTCGTCCTCGTCGGCGCACGCGTACTCGGCGAACGTCGCCCGGCCCTCGCCGAACACCTCGTCACCGGGCTTGAACCGGGTGACCGCGCTGCCGACGGCCTCCACGGTGCCGGCGACGTCCGTGCCGGGTACGGGCCGCTTCGTCGGCCTGCGCAACCCGAAGCCCGCCAGGCGCACCATGTACGGGGTGCCGGTCATGATGAACCAGTCGGCGATGTTCACCCCCGCCGCGTGCACGCGCACCAGCACCTGCTTCCCGCCCGGCTCGGGCCGGTCGACTTCCCGGAAGTCCAGCACGTCCGGCTCGCCGTACTCGTCGTGCACGATCGCCTTCATGGTCACTCCACCGTTCTGAGGATGTGTTCGACGGACGCGGTGCGGGTGCGCAGGTCGGCCAGGTCGGCGGCGGTGCGCTGCTGGACGTCCAGGGTGTTCTCGGCCAGCTGCTCGTAGCGGCGCACGAGCTGTCGCAGCCCTTCGGCCTGCCCGGCGTCGATCTTCGCCTTGCGCATCTCCAGGAAGCTGTTGAGCAGGAACATCACGAAGACCAGGACCAGGAACAGGACGCCGACCGTGAGGATGGCGGCGGGCCAGGTCGTCTCGCTGAGATCCATCAGGAAGGCTCCTCGCGTGCCGGACCGCGCTTCTGGTCCGCTGTGGTCAGGGTCAGGACCGCCTCGGCCAGCGCCGACGGGGTGAGGGTGAAGTCGAAGTCCGCGACCTCGAAGTACTTCATGGCTTTGCCGTCCTCGGACAGCTCGAGGCTGCCGACGACCAGACCGGCCGCCTCCAGCCGTTGCAGGTGCATGTGGAGCAGCGGCCGACTCACCCCGATCACGCGGGCGAGGTGGCTCACGTAGTCGCGCCCGCCCGCCAGCGTGGCCACGATGCGCAGCCGCAACGGGTTGGACAGCGCGGCCAGCACCTCGACCAGCTCGTCACCGGTCGGCCGGCTGCCCGTCATGGCGCTCCTTCACATGTAAGAATTCTCTTACACGTGTAACCGTAGCACGTTCACCGCTGGTAGACAGCGGTCATCGCGGCGATCCTGGCGATGACGCGCTCCCGCAGCTCCGGTGGTTCCAGCACCTCGACCTCCGGACCGAGGCGGAGCAGGTCGACCACCGCGTGGTCCAACGACTCGACCGGCACCCGCACGGTCGTCCAGTCGCCTTCGGGCTCGACCTCGCGGAGTTCACGGGCCGCGACCAGGCCGAGCAGGACCTGGGCGCTCTTGAGCCCGTTCGGCGTCATCCGGACCGTCACCCGCATCGGGTACATGCGCTCCTCGAACCGCTCCGACCAGCCCCGCCAGTACTCGGCGAGGTCGAACCCCTCCGGCCGGTCGAACGGCTCGTCCGACGCGGTCAGCTCCACCACCCGCGAGACCCGGTACGTGCGCAGGTCGTCGGTGCGCGCGACGAGGTACCAGGTCCCGGCCTTGAGCACGAGGCCGAGCGGCTCGACCGTCCGCTCCACCTCGACCTGCGCCCACCGCACGTACCGGATGCGGAGGCGTCGTTGCTGCCACACGGCCTCCGCGATCTCGGCCACGTGCGGCGTCCCCTCGTTGCCGCGGAACCAGCCCGGCGCGTCCAGGTGGAACCTCTCCCGCACCCGCGCCGCACGCGACCGCAGCTCCGGCGGCAGTGCGGCGAGCACCTTGAGCTGCGCCGCGGCCACCACCGCGCCCAACCCGAGTTCGGCCGCCGGGCCCGGCATACCGGCGAGGAACAGCGAGTCGGCCTCCTCGGTGGTCAACCCGGTGAGCCGGGTGCGGTAGCCGTCGACCAGCTGGTAACCGCCGGCCGGCCCGCGATCGCCGTACACCGGGACACCGGACGAACCGAGCGCTTCGACGTCCCGGTAGACGGTGCGGACCGAGACCTCCAGTTCGTCGGCCAACTCCTGAGCCGTCATCCGCCCGCGTGACTGGAGCAGGAGGAGCAGGGACAACAACCGACTCGCGCGCATCGACCCATCCTGACAGGAGCTGTCAGGTATGCCCGGCACGATTCCCGCCATGACCACACACGCCACCGCCGGTGCCGAGATGAAGAGCTGGGACGAGCACACCTGGGACGGCAAGCGCTACGACGAGGTCACCGGCCCGAAGCAGACGACCGGCGCCATGACCGTCGCGTACAGCGGCGCCCTGGAAGCCGTGGGCGACATGCGATTCGTCATGTCGTACCCGGACGACGACTCCTGCGTCTCGACCGCCTACGAGGTCGTCACCGGCACCCTGGACGGCCGCAAGGGCACCTTCGTCCTCCACCACACCGGCGGCTACCGGGACGGCGTAGCCGACGCCACCGTCACCGTCGTCTCCGCCACCGACGCCCTGACCGGCCTCACCGGCACCGGCCGCATCACCTGGGCCCAGGGCGAGCCGGGCCGGTTCGAACTGGACTACCACCTGCCCTGATCGAGACGTCGGGTGGCGACCCGGCCTGTGCGGGTCGCCCAGGCCGGGTCGTGGGTCCCCGCACAGCACAAACCCCTGGTCGCGAGCGCGAACTCGCAACCAGGGTTCCCGAGCGGGATGATGTGCCGATCAGCCGCCGTAGGCGGAGACGGGCGGGCAGGAGCAGACCAGGTTCCGGTCGCCCTTGGCGCCGTCGATGCGGCGCACCGGCGGCCAGATCTTCGGCGCCGACGTGCCCGCCGGGAACACCGCCACCTCACGGCTGTACGGGTGGTTCCACTCGGCCGTGATCGACGCCGCCGTGTGCGGCGCGTTGCGCAGCGGGTTGTCGTCCACCGGCCACTCGCCCGACCCGACCCGGTCGATCTCGTGCCGGATCGCGATCATCGCCTCGATGAACCGGTCGATCTCGCCCAGGTCCTCGCTCTCGGTCGGCTCCACCATGAGCGTCCCCGCCACCGGGAACGACATGGTCGGCGCGTGCAGCCCGTAGTCCGCCAACCGCTTCGCCACGTCGTCCACCGTCACACCGGTCGCCTTCGTGATCGGCCGCAGGTCGAGGATGCACTCGTGGGCCACGAACCCGTCCTCACCGGTGTAGAGCACCGGGAAGTGCTCGTCCAACCGCCGCGCCACGTAGTTCGCCGCCGCCACCGCCGTCAACGTCGCCCGGCGCAGCCCGTCCGCGCCCATCATCCGCACGTACGCCCACGAGATCGGCAGGATCGACGCCGAACCCCACGGCGCGGCGCTGATCGGACCGACACCGGAAGCCGGACCGGCCAACGGCTGCAGCGGGTGGTTCGGCAGGAACGGCGCGAGGTGCGACCGCACACCGATCGGCCCGACACCGGGACCGCCGCCGCCGTGCGGGATGCAGAACGTCTTGTGCAGGTTCAGGTGCGACACGTCCGACCCGAACTTGCCGTACTGCGCGAGCCCGATCAGCGCGTTGAGGTTCGCGCCGTCGACGTACACCTGACCACCGGCGTCGTGCACCAGCCCGCACACCTCGCGCACGGTGTCCTCGTACACACCGTGCGTCGACGGGTAGGTGATCATGATCGCGGCCAGCGAGTCGCGGTGCTCCTCGATCGTCGCGCGCAGGTGCGAGACGTCCACGTTGCCGTGCTCGTCGCACTTGACCACCACGACCCGCATCCCGGCCATCACGGCGGACGCGGCGTTGGTGCCGTGCGCGCTGGACGGGATCAGGCACACGTCGCGGTGCGCGTCGCCGTTCGCCCGGTGGTACGCGCGGATCGCCAGCAGACCCGCGAACTCGCCCTGGCTGCCCGCGTTGGGCTGCAACGACACCGCGTCGTAGCCGGTGACCTCGGCCAGCCACCGCTCCAGGTCACCGACGATCGTCAACAACCCGGAAGCGTCCGACGCGGGCGCGAACGGGTGCAGCTCGGCGAACTCCGGCCACGTGACCGGCTCCATCTCGGCCGTCGCGTTGAGCTTCATCGTGCACGAGCCCAGCGGGATCATGCTGCGGTCCAGCGCCACGTCCTTGTCCGACAGCGCGCGCAGGTAGCGCAGGAGCGCGGTCTCGGAGCGGTGCGAGTGGAACACCGGGTGGGTCAGGTAGTCGCTGGTGCGGCGCAGGTCGGCGGGGATGCCGTCGGCGGTGTCGGCGTCCAGGCCGTCCACGTCGGCGACGGTCACGCCGAACGCCTTCCACACCAGTTCCAAGTGCTCGCGCGTGGTCGTCTCGTCGCACGCGATGGACACCACGTCGGCGTCGACCTGCCACAGGTTCACACCCAGGTCACGCGCGGCGGACACGACGTCGGCGGCACGGCCCTCGACACGCGCCCGCACGGTGTCGAAGAACTCGCCGTGCACGACCTCGACGCCCGCCTCCGCCAGGCCCGCCGCCAGCACGGTCGCCATCCGGTGGGCGCGGGACGCGATCGCCTTCAGCCCTTCCGGCCCGTGGTAGACGGCGTACATGGAGGCCATCACCGCGAGCAGGACCTGCGCGGTGCAGATGTTGCTGGTCGCCTTCTCCCGGCGGATGTGCTGCTCACGCGTCTGCAGCGCCAGGCGGTAGGCCAACGAGCCGTCCGCGTCGACCGACACGCCGACGAGCCGTCCGGGCAGCTGCCGCTCCAAGCCCTGCCGCACCGCCATGTAGCCCGCGTGCGGACCGCCGAACCCCATCGGCACGCCGAACCGCTGGGTCGTGCCGACGACGACGTCCGCGCCGATCTCGCCGGGCGGGCGCAGCAGCGTCAACGACAGCAGGTCGGCGGCGACCACGGCCTGCGCGCCGGCCTTGTGGATCTCCGCGATCACCCCCGCGTGGTCGCGGACCACGCCGGACGCGCCGGGGTACGACAGCAGCACGCCGAAGTAGTCGCCGCCCAGACCGAGCCCTTCCAGGCCCTGCGACAGGTCGGCGGTGACGATCTCGATGCCCAGCGGCTCGGCGCGGGTCTCGATGACGGCGAGGGTCTGCGGCAGCGTGTCCGCGTCCACCACGAACTTGTCCGACTTCGACCGGCCCGCGCGGCGGACCAGGGTCATCGCCTCGGCGGCGGCGGTGGACTCGTCCAGCATCGAGGCGTTCGCCAGCGGCAGGCCGGTCAGGTCGCCGACCATGGTCTGGAAGTTGAGCAGCGCTTCGAGACGGCCCTGGGAGATCTCCGGCTGGTACGGCGTGTACGCGGTGTACCAGGCCGGGCTCTCCAGCACGTTGCGGCGGATCACCGGCGGCGTGGTGGTGCCGTAGTAGCCGAGACCGATCATCTGGGTCATCGGGCGGTTGCGGGCGGCGAGGGCGCGCAGTTCGGCCAGCGCCTCGGTCTCGGTGGCGGGCGACGGCAGGTCCAGCACCAGGTCGCGCTCGCGGATCGACTCGGGCACGGCGTGCTGCGCCAACTCTTCCAGGGAGCCGACGCCGATCACGTCGAGGATGCGCGCCAGCTCGGCGGGCCGCGGGCCCACGTGCCGGTCGGCGAACGGGGTGCCGTGCTCGAGTGCGGCGAGGGGGATGCGGTCCTGCGTCATTGATGCGCCTCCAGGGCTGGGCCGGTTTCCCGCAGGGGAAACACTTCTGCCGTTGCCCTCCCCCTCTGTCTTCTGCCCGTCGGCGGGCAGCCTGAGAGCTTCACCCGGCTGGCGGGCTTGCACCGTCGGCGGGGTCGATCCGGTTTGGCCGACCCGCTTTCCAGAGGCGTCTCACCCGCGCGGTCCTTGCGCCTGAGAGGTTCCGGGGAGGAGTTGCTCCTTCGGCGCCGAGACTGCTGCCTCGGACTCTCCCGCGCGGGATAAAGCGACTACGTGCGAAATCGTACCCGGCTGACGCGCCCGCGGTATCGCGGGCGCGACGTGGATCTCAACGGTTTACCGGCGTTCGCCGGGGGTTCAACCGATCGCCCGGGTGCGGCGGCGGCGGGACAACTCGTCGTCGGCCGCGTCCACGATCTCGGCGCCGTCAGCGCGTTCGGCGGGGAACTCGTGGATCGTGCCGCTGATCTCCCGCATCGCACCGCTCACCGCGATGCCGAACACCCCCTGGCCGCCCTGGAGCAGATCCACCACCTCCTCCGGCGAAGTGCACTCGTAGACGGTGGTGCCGTCGCTGAACAGCGTGATCCGGGCCAGGTCCTGGACGCCGCGGCGGCGCAGGTGGTCGACCGCGACCCGGATGTTCTGCAACGAGACACCGGTGTCCAGGAGCCGCTTGACGACTTTGAGGACCAGGATGTCCTTGAACGAGTAGAGCCGTTGGCTACCCGAGCCGTGGGCACTCCTTATGGTCGGGTTGACCAGCCCCGTGCGTGCCCAGTAGTCCAGCTGGCGGTAGGTGATTCCCGCGATCTGGCACGCGGCGGGGCCGCGGTACCCGACGAGTTCGTCCGGCAGCGAGGAGTCCGGGAACAGTTCACCCTGTTCGCCGGATCCGGCCCGGATGGGCGCTTCCTCGACCACGCCTGCCTCCCCTCGGTCCGGTCACGACGACCGGCGACCAACGTGAAGCCGCCGCGGTGTCCGAATCACACCGTGGCAATTCACCTGAGCTCGACGGTAAGACCGCCTAGGGGGCAGGTCAACGCGACGCGCGGGGCGTGTCTGACGTAAACGTCAAGTAGAGGGTTAGAGCGTCGCCCGATGTAAGCCATTCGGGTGACGTTTAGTGATCGTTTAGCGGAATAACGTTGACGTTGTGTAACCCATGGGTGTGACACCGGGGGGTGGCATGCAGCGTTGATCCACAACGCACCGCAAACACCTACGAGGGGTCGTTCACGGCACACGGCCGACGTCCCGGCCCCTCGTAGGTGTCGCCCGACCGGTCGCACTTCTCGCGGGACCGACGCGACGCTCGCCGTGCGGCCCGGCACCAAGTGGGCCAGGGCCATCGGGCACGCCCGGAGCCGGCAGCCATCGCGGGCGGCAGAATCAAAGCAGGGGCCCCCTCGGCGGGGACCCCTGCGGGAAGCGTTCCGGGACCTGCGGCAACGCCCGCAGGACGAAGCAGGGCCCCTGCACGGGACCCATTCCAAGCATGACGCGACTGCACGTGCCCACCAGGGCACACGCGACCACCCGACCACAGCGGCGGGCGGTCGTCGGCTACGTGTCGGCGCCGCGGAAGTCTTCCGGCGAGACGGAGTCGAGGAACTCGCGGAACTTCTCGACCTCGTCCTCCTGCTCGTCCGGGATGATGAGGCCCGCCTCCGCCAGCACCGACTCCTCGGCGTGGATCGGCACACCGATCCGCAGCGCCAACGCCACGGAGTCGCTGGGCCGCGCGGACACCCGGATGTCACCGTCGAACACGAGTTCCGCGAAGTACGTGCCCTCCTGCAAGTCCGTGATCCGGACCTGCTCCAGCTGCCGGCCGAGGGCACCGATGACGTCCTTGAGCAGGTCATGCGTCAACGGCCGGGCAGGACGGACACCTTGCTGCTCCAACGCGATCGCCGTGGCCTCGACCGATCCGATCCAGATCGGCAGGTACCGTTCGCCCTCGGTTTCGCGCAGCAGCAGGATCGGCTGGTTGGCAGGTAGTTCCACCCGCACGCCGACGACGCGCATTTCGCTCATCGGGTCTCGCCTCCCTCAGCGCGCTGAAATTCTGGCGTCCCCGCTACCAACGAGGATCCCCCACGTACCCGTTCGACGCTACCCGCCAAGCGGGCTGTGTGCGCAACCGCCCGGCACCTTCGGATCACGATGCGGACACGTGTTCACCTCGACGAAACGCGGCCACCTGCGACACCACCTGCGACATCTCGCAAACCGACCTTCACGAGGAGTGTGTGCAGGGTTACCGAGAGCGCCGCCAACTCCCGCACGACTTCGTCGGCTCGCGCTCTGTCACGCTGCCGGTGCAGGGTGCCGACGACCTGCTCGACCAGCCCGACCTCCCGGTCGGCGGCGGCGCGGAAGGGGCGCAGGTGACGCGCCTCCAACCCGTGCTCGACCATCGCCCGCACGGTCGACGCGATCTGCACCGCCTCGTGGTCGTACAACCCGCCCGCACCGGCCCTGATCAGGCCGTGCTGTTCCAGGTCCGCCAGCACGCCGGGCTCGATGCCCGCCCGCGCCAGCAGGTCCTCGCGGGTGACCCGGTGCCCGGCGGTCGGGGTGAGGTCGACCGCGCGCAACGCCTTGGACGCGCTCTGGTCGGCCGCGTCCAACTGCTCCTTGATGACCTTCAGCGGCAGGTACCTGTCCCGCTGCGCGGCCAGGATGTACCGCAGGCGCTCGACGTCCGCCGTCGTGAACTGGCGGTACCCCGAGGCCGTGCGCGCCGGGCGGACCAGCCCCTCCGACTCCAGGAACCGGATTTTGGAGATGGTGACGTCGGGGAAGTCGGATCGGAGCTGCGCCAGCACCGCTCCGATGCTCAACCCCCCGCGTGGCCGCCCGGCCGCCGTCACCGGAGCCCCATCGCTCAGGCCCCCTGGCCCCCGGCGCCCGGACCGGTCAGGAACACCAGGCGGAACTTGCCGATCTGCACCTCGTCGCCGTTGGCCAGCACCGCCTGGTCGACGGGCTCGCGGTTGACGTAGGTGCCGTTGAGGCTGCCCACGTCGATGACCACGAACTCGCCACCCTCGCGGCGGAACTCGGCGTGCCGGCGGGACACCGTCACGTCGTCGAGGAAGATGTCGCTGTCGGGGTGCCGACCCGCACTGGTCGTGTCGCGGTCCAGCAGGAACCTCGACCCCGCGTTGGGGCCGCGCTTGACCACGAGCAGAGCCGACCCAGCGGGCAGCGCGTCGACACCGGCGACGGCCGGCTCCTGGGCGGGTGCCTCGGCGCCCTCGACCTCGGCGAGGAAGTCGGCCCGGAAAACGGAGGTCCGCTCCGGGGACTGCTCGGGCGGAACGCCTGGCCCGTCGTTCGTGCTCACCTGAGCTCTCCTCCTGCTGCTGGAACCTTCGAGACCGCTAGAACCTATCGTGCCCGAACCCTTGTCTGAGGAGCGGCTCCCCAACCAACCGAAGAGCCGCCGGAAGATCGACGTCACTCCGCCGCCGCCAGCTCCTGGTAAGCGGCGGCGTCGAGCAGGTCGTCGACCGCGGACGGGTCCTCCAGCCGCAATTCCACCATCCACCCCTCGCCGTACGGGTCAGAGTTCACCAGGTCGGGCTGCTGGTCCAGCGAGTCGTTCCGGGCGACGACCTCACCGGCGAGCGGCGCGTAGATGTCCGAGACGCTCTTGGTGGACTCCACTTCACCCAGCGTCTGACCGGCCGCGACCTGTTCGCCGAGCTCGGGGAGCTGGACGAACACGACGTCGCCGAGCTGCTCCTGGGCGTAGTCGGTGATGCCCACGCGCACAGTGTCCTCACCTGTGCGCAGCACCCACTCATGTTCCTCGGTGTACTTGAGCTCCTCGGGAATCACCGCGGTGTGCTCCTTCAATGACGGTGGATCTTCGCTGCCGGATCTTCCCACGTCGCGTTCAGCCGGGCGCGACCCCCGGCCGTCGGCGCAACGCGAGGGTGAACTGGTAGACGTACAGCACGCCCGACCAGAGGTAGAGGGCGCCGCCCCAGATCATGAACGCGTAGGCCACCGGACGGGCGATCTGCGCGGCCGTGGAGGTGCCCTGGGCGAGCAGGAGCATGGGGAACGCGTAGAGCAGGTTGAACGTGGCGGCCTTGCCGAGGTAGTTGACCTCGAACGGGCCGTAGCCGCGGGCCCGGAGGACGGGCAGGCAGGCGCCGACGATGATTTCGCGGCCGACCAGCACCACCGCCACCCACCAGGGCACGATGCCGCGCACGACGAAGGCGAGCAGCGTGGCGAGGATGTAGAGCCGGTCGGCGGCCGGGTCGAGCAGGGCGCCGAGCTTGCTGGTCTGGTCGAGCCAGCGGGCGATCTTGCCGTCGAGCCAGTCGGACAGGCCCGCGGCGACCAGCACCACCAGTGCCCAGCCGTCGGCCTGCGGGCCGAGCAGCAGGTACAGGAACAGGGGCACGCCGAGCAGCCGCAACACGCTGAGCGCGTTCGGGATGGTCAGCAGCCGGTCGGCTGGATCGCGCGGCACGCACGAACTCTAGAGGCCGCCCGACGTGCCCCGATGGCCGACTCGCTGTGATCGACCGGAGGACGCGCGGTGTCCGGGTGGACTCGCGTGTTCCGAGCGTTCAACTCGGGTGTTCCGAACGTAGGACACACGCGGTCTGGGTGTAGGACACACGCGGGTTGAGCGTTGGACACACGCGGTGGTGGGCGCGTGTGGGGTGGGTCAGTGGGCGCGGGTGCGGCTCCAGCCGCGGCGTTGCAGTTCGTCACCGCTGAGCGCTTGCGGACGACCCCGGTCGTCGACGCCGACCCAACGGGCGCGGAAACCTTCGAGCACGTAGGCGTGGCCCTTGCTCCAGACCACGCTGCACGGGGCTGTGGGCAGCGGACCCGCGCCGGTTGTGCCGGCACGCGCTGCCCTGGGCTTAGCCGGCTCGGACTCGGTTTCCGTTCTGGTGCTCATGTTCTTCAATCCCTCCACCAAGGGTGTCGCTCACGACCTTCGCGGCGTTATCCCCCGCACCGGATTCTGCGCGACTGTGGTGGAGCCCACCTCCGGTTCCGGCCGCGTCCTCGCCCACCGGACGGTTGGAGTCGACGAGTTGCGCAGAACCCTTCGAACCGCTTCTCCCGAGGTGTAACCGGCCTCGCCGGCTCCAAACCGTTCACCGTGCGTCACCCGCCGCACACCGAAAGCCGCACTACACTGGTACTGATCATGATGCCGCCCACGAGCTTGTGGTGTCGCCACGGGCTACGTACGGTGGGTGGCGCAGCGGTTGAGCCAACAGCCGCGCCGGGAAGTCCGGCTAGCGGGCACGTTTCCGCCACGCTGCTCATCCGTGCTGCGCGCGTTCGCGTGCCCGGGCTTCCCACCCAGCGATTCCAGCTGAAGAGGAGAGCCTCGTGACGGTTCAGGATCCGGACGTCGTGGCGACGAGCGGAGCCGAGTCCGCCGCGGCCAACAGCCCGCGGGCCGGGCAGCTCGGGCTCGCCGTCCGCACCGTGGCCGAAGGCGTCACCGTGGTGGCGGTGAGCGGTGAGGTCGACATGCTCACCGCCCCGCAGCTGCGGGCGGACGTCCTGCAGCACCTCGATGCCAGCAGCACGCTCGTGCTGGACCTGTCCAGGGTGAGCTTCCTGGGCTCGGCCGGCCTGGCGGTGCTGGTGGAGGCGTCGCAGCACGCCAAGCGCAGGGGCGCGGCGTTCCGCGTCGCGGCGGTGGAGCGCGCGGTGACGCGACCGTTGGCCGCCACCGGCCTGGGCGAGGTGTTCAGCGTGTTCGAGTCGGTCGAGCAGGCGCTGGAGGCCGACGAGGTCCGCTGACGGCAGATGCCTGAACGCACAGAGACCACAGAGACCACAGAGACCACAGAGACCACAGAGACCGAACGGGTCTAGACGTGCGGCACCAAGTCGATGACTTGATCAACGCCCGCCGCGACGAGTGCGCGGCGGGCGTGGCCGTTTTCGGGCGCGCGCACGACGACCCGGTTGCCCGCCGCCGCGGCCGCCTCGGCGACCGCCCGCAGGCTGCGGATCAGGCCCTCGTTGCGCTCGCCGAGGGCGCGCAGGTCGACCACGACGGGCACGGAACCGCCGCGGGCGGCGGTCAGGATGCGGCGGCGGATGGCGGGCGCGGCGGGCGCGGGCACGTCGCCGAGCACCAGCACCTCCACCCAGCCCTCGCGCGCGGTGACGTGCACGGGTTCGGGCGGCGCCGGTGGCCGTGGCGGCGGCAGTGGTGGCGCGGCGGCGAACGTGCCGCGACGTCTGTGCCGCGGCGTCACGACGAGGGTGACGGTCGTGCCGCTCGGCTGCCGGTCGACCAGCACCTCGTCGACGTTCTCGCGCATCAGCAGCAGCCCGCGACCTCGGCTGGACAGGGCGGGCGGCGGCACGCGCCAGGTGCCGCAGTCGGCGACGACGACGCGCACGGTGCCGTCGGGCCGTGCCTCGGCGTCGATGTGGACGGTGCCGGGCTGGTCGGGGCCGTACGCGTGCTCAACGGCGTTGCTGGCCGCCTCGTTCACCGCGATGAGCAGGTCGTACCGGTCGTCCTCGCCGAGGCCCTCACCGGCCAGCCAGTCGTCGAGCCGGGCGCGGACCGCCGCGAGCTGCCCGGCCTGTGCCGGGAACTCCACTCCCCAGTGGTGGTCCGCGAGTTGATCGGTCACAAGCCCTCCCCGTCGCACCAGTCAGTCTTCCCAGCCCGCGCGTCGGCTACACGTGTGAGCGACGATCAGTTCGGGTACCGCTAGCTTCAGCAACACAACGAGACAGAACGGACGACGAGGTGAGCGTGTCGCACACTGAGCCGCGGAGCGGTGAGTCGGAGAACGCCCTGGCCGGGGTCGAGTTGAGGATGACGGCCGACCCCACGCAGCTGTCGATCGTCCGGGCCGTGGCCGCCGACATCGCCATGCGCCAGGACTTCGACCTGGACTCCATCGAGGACTTGAAGCTGGCGGTGGACGAGGCGTGCTCGACGCTCATCTCGCTGGCCACGCAGGGTGCGGTGCTCAGCGCCCAGTTCATCGTGGTGGACGGCTCGGTGCAGGTGTTCACCAAGGTGGGTTCGGAGCGGTCGGCGCCTCCTGACCGGGACAGCTTCGGGTGGCGCGTGCTGAGCGCGCTGGTCGACTCGGTCACGACGTGGGTCGCGCCGCAGGCGGACGCGTACGAGGTGCACATCGACCTGGTCAAGCGGTCACTGGGGACGGTGGATGCGTGACGGGGTCGGACGGGGGCACGACGCGGTCCGGCGCGCAGGGGGACTACGACCACCTGGCGCCGCTGTTCGTCCAGCTCGCCGCGACCGCCAAGGAAGACCCTGCGTGGGAGCGGCTGCGCGACGAGCTGGTGACCGAGCACCTGCCCGTGGCCAAGCACATCGCGCGCCGGTTCGGGCACCGCGGTGAGCCGTACGACGACCTGGTGCAGGTCGCGACCGTCGGCCTGATCAACGCGGTGGACCGGTTCGACCCGGAGCGGGGCAGCGACTTCCTGTCGTTCGCGGTGCCGACGATCATGGGGGAGGTCCGGAAGTACTTCCGGGACTCCAGCTGGTCGGTCCGCATGCCGCGGCGGCTCAAGGAGCTGCACCTGGCGATCAACGCCGGGTCGGCCCGGCTGTCGCAGGAGCTTGGTCGGGCGCCGACGCCGAGCGAGCTGGCGCAGCACCTCGGGTTGAGCCGCGAGGAGATCCACGAGGGACTGGCGGCGGGCAACGCCTACCACAGCGCGTCGTTGGACGACCTGCTCGTGGCCGACGACAGCTCCATCTCGCTGGGCAGCACGCTCGGCGAGGAGGACCCGGAGCTGGAGGCGATCGAGCAGCGGGAGGCGCTGCACCCGTTGCTGGAGAAGCTGCCGGAGCGGGAGCGGAAGATCGTGGTGATGCGGTTCTTCGGGAACATGACGCAGACTCAGATCGCGCAGAAGGTCGGCATCTCGCAGATGCACGTGTCGCGGCTGTTGGCCAAGACGCTGCGGCAGTTGCGCGAAGGTCTGACCGAATAGGACTCACCGCGCGACCGGGTGGGACGCCGACACGACTACGCCGAACACGAATACGCCGACACGATTCGAGGCCGCCTGACTTCCGGGTCAGGCGGCCTCGGCATGTTCCGGGGATTCGGCCCCTGGGGTGGAGGCCGGGGCGGCCGGCTCGGTCGGACCGGTCGGGCGGAGCGACCGGAGTGCGGATCGGTCAGGGGTGCGGATCGGTCGGGGGGAACGACCGGAGTGCTGCGGTCTGCCAGGGCGGCGGTGAACTGGGCGGGTCGGGCGGCAGAACGTGCGGTGGGCAGAGCTGTGCTGCGGGCAGAGCTGTGCTGGTCAGGCGGCGGAGCGGCGGCGGCTGGCGATGATTCGGCGGCGCTCGTCCTCGCCCATGCCGCCCCACACGCCGTACGGCTCCTGGACCGCGAGCGCGTGCTCACGGCACCGGACCACGACGGGACAGCGGGCGCACAGCTGCTTCGCCTTGTCCTCACGGGCGGCGCGGGCGGAGCCCCGCTCGTTGTCCGGGTGGAAGAAGACGGCGCTGTCCCGGCCTCGGCACAGCCCGTCCTTCTGCCAGTCCCAGACGTCGGTCACGGGCTTCGGCAGGCGCGCGGTGCTGGTCATCGGATGAACCCCCTTGCGGTGTCACAGGTGCTTGATCACGGCGTACCCGCTGGTCGGGGGAGGGCAAACGTGCTGCGCCTCATCGGATGGATTCGTGGGCCAAAGGGGTTGACCCACGCCGGACCACCGTGTCGGATTACTCCGGTTCCTCCTGCGCCAACCGCTCGTCCAGGCTCTCCCGCTCGCGCAGCTCGCGCTGAGTGGTGCCGTGGCGGTCGGCGCCGCTCCAGTGCTCGGGCGGGTCGATGCCACCCTCGAGCGGGTCGACGTCGAGTTCGTCCTCGTCCAGCTGCTCGGTCTCGTCCAGCGGACGTTCGTTCGGATCGGTCATCACGCACCTCCCTGCTGCGAACCCACCGGTGAACGACCCAGCGCGGGCGCCACCGAATCGGCCCAGAACGAGAAGAACTGCTCCTGGTCGGGCCCGATCTGCTGCACGTACACCTCGTCGTAGCCCGCGTCGGCGTACTCGCGGACCGCGTCCACGTACCGCTGCGGGTCCGGCCCGGTGGGCAGCGCGGACGCCACCATCTCCTCGGTGACCAGCGTCGACGCCTGCTCGAAGTGCCGGGGCGTCGGCAGCACCTGGGCCAGTTCGCCGGGCAGGTGCTCGTTGGGCCACAACCGGTGGGCGGTCTTCACGCCGGCCTCGGCGGACGACGCGTGGCACACCTTGAACCCGGCCTGCGTCGGCTTGCCCTCGCCACCGGCTGAGCGGAACTTCGAGATCAGCGACGCGTCGGGCATGGTGGAGCACAGGCCGTCCCCGATCCGGCCGGCCACGACCGCCGCCTTCGGCCCGAACGCCGACACGTACACCGGAACCGGTGACGGCGGCAGCGTGTAGAGCCGGGCGTTCTCGACCGTGTAGTGCCTGCCGCGGTGGCTGACCTCGTGGCCCGTCCACAGTGCCCGCATCACCTCGACGGCCTCTTCCAGCATCTCCAGCCGTTCCGGCGCGGACGGCCACCGGTCGCCGAAGATGTGCTCGTTCAGCGCCTCACCGGTGCCCACCCCGAGGGTGAACCCGCCGCGGCACTGGACGGCGGCCGTCGCGGCGGCCTGGGCCACCACGGCCGGGTGAATCCGGAGCGTCGGACAGGTGACGGCGGTCGTGATGGGCAACGAGGTGACCTCGGACAGCGCCCCGATCACGGACCACACGAACGGGCTGTCGCCCTGTTCGCCGTTCCACGGGTGGTAGTGGTCGGAGATCCACAGCCGCTCGAAGCCCGCCTGTTCCGCCCACCGCGCCTGCCGCACGAGCTCACGAGGTCCGAACTCCTCACTGGAGAGGAAGTAACCGATGCTGACCATGGCCAACGGTTACCCGTGCAGGATTTCCTGAACCTTGGTCCGAACGCCGCGTTTGACCACGTCCCACGCATCGGGATCGCCCCTCAGCATCGCCTCGGCGGTGGCCTTGGTCTGCTCGAACGTCGTGTGCGGCGGGATCGGCGGCGTGTTCGGGTCGCACCGCACGTCCAGCACGACGGGCCGGGACGCGGACAACGCCCGGTCCCACGCCGCGCCGAGGTCCACCGGGTCGTCCACGTCGATGCCGTCCAGCCCGATCGACCGGGCGAAGGCCGCGTACCCGATATCGGGCAGCACCTGGGACTGCTCGAACTTCGGCGCGCCGCCCATCGCCCGCAGTTCCCACGTCACCTGGTTGAGATCGTTGTTGTGCAGCACGCACACCACGCACCTCGGGTCGGCCCACTCGCCGTGGTAGCGGGCGATGGTGATCAGCTCGGCGAGCCCGTTCATCTGCATCGCGCCGTCGCCGACGAGCGCCACGGCGGGCCGGTCCGGGTGGGCGAACTTCGCGCCGATCGCGTACGGCACGCCGGCGCCCATGGTGGCGAGCGTCCCCGACAGCGACCCGCGCATCCGGCCGCGCATCTTCACCAGCCGCGCGTACCAGTTGGCCGCCGACCCGGAGTCCGCGGTGACGATCGCGTCCTCGGGCAGCCGGGGCGACAGCTCCCACATGATCCGCATCGGGTTCACCGGCGATGCGTCCACAAAGGACTGCGCCTGCAACGTCTCCCACCAGTCGGCGACGTTGTGCTCGACCGTCTCCCGCCAGGACCGGTCCTCCTTGCGCCGCAACGCGCGCAGCATCGCCCGCAACGTCGCGGCGGCGTCACCGACGAGGTTGACCTCGGTCGGGTAGCGCATGCCGATCATCCGGCCGTCGACGTCGACCTGCACCGCCCGCGCGGAGCCGAACTCCGGCAGGAACTGCGAGTACGGGAAGCTGGAGCCGACGATCAGCAACGTGTCGCAGTCGCGCATCAGCTCGTAGCTGGGCCGGGTGCCGAGCAGTCCGATCGAACCGGTCACCCACGGCTCGTCGTCGGGCAGCACGTCCTTGCCCAGCAACGCCTTCGCCACGCCCGCGCCGAGCACGTCGGCGATCTCGCGCACCTCGTCGGCGGCGCCCCGCGCGCCCTGTCCGACGAGGATCGCCACCCGCTCCCCCGCGTTCAGCACCTCCACGGCGCGGGTCACGTCGTCCTGCGACGGCACGGCGGTCGCCCACGAGTGGCTCGGCGCGCTGGACGGCACGTGCTTGAACGCGTGCTCGGGCGGCGTGTACTCCAGTTCCTGCACGTCCGCCGGGATGATCACCGCGGTCGGCGCGCGCTGCGCCTCGGCGGTCCGGATGGCCCGGTCCAGCGCGTTGGGCAGCTGCTCGGGCACCGTCACGTCGACCAGGTACTCGGACGCGACGTCCTTGAACAACGCGTGCAGGTCGACTTCCTGCTGGTAGCTGCCGCCCATCGCGGTGCGGGCGGTCTGCCCGACGACGGCGACCACCGGCACGTGGTCGAGCTTGGCGTCGTACAGGCCGTTGAGCAGGTGGATCGCGCCGGGCCCGGACGTGGCCAGGCACACGCCGACGCGTCCGCTGAACTTCGCGTACCCGACGGCTTCGAGCGCGGACATCTCCTCGTGCCGCGACTGGATGAACCTCGGCTGGTCGTCGCTGCGCCCGAAGGCCGCGACCAGACCGTTGATGCCGTCTCCCGGATAGGCGAAGACGTGGTCGACGCCCCAGTCGCGGAGGCGGCGCAGCACGAAGTCGGCGACGGTGGTGGTCATGGCGCCCTCCCTCGAAAGGCAGGGGTTACCCGGACCTACCCCGGGCTAAAGCCGCCCAGCGCCGGAGCGGCACAGCGCCGGAGCAGCACAGCGCCGGAGCGGCACAGGGGCTAGAGCGGCAGGAGCATCCGGCCGCCCAGCAGGAGCGTGCCGACCGTCACGGCGGCGAACAGGAACACCCACACCAGGCCGGGGACGCGGGTGATCCGGGCCAGTTGGTCGGCGTCGGACTGCGGTGCGCGTCCGCGCATCCGCCTGCCCTGCAACTCCCCCACCGGCCGGACGCCGCCCAGCAGCAGGAACCACGTCACGAACAGCGCGAACGACGCCTGCCACTCGGCCGTGGCGTACCAGGACACGGTGAACATCACCGCGCCCGTCAGCACGACCGACAGCACGCCGAACGCGTTGCGGATCATGATCAGCATCGCGGCGAGCAACCCCACCGTCGCCCACAGCAACGGCCGGACGTGCTCGGCCGTCACCAGCGCCGCCGCGCCCAGGCCGAGCAGGGACGGCGTCACGTACCCGGCGAAGTACATGAGCACCACGGCGACCCCGGTGGGCCGTCCGCGCGACACCGTGACCCCGGACGTGTCCGAGTTCAGCTTGATGCCCTCCAGCCTGCGGCCGGTGAGCAGCGCGACGAGGGCGTGTCCGGCCTCGTGCGCGATGGTGATGACGTGCCTGCTGTACCGCCACACGCCGGGACTGGCCACCAACACCAGCGCCAGGACGGCGGGAGCCCACTTCGTGATCGTCGACATCGCCGTCCAGGATGCCACGAGCCGGGGGCTTGACCTGGAGCGCACTCCAGCACCCAGGCTTGCCGGCATGAGGCGACAGCACATCGGATCACTGGAAGTCAGCACCCTGGCCCTGGGCACGCTGCCGTTCGGCAAGTACGTGGACGAACAGACCTCGTTCGCGATCATGGACCGTTTCGTCGAGGCGGGCGGCACGTTCCTGGACACGGCCAACAACTACGTGTTCTGGGACGGCGGCACGGGCGACGAGAGCGAGGAGATGGTCGGCCGCTGGCTGGCCGCGCGGGGCAACCGCGACGAGGTGGTGGTCGCCACCAAGATGGGCGCCCGGCCGCGGACGCCGGGCACGGGCCTGGAGAACGCCGAGGGTCTGTCCGGGGAGACGATCCGCAGTGCCGCCGAGGCGAGCCTGAAGAGGTTGGGCATCGACCACATCGACCTCTACTACAGCCACGTCGAGGACCGCAGCGTCACGCTGGAGGACACGCTCGGCGGGTTCGCCGCGCTGGCCGAGGCGGGCACGGTGCGTGAGATCGGGGCGAGCAACCACGCCACGTGGCGGCTGGAGCGGGCGCGGGCGGTGTCGCGGGCCAACGGCTGGCCGCTGTACACGGCGGTGCAGCAGCGGTACAGCTACGTCCAGCCGCGGCCGGGGGTGACGCTGCCGGAGAACGGCCACGTGCAGATGACCGACGAGCTGTTCGACTACGCGGCGGCCGAGGGGGACGTGTCGCTGGTGGCGTACTTCTCGCTGCTGGCCGGCCGGTACCGGGACAAGCCGTTGGACGAGCACTTCGACCACCCGGGCACCACTCGGCGGTTGGCGGTGCTGCACGAGGTGGCCGGTGAGCTGGGCGCCACGGTCAACCAGGTCGTGCTGGCGTGGGTGCTGCGCAAGGGCATCATCCCGCTGGTGGGGGCCAGCACGGTGGCGCAACTGGAGGAGACGCTGGGTGCGCTGGAGGTCGAGTTGGACGACGACCAGGTCCAGCGGATGAACTCCGCGGTCTGAACACGCAGCAGCGGTGCACAGTCCACTTCGGACCGTGCACCGCTGTGGTTTGTGCCGTCGGCGCGTTGCGCTGTCAGCGCGTGAACCGCGCCTTGTGCTGTTCGGCGATGGCCGGGTCGATCGGCTGGACCGGCCGCGGGCTCACGGTCGGGTCCATCGACTCGATCCGGTCGTCGCGGTGCGCGCCGGGGTCACGCGGATCGTCGTGCCGCGAGTCGACGCGCTGGGTCGGCATCTCCTGGGTCGCCGGGTCCGCCCGCGGGTCGCGGATGCTCGCGTCCCGCTCGTAGCGCTTCGGGTCGTCACGCCGGTCCACGACCGGTTCCCCGGTCCGCTGGTCGACCACCGGCTCCGGCTCCGGCACGACGATCTTGCGCCGCGCGGGCAGCACCGCGATCAGCAGACCCACGGCGGCGAGGCCGAGGTGCAGCCAGTTGTCGTTGACGTTGAGCGCCAAGGGGTTGCCCAGGCGTTCGACCGGGTTGGTCGAGAAGACGCCGGCCAGCGCCAGGCCCCAGAGCAGCACCGCGCCGTAGCCGATGAACAGGATCCAGCCGTACAGCCGGGCCAGGCCGGAACCGCTCGCCATGAGCAGGCCGAGCACACCGAACACCAGGTGGACCACGTTGTGCAGCGGGTTCAGCGCGAACCCGAGCAGCATCGCGTGCTGGTCGCCCGCGAAGTCACCGAACCCGGTGCGCACGAAGCCCAGCACACCCAACGCGAGGAAGACCAGGCCGACCAGGCCTGCCAGCACCTGGGCGGGCTGGAGACCCGCGACCTTGACACGACCGACGGTCGAGTGGTGGGTCATCTCGCCCTCCAACTGAGGACCACGAGCCCGACAACCGGGCTCCGGACGACCACCGACTACCCACCCGACTCGAACGGCAAACGGGTCCGGGAGACCCGGACCCGCGTTGTAGGCCGAATGGAGGTAGGGGACGGGCGCACGAACCCGCCCCCCGTTCCCGACAGGAGTCACTCTCCCCCGTCGTGCCGGGGTTTATCCGCCCCGACCCACCCCATGAAGGTCGGGCCGTCGTACTGCGCGAAATGCGTGCCGATCACCGTGACAAATCAGTCGATACGGTTTTCGAATAATTCCGCGCCGTCTCGTCGGATCCGACGTACGGGCAGGTCAGGAGCGCTTGCCGCAGTCAGCGGACGGGCGCGTGGCCGAGCCGTTCCACTCGGTCTCCCTGCTGTTCACGAAGATCCCCTTCGAGCTAGTAGAACACCACCGCGGTGTCGGTACGACTATCTCTCCGGCGACCCGTTGTCGTCAAAACATTTATGGTGTATGCGAATTGGCGCGGCCGGCCGTCCACACCATCGAGTAGCGCCGGCAGAGGTGCCGCCGGAACCGCGCGCCGGGCATGACCGAGTCCTCCTCGGCTTTTGACCTCGCACAGTGACGACGACCGGTCCCCCCACCGCGACCGGCGGGGGCCGGACCGAGCCCGCGCAGTTCACCCGTCACACCAAGATCGCTCGACCCTTGACCTCCAGTTAACTCGAACTCCTAGCGTGGCGGGCGTCCACAGCAGAGGGGATTACGAGATGCACGCCATCCGCCAGCACGAGTTCGGTCCGGCCGAGACGCTGCGCTACGAGGAGATGCCCGACCCGGAGCCGGGGCCCGGCCAGGTGCGGATCACGGTGTCGGCGGCGGGGGTGCACCTGCTCGACACGTCGATCCGACGGGGTGAGCACGGTGGGCCCTTCCCGTTGCCCGAGTTGCCCATGACGCCTGGTCGGGAGGTCGCGGGGGTCGTCACCAAGCTCGGTGACGGGGTCGAGCCGGGTTGGCTGGGCAAGCGGGTCACCGCCCACCTCGGGCAGGCCGGCGGCGGGTACGCGGAGCTCGCCGTGGCCAACGCGGCGTCGCTGCACGAACTGCCCGACCACGTCTCCGACGAGGCGGCGGTCGCCATGATCGGCACCGGCCGCACCGCCATCGGTGTACTGCGGATCGCCGAGATCACCGCGGACGACGTGGTGCTGGTGACGGCGGCCGCAGGTGGGTTGGGGGCGTTGTTCGTGCAGGAGGCCAAGGCGATCGGGGCCAAGGTGGTCGGCGTGGCGAGCACGGCCAAGCTGGACTTGGTCCGCGAACTGGGCGCGGACGTCGTGGCCGACTACACCCGGCCGGGCTGGTCCGACGGGCTCGGCGAGGTGACCGTGGTGCTCGACGGCGTCGGCGGCGAGCCCGGCCGCAAAGCCCTGGAGCTGCTGGGCATCGGCGGCCGGATCATCATGTTCGGCTGGTCGGCGGGCGAACCCACCCGCATCGACACCACCGACCTCTACAGCCGCGGCCTCACCGCGTCGGTGGCGGTCGGGCCGCGGATGATGAAGGGCATGAACCTGCGGACGCTGGAGGAACTGTCCCTCCGCGCCCTCGCCGACCAGCGCCTCATCCCGCTGACCACGACGTTCCGGCTCAGCGAGGCCGGCAAGGCGCACACCGCGCTGGAAGGCCGCGCCACCGTGGGCAAGGTCGTGCTCAAGCCCTGACGAGAGCGAGCCCCCGTGCGTGATGCCATGCCGCACGGGGGCTTCACCTCGGACAGACGCGCTGCCCCGGATCGCCGTGTCGGCGCGGTCAGCGCGGTCAGCACGGTCAGCGCGGTCCGGGGGCTCCTGCGCGCAGCCCGTCCATGACGAGGTCCAGGAGCCGGGTGAGGCGAGGTTTCCAGTCCCCCTGGGAATCGATCTGCCAGAGGCCGGCGGTGGCGAGGAAGAAGTCGTCCGCGGTCACTCCCGGCCGGATGACCCCCGCCTCCTCACCCGCGCGGAGCAGGAGTTCGGCCGCCTCGATGATCGTGGCGTACCCCGGTTTCGCCGGGCCGCCCGACGTGCCGACGGCCTGGCGCATCGCGTCGGCCAGACCTGCCTTGGCGATGGCGTACTGGGCGAGCCGGTCCATCCACTCCCGCAGGGCCTGGTCGGGCGGCCGGGTCCGGAGCAGCTGGGTCGCGGCGTCGGCGACCTGCTGCATCTCGTAGCGGTAGACCTCCAGCACCAGGGTCTCGCGGTTGGGGAAGTTGCGGTAGAACGTGCCCTGCCCGACACCCGCCTTCTTCGCGATCGCGCTCAACGGGACGTCGGCCGAGCGGGTCAGCTCCGCCAGCGCCACTTCCAGGATGCGCTCGCGGTTCTGCACGGCGTCCGAGCGCTGAGGCGCGTCCTTCTCCTCCGGCACCACTCCCCCCTTCCCAACGCACGGCCGGACCGACGTTGCTAAGCGGACAACTGTCCGGTACGTTCGGACCCGGCGGACAGTTGTCCGCTTAGGTCCACTCTACCCCGCCGCGAAGGGGACAACACCGCATGAAGACCACCGGCAACACGATCCTGATCACCGGCGGCACCTCGGGCATCGGGCTCGGCCTGGCCCTGCGCTTCCACGAGGCGGGCAACAAGGTGATCGTCGCCGGCCGACGCGAGGAACTGCTCGACCGGATCGCGACCGACCACCCGGGCGTCGAGACGATCCTCCTCGACGTCGCCGACCCCGCGTCGATCGCGCGCGTCGGTGAAAAGGTGGCGGCCGACCACCCGGAGCTGAACGTCCTGATCAACAACGCGGGGATCATGCTGCGGGAAGACCTCCTCGACCCCGGCTCTCTCGACGTCGCCGAGAGCACCGTCACCACCAACCTGCTCGGCACGATCCGGATGACCTACACCTTCCTGCCGCTGCTGGTGGACAAGGACGACGCGGTCGTCATGAACGTCTCCTCCGCGCTCGCGTTCGTGCCGCTGCCGATCACCCCCACCTACAACGCGACCAAGGCCGCCCTCCACTCGTTCACCGAGAGCCTGCGCGTGCAACTCGCCGACACCCCTGTCCAGGTGATCGAACTCGCCCCGCCGGCCGTGCGGACGGCCTTGATGGGGCAGGAGAACGACGAGAACTCCATGCCGCTGGACGACTTCCTCACCGAGACCATGACCCTCCTGAGCACCCAGCCCGACGCCAAGGAGATCATCGTGGAGCGCGCCAAGTTCGTGCGCTACGCGGAAGCCAACGGCACCTACGACGACATCCTGGCCATGCTCGCCAACGTGTGACCCCGCTCCGGCCGCGAATCAAGCCCCGACGACGTTCACAGGCCCCGAACAGTCGAAGGCCCCCGCGCGCGGTGAGCGCACGGGGGCTTCCCCCTCGGACAGGCCACGGTCCTACACGGGCACGGTGACCTACACGGGCACGGTGACGATCTGCTCGCCCTCGAAGTTGCGCACCTCGATCGCCGCGACGTCCTCGGGCGCGATGAGCGCCGAGCCGTCGAGGTTGGTGCCGTCCTTCTCACCGGCCGACGAGACCAGCCAACTGCCCGCTTCCTGCCTGCTGCCGTCCTTGGCGACGACGAACAGCTTGCACTTCTCGTTCTCCGCGATACCGGCGACGGACGCGTTCACCCGCACCCACCCGGCCGCCGGTTTGACCTGCACGGTCATCCGCGCACCGGTCTCCGGGTCGGTGGCCGAGCCGAGCATGGTCCCGGCGGGCGGCGCGGGCGGCGTCGACGTCTGCGCGAAGCCCACCTCCGGCGCGGTGCCCCGGCCGACCGCGAAACCACCGCCCAGCACGACCGCGGCCACGGCCGCCGCCACCAACCCCATGCCGACCTGACGACGACGCACCTGACCGGCGCGTTCGGACCGCACCTGCCGCAAAGTGCGCTGCAACAGCAGGTCACCGCCCTCGGGTGGGCCGTCGAGCAGCGCCTCGGGCGGAACGTCGCCCATGGCTTCTTCCATCGCCCGCAGCTCGGCCAACTCGGCGCTGCACCGCGCACAGGACGCCAAGTGGTCCTCCACGGCACGCACCTCCCGCGCGTCGAGCACGCCCAGCACGTAGGCGCCGAGCAGTTGTGGATCGTGGTTCGTGGTCATCCGGCCACCCCCTTCAGCGCGACCTGTTGTCCGACGAACGTCTCTCTCAACGCCCGCAGCGCGTAGTGCGATCTCGATTTCACCGTTCCCGGAGGCACGCCCAACGCCGCGGCCGCCTCGGTCACGCTCCGACCGTTGAAGTAGATCTCCATCAGCACGTCGCGGTGATCGGACGACAACCGGTCCAGGGCTTCGAGCACCACCATCGAATCCACCACCGAATCGGCGTGGTCGCGTTCCACCGGCGGGGTCGTCGGTGTCTCGGCCACCTCCTGGGGCCGGGCCGCCTTCGCCCTGATCCGGTCCGTGACGATGTTGCGCGCCACCGTGAGCAGCCAGCCGCGGACCGAGCCCTTGCCGTTCACCAGGGCGTCCGGGTGCCGCCAAGCGCGCACGAGGGTTTCCTGGACGACGTCCTCGGCCGCCGCCCGATCACCGGTCAACCGCGTCGCATAGGCGAGCAGCGCCCGACCGTGCTCCTCGTAGAGGGATCGGATCAGTGCCTCATCGGCCGCGGCCTCCCGTTTCCGGGACCACAGAGCCGCCATCCACCCACTCCTCTCGTCAACTCTCGCCACGGACACGGACGCCGGACGCGTTCGGTTCACCGTTGGCGCGAGAAAGTTCCTAGGAGCAGGTCTGGCCGGTGTTCAGGCAGGTCGTGACGCGGTCCATCAGCGCGTCGGGCATGACGTTGACGAACATCCCGTGATCGGTGCGCGGGTCGCGCAGCTGCTCGGGGAAGCTGTCGATGGCGTACGGCCGCCCGGCGGGCACGTCGTAGGCGACCCGGACGCGCAGCTTCGGCACCGGGAACGTCCCCTTCCGGCACACCCCGTTGGACTCGGGGAACTCGACGTGCGCCCGGTGGCTCGGGCTGTCGGTGTTGCGGCCGTCCCAGCAGCTGGGGAAGTCGAACGTGCGCAGCACCTTGCTGCCGGGCGCGCACTCGGGATAGCGGTCGGTGTGCCGGTCCTCGAACCCGGTGCAGCTCCACCGCGCCCGCCCGCGCCCGGTGTTCAGCGCCGCCGGGTCGCCGGTGATCATGCGCAGGAACCGCGGCATCGGCACGACCTCGCTGACCGTGCTGCCGGTGAACGTGATGCTCACGCTCGACGGCGGCAGCACCTCACCGGTGTTGCCGTGCACCCCGCCGCCGGGCTGGTGCGCGTCGTGCCCGGTCCGGTCGGTCAGCCGCAGCACGGGCCAGTAGTAGGTGGACGGGTCGCCCGCCGCGCACGTGGTCGCGGCGGCGGCCAGCGACTCCTCGGTGGACAGGGCGTTCGTGCCCAGGTTGCCGACGTACTCGTGCGTGTGGTGCGCGCCGAACGGCTGACCTGGTGCGATGACCATGTTGTCCGCGTTGAGGTGGCGCGATTCGTTGCGCCCGCAGTCGACGGTGAACGTGCCGGTGGACGCGTCCTGGGTGGTGACCACCGCCTCCACCGCCACCGGCACCTCGTCGATGGCCACCGTCCGGCTGTCCGCGCAGCCGGCGACCAACACGAGTAACAGCAACAGGGGCGCCCACCTCACGCACGACAGCTTATTCGGACACCCCCGACCGGGCACCGGCCCGCCGCCCCGCTGAGACGGCCCACCGCGCGAACGCGCCGTCCGACTTGCCCCGAACGGGTGATTCAGCGTGTCCGAGTGGCGGTGTCGTACGGGGTGGCGGTGACCAGGACGCGGCCTTCGACGGTCACCACGCTGATCGTGGCGAGTTCGTCCAGGTCGACCATGGCCGCGCCCGCGAGGGCGGTGCCACCCAGCCGTGAGTCACCCAGCCGTGAGTCACCCAGCCGTGAGTCACCCAGCCGTGAGTCACCCAGCCGTGAGTCACCCAGCTGTGAATCACCCAGCCGTGAGTCACCCGGCCGTGAGTCACCCGGCCGTGAGGCGACCCAACCGCCCGCCACGTAACGCCTGCCGCGCAGGTCCGTGACGACGAGCTGGCACTTCTCACCGGCGTCGATCCCGTCCACGACCGCGCGCAGCCGCACCCAGCCGTCGGCGGGCGTGAGGGTGGCGGTCATCCGGACACCGGTCGCCGTGGTGGCGACCAGGACCCGTTCCCCGGACACGCTGTGCCGGCCGAGGTAGACACCACCGGCCAACACCGCGGCGGCGAGCGCGGTGCTCACCGCCGTGACGACGCCACCGCGGCGTTTCCGGTCGCGCGCCTTCTCGGTGCGGACCTGGCGCAGTGTGCGTTCGAGGATCGGATCGTGCATCTCTTCTCGTTCAGCTCGCGCTCGTCGTTCAGCTCGCGCTCGGACGGTTGCCGAGCGGCGAGGGGTTGCGGCGGCGGTCGTCGCTGGTGGTGCGGCGGGTGGACGGCATCGGCGGGTGCCCTTCTGCTGGCGACCGGACTGGTGGCTGGACTGGTGACTGGCACCCCTGACACGGACCCGTGGGACGTTCGGTTCAACGTGGTGGTGATGTTTGGGAAGTAGCCTCTCGTATATGATGTACGAAAGGCCCGCTCCGAAATCCAGGACCGACTTCGTCCGCGACACGATCCGGGACGAGATCCTCAGTGGACGGTTCCCGCCGGGGTATCCGCTGGTCGAGGCCGATCTGGCGGAGGGTTTCGGGGTGTCGAAGACGCCCGTGCGCGAGGCGTTGAAGCTGCTCGCCGGATCCGGCCTGGTCACGATCAGCAACTACAAGGGCGCGGTGGTGCGGGCGGTGGACGCCGAGCTGGTGCGCTCGGTGTACGACCTGCGGGCGTTGCTGGAGCCGGAGGCGCTGGCCCGGTCGGTGCGGCGCGAGGTGGACTTCTTCGTCGCGCGGGACGCGCTGAACGAGGCCGACACCGAGGACAGCGCGGTGCGGAGCGCGGCGAACCGCCGGTTCCACCGGGGTCTGTACTACGAGTGCGGCAACCCGCTGTTGGTTGACGTGCTGGACGGGCTGGGCGACCGGGGCGCGTTGATCTCGGCGACGGGGTGGCGGCTGCGGGCGACGTGGGCGGCGGAGACGGCCGAGCACGTGGCGATCCTGGACGCGGCGGAGGCCCGTGACGCCGACCGTGCCGCCGAGTTGCTGCGCGGGCACATCACCTCGTTCGCCGCCGCGTTCAAGACGGCGCACCTGGTCGGGGAGGTCCGCTTCGACGGGCGCTGAACGGCACGAGGCGGTCCTGGTGGGGACCACCTCGTGCGCTCGGTTCGGCGGCGACCTCTCAGTTCAGCCCTTTCAGGTCAGCCCTCTCAGTTCAGTTGCACCCTCAGGATGCGGTTGGAGTTGTTCGGCGTGCTGTCGCCGTCGCCGTTGCTGGTGGTCAGCCACAGGGTGCCGTCCGGTGCGGGTTCGACCGTGCGCAGCCGGCCGTACGTGCCCTGGAAGTGCGTCTGCTGCGAGCCGACCGACGTGCCGCTGATCGTCAACTCGTAGAACCTGGTGGCGCGCAGCGCGGCGACGAACAGGGCGTTGCCGACGATGGCGATACCGCTGGGCGAGGCGCTGGCGGTGCTCCACGTCCGCTTCGGCGCGATGTAGCCGGAGCAGGTGCCGGACGTGCCCTCGCACGCGGGCCAGCCGTAGTTGCCGCCCTTCTCGGACAGGTTCAGCTCGTCCATCACGGTGTTGCCCAGTTCGGCCTGCCACAGCCTGCCCTGGCCGTCGAACGCCAGGCCCTGCACGTTGCGGTGGCCGTAGGTCCAGACGTACCGGGCGTTGCCGCCGTTGCCGTAGAACGGGTTGTCGGTCGGCGCGGAGCCGTCGGCGTTGAGCCGCAGCACCTTGCCGCCGAAGTTGTTCCGGTCCTGCGCCCAGTTCGCGTTCTGCGCGTCGCCGGTGCCCGCGTACAGCTTGCCGTCCGGGCCGAACCGCAGCCGGCCGCCGTTGTGGTAGCGGTTGCGGGGGATGCCGCTGAGCAGGACCTGGTGCGAACTCGGGACCAGGGCGTTGTTCTGCACCTTCATCCGCACGATCCGGTTGTCGTTCGCGGAGGTGTGGTAGATGTACAGGTAGTTGTCCGACGCGAAGTTCGGCGACACCTCAAGGCCCAGCAGGCCGCCTTCGCCTCCGGTGCCCGCGACGCCCGGCACCGTGCCCAGGTTGGTCTTCACCCCGGACGGGGACAGCTTGACGATGTTGAACGCGTCGCGGCGGGCGTAGACACCCGAACCGTCGGGCAGGAAGTCAAGACCCCACGGCACGTCGGTGTCGGTGGCCAGTTGCGTCACCGCTCCGATCTGGTAGCCGGACGCGGGTTCTCCTCGGGACGACACAACAGGGGCCGCGCTCGCGGGCGCGGCCACCACGAGCGCGGTGGCGAGCGTGCCGAGCACGGTCGACAAGCGCCGGGTACGTGGTGCCACAGAAGCCTCCACAATCGTTGGCGACTCCCCCGAACGGAGGGGGAAGGGTGCGGCGGTGTGGGTGCGGCGGTGTGGCGGCGGAGGGTCCGACCCGCGGCGAAGGCAGGTCGACAGGACGATGTGATCCGCCCGCTTCGGGATCAGGGTCTGCGCTTGCGCAACTTGTCGACCCCCGAGCCGGTCACGTGCAGTCATCGTCCTGGTACGCAAACGGTAAGGGCTTTCCCCAGTAACGTCCAGTGGCGCTCTCAATTGGTTCGGCGTTCGGACACTCCCCGATCCGTTCGACGTTCGGACTCACCGGGTGTTGTGTGCGGACCGCCCGTCGGGAGGGGAGCGAATGCGCTCGACGACGACGCGGTTCGGCTTGCCCGCCGTGCTCTTACCCGCGGTGCTGGTGGTGGCCGCCTGCGGTGCGCCGACCGGTGGTCCCGCCGCGCCGACGTACAGCTCGGTGCCCGACAAGCCGTCCGCGCCGGTGGAGCTGAACGTGCTGGACGTGGCCGGGAACCTGCGGTCGACGCAGGGCATGATCGACGAGCTGCCGGCCCGGGTGAAGGCCAACCCCGGGAAGTTCCAGTACGCCGTGCCCGCGAACTCGGGCCCGGCCGCACGTTCCTGATGGGACTGCCCTACATCGTGGGCGACAAGGACCCGAAGGACCCGGACTAGCCCGCGGTTACGGCAGCAGCAGACCCCAGTGCAGTGCCCAGGGCACGAACACCACGCCACCGGCGACCAGGAGGCCGAGACGCACTCGGTGCACCCCGGAGAGGTCGGACCTGGCCCGCCACGACACCACGGCCGTGGCCACGGTGGCGGCCACGACGCCCAGCGCGAGGAACTGCAGCACCAGCCACGGCA
Organism: Saccharothrix deserti; assembly: GCF_009769385.1. Lineage (GTDB taxonomy): Bacteria > Actinomycetota > Actinomycetes > Mycobacteriales > Pseudonocardiaceae > Actinosynnema > Actinosynnema deserti. The sequence goes on from NZ_VKAB01000035.1 coordinate 48,217, forward strand.
CCGGCCGGCCCAGCACCACCGGGCCGAGGTTCTTCGCGCCGCTGGACGCGAGGTAGCCGAGGTAACCGAGCAGCCCCGCCACGCTCAGCAGGCCGGTCGTCGCGAGCCAGCGCGCCGGACGTCGGACCGGTGGGACGCCGCGACGCCCGCGCAACCGCTGGGCCGGCGCGCTCAACCCGTATGCGGCGAACGCCGACAGCAGCACCACGAAGGCGGCGACCTGCACCCGGGGTGATCCCGGCTCGACCGGCGTGCTCTGCCGCTCCTGCTGCGACGGTGCGCCCGCACTCGCGGCCGGTGGTCCCGCGGCGAGCCCGTCGACCCAGGACGCGACCTGCTCCAGGTAGGCCGGGGAGATCTCGTCGGACTTCTGGTAGCCGTCCGGCGAACGGCGCATCGTGTGATCGGCGCCGGGGACGGCCCGCAGGGTGTAGTGGCTGTTGCCGGCCCGGTCGAACGCCTCCTGGAAGGTGCGCATGCTCTCGGCTCCCGGGATCACCCGGTCGAGATCGCCCCACAGCCCGAGCACCGGCCGGTTGATCCGTTCCAGCACCGGCGCCGGGTCGTAGCCGGACTCGGGGAACAGGCCCGCGCCGACGAGGAGGCCGAGCGTGGTGCGCGAGACGGTGTCCACCAGGGAGCCGGACACCCCGGCGGCGGCGAGCCGGTTGGCGAGGTTCCACGACTGCTGGCGCTCGGGCGACACGCCGGGCGCGCCGACGGTGACCACGAACGCCACGTCGGGGGACTTGGACGCGGCCAGCGGCGCGACCCAGCCGCCCTCGCTGACACCCCAGAGGCCGGTCCGGGCGGGGTCCACGCCCGCGTTGGCCCGAAGCGCCCGCAACCCGGCCAGCGCGTCGTCCGCCAGCAGTGTGAAATCGACGTCGGACTTGGACTGCTTCGGGCGCTTGTCGTAGATCAGCGTCACGATGCCGGAACGCGCGAAGGACTCCGCCTCCTCCCGGTAGCCCTCCCTCGACACGCGGCCGGAGCCGTGCACCATCACCATGCCGGGCCGCCGTGTGTCCGAGGTGTCGGCCGGGGCGATCACGGTGCCGTGCAGGGTCAGGTCACCGCTCGAGAAGGTGACGTCCTGCTCGGTCAAGCCGGTTGGTGCGGTGGTGGCGACGGTGGCGGTGGCGGGTGCGGCTTGGGCGAACGGCATCGGTGACAGCGCTGCGAGGCCGGTGGTCGCGGCTGTCGCGATTATCGCCACGAGCAGTCGTTCGAGGGCATGGCGAATCGACGAGTTGCGTTCGGGGAGCACAGGTGCTCTCCTTCCCGAGGAGGTTCGTGCGTACGAGGACACGCCGGTTTCGGCGTGGTGCTGCGACTTCCGTCTTCCTGGGCCGTCGAGTGCCAGCTCGGCGGCCCAGGGCTTTTCAGGTGCGGTCGTCCGGCTGTGGTGCGCCGGGGTCGGGGACCGGGAAGGCGAAGAAGCGGGCGGCGACGAGCCGGGCGTCCGCGGGTGCTTCCTCCACCGGTCGTTGGTAGCGCTTGAGCAACGCCATGTACTCGTCGAAGAACTCGTGCAGTTCGGCGAGGGTCACGCGGATCGAGCCGCGGGAGTACGGCAGCGCGTCCGCCCACTCCCCCAGTTCCGCCCGTCGGGCCAGGAAACCGGCGAACAGTTCCTGATCGGCGGCCAGTTTGAGCTGGTTCAGCTGCTCGACGAGGGCCCGCATCTCCGGGTCCTCCGGTGCGCGGGGCGAGCGGAGGTCCTGCACCGGCGCCCGCCACCACCGTTCCCGACCGTGGGCCCGCTCGGGCACCTCCTCGACGAAGGCGTGCTTGGCCAGCATCCGGAGGTGGTAGCTGGTGGCGCCACTGCTCTCCCCCAGTGCCTTGCCCAGGATGCTGGCCGTCGCCGGACCGTGCTGCGCCAGGTGCCGCAGGATCCGTTGGCGCAACGGGTGCGCGAGCGTCCGCAACTCGTCGACGTCAGAGATCTCCCGTGGTGCGACCATGATGCAAAGCTACCGTTGCAAAGACACCTTTGCAACTCGGTCGAGATCATCCCGGGCGAGTGGCGTCGGTCATCGAGTCAGGTTTCGAGTTCGGCGTGAAGCCGCTCCCAGTCCTCGCGCCGGTCACGCCACGCGGCGCTCGCGAAGATGGCCGCCTTCGCCTCCGACCTGGAGATGCCGAGGACGCGCGACGCGACGTAGACGGACTCCATCGGCGACATCGCGGCGTTCCCGGAGTTCCTTGAACACCTGCTCACGCCCGAGATCGGCGCGCTCCCCCATGCCGGCCGCGAGCGCGTCCAACGCCGTCCGGTCCACCGCCCGACCTCCTCGATCCGACTTGCCCATCGGATGCCGACACCGGCACCCGCACCACGACAGAGGCGACACCTGCCACCGCACGTGGTCCGGGTCCACGACCCTGGATCCGATCACACGAGGACCCGGTTGGCAGCACGCGCCGCCGCTCGCTTGAGCTTCAGCTTCAGCGTCGAGCGGAGGGTGGTTGCCTGGCGTCGTAGGCGAGGCGGGCCTGTTCGACCTTGTCCAGGTTGACCGACCACTCGGAGAGTGACGCGAACAGTGGCGACAGGCTGCGGCCCAGGTCGCTGATCTCGTACTCCACCCGTGGTGGGACTTCGGCGTGGTAGGTGCGGACCACCAGGCCGTCGCGTTCCAGTTGCCGCAGGCGCTGGGTCAGCACCTTGGGCGTGATCGTGGTGATGCGGCGGGCCAGTTCCACGAACCGCTGGCGCCCGTACTCGTTGAGCGCCCACAGGATCGGGGTGGTCCAGCGGCTGAAGACGATGTCGACCACCGGGGCGATGGGGCACGCCTGCTCCGGGCTGACCTCCGCCCGGGATGTGGTACCGGTCACGATGAGCCCCTTCCACCATTACTTTCCTCTAGGTACCTACTATACCGGGGACAGTAGCTTCCTCCGAGTACTTGGAACTCGGGCAAGGGAGTGATCATGATCGTGGTGACCGGTGCGACGGGGAACATCGGGCGGACGCTGGTGCGGGCGCTCGTCGCGGGCGGTGAGCAGGTAACCGCCGTGTCGCGGAGGATCTCGGCGGCGGACGTGCCCGCGGGCGTGCGGCACGTGCGGGCCGACCTGGTGGAGCCGGAAAGCCTGAAGCCCGCCCTCGACGGAGCCGAAGCGCTGTTCCTGCTGACCTCCGCCGAGTTCCTGGCGAACGGCAACATCGAGGACGTCGTGACCGTCGTGCGGGCGGTCGGCGTCCGACGGGTCGTGTTGCTGTCCTCCCAGGGCGTGGGCACGCGACGCCACCCCTCGGACCTGGAGGACGCCGTCAAGCAGTCCGGTCTGGAGTGGACGGTGCTGCGGCCGGGCAACTTCGACTCCAACACGCTCCACTGGGCCGATTCGGTCCGCGCACAACGGGTGGTCACGGCACCGTTCGGGGCCGTCGCGCTGCCGGCCGTCGACCCGGACGACATCGCCGAGGTCGCCGCCGTCGCGCTGCGCGAGCCAGGCCACGGCGGCGCCGTCTACACGCTGACCGGGCCGGAGCCGATCTCACCCCGGCAGCAGGCCGCGGCGATCGGGGACGCGTTGGGCGAGCCGGTGCGGTTCGTCGAGCAGAGCCGCGAAGAGGCGCGTGCGCAGATGGTGCAGTACATGCCCGAGCCGGTCGTGGAGGCCACCCTCGGTATCCTCGGCACGCCGTCGTCCGACGAGCAGCGGGTGAGCCCGGACGTGGAGCGGGTCCTCGGCCGTCCGGCGGGCACCTTCGCCGAGTGGGCGGCGCGCAACGTCGCCGCGTTCAAGTGACCCGGCCGAAGACAGGGGGAAACGCCATGCCTGTCGCACACGTCCTCGACTCCACTGGTGCGCCGCGAACGTCGTGAGCCTGGAGATCGCGGGGCACGGGGTCGCCGGTCATCACACGCCGGACGACCAACCCGCCGCGATCGCCGCGACCATCGCCGCGTGGCCGGACGAGCACGACCTGCGGGCGGACGTCGAGGGTGGCCCGCGCCTGCGGCGGGCGCGGGCACGGGCGCGGGCCACCGGGCCGGTTCAGCGGTAGAGCCCGTCGTACCGCTCGGCGTGCGTGGTGTGCACGACCCTGCGCTTGACCTTCAACGTCGGGGTCAGCTCGCCGTCCTCCTGGCTCAGGTCGCGGTCCAGCACGGTGAAGCGCTTGACCTGCGAGACGTGGGCGAAGTGGGAGTTGGCCTCGTCGACCACGCCTTGGACCAGGGCTTGGACTTCCGGCGTCCGGGCGAGGGTGGGCAGGTCCGTCGGTAGGCCCTGGGCGGTGGCCCACGGGACGATCTCGTCCTCGTCCAGGGTGATGAGGGCGACCAGGTACGGCTTGCGGTCGCCGTAGACGACGGCGTGCGAGATCCAGCGGGACTGGCGGAGTTGGTTCTCGACGTTGGCGGGGGCGATGTTCTTGCCGCCGGCGGTGATGATGATGTCCTTCTTGCGGCCGGTGATGGTGAGGAAGCCGTCGTCGTCGATCACGCCGAGGTCACCCGTGTGCAGCCAGCCGTCGGTGAGGACTTCGGCGGTGGCGGCGGGGTTGTTCCAGTAGCCGGCGAACACGTGCGGGCCGTTCATCAGGATCTCGCCGTCCTCGGCGACCTTCAGCTGGAGGCCCGACATGCCGTACGTGCCGACCGAGCCGAGCTTGTGCCGCGCCAACGTGTTGACCGTGCCGACGCCCGTCGACTCGCTCATGCCGTAACCCTCCAGCACGGGCACGCCGGCGGCCGTGAAGAACTCCAGCACCTCGACCGAGATGGGCGCCGCGCCGGACAGGGCCTGGCGGAGCCTGCCGCCGAAGATCGCCCGGACTCTGGCGAAGACCGGGTCCACCTGGTCGAACGCGGCGGCCAGGTCGGCGGGCAGGGGTTGCCCGGCGGCCTGGAGCTCGCGGACGGCCAAGCCGACCCGGACGGCTTGGCGCAGCTGGTCTTCCGGCACGCTCGCCGTGGCGACGGTGTAGATCTTCTCGAAGATCCGGGGCACGGACGGGAGGAACGTCGGCCGCACTTGGGACAGCTCCGGCACGATCTTCGACGTGTCGCCGCCGTAGAAGGCGACCGCGGCCCCGGTGAAGATCCCGGACAGCAGCACGATCTGCGCGAACACGTGCGCCAGCGGCAGGAACAGGTACACCACGTCGTCCCGCACGACGTACGACAGCTCCTCGGTGAGCCGGCACATGGTGAGCCAGTTCCGGTTGGTCAGCACGCAGCCCTTGGGCGGGCCGGTGGTGCCCGAGGTGTAGATGATGACGGTCGGGTCGTCGGGGTCGATCGCGGCGCGGCGGTCGTCCAGCTCGCCCGGTAGCGGTGACGTGCGGCCTTGCGACCGGAGTTCGGCCAGGCCGCCGTCCTCGATGACGATGACGTCCCGCAGCGCGGGCACCTGGTCGCGGATCCCGGAGACCTCGGCGCGTTGCTCGGAGGTTTCCGCGATCAGGACCACCGCGCCGGAGTCGCCGATGATCCACGCGCACTCCTCCGGCGCGCTGGACGGGTAGATCGGCACCACCACGCCGCCCGCCGCGAGCACCGCCAGCTCCACCGCCGACCACTCGGGCCGGGTCTCCGACAGCACGCACACCCGGTCGCCCGGCTCGACGCCCAGGTGCACCAGGCCGGAGGCCAGTTCCATGACCCACTCGGCGACGTCGGTGAACGTCAGGTCGTGCCACTGCCCGTCACGCTGGTGGCGCCACGCCACCCGGTCGTCGTGCACCTGGGCGGCCACGAAGGGCAGGTCGGCGATGACGCGCGCCGTGGTCACGGGCATGGCGGTGCTCCTCACTGGGCCGCGGGTTGCGTTTGCCCGGCCGGCGGGGTGGGCTGGGCCGGGGTGGACGGGGTGGGCTGGGCCGGGGTGACGTGCACGCGGACGCCGTTGAGCACGGCGGTGCCGGAGAGCGGGTCCAGCGCGAGGTCGTCGGTGAGCAGGTTGACGTTGACGCCGGGGTGCGCCTGGGCGGTGGTGAGGCGGGTGCCCGGCCGGTCGTGGCCCCAGCCGTGCGGCAGGCTGACCACGCCGGCGGCCATGTCGGCGGTGATCTCGACGGTCGCCTCGACCTCACCGACGCGTGAGGTGACGCGGGCCGCGCAGCCGTCCTGCAGGCCCAGGCGTGCGGCGTCGGCCGGGTTGACCAGCAGGGTGCACAGCGGCTTGCCCTTCACCAGCGCCGGCACGTTGTGCAGCCACGAGTTGTTCGACCGCAGGTGGCGGCGGCCGACCAGGACCAGGCCGTCGGTCGGCGTGCGCAAGGCTTCCAGCACGCGGGGCACGTCGGCGGCGATCGGGTCGGGGCACAGCTCGACCCGGCCGGAGGGGGTGCGCAGGATCTCCGGCACGCGACTGGTCAGAGGGCCGAGGTCGACGCCGTGCGGCTGGTCGAGCAGGGCCTCCACCGACAGTCCGTACGGGCCGGACCGCAGGCGCGCGTCCAGCAGCCGTTCCTCGCGGGTGTACGTCTCTGCCTCCGTCCCGCCTGGCAGGCCGACCAGCGCGTCGAGGTCGGCGGCGGGGCCGAGGCCGGCGAAGATCCCGGTCAGCCGCAGCAGGATGTCGCCCTCGTCCAGCTCGCCCGGCGCGAGCGGCACGGCGGGGCGGGAGTACTTGGCCACGTTGCGCACCGCGAACGAGAGGAACGCGATGTCGTAGTGGGCGCGCCTGCCGGGCGGCGGTGGGGGCAGGATCACGTCAGCGTGCCGGGTGGTCTCGTTGAGGTACGGGTCGACCGACACCATGAAGTCCACAGTGGACAGCGCGGCGTCGAGGCGGGCCGAGTTGGGCAGGGACAGCGCGGGGTTGCCCGCCACCGTCACCAGCGCCCTGATCCGGCCGGGGCCGGGGGTCTCGATCTCGTCGGCCAGGGTGACCGCCGGGAACTCGCCGGCCACCTCGGGCAGGCCGCGCACCCGGCTGTGCCAGCGGCCGGTGGTGAAGCCCTTGCCGGTGCCGGTGCCGCGTCGGACGTGGGCCGGCAGCGGGAACATCGCGCCGCCGGGCCGGTCCAGGTTGCCGGTGAGGATGTTCAGCACGTCGACCAGCCAGCTGGCGACCGTGCCGAACTCGACCGTCGTGGTGCCGATCCGCCCGTAGACGGCGGCGCGGGGTGCTTTTGCCAGCCGGTGCGTCAGGGCTCGGATCTCGTCCGCGTCGATGCCGCACCGCGAGGCCACCGCCTCCGGGGTGAACGGTTCGCTCAGCTTGCGCACCTCGTCCACACCCGCGACGTGCGGCGCGAGTTCGCCGAGGTCGACCAGGGATGCGGCGAACAGCTCGTTCACCATGGCCAGCAGCAGGAACACGTCCGTGCCGGGCACGATCGGCAGGTGCCGGTCGGCGGCCGCGGCGGTGCGGCTGCGGCGGGGGTCGACCACGACGAACGACCCGCCGCGCTTCCGGAGTGCCTTGAGCCGGCCCGGCGCGTCCGGCACCGTCCACAGGCTGCCGTTGGAGGAGAACGGGTCCGCGCCCAGGAGCAGGAGGAAGTCGGTGCGGTCGATGTCGGGCACCGGGATGGTGAAGATGCCGCCGTAGAGCAGGCCGGAGGACACGTGCTTGGGCATCTGGTCGACGGTGGAGGCGGTGAAGACGTTGCGCGAGCCCAACGCCCTGCGCAGCCCGCCCGCGTACAGGCCGCCGGCCAGCGAGTGCACGGTCGGGTTGCCCAGGTACATGCCGACCGCGTCCCGGCCGTGCTCGGCGATGATCTCGTTCAACCGCTGGTCGACCAGGGTGAACGCCTCGTCCCACGACACGGGTTCGAACTCGCCGCCCCGGCGTGCGAGGGGTGTGCGCAGGCGGTCGGGGTCGGCGTCCAGCGCGCCGAGCGAGGCCCCCTTCGGGCACAGGAACCCGCCGCTGAACGTGTCCTGCCGGTCACCCCGGACGCCCGTGATCCGGTCGTCTTCGACGGTCAGCTCCAGGCCGCAGGTGGCCTCGCACAGCGGGCAGGTCGTGTAGGCGGTGCGCATACGACTCCTCAAACGACGGTTCGGGCCAACGCGACTGGTCGCGGACGCCCGGCGGAGGTCGGGCCGGTCGACTCGCTCAACGCGGCGACCACCATCCTCTGCCGAGCCACACCGGGGGCGGACGGGTCGACTGCGATGTCCGCGCCGAGCCGGACCGTCAAGCGCTCCCGGTGCCCGGCGTCCGCGACGACCTCCACGTCACCGAGGCAACACGGCCGGGTTACCGGTCGGTAGTGCGGAGTCCACGACAACTAAGCGCGCCCGTCCAGGACGCGGGCCAGTTCCAGGCGCGAGGACACGTGCAGCTTGGCGTAGATGCGGGACAGGTAGACCTCGATCGTGCGCGGGCTGTAGTGCAGAGCTGCGGCGATGTCTCGGTTGCGCATGCCTTGTTGCACCAGTCGGGCGACGTTCTCCTCCGCCTCGGTGAGCACACCCGGCGCTTTGGCGCGAGCGCGCGGCACCTTCGCGCCCAACTCTCTCAGCCGGCCGCCGGTCTGGCGGCGCAGGCCGTGGGCGCCCAGTTTTTGGAATACTGCATACGCTTCCAGGAGTTCGGGCACGGCGGCGCGGTCGACCAGACCGAGCGCCAGCTGCGCCCGTGCCTTCTCGAACACCAGGCCGCCCGTCTCGGCTTCGCGCACGGCCTCGCGCAGCACGACGGCGTCCCGCTCGGCCAGACCGGTCACCCGGCGGACGGTCGTGCGGGTCCACGGCGCCACCCGATCCGCCGACACGACGTGCAGGTGCTTCACGGTCTGCCGCGCCTCTTCCACCCGACCGTGTGCCAAGTCCAACTCGATCAGGCGACCCAGCAGCACGCAGCTGTACGCGGTCATGCCGTCGTCGTCCACGGCCTCGACCAGGGTGGTCCGGGCGCCCTCCGCGTCACCGCGCGCGGCCAGGTAGCCGGCCATCGCCAAGGCGTGCAGGCGGGACATGTTCGGGCTGGTCGGCGGGTCGAGCGCGGCCAGGCGGGCGGCGATGTCCAGCTCGCCGCGCCACGTCCGCACCTCCAGTTCGATCGCGCGCAGGCCGTCCAGCATCATCAGCTCCTGCCGCGACTCCAGCTCGGCAGCGGCCCGACCGACGCGCTCCAGGCACGCCTCCCACGCGCCGCCGAACCAGTCCAGCGCCACCCGCGCCATCTCCAACTCACCGCGGAACGCGTGGCCGCCCGTCCGTTCCCGCAGCTCCTCCGCCCGCCGCAGCCGCCACGACGCGTCGTGCACCAGGCCCGCGAGGGCACCGGTCGACGCGCCGACGGCCAGCGCCTGCAACTCCAGCATCGGCTGACCGGCGGCCGAACGCAGGGAGCGGTTGGCGTAGTCCACCGTCTTGTCGTGCCGGAACAGCATCGACGTGATCACGGCCAACCGGTCGAACACCACCACGCCCTCGGCGGCGGACGTGAACGGCATGGCCTCGATCCGGTCGGCGGCGGCCAGGGCTTCGGCGTGACGTCCGGCGAACACCAGCAACAGCGCGCGCTGCGCGTGCAACGCGGCCGGTGCGCCGTCGGCATGTGCCTTCCCCTCGGCTGCTTTCCCCTCGGCCGGCACCTCCACCGGCACCTCCGCGTCGGCCAGGCGCAACGCCTCGGCGAGCCGGCCGACGAGGAACAGGCTGGTCAGCACGACGACCGCGCACCGCGACCGTTCCGGGCCGGGCGGCAGGGCGTCGAGGGCGGCCAGGCCGGGCGCGATCGCGGCGGCCGGTCGGGACGCGTGCGCCAGCGCCCGGCACTGCGAGGCCAGCAGCCCGGCCCGTTCCGGCGCGGCCACCGGCAGCAGTTCCAACGCCCGCGCGCACAACGCCGCCGCCGTCTCCGGCGCGGTGGTGCGGTTGGCGGCGGCGGCCTGGGCCATCACCCGGACGGCGCGCAGGTCACCGGGCGGCGCGGACTCGGCCAGGTGCCAGGCCAGCTCCATCTCGTCCACGGCCAGGCCGCGCGAGCGGTCGTCCAGCAGCCGGGCGCTGATCAGGCTGTGCAGGTGACGGCGTTGGGCGGGGCCGATCTCCTGGTACAGCGCCTCGCCGACCAGGGCGTGCGAGAACCGGTAGCCGCGATCTTCGTCGCGGACCACGATGTGCGCGCGCAGCAACTCGTCGAACGCGTCCACCACGGTGTGCTCGGGCAGCGACGACACCCGGGCGAGCAGCCCGATCTGGTCGAGCCGCACCCGCCGGAAGATCGACACCGCGCGGGCGACCGCCCTGGTGTCCCGGTCCAGCGGCGCGACCCGGCGCAGCACGGCTTCCCGCCTGGTCAGCCGGATCGCCGACGGTGACACCGTCAGCCGGGCCCGGTTGCCGTCCACCGCCACCAGGTCCAGCTCGCGCAGCGACCGGGCGATCTCCACCGCGAAGAACGGGTTGCCGTCCGCGCGCTGGTGCACCTCGTGCGCCAAGCCGTCGTCCACCGGCGTGCCCAGCACGGTCTCCACGATCCGCGCCACGTCACCGCCGCTCAACGGGGCCAGTCGCACGCGCACCACCTCGGCGTGCCGTTCGAGCCGGTCCAGCAGTTCCTCGACACCGGGGTTGTGGTGGTGCGCGCGGACGGCGGTGATCAGCACCAGCGGCGCGGCGGTGACCCGGCGCAGCACCACGGCGAGCATGGCCAGCGAGTCGTCGTCCACCTGGTCGAGGTCGTCCAGCACGAGTGCGGCGGGACGTTCGGCGGTGAGGCCGGTGAGCACGCGGGCGACCAGTTCGCAGGACCGGCCGAACCAGGTGGCGTCGGGGACCTCGGTGAGGTCGAGCGCGTCGGTGTGGGGCCGCAGTGCCGTCGCCACCGCCGCGTACGGGATGCGCCTGCTGACGTCGTCCGACTCGGCCGCCGCCACCGCGCAACCCCGGTCGCGCAACCGGCGGCACGCCTCGGCCAGCAGGCTCGACTTGCCGATCCCCGGCTCACCGGACACCACGACGGTCACCAACCCGGCAGCCGGCACGCGGTCGACCGCCTCGAACACGGCCGCCAGTTCGTCTTCCCGGCCGAAGAAGCCGGTGCCGAAGAAGCTCCTGCCGAAAGAGGAGGGCAAAAGGCGACCTCCCGTCGTTGGGGTGACTCACCCTACCGATCCCTACCGGAACGCCCCTCACCCAACCGGTGGCGGTCCGGCCAGCCGAGTCAACGCGTGGTAGACCTCCCGGGGCTCGGGAATCTGCTGCCACGCCGGGTGCGAGTCCGGCATCTGGGCAAGGGCACGCCTCATCCGCTTGCGGTCCTTGTCCCGACTCATTCCCCTCATCTTGCGGAATGCACCCGCATTGAGCGCGATCTGACCGAGGACCGCAATGTCCTCACGATGGCGGTCGGGATCCCTGGAGTCGGCCACCGAGGCCACGGACTTGGCCACGAGCGCGCCGAGAAGGTTGGGACGGCGTACCAAGCCGATGCGATCAGCAAGCCGAACGGGAAGGCGTTCGCTCCGGATCAACGCCTGGTTCCCGCCGGGCATTTCAACCCCACGACGCCCCGTGGTGGTGGTCGGGATTCGTTGCTGGCGGCCCATCTCCTCAGGCACCAGCAGGTCGATTCTGGCGGTACCTCGCCGGTATCGATAGCCGTATCCGTCGGCCGTCTCGTCCTCTGCGAACCCTCGCTTCGTCAGCAGTGCGCTCGCCTGCCGCAGTGCATCGCGATCGAGCCAGACGCCGATGACGATGTCACCGTCAGTGGTTGCCCGCGGGATGGCTTGTCCGTACTCCGCGCTGATCAGTGCCACCATCTGGCCGCCGATGAGCGACCAATGGCAGTCCAGCCCGTCTTCGAGGTCGAGGATGGTCGACCACGCCGCTTCCTGAGGCGGTGTCATAGCCGGTAGTTCGACCGGATCTCGCACGATGTCCACGATCCGAACGGGCAGTTCCTTCGAGAGCTTCCGCCACGCCGCGATGTCCGCCTCGCAGAGCGACGGGGGCGACAGCACGAGCCGCTTGAGCGGCTCGATGACAGGCGCCTTGGCATCGAACTCGATCGGCGCGAGGCGGACGTGCCGGACAGCGGCACCGAGCGCTTCGATGACATGCTCCGGGGCTGCGGCGGTCGCGTCGTCTTCCACCGCCGCCCGGAACGCGGCGTCGAGGTGATCACGGGGTTCGCCGCTGACGACCGCCAGCGCGTCGAGTACCTCTTTGTTGCCCGGTAGATGTTCGTCAGTCACGCGAAACACGCCCGTCCGCCATCGAATGCAGCAAGTGCCCGAGCAAATCTGCCCCTGCGTTCCTGGTTCTGGTGTCGTGACTGTCCAGAAGGTCGGTAGCGACCACCAGTCTCGGGACTGCTGACACTCCGTTGACCACGCGTGCTGTGCGCTGATGCCAACCGAAACCGCTGTCTTCGACATGCAGGACGAGGTTTCCGCGCTCGGACCCGACCAGGAAGAACTCGTCGACGAGCCTGGTCACGTCGGAGGCACCGATGTAGACCTCGGCCTCGTCCGCGAACGACAGCCCCAGGTCGTGGGGTGCTGACGCGCTGATACCCCCGACCACCACAGCCCTGTCCGCGATCAACTCGGCGATGTCGGCAGCGGCGATGCGATAGCGGGCAACCGATGCCCGCTTCCGCATCCACCATCTGTAGATGTCGACACCGTCTGCGACATGTCGCTTCAGTCGGGCACCCAACCGCGATCGCTCACTGCTGGCCAGCCAGGGTGTGGCCTGTCCGTCCAACAATGCTGCTGCGCTCCACGCGCTCCTCCGCGACAGCGGGCGACCACGATCCGACGCGACCAAGTCGAGCCGACGCCTCACCGAGTCATCGTCGACGACCCACTGGAATCCGATGCGCCGACCGGTAAGGCCGCCGTCTTTCAGCAGCGCACGAACACGCGCCGGGTTCACATTCAGGCGCTGTGCCGCTTCACGCACACTCAAGCCTGCCACGTACACAAGTGTAGCGAAGTCGATAGAGAAGTGCTAGCAAGAGGGCTCCGAGCAGTCGGCGGCGGGTTCGGCGGCCCTACCGACTGAGGAATCCCTACTCACGTGTCGCGGCTCACGGTGGTGGCATGGGGTCGACGACTCACCTGGAGGGCCGATGACTGTCGAGGGCACCTGCGCCGACGCGTTCGCCGAGGTCCGCGCCGAGTTCGAACGCAACTTCGCCGCGCGGGGCGAGGTCGGGGCGGGCGTGCACGTGACGGTCGACGGCGAGACCGTGGTCGATCTTTGGGGCGGTGACGCGGGCGGGCGGGCTTGGCGCGAGGACACGATCACGCACGTGTGGTCGTGCACCAAGGGGGCGACCGCGTTGTGCGCGCACGTGCTGGCGTCGCGGGGTGAGCTGGACCTGGACGCGCCGGTGGTGCGGTACTGGCCGGAGTTCGGGCAGAACGGCAAGGCCGGGACGTTGGTGCGGCACCTGCTGGCGCACCAGGCAGGGTTGACGGCGTTGCGGGAGCCGGTGCCGGCGGGCGGGATGTTCGACTGGGAGTCGATGACGGACCTGCTGGCCCGGCAGGAGCCGTTCTGGGTGCCGGGCACGCGGCACGGTTACCACGCGTTGACGTTCGGGCACCTGATCGGCGAGGTGATCCGGCGGGTCGCCGGGGTGTCGTTGGCCGAGTTCTTCGAGAAGGAGGTGTCCGGTCCGCTGGGGCTGGACTTCTGGCTGACGTTGCCGGACGACCTGGAGCCGCTGGTCGCGCCGACCATCCCGGCCGCACTTGGCGAGACCGTGCCCAGCCTGTACGCGGCGGCGATGACCAGGCCCGAGTCGATGCAGGCGCTGCTGCTGACCAACAACGGCGGGTACATCGAGGCGTCGAACACGCGTGAGGCGCACGCGGCGCTGTACGGCGCGGTCGGCGGGATGAGCAACGCGCGCGGGCTGGCGCAGATGTACCGGCCGTTGGCGTTGGGCGGCGAGTACAACGGGGTGCGGCTGGTGGACGAGACGCAGGTCCCGGTCATGTCGGGCGTGGTGTCGGCCGGGTTCGACGAGATGCTGCTCGCGCCGACCCGGTTCTCGCCGGGGTTCCTGAAGTCGGTGGACAACCACTACCTGCCCGTCGCCGACCAGGGCGTGCTGATGTCCGAGGACGCGTTCGGGCACTCGGGGATGGGCGGCTCACTCGGCTTCGCGGACCCGGTGGCGCGCATGTCGTTCGGGTACGTGATGACGCAGATGGGGCCGGGTGTGGGCGTCAACGAGCGCGGGCAGTCCCTTGTGGACGCCGTGTACCGGGCGCTGGGCTACCGCCGGGCCCCGGGCGGCACCTGGTTCCGCTGACCCGGGATCAGGGGCAGATGCCGTAGACCGAACGGAGCCAGACGCAGGTCAGGGTGTCCACGAGCTCGCGGTCGCGGGCGGCGGATCGGCGGGCGCGCGAGCGGTTCAGGAAGGCTTGTTCGTTCATCGACACGAGGACCGCCGCCAGTGACTTGGCGTCCGGGCCCGGTGGGGCGGTGCCGGCTGCCCTTTCGATGTCGATCTGCGAGGCGGTCGCCTCGGTGAAGCGGCGGGCCACGCCGGTCCAGAAGTCGCGCATCAGGGGGTCGGTGTCGCGGGCGCGGACGGCGGCGCGCAGGACCGGGCCGTGTTTGCGCCACAGGGCGAGGCTGGCGCCCAGAGCACGCCGGATGGAGTCCTCGGGTGGCTCGCTGCCGCGCCGCAGCCACGACGACGCCGCCTCGTAGAGGGCTTCGAGGATGCCGCCGGACAGGGCGTGCAGCACCGCTTCCCGCGACGCGAAGTGGAAGTAGAAGGTCGACCGCGAGATACCCGCGCCCGAGGCGAGCTCGTCGACGGCGATGTCGTCCAGGGAGCGCGTCTGGAGCAAACGCTCGGCGGTGTCGAGTATCGCCTGCGAGGTGAGGTCACCCTTGCTGGGTCTGCGCCGCGACCCGACCGTGCCGGCACGTGGGGACATGGCGGACATCCTCGGTTCAGCGACCCAGCAGCCGCAAGCCTTCCGCACGCACCGCCGCCAAGTCGAAAGCTCCGCCGGCGATCCGCACCCCCGCGTCGGCCCCCGCGCACGCGTACGCCTCCACGTCCGGAATGGACTTGGACCGCCTGGTGAGGATCACGCCCTCGACCAGCCCGAACACCAGGTCGGCCGCCAGGTCGTCGTCCACCAGTGCCCCATATGCCGCTTTCAGCTCGGCGCGTTCGGCGTGGAACTGGGCGAACCGCTCGGCCCGCACCTCGGGCAGCAGGTACAGCGCGCCGAGGTTGTGGGTGCCGCCGCACAGCAGTTCCAGGTCGAACCGGCACAGCGCCCACAGCTTGGCGGGCTTGGGCGCGTCCTCCTTCAGCAACGCCCGCGCGGTGTGCAGGGACGGCAGGACGGTGCCCTCCAGCAGCACGGCGAGGATGTCCTCCTTGCCGCCGAAGTAGTGGTACAGCGACGCCTGCCGCAGCCCGGCGCGTTCGGCGACGGCCCGGGTCGACGTCGCGGTGTACCCGCGCTCGGTGAACAGTTCCGCCGCGGCGTCGAGCAGGTCCCGCCGCGAATCACGCGCCCCCGCCGACTCCCCGGTCGCCCTGGGTCGTCCAACCACCCACTCATCGTCGCACGTGGGGCGCGGCGGTGAGGAAGTGGCAACGCGGCTGTCACCTCCAGTGGGTCCGGCTAACCCGCTCGTCACGGGTTCTTCATCCGGTCGTCGCGGATCGACCTTAATTTCTATCAAACGACAGAAATCCTCTGACCTGCACAGACAGCACGGAGGTCCGCAACCATGTCCGATGATCTAGCCCCGTTCGGGTACCGGCAGGAACTGCGCCGGACCCTCGGCGGGTTCTCCGCCTTCGCGGCCGGCTTCTCCTTCGTCTCGATCCTCACCACCGTCTTCCAGCTGTTCGGGTTCGGCTTCTCGTTCGGCGGCGCGCTGCTGTTCTGGACCTGGCCGGTGGTGATCCTGGGCCAGCTGCTGGTCGCGCTGAACTTCGCCGAGCTGGCCGCCCGGTTCCCGCTGGCGGGCTCGATCTACCAGTGGGCCAAGCACCTCGGCTCGGGTTCCGGAGGCCGGGGCTTCGGCGGCTGGCTGGCGGGCTGGATGATGCTGCTGGGCTGCACGGTCGCGCTCGCGGCGGCGGCGATCGCGCTGCAGGTCGTGCTGCCGTCGGTGTGGTCGGGCTTCCAGTTCGTCGGCGGCGACCCGGCCGTCACCTCGCCCACCGGCGCGACGAACGCCGTGCTGCTGGGCGTGCTGCTGATCGCGTGCACGACGGTGATCAACGTGGCCGGCGTGCGGGTGATGGCCCGGGTGAACGACATCGGCGTGGCCGCCGAGCTGGTCGGCGTGGTCGTGCTGCTCGGCGGTCTGGCGTGGTTCGCGGTGCGCGGGCCGGACATCGTGGTCCAGAACACCGGCGGCGTGGCGACCGGCGGGCTGCTGATGTCGGCGTTGATGGCGGCCTACGTGCTGTTCGGGTTCGACACGGCCGCGTCGGTGTCCGAGGAGACCAAGGACGCCGGCCGCAGGGCACCGCGCGCGGTGCTGCGGGCGCTGCTCGTGTCGGGTGTCGGCGGGCTGCTGGTGGTGCTGTTCGCGTTGATGGCCGCGCCGAGCCTGACCGACGGGCGGCTGGGGCTGGAGGGCCTGCCGTACGTGATCACGGCCGTGTTCGGCGACGTGGCGGGGCGGATCTTCCTGGTCGACGTGGCGATCGCGGTGGTGATCTGCACGTTGACCATCCAGACCGGCACGATCCGGCTGCTGTTCGCGATGGCCCGCGACGGCGCGCTGCCCGGCTCGCGGCGGCTGGCCCGCGTGCACCCGCGCACCGGCACGCCCGTGCTGCCCGCCGTCGTGTGCGGCGCGCTGGCCATCGGGCTGCTGCTGCTCAACCTCGGCAACGCCGGCATCTTCGCCGCGATGACCGCGACCTCGGTGGTCGTGGTGTACCTGGCGTACCTGCTGGTCACGGTGCCGCTGCTGGTGCACCGGTTCCGGGGCACGGCGACCACGAACGGGTTCTCGCTGGGTCGCTGGGGCCTGGTGGTCAACATCGGCGCGGTGGTCTACGGGCTGGCGATGGTGGTGAACATCGCGTGGCCGCGCGCCGAGGTGTACGACCTGGGCGGCACGGGGTCGTGGTGGGCGCTGCTGTTCCCGGTGGAGTTCGTCGCGGCGGCGGTGCTGGTCGGCTGGGTGGCGTGGTGGCGCACCCGCAGGCCGGTCGTGGTCGGAGAGCTGGTGACGGCATGAGCGGGCTCGCAGCCGAATCGTTCAACACCGCATCACCGAGCACCGCGACCACGTACGGGGCCCGTGATCACGCTCGGGCCCAGGAGACGGACGTGGAGCGGCCGGAGGCGCCGGAGGGCGCGGTGTGGGCCGAGCACGTCGCCCCGGACGGCTACACGCACCGCGTGCTCGCCCGTGGCACGGTGTTCCGGCTGGCCAACCCCGAGGGCGGGGCCTGCGCGCACGTGCTGCTGCACCACGTCGACCAGCCGTGGGAACGGCTCAACGTGGCCGACACGGTGAAGGTGCAGTGGAACGCCTACGGCGGTCACCTGCTGCTGTCCGACCAGGGGCGGGTGCTGGCGTCGGTCGAGTCGGAGAGCGGGTACGACGCGCTGTGCGGCACGACGCCGAAGGGGCGGGACATGTTCGTGCGGGCGGCGGCCAAGCACGGGCTGGGCAAGCGGGACCTGCCGCCGAGCCTGTCGTTCTTCCAGGGCGCGCGGGTCCGGCCGGACGGGTCGCTGCACTTCACCGGCCCGGCCGGGGACGTCGTGACGTTGCGCGCCGAGCTGCCGCTGGTGGTGCTGATCGCCAACACCGCGCACCCGTTGGACCCGGACGGCGCGTGCACGCGGCTGGAGGTCACGGCGTGGCGCGATCAGCCGACCGGACCGGACGATCCACTGTGGACGGCCACGCCGGAGGGGCGGCGGGCGTTCGAGAACACCCACGAGTACCTGAGCGCGAGGGGGTCGGCATGACGGTCGTCGCGGCCAACGCGGGCTGGTCGGCGTTGATCGGCGCGGGGCAGACGTTGACCATCGTCGACCTGGAGGGCAACCAGGCGGTCGACTTCCTGGTCTACTCGGCCGCCGACACCGCCGAGCGGTACAGCGCCCAGGACACGATCACCGCGCAGGGCAACATCTTCCTCACCACCGGGTCCGTGCTGATGTCGAACGAGCGCAACCCGCTGATGACCGTGGTCGAGGACACCTGCGGGCGGCACGACACCATCGGCGGGGCGTGCAGCAAGGAGTCCAACACGCTCCGGTACGGGCACCACACCCGTCCGCAGCACGCGTGCGTGGAGAACTTCCTCGCCGAGGGCGCGAAGTGGGGGCTGGGCAAGCGCGATCTCGTCAGCAACGTCAACTGGTACATGAACGTGCCGGTCGAACAGGACGGGACGCTCGGCATCGTGGACGGCATCTCGTCACCGGGGCTGAAGGTCGTGCTGCGGGCGGAGGTGGACGTGATCGTGCTGGTGTCGAACTGCCCGCAGGTCAACAACCCGTGCAACGGGTTCAATCCCACGCCCGTTCGGCTGGAGGTCGCCTGATGGCGGACGTGCCGGAGGTCCGGACGTTGCTGGTGGCCAACCGGGGTGAGATCGCGGTGCGGATCCTGCGCACCGCGCGGCGGATGGGGCTGCGCACGGTCGCGGTGTTCTCCGACGCCGACCGGGGTGCGCCGCACGTGCGGCTGGCCGACACCGCCGTGCGGCTCGGGCCGGCGCCCGCACGGGAGAGCTACCTGGTGGTGGACCGACTGCTGGAGGCGGCGCTGGAGACCGGTGCGGACGCCGTGCACCCCGGGTACGGGTTCCTGTCCGAGAACGCCTCGTTCGCCCGGCGGGTGGAGGAGGCCGGTCTGGTGTTCGTCGGGCCGACGCCGGAGCAGCTGGAGCTGTTCGGGGCCAAGCACACGGCGCGTTCGGCGGCACGGGCGGCCGGGGTGCCGATGCTGGCGGGCACCGGGCTGCTGTCCGATGTGGACGAAGCGGTGGCGGAGGCGTCGCGGATCGGATATCCGGTGATGCTCAAGGCCACCGCCGGTGGCGGCGGGATCGGGATGCGGGCGTGCCGGGACGCCGACGAGCTGGTCGAGGCGTGGTCGGCGGTGCGGCGGATGGCGGCGGCGAACTTCGACGGGTCAGGGGTGTTCCTGGAACGGCTGGTCGAGCACGCCCGGCACGTCGAGGTGCAGGTGTTCGGCGACGGTTCCGGTCGGGTGCTGGCGTTGGGCGACCGGGACTGCTCGGTGCAGCGGCGCAACCAGAAGGTGGTGGAGGAGGCTCCCGCGCCTCACTTGCCCGACGCGGTGCGGGCGCGGCTGGTGGAGGCGTCGGTGGCGTTGGCGTCGTCGGTGTCCTACCGCAGCGCGGGGACGGTGGAGTTCGTCTACGACGCGCGGCGGGAGGAGATCGCGTTCCTGGAGGTGAACACGCGGCTCCAGGTCGAGCACCCGGTGACCGAGGCGGTGTTCGGGGTCGACCTGGTCGAGTGGATGTTGCGGCTGGCCCGGGGTGAGACGTCGTTCGAGGTGCCCCCGGCGCGTGGGCACGCGGTCGAGGCGCGGGTGTACGCGGAGGATCCGTCGCGTGATTTCCAGCCCAGTGCGGGGGTGGTGACGGCGGTCCGGTTCCCCGCTGATGTCCGGGTCGACTCGTGGGTGGAGCCGGGGACGGATGTCGGTACGTCGTATGACCCGTTGTTGGCCAAGGTGATCGCTTCCGGCTCCTCGCGGGAGGAGGCTTGGGCGCGGCTGGGGTCGGCGTTGTCCGAGAGTCGGGTGGACGGGATCGAGACGAACCTCGGACTGCTGCGGGCGGTGTGCGCTTCGCCGGCCGTGTCGGCGGGTGAGCACAGCACGGCGACGTTGGCGGGGGTTCGGGATCTCGAGCCGCGCATCGAGGTGGTGCGGCCGGGGACGATGACCGCCGTGCAGGACTGGCCGGGGCGGGTCGGGTACTGGCACGTGGGCGTACCGCCGTCGGGACCGATGGACGACCGGTCGTTCCGGCTGGGCAACCGGGTGTTGGGCAACCCCGAGGGCGCGGCGGGGCTGGAGTGCACGGTGGACGGGCCGGCGTTGCGGTTTTCGGTGGCGACGACGGTGTGCGTGACCGGTGCGTCGGCTTCGGTGACCGTGGACGGGGTCGCGGTGCGGCAGTGGGAGCCGGTGGTCGTGCCTGCGGGCGGTGTGCTGGACGTGGGGCGGGCGACCGTCGGGTTGCGGACGTATGTGCTGGTCGAGGGCGGGTTGGACGTGCCCGCGTACTTGGGCAGCGCGTCGACGTTCGTGTTGGGCAAGTTCGGCGGGCACGGCGGGCGGGCGTTGCGGACCGGGGACGTGCTGCGGGCGGGTTCGGCTCGTGGTGAGCGGGTGCCGGTGTTGGAGGTGCCCGCCATCGGTTCAAGCCACAGTGCGAATCATTGGGAGATCGGGGCGGTCGAGGGGCCGCACGCGGCGCCGGAGTTCTTCACCGTGGAGGACGTCGAGACGTTCTACGCCACGGATTGGCAGGTGCACTTCAACTCGGCGCGCACCGGTGTGCGGCTGGTCGGGCCCCGGCCTCGGTGGGCCCGCAGTGACGGTGGCGAGGCGGGGCTGCACCCGTCGAACATCCACGACACGCCGTATTCGGTGGGTGCGGTGGACTTCACCGGTGACCTGCCGATCCTGCTCGGGCCCGATGGGCCGAGCCTGGGCGGGTTCGTGTGCCCGGCGACGGTCGTGGTGGGTGAGCGGTGGAAGCTCGGGCAGTTGCGGCCGGGTGACACGGTGCGGTTCGTGCCGGTGACCGTGTCGGGGGGTCGGCGGTCGGCGCACGTCGACGGTGGCGTGTTGGCGCGGTCGGAGGAGGCGGCGGGGCGGCCTTCGGTGACGTACCGGCGCAGTGGTGACGACAACCTGCTGGTCGAGTACGGGCCGATGCAGCTGGACCTGGCGTTGCGGATGCGGGTGCACGCGCTGGCCTCGGCGTTGGCGGAGCGCGGGATCACCGGGTTGACGCCGGGGATCCGGTCGTTGCAGGTGCGGGCGCACCCGGACGAGGTGCTGGACCTGGTGCGGGAGGTCGAGGAGACGCTGCCGGCGACGCGCGATCTGGTGGTGCCGAGCCGGACCGTGCACCTGCCGTTGTCGTGGGACGACCCGGCCACCCGGGAGGCGATCGCCCGGTACATGGCGGGGGTGCGGGACGACGCGCCGTGGTGCCCGTGGAACATCGAGTTCATCCGGCGGGTGAACGGTCTGTCCACTGTAGACGATGTGTACCGGACGGTGTTCGACGCCGAGTACCTGGTGCTGGGCCTGGGTGATGTGTACCTGGGCGCGCCGGTGGCGACTCCCCTGGATCCCAGACATCGTTTGGTGACCACGAAATACAATCCGGCGCGGACGTGGACGGCGGAGAACTCGGTCGGCATCGGCGGCGCCTACCTCTGTGTATACGGCATGGAAGGTCCCGGCGGGTACCAGTTCGTGGGGCGGACCGTGCAGGTGTGGCGCAGTTGGCAGGCCGGCGACCCGTGGCTGCTGCGCTTCTTCGACCGGATCCGGTGGTACCCGGTGTCGGCCGAGGAGTTGCTGGACCTGCGGGCGGACATGGCGGCCGGGCGGTTGGAACTGCGGGTCGAGCCGGGTGAGTTCGTGTTGTCGGAGCACGAGGAGTTCTTGGCGCGCAACGCTTCGAGCATCGCGGAGTTCCGGGCGCGGCAGGCGGCGGCGTTCTCGGCGGAACGCGCGGCGTGGGAGGCGGCGGGCGAGTTCGCGCCCAGGCCGGAGCCCGAGTTGGCGGTCGTGGAGCCCGTGACGGTGACCGCTCCGCCCGGCGGGCACGTGGTGGAGGCGCCTTTCGTGTCCACGGTGTGGCGGGTGGACGTCCGTCCGGGTGACTACGTCCGGGCCGGTGAGCCGTTGCTGGCGCTGGAGGCGATGAAGTCGGAAGCGGTCGTCTTCGCTCCCGCCGATGGTGAGGTGGTGCAGGTCCTGGCCACGCCGGGTGACCAGGTGGGACCGGGCACGGCGTTGGTCGTGCTGGCGGGAAGGGGTGCGGCGTGAACCGGGTTTCGGCGGCTTACGAGCGGATTCGGCAGGTGGATCGGCCGGAGATCTGGATCGATCTGCGGCCCGAGGAGGACGTCCAGGCCGAGTTCGCCGTGGCGTCGGGGCCGTTGGCGGGGAAGTTGGTCGCGGTCAAGGGGAACATCGACGTGGCCGGGCTGCCCACCACGGCCGGGTGTCCCGCCTACGCGTACGCGCCGGAGCGGGATGCCGAGGTGGTGCGGCGGTTGCGGGCGGCCGGGGCGGTGGTGGTCGGGACTACCAACTTGGACCAGTTCGCCACCGGGTTGGTGGGCACGCGCAGTCCGTACGGTGCGGTGCGGAACGCGGTCGATCCCGCTCGGGTGTCCGGTGGGTCCAGTTCCGGGTCGGCGGTCGCGGTGGCGTTGGGGATCGTCGATCTCGCGCTGGGGACGGACACGGCCGGGTCCGGGCGGGTGCCGGCGGCGTTCAACGGGATCGTCGGGTTGAAGCCGACGTACGGGGTGGTTCCCGCCGACGGGGTGGTGCCCGCCTGTCGGAGCCTGGACTGCGTGTCGATCTTCGCCCGGACGGTGGACGAGGCGTCGCTGGCGTTGGCGTGTGTGGGCGAGCTGGGCGTCGCGCCCCCGTTGTCCCTGCCCTACCGGTTGGGGGTGCCGGTGTCGGTGGGGACGTTGGCGCCGGGGTGGGCGGAGGCGTTCTCGGCGGCTGTGGAGCGGTTCCGGTTCGCCGGGGCGGAGTTGGTGCCGATCGACCTGGAGCCGTTCCTGGCCGCCGCCCGGTTGTTGTACGAGGGCGCGTTCGTGGCTGAGCGGTACACGGCGGTGGGTGAGTTCGTGTCCGCTCATCTCGACGTCGTGGATCCGACGGTCGGGGCGATCATCTCGGCGGCTCGGGACATCCCGGCTCATCGGCTGTTCGCGGACCAGGAGGAGTTGGCGCGGCTGCGGGCGCTCGCGTTCGAGCAGTTGGACCAGGTGGACGCGGTGGTGCTGCCGACGACGGTCGAGCACCCGACGATCGCGGAGGTCGAGGCCGATCCGGTGGGGGTCAACGCGCGGTTGGGGCGGTTCACCAACTTCGCGAACCTGTTCGGGTTGGCGGCGTTGGCGGTGCCGGCCGGGACCGTGGACGGGTTGCCGTTCGGGATCTCGTTGGTGGGTCCGGGGCACTCGGACTCGTTGTTGGCATCGGTCGCACGGTCGGTGACCGACGTGGTGCGGGTGGCCGTGGTCGGGGCGCACCTGAGCGGGCAGCCGTTGAACGTCGAGCTGGTGTCGCGGGGCGGGGTGTTGGTGTCGGAGACCGCCACGGCCGCCGCTTACCGGCTGTTCGCGCTGGACACGGTGCCGTCCAAGCCGGGGCTGGTGCGGGATGTGGACGGTGGCGGCAAGGCGGTGGAGGCCGAGGTGTGGGAGTTGCCGGTGGCGGCGTTCGGTGACTTCGTGGCCTCGTTGCCGACGCCCATGGCGATCGGGCGGGTGGAGCTGGCGGACGGGTCGTGGGTGTCCGGGTTCACCTGCGAGCGGCACGCGTTGGCGGGGGCCGAGGACATCACGGGGTTCGGCGGTTGGCGCGCGTTCCTGGGCCGGGCGGAGTAGACAGGACGTCGTGGATCCGCTTTGGGCATTGCGGCAGGTGGCTTTCCAGCTGGAACGCGCCGGTGAACCCACGTACCGGGTGCGGGCGTTCCGGAGAGCCGCCGAGGTCGTGGCCGCATTGCCGGACGGGGAGTTGGCGCGGCGGGCCGCGGCGGGCACGTTGACCGACCTGCCGGGTATCGGCAAGGCCACCGCCGGGGTGATCGCGGACGCGGTGGCCGGGCGGGAACCCGGCTATCTGAGCCGGTTCCGTGAGCCGGTGGTGGGCGGGCAGGCGCTGCGGGCGTTGCTGAAGGGCGACTGCCACACCCATTCCGACTGGTCGGACGGCGGCAGCCCGATCCGCGAGATGGCCGAGACGGCGCGCGACCTGGGGCACTCGTGGATGGTGCTGACCGACCACTCGCCCAGGCTGACGGTCGCCAACGGGCTGTCCGCCGACCGGCTGCTCAGGCAGCTGGAGGTGGTGGCGGAGCTGAACGTCCGGTTGGCGCCGTTCCTCATCCTGACCGGGATCGAGGTGGACATCCTGGAGGACGGGGCGCTCGACCAGCGGCCCGAGTTGTTGGAGCGGCTGGACCTGGTGGTGGCGAGCGTGCACTCGAAGCTGCGGATGCCGGAGCGTGAGATGACCGCCCGGATGGTGGCCGCCGTGTCCAACCCGTATGTGGACGTGCTCGGGCACTGCACCGGGCGGTTGGTGATCGGGAAGGGACGGCCGGAGTCCGCGTTCGACGCGGAGGCGGTGTTCTCGGCGTGTGTCGAGCACGGGACGGCGGTGGAGATCAACTCGCGGCCGGAGCGGCGTGATCCGCCGGGGCGGTTGTTGCGGTTGGCGGTGGAGATGGGGTGTTCGTTCGCGATCGACAGCGATGCTCATGCGCCTGGGCAGTTGGACTGGGTGTCGTTCGGGTGTGAGCGGGCTGAGGAGTGTGGCGTGACACCGGATCGGGTGATCAACACGTTGGAGGCGGACGAGTTGCCGGGTCGGTGATCGATGAGCGGTGAGTGTTGGCGGTGGCGGTGGCGGGGCGTTGGGTGCGGGAGGCTCGGACCAGGTGGCCGTACCAGGGGACGAGGGGGCCGGTTCGTCCGTCTACCAGGCGTTGCCAGGTCGACCTGCAGAGGGCTTGGAACGGGGTGGCGTTCCAGCAGGCCGCCAGGTCCGCGAGTGGCCTGTGGTGGATGTTGCCCAGGGCGTAGCGGCGGTCGAAGCCGTAGGACACCGGGACGGCCGTGCCGTTCGCCTCGATCACCAGCGGGGTCAGCCAGCGGCCCAGGGGGTGGTCGTTGTCGATGGGTGTGGCCATGAAGGCTTCTGGTTTCCGGGCCAGCATGGTGCGCGGGACGGCGTCCAGTTGGACGGCTAGGCCGTGTTCCTGGGAGATCCGGCCCAGTTCGACCGCGGCGTAGGCGAGTTCGACGGCGTCCGGGCGTTCGCCGGCCATCAGCCTGTTCGCGGCGCCTTCCGGTTCGAGGGGGTGCACTTGGAGCAGCAGGGCGCCGGATTCGGCCGCGGCGAGGGCGATTTCACCCAGTTGGGTGGCATTCCCCTGGGTCAGGGTGGTGATGACGCCGACCGGGATCCCGGCCTCGGTGAGTCTGCGGATACCGGCCAGGGCCTTCCCGTAGCTGCCCTCTTGGTCCCGTATCCGGTCGTGGGTGGTCCGGTCGCCGTCCAGTGAGACTGCCACCAGATCGACCAGGCCGCGCACCAAACCGATGCGGCGTTGGGTGAGTGCCACGGCGTTGGTGGTAACTGTTGTCCGCATGCCCGCCGCACGGGCCGCGCGCAGCAGAGCTGGGAGTTCGGGGTACAGGAACGGTTCGCCGCCGGAGACGTTCAGCACGTCGTACCCGAGTCCGGCGGCGTCCTGGACCACGGTGGACAGCACGGTGATGGGGATCGACTCGGTGACGTCCGGACCCGAACTGGAGTAGCAGTGCAGGCAGCGCAGGTTGCACAGCCTGGTGGGGTGGACCTGCAGCACGGCCCGGCCGCTCGTCTGCCCCATTCCACCCTCCCGTGGTCCTCGCTATCCGTATGGAGCACGGCCGGCCCGCCGTGATACGTCATTCGGTCACGACACTTCGGCCGTATTCCTCCCAACGTGGGAACCTGGCCGCTGTCTGAAACGCGGTGTGACACTCCGGCGACTCTCCTTACAGGCGAGGCGGCCCCGGCGTCACGGTGAGGCAGGCCGAGCACTCACCCAGTTGGGGGGAGGGGACATGCGCCGTGAGTTCATCGTTCCCACCGACGCCGCCGACGAGGCGAGACGCCGGTTGCTGCGGGACCTGCACGACGGTCTGGGGCCGTCGCTCGCGGCGATAGGGCTGGGCTTGCGCGCGGCCCGCCACCTGGCCCTCCACGATCCCGGTTCGGCGAGCACGCTGCTGGCCCGGCTGGAAGAAGAGGTGCACACGGCGGTCGACGAGATCCGCCGCCTCGTCTCCGGCGCCTGCCCGGCGGTGTTGGCGCGATTAGGGCTGATCGGCGCGGTGCGGGCGCACGTGGCCTCGTTGACCGACCGGTACCCGGTCCAGGTGGACGTGCAGTGCGCGGACGTCCCCGACCTGCCGGTGGCGGTGCAGGTGGCGGCCTACCGGATCATCTGCGAGGCATTGACGAACGTGGTGCGGCACGCGGGCGCGCGGCACTGCTCGGTGCGGTTGCGGTTGGACGGCTGCCTGCACGTGGAGGTCGTGGACGACGGCGTCGGCGCGGTCGTGGACGGGGGCGACGGGGTGGGGCTCGGCTCGATGTGCGAGCGGGCCCGCGAGGTCGGCGGCACGTGGCTGATGGAGCACGTCGCCGCGGGTGGCACCCGGATCGTGGCGGACCTGCCGCTCGCGGGCGGGGTGTGACCCGCCGTGCTCCGGGTGCTGGTCGTGGACGATCACCCGCTGTTCCGCTTCGGGGTGGCCGCCGCGCTGTCGGCCGCACCCGGGCTGGAGGTGGTCGGCGAGGCGTCGGGCGGCGGGATGGCGGTGTCGATGGCCGTGTCGCTGCACCCGGACGTGGTGGTGATGGACCTCAACATGCCGGACGTGGGCGGGGTGGAGGCGACGCGGCGGATCGTGGCGCACGACCCGGGCGTCCGGGTGCTGGTGCTGACCATGTTCGACGACGACGATTCGGTGTTCGCGGCGATGCGCGCGGGCGCGTTGGGCTACCTGCTCAAGGCGTCACGGCCGCAGCAGATCGTGCGCGCGGTGCGGTCGGTCGGCGAGGGTGAGGCGATCTTCAGCCCGGCGATCGCGGTGCGGCTGCTGGCGTTCTTCGGCAGCGCGCCGCGTGAGCGGGTGGAGGCGTTCCCGGAGCTGACCGCGCGGGAACGGGACGTGCTGCGGCTGATGGCCGACGGCAAGGGCAACACCGCGATCGCCCGGACGCTGGTGCTCAGCCCGAAGACGGTGCGCAACCACGTGTCGAACATCCTGCGCAAGCTGCACGTGGCCGACCGCGCGCAGGCCGTGTCCCGGGCCAAGCAGGCCGGTCTGGGCGAGGCGTCGGGACACACCGGATCGGGACAAGTCGGGACAGCCGGCCCATAGTGCCGGGACGCGCCGGGACGTGACGATTGCGCTGTAGCCCATCCGACAAGCACAGCGGAACAGGTGGGTACACCGGGCACGAGGGCGGGGAGCACGAGATGAACGCAGAGCAGATCGCGGTGGCACTGCACGCGACGGACTCCATCACCAGGGCCGGGGTGACGGCGGCGCTGCGGTCGCGGCCGGAGATCCGGCTGGTCGAGCCGGACGAGCCGGCGCCCGTGGCGCTGGTCGTGCTGGAGGGACTGGACGGTGAGGCGCGGCAACTGCTGCGCAGGCTCCAGGCGCCGGGCAGCGCGGGCATCGTGCTGGTGGCGGGCGACATCGCCGATCCCGAGTTGCTGAACGTGGTCAGCAGCGGCGTGTCCGCGGTGATCCGGAGGTCCGACGCGACGCCCGACACGTTGGTGCGCCTGGTGAAGGCCACCGCCGCGGGCCAGGGCGCCCTCCCGCCGGACCTGCTGGGCCGGCTGCTGGACCGGGTGTCGCGGTTGCAGCGCAACGTGCTCAACCCGAACGGCTGGACCATGTCGGGCATGTCCGACCGGGAGACCGAGGTGCTGCGGCTGATCGCGGACGGTTTCGAGACCCGCGAGATCGCCGAGAAGCTGTGCTACTCGCAGCGCACGGTCAAGAGCATCCTGCACGACATCACCAACCGGTTCCAGCTGCGCAACCGGGCGCACGCGGTGGCGTTCGCCCTCCGCGAGGGCCTGATCTGACGACACCTCACACGGCTCGGCCGGAGAAGGACACCGACGGCTTGCAGTTGCCCTTCTCGGTCGGGTTCTGGCAGCTCACCTGGACCACGACCTTCTCGCCCTTCTTGAACTGCAGCGGTTCCACGTAGTGCCGGTCCAGGTCGCGGAAGTTGGCCAGGCCCACTTCGAGCAGCACGCTGCGGGTGCCGTTGGCGTCGCGCAGGACCCGCACCGTCCCGGCGTCACCGCGCGGGTTCTGGAGCACGATGTCGGTGATCAGCAGCGCCTTGTCGGCGGGCGGGGTGAAGGTGAAGTCGGTGAACACCTCCTGGTTCGTCACGATCGCCGCGTCGGCCGCCACCCGGAAGTCGGTGGGCTCGCCGGGCGCCTGGGCCGCCGGTTGGTTCGGCCTCGGGGTCTGCGGCGAGCCGGCCGGGGCGTTCGGGTCGAGGCCGGCCGCCTTCATGGCCTCCTCGGACTTGACCTCGGCCTCCTTCGCCTGCTGCTGCGCCTGCCCGGCGCCCGCCTGGGCCTGGTCGACGGCCGCCTTGACGTCGTCGACCTGCTGCGCGGCGGCTTCCCGTGCGGCGGACTTCACCGCCGGTTGCAGCACGGTGAACCACAGCGTGGCCAGCACCGCCGCCAGCGCCAGCAGCGTGATCAACGCGGGCAGCAGCCACTTGGGCAGCAGTTGCCGCTGCACGAGCGTGCCCGCCGCGGACAGCGGCGGACCTGAGCTCGGCACGACCTCCACCCGGAACGGCCGGGGCTGCGACGGTCCGCGCAGGAACGTGTTGCGGGGCTTGGCGATCAGCTTCACGAACGCCGCCGTGCCCGGCGCGAGCATCACGTCGGACCGGTCGAGCTTGAACTCCAGGTCGCCCTCCGGGTCGGCCGGGTGCAGCCGCACCGCGACCGGGTGGTTGCCGACGTTGTCGATGGCCACCTCGAACTTGCCCTTCGAACCGGCCTCCACCTTGGTCGGCACGAGGTCCGCCGAGATGTCGGTGAACCCGCCGACCTCGACCACGCCCTCCTCGACCACCGACCCGTACGGGTCCTCGCGCGAGGTGACGCGGATGCCGAACGGCACCGAGCCCGCGGCCACCTCGGCGGCGCGCGGTGGCGCGAACCGGACGACCACCGAGGCGGACGCCTGCGGCACGAGGTTCACCGAGGCGGGTTCGGCGGTGGCCCAGCCGGCCGCGTCGCCGACCACGTCCACGGTGAACTCGTCGACCAGGTCTCCGGTGTTGCGCACGACGACCGTGCAGGTGACGTCTTCGCCGGGCGCCACGGCCAAGCCGGTGGCGGACAGCGTCGCGGTTGCGCCCATGGCGTGAATCCTCCGGTGGTCGGAGCGGTCTCGGGACTGGCGGAAGGGTGGGACGTGGTGCGACCGGCGCTGCCCCAACGGGCAGCCGGCCGTGTCGGCGTCATCCCCGGGTGGCGAAATCGGGTGGTTGCAGGGTTCTGGGCACGACCAGGAAGTCCTTGGACCGCACCGCGCCGAACGGCGGGCCGAGGAGCGCTGTGCCTTCGAGCTGCCGGGGTCCGATGCGGTCGTTGTGGAACACCAGGACCTGCGTGTCGAACGTGCCGTCGGCGCGCACGACGACCTCACCCGGTGTCGGGGAGATGCCGAGCGTCCAGGCCAGCTTGACCCTCGCGCCGGGCGGGAACGACTTGCCGGTGGCGCGCGGCACGAACCCGGTCGGCCCGATGCCGGGGTCGACGGTGATCTCGGGCTGCCGCACCAGGACGCGGGCCACGGCGGTGTTGTCGGCCGCGTTGTTGTCCGGTCCGGTGCCGAGCACCGAGCCGCCTGCCGTGCTCTCCACGGCGGCCTTGGCGGGCAGCGTGACCCGCACCTCGGCTTCCTGGCCGGGCGCGAGCGTGCCCAGGGCGCAGGTCGCGCCGTCGGCCGCGCAGCCCGCGACGGCCTTGACCGGGAGCAGTTGCGGCGGCAGGGAGGTGACCACGCGGACGTCGGTCATGGGCACGGGCGCGCCGTTGCGGGCCCGGAAGGACAGCACCAGGTCGTCACCGCCGACGTAGCTCTCCTGCGGCACCACGGCCACGGCCAGCGACAGCGAGCCGGGGTTGTCCGGCGGCTTGATCTCCTCGGCGACGGTGATCGGCACGTCGACCCGGTTGTCGCCGGGGTTGACGTCGTCGGCCAGCGACGCGCGGAAGACCTGCTGTCCGGCCGCCGTGCCGGTGACGGTGACCTGGACGTCGGCGAGATCGCCGGGGGCGAGGCGGCCCAACGAGCAGGTCGTCGCCGCGCACGTGCCGACGGTGGTGGTGATCGCGTCCACGCGCAGCCCGGCGGGCACGGTGAGCGCCAGGTCGGCGGCGCTCGGCGCAGTCAGGCCGACGTTGGTGACGCGCAGGCTGATGGTCGTGGTGCCGCCGAAGGGAACCGCGGCGGGCGAGGCGGAACCGGTCAGCACGAGGTCGGGCAGGCGCTGGAACGCGGGCCGGTTGACGTCCTCCTCCGTGAAGGAGATCAGCCTGGCGGGCGTGCCGCCTCCGGGTGCGACCGTCCACACGCGGCGGAACTCGTCGGGATCGCTCATGGAGAACGCGATCAGCGCCCCGTCCGGGGACCACGCGGGTTCGTCCGGCGGCTCGCCGCCCGAGGTGATCGGGGTGGCGTTCGCGCCCGTGGCGTCGGCCACGCACAGGACGTCGCCGTGCCGGTGCACGAGCCGGTTGCCGTCCGGCGACCACGCGGGCGAGGTGTCCTGGTGGGCGCACGGCGTCGCGAACGAGTACGACAGGTTGACCTGCTGCGCGAGGTCGGCGCCGTCGAGCCGGGCGAGCCAGATGTCGTCGGTCTCCCCTCCCGCCGGCACGTAGACCGTGATCACGCTGCTCGCCCGGCCGGTTCGGCCGCCGCTGTCGGTGGCGGTGCACGTGACGGTGGTCAGGCCGACCGGGAACAGCGAGCCGGACGTGGCGTCGCAGGTCGGGGTGAGCGGGGCCCCGGCGGCGTCGGTGGCGGTGGCCGTGAAGGCGACCGGCACGGGCGTGCGGTTGGGGCTCGGCGCGGCGTTCGCGTTCACCACCACGGTCGGCAGGGCGGGGCCGGCCAGGCTGATGTCGATGAACTGCTCGTACGGCTCGGCGGGCTCCTTGCCGTCGAACCTGAACCGAACCTGGCACTCCAGGTCCACCGCCGCCCGTGACGTGGGCGCTTCGCCCAGCGTCACGGTCTCGGTGAAGGTGACGTCCGTGTCGCCCGCGGCGCGGGCCGTGGGCGGGGTGAACCGGACGGAGACCCCTGGCGGGCAAGTGGCCTCCGGCGTCACGGTCACCGGCAGCCTGGTGATGCCGTGCTCGATGCCCGCGACGATCTGGTCGGGCTCGTAACCGTCGACCAGCACCCCGTCGGTGGCGGCGGCGAGGCGGGTGGCCTGGAGCCGGTTGTCCAGCTTCTCCGGGTACGGCGGGTCCTGCACGATCAGCACGGGCACGCCGACGAGGTGGATGCCGCGGTCGGTCAGGTCCGAGGTGATCTCCTCCTCGGTCCAGTAGGGCGTGGCGCTAGGACAGTCCGGGTACGTCACGACATCGCAGGTGTCCGGGCTGTTGTGGCTGGCCGCGTCGCCGGCGAGCACGATGATCCGGGTGACGCCCTCGTCCTCGCTGAACGTGACGTAGCCGCCGCCGTCCGGGTCGCGGTCGCGGGCGAGGCGGTGCAGCGCGTTGAACCAGTCCTCGGGCAGGTCGCCGCCGAACCCGATCGGGAAGTTCCCGGGCACGTCGAGCACGGCCTGGAGCACGTCCCTGGTGGTCAGGTTCTGCACCAGCCGGTAGCGGCCCGCGCCGTCGGTGGCGTCCTGGTAGGTGGCGATGCCGAAGAGGGCCTGCGGCTCGGCGGTGGCGATCCGCTCCATCACCGTGCGGATGTTGGTCCGGACGTTGTCCACCGTGTCGGTCATGGACGACGTGGTGTCCAGCAGGAACATGATCTCCGGACGGGCGGGTACGAACGGGGTGCGGACGGTCGCGGTGGTGGTGAACGTGCCGGTGCCGGAGGTGGACGCGCCCACGACGTACGGCTGGACGTGGGGCGGGCTCACGATGTCCGTGCGGCGGCCGAACGCGATGACGTCGCCGGTCGGTGACCAGGCGGGCTTCTCGTCGTGGCCGATGAGGTGCCGGGGCCTGGGGATGGTGGTCACCTCGACGCCGTCGGAGACCCGGATCACGCGGATCACGCCGCTGGCGACCAGCGCGATCATGGAGCCGTCCGGCGACCAGGACGGGTGCCTGCCGAAGCGGAGGAACCGCTCGTCGCTGCCGTCGGCGTCGGCCACGATCACGTCGGACCCGTCCCCGAAGAACCGGGTGAAGGCGATCCGCGTGCCGTCCGGCGAGTAGGCGGGGTCGGTTTCGGACTCGTCCGGGGTGTCGGTGATCTGCCGCGGATCGCCGCCTCTGGCGTCCGTGCTCCAGATGTCCCCGGGATCGCCCCTGCTGACCGCGATCCGGTAGGGCGCCAGGACTCCCGGCTGGGCGGTGGCGGTGGCCGTGGCCGTGGTCGGCCGGTCGGCGAGCAGCAGGCCGGCCAGCAGGACCGCCACGAGCGCCAGGTGTCTCACCGTTCGTTCACCTCACCGCGAAGAATTCGATCTCGGCGAGCGCGACCTCGTTGCCCCGCAACGATCTGTGCAGCTCGACCACGTGCACCTCGACGTTCGTCGCGCCCGCGCTGTTCTCGATCCCGACCTTCTGCTCGTCGGGTGTGTCGGCGATGTCCACGTCGAACGTCTTGCCGGTCGAGTAGACGAGGTGGAGCTTCTTGGGCCGGTGCGCGGCCTGGAGGTCGTCCGGGTTGCCGACCCGGACGATGGCCTCGCGCAGGTCGACCTCGCGGCCGAAGTCGAGCAGGAGCGCCGGCTGCTGTGGTTCGACCGGGGCGAGCCAGAAGGTGTTCTTCGCGTTGTCGGCGGCCATCAGCGGCGGGTGGTCGGGCGACTCGGCGTTGGCGGAGACGCCGGTGGGGCGCACCGGGGTCAGCTCGGTGACGAAGACGCCCTTCACGTCTTCGGCGACGGAGACGGCCTGGGTGTTGACGAGGCTGCGGAAGGACGGGACGAGCCCGTACACGCCGATCGCGGCGAGCAGGGCGATCAGGAAGGACCAGCGGAGCGCCTTGCCGATGCCGCGACGGGCGGCGCCGGTGCGGCGGTGGCGACGCGTGCCCGCCTCCGGTGGCTTGCGCTTGGGCAGCAGGCGTCGCCACCACTTCTCGGCGACCACCTCGGGCTCGACCAGGGCCGAGCCGCAGCGGGCGCAGAACTTGCGGGTGGGCGGGTTCGCCTCGCCGCACTGGCCGCAGATCAGGTCGCCGGGTTGGGGTGCGCGGCGTTCGGTGAGGCGGGGGCGGTGCGCGCCGGCGGCGGGTTGTTGGTCGGTCGGCCGCATCGCGCCCGGCTGTAGCGGGCCGGGCTGCCCGACCGGTGGATGACCGGCCCCACCTTGTCCGGGTGGTCCGGCTTGGTGCGGCCGAGAACCGACGTTCGGTGGCGGGCCGGGCTGGTACGGCGGACCCGGCTGCGATCCACCCCGGGTCGGCAGAGGCCAGGACACCGGCTGGTTGTCCGGTGGCGCTTGACCGGCCTGGCCGTGTCCGGTCTGACCGGGGCCGGCTTGGCTTCGTCCCCCCGGACCGGGCAGGGGTTGGCGCGCCTGCGCGCGTTCCCACTCCAGGTACGTCCCGCAGGCGCCGCAGAACTCCGAGCCGGGCGCGTTGCTCTCACCGCACTGCGCGCACACGATCATGCCCCCACCACCTCCAGCTCCACCGCGACGTGCGCGGGCACCGCATCGGCGATCGCCGCGACCAGCCGGGTCCGGTCCACTTCACCCGGCCGCGCCACGCGCACCCGGACGTGCACGCTCGGCGGGTTCTCGGCCACCGCCAGGCCCGGACGGTCGGTCGACGTGCAGCCGCCGCTGTCCCGCACCTCAACCTGCCCGCCGGTCAGCAGCGCGACGTGTTCCGCCAACCCGCGCCGCGTCCCACGCCACCGGTGCAGTTCGACCGCCCGCGCCACCAGCGCCCGCCGTTGCGGCACGGACCAGCCCTCGCCGACGTCGAGCGCCACCCAGTGCGCCAGCCACTCCAGGAAGTCCTCCGGCGCGATCCGCGGGTCGAGGTAGCCCGCGAACCCGTCCAGCGTGGTGAACACCGGCGCCAGCACCTCGTCCAGCGCGGTCAGGAACCGCTGGGTGAAGAGGTCCTCCAGGTACACGGCCGGCAGCCGGTCGGCCAGCGGGTGCGGGGTCGTCATCGCGCCACCCGCACCTGGTGTCCGTAGGAGAACGCGAGCGCGTTGGGCGGCAGGTCCAGCCGTGCCACCGCGTTGCCGCGCTCGCCCGTCACCGGGTTCGCCCCGAACAGCTTGATCTCCTCGACCAGCTCGACCCCGGCGAGCCGTTGCAGCACGGCGAACACCTCACCGGACTGCACGGGCCGCCCGAACGGCCAGCCGTCGCCGTCCGGCCCGCCGCTGACCGGGTTGAAGTAGTCGTACAACGCCTGCACGGACCGCGTCCGCAACACGTCCTCGGGTGTGCCGGCCTTCGCCTTGAGCTGCGCCACCACCGTGACCCCCTGGTAGTAGGGCGGTTCCACGGACACCCGCGCGCCGACGCACCGGCGTTCCTCCAGGAACCGCTCGATCCGCCCGCGCACGTCCGCGCCGGGCTGCAACGCGGCGAAGTCCGACTCCTCGTGCGCGCCCACGGACGGCACGACCAGCACCCGCACCGCCGCCGACCCCGGCCCGGCCGGCACGCACCGCACCCTGGCGATCTCCGGCGCGGCCTCCCGCGTCAGCACCTCGTAGTCCTCGGCCGTCACGGCACGGTCGCGCGTCCGCAGCAGCAACGGCCCGCGCAGCGCCGCGTCGCGCACCGACTCCCCCGCCACCCCGCCGGACGCGGGCTGCCGGTTGGTCACCGTGCTCACGAACGGCACCGGGTCGCGTTGCACCTGGAGCAGGCCGCGGGCGACGTTGCCGCGCAACCCGCCGCCGGTCCGGTACTCGGGCACCCGGATCGCGGCGGACTTCGCCGGGATCGCCCCGTACAGGC
The DNA here is from genome assembly GCF_009769385.1 of Saccharothrix deserti. Taxonomy (GTDB): domain Bacteria; phylum Actinomycetota; class Actinomycetes; order Mycobacteriales; family Pseudonocardiaceae; genus Actinosynnema; species Actinosynnema deserti. The sequence goes on from NZ_VKAB01000035.1 coordinate 83,140, forward strand.
GCACGCCGCCGCCGGGTTGCCGCACCGCCGGGCCGAAGATCACCTCGCCGCCGACCCGGTCCAGCACCACGTGCCGGTCGCCCGGCCCGGACTCGGCGAACGACCGCACCTCCTGCCACTGCTCCCAGCCGTCCGGGGTGGCGACTTCCACGACCAGCGCGCCGTCGTCCACCACGACCGGCGTGCGGGCGAGCGGGAACCGCTGTCCCGGCACGCCCTCGGACACGCCGATCGTCTCGCCGCGCACGACGTCCGCGTGGGTGGCGCTGGTCGTGCCGCCGATGGTGGCCGCGGTGACGGACACCAGCCGAGGCGGCTCCTGGTAGAACGGCCGGTCCGGCGCGGGCGCGACGGCGCGGCACCGCAGCCACCCGGCGCGCTGCCGGGCGATGACGGACACGGCGTGCGTGCGCGGGACGTGCAGCACGATGTCACCGGGCTGGTTGAAGCCGCCGGTGGTGTCGCGGTCCACCTCGCACGGGCTCCAGCCGGTGCCGTTCCACGCGTCCCACGCCCACGGCGGGTCGCGCGGGTCGACGCCCCGGCCTTGCGCGTGCGCCTCGATCCGCAGCAGCACCGCGCAGCCGGGCACGGCGTCGGACAGTCCGAAGAGGACGGCGTCGCCGGGCGCGGGCGGTTCGGCGAAGACCTCCGGTTCCTTGCCGTCACGCAGTTCGTCGGTGCGGTCGGCGGGCGGGATGCCGACGTCCGCCACCGCCGTGACCAGGTGCGTCAACGAGCACGGCACGATGCTCAGCTCCCGGTCCACGGTGAACACCACCGGGTCCTCGACCTCGCTGCGCTCGGTGGCCACCTGCGCGCCCGACGGCACCACCACCGGCACGTCGCGCGGCGCGGCCAGCCAGAACGTGACGTCGCCGCGCGCCGCCGTCGGCGGGAACAGCTTCACCCCGATCAGGTCGAGGAACCGCAGGTAGTGCAGGTCGGGCACCCGGTTCAGCCGGTACAGCAGCTCGTCGACCATGTGCGCGAACGCCTCGATCAGCGTCACGCCGGGGTCGGACACGTTGTGGTCCGTCCACTCCGGACAGTGCTGCTGCACGCGGCGCTTGGCCTCGTCCACGAGGTCCTGGAAGCGCCGGTCGTCCAGGTTGGGTGTGGGCAGGGACGTCATCGGGCGCCCTCCTCGTCGGCCTCGTGCGGCGGGATGACGTAGAAGGGGAACACCAGGTTGCGCGGGTCGTTCGTGCCGCGCAGCGAGTACCGGATGTCGATGAGCAGGGTGCCGCGGTCGACCTCGTCGAAGCCGACGGACACGTCGTCGAGCGTGATGCGCGGTTCCCAGCGCTCCAGGGACAGCCGCACCTCGTAGGCGATGCGGCCGGCGGTGGCCGCGTCGGCGGGCGCGAACACCAGGTCGTGGATGGCGCACCCGAACTCTGGGCGCATCGGGCGTTCGCCGGGCGCGGTGGCCAGGATCAGCCTGATGCTCTCCACGATCTCGCGTTCGCCGCCGACGAGCGCGACGGAACCGGTGGCGTCGGTGTGCACTGGGAACGCCAGGCCGCGGCCGATGAAGTCCACGTCACCCTCCGATCAGAACGGTCGGGCAGCCGACGACGATCGGCGCGCCGCAGCCCGCCAGGTCGCCCATCCGGGCCGCCGGCCTACCGCCGATCAGCACGGTCGGGCAGCCGGGCGGCAGCACGGGTGTCGGCGGGTGCGGTGGCAGGCCTGGGAACGTGCACGTGTGCAGGTTGCCGACGGTGGCGGCGGGCATGCCGCCGATGAGCACGGTCGGCACGCCCGGCGGCGCCAGCACGCCGGGATGTCCGGTCGGGTCGCCGACCCTCGCCGCTGGTGGCATGTCCCCGTCCCCTCAGTTGATCCGGACGACCGCGCCGCGCACGGTCACCGGGCCGCTCGCGGTCAGTTCGGCCTGGCCCTGCCCGGTCACGGCCACCGTGGCGCCCTCGACCTTGACCCCGGCCGTGCCGGACGCCTTGAGCTGCGCGCCCGCCTCGATGGTCACGTCGGTCTGGGCCTTGGCGGTGATCTTCTGGCCCTTCAGCTCCAGCGGGCCGGTGCCGGAGTCGATGGTCACGCCGTTCTGCGCCTTGACCGTCACGGCCTTGCCGCTGGTCACCTCGACGACCTGGTTCTTCTGGTCGAGCTTGACCACGAACTTGCCGTCGCCGCTGGAGATGACGATGCCCTCGTCCTCGACGAACTCGACCTTGTGGTGCTTGCGGGAGACGAACCCGCGGGTCGCGATCTCGCCGCTGTTGCCGTCCACCGGGTCCTTGGTGAGCGTGGGCGGCTTGTCCTTGCCGTTGTAGAGGCCGCCGAGGACGTACGGGGCGTCGAAGTCGTCGTGCTCGAAGCCGACCAGCACCTCGTCGCCGACCTCGGGCAGCACGAGTTCGCCGTAGCCGTTGCCCGCGCTGCTGTGCACGGTGCGCGCCCAGCCGCTGGCGAAGTCCGGTGACAGCCACGGGTAGGTGACCTTGACCCGGCCCGCTTTCGCCGGGTCGCGGACGTCGCTGACCACCGCCGGGACCAGGCCCCGTCCGCCTTGACCGGTCGGACCGCCGTTGGCCAGGCCGTAGAGGGAGCGTTCCTGGCGGCCGGACACGGTGAACTCGGTGGTGTAGCCGACCTGTTCGGCGAACAGGTGCCGGGTGCTGGTGAGCGTGTACCTGCCCGCGAACGGCTCGCCGATGTTGGTCAGCGCCACCGCCGTGCCCGCGCGCAGCTTGGGGTTGCCGCGCGCCACACCGGCCAGTTCCGCGCACGCGCCGCCCAGCTGGGTGCCGAGCGCGGCGGCCACCGCGTCCGCCTCGGCCTGGGTGCGGTGCGGGCCGCCGGCCAGGAACGGCGGGCTGCCGAACTTCCCGCCCAACGCGACCGGGTCGACGCCGGAGACCTCGGTGCCCAGCGCGCTCGGCTGCTTGGTGGCCACGACCTGCTGTTTGTTCTCGTGGTCCCAGCCCCGGACCTGGACCTCGGGCACCTGTTCGGCGGCGGTGATCGCGGCACGCAGCGACAGCAGGTTGCGGTGCATCTCCAGCACCAGCGGGTTCGCCTTGGCCTTGGCGTTCGTGGCGGGCGCGGACTTGGGTTCCTCGGGCAGCTGGAACTCCAGCTTGCCCTCCACCACCGCGATCTGCGCGCCGACCAGCGCGGCGATCCGGGACAGGAACTCCCAGTCGCTGACGCCGTCCTGGCTGAGCTGGGTGTGCGGGCGGCCGAAGCCCTTGACGTCGTCGATCCGACCGACCGGGATCTTCGCCCGCTGCGCGACCTTGCGCACGACGTCGGCGACGGTCATGTTCGGGTAGGAGGCGACCCTCTTGCCGCGGAACAGCCGGTGCGCCAGGTCGTAGCCGCGGACCTCGGTGAACGTGCCGCCCGCGTCCAGGTCCACGCCGACCGCGGTGACCTCGCCGCTCATCAACGGCTGCGGGGCGCCCGGGTCGGACGTCTGCACTTTGAGGGCGATCTTCGCGCCGATCTTGAACCCGGCCTTGCCGAGCACGACGTGGCCGGGGTCGCGGAAGCGGAGCACGAACACGTCCGGCAGGTTGCGGCTGTCGTCCACGAACGCGTGCGTGAGCAGGGACTTGACGTCGGCGGGCAGCGGGCCGCCCTCCACCTCGACCACGAGGGAGTTCGCGAAGGTCTCATTGGGCATCGCGGATCTCCTCCAACGCGGGCACCAGCAGCCGCGAGCCGGGCCGCAGCCGCATCGGGTCGTCGATGTCGTTGGCCTCCGCGATCTCCCGCCACAGCTCGGCGTTGCCGTAGGCCTTGTAGGCGAGGGACTGCAGGGTGTCGCCGGCGACGAGGACGTGCGAGTCGCGTGCCGCGAGGGCGCCGGAGGTGGGGTTCTGGCCGCCCTGCTCGCCCGCGATCTCCTCCAGGTTGACCGTGCAGGTCGCCCGGACCGGGACGCCGGCGGGCGTGAACAGGGTGTACTTGGCGCTGACGCTTCCGACGAACGCCGGGAAGCCCGTCATGCCGCCCCACTTGAAGATCACCCACGGCGGCGAGCCCTTGCCGTGCTGACGGCTGTCCTCCGTCGGCACGCAGCAGGCGAACAGCTGCTCGACCTTCTTCACCACGCTGTCGTCCATGTGGTCGGTGGCGTCGAGGAAGACCTCCAGGGCGAGTTTGACCGGGTCGGAGCCCTTGAACTCGGGGGTGCCGCTTTTCGCCACGTTCGGTTGGCGGCTGCGTTCCCACTTGGCGTTCTTGCTGAGCGAGAGCTCCTTCGGGTTGAACTGGAAGGTGATCTCGTGCATGAGGTCGCCCGGCTTGGCCGCGCCGCCCGCCTTCGGTGGGCGGTGCACGCTGAGCAGGGCTTTCTGGAGGTTCGTCGGCGCGGCGTAGCTGTTGGCCTTGGCACTCGTGCCGGCCGAGGTGAAGGTGATCGGGGAGGCCATGTCGGGGTCACTTCGCCGTGCTGAGGAAGCCGTGGTGGGCGAGTTCGAGGGTTTCGGTGGCGACCTTCGGGGAGTCGGCGGACAGCTGGGGTCCGCTCCACCGCACCGGGACCACGCCGGAGAGCGCCCAACTGGCGATCACCGTGCCCGCAAGCGTTCGCGCCTCGATGATCGCGGTCTTGCGGGTGACGCCGGCCGCCATGCCCGCGATCCACTTGATGATCTTGGCGCTGTCCTTGGTGACCGGGCGGGACAGCTTGACGTTGGAGTACTTGATACGGGTGGGCAACTGCCAGACCATCCCGTTGTTGCCGCCCTCCTCGCGCTGTTCGACGGTGAACTCGATGCCGAGCCCGTCGCAGCTGTTGAAGGAGCCGAGGCTCTCGTCGTCGATGCGCACGACGAAGCACACGGCCACCGCCTCATCCACCTCGGCCATTCCGCTCACCTCCACCGATCGGTCAACGCTCCGCGCCGTTCACGGTCGAGCCACAGCTCGGCCTTGAGCCGGCGAACCAGGGGGTCGTAGAGCTTCTTGAGCAGTTCTTCGGGCTCCCGCCCGGGTGCCGCCACCTGACCGGCCGTCCCTGCTTGGGCTGCCTGGCCTGCTGCCCCTGCCGTCGCGCCTGTCTCCGGGGCCGCCGAGAACGCCGAGAACGCCGCGATCGACGGGATCGACGGGACCGCCTCGATCGGCTCGGTAGGCGTTGGCGTCGCGGACGGCGAAGGCGGTACCTCGACCTCCCGCTGCACGAACTCGAACTCGGCCAGGGGCCGCCCCAACCCCAACCCCGGCCGCCCCGCACGTGCGCCAGTCGTCCCGACAACGGCCCGCTGCACCACCGGCGCGGCCAACCGAGGCCGACCTCCGATAAGAGGCCCGGTCACTTCAGGTCCTGCGACGCCGTCAGCAGGAGCCGGCTCACCCCGAAACCGCTGGACACCGATCGGCATCCCCAACCCGACCGTGGACGCAGGAAGCTCCACCTTCGGCTCGTTCACCGGCCGGGCAATCTCGGACGCGGCCAACCGCTGAACCCCGACCTGACGCCCGACAACCGGCGCGCCCAGCCCACCGGCGGTGGCACTGGCACTGGCACTGGCACTGGCACTGGCACTGGGCACATCAAGCGACCGAGAAGTCTCCACACCGACCACCGGCACCTCAGCCCCGATCAACGGCGCAACAGACTCCGTCGCCCCACCGACCGCAACCTCACCGACCGGACCGCTCTCACTCCACCGACCAGGAGTCTGACCAGGCAAACCCGCAGGTTCAGCAGTCCGCCGCACCGGCAACTCAGCGGACCTCACCACCTCCGACACCTCAACCCGCTGCACCCCAACGGACCCACTCGCCCCAGACCTGCCGCGCGACACCATCTCCGTTGCCGCGTAAGGCAGAACCGGCACCATCTCGGACGCCTGGGATGCCTCGGATGCCGTATGCAATAGCCCAATTTCCGGCGACGACTCAGCTGTCGTATGCGATATCCCTAGTCCCTGCGAGGGCTCGGGTGTCGCAAACGACCGCTCCGGCCCGACATCGGGGGGTTCGGATGTTGTATGCGATGGCTCGTCCGCTAGGCGAGATACCTCCAGCGTCGGGCGCGAGTGCTCTGGCGGCGTGGGGGCAGGATCCGGCGATGCCTGCGGCAATACCTGTTCTGTCGCCGGCGATGCCTGTTCTGCGTGCGGCGCTGTGTGTTCTGCCGCCGGTGATGTGTGTTCTGCGGGCGGCGATGTGTGTCCTACCTGCGGCAGTTCGGGCGCTGGGTGGTGCGCTGGCTCGGGCGGCGCGGCGGGTTCCGGTTTCGGTGACGGGTTGGTCTCAGCTACTGCCCGCTGCACGACCGGCAACCCGTGTGCCACCGGCGTTTCGCCGCCGGCAACCTCAACGTTTCGGCTCACCGCCGGTGCATCGCTCGGCCCGATCTGCGGCCTCGGTGCGGGCTTCGGCTCAGGCCGGACCGCCGGCTTCTGCCCGACCTCCAGCCTGGACACGACCTCTCGTCCCGGTTTTGGTCCGACTTCCACGACTGGCTTGGGTTCGACCGCGATCACCGGTCCGACTTCAGGCTTCGGTCCGGCTTCAAGTCTCGACTCCGGTTCAGGGTCCGGCCGGGTTTCGAGGACTGGCCCGGTTTCGAGGGCTGGCCTGGCTTCAAGGGTTGGCCTGGCTTCATGAGTTGGCCCGGAAGCTTCGAGGGTTGGTGCGGCTTCGGGTTCGCGGTTGGGGATATGAATACCCGCGTTCCCGCCGACTTCGCCGCCGACTCCACCTCCGAATTCGCCGCCGGCTTCTGCAGCGGCTTCGGCAGCGGCTTCGATCTGGGTTTCGGGGTCGCTGTCCGCCTCCAACCGCTGCACCGGTTGCGCCGCTTCAGGTTGCGTCACTTCACCTTGTGTCACTTGGCGTTGAACGACAGGGCTCTGAGTCCCGCTCTGGGCCGGGGCCGCCGGAGCCGAACCCCACAGGCGCGACCACAAGTTCCGGGGCTTGGGCGCGGGCGGCTGGGCGACGGGCATCTCGACCACACGCGGCTCGACCACACGCGACTCGACCACGCGCTGCACGACACCGTCGATCACGCCCGACGGCTCGTCCACTCCAACCCTGTGCGCCAACGGCGCGAGGTAGGCCGGCGACCGCCACGACGCCAAAGACCCCGAGAACCGCTCCACCGGGTTCACCAACGGGTGCGCCGCCACCACCCGCTGGATCGGCGGCAGCCCACGCCACTCGCCGCGCCGCACGGGCAGTGCCGGCGACACCGGCGCTTCCGGCGACACCGGCCGAGCCGTCTCACGTCGCCACGGCCACATCGCCCCTCACCGTCCCTGGCTGATCCTCGTGTTGATCCGGGCGATCTCGGCCACGTACCGCAGCCGGTCCGGGTGCTCCAGGTCGAGGATCGAGTCCCACGACCAGTGGAAGTGGTACGCCACGTACGCGACCTCCTCGTGCAGCCGGTCGGCCGCGTACGTCACGATTCCCCCAGGCGCCCACCCGCGACGTCCACGCTGAACCCGTGCCCGCACTCGGGACAGGCCACCGCCGCACGGGTGTGCCCCTCGCTGTTGATCCGCCGGTACATGTCCTGCAGGAACGCCAGGTCCGACGCGAACAGGTTCTCCACGACACCGACGTGCACGTCGGTCACCGACCCGATCCGGACGATCACCCGAGCCAGCAGCACGACCGTCAGGTACGCCGCGTTCTCCCGCACCCGGTCGTCGCGCAACGGCACCAGTTCGTCCCGCGCGGTCGCCAGGCGCATCACGCCGGAGCGGTGCAGCACACCGCTGTCGTCGACGTACCCGCGCGGCAGCTCGAAGGCGAACTCCGTGCGCATCTGCCCGCCCGAGTCCGAACCCGGCGAACCCGGAGGAACAGGGGCGGATGCGACCGGGGCATCGGGGGCGACCGCCGTCATCACCCTGCGCATGGCGTCACTCGACTTCCATCATCTCGTAGGTGACGACGAGCTTTTCGGTGAGCACGCTGGTGTCGCCGGCCTTCAACGACCCGATCTCCAACGACTTCGGCCACGCGTTGGTCAGCTTGTACCGCTTGATCGGCTGGCCCTCGTAGTCGTAGACGATGATCGCCCCGCCCTTGCGGGCGTTGGCCATCCTGCCGAAGTGCGCGTCCTTGACCCACTGCTCGAAGCTGTTGTCGCCGGTGAGACCCCGGGTGAGGGTGACCTCGCCCGCCTTCGGCCTGCCGGGCAGCTTCTTGATGACGTACTTGCCGTCCGGGGTGTTCTGCTTGAGCTCGATGACGTCCTGCTCCATCTTCAGCCCGGAGACCTCGGAGATCTGCTTGATCGCGACGCCGTCGACTTCGAGGCCGAACGAGTGGCCGACCGAGGTGTCGAGGTCGGGAAGAGCCATGACGAACCGCCTTAACTAGGACCCGATGACGAGATGACGACGTGACGACTACTCGTTGACGAGGCTGGTGCCGCCGGAGAACTGCGACAGCCGGAACACCACGAACTCGGCGGGCTTGACCGGCGCGATGCCGACCTCGCAGATCACCTGGCCGAGGTCGATGGTCTCGGCGGCGTTGGTCTCGCGGTCGCACTTGACGTAGAACGCCTCGTCGGGCGTGAGCCCGAACAGCGCGCCCTTGCGCCACTCCGTGACCAGGAAAGCGCTGATGGTGCGCCGGATCCTGGCCCACAGCGCGTCGTCGTTCGGCTCGAACACGACCCACTGGGTGCCGTTGAGGATCGACTCCTCCAGGTAGTTGAACAGCCGCCGCACGTTCAGGTACCGCCACGCCGGGTCGGACGACAGCGTGCGCGCGCCCCACACCCGGATGCCACGACCGGGGAACGACCGCACGCAGTTGACGCCGATCGGGTTCAGCAGCTCCTGCTCGGCCTTGGTCAGCTGCGTCTCCAGCGCCACCGCGCCGCGCACGACCTCGTTCGCGGGAGCCTTGTGCACGCCGCGCGTGGCGTCGGTGCGGGCCCACACGCCGGCCATGTGGCCGCTGGGCGGGATGAACGTGTGGTCGTCACTGGCCGGGTCGAAGATCTTGATCCACGGGTAGTAGAGCGCGGCGTACTTCGAGTCGTAGCCCGCGCCGTTCATCCGCCAGTCCTTGACCTGCTGCGGGTTCAGGTCGGGCGGCGGGTCGAGCACGGCGATCCGGTTGCCCATCAGCTCGCAGTGGGCGATCATCGCCAGCTGCACGGCCTTCACCGACTCCAGCGAGATCGCGCCGCGCTGGTAGCTGCTCATCAGGTCGGGCACCGAGACCATGGTGATCTCCTCGACGGCCTCCAGGCCGCCGAAGCCGGTGCGGTCGGAGACGTCGCCGACGTAGTCGTCGGCCGCGATCTTGCGCGGCACGGGCGACGGGTCGACCGCGTCCTTCAGCGTGACGCTGCCCTTCTCCACCTTGGCCACGCCGCCGTTCGCCGTCTCCTCGATCGTGATCAGGTTCGACTTCTCCTGCACGACGGTGACGACGTTGTCCTTGGTGCGCTTGGTGGTCACGTTGTGCGTCTCGACGACCTTGCCGTTCTGCTTGACCAGCAACGTGAACCGGTCGTCCGGCGGGTTCTCGCCGGTGGCGTCGGCGATCTCCACGGTGATCTCGGCGGCGCCCAGCTCGCGTGCGGTGACCTTGTAGCCGCTCAGCGCGGCCTGCGCGCCGGTGCCCGCGGGCAGCTGGCCGTTGGTCTTGGCCCGTTCGCCGCCGATGCGGACGACGTAGCAGTTCGTGCCGCCGTTGAGGAAGTACCCGTACACCGACTGGGCGAGGTAGCAGTCCGGCACGAAGTCGCCGAAGACCTGCGTGTACTGCCCCCAGTTGGAGACCAGCGTCGGCGTGTTGAACGGGCCTCGGGCCGCGAAGCCGACGAAGGCGGCGACGGCGGTGCCCACGCCCTCGATGGGCCGCGCACCAGCCTCCACCTCCTCGACGTACACCCCCGGCGAGAGATAGGTGGGCATCCGTTGCCTCCCCAAGTTGTGCGGAACGAGTCGTGCGGAACCGGCTGTGTCGTGCTGTGCCGCGAATGCTTGTGCTGTGCCGTGAATGCTGCTGCGGTTCGACGACGTGCGAAACGACCACGAGGCTGTGCCGGGGTACGCCGATAGCTGCCCAAAGGTGCAGCCGTCCTGGCCCGGACACGCGAAAACCCCGCCGCGCCCCTGCTTGGGGCACGGCGGGGTCCGGTGTTCGGTCAGGCCGTTTCCTCGTCGTCCTCTTCGCGCTGCACGGACGGCGCGACGTAGGTCTGCGCGGTCTCCTCCTCGGGCACTTCGTCCTCGACGCGCTGGACGGCGGGTGCGGGCGCGGGCGCGGACATGATGCGGTCGGCGTTGCTGCCGGCCTCACGTTCGAAGCGGTCCGACGGGTCGCTCACCCTCACGCCGCCACCGGCGTCGGTGCCGTCCACGGGACCGTTGCGCTGCTGCACGACGTGCGTCAGCTCGTGCGCCAGCATGTGCTTGCCGGAGTCGGACGTCGGGTCGTACTTGTCGCGCTGGAACACGATGTTCGAGCCGACGGTGTAGGCCTGCGCGTTGACCGACTTCGCCGATTCGTGCGCCGCGCCGTCGGTGTGCACGCGCACGTCGCCGAAGTCCTGCCCGAAGCGGCTTTCCATGTCCTCGCGCACACCGGGGTCCAACGGCGTGCCGCCGGACCGCACCACGTCGTGCACGTGAGACTGCTCGGCCTGTTCCTCGACCAGCGTGCTCGCGCCCGCGTTGCCGACCGCCCGTTGCAGGCCGAGCATCCCGGCGGTGCCCAGGACGTCCGGCCGCCCGGCGGCTGCCGCGCGTCCCATCAGGTCGGGGTCGTCGCGCTCGGCGCGATCGCCTTTCGGCCGGAACCCGCCGTCACCGTCGTGATCGTGCTCGTGCCCGCGCATGGTTGCCCCCTAACTGTGCCCCACGGCTCGACAGGAGTCCGCATCCATCCTCCAACCCCGCCCACCGCGGAACCAGGACCACGAGGGCGGCGCTCGCTGCCCGAAAGGGCAGTCACCGCACCGCTCCCTCCGCCGCCAGGCCGAGGTAGCGCCCGAACTCCCGCTCACCCACCAGCCGCCCCAGCTTCCGGTACTCGCGCGCCACCGCGCCGACCACCTCCGCCATCCCCACCGGGCCGCCGGACTCGGCCGCCAGGTAGGCGGCGGTCACCGCGGCCGACCGGATGTGCCCGCCGGCCAGCTCGAACGCCGCCGCGAGGAAGTCCAGGTCCACCTCGGTGCGCGGCGCCGTCACGCCGAGGCACCGGTCCCACAGCAGGCGGCGCAGCGGCTCGTCGGGCATCGGGAAGTCGACCACCACGTCCAGCCGGCGGGTGAACGCCTCGTCCAGGTTCGCGCGCAGGTTCGTGGCCAGCACCGCGATGCCGTCGAAGGTCTCCATGCGCTGCAACAGGTACGCGCTCTCGATGTTGGCGTACCGGTCGTGCGCGTCACGTACCTCGGACCGCTTGCCGAAGATCGCGTCGGCCTCGTCGAACAGCAGCACGCCGTTCACGCCCGCCGCCTCGGTGAAGATCCGCTCCAGGTTCTTCTCGGTCTCGCCGACGTACTTGTCCACCACGGTCGCCAGGTTCACCGTGTACAGGTCCAGGCCCAGCGACGCGGCGATGACCTCGGCGGACATCGTCTTGCCGGTGCCGGAGTCGCCCGCGAACAGCCCGGTGACGCCGCGTCCCCGGCCGCCGCCCGGCCGCATCCGCCACTCGTCGATGACCTGGTCGCGGTGTCGGGCGCGGGCGGCCAGTTCGTGCAGCAGGCCCACCACGCCGGTGGGCAGCACCAGGTCGTCCCAGTCGACGGCGGGTTCGATGCGGCGGGCCAGGCGTTGCAGGCCGGCCGCGTTCTGGCTGCGCGCGCCCGCACGAAGGTGTTCCGTGGTGACCACGCCACCGTCGACCAGCGCGGACACCGACGCGGCCCGTGCGGCGCGGGTGATCTGACCCGGCCCCAGCACGAAGTGCGCGGTGGCGGCGGCCGGGTCGACGCCGGGCGCGAGGCGGCCGTCCAGCCGGGTGCGCCACAGGTCGGCGCGGTCGGCGGCGGGCAGCGGTGACGCGTCGTGCAGCAACGGCGGGTCGGCGCTCCACCGCGGGTCCCACACGTTCGGGCCGAACACGACCAGCGGGATCGCGGGATGGGTCAGCGCGGCCAGCGGGGGCTCCTCCTCGACGGGGCCGAGCACCACCCCGGCGTGGCGCAACACGGCCTCGCGCAGCACGGCGGCGGTCGCCGTCTGCTGGTCCGGTTCCGCGCGCAGGCGCGCCGCGTCGACCTCCAGCACGGCGAACCCGGCGTGCGTCAACGCTGCGGCGGCCACCTCCCGGGCACCGCCACCCGGACGTTCACGCAGGTAGGCCAGGCGCACGTGGGCCCGGAACGCGCGCACCAGCTTGCCGACGTCGGCCGCGGTGACCTCGTCCACGACCCGCGCGACACCCGCGAGCGCGGCGTCCGGCAGGTCGTCGCCCAGCAGGTGGTTGACCACCCGGTCCGGCACGCGCAGCGAACGCGACAGGAACGGCCGCTCCCGGTCGTCCACCACGAGCAGCCCGGCGGACCGCAGCGGTGACGACGGGTCGAGCCGCGCACGGCCCGCCGCCGACGCCTCCGGCAGCCCGCACAGCCGCAGCGCCAGGCCCGCGGTCGCACGGCGGCGCGTCACGTCGTCGTTCAGGTAGCCGTAGAACTGCTCGAACCGGCTGTCCACGTCCGGCGCGAGGGCAACCAGCAGCAGCTCGACGTCCAGTCCGGACAGTCCGGCGGTCTCCGCCAGCCGACCCAGCCGGCCGGACGCCGCCGAGGCCTGGAACGGCACGAACGGCTCGCGCCGGGAGACCAGCAGGGCGTCGATCGCCTCGTCGGACAGGTAGAGGCCGCGGAACGGGTCGTCCGGGTTGGGGTCGGCGCTGCGCCGTGCCGCCACCGCCGCCCTGATCCGCCGCTCCAGCGCGGCGAGCCGGGCGAACACGTGGGGCGGGCCGCCGGTGTTCACGGGTGCCTGCGGCTCATCGCCACGCGGCCGACCGAGTCGTCGGTCACGCGGTGGCCGACCGAGTCGTCGCCCATGGCCAGCCGCATGCCCTCCTCCACCGGAGGCCCGGCCGCGAACACCCGGCCGGAGTCGATCGGCGCGGACACCACCACGTCCAGCGACGGTTTCAGCTCGCCGCCGAGCGCCGTCCAGACGTCCGCGAACGCGCGGTCCTCCGGCGGGGGCAGGGCGACCGTCATCGGCACCGGGAGTCCGAGCTCCACCAGCGACCCGGTCAGCAGCCCGACCGGCACGGACTCGTGCCGCAGGAAGCCGATCAGCAGCTCGGACAGCAGCCGGTGCTCGTCCTCGGAGCGCTGGGTCCAGGCCGTCATCAGGTAGGACAGCTTGATGTGGCGCGGTGGCAGGCGGCGGGCGGTGACCTGGCCGTTCTCGTACTCGTTGAGCAGGCCCCGCTGCCGGCGGCGGACGTCCTCGCGGATGTCGTAGAGGTAGACGTTGACGGTGGGCGCGTTCCGCCGCGCGGCCCACTCCTTCGTGGGCGCCTCGAACGCGACCTCGACGTCCGTGCCGCGCAACGCGTCGTCCCGGACCAACCGCCTCAGCGCCTCGTCAACCTCGTGGATCACGCTCCCACGATGACCCGGCTGCTTATCCGCGACCAGCGGCTACCCGGCGAACCTTGGGGCAGCCCCGGTTGCCCACAAGGGCAACGCCACCGTGAGTCGGACACTCACGTCCCGAAAGTCGAACGTTCAAGACCCGGGAGTTCAGCACTCGGTCGCGTGAGTTCAACGCTCAGGCAGTCCGAACTCCACGTTCAGGCGTCGGCACCCGGCCGCAGGCGGCGACTGCCACGGTGACCGCCGTGGTGGCCTCCTCGGCGGTCAGCATCGCCTCGACCGCGGCCTCCACCGCCGCGTTCGCGGCATCGGCCGCTTCGATCGCCGCATGTGCCGCCACGCGCACCTGTTCGGCCTCCTCGTGCGCCCCGGCTTCCGCCGCCAACTCCCCTCGTCGCAACGCCGGCATCAGCGCCTGGGCCGGGACGACGTGCACTACACCGCCCTGATCGGCGAACCCGCGTTGATCGGCAACGACGAGATCCACCGCGACCAGCTGACCGCACTGGCCAAGGCCGCCGAGCGACCGAACGTCACCATCCGCGTCGTTCCGATCCGGGCGATGCCGCGACTCGGACGCGTCAGCGCGTTCATGATCCTCGACGTGGCGCCCGCGATCGTGGTGCACATCGAGATGGCGCGGTCCGGCGCGTTCCTGGACGACGAGCCGTTCACCACGCCCTACCTGCGTCGGGCGGCACGGCTCGGTGAAGTCGCGCTGAGTGCGACAATGTCGCTGCGCCGGATCATCGCCCTGCGAGACGAAATGGACGTGTGAACCATGCAGCTACCAGCGCCGACGTGGCGGAAGTCGTCCCGGTCGGAGTCGCAGTCCAACTGCGTCGAAGTCGCGCCGATCGGCAACGGCGCGGTCCGCGACAGCAAGAACCCGACCGGACCGGTCCTGCACATCGACCTGACCTCGATGTTGACCGCGATCAAGGCCGGACGCTTCGACACCTGACGCCGCACAGCACAGTGCCCTGGTTGACGGATGCGGTCGGGGTGCTGTGCGATCCAGGCCGCCCCACGTCGTCGGCCCCGCAGTGGTGCGGCGGGCTCGACGCCACCATCGAACCGACCGACGCCCTCAGGAGGTCGGCGTCTCCCCGACCCAGGCGCCGGACAGCAGGTACTTGGGCAGGTATTCGGATTCCACCAGGACCTCTATGCCGACCTCCTGGGCCAGTACAGCCATCGCCAGCGGGGCCAGCGCGATGAAGCCGTCGGGATTCGTCTCCCTGCCGCCGGTGGACCAGTGCTGCCGGTGCAGTTCGAGCGCGCGTTCCAACGACTCGTTGAACCGGTCCGCGTCGCGGTCGAGCACGTGGTACAGCAGCTCCATCGGCGGGTAGATCAACCGCGTGACCAACTCCTGGGGAGTGTTCGCGGCGCGGTTCACCGACTCCACGGTCGCGGCGAACTTCGCATCGAGGTCCGGGCCGTTGCGGAAAAAGGTCTGCAACGTATCGACCCAGGAGAGCATGTAGGCGTCATAGCCGACATCCGCCGCGCGCAGCACCTCCTCCGGAACCGAGGCCAGCGCCGTCAACCGCTGCCGCTCGCGGCAGACGACCGCCAGCCACGTCGCGGTGAGCCAGCGCCCGGCGCGGTTGTGCTGCCCCGGCGGAGTCGTCGGGATGCGCAGCCTGCGGCCGACGGTGTACTCGATCGACTCGGCAGACGTGTCGATCACCGCGAACAGCGCCGACGCGGCCTGCATCGCGGTGACCAGGTCGTCCCACGTGAGCACGTCCTTCGCGGTGGGGTCCGGCACTGTGCGCAGCGCCGCCAGTGTCAGCGACCGGTCCAGCACGGTGGTCAACGCGAGCGGCGTCCGCTCCACCAGGTCGATGAACTTCGGCAGGCTTGCCGAGAACTCCGCGATCATCTGTTCGGCAAGCTCAGGGTCGACGTCGTGGCGTGCCACGGTTGTCACGATGTCCGTCCAGTGGGGTTCGGGTACATGTTGACGGGCTTGTGGTCGTAGCCGGAGTATGTCGCGTTCGTCTCACCGGTTTCCCGATCGACTCGTGCCCTGACCTCGACATAATCCACTCGTTCGTCCCGCGTTCCACAGTTGCGGGCCTGTTCTGGTCGACGCGACGGATGAAGTCGCAGGTCAGCGCAGTGACCGCTAGCGAAAAATGCGAATTCGCCTAGTGACACGCTTTGGGTGAGGATGGCTGTTCG